>JBCBAT010000016.1:0-83804 GCA_038532355.1 Pseudomonadota bacterium | reverse complement strand
AAATGATTGGCCACGGCCTCATGGTAGTTCAGCTTCACCGTCCAGCGGAACGCAGCGGCCATATCGACGCGTTCGTCCCAGTGGGTGAGGTTCGGTTTCGGGGCAGTTTGGAGCATGGGGCACCTGTGCGTCTGATGGGCGATGAGGAAGCATGACACGCGCGTAGACTGGCTGACAAACAAAGGATTCGCGGGTATATCATTAATAAAACTGATGCATAGGTGTTGCATAACATGTCAACCGATCTTCCGCCGCTCACGTGGCTGCGCGCGTTTGAGGCCGCCGCCCGGCACCTGTCTTTTACCCGCGCGGCGGGGGAGCTCAGCCTCACGCAATCGGCCATCAGCCAACATGTGCGCAGCCTGGAGGCGTTTCTGGGGGTAGAGCTTTTCGTCCGCCGCACCCGCGCACTGGACCTGACCGAGGCGGGCAGCAATTACCTGCCCGTGGTGCGCGAGGCGTTTGATCTGATCGCCACGGGCACGCAGGCCTTCACCGGCGTGGATCGCGGCCAGACTATGGTGCTCAATTGCTCCATGGCGTTCTCCGCCCTTTGGCTCGCGCCCCGCCTGCACCGGTTTTACGCGCGCCATCCATGGCTGGTGCTGAATGTCGTGACGCATGTGTGGGATCCGGATAAAAACGCAGGCCGCGCGGGGATGGAAATACGGTTTGGCCGTCCCGGGGATATGTCGCCCGAGGCGCAAAAGATCACGCAAGAGACATTCTTCCCGGTCTGCGCGCCGGGCTATGCAGAGCGCGGCATTGATCTGACCCATGCGCCGCTTTTTGACTGCGCGGGCATCACGGGCACCTGGGATGCGTGGTTCAAGTCAGGTGGAGGGGCGGAACACGTGGGACGCGCTGTGAACCTCAGTTCCACCTACGTGGTGGCGATGATGGGGGCGAAGTCCGAGGCCGGGCTGACCATGGCCCATGATACAATCGCCGCCGATATGTTGGCCAAAGGCGAGGTGATCCGCCCGTTCGATCATGCGCCCGCTTTGAACGAATGCTACTTTGCCACGCCACCTGCGCCTCACGCGCAGACACCTGCGTCGCGGGCGTTTGAGGTATGGTTGTTTGAGGAGTTGGGGTGTAGCGATGCTGGAAATTAGTGTGCTACGGAGCGCCTTGGCCTGGCCCCGGACTGGCGATCCGGATCTCTGAATGGCCGCGCTTTATCTCTAGGTTCCCGGACTCCATACGAGCGACACCCTGCAACTGTCATTTCGCCAGGCCCTTTGGGGGGGGGGCCAGGCGAAGGCGCGGCGGGCTAAAGCCCTTGATTCCGCACCGTCTACTCCGCTGCCAAAGCCACCACATCCGCATTAGGGCGGTCATCTTTGTTTCGTGCCATCCGCCGCCGCACCAGCGCAAAGACCGGCGGGGTGAAGTAGAATGACACCACCGTCGACAGCAGCACGCCGCCCGCAACCGACACCGCAAAGGGCGGCCAGAAACCGCCGCCTGCAAGGATCAACGGCAGGAACCCCCCGAAGGTCGTGATGGTGGTGGAGATGATGTGACGCGATGACCCCATCACCACGTCGACCATCGCCTCGCGGTCGCCAGAACGGGCGCGCGCGTCCTCTTGCAGGCCAGAGAGGATGATGATGGCCGCATTGATCGACACGCCGATCGACCCGATGACGCCGATCACCGCCGTGATCCCAAACGGATATTGCAGTACCGCCAGCGACAGGATGGACAGCCCCGCCGACAACCCTGCCACCACGAAGGTCACCCCCGCCAAGCGGAAGGAATTGAGCGTCAGCACCACGGTGGCCAGCGACAGCGTGATGATCAGGCCTAAGGGCGCGAGCAGGTTGGTCATGGTCGAATCCCGCGCATCCGCATCACCGCCGAATTCCAACCGGTAGCCTGCGGGCAGGTCAAAGCCCGCCTCCGCCAGCCCCGCGCGCACATCGCGAAAGGCTTCTTCGGGCAAGACACCGTGGACGATGAAGGCCTGAATGTTGTTCACCCGCTCAGAATTGCGCCGGGTGATCGCGGCGTCCGAAGGCAGCACCTGCACCTCCGCCAGCGCCGACAGCGGCACCGACACAGGCGCGCCCGTTTGCGCAGGCGGAATGATCGGCAGGTCGGAGATCACTCCAAGGTCACTCCGTACACCGTCGCCCATGCGCACCCGCACCGGCAATTGTTCGGTCCCTTCCAAAAGCGACCCGCCGGTGACGCCTTCCAGCGCGGTATCCAACTGCCGCGCAATCTGTCCCAGGTCGAGGCCAATGAGCCGCGCCTTGGCTTCATCCACGGTCAGCGACACTTCCGGCGCGCCGCCCGACACGGTGGACCGCACCACAGTCACCAAATCCTGATCGGCAATGATCGCCCGTGCCTCATCCCCCAACGCGCGCAGCGTCGCGGTGTCCGGGCCCACGATGCGCAACTCCACCGGCGCATCCACAGGCGGGCCTTGCACCAGCCCGCGCACCAGAATGCGCGCCTCCGGGTAGTCGCGCGTCAAGCTGCGTTGCAGGGCAGGGACCAGCCTGTCGGTGGCCTCAGGCGAGGCGGTGGTGACCAGTGCTTGGGCAAACCCCGGGGCCTGATCGCGATCACCGATGACGTTGTAATAAAAGGCAGGCGCGGACCGCCCGATCACCCAATCCACCTGCGCAATGCCGTCCTCACTGCGCAAGGCATCGTCAATCCGCAGGGCCAAATCCTGCGTCGCCGAAATCGCGGTGCCTGCAGGCATATCGACCTCAATATGGAACTGGTTACGATCCACGCCAGGGAAAAACTGCGCCGTCAGCGTGGGCATCGAGGCAAAGCCCAGCACCGGCAGCACAAGGGCCAGCGCCACGGATTTTACAGGGTTCGCCATGGACCACGCCAGCGTCCAGCGAAACGCCCGCGACAGAGGCGCCACGCGCAACCCGCCTGCACGCCCTTCGCGCAAGGACCACCCCGCGATGGCGGGCGTGATCGTGACGGCAATCAGGAAGGACCATGTCAGCATTGTCACCACGGCAATGGCAATCGAGCCTACGAAGTCGCCCGCAGGCCCGGGCAGCAGGATCATCGGCGTGAAAGACAGCGCCGTCGTGACCGTTGAGGCCAGAAGCGGGGCAAACAGCCGCCTCACCGCACCGCCCGCCGCCTCTGCCCGGGACGCACCCGCGGCAAGGCGCTTGCCCACCTCATCGGCCATCACGATGGCCGCATCCACCAGCAATCCCAGCGCTACGATCAGCCCCGTGACTGACATCTGGTGAATGGGCAGCCCCATCGCATTCATTGTCATCAATGTGGCCAGCGACACCACCGGCAGCACAAGCGCCACGATCATCGCCGACCGCACCCCCAGCGTGATCAGCAGCACCAACACCACCAGCCCTACGCCAATGGCCATATTGGTGCCCACCTCCATGAGCCGTTCGGCGGTATAGCCCGATTGATCAAACACCAGTTCCGCCGTCAGCCCCGCAGGCAGCGTGGCCTGATAGTCGCCAAGCGTTTCGCGCGCCGTGGCCATCCACGCATCCACCTGCAAGCCGTCATTGATCCGCGCCGCGACAAGGATCGCGGCCTGCCCATCCGACAGCGCCATTTCCGCCCGAGGCTCCACCGCACCGCGCGTGATGCGGGCGACATCGCCCAGCTGGATCACCCGACCGGCGGCATCTTCGCGCAAGACCACATCGCGCAGGCGGTCAAGGGCGGTGATCTCCCCTTCAACCGTCAAAATGATGTCAGAACTGTCCGCCCGCAGCCGCCCGGCCTGCACCTTTGCATCTGCCGCGCGAATGGCCTGTGACACCGCATCGGTCGTCAGGCCCAGCCCCGCCGCCTCAACCGGGTCCAGCGTGACCAGAACCTCCTCTTCCGGCACGCCAAATTCGTCCACCAGCTTGGTGCCCGGCACGGCGCGCAACCGGTCGGCCAAATCCTCGGAATAGCGCGCGGCCAGCGTCATGGGGAAATCCCCTCGCTCTGCCCGCAGCGCCACAATCGCCGCATAGGCACCTGTGTTGTCGGAATTGAATTCCGGCGCCAGAACGCCGGGCGGAAATTCCCTGCGCGCATCTTCCAACGCATCACGCGTTTCGGACCAGACCTGCTCGATCCGCTCCCCTTCTAACGTCTCGATCAACTCGATGGAGACCACGGAAATTCCGGTGGACGACGTGCTTTCGATCACGTCCACCTCGGGGATTTCGGTTAGCTTTTCTTCAATGGGGGAACTGACCAGCGCCTCCACCCGCGCGGGATCAGCGCCGGGAAAGACGGTCGTGACAGTGGCGAAAAGGTTGGTGATGGTGGGGTCTTCCTGCCGCCCGATGGACAAAAGCGAAGACAGCCCGCCTGCGATCAGCACCAACAGCATCAGCGCCACAAGACGGGGAGAGCGGTAGGTGAGCGTTTCCATCGAGGCTACTCCGCAATTTCAACCAGTTGGCCTGGCACCACGCGGTGCGGACCTGCGGCGATCAGTGCCGCGCCATCACTGAAACTGCCCCGTACAAAGGCATGGGAGGCACTGCTGTGCAGCAATTCCACCGCCTCTAGCGTGGCGCGGTTTTCACCATCAACGGCCATTACCGTCCAGCTGCCATTCACCCCTTCGCGCAGCGCCATCAGAGGCACCCATGCGCCGGGGTCTTCAACAGTTTGCGTCAGCCTAATCTGCCCGGATTGGCCATAGGCGGGCGCGGTTTGACCCTCTGAGAGCACCAGTTCAAACACCGCGCTGCGGGTCCGCGTGCGCGGATCCAGATCGGGGCGCAGATACACGAGCGTCGCAGCGTAGGCTTGCGCGCCAAAGACCGCATCCGCCTGCGCGCCAATCGCAAGGTCCACCGCCAAATCAGCGGGCAGTCCAACGCGCAGCCTTGGCGCGGCCTCCTCCAACAGTCGCAGCACGGGGGCACCCGAACCGACGGTCTGGCCAAGATCGGCCATCCGCGCGCCGACGCGGCCTGCAAACGGCGCGCGCAGTTCGGATTTGTCCAAAGCCACATCAATGCGCGCAATCTGCGCGTCGGTCTGATCAATGCGGGCTGTCAGTTCCATCACCGACAACCGTGCCTCATCAAAGCGCTGGGTCGCGGCGAAACCCTGTTGTTCCAGCCGTTCCTGCCGCGCGGTGGTCAGTTTCGCCAGTTCCAACTGCGCCTCAAGGGCCGTGCGGGCGGCCAGCGTGGCGTCGCGATCGGCACTCAAGGCGCGCGTGTCGGTGCGGGCCAGCACCGCGCCTTCCTCGACATATGCGCCTTCTTCTACAAAGATCGCCGCCAGGGTGCCGCCTGCTTCAAACGCCAGGTCCGCCTCTTGCGCGGCCTCGAGCTGGCCCACGAAGCTGCGCGTCACGGTGTATCCCGGTTCCCGCGCCATGGGTTGGGTGCGCACGGTGACGGGCGGGGCGATGTCCGGCAACCCTACACTGTCAGCGCGGTCTGCGATGAAACTCGACCCGGTGACCACAAGCCCCACCGCTATGGCGGCGGTGATCGAGGTGGAGGTCACAGTGCCGAGGATTTTCAATATACGTCGCGTCAGGGAGGGTGTAGGATTTCCATCTTGCATGGGTGCACCTGTTGAATGTTAGATGCGCTAACATGTGTTAGTGTTGCTAACTTTGGCAAGGCTGCGCGTGGATTTTTCTGCGCAAAAAGGGTAAAAGACGGAAATCATGGCGGCAAAACGCACACATTATCATCACGGCGATTTGCGCGCGGGCCTGGTGGAGGCCACGCGCCAACTGGTTGAAGACAAAGGCGCAGATCGGTTTTCTGTCGCGGATGCTTGCCGCGCGGCGGGCGTGTCGACCGCGGCTCCCTACCGGCACTTCGAAGACCGCGATGAAATGCTGTTGGCGGTCTGTTCCGAAGGAATGGAACGGTTCCACGATATGATGGTGGAGGCGCAGTCAGGTCACACCCCTGGCACGTTAGAGGCCATAAACGCGCTGGGCCGCGCCTACGTGAAATTCGCCACGTCGGAACCGGGCGTCTTCCGCCTGTGCTTCGGCATTGCGCGCGAACATCACGACAACACCGAAATGATCGAACGCGGCATGCGCAATTACGGGATCCTGCTGTCACAGGTTGCGGCCTATTTCGGCAAGGATCAGGTGGATGAACAGGTTCTGGACCGCGCTTTCCCGCTTTGGACCATGGTGCACGGGCTGTCATTTCTGCTGATCGACGAAAAGATGAAAACGCTCAATCTTGACCACGATGTTGACGCGCTTTTGCGCGATAACACCCGCCGTCTGCTGGCGGAGTGACCGGGGTGTCGCGGGCTTTGTGCTCTCGACTTCCGCGACAATAATTCAGGCAAACCAATCAGGCATATGTTTCTTCTGGCCCCAAATATCCCCGCCGGAGGCATGAAACCTCTTTCGCGCAGCGCAACGCATATTGCACTTTCATTGCGCAGAATGCATCAATCCCATCATGGAAGACATACGCCCGATCCGCATTTTTCTTGAGGTCGCCCGCCTGCAAAGCTTCGTGGGCGCGGCCAAGCATTTCAACCTGACGCCCAGCACCGTCACCCGCACCATTGCCCGCCTGGAAGAGGATCTGGGTCAGCAGCTTTTGCTGCGCACGACGCGCAAGGTCAGCCTCACCGCGATTGGCGCCACGGTCGCTGCGCGCTACCGCCCGTTGATTGAGGATCTTGATGCCACCACCCAGCAGATCACGCGCGAAAACCGGCCTGACCGGGGGCACCTTCGGCTCAACGCGCCTCTGTCCATGGGGCTGCGGCTCTTACCCGGCGTGCTGTCGGCGTTCCGAGAGGCCTTTCCGCAGGTCAGCATCAGTGTCGATCTGTCAGACCGACTGGTGGATATCATCGATGCGCCTTACGATCTGTCGATCCGTGTCTCCCGACCGCCAAGCGATGTATCCACCATCTGGCGCAAAATCTGCGTCGTGCCCCGCCACATCGTCGCCGCGCCAAGCCTCTTGGATCAGGTCGGTGTGCCCGAAACACCCGATGATCTGATCGCCGATCACTGCCTTTCCTACAGCGAGGATGGCACGGCGGAAACCTGGCAACTGACCAATGGCGCGCTGACACGGCGGGTACGGGCGGGTGATCACGTGGCGATCAACAATGGGGAACTTTTATGCGCTATGGCCGCCGCGGGGCAGGGGATGACCTTGCTTCCCGACTTCCTGACCCGTGATGCTTTGGCGGCAGGCGATGTTGTGACCCTGTTGCAGGATTGGACGGCAGAGCCTTTGTGGCTCACGCTTTTTTATCCACCTTATGAACAGTTTCCGCCGCTTGTCGCGTCATTTACCGACTTTTTCGAAAGTTATCTACAGACCCACCGCGCAGGCGAATTTCAGTTCACCTGATCCGCGTCCAGCACCAATCGCGGTGTGATCGCTCGGGGATCGGTGATCAGGTGCAGGATGGCGGGTTTGCCCGCAGCACGCGCCGCCGCTAAGGCCTCTGGGAAATCCTCATCGCGCGTCACGCGTTGCCCGAATGCGCCATAGCTTTCTGCCCAGGCCGCGAAATCGGGATTGCGCAACGCGGTGCCGCTGGGCCGCCCGGGATAGGCCCGTTCCTGGTGCATGCGGATCGTGCCATACATGCTGTTGTCGCAGATCAGCACCACGATGTTTGCCCCAAACTCACAGGCCGTGCCGAATTCCTGACAGGTCATCTGGAAACACCCGTCGCCCGCCAGACAGATCACGTCGCGGTCCGGATGGGCCAGCTTCGCCGCCACCGCCGCGGGCAGGCCATAGCCCATGGATCCGCTGGTGGGTGCCAGTTGCGTGCGCCATCCGCGATAACGGTAATAGCGATGCAGCCAGGCCGAATAATTGCCCGCGCCATTGGTCAGGATCGCATCCTTCGGCAGCACATCCCGCAGATGTCCCACCACACGCTCCATCCGCAGATCGCCCGTGGTGTCTTGCGGCACTTGCCAGGTCTCATAGTCAGCGCGCGCCTCGGTCAGCCATGTGCCGCCATCGCGCGCGCCCGCAACCACCGCCAGCTGCTGTGCAAAGACGCCCGGTTTCGCGCAAATCGCAAATTCCGGCCGGTAGACACGACCCAACTCCGCGCTGTCCGCGTGGATATGGATCAGGGGTTGGTCCGGCACGGGCGGTGTCACAAGGCTGTAGCCTGATGTGGTCATCTCCCCCAACCGCGCTCCCAGCGCGATCAGGCAATCGGACTCTTGCACCCGGTCCGCCAACTTGGGATTGATGCCAATGCCTACATCGCCCACGTAGCAGGGGTGATCATTGCTCAGGTAATCCTGACAGCGGAACGATGCGCCAATCGGCACACCCATGGCGGCCGCAAATTGGCCCAGGGCCGCGCTGGCCTCTGCGGACCATCCGCCACCACCCACGATCACGAACGGACGCGCTGCGGCCTCAATGCGGTCGAGAACCGCGCGCACATCCCCATCCGCCGCCGCGCCAGAGGGCAGGGAGGCCGGTTTTGCCGGAACCGCCCCTTCAACAGGGCCCGACAGCATGTCTTCGGGCAGCGCCAAAACGACCGGCCCGGGCCGCCCCGATTGGGCCACGTGGAACGCGTGGGAGACGTATTCCGGGATGCGGTCCGCGCGATCAATTTCAGCCACCCATTTGGCCAGCGGCCCAAACATGGCGCGGTAATCCACTTCCTGAAAGGCCTCCCTGTCGCGCTGATCGCTGGCCACCTGGCCCACGAATAGCACCATGGGCGTGCTGTCCTGCATTGCGATATGAACACCCGCGCTGGCATTGGTGGCCCCGGGGCCGCGGGTGACAAAAGCCACACCGGGCCGCCCGGTCAGCTTGCCTGCGGCCTCCGCCATCATGGCCGCCCCGCTTTCCTGCCGCGCGACAATCACGTCGATGCCGGAACCATAAAGACCATCCAGCGCCGCAAGGTAGCTTTCGCCGGGGATGCAGAAAACACGGCAAACGTCCTGCGCGGCGAGGCAATCCACCAAAAGCGCGCCACCGTGCGACAGGTTTTGATCTTTCATGGGGGCATCTCCGCAGTGAAGGGTGAGGATAGGTAAGCAGAAGGCCGCCCAGAAAGGAAGTGCCCGCAAGAAAGAGCGTCGACTGGCACTGGTAATTCGCGTGGCGCGCTACTATGTAATCCGTGCTAAGCTTCTTCCGACGACCCACTGTTTCCTTTCGGCCTCAGTTGATCCTACGACGACACTGAGCAGTCCAATGGTCCATCGCATGGTGCGGGGACCGATTTGATAAGGAGACATCACGATGGCCAAAGGCACCGTGAAATGGTTCAACACTGAAAAAGGGTTTGGGTTCATCGCCCCCGAAGATGGCGGCAAGGATGTGTTTGTGCATATCTCTGCCCTGCAAGCGGCAGGCCTTCAGCGCCTCGACGACGGGCAGGCAGTTACATATGAGCTGGAAGCCGGGCGCGATGGGCGTGAATCGGCAGGCAGCCTCGCACTGGCCTAAGCCAGCGAATTAAGGGGCTCTGCCCCCACCGTCGAAGCCCAAGGGCTTCGACGCCTCCCCCGGAGTACTTTCAGCCAAAAAGAAGCCGGATGTTTCATGCTTCTTTTGGGCCACAAATACTCCCGCCTGAGGCGATTGTATCAAAGCTTATTAGGCCGCGTTGTCTGAGCGCGCGCCCGTGCTTTCCACTTCCCAAAGCTTTTTGAGATATAGGGCCGCACCGGCAGGAACGCGCGATACATGCGTTCCATCACCCAAAGCGCCCCTGGCAGGGCAGCGAGCCGCGCAGCCCAGCGCCATTTGGGCAGGCCCTTCCAAACCTCTGCAAACCCCGCCGCGCCGGAGACAAGCGAGCCATCGCTGCGGCGCACATGAAAGCGGCCCAGCGCCGTGTCACGATCCAGATCACCCGGCAGGTCCTCGGATGTGGCATCGACAAAATCGATCTTGTCCGCGCCGGCCTGCGCCTTGTAATGTCCGATCTCCATCTGACAGAGCGCGCAAGCGCCGTCATAGTAAACCGTCAGATCTTTTGATGTCTCACTCATAACCTGTCATCTCCAGATATCCGCGCCCGGGATGGCTGCCCGTGACCACCACGGGGCCTTCCCAATAGGGCACGGCCACCTCCATCCATGCGTTGGGATTTAGGGCGCGCACCGTCACGTCGACACCCTTCTGCGGCACTGTTACGCGCCAGGATGTGGGGATCGTGCGGTCTGCGACCTCTGATGTGGCCAGCGGTTCGGCGTTGAATACCCCGTTGGCGAAAGCTTCCGTCTCACCCGCAGGTGAAATCCACGTCCCGGCGGTGAAATGCGCGCCATCGGTTTGGCGCAGGCGGAACCCCATCATCTTCTCACCCGCATCGAAGCTGAGCGAAAACCAATCCCACCCTGTCTGATTGTCCGCCAGCGGCTGCGATGACCATTCCCGGTCGAGCCACGCCTCCCCCCGCACCTCAATATCGCCTTGCGGCAAGGTCAGCGTGCCGTCGATGGCGAAGAAAGGTTGCGAATAGTAATAGCTGGCTTGCCCTTCTTCAGATTTCACCGAATAGCCGCGATCGCCTTGAAAAATCAACGGGCCTTGGGCGCTGAGCGTCATGTCATAGGCAAAATCAGCCCCGGTCGCGTTGAGCGTCAGGGTGTCGAAATCCGGCCCCGCCATGCGCCAATCGTCAATCCAGGCGTCAAATGGCGCGGCGTTCACCCCCGCCTGGCCGATCCCGCCGCGCGCCACGCGTTCAGCCACGTGATGCGCGTCCGGCGTGGTGACGGCGGCATGGGCGAACCAAATTTGCGGGCTCTCCCATCCGTCACGGTCTTCCGGGGCTAGGGCAGAACGGAAGAGCGTCCATTGCAGCCCGTAAGGCGTGCCATCCTCAGCTTCCAGATTGGCCGTTAGGTACCACCATTCGATGCGAAAATCGGGATGCGGCCCGTGGTCCGTAGGGAAGGTGAAGGAATAACCGCGTTCGGGCACGGAAAACCCATCGGCATCCGTGCCAAGCCCTGCAAAGCCCTGCGCCCATGCCGCCAATGGCAGAAACACCGCTAAAATGACCACCCTAGCGTTCATTGGAAAACACCTTCAGCAAATCGGCAGGCGGCGTGCGGGCCAGACGCCGCGCCGGCCAAAGCGCGGCCAAAGCCGCCGCAAGGACGCCGAAAACCGCAAGCGTGGCGTAATCCAGCGGAAAGATGAACATCGGTAGCCGCCAGCCAAACGCCTCCACATTCACCACGGCCAGCAGCACCCAGGCCAGCATCAACCCCAAGGGCACAGCCAAGAGCATCGTGAGCGCCGCCAACACCACGGCGCGCACCATCTCCAACCGGCCAAGGGCCGCGCGCGTCAGCCCCATCGCCCAGGCCGGTGCCAGTTGCGGCACCCGGATCGCCGCCAGCGTCAGGAGGGAGGTCAGAATGGCAAAGCCCGCCACAGACAGCGTCAGCACATTGAGCGCCGCCGTGACCGTGAAAGTGCGTTCAAACACGTCGAGTGAGAAATCCTTGATCACCTGTTGGTCGATGATCTGCGGCTCCTTCAGGCCGAACTCCAGCAGCGCCGCGCGGGCCGCCTCTTTGCTGTCCACTCGAATGCCAAAGCGCGTGGGCCGCGCATCCGGGTATAGGGTGAGGAACAGATCCTCGCCCAGCACGGCTTGCCCCACAGGGTTGCCGTAATCCCCAAAAACGCCCGCGATTGGCAATGTCACGCCCGGGGCCACGACCAAGTCATCACCCAGCCACAGCCCCGCCCGGCGCGCCATCTGTTCGTTGATGACCACGGCGGTGCCTTGGGCCACATCCTGCCACGCGGTGTCGCGGCCCGCCAGAAACCCCCAGTTTTCGCGATAGGTCGCACCGACGCGCACGCCGTAGAGTTCCGCAGGCTGATCAGCAAGCCGCGTGTCCACGTAAAGCAGTGGCATGATTTCTGATGTGATCGGGCGCAGAAACGCCTCCACCTCTGCCGCTTGGGTTTCATCCTCGGCCTGAATGTAAAGGTCAGAGGCCAACCGTTGATCCAGAAAATCCACGAAGGTCAGGCGAAAGCTTGACACCATGGTCGACACACCGACATTGGCCGCCGCCGCCAGCAAGAGCGCCATCAGGGCCAGTGACAGCCCCGGCACCTGCTGGCGCGTGTCGGCCCAGAACCATTGGGCGCGTATGCCACGCGCCCGGGCCTCCGCCCAGGCCAGCACGCGGTCCAGAAGCGCAGGCAGGGCAAGGGCTGCGCCCATCAAAAGCGCGCCCAGCCCCGCGAATGCCACAAGCAGACCCTGACCAAAGACCAAAGCCACCGCCGCCAGCGCGCCCAACGCAATCGCGGCCAAACCCAGCCAACCCCGCGTTTTGCCCGAGGCCACGGCCCAGGCGCGGCCACCAGGGCTGGCCAAAATCGGCATCCGCGCAATCCGCCACAGCGCGCCAGAGGCGGCAATCAGGGTCCCTGCGAAAGCGATGCCCAGCCCCGTGAGCCACCAATCCGGTCGAAGCTGCAACGCGCCGGAGATCTGCGCGCCGTAGAGACCTTCCAATGTGGCCGCGACATCCGGAAGCAGCGCACCGGCAATCAGGTACCCCAAAAGCACACCCACCCCACCCGCGATCAGGGCAAAAGCCGCCATCTCCATCGCCAGCAAGGCAATCAAAACCCGCAACGGCATCCCCAAAGCGCGCAGCGTGCGCACCATGCCCCGGCGTTGTTCAAAGGCCAGCCCGATGGTGCCATGCACGATGAAAAGCCCCACGACGAAGGCCAGCAACCCGAACGCCGTGAGGTTGAGGTGAAAACTGTCTGTCAGCCGCCCGACCTCCGCCCCGTCTTGCGCGCCCTGGCGGATCAGATCGGGGGCCACCTCTGACAAAGGCGGCAGGCCCATGGGTTGGTCCGGCACTACGATCAGGCGCGACAGATCGGATGTCTCCAACAGCCGCGCGGCCACGCTCACATCCATCAGGGCCGTATCCGGTGCCACGCCCGCATCGGCGATCACCTGTGCGCTCACTCGGTCCGTCAGCGCGGTTGCCACGCCGGGATGGGCAAAGATCACCCCGTCGCCCAAAAATTCCTGCGGCTCCGGCGGCGCGCTGAGGACAGACGTGCCGGACCCGCCTGGCGCGGTCAGGGGATCCACACCCACGATCCGCGCGCGGGTGCCGCCCAGAGCAATATCGCCCTCCACCACTGGCGACACCTGCCAACCGGCGCGACGCAGCGCAACATAGGTGTCCAGCGCGATGGCCTCACCACTGGCCGGAACCAGCTGATCAAACCGTCCCTCACCCAGCACAGCGGCCGCAGCATCATAGCTGGCACGCGCTTCCGAATTGATCGCCTGCACGCCAGACCAAAGCGCGGTGGCAAGCGCGAGGCCTGCCAGCAACGTCACCAATTGCAGCTTGCTTTGCCTCCAATGGGACCACAGCGCAGTTAACCCCGCGCGGATCATGCCAGCCGCCCCTGGCTCAGATGCAGCCGCCGCCCCATCCGGGCGGCCAGCGCGGTGGAATGGGTCACCATCATCAGGGCCGAACCCGCCTCGGTGACCAAGGCCTGCATCTGGTCGATCACCTCCGCCGCCGTCGCCTCATCGAGATTGCCGGTGGGTTCATCGGCCAGCACCAGCGCGGGTTTTGCCGCCAGCGTGCGGGCGATCGCCACGCGCTGCTGCTGCCCGCCTGACAGCTGTTCGGGAAATTTCTGCACCTGATCCGTCAAGCCCAGCGCTTCAGTCAGCGCGGCCTCGCGGGCCCCATCCTGACGCCCGGCAAGGCGGGCATGAAAGCCAATATTCGCAGCGACCGTCATCGATGGGATCAGGTTGAATTGCTGGAAAATCACCCCCACCGTGTCCCGCCTCAGCGCCGCGCGACCGGCATCATCCATCTGCGCCACATCCTGGCCATCCAGCATGATCTGCCCACCACCGGGCAGGTCCAGCCCGCCAACAAGATGCAGCAACGTGCTTTTGCCCGACCCGCTTTCGCCCGTCAGCGCAAGTGTTTCGCCCCGGTCCAAAGACAAGTCCACGCCGCGTAGCACGGGCACCTCGCCATCGGGCCCCGCGTAGGATTTGGTCAGGTTGGTCACGTTGAGCAACATGGACTGCAACCTATTGCGATGCGCCCCGGGGAAAAGCGCCAAACGCACGGGACAGCGCGGAAAATCACCCTATGTGACCCTCACCGGACCCGACCACAGCGGAGCGCGCCACCTGATGAACGAAACACTGCCGTTACCGGGGTTTGAACCCGAAAATGAGACGATGTCCTTCACCCCAAGCCGCGCCGCCGCCCTTGCCCGGCTGGAGGCGTTTGCCCCCCGAACGGCGCGCACCTACAGCTCTCAGCGCAATTATGATTTTGGCCCTGACAAGCGGTCCAACGTGTCGTGCCTGTCGCCCTGGATCCGCCACCGGCTGATTTCCGAAGAGGAGGTGCTGCGCACCGTTCTGACCCGGCATAACCCGTCATCGGCGGAGAAATTCATCCAGGAAGTGTTCTGGCGCGGCTATTTCAAAGGCTGGATGGAACAGCGCCCATCGGTCTGGACGGCCTATCGCGCAGGGCTAGACGTGGCGATGGAAGACGCCGCGCGCGACCGCGGTTTGCGCGCGGACATCGAGGCCGCGATGGAAGGCCGCACAGGCATCGACGCTTTTGATGCCTGGGCGCGCGAATTGGTGAAGACAGGGTATCTGCATAATCACGCGCGGATGTGGTTTGCCTCCATCTGGATTTTCACCCTGCGCCTGCCATGGGAGGTGGGGGCAGATTTCTTCCTGCGCCATTTGCTCGATGGTGATCCCGCGTCCAACACGCTCAGCTGGCGCTGGGTTGCAGGGCTGCACACGAAAGGCAAAACCTACGCCGCGCGCGCCTCCAACATCAACAAATACACTGGCGGTCGGTTCAACCCGCTGCACCAGCTTTCCAGCCAGACAGACGCGCTAGTGGAAGACGAAGATCACCCCCGCGTCGCGCTGCCCTTGCCGGAGGCGGTGCCTTCTGAGCCCTTCCTGCTATTGATCACCGAAGAGGACGGCACGCCTGATCAGGTCCTGACCCGCGCGCCTGCCTCCATCCACGCGCTCACCGCGACCGACGCGCGCTCCCCCCACGAGGTGGGTGAGGCCGCGCAGCAGTTTGCCCTTGAGGGTGTGAAAGATGCGCTTGTCCGTGCCTCTGATCATTTCGACGTCGATGGCGACATGGGGCAGGGCGATTGGGCGACATCCATCTGCGACGCCGCGCGCCGTGCAAAAGTCAGCCACATAGTCACGCCCTATGCGCCTGTTGGCCCGGTATCCGAGGCATTGCAAAACGCCGCGCCCGATCTGGCTGAGGCCGGTCTCACGCTGACGGAAATCCGGCGCGACTATGACACGCTGACATGGCCCCACGCGACCAAAGGGTTTTTCGGGTTGAAAAAGAAAATCCCGGGCATTCTGTCTGATCTTAAATTGCGCTGACGGTCAGGTCAGGACATGAGTATTTTTGGCCAGAAAGAAGCCAGATTGCGCGCTTCTTTTGGGCCGGAAATACTCCCACCGGAGGCATGAAATCTACCGGCCCCGCTCCCAATCGCGCTTGATCTTCTTGGCAAGGCTCCATTTGTGCACTTCCGTGGGGCCGTCATAAATGCGGAACGCGCGCAGTTCGCGGAAGACCTGTTCGACCATCGTATCCTGCGTCACGCCCGTGCCGCCCATGCATTGCACGCATCTATCCGCCACACGCATCAGCGCCTCGGAGACAAACACCTTGGCCGAGGAACTCTCCGACGTGCCGCGCGCGCCGCTGTCCAGCACATCGGCGCACCAATAGGTCATTTGTTCTGCCGCGCGCAGGTCAATTTCGTTTTCGGCCAGCATGAAGCCCACGCCTTCGTGGTCAATGAGCCGCTTACCAAACGCCTCGCGCCGGTTGGCGTAATCCGTCGCGATCTCCTGCGCACGCACGCAGGCCCCAAGCCAGCGCATGCAGTGCGACAGCCGCGCTGGCCCAAGGCGGACTTGCGCATATTTGAACCCTTCGCCTGCCTCGCCAAGCATCTGATCGGCAGGCAGGCGCAGGTTGTCGATCGCCACCACTGAATGGCCGCCCGGCATGGCGTTGTCGATTGTGTCCAGCACGCGCTCAACCCGGATGGCCGGGTGGGGCAGATCGACGAGGAACATGCAGGCGCCTTCCTCGGCTTTGGCCATCACAATCCCCACGCCCGCGCCATCAGCACCCGTGATGAACGCTTTGCGTCCGTTGATCACCCAGTGATTGCCATCCGGCACGCAGGTGGTTTTCAGCATCATCGGATCGGACCCTGCGCCGCCCTCAGATGCAGGTTCCGTCATGAAGAAGGCAGAGCGTTTTTCGCCGCGCACCAGTGGCTCCAGAAACCGCTCTTTCATCTCTGCGCTGCCCACCTTGCCGATCAGCAGCATATTCCCTTCGTCCGGCGCAGCCGTGTTGCAGGCAAGCGGCCCCAGGATCGACAGGCCCGATCGCATCAACACCGCAGCCGTCTCCCGCTGGGTCAGGTGGCTGGCATCCTCCAGAATGTGCGGCGTCAGCACACCCGCCTCCCGCGCAAGGCTCTTCAACTCTAGCGCCATCTCGTCTGATGGCCCGTGAAAGCTCACCCGCGCGTCGCCTTCATAGGGCACGACCAAATCGCGCACGAAGCTCTCTACCCGGTCGGCAATCTCCAACGCGCGATCTGAAATCCCGGCTCTTGTAAACTCCATGAAGCGCTCCCTTTCGCGCACACTATTGCTGCATTTCTGGGCGGCGTCACCCGTGCAAATACGATTGAATGATTATTCAATGGACCCAGCTGCGCAACCGTCCTATCTTCCTTGAAAACCCGCAAGGCAGACGAAAACCCAGGGGGGCACATATGAGGGATCCACGCTACGACATCCTGTTCGAGCCGGTCAAAATCGGGCCCGTGACCGCGCGCAACCGCTTCTACCAGGTGCCTCATTGCAACGGTATGGGCCGCACATTTCCGTCCTCAATGGCCGAAATGCGCCGAACCAAGGCCGAGGGCGGCTGGGCTGTCATCTGCACCGAAGAGATCGAAATCCACCCTTCCGCCGATCACACACCCTGGGCCGGTGGGCGGCTCTGGGATGATCGCGATATCCCCTACCACGCGCGCATGTGCGAGGGCATTCATGAGTTTGGCAGCCTCGCGGGGGCGGAGCTGAACCATGCGGGCATGACCACCTCCAGCAATTTCAGCCGTGAAATCCCGCTTGCGCCTTCGCATCATCCGGTTGTCACGGGCGACCCCGTGCAGGCCCGCGCGATGGACAAAACCGACATCAAAGCACTGCGCAAATGGCACCGCGATGCCGCCCTCAGGGCCAAGCGCGCGGGGTATGACATTGTCTATGTCTACGTCGCCCATCACCTGTCGACCATGTCGCATTTCCTGTCGCCCTACCGCAATCACCGCACGGATGAATATGGCGGTTCCCTGGAAAACCGTGCGCGGCTTTTCCGTGAAATTCTGGCCGATACAAAGGATGCCGTGGGCGACACCTGCGCCGTGGCTGTGCGCTTTGCCGTCGATGAGTTGATGGGTGACGATGGCTTCACCTCCGAGGGCGAGGGGCGCGATTTCATCGAGATGATGGCCGAAGAGCCCGATCTTTGGGATGTGAATATCTCCGGCTGGGAACATGACAGCGCCACGTCGCGGTTCAAACAATCGGGCTTTCAGGATGACTATGTCGCTTTCGTCAAATCCGTGACCACGAAACCCGTGGTGGGCGTGGGGCGCTACACCTCGCCCGATGCGATGGTGTCGCTGATCAAGTCAGGCCGCCTCGATTTCATCGGCGCGGCGCGTCCCTCCATTGCCGATCCGTTCCTTCCCAAAAAGATCGAAGAGGGCCGCATTGAGGACATCCGCGAATGCATCGGCTGCAACATCTGTGTATCGGGCGACCACCAATTCGTCCCCATCCGCTGCACCCAGAACCCCACGATGGGCGAAGAATGGCGGCGCGGCTGGCACCCCGAACGCATCGCGCCCGCCAAGACGCAAGATAGTGTTTTGATCGTGGGCGCAGGGCCTGCGGGTCTGGAGGCGGCCCGCGCCTTGGGCCAGCGCGGCTATCAGGTGACACTCGCCGATGCGCGGGATGAAGCGGGCGGGCGGCTCATCGGCGAACGCCGTCTTCCGGGGCTCAATGAATGGGGCCGGGCGGTCGACTATCGGATCTATCAGATCAGCCAGATGCCCAACGTGGATCTGTACCTCAATAGCGAGTTGGACGCTGCCGCCGTGCAGGAATTCGGGGCCGATCAGATCCTGATCGCGACGGGCGCCAAATGGTCTCAGGACGGGGTGGGGCGGCAAAACCCAACGGGCATCACGATTGCCGACGATGCTGCGCTGACGTCCGTCGAAGATATCATGGCTGGTGTGGTGCCGGACGGGCCGGTCGTGGTCTTTGACGATGATCATTTCTATATGGGCGGGGCCATCGCCGAAAAACTGCTTTTGGCGGGCTGTGACGTGCATTTCGTCACCCCCGGCGCGGAAGTGTCGGGTTGGACAAACCACACGCTCGAACAGCATTTCATCCAGAAAAAGCTGATGGAGGCAGGTGTCCATCTGCACCTCACCCAAAACATCCACGAATTGCGTGGGCAGGAGGCGATCCTGGAATGCGTCTACACAGGTCGCGAGACGACCTTGAAGACCGCCACGACCGTCCTCGTCACCATGCGCCGCCCCGTGGATGCGCTCTATGACGCGCTGGTTGCTGCGGGGACGCCCAACGTCACCCGCATCGGCGACGCACTAGGCCCGGGCACGATCGCCGCCGCCATCTATTCCGGCCACCGCGCCGCCCGCGAAATGGGCGAGCCTGCGGTCGACGGCGTGCCCTTTGACCGCGAACTCTCAGAACTGTCCGACAACTGGCACACCCCCGCTCAAGTGGTTTCGCTTCCCGGAGCCGCTGAATGAGCCCCAAAGACGCAGACCCGGTGGGCCAGATCCATCTGCTTTCCACTTTTGATCTGCGCCCCGGGCAGGACGAAGCCAGCTTTACTGAGGCCTACCGCGTCTTCGTGCAGGAACTCTATGACGCGGATCTCATCATCGATGCCCGCCCCATGGGACGGCGCGTCTCTGACACGCCCATGGACACCGATGAAGACCGCAACCACCAGTTCTTCACCATTCTCACCTTCCGCGACCGCGCCCATATGGATGCGGCCTACGCCCATATCGAGGCCCGCATGCGCGCCGTCACCGGCGAACATGCCGCCATGTATGCACGCACCGCCAATCAGATATTCACCTGCTGGCAGGACGAGGTGCCATTTCTGAAGAAAGGAACATCATGACCAACGCAGTCACCCGCTTTCACCGCGATGGCCCGCCCGGCGTGGGGATGGAGCGATGGGAAGAGATGGAGCCATCAGAATTGCTTTCCGGCACCCCCGTTCAGAACGGCCACACCTATCATGAGATTGAGGCAGAGGGGTACATCGCGGGCCTGTGGGATTACACGGCTTTCGTCGATCACATGGGCAAATACACCGTCGATGAATTCATGTATCTGCTGGAGGGCACGCTGATCATGCGCATGCCGGATGGGGAGGAAATCAACCTCAAGGCGGGCGATGCCTTCGTCATCCCCAAAGGGCTGGAATGCCAGTGGGAACAGCCGGGCTATTTGCGCAAGTTTTTCATGATCCTTGATGGCCCGGTGCCAGACACTGGATGCAACCCGTCGCTGACGCGCGTCACTGTGCCGGATCTGTCGGGCGCGGCGATGGCGTCCGGCGCGGTGACGACCGAGCGCGTGGATTTCGTGAACGCGGCCGGCACCATGCAGGTGCGCACATCCACCCATTCTGCCGTCACGATCCCCGACTTGCAGGTCGCTGACCATCTATTGATCCAGGTTCTGGCGGGCGCGCTGACCCTGACAACGGATGCAGGCAAAGAGGTCTTCGCGGCACGTGACACGGCCTACTTGCGCCAAGGCACTCGCGTTGGTTGGTCCACGTCAGAGGGCACGCATCTGCTCACCTCCAGCTACCGCAGCCCCGCTCCATAATTTTGTCCCGCGCATGTCGCGCGATCGGATTTGAGTATTTATGGCCAGAAAGAAGCCTGACGCGCCCGCTTCTTTTGGGCTGAAAATACTCCGGGGGAGACGCGGAACGCGGCGGGGGCAGCGCCCCCATCTTGGTTTGCGGCATTTCACGTCCCGGACAAAGCCGTTACACAACATTCCATGATCACCCTGCTCACCTTGTCCGACCTCAACGCATTGGAATTCGACACCATTATCGACGTGCGCAGCCCGTCAGAATTTGCTGAAGACCATGTTCCCGGCGCGATCAACCTGCCCGTTCTGAACGACGAAGAACGCGCGCTCGTGGGGACGGAATTCAAGCAGATCTCCCCCTTCACCGCGCGCAAACGCGGGGCCGCGCTGGTGTTTCGCAACGCCGCAAATCACATCGAAACCGCGCTTTCCCATCACGACGGCGGGTGGCGGCCCTTGGTCTATTGCTGGCGCGGGGGGCAGCGGTCGGGCGCGTTTGGCTGGATGCTGCGCGAAATCGGCTGGCGGTCGGACACAATCGAAGGTGGCTACAAATCCTTCCGCCGCCTCGTGGTGCGCGCGCTTTATGATGATTCGCTGCCGCACAAATTGATTCTGTTGGCGGGCGATACCGGCACGGCGAAGACCGATCTTCTGGCGCGGCTGGCTGGGATGGGCGTGCAGACCCTTGATCTGGAAGGGCTGGCCAATCACCGCGGGTCGCTTCTGGGTGACCGCGCCGCGCCTCAGCCCAGCCAGAAGGGTTTCGAAACTGCCCTAGCCATGGCGCTGACCCGGCTTGATCCTACGCGCCCCGTGTTGGTGGAGGCTGAAAGTTCCAAGATCGGGCAGCGGCTTTTGCCACCAACCCTTTGGGCGGCCATGAACGCGGCCCCGATCATCGCGCTGGAAGCGCCGCTTGAGGCCCGCGCGCGGTATCTGGCAGAGGCGTACAAGGACATTCTGGCCGACAAAGCCGTGCTGATGGAAAAGCTGGATGTCTTGCGGCAATTTCGGGGTCACGCGGTGGTCGATGGGTGGGCCGCCCTGTCCGAGGCAGGCGATGACGTGGCGCTCTGCCGGGCCTTGGCGGAGGAGCATTATGATCCGGCCTATGCCAGTTCTGTGAAAGACAAGGAAGCGCGGATTGCCGCGCGTGTCACCGCTCAGGATCTCACGCCAGAGGCGTTGGTTGCGGTGGCACAAGATGTCAAAGCGGCGCTTCAGATAATTTCGATCTGACCCGCGCTGTCGGTGATATGCCCTATGATCGCCGCCTCGAACCCGTCGCCGCGCAGGGCGTCGACGATGCGCGCACCATCCGGGATCGCAGCCAACAACCCGCCCCCGGTCTGCGGATCGAAAAGCAGCGCATGATGGTCGGTATCGGGGATATGATCAAACCCCGCACGGTTCTGCGCATAAAGGCTCGACCGCACCCCGCGCGATGACAGCGCCAGCGCGCCACCCATCAGCGGTACAGCGTCCAGCGTCACCTCTGCCCCCACGCCCGAGGCTTGCGCCATATTCATCAGATGCCCCATGAGGCCAAATCCAGTGACATCCGTCATCGCATGGGCGGCGGCAAGGTGGCGCGCGGCGACACCCTGAGGCTGGACCATCCAGCGCAGCGCCGCGCTGACATCTGCGCCTCGGGCCTCGGCCATCATCTCGGCGGCCATAAGAACGCCGCTGCCGATGGGTTTGGTCAGAACCAGGTCATCGCCCGGGCGCGCACCCTCCAGCGTGATGGGTTTCGATTTGCGCAGGCCCGTGACCGTGAATCCGATGGTCATCTCCGCGCCTATCGTGGAATGCCCGCCCACAATCTCCGCGCCTGCCTCCTCCATCACGTCACGGGCCGCCGCATGAATTTCCGCCAGCGCCCGTTCGGCCAGTTGCGGGGATTGCTGGGGCAGGATCACCGATGTCAGCGCGGCTTGCGGCGTGGCCCCCATGGCCCAGACATCGCCCAAGGCATGCACCGCCGCAATGCGCGTCAGCGTGACCGGATCCAGCACCATCGCACGCAGATGATCGGTGCTGATCACCTGATTGCGGGTCAATATACCCGCATCGTCGCCAACGGACCCGTCACGCCCCAAGGCACCTGCCAGCGCAGGCATGCCGATCTTCGCCCCGCAACCGCCGCAAAGGGGTTTTTCAGGGCTCGCCCCCTTGGCGCGCGGCCAAGGCAGGGCAGGGGCGGTGGCCTTCATAGACCCCTGAAATTGCGTCATAAATTTGGTGTCGATCTGATCCTTCCAGCGCCACAGCAGAGGCCCCGCAAGCGTCACCCCAAATCGTTCCGCCAAGGCGGATTTTTCGCCTAAAGAGATGAGTTTGAGGTAATCCTTCTGCGGCACATATTCCCGCAGCCCCGTCCCGGTGGAGAGCGCCGCGCGCAGGTTGTCAAAAAGAACAGGCGCTTGCCGCACGGCAAAAACCCCGGCCTTGGATCTTGGCGAGGCCGTCATGTCAGCGCAATCGCCCACCGCAAAAATGCTATGGACCGGGCTGCGCAGGCGGGTGTCGACGGGGATGAAGCCTGCGCCATTCGTCAGGCCCGTGGCCGCCAACCAGTCATGGGGTTTGGCGCCAGCCGCCCCGGTGACGAAATCGGCCTCAATCTCCGTGCCGTCCTCCAACGTCACGCCGGTCTTCGTGATCGCCACAGGGGTCGCGCCTTCGATCAACGTGATCTTGTAGCGCTTGAATGCCGCGCGCAGGTGTTTGGCGGCGCGCGGCCCAATTGCGGTAAATGCGTTGCTGCGATCAATCACATGGATGGTCGCATCGCGCCCGAGCGTCCGCAGCCGGTGCGCCATGGCCAGCGCCAATTCCGCGCCTGCCACACCGCTGCCCAGCACGGCCACATGGGCGGGACCAGACTGTTCTGCATAGGCCTCCCACATCTCGGCAAACCGACCCAGCGGTTTGGCGGGAACACCATGTTCGGCAAACCCCGGCAGGTTGGGCATGGCGGATGTGATGCCCACGTCTATGGCGGCCACGTCAAAGGCCACATCCGGTGCGCCGGTCACCTGTATCATCCGCGCGTCTGCATCGATCCCATGCGCATATCCCATCACCAGCCGCGCACCTGCCTTGCGGGCCAATTGCACCAGATCGATGTCCAGCTCCTGCCGCGTGTAATGCCCAGCCACGAAGCCCGGCAGCATGCCCGAATAAGGCGCTGTCGGCCCTGGGTTGATCAGCGTCACCCGCGCACCCGGCAGCGGGTTCATCGCCCATTTGTGCAGAACCAGCGCATGGGTATGACCGCCGCCGACAAGGACAAGATCGCGAGTGAAAGGCAATTCGGTTTGCATGAGATCAGGCTTACCCGCCTCGCGCGGGCAGGAAAAGCCTGTGTTGCGTCACGATTGCGCGTTCAGGTCAAACCGGCGTTAGGCCAACGCCTCTTCAATCAACGCTCGCACAGGCACGCGGGCCTTGAGGCGCGTGGCCAGAAGGAACATGCCCGCGACCTTGCGTTGAATGAACAGCAGGTCCATCGGCAGGGGCGGCGGGACGTATTTGCTTTCGGCCAACACACGTCCCTTGCCGTTCATTTCCGCGGACAGGGTGGAGGTGGCGAAATCCATCACATCGGCGCGTCGGACGTGGTCAAAGACGGTGTCATTCATCTCAAGGATAAGGCTGCGAAAGGGCTCTTCGGTCTCCGGCGTGATGATGCCCATCCGCTCGGCCGCCTCTTCCACTTCTCGCGGATCACCCGTCAACCCGGCGGCAAAGACCGCGCGGTAGCGGGCAATGATATCCTCATCCAGATCCCGCGCCGCGCCGAAATCGAGCAGCACGATCTGACCTGTCTCCGCGTTGTAGCGGTAGTTGGCAAAATTGGGGTCGGTTTGCATCAGTCGGAAGGTGAACAGCTCTCGCAGCATGAGCGCGATAAGGCGGCTCGCGGCGCGGTCGCGGGTTGCTTGATCGGCCTCGGCCAGTTCTTCCACATTCACGCCGGGAATGTAGGTCATGGCAAGCACGGTCTGCGTTGTCAGTTCCGGCACCATGGTGGGGACGAGGAAGTCTTCCTCCCCTTTCATCAGCTCATGAAAACGCGTCAGATAGCGGGATTCTCTTTCATAATCAGCCTCTTGGTGTAGCTGTGCGCGGGCCTCATCGAGGTAAGGCGCAAGGTCAAATCCCTGCGGCGCAAGGCCAGACAGATGAATGAGCCGTCCCACATTCGTGACGTCACTGTCGATGCTGCGCGCCACGCCGGGGTACTGCACCTTGATCGCCAGATCGCGCCCGTCGGGTAGCGTCGCGCGATGCACCTGACCAATGGAAGCGGCGGCCATGGGGCGCACGTCAAAGCTGGCGAACTGCTTGCGCCAGCCGTCCCCCCACGCCGAGTTCAGGACAGATTGCAACTGCTTAGGCGGCATGAAATCTGCATCCGCGCGTAGCCGCGCCATAATGTCAGCAAGCTCTGGCGGCAGCATCTCGCCCGTGTCCATCGACATGAGCTGCCCGATCTTCATCGCTGCCCCGCGCATGCGCGCCAGTTGATCGGCGATGCGGCGGATATTGCCGGGGGTCAGCAACAGATCGCGTGTGTTGGGTTGTTGGCCTCGGCCCAGCTGCATCAGACCGTTCAACGCCATATTGCCCGCCACACCGGCGGTCATCGTGCCCATGCGCGTGGCGCGGGCAAGGCGGGATTGCGGGATCGGAACGGGTTTTGAACTGCTCATGGCCCACACCTATGTCGCGGGCGTAAGCAATCAATGAAGGCGTGGATGCAATTGACCTCAAGCTTGGCTGCAGGCAAGCTTGCGAGGAACCTATTCCGAAAGGACAGCGCCATGACCCTTGCACCGAATTCCGCTGAAGCCCGCGACATCGCCTACCACTTCCATTCCTACACGAATGCGATGGCCCATGCCGACCATGGTCCGCAGATCATGGAGAACGCGGAAGGGGTGTATGTCTTCGACAACCAAGGCAAACGCTACATCGAGGCGATGGCGGGGTTGTGGTCGGTCGCCGTAGGGTTTGGGGAGAAGCGTTTGATCAACGCTGCCACCGCGCAGATGGAAAAAATGGCGTATTATCATAACTTTGCCCACCGCGCGCATCCGGCGGTGATTGATCTTGCGGAGAAGCTAGTGAGCATGGCCCCGGTGCCGATGTCGAAGGCGTTTTTCACCAACTCGGGGTCGGAGGCCAATGATACGGTGATGAAAATGCTGTGGTATCGGTCGAACGCGATGGGGATGCCGCAGAAGAAGAAATTCATCTCGCGCATCCGGGGCTACCATGGGGTGACGATAGCGTCGGCCTCGCTGACCGGATTGCCCTATAACCATACCTCCTTTGATCTGCCGATTGATGGCGTGCTGCACACGACTTGCCCGCATTACTGGAAGGAGGGGCAGGAGGATGAAACGGAAGAAGAATTCGCGACGCGCTGTGCTGAAGATCTGGATCGGATGATCCAGGAGGAAGGCCCGGATACCATCGCGGCCTTCTTTGCCGAGCCTGTGATGGGCGCTGGCGGCGTGGTCGTGCCGCCCGAGACCTATTGGGAAAAGGTGCAGGCGGTGCTGGCCAAGTATGACATCATTTTCGTGGCCGATGAGGTGATCAACGGGTTCGGGCGGACGGGCAATATGTTTGGGTCGCAGACCTATGATCTGACGCCGGATGTCATTGTTTTGTCAAAACAAATCACGTCGAGCTACGTGCCGTTTTCCGCCATTCTGGTGAATGACCGCTTCTATGAACCGATTGCCGAAGAAAGCGGTCGCATTGGTGTTTTGGGCCACGGGTTCACCGGCGCGGGGCACCCTGTTGGCGCGGCTGTGGCGTTGGAAAACATCGCCATTATTGAAGAGCGTGGCTTGGTGGAAAAGGCGGCTGAGACGGGCGCTTACTTCCGGCAAAAGCTGGCGAAATTCGACGATCATCCCTTCGTGGGGGAGACGCGCGGCGTGGGGCTGATCGCGGCGCTGCAACTGCATCACCCGGAGATTGAAGTGAAACCCGGCGCGATGGGCGCGGCGATGGGCAAAGAGCTTTACGCGCGCGGTGTGATTTCCCGCCCCATGATTGACGCCATGGCGTTTTGCCCGCCGCTGATCATTGAGCGGGATCAGGTGGACGTGGTGATCAATGCGGTGGGTGAGGGGCTTGAGGCGCTGTCACAGCACGCGTTTGAAGCGGCCTGACCGGCACAAAAGGTTAACGGCCGGATTGTCCGGGATTTCCGCGTCGGTATGACGTCGGTAATGCGTCGGTATCACGTCGGTACGCGACTGGTCAGCCCTCAAAGGTAAACGGGCTGTCCAGGTCGGCAAAAGGCGGCGCATCGGTGTCTTTGGCCGACAGGATCGGCGCACCGTCAAGGCCCCACTCCACGCTGCAGCTGTCCCAATGGACGCCGCCATCGGCCTCGGGCGCGTAGTAGTCGGTGCATTTGTAAAGCACCTCGGTGTTCGGCTCCCGCGTGACAAAGCCATGCAGGAAGCCCTTGGGCACCAGAAGCTGCTTGCCATTCTCAGCGGTCAGTTCCACCCCCGTCCAGTGGCCATAGGTGGGCGAGCCGCGGCGGATGTCGACGGCCACGTCAAAAAGCGCGCCTTGACCGCAGCGGACCAGTTTGTCCTGGCCGTGGGGCGGGGATTGGTAATGCAGGCCGCGTAGGGTGCCCACTTCGGCGGAGACGGAATGGTTGTCCTGCACGAAATCGAGGTCGATGCCGTGCGCCTCCATCCGCGCCCGGTTCCAGCTTTCACAGAAAAACCCGCGCGCATCACCGAAACGCGCCGGGGTCAGGATCAGCACGCCGGGGAGGTTGGTTTCTTCGATCTGCATGGAGGGGCCTTCATGTGCGCAATTGCGGTCAACGCTATAGCTTGGATCGAAAGAGGGCAACAAGGTCTGGCTGTGATGGAGCGTTGATCGGGGGCGCTGCCCCCCACGTCGAAGCCTTCAGGCTTCGCCGCTCCCCCCGGAGTACTTCAGGCCCAAAAGAAGCAGCAGACTGGCCCTTCTTTTGGGCAAAAAAATACTCAAAGACCGGGCGTTCGGCAGGCGGGATTTTTGAGGATCAGTGCCGGCTGTCCAATTCCGCGCGGATGGCCTTTCCGTCTGCGCCGCGCGGTGATGGGGCAGCGGGTTGTGGTGCTTTGCCGTCAAAGCGCGGGGCAGGGGCGGGTTGGAGGCGGCCGTCTACGGTTTGCCAGATGGCGCGGTGGGCCATGTGGGGGTCGCGCGCGGCCTCCCATGGGGAAAGGACTGGGGCCACGCAAGCGTCTGTACCGTCCAAGAGTGCCAGCCAATGGGCGCGTGGGTGGCTGGCGAAAATCTGGATGAGGGTTTCAGATTGGGCAGGCCATAGATCGGGGTCGTATTGGCTGGCGAAATCAGGGTCCGGGGTCAGGCCCATCCGGTCAAGAAAGATGGCGTAAAATTGCGGCTCAAGGCTTTGCACGGTGAGCCATAGTCCATCGGCGCACGCATAACTGCGGCACCAGTGGGGGCCGTCGAGCAGGCTGCGGGCGCGGGGTTCCTGCATCGTACCGTTTGCCGCCATGGACATCAGCAGGGACATCATGTGGGCGGAGCCGTCGACAATGGCGGCGTCGACCACCGTGCCTGTGCCGGTTTTCGCAGCCTTGAGAAACCCCGCGAGCATCCCCGCCACCAGATACATCGCCCCGCCGCCGATATCGCCCACCAGAGTTGCTGGAGTCATAGGCGGCGTGCCGGGGGCGCCTGCATACCAAAGCGCGCCGCTGAGGCCAATATAGGCAAGGTCATGGCCCGCGGTGTGCGCGCGCGGGCCGGTTTGGCCCCAGCCGGTCATGCGGCCATAGACCAGTTTGGGATTGGCCGCGAGGCAGGGTTCCGGCCCGAGGCCTAGGCGTTCCATCACGCCGGGGCGCAGGCCCTCGATGAGGCCATCTGCGCTGGCCACAAGGGCGCGGGCGGTCTCCAGGTCGGCGGTATCTTTGAGGTCGAGGATGATGGAACGTTTGCCTCGGTCGAGGACGGATGGCGCGGCGTCTGATCCGGGGCGGTGCACCACGATCACCTCCGCGCCCAGATCAGCGAGCAACATGCCCGCGAAGGGTGCGGGGCCCAAGCCTTCGAATTCGATGATGCGGATGTCCTTCAACATGGGGCCTTCTAACACGCGCTGCTGATGAAAAAAACGCGCCGGCTCTCACCGACGCGCTTTTCGCTGCATAGTCTTGGGACGCATGTCGCTCAAAAGTGCGAACCGGTTTTGAGCTTCCCGGACATGCGCAAGGTGTTCAAGCGTTACGCGCCGCCGATCACGCTGGCGATGATCTGACCAATGGCGCGGGACCCTTTCTGCGACGGGTGGATCATATCGACCATGTGGTAGGAGCCATCGCCATGGGGCACCAGATCCTCAAGCGACAGGTAGATGAGGCCCGCATCCTTTTTGGCCAGTGCGGCGATGCGGCCTTCCAGTTCGGCCCCTTCATCGCGGCAATGCTCAATGGGGGACGCAAGGCCGGGGCTGCGCATGTAGCCCACGTAGATCACTTTCGCACCGGTTTGGCGCATTTCGCTGAGGAAGCCGGGGATCGTGCCCTTCATGCCATCGGCGGAAATCAGGCGGTCGATCTTCGCGTCACACAGCATGCAGCCACAGCCCATCCACAGGTCATTGCCGCCCCCATTCACCACGATCCAGTCCCAATCCCCGTCGACATATTGCTTGGTGATGTTCATGCCAGCCGCCCCGGAAATGGGCAGCGCGTATTGGAACCGCGCGCCGATGGTCGACCGATCCACCACGGTTTCGCGCAGCGACTGTTCAATCACGTCAGAGACGGCGGCATCATTGATGCGGCCTTTGGCAAGCATGGAGTCACCGACAACAAGGATGCGAGAGGGAAAATCGCGGGAAACACTTTCGCCACAACCGGCGAGGACCACACAGGCAAGGGCAAGCTTCAGAAAGCGGGGGAAAAACATACAACAAACGTCCCATTTTAGGACGGTCACTCAATAAAGCGCTGTTAGCATTCTGCCATTTGCGCCGCGAAGTTAACCGTGGCGCCCCCACTGGCAGAACGTGTCAGAAAGGTGGCGCATTCTCAACAAAAATTTGGCGGGATTGTTTCTCAGGCGCAGACAACCCCTTGAAATTCCGGCCATTACACGATTTTTGCACAGGTCAGACGCGGTTTGGTGCGATTGCGCCGGGCCGTGGGATGCCTAAGTCTTGTCACAATTCACCACAAAAGGCCGACTCACGTGTCTTCCATTGTCGAAGTTGAACATCTTGCCAAGCGGTACGCGGATGGGTTTGAGGCGCTCAAGGGCGTGTCCTTGTCCATTCAGGAAGGCGAGATCCTCGCGCTGCTGGGGCCCAACGGGGCGGGCAAGACCACGCTGATTTCCACGCTCTGCGGTATATCGGAGCCCACATCGGGCAGCGCGCGCATCGGTGGGCATGATGTGCGCACGGGCTACCGCAAAGCGCGGCAATTGGTGGGGCTTGTGCCGCAGGAAATCTCATTGGAGCCCTTTGAAAAGGTGATCGACACGGTGCGCTACACCCGTGGGCTGTTCGGGATGCGCCAGGACGCGGCGTTGCTCGAAGACATCCTGCGCAAGCTGACGCTTTGGGACAAGCGCGACACGCGGGTGACGGCGCTGTCGGGGGGCATGAAGCGGCGGGTGATGATCGCCAAGGCGCTTTATCATGAACCCCGCGTGCTGTTTCTGGATGAACCCACGGCGGGCGTCGATGTGGAATTGCGCCGGGACATGTGGAACGTGGTCGAAGGGCTGAAGCGCGACGGCGTCACCATCATCCTGACCACCCATTACATCGAAGAGGCGGAGGCGATTGCCGACCGTGTGGCGGTGATCAATCACGGAGAAATCCTGCTGGTGGAAGAAAAAGCCGCGCTGATGCAGCGCATGGGGCAAAAGCAGCTGGATGTGGAACTGACCGAACCCATTGCCGCGCTGCCCGAGGCGCTGGCCGCCTTTGATCTGGCGATCACCGAAGGCGGGCGGCGGCTGACCTACACCTATGAGGCGACGGGCGAACGCACCGGGATCACGCGGCTTTTGTCGGCGCTGTCCGAGGCAGGTTTGGGCCTGCGCGATATCCAGACATCGCAATCAAGCCTGGAAGAGATTTTCGTGGGGCTGCTGGAGGAAGACCCGGCCCGCAATGATACGGGAGACACGCCATGAACCTCATCGCCATCTGGTCGATCTACCTCTTTGAGATGAGCCGTTTCGTGCGCACGCTGATGCAAAGCTTCGTGTCGCCGGTGCTGTCGACCTCGCTGTACTTCGTGGTGTTCGGCGCGGCCATCGGCAGCCGGATCGAAGAGGTGGAGGGCGTCAGCTACGGCGCTTTCATCGTGCCGGGTCTCATCATGCTGTCCGTCATGACCCAATCGGTGAGCAACGCGTCTTTCGGGATTTACTTGCCCAAATGGACGGGCACGATCTTTGAACTGCTTTCCGCGCCCGTCAATTTCTTCGAAGTGGTCGTGGGCTATGTCGGCGCGGCGGCGACCAAGGCGCTGTTCATCGGGGTGCTGATCCTTGTCACCTCGTTCTTCTTTGTGGATTACGAAATTGCCCATCCCGGTGCGATGATCGCGTTCCTTTTGATGACCTGCCTAAGTTTCTCCCTGTTCGGGTTCATCATCGGCATCTGGGCGCAGAATTTCGAACAGATCCAGTTGGTGCCGCTTTTGATCATCACGCCGCTCGTCTTCCTCGGGGGATCGTTTTATTCGATCTCCATGCTTCCGCCTTTCTGGCAGACGGTGACGCTGTTCAACCCGGTGGTCTATCTCATCTCCGGCTTCCGCTGGTCGTTCTTCGGGGAGGCGGATGTGGCCATCGGCACTTCGCTTCTGGCCATCGCGGCCTTTACTGCGATCTGCCTGTTCCTGATCTGGCGCATCTTCAAGACGGGCTACCGGATCAGAAGCTGACATCCCGGCTTCATCTTTCCAAAAATACTCATATCCCGCCCGTGATCATCGGTGCGGGACGTGACTTATTTGCCCGATCCTGCAGGGTTTTTCCGTTTCACCAGATTTCTCTCCTGCCCACCGCCTTGTTTCCGGGGGCCTGCCTCTCTACATCGTCGAGATGAACATGAAGATCCCATTTGTGAACCGCCACCCCACAGTGGCGGTTATTCGTCTGTCAGGGGCCATCGGCTCCGGCGCGCGCGCGCTCAATGATGCCTCGATTGGCCCGGTGATTGAAAAGGCCTTCGCCAAGAAACCTGTCGCGGTCGCGCTGGTGATCAATTCGCCGGGCGGCTCCCCCGCGCAATCCTCGCTGATCGGGTCGCGCATTCGCCGCTTGGCGGATGAAAAGGATATTCCGGTCCATGCCTTTGTCGAAGATGTGGCCGCCTCGGGCGGGTATTGGCTGGCATCAGCCGCCGATGACATCTGGATTGATGACAGTTCCATCGTGGGGTCCATCGGCGTGATTGCCGCCACGTTTGGGGCGCATGAATTCCTCGCCCGGCAGGGGTTTGAACGCCGCGTGCACACGGCTGGCAAATCCAAATCCATGCTCGATCCGTTCCGGCCCGAGAAAAAAGAAGATGTGAAGCGGCTGGAAGGTATCCTGAGCCAGCTGCATGACACGTTCATCGCGCAGATTAAATCGCGCCGGGGTGAAAAGCTGTCGCAAGACACCGACCTCTTCACAGGCGAATTCTGGCTGGGTCAGGCGGCGGTCGATCTGGGTCTGGCGGATGGCATCGGCCACGCAGAACCCAAGCTGAAAGAGCTTTATGGCGACAAGGTGCGCTTTGCCAAATTCGGGCGCAAGCGCGGGCTCTTTGGCCGCTTCGGGGCGCAGATGATGGATGATGCGGTCGGCGTGATCGAAGAACGTGCGGCGTTTGCACGGTTTGGTCTTTAGACGTGCTGAGCAAGATCGCAGCCCTTTTCCTGGTGTTCATGGCGGTGCTCGCCATGTTCGGCAAACTGCGGTTTCCGGGGCAGAAAAAGATCGCGTCCATGCGATGCCCTGACTGCAAGAAGTTCCAGATCGGCAAGACGCCCTGCTGTGATGCCCGCAAGAAGGGCCGCAAATGATTTCGGTGTGGTTGCTTGCGGGCCTTGGCCTTGTGATCCTGCTGTTGGCGGGGGATGCATTGGTCAAGGGCGCGGTGAACCTGAGCCTGCGGATCGGCGTCCCGGCCTTGCTTGTCAGCCTTACGATCGTGGCCTTCGGCACCTCTGCGCCTGAGCTTTTGATCAGCATCGACGCGGTGCTGGAGGGCAAGCCCGGCCTCGCGCTGGGCAATGTGGTTGGGTCCAACACGGCCAATATCCTGTTGGTTCTGGGCGTGCCTGCGTTGATCGCCGTGCTTCATACATCGACCTGTGACACGCGGAAGACCTATCTGTTCATGATCGGTGTGTCGCTTGTGTTCATCGCGCTGGCCTTCCGGGGCCAATTCGATCTGCTGGCGGCCGTGGTGCTTCTGGCGCTGCTGGCCGTGATGCTGCTGGACACGGCGCGCGATGCGCTGAGGCATCAGGCGCCTTGCTCGGACGCCCCGACAGAGGCCGAAGAGGTCGAAGGCGCAGACCCCGACATGCCCTGGTGGCAGATCGGTGTCTTTCTGGTTCTGGGCCTTGTGGGCCTGCCTTTGGGGGCGGGGCTGCTGGTCGACAATGCTTCCATTATTGCCAAGCAATATGGGGTGAGTGATGCCACGATCGGCTTGACGCTGGTGGCGCTGGGCACATCGTTGCCGGAACTGGCCACCACCGTGATGGCCGCGATCCGCAAGCAGGCGGATGTGGCGCTGGGCAATGTGATCGGGTCGAACATGTTCAACCTGCTGGCCGTGATCGGGATCACCGCGCTCTTTGCGCCGATCCCGGTGGATCCGGACTTCCTTGAATTTGACCTGTGGGTGATGCTGGGTGCATCGGTGTTGCTGGTGCCGTTTGTCTTCATGGGCAAAGATATCGGCCGCGTGTGGGGCATCGCCTTGACCGCGCTCTACGTGATCTATGTCGGTGTGGTACTGACCTGAATTTTAAGGAAGACCTATGACGACAACACATGCGCGGGCTTTGGTGACAGGCGCAGGCAAACGCCTTGGCCGGGCGATGGCCCTGGAACTGGCGGGGCAGGGCTATGACGTGGCCGTTCATTATGCCAGTTCCGCGGATGCCGCCAACGCGGTGGTGGAAGAGATCACGTCGATGGGCCGCAAGGCCGCTGCGTTGCAAGCCGATCTTCTGGTGGAAAACGACATGCAAGCGCTGATCCCCCGCGCGGTTGAGGCGCTGGGCGGGCCGCTGACGGTGCTGGTCAACAACGCGTCGGTCTTTGAATATGACAACCTGCAATCTGCGACGCGCGACAGTTGGGACAGGCATCTGGAATCGAACCTGCGCGCGCCATTCGTGCTGGCCCAAGCCTTCGCCGCGCAGGCACCTGAGGCGGTGATCGACGCGCAAGGGGAGCCGGTGGCACAAGCGATGGTCGTCAATATGCTGGATCAACGCGTGCGCAAACTGACCCCGGAATTCATGAGCTATACCATCGCCAAGATGGGCCTGTGGGCCTTCACACGGACGGCGGCGCAAAGCCTCGCGCCGGGGATCCGCGTCAATGCCATTGGCCCCGGCCCGACCATGCGTGGGGGGCGTCAGACAGAAGAGCATTTCGCCCGACAGCGCGCCGCCACTGTGCTGGAGCGTGGGTCAGACCCGGAAGATATCTGCGCCGCGCTGGCCTATCTGTTGCGCGCCAAGGCTGTCACAGGGCAGGTGATCTGCGTCGACGGCGGGCAGCATCTGGCGTGGCAAACCCCCGACATTCTGGGGCTGGAATGATCGCATGCCGCGTGAATTGTGCACTTCGTCACAAAACCGTTAGGAATGGTTTAAAAATTACTAATGATTTCAGTAATTTACTTAACGCGCAATTAAATTATAAGCAAAATCAATCACTTACAATTGCGCCTAATATTTAGGCAAATCAAGGAAACGGGCTGAAACACACGGGATTTTGCCTCTGACCAGAAGTTATCAGCAGAGTTATCCACAATAACCGGGGACAGCTTTCCCCTTGCCCTTAACGCGGTAAGATTGCAGCAGGGCGCAGAATCAGACTTCCGGGCGGATGATGGACGACACACCCACACAAGACACCAAAACAGGCCATGAGGTGATCCAGGGCTACCTGCGGTCTCTGGATGGATCACCGGGCGTGTACCGCATGCTCGATCCTCAGGCGCGGGTGCTTTACGTGGGCAAGGCCAAGAACCTTAAGGCGCGGGTATCCAGCTATGCGCGCCCCACCGGCCACACGCGGCGGATCGCGCGAATGATCTCGGAAACGGCGTCGATGATGTTCCTGACGACCTCGACGGAGACCGAGGCGCTTCTGCTGGAACAGAACCTGATCAAGCAGCTGAAGCCGCGCTACAACGTGCTGCTGCGGGATGACAAAAGTTTTCCGTATATTTTCATCTCAAGCGAACATGAATTTCCCCGGCTCGAAAAACATCGCGGGGCGAAGACGCGGAAAGGCCGGTACTATGGCCCCTTTGCCAGCGCGGGTGCGGTGAACCGGACGCTCAATACGTTGCAGAAGGTGTTTTTGCTGCGCACCTGTACCGACCGCGAGGTGGAAGCGGGCGACCGGCCTTGCCTCAACTATCACATGAAGCGCTGCGCGGGTCCGTGCTGTGGCAAGATCACGCCGCAGGATTACGCCAAGCTGGTCAAACAGGCCGATGATTTTCTCAGCGGGAAATCGACCGAAGTGCAGGAACGGCTGAAGAAAGACATGGCGGCGGCATCCGAGGCCATGGAGTTCGAACGCGCGGCCAGTCTGCGGGATAGGATCCAGGCGCTGACGATCGTGCAGACCAATCAGGGCATCAACCCGCGCACGGTCAATGAGGCCGACATCATCGCGCTGCATATGGAAAAGGGGCAGGCTTGCGTGCAGGTCTTCTTCATCCGCGCGGGGCAGAATTGGGGGAACAAGGATTTCTACCCCCGGGTGGGCGGGGACGTGGATGCGGCAGAGGTGCTGGAGGCCTTCATCGGCCAGTTCTACGACAGCAAGGATCCTGCGCGGCAGTTGATTCTGAGCCAGGGGATTGAGGACCCCGATCTGATGGCCGACGCGCTGGGCACGAAGATTGGTCGCAAGGTGGAAATTCTGGTGCCGCAGCGGGGGGAAAAGGCAGAACTGGTCGATGCAGCACTCCGCAATGCCCGCGAAAGTCTCGCACGCAAAATGTCTGAGGCCGCGACCCAGGCCAAGCTGCTCAAGGGCCTGGCGGAGGCGTTTGATCTGCCAAAGGTCCCCGACCGGATCGAGGTCTATGACAACTCCCATATTCAAGGCGCCTATGCCGTGGGCGCGATGATCGTGGCAGGGCCTGAAGGGTGGATGAAAAACCACTACCGCAAGTTCAACATCAAGGGCGAAGAGCTGACCCCGGGCGATGATTTCGGCATGATGAAAGAGGTGCTGACCCGTCGGTTGAAGCGGCTTTTGAAGGATGACCCGGATCGCGAAAAGGGGCTGTGGCCTGACCTGCTGCTTATTGACGGCGGCGCAGGGCAGGTGAGCGCGGTGCATGAGATCATGACAGAGCTGGGTGTGACGGATATTCCCATGATTGGCGTGGCCAAGGGCATTGACCGCGATCTGGGCAAGGAAGAGTTCCACCGCGTGGGCAAAACCGTGAAGGCGCTGCGCCACAACGATCCGGTGCTCTATTTCGTGCAACGCCTGCGGGACGAAGCGCACCGCTTTGCCATCGGTACGCACCGTGCGAAGCGCGCCAAATCCATCAGCGCCTCGCCTTTGGACGACATCGCGGGCGTAGGCGCGGCCCGCAAACGCGCGTTGCTGGCCCATTTCGGATCTGCCAAGGCGGTGAGCCGCGCCAATCTGGCGGATTTGAAGGCTGTGGAGGGGGTGTCAGCGGCGTTGGCCAAGAAGGTGTTTGATCACTTCCACGAAAAGGGCTGATTTTCTCAAAGCGACCCGCCGCGCCTTCTCAACCTGGTCAAGCGGACTTCGCCAAGGGTTCCGACATCATGTCCTCCTCCGCCAGGTTGATGTCGAACTGGCCTGTCATCTGGGTCAAGGCCTGAACATTTTGCGACAACAATTCTGCCGATGCGGCCGTTTCCTCGGCCATCGCCGCATTGTTGTTCGTGACGTTTTCCAACTCACTGACGGCGGTGGTGACCTCGGACACGCCTTGCGCCTGTTGCACGGCGGCTTCGCTGATGTCTTTCACCAAGCGTGTGATCCCTTCGACCATCCCCGAGATTTCGGAAAACACGTCTCCGGTCTCTCCCACGAAACTGACGCCATCCGTGACATTCTTGGAGGATGCTTCAATCAGGGTCTTGATGTCGCTGACGGCCTCGGAGGATCGCTGTGCAAGGCTGCGCACTTCTGAGGCCACCACCGCAAAGCCGCGCCCGGAACTGCCTGCCCGTGCTGCCTCAACCCCGGCATTCAGGGCCAACAAATTGGTTTGAAACGCAATATCCTCAATCAATCCCACGATGTTCTGGATTTCATTGGACGACTTTTGGATTTCATCCATGGCCGTGACGGCTTTCATCAGAACGCCGGACCCGGCATTGGCCTTTTGACTTGCATCACTTGCAAAGGCAGATGCTTCTTGCGCGCTGTCGGCCGTCGCCGAAACACTCGCGCTCAATTCCGTCATGGCGGCTGAGGTTTCTTCAAGCGTGGCCGCCTGACTTTCGGTGCGCATCGAAAACTCGGACGTGGCGGACCGCACGGATTGCGCCGTTTCGCCCATTTGGCTGGCCGTATCGACCACGCCTTCTATTGCAAATCTCAGCCCCTCAAGGGATGTGTTGAAGCTGTCGCGCAACGCTGTGTAGTGTTCGGGGAAGTCACTTGTTTCGGGCGACGGTATCCTATGCGAAAGCTTGCCCCTGGACAGCGCATCCATGGCGGATGTCAGATGCCGGATTGCAATCTCCTGTTCCTCCCCCCAGACGGCGAATGTGACCGTTGTCACTTGTTCAATGTCAAAGGCGAAGGCGCGGCTCACGACGCCCACGAGATGCCCGTGCGATGGCTGGGGGCGCGAAAATCGGCTGGTTTGCGGTGGAACGGCGGCAATCATGTCCAGCAATTGCGAAGAGGCCCCGGCATAGGCCGACATATAGACCTCAAGGGGCAGATTGATTCGCGCATGCGTTCGCCCGATCCGGTCGACGGAGGCTGCGTATTCGGAGTTCAACTGGCCTGACAGAAGATGTTCCCAATGCGTCTTCTGCGCGCTTCTGGCGAAATCGACGCGTTGATCGTCTTTGAAAAAGGATCGCGCATCCGGATCTGAAAGCGCGCGTTCATAAAAGGTTGTCAGCACCTCTTCCAACCGCGGGATCAGGATGTCACCCGCTTCTGCCAGTCGGTCCAGCTGTGTGCCGTCCAATTGAAACTGCGCGATTTTTCCCGTCAGGTCGTTCATGTGATGCTCTCTCCGTGTCTGATCAGGGTGCTATACCCGCCATGCCTCTATCATTCGGTTAATGACAAAGGGGGTGCGGCCATGTTGCGCCTCCCCTGGCCTGAGGGCGATCCGGTTGATCGCTGGTTGCGGACTAAATCGGTTTCGCACTAGACAGGTCCCATGACCTGGACGATCCCGAATATCCTGACGATCCTGCGGCTGCTTGCGGCGCCCGCCGTGGCTGTGATGTTTCTTTATTTCACGCGGCCCTGGGCGGATTGGTTTGCGCTGATCCTCTTCGTCTCCGCCGCCGTCACGGATTGGGCCGATGGGTATCTGGCGCGGGCGTGGAAGCAAACGACAAAGCTGGGCACGATGCTCGATCCCATTGCCGATAAGGCCATGGTGGTGATCGCGCTGATGGTGATCGTGGGGTATTCGTCATCGCATTGGACGCCGTGGCTGGTGCTGCCTGCCACCGTGATCCTCTTTCGGGAGATCTTTATCTCTGGCCTGCGCGAATTCCTCGGCGATAAATCCAGCACGCTCAGCGCGACCAAAGTGGCCAAGTGGAAGACGACAGCGCAGATGGTGGCGATTGCGTTTCTGTTCGCGCAAGGCACGTTTGAACATTACCTGATTGCCAGCACGGATGGCATGGATCAGGGGATGGTGGATGCCATTCTGACCGGCCAGGTGGAGGATTTGCAGGGGCTGCAATGGAAGCTGGATGGCATGATCTGGTCGGGGCGGATCGGGCTTTGGATGCTGTGGCTTGCGGCCGCGTTGACCTTGATCAGCGGGTTTGATTACTTCCAAAAGTCTGTCCCTTACCTGAAGGATTGAACCATGGATGTGCTCTATTTCGCATGGGTGCGCGAACGGATTGGCCGCCCAAAGGATGTGGTGGAGACGAAGGCCGCCACGGTGATGGATTTGGTCGAGGAGTTGCGCGCGCGCGAGGTGCGCTATGAGGCGGCGTTTGCTGATCTGACAGCGCTGCGCGTCGCGGTGGATCAGGAGCTTTCAGATTTCGATGCGCCGCTGGGCGATGCCCGCGAGGTGGCGTTCTTTCCACCCATGACAGGCGGCTAATGGACATCCGGGTCCAATCCGCGCCGTTTGATCTGGGCCACGAGGCCAGTGCCTTTGCCACGCGACAGACAGGGATGGGCGCGATCGTGACGTTTACGGGCGTGGTGCGCGATGTGGCGGGGGGCCTCAGCACGATGGAAATCGAACACTACCCCGGCATGACCGAGGCCGCCCTGACCCAAATCGCTGAGGAGGCGATGGACCGCTTCGCCTTGGGCGATGTGCTTGTCATTCACCGCCACGGGCCACTTGCCCCGGATGAGATGATCATGATGGTCGCCACCGCCGCCCCGCACCGCGCGGCGGCCTTTGAGGCGGCGGATTTCCTGATGGACTACCTCAAATCCCGCGCGCCGTTTTGGAAGAAGGAAGTGACCCAGGACGGCGCGGATTGGGTTGCCGCGAAGGATGAGGATGAGGCCGCTCTCAAGCGGTGGTAGCGGCGTCAGGATTTGTGTTTGGGCTTTCGGAAGGGTTTGGCATCGCCACCCTTTGCCACGCGGGGTTTGAACCGCGTAGGGCCCTGACCGGGTTTGGCGGATTTGTGCCGTGCTTTGCGGGCGCCGATGGGCTTTGACGGATCGGCGGCGTCCTTGATGCGCTGAGGGCGCTTTTCGACCGGTTTTTCCGCTTTGGGCTGCGGTTTGGGTTTGCGTGTTTTGTCCGGGCTTTTGGGCGGTTTGGATGCCGCGGCCTCTGGTTTCGGCGCGTCGCGGTGCTTTGGCTTGTGATCCTTCTTGTGATCTTTGGACTTGGGCGCGCGCGCATCTTTTGCGCGTTTGTCTGTGCGGGGTTTATCTGTGCGCGATTTGTCAGACCGATCCGACCGGTCGCGATCGGCAGGTGGCCCTTTGGGGGACGTGTCGAAATCCGGTTTGCCCGGCAATTCCGTCAGCCTTGCGCCCTGTTCGATGTCCATCTCCGGGCCCAGTTCCTGTTTCATCGCGGGCACCGCCTTGGCGGAAATTTCGACGAAGGTTTCCTGATATTGCACGCGGATCACCCCGATGGCGTTTTTCGAAATCCCGGCATTGCGGCAGAGCATCGGCAAAAGCCAACGCGGTTCGGCGCGCTGTTTGCGGCCCAGCGACAGGGAAAACCAGACGCTGGGACCGAAATCGGCGTGTTCGCGCGGCTCTCGCGGTTTGCGGGTGTCGCTGTCGGGCACGCTGCCCAAAATTTCAGGCGCGGAGTGGCGTTCGCGGTAGAGGCGGATAAAGCCCGCCACGATCTGGTCCGCGCTGCGGGTTTGCAGCAATTTGTCAGCAAAGCCCTGATCTTCGGCACTCAGCGGTTCGTTCCACGCCGGATCAGACAGAACGCGGTCTTCGTCACGGGCCAGCACCTCTTCGGCGGAAGGCGGCGTGCCCCATTCGGCCTCCAGCTTGGCGGCTTTGAGCAGGCGCTGCGCCTTGCCGCGTTGCCGCCCCGGCACGATGAGAACGGATGTCCCCTTGCGCCCGGCCCGCCCGGTGCGGCCTGAGCGATGCAAAAGCGCCTCGCCGTTGGAGGGCAGATCAGCATGGATCACCAGTTCCAGCCCCGGCAAATCAATGCCGCGCGCGGCCACATCGGTGGCCACGCAAACCCGCGCGCGCCTGTCGCGCAGGGCTTGCAGCGCGTGGTTGCGTTCCGTCTGGCTGAGCTCACCCGAGAGCGACACGACCGAAAACCCCCGGTTCGACAGTTTCGCCGTCAGCCGGGCCACCATCGACCGGGTGTTGGCAAAGACAATCGCGGTTTGCGCATCGTGAAAGCGCAGCAGATTGATGATGGCTTTTTCAATGTCAGAGGGCGCAACCGTCAGGGCGTGATAGGCGATATCGGCGTGCTGTGCTTCTTTGCTGCCCACGTCGATGCGCTGCGTGTCGTCTTTCTGATAGGTCTGCGCCAGCTTGGCGATGCCCTTGGGCACGGTCGCGGAAAAGAGCAGGGTGCGGCGGGTCGGCGGGGTCTGGTCGAGGATGTATTCCAGATCCTCGGAAAACCCCATATCCAGCATTTCATCGGCTTCATCCAGCACCACGGCCCGCAGATCGGCAAGGTCGACCACCCCGCGCGCGATGTGATCACGCAGGCGTCCGGGCGTGGCCACGATCACATGGGCGCCTTTCTCAATCGCGCGGCGCTCGGACCGGGCGTCCATGCCGCCCACGGCGGAGGCGGTCACGATGCCGGCCTCTGCAAAAAGCCAATCGAATTCGCGCCGCACCTGAAGGGCCAGTTCCCGGGTGGGCGCAATCACCAGCGCGGTGGGGGCGGCGGCGCGCCCGAAGCGGCCATCGGCATCCAGAAGATCACCGGCAATGGCCAGACCAAAGCCCACGGTCTTGCCGGATCCGGTTTGGGCGGACACCAGCAAATCGCTTTGGGCCAGCGCGGGGTCCGACACCGTCACCTGAACGGGGGTCAGCGTGTCATAGCCCTTTTGGGCCAAAGCCTGTGACACTGTCGTGGGCAGGCCGGGAACGTCTTGCATGGGATACCACCTGATGGGAAAGGCCCGGCAATAGTGGGCTTTTCACCGGATGTATAGCCCCAGCTTTGCACGCAGCCCTGATCAGGGTTTTGACCAACCGCCCCCGCCGGGCGTGTCCATGCCGAACACCGCCCCTGCGGGCATGTCAATTTCGTCGTTGCTGGCCATCTCTCGGATCTCCCCACCCGGCAGTTCGGCCCAGTTGCGGCCCACCTGACCGGGTGCGCCGCCGTTGCCGCCGAAGGGGGGGATCACGCGGTGGCCTGTCAGGACAGTCACGGTGACATCATCCAGAAAGCGCAGCCGCCGGGTCAGGCCGTGGCCCCCGCGCCATTTGCCCGCGCCGCCGGAGCCGTCGCGGATGGAGAAGGTTTCCAGCCGCACGGGGAAGCGGGTTTCGAGGATCTCGGGATCGGTCATGCGAGTGTTGGTCATGTGGCTTTGCACCGCGTCGCAACCCTGGAACCCCGGGCCTGCGCCGGTGCCGCCGGCGATGGTTTCGTAGTTCTGGAAGGTGTCATTGCCCCAGACGAAATTGTTCATCGTGGCCTGCGATCCCGCCATCACGCCCAAAGCGCCATAGAGCGCGTTGCAGGCGGCTTGGCTGACTTCCGTGTTGCCAGAAATCACCGCCGCCGGGTAGGCGGGGTTCAGCATGGAGCCTTCGGGTACCACGATCTCCAATGGCTTCAGGCAGCCTTGGTTCAACGGGATGTCCGAGCCGACCATGGTGCGGAAGACATAGAGCACCACGGCGCTCGCGATGGATTTGGGCGCGTTGTAATTGCCCGAATGCTGCGGTGAGGTGCCGGTGAAATCGACGGTTGCGGTGCGGGCGTCGCGGTCGACGCTGACCGCCACTTCGATTTGCAGACCGCTGTCCATGGGATAGCTGAACCGCCCATCGCGCAGACGGTCGATCACGCGGCGCACGCTCTCTTCAGCGTTGTCTTGCACATGGCCCATATAAGCCTGCACCACGTCCAGCCCGAAGGTGTCCACCACTTTCAGCAGTTCCTGCCGACCCGTTTCATTGGCGGCGATCTGCGCCTTCAGGTCGGCCATGTTGTGGTCGATGTTGCGGCAGGGGTAGCGGCCTGAGGCGAGCAGCGTGCGCGCGGCGTCTTCTAACAGCACGCCGCCCTCGACCAGCTTCACATTGTCGATCAGCACGCCCTCTTCTTCGATATGGCGGCTGTCGGGCGGGGCGGAGCCGGGGGTGCGGCCACCGATATCGGCGTGATGACCGCGGGAGCCGAGCCAGAAGGCGGCTTTCCCTTCCACGAAGACAGGCGTGACCACGGTGACATCGGGCAGGTGGGTGCCGCCGTTATAGGGGGAATTGAGCACAAAGGCGTCGCCCTCGACCGCGTCAGGGTTGAGGCGCATCACGGTTTTGATGCTGTCGGACATCGATCCCAGATGCACCGGCACATGGGGGGCGTTGGCGACCAGATCGCCCGCCGCGTCAAAGATCGCGCAGGAGAAATCGAGCCGTTCCTTGATGTTCACGGAATGAGACGTGTTCTCCAGCGTCAGGCCCATCTGATCGGCGACTGACATGAAGAGGTTGTTGAACACCTCCAGCAGCACGGGGTCGGCTTGCGTGCCAGCCGCCGCCGTGCGGGGGGCGGCTTCGACGCGGTCAAGGACGAGATTGCCATGGGCGTCCACCCGCGCGGCCCAGCCGGGTTCGATCATGTTGGTGCCGGTGGGTTCTGTGATGATGGCGGGGCCTTTGACGGGGGTCGCGGGGTCGAGCGTGGCGCGGTCATGAATGGGCACATCTCGCCATGTGCCGTCGGTGTAGAGGGGCACTTGGGCCTGGGGCGCACCGTCGCCGGTGGTCATTTGCGCGCGGGCCTCAACACCGCTGGCACCGGCGACCTCTACGCTGATCATGTCGATCAGGATATCGCGGTCGGGGGAGGTAAAGCCGAAGCGGGCGCGGTGTCGGTCTTCGAATTCTTGCGTGGCCTCTTCGATGGAGGTGGCGGCGGTCTTGAGCGTTTGTTGTGAGCCGTCATAGCGCAGATGGAGGGAGAGGGTTTCTTCCACATCCTGTCCGCCTTGAGCCTCAACCTCGGCGCGGGCCTCAGATGCCAGATCGGCAAGGCGCGATTGGGCAGAGGGCAGATCGGACAAGGGCGCATCAAACTGCGCCTCACGCATGGCGGAAATGGAGGCGAGCCCCATGCCGTAGGCGGACAATACGCCTGCGTAGGGATGCACGAGAACCCGCGTCATGCCCAAAGCGTCCGCCACAAGACAGGCATGCTGACCGCCCGCGCCGCCAAAGCATTGCAGCGTGTAGCGCGTCACGTCATGGCCGCGCTGGACGGAGATTTTCTTGATCGCGTTGGCCATGTTGTCGACGGCGATGCGCAGGAAGCCTTCGGCCATTTCCTCAGGCGAGCGGGGCCGCTCGTCCGTCGACTTCGCGACAGTCTCGCTCAGTGCGGTGAACTTTTCGCGGACGATATCGGCGTCCAGCGGTTCATCGCCATCCGGGCCGAACACGGGCGGGAAGTGATCAGGGTTGAGTTTGCCCAGCATGACGTTGCAATCGGTCACGGCGAGCGGCCCACCCCGGCGATAGCAGGCGGGCCCGGGATCCGCGCCCGCGCTTTCGGGACCGACCTGGAATCGCCCATCTTCGAATTTGCAGATCGATCCACCGCCCGCCGCGACGGTGTGGATGTCCATCATCGGCGCGCGCATCCGCACGCCGGCCACTTCGGTTTCAAAGCTGCGTTCGTACTCGCCTGCATAGTGGCTCACATCCGTGGAGGTGCCGCCCATGTCGAAGCCGATGAGCTTGTCAAAGCCCGCCTCTTCGCCCGTGGCTGCCATGCCGACGATGCCGCCTGCGGGGCCGGACAGGATGGCGTCCTTGCCCTGGAAGGCGCTGGCCTCGGTCAGGCCGCCATTCGATTGCATGAACAGCAGTTGCTCACAGGCCCGGCCCAGATCGAGCGCGCCCGCCACTTGTTCCACGTAGCGGCGCAAGATGGGGGAGAGGTAGGCATCGACGACGGTCGTGTCGCCGCGACCGACCAGTTTGGCGAGGCGAGAGACGGAGGCCGAGGTGGAGATCTGCGTGAAGCCGATCTCGCGGGCGATCTCTGCGACGCGATCCTCATGGGCGGGGTTGAGATAGGCGTGCAGCCCCGCGATGGCGATGGCGCGGATGCCGTCTTTGTGCGCGGTCTCAAGTTGGGTTCGGATAGCAGCTTCATCGAGCGGGGTCAGGACCGCGCCATCGGCGTCCAGACGTTCCTCCATTTCGACCACGCGTTCGTAGAGGAGATCGGGGCGTTTGATCTCCAGATCGAAAAGCCGTGGCCGGGTCTGGTAGCCGATTTTCAGCAGGTCACGAAAGCCCGAGGTGATGACCAGAAGCACCAGTTCGCCCTTGCGTTCCAGAAGCGCGTTGGTGGCGACCGTCGTGCCCATCTTGACCGCGCGGATGGACCCTGCCGGGAACTCACCCGTCACGCCCATCACCTCCCGAATGCCCTGAACGGCGGCATCCGCGTAGCGATCCGGGTTTTCCGACAGCAGCTTATGGGTGTGCACCGCGCCGCCAGGGTCCATCGCCACGATATCGGTAAAGGTGCCGCCCCGGTCGATCCAGAATTCCCACATGGCTGCCCCGCCTCTTTGCAAATGGTCAGAGGCATCAGGACCGGAGGCGCGCAGGATTGTCAACGCGCAGCGGGTTGATTGATCTCTGCCCGCGAATGGGTCTTAATCACCGCAACCACGCAAAGGACCCTGCCATGGAAATCCGCAAGATCACCGATGATTATTCCGTCTCCCCCCAGGTTGATGTGGCCCATATGCGCGAGATTGCAGGCGCGGGGTTCAAATCCATCATGTGCAACCGCCCCGATGGCGAAGACCCGGGCCAGACCGATCACGCGGCCATCGCAGAGGCCGCGCGGCGAGAGGGGCTGGAGGTCGCGTGGATCCCCGTCGTGGGGGGCGCGATGGGGCCCAAGGAGCTTGAGGCGTTTGACCGCGCGCTCAAGGAAATGCCGCGCCCGATGCTGGCCTATTGCCGGTCGGGCACACGGTGCACCATGCTGTGGGCCTTTACCCAGCACGGACGCATGGATGACGCAGAGATCATCGATTGCGCAGCCAAGGCAGGCTATGACGTGCGCGGCCTGATCATGCAGATGAGCCAAAGCTGACCATGGCGGGCGACAAGCTGCCATGCCCTGTGGCGGCGGATGGGGCACCTGCTGATCTGGTGCAGGATTACCCGCCCGCGCGATTGCCTGCCGCTTTGCGGGCGCGCGTGGCGGAGTATATTCGTGTGCGGCCCAACTGGGACGGGGTTGTCATTTTGGGCGACGCCCGCGTGCATCACTGGGTGCATGTCAGCGCGGGGGAGGCGATCAGCATGATGGGGTTTTTGACGCCCGCTTTGCTGGCCGATCTGGGCGGGTCGGCGACCCCGGATATGGCGGCGCTGTCTGATACGCTCTCGCGTCCGGAACGGATGGCTGCCGGGCTGCGCGCGGCGCAAGTGGCGGGCGATGCAGCCGTGCTGAGCGGGCATTTGATCGGGGCGGAACTGGCCGCGGCGAAGATGTACTGGTTGGGACAAGAGGTCGTGGCGCTGGACCCGGGGCCCTACGCGAATGCGTTGCGCGCGCAGGGCGTGTCTGTGGTTGAGGCTTGAGGCTCTCACTCCGCCGGGGCAAACCCCGTGATCAACTGGCGCAGGCCCAGGGCCGCGCCGGCAAAAATCGCAAGAAAGGCCACCGGCGCGCTATAGGCCAGCACGGAAAAGGCCGATATCCCCTGACCCACGCTGCAGCCCACCGCCAGGATCGCGCCCGGCCCCATGATGACCGCCCCCAGCAATTGGCGCTTCAGTTCGCGGGGGTCTTCGCAGGCTTCCCACCGGAAATGGCCTTTGGAATAGCTGCCAAGGGCTGCGCCCATCACCACGCCCAAAACGGAGCCCACGGAAAAGGACAGATCATTGCCCGATGCCGTCATTGTGTAGAAAATCGTGTCCCCGATCGGGGCGGCAAAGGTGTGGGTTTCAATGGGTTCCGGCGCAAACCCCGTGGTGGCGATCCAATAGGTGCCCGCCCAGCCAGACACGATGACGGCACCCACGACAGCGGCCCAGAAGAGTTGCGACGCAGAGGGGCGCATATCCGCGCGGGCCAGCGCCACCGCGCACAGCGCGATACCCGCCGCAAGCCCTGTTGTCAGCGGCGACAGGCCAATATCGCTGAAAAGATGCGCAAAGCCCTGCGGCGCGCTGGCGTTCATATCCACCGGGAAGAGCCAGACACGGGCATGGGCCAAGGGGCCTGACATCACGAAATAGGCCGACAGCCCCATCACCAGCACGATCACGAATGACCGCAGGTCCCCGCCCCCCAGCCGGGCCAGCGCCCCGTAGCCGCAATTGCCGCTGAGCGCCATGCCATAGCCAAACATCAGCCCGCCCACGATGGTGCCCCACGGATTCCATGTGCGCGTCAGATAGGCCGTGTCTGCGCTGTTGAACCCGCCAAGGGCCTGCGCTAGATGCGTGCCGATGATGGCCACCCCAATGGCGATGGCCCACATGCGTAGCCGCCGTGTGTCAGCCCCGTAAAGCGCATCCTCAATGGCGCCCAGCGTACAAAACCGCCCGACCCGGGCCGCAAGCCCAAGGGCCAGCCCGCCCATCAACCCGATGAGCGCGGCAACATTCGCCTCTGAGAGCGTTTCCAGCATTTGTTCCTCCCACGATCAAATGCGGGCCAAACGCGGGTGATGTTTGTGTTGGTTGTGCGCGCTTGGTCAGTCCTGACGACAAAAGAGGTCATAGACCACTTCCATGATTTGCTTCGGACGGTCATCTGTCAAGCGATAGTAAATCGCCTTGCCATCGCGCCGGGGCGTCACAAGCCCTTCCAGGCGCAGCCGCGACAATTGCTGAGACACCGCCGCCTGCCGCGCTGACAGAAGCTCTTCCAGCTCCGTCACCGATTTTTCGCCCGATGCCAGATGGCACAGGATCATCAACCGCCCTTCATGGCTGATCGCCTTGAGGAAGTTGGACGCGCGCTGTGCGTTGTCCATCATGCGCTCCATGTCCTCGGGGCAGGTGTTCTTGTCAAACACCGGCAGGCGGGAGGCGGGTTCAGGCGTCTGGGCGGTCTCAGGCTCAGTCGGAAATGTCTGGAGGGTCATGGTCGTCAACTCTCTGCATCTGTGGCGATGCCAGCGCGGTCAAACATCTGCGCAAGCATGGCCCAAAAGAAATCTTCGCCTGGATAGCCTTCGATCCGCGCCAGTTCGCGCCCATCCTCTACAAGGATGAAGGTGGGGGTAAAGCGCACGCGGCTTTGGAATTCGACATCTGGGGTTTCGTGGTGAAGGTCATACCGCCGGAGAGGGGCGGTGCGCCCCTCTGCGGTTTTGGGATAGATGTGGGATATTTCTTCATCCCAGATTTCGCACCAATAGCATCCATCCTCTTCCGCCATCAGCAGAACCGGCTCTGCCACGGCCATAAGGGGCCATGAAAGCAGGGCGGCAATGGCGACGGGCTTGAACATCGGGGTGAGTGCCTTGGATTGACGCGGGTCGTGCTGGTATCATAATCAAATATGTGAATATCTCAAGGCAAGGTCAGGATTTTAGGGTGACCCCGCATGTTTGATGTCACAATTTTGGGCGCGGCTTTTGCCGGGCTTTTGTCGTTCCTGTCGCCCTGCATTCTGCCCATCGTGCCGTTCTACCTGTCCTACCTTGCCGGGGTGGGCGCGAACCAGATTTCTGCCGAGGCAGAGATCAGCGGCGCGGTGCGGGCGCGCGCTTTTGGGGCGGCGTGCTTTTTCGCGCTGGGCGTGATCACGGTGTTCGTGGGGCTTGGCGCGTCGGCCACACTCTTTGGCGGATTAGTGAGGGAATATTTCGATGTGCTGCGCTGGGTGGCGGCCGGCATCATCATCGCCATGGGGATGCATTTTCTAGGGATTGTGCGGATTGGCATCCTCTACCGGCAATTCCGGTCTGACGCGAGCAACACCACCAATGTGGGTGTGGTGGGGGCCTATGTGATCGGGCTTGCCTTCGCCTTTGGCTGGACACCCTGCGTGGGGCCCGTACTGGCGGCTATCCTGTTCACCGCCGCAGGGCAGGACACGGCGCAGGAAGGCGCGCTGCTGCTGTTTTCCTATGGGCTGGGCATGACACTGCCCTTTATCGCGGCCGCCTTGCTGATCGGACCCCTCATGCGCTTTCTGACACGGTTTCGGCGCCATTTGGGGGCGGTGGAAAAGGGTATGGGGCTTTTGCTGATCGTCTTCGGGGTGCTGATTGCCACCAATTCGATGTCAGTGATCGCGCAATGGATGCTGGATTACATGCCGTGGTTCAGCACCATCGGCTAAAACCGATTGAGTATTTGTGGCCCAAAAGAAGGCAGATTTGGCCCGGCTTCTTTTGGGTTGAAAATACTCAAATCCCGGCTTGGACGCAGGCGCTTCTGGAAACATTGTTTCGCAAAATGCTGCACCTGCAAACAGATTGAAAAATTCACGTTTTTGAATTTGTTCTTGCCGGGACACGATCCTGTGAAGTAGGCTGATCTTAACCGAGGCACTGAATCGACCTAGGGAGGGATCATGAAATACGCAATTGGAACGGCCTGTGCGCTGCTGCTTGCGTCGACAAGCGTCTTCGCGGAGGACGTCAAACCGGTCGATGTAAGCTATATAGATGGCACCGTGGAGGCATCATTGACCGGCGTGGCGGGCGATCCGGTCAAGGGCCGCGCGATCTTTGCCAACCGCAAACAGGGCAACTGCCTAGCGTGCCATGTCAACAACGACCTTTCGGAGGAAACCTTCCACGGGGAGGTAGGCCCGCCCATGGATGGCGTCTCTGAGCGGTGGTCCGAGGCGGAGTTGCGGGGCATCGTGACCAACTCGAAAGAGATGTTCGAAGGCACGATCATGCCGGCCTTCTATGTCGATGCAGGCTACAATCGACCGCTGGATGATTTTGCCGGTGCCTCGATCCTGACGGCGCAGCAGGTGGAAGACGTTGTCGCCTACCTGATGACGCTGAAATACGACTAAGACGACTGACTGACCAATACGACTGACCTATCCGATACGGAGATCAACATGACCCTGACACGGCGAAACATGCTTGCAATCAGTTCAAGCACCCTGGCGATGGCCGCCATGGGCGCTTTGCCTGCTTTTGCAAGCCTGACAGAAGACGCGATCGCCGCCTTCACCGGTGGCGCGGAAGTGGCCGAGGGCGGTGTGACGCTGACCTCGCCCGAGATTGCGGAAAACGGCAACACGGTGCCCATTGGCGTGGATGCGCCGGGTGCGGCGGAAATCACGCTTTTTGCTGATGGCAACCCGGTGCCCAACGTGGCGACCTTCAAGTTCGGGCCCATGAGCGCCTCGCGCAGTGCCTCAACCCGGATCCGGCTTGCGACCACGCAGAACGTGATCGCGGTGGCCAAGATGGAGGACGGTTCCTTCCAGATGGCCAAAGCCGAAGTGAAAGTGACAATCGGCGGCTGCGGCGGCTGACCCAAATTCAGGAGAGAATGACATGGCATCTGGTGTAAAACCCCGCGTCAAGGTCCCCAAGACGGCCGCAGCAGGCGAGACGATCACGATCAAGACGTTGATCAGCCACAAGATGGAAAGCGGCCAGCGCAAGGACGATGATGGCAACATCATCCCGCGGTCCATCATCAACCGCTTCACGGCCGATTTTAACGGCAACAACGTGATCGACGTGGCGATGGAACCCGCGATTTCCACCAACCCCTATTTCCAGTTCGACGCTGTCGTGCCGGAGACCGGTGAATTCAAGTTCACCTGGTACGATGATGACGGGGATATCTATGAGACAGCCAAGTCGATCACGGTCTCCTGAAGAAGACCGGATCGACAGCCAAAGGGAGGGACAAGCATGGTACTCAGACGGTTTCTGATCGCATCCGCGATCTGTGCCGCAGGCACCGCAACGGCTCAGGACAACAACACGTTGACCGTGGAAGGCGAGGCGATGGTCACCGAAGTGGCCGCGCCTGCGCATATGGAAAACGTGGATACGCTCTATTCCGGGTGGCGCTTCCGATCGCCCGAAACGCAATACCTGCAAACCGATGATTTCGAAAATCCGGCCATGGTGTTTGTCGACAAGGCAATCGACCTTTGGGAGAAGGTGGACGGCACGGAAAACATGGCTTGCGCGTCATGCCACGCGGATGTGGCTGAGTTCAAAGGCCTGCGCCCGACGCTTCCACGGGTTCAGGATGGTGAGCTTGTGGCGATGGAGGACCTTGTCAACAATTGCCGGACAGAGCGGATGGGCGCAGAGCCTTGGGAATGGTCCAAGGGAAAAATGACCTCCATGACCGCGTTGATCAGTCTGCAATCGCGGGGGATGCCCGTGGATGTGGCCATTGATGGTGAGGCCGCGCCGTTTTGGGAGCAAGGCAAGGAACTTTACTACACTCGCGTGGGGCAGCTCGATATGTCCTGTTCCAACTGCCACGAAAACAATTACGGCGTGATGATCCGCGCCGATCACCTGAGCCAGGGTCAGATCAATGGCTTCCCGACCTACCGGTTGAAGAACGCCAAGTTGAATTCCACCCATGGCCGGTTCAAGGGCTGCATGAAGAACATTCGTGCCACGCCCTTTGCCGAAGGCGGGCCGGAATTCAAGGCGCTGGAGCTGTATCTGGCGTCGCGCGGGCAGGGCCTTTCGGTGGAATCGCCGTCCGTCCGCAACTGAGACCAACAACAAGGGGCCTCGCCATGCGGCGGGGCCTTTTTTCCAGGCGCTATATTCACTTATGCGCATATGTAAGAGGGACCAACAGGAATGATTTCGCGCCGTGATTTTCTGCAAGTGGGCATGGCGGCCTCGGCCATCCTGGGCGGATCGGGCTTTGGCAATTGGTCCCGGCTGGCCGCGCAGCAGGCGCTGACGCAGGATCAGCTGTTGGAATTTGACACCTTCGGCAATGTCTCCCTCATCCATGTCACGGATATTCATGGGCAGTTGAAGCCCGTCTATTTCCGCGAGCCCGACATCAATATCGGCGTGGGCGGCAACAAGGGTGCGGTGCCCCATGTCACGGGCGCGGCGTTTCGCAAGCTTTACGGAATCGAGGATGGCAGCCCCAGCCATTATGCGCTCAGTTCCGGTGATTTCTCCTCCCTGGCGGCGGCCTATGGCCGGGTGGGTGGCCTTGATCGCGTGGCCACCGTGATCAAGGCCATCCGCGCCGACAGGCCCGATGCGATCCTGCTGGATGGGGGCGATACCTGGCACGGGTCCTACACCACGCTGAAGACCCAAGGGCAGGACATGGTCAACGTGATGAACCTGCTCTCCCCGGATGCGATGACCTTTCACTGGGAATTCACCATGGGGTCCGACCGGGTGGCAGAATTGGTGGAAGGCTTGCCCTTCGCAGCACTTGGCCAGAATATTTTTGATGCCGAATGGGATGAACCCACCGATCTTTTCCCGCCCTACAAGATGTTTGAACGGGGTGGCACCAAGGTGGCTGTGATCGGGCAGGCGTTCCCTTACATGCCCATCGCCAATCCGCGCTGGATGTTCCCCGAATACTCCTTCGGCATCCGCGATGAAAACATGGCCGCGATGGTTGAAGAGGTGCGCAGCCTAGGGGCCGAATGCGTTGTCGTGCTCAGCCATAATGGTTTTGACGTGGACAAGAAGATGGCCAGCGTCGTGCCTGGCATTGACGTCATCCTGTCGGGCCACACCCATGACGCGCTCCCCGAACCGGTGCTGGTGGGGCAGACAATTATCCTGCCGTCGGGATCCAACGGCAAGTTTGTCACCCGCGTGGATCTGGATATCCGCGACGGTCAGATGATGGGCTACAAGACCAAGCTGATCCCCATCTTTGCCGATGTGATTGAACCGGACGCTGAGGTTGCTGCCGCCATTGACATGGAACGCGCGCCCTTTGAGGCGGAAATGGAGGAGGTGATCGGCCAGACCGACAGCCTGCTCTACCGCCGGGGCAATTTCAACGGCACATGGGATGATCTGATCTGCGACGCGCTGCTGAGCGAACGGGATGCGGAGATCGCGCTATCGCCCGGTGTGCGCTGGGGGCCATCCCTCATCCCCGGGCAGGATATCACGCGGGAAGACATTTTCGGTGTGACGTCCATGTCCTATGGGGAGGCCTATCGCACGGAATTCACGGGCGAGTTCCTCAAGGTCGTGCTGGAGGACGTGGCCGATAACATCTTCAACCCCGATCCCTATTACCAGCAGGGCGGCGACATGGTGCGCACGGGCGGGCTTGGTTACCGCATTGACGTGGGCCAGCCGCAGGGCAGCCGGATATCCAACATGACTTTGCTGGCCACGGGCGAACCCATCGACCCCGCCCGCAACTACGTCGTGGCCGGATGGGCCAGTGTAAATGAGGACACCGAAGGGCCGCAGATCTGGGATGTGGTGGAAGCCCATATCGCCAAGCTGGGCACCGTGACGGTGGCGGAAAACAACAGCGTCGAAATTGTCGGCGTTTGACAGATGAGGGCCTTATGAGTGAGATCAAAAACACCTCCCGCCGCGCCTTTCTGAAAGGGTCGGCGGCTATGGCGGCAGGCACCGTCGCGGGTGCGGCCAGTGCAGCAGACGGCCCTGACCCGTTGATCACGGAATTGCAGGATTGGGCCAGCTATACCGGCGCAGGCGTGGATGAAACGCCCTACGGCATGCCGATTGAATTTGAATCCCACGTGGTGCGGCGCAATGTGGAATGGCTGACGGCCTCGCCGATCAGTTCGATCAACTTCACGCCCATTCACGCGCTCGAAGGCACGATCACGCCGCAGGGCTGCGCGTTTGAGAGGCACCATTCCGGCGCGATTGAGCTGCGCAAAGAAGATTACCGGCTGATGGTCAACGGCATGGTCGACCGCTCGCTGGTCTTTTCCTATGACGACATCGAACGCTTCCCCCGCGAAAACCACACCTATTTCTGCGAATGCGCCGCCAATACCGGCATGGAATGGGCGGGCGCGCAGCTCAATGGCTGTCAGTTCACCCACGGCATGATCCACAACATGGAATATACCGGCGTGCCCCTGCGCACCTTCTTGCAGGAGGCCGGTGCCGATCTGTCGCTCGACAATTGGGTCTATGTGGAGGGGGCGGATGCGTCTTCCAACGGGCGGTCCATTCCAATGGAAAAGGCGCTGGATGATTGCCTCATTGCCTTCAAGGCCAACGGGGAGGCGCTGCGGATGGAGCATGGCTACCCGGTGCGGCTGGTGGTGCCGGGGTGGGAAGGCAATATGTGGGTCAAATGGATCCGCCGGATCGAGGTGGTGGACCGCGCTGTGGAAAGCCGCGAAGAGACATCGAAATATACGGACGTCTACGCCGATGGCACGGCGCGCAAATGGACATGGGTGATGGATGCAAAATCCGTCATCACCTCCCCCAGCCCTCAGATGCCCATCAAGCACGGGGCGGGCCCCTTGGTGATTTCGGGGCTTGCGTGGTCCGGGCATGGGCAAATCACGCGCGTCGATGTGTCCAAGGATGGCGGCATCACCTGGGAAACCGCCCGTCTTGGCAAACAGGGCGATCCGAAAGCGCTCACGCGGTTCTATCTGGACACCCAGTGGGACGGCGCGCCGATGTTGCTGCAGGCGCGCGCGATGGATGACACGGGCTACGTGCAGCCCACCAAGGATCAGCTGCGCGAAGAACGGGGCGAAAACGCTGTCTACCACAACAACTGTATCCAGACCTGGTACGTGAGCGCCGAAGGGATCGCGGAAAATGTCGAAGTCTCTTAACACTGTCTACCTGCCCATCTTTGGCGGTGTGGCCGTGATGCTGTCTTTGGCGCTCTTCATCGCCAATCGTGATTATGGCCAAACCCGGATTGAGAGCCTTGAGACGCAGGTCGCCACCACGTCAGAGCGCGCCGCGGCAGAGGCTGAACGCGCCGCCGACCTCGACGCCAAGATCGCAGAGGTACAGGAGGCCGCGCTCACCCGCGTCGCCGATCTCAGCACGCCTGCGCCGATGGCGGATGGCAGCTACGGCTTGGGCCGCGCAGCCCTGCCGGAAGAGATTGCCGCGTGGGATGTCGATGTTCTGCCCGATGGGCGCGGCCTGCCCGAAGGTGAAGGAGACGTGTTCTGGGGCGAAGAAGTCTTCGCCGAAAAATGCGCGGCCTGCCACGGCGATTTCGCCGAAGGGGTGGATAACTGGCCCGTTCTGGCCGGAGGGTTTGATACGCTGGCCGATGAAGACCCGGTGAAAACGGTGGGGTCTTACTGGCCGCATCTGTCGACCGCGTGGGATTACATCAACCGGTCCATGCCCTTTGGTGAGGCGGGCACGCTGACGGCGGATGAGACCTATGCCATCGTCGCCTATATCCTCTATTCCAACGACAAGGTGGATGATGATTTCGTGCTGAGCCACGAAAACTTCGCCGAGTTTGAGATGTACAACGCCACGGGCTTCATCATCGACGACCGGCCGGAGTTGGAATATTCCAAATGGCGCGGGGAGCCTTGCATGGAAAACTGCAAGGATGAAGCCGCGATCACCATGCGCACCGTGTTCCTTGTGGATACCCCGCCCGAAGGCGGCAGCGTGTCGGAAATGAACCCCAACCGCGACGTGGAACTGCCGTCGTTTACCGCCGAGGGCGCGGCCTTTGTGCCAGAGGCTCCAGCGCAGCCAGAGGAGGAGGCCGCCGCCCCCGCGCCGGAACCTGTGGATGAGGCCGCCGCGCTGGTGGCCCAAGGCGAAAAGGTGTTCAAGAAATGTGCCGCCTGCCACGCGGTGGGCGACGGGGCCAAGAACAAATCCGGCCCGCAGCTTAATGCGCTGATGGGCCGTGTGATGGGATCGGTGGACGGGTTTTCCTATTCCAAGGTCTTCCAGGCCGCGATGGAGGACGGCCGCACCTGGGATGAAGCATCGCTGTCCGCGTTCCTCGCCGATCCAAAGGGCGCGATGAAAGGCACCAAGATGGCATTCAGTGGGCTCAAGAAGGAAGGAGATCAGGAAGCAATCATTGCGTACCTGAACACCTTTCTCGGTGAGTGAGGAGGCGGCCCTTTCCGCCACGCCCGACATCCCCGAACCCGCGCTGGCGGAAGGTACCGCCGCGCAGGTGGTTCTGGCGTCCGCCGACGCCCCCGCTGATCCGCAGATGGCCGCGGGCGAGGACGCGTTTCAGCAATGCAGCGGTTGCCATGAGATCGGACAGGGGGCCGAACACGGGATTGGCCCGCATCTCAACGGGCTTTTCGGGCGCGTGGCGGGCAGCCACGGGGATTTTCGCTATTCAGAGGCGTTTCAGCGGGCAAAATCAGGCGCGCTGACATGGGATGCCAAGATGTTGGATGCCTTTCTGAAAGACCCGCGCAGCCTGACAAGCGGCACGCGGATGAGCTTTCGAGGCATAAAAGACGCATCCGAGCGGGCGACGCTTATCGGCTATCTGCGCGCCTTTTCCGATGATCCGGCCGATATCCCCGAAGCCGCCCCCACCAAACAGGCGAGTGATCATAACCTTGATCCCGCGATCCTTGCGCTGAAGGGGGACCCCGAATACGGTGAATATCTAAGCGGGGAATGTACAACCTGTCATCAGGCATCCGGCGGCGATACCGGCATTCCATCCATCGTGCTCTGGCCCGAGGAGGATTTCGTGATCGCCATGCATGCCTACAAAAACAAAACGAGGACTCACCCGGTGATGCAAATGGTTGCCGGGCGTTTGGGCGATGAGGAGATCGCCGCGCTGGCCGCGTATTTTGGCCAATTAGAATAATAAAAATCATCACATGGGAGACAGTATGATGACATTGAATAGACGAGGATTTATCGGATCAGCCGCCGCCGTCGCGGGCGCTTTGGCCGCGCCGATGGTGATGGCGCAAGGCAAACCGCGTGTGGTTGTCGTGGGCGGCGGGGCCGGGGGGGCCACGGCTGCGCGCTACATCGCCAAGGACAGCAAGGGTGAGGTGGATGTCACCCTCATTGAGCCTACGCGCAGCTATTACACCTGCTTTTTCTCCAACCTCTATATCGGCGGGTTCAAGGACATGAATGATCTGGGTCACACCTATGGCGGGCTGGCCGCGAATGGGGTGAACGTGGTCCATGACTGGGCCGTGGGCGTGGATCGCGACGCCAAGACCGTGGGTCTGGCAGGTGGCGGATCGGTGGCTTATGACAAGCTGGTCCTCAGCCCGGGCATCGATTTTGTCGATGGGTCGGTCGAAGGCTGGGATCTTTCCGCGCAGAACGCCATGCCGCATGCCTACAAGGCCGGGTCGCAATCGGAACTCTTGCGCGCGCAGTTGGAAAGCATGCCGCAGGGCGGCACCTATGCCATGGTCGCCCCGCCGAACCCCTATCGCTGCCCGCCCGGCCCCTATGAGCGGGTGTCTATGGTGGCGCATTATCTGAAGGTCAACAACCCGACCGCGAAGATCCTCGTGGCCGATCCCAAGCCCAAGTTTTCCAAGCAGGCGCTGTTTGAGGAAGGCTGGAACAACCACTATTCCGGCATGATTGACTGGATCGGCGATGATTTCGGCGGTGGCAATGTGTCGGTGGATCCCGGTGCGATGACCGTGTCGATCGACGGGGAAGTGACCAAGGTCGATGTCTGCAACGTGATCCCGGGCATGAAGGCCGGCCGCATTGCGGAACTGGCAGGTGTGACCGATGGCAACTGGGCGCCTGTGAACGCCGCGGATATGTCCACGAAGGCGGACGCGGACATCTACGTTCTGGGCGATGCCAGCCAACAGGGCGATATGCCCAAATCCGGCTTCTCGGCCAATTCACAGGCCAAGGTCTGCGCCAATGCCGTGCGCGGGGCACTGACGGGATCGAAGGTGTTCCCGGCCAAGTTCTCCAACACCTGCTGGTCGCTCATTGAGACCAATGACGGCGTGAAAGTGGGCGCGACCTACGAGGCGACGGAAGAAAAGATCGCCAAGGTGGATGGCTTCATTTCCCAAACAGGCGAAAGCGCAGATGTGCGCAAGGCGACCTATGAGGAATCGGAAGGCTGGTACACGGGCATCACGTCCGACATGTTCGGCTGATCTTGATCTGATGTTGAACGGCCCCGGTGCTTTGTCGCCGGGGCCGTTTTTTGTTTGAGGCCGCATCGCACCTGGCGCGGAAACAAGGCGCTTGCGCCGCCGCGCCTTCGTCAGGCCCCACGTCACACCTTTGGTGTGCCAACTACAAGTGGCGCGCCTTTGGCGCGACGGCCTGGCGAAATGTCGACGTCAAAGCGCCGCCCAACCGCTCAGCGGGAACCCGAAGATAAAGCGCTGCCGTGCGGAGATCGGGATCGCCAGACCGGGGCCTGTCGAAGGCGCTTCAAATCGCCTAGTCCGTCCAGCTCTCTTGCGCCGCCTCATAGCCCTTCATCGCCTCGTCCACTGTCACCACGGGCATCTCCCGCGCGATCCAGCCAGCACCCTTGTCATTGCCAAACATCCCCTCGGACACATCCACCACGCCCGTGATCCCATTGGACGCCAGCACCCGCGTGACATAAGCCGACCGGCCCCCGGTTGCGCAAATCAGCCCGATTTGATCGGGGCGGTAGCGCGCCAGAATGGCATTGAGACGCTGGGGAAAATCCTCGGCATGCATTGACACGGGCCACGCGCCTCGGGCCACACCGCTTTCCGCCCATTCCTCGGCGGAGCGGATATCGAGCAGGATCATCTCCCCCGTCTCCACCTGCTCGGCAGCCTCGGGCGCAGACAAAAGCGCGGCCTCGGCAAGCACCGCCTCAGCCGTCGCAAGCCACAGCGCGGCGGCCATCATCAGCGCCTGTCGCATCACTCAAATTCCATCTGTTCATAGACCCGGCCGGCATTGCGCGTGGCCAGTTCCTCATAGGTGTCCAGATGCGCATAAGGCGTCTGATCCACGTAATAGGCATCGGCCAGATCACCGCCCGCGTCCAGATGCGCGCCCACCACCTCGCGCAGGTAAACAAGGTAGTCACGCGTATAGCGCCGGACCTGATCCATGTTGGTGGGGTGGCCATGGCCGGGGATCACATAGGTGGCATTCAAGGCCTCAAACCCGGTCTCCCACGTTTCAATCCAGTCATAGACGATCGTGTCTTCAAAGATCGGTAACATGCGTTCGTGAAAGGCCATGTCGCCTGCGATCACGAGGCCCTGTTCCGGCAGCCAGACCTGCGTGTCCCCCGGCCCGTGGGCAGGGCCGAGATAAAGCACTTCAATGTAAAAATCGCCCATCTCGATGATGTGCTTGTCCTCGAAGGTCTGCGTGGGCGGGGCCACGAAGGTGCCGTCTGCCTTGTCGCGGTTGTAGCGCTTCATGCCCTCCAGAATGCGATTGCCGCGGGTTTCAATCTCGTGCGCGGCGTCCACATGCGCCAAGATCGGCACGCCCTGTTCGGCCCAGTAGGAATTGCCCAGCATCGCGTGGCCCTGGCCGTTTTCATCGATCACCAGTTTCACCGGCTGATCGGTGATCTGCTTGATTTCCGCGTGCAGCGCCTCGGCCAGAATGTACGCGGCCCCCCCATTGATCACGATCACCCCGTCGCCTGTCACGATGAAGCTGAGATTGTTGTTGTGCCCGCTGTTTTCATAGGTGGGTGGCGCGGTGGCCCCGATGGCGGACCAGACATGGGGGATCACCTCCACCGGTTTGTTATAGAGCGGGGATTCGGGGTATTTGTCGGCGATATCCTCATGGGCAATCGCGGCGGTGGTGAGGGTCAATAGGGCAATCATCCAGCGCATCGTTCAAACCCTTTCAAACCGGTAGCCATCGCCATCCACCACAGCGCGGCCCATACCGCCGCCGGGCAGGTGAAAGCCCACCATCATCATCTGTTCCGCCGTCAGCCGATCCAGCAGCATCTGCCGCGTGTTGACGGCTTGGGCGGCATCCTGATCTGCACCGCTTTCCCATGCGGGTTTGCGGAAGGCCACGTGGTGATTGCCAATGGCATCGCCCAGGATCAGCGCGGCCTCATTGCCCTGCCGCAGCTCAAAAGCCATGTGCCCCGGCGTGTGGCCCGGGGTGGCAATGGCGGCAATCCCGGGCAGTACCTCATCGCCATCATCAAAGAGCGTGACGGTGTCCTCGATCATCTCCATCCGGCGCTTGGCCCCCACGGCGAAGGCGGCGCGCGCCTCCCCAATCGTGGTGACGGTTTCGGGGTTCCACCAATACTCCCACTCCGCCCGGCCCATCATATAAGTGGCCTCATAGAAAAGCGGCTCATCAAAGTCGTCCAGCAGCCCCCAGATGTGATCGGGATGGGCATGGGTAAAAAGGACATGGGTGATATCCTCCGGCACCAATCCCACCGCATCAAGGCTGTTCACAATCGCGCCAGAGGAGGGCATGAAATCCGGTCCCGCGCCCACGTCAAACAGCACGGTGTTCTGCCCGTCGCGGTAAAGCGCGAGGTTGCATTCCGGCGTCAGTTGATCACGCGAGAGGCCATATTCCGTCAGGATCGGGCTGAGTTCCTTCTGCGGCATGGGATCAAAGAGGAAGCTGCCAGGCAGGGTCAGATAACCATCGCTGACGGTGGTCAGGGTGGCAGACCCGATGGCCATGTCCGCCATGGCGGGGCGGGGCAAGGCGGTCGCCAACGGCAGGGCCGCAGCGGTTTGCAGGAAAGAACGACGGGACAGCACGGTTGGAACCCCCAATAAATTCGATTATTTGAATATGAAGGAAACTCACGCCTCCCGCAAGGGTTTCGTATTGGGCTCAACCATCAGACCCAAGGGCGGCAGACAGCTCCTTCGCCGCCTGCATCACGGCACGGGCCAACCCCGCCACTTCCGCATCCTCAATCCGCGCCACTGGGCCGGATATGGAAATGCCAGCCACCGCATGACCTGTCCAGTTGCGCACCGGGGCCGCGATGCAGCGCATGCCGATGTTTTTTTCCTGATCATCGATGGAATAGCCGCGCGCCCGGATGCGCGTCATCTCTTCGGACAGGGCGGGGGCATCGGTGATGGTGAACTGGGTGAATTCCTCCAACACCGTGTCGCGCATGAGCGCGTCGATCTGCGCCTCACTCATCTCTGACAACAGCGCCTTGCCGATGCCGGAGGCATGCATGGGGGAGGCCGACCCGTGGGGAAAGAACGCGCGGATCGAATGATTACATTCAGCCTGCGCCACGAAGACCACATCGCCCCCGCGCGGCACACCAAGGTTCGCCGTCTCGCCCGTGCGGGTCATAAGTTGGTGCAGGATGGGTGTGGCGCGATCCACCAGCGACGTGCGCCGCAGATACCGCGCGCCAATGACAAACGCTTGCGCGCCCACATACCAAAGCTGATTTTCCGCATCAAACTCCGCCATCCCGCGCCCTTCCAGCGTGACCAGCACGCGGTAGACGGTGGCGGGCGATTGGCCCAGATCCTCGGCCAGTTCTGACAGCGTGGCCCCGGATTGAGAGGACAGATGTTCCAACACATCCATCGCCCGGTCGAGCGATTTGATGGTGTTCTGATCGGTTTTGTCATCCCATGCCTTGGGCCGCCCGCGGCTGCGTCTGGGTGTGGATTGGGCCATGGCTCACGCTCTCTTTTTCAAAATTCAAAAATCTATTTCACTATATGAAAAAATGCAAAGGACTGTAAATACGCTATTTTTCCCCAATCCTTGAAATATGAAAAACGTTTTCAAAAAAATTGTGATGCGCGTCGGGACTGCGTAAAACATGCTCAGCTTGACGGAGGAGCGCAGCCATGAGTCTTCAAAACCCGGTTTTCATCCCAGGGCCCACCAATATGCCCGAGGCCCTGCGCCGGGCCTGTGATCTGCCCACGATTGATCACCGCTCCGCCGCGTTTCCGGCGCTTCTGGCCTCTGCCCGTGCGGGTGTGCAATCGGTGATCAAGGCCACGGATGCGCAGGTGTTCATATTCCCTTCGACCGCCACGGGCGGCTGGGAAACCGCGATTGCCAACACGCTTTCCCCCGGTGACACGGTGCTGGCAGTGCGCAATGGGATGTTCAGCCACAAATGGATCAAGATGTGCCGCGATTTCGGGTTGAACGTGGTGATGACAGAGGTGGCCTGGGGCGAAGGCTTCCCGGCGGATTGGGCCGAGACACAGCTGGCCGCAGATACCGATCACACGATCAAGGCGGTGCTCGCCACACATAATGAAACCGCCACGGGCGTCACATCCGACATCGCCGCCATCCGCGCCGCAATGGACAGCGCGGGCCATCCGGCATTGCTGTTCGTCGACGGGGTCAGTTCCATCGGATCGATGGATTTCCGGTTTGATGACTGGCGCGTCGACGTGGCCGTGGCCGGGTCGCAAAAGGGTTTCATGCTGCCTGCCGGGCTTGGGATCGCCGCCTTTTCGGCGCGCGCCATGGCGGCCACGGAACAGGCGGGCCTGCCGCGGGGCTATTTCAGAATTCAGGATATGGCGGCGGCCACGGCGACGGGCGGATACCCGTACACCCCCGCTTATGGCTTGCTCAATGGCCTCAACGAGGCCTGCAAAATGCTGCTGTCTGAGGGGTTGGAGAACGTGTTCGCCCGCCATGCCCGGATTGCAGAGGGCGTGCGCGCCGCCGTGCGGGCCTGGGGCTTGGACATCTGCGCCACCTCGCCTGATCTTTACTCCAACACCGTCACGGCCATTCGCACGCCGGAGGGCTTTGACGCCGGGCGCATCGTGGCCCACGCCGATACTGCCTATGGCATGTCGTTCGGTGCGGGGTTGGGGGATGTGGCGGGCAAGGTCTTCCGCATCGGCCATCTGGGCAGCCTCACCGAGCCCATGATGCTAAGCGGGCTTGCAACGGTGGAAATGGCGATGGCTGATCTTGGCCTCGACATCCCGCGCGGGGCGGGCGTTGTGGCGGCGCAGGACGTCTATCGCATGGGCAAATTGGAACGCTTTCTGGAGGCGGCAGAATGAAGGATCTTCCCCTCGATATCCCCACCTATGACGACATGCTGGAGGCCCATGAGCGGATCAAGCCGCATATCCGCCGCACGCCGGTGATGACGTCGGATCACCTGAACGGCCTGACGGGCGCGCAGCTGTTCTTCAAATGCGAGAACTTTCAGGAACCGGGCGCGTTCAAGGTGCGCGGGGCCACCAATGCGGTCTTCGGGCTGGATGAGGAACAGGCGAAATTGGGCGTCGCGACGCATTCGTCCGGCAACCATGCCTCCTGCCTCAGCTATGCCGCCGCGCGCCGGGGCATTCCCTGCAATGTGGTCATGCCGCGCACCGCGCCGCAGGCCAAGAAGGATACGGTGCGCCGCTATGGCGGGATCATCACCGAATGTGAGCCGTCGACCAGCAGCCGCGAGGCGACCTTTGCCGAGGTGCAGGCCGCAACAGGCGGCGATTTCGTGCATCCATACAACGACCCACGCGTGATTGCGGGGCAGGGGACCTGTTCGAAGGAATTCATGGAACAGACCGATGGGCTGGACATGATGGTCGCGCCCATAGGGGGTGGTGGCATGATTTCGGGGACGTGTCTGACGCTGTCGACGCTGGCCCCGGACGTGCAGATCATCGCCGCTGAACCCGAGCAGGCTGATGACGCCTATCGCAGTTTCAAAGCAGGCTACATCATTGCAGATGACGCGCCCAAGACCATCGCGGATGGGCTGCTTGTGCCGCTGAAGGAACGCACATGGCATTTCGTGTCGAACCACGTGACGGAAATTTTCACCGCCTCCGAGGACGAAATCATCGAGGCGATGAAACTGACGTGGAAGCATCTGCGCATCGTGATGGAGGCCTCTTGCGCTGTGCCGCTGCCCTGCATTCTGAAGAACCCTGACTACTTTGCCGGCAAGCGCGTCGGTGTGATCGTAACCGGCGGGAATGTTGATTTGGACCGCCTTCCCTGGACACTTTGAGGAGACCTGAGATGAAAGATCTGACCCAATATAGTGAGCTTGAAGTGGGCTATGACGTGCCCGCGCTGCCGGGGATGGATGAGGCCGATATTCAGACGCCCGCCCTCGTGCTCGACCTCGACGCGCTGGAACGCAACATCAAAAAAATGGGCGATTACGCCAAGGCCCATGGCATGCGCCACCGGGTCCATGGCAAGATGCACAAATCCGTCGATGTGGCGAAGCTGCAGATGGATTTGGGCGGTGCCTGCGGGGTCTGCTGCCAGAAAGTGTCTGAGGCGGAGGTGTTCGCGCGCGGCGGTATCATGGATGTGCTGGTGTCGAACCAGGTGCGCGACCCGGCCAAGATCGACCGCCTCGCGCGCCTGCCCAAACTGGGCGCGCGGGCGATCTGCTGTGTGGATGATCTGGCCAATGTGGCCGATCTGTCGGCGGCCGCCGTCAGCCATGGCACGCAGATCGAATGCCTTGTGGAAATTGATTGCGGCGCAGGACGCTGTGGTGTGACCACCACGCCTGAAGTGGTGGAGATCGCCACGGCCATCGATGCCGCCGAAGGGCTGAAATTTGCAGGGCTGCAAGCCTATCAGGGCGCGATGCAGCACATGGACAGCTACGACACCCGCAAGTCCAAGATCGACATTGCCGTGGCCATGGTGAAGGACGCGGTGGACACGCTTCGCGACGAAGGTATCGAATGTGACATCGTCGGCGGTGGCGGCACCGGGTCCTATTATTTCGAAAGCAATTCAGGGGTTTATAATGAACTCCAGTGTGGATCCTACGCCTTTATGGATGCCGATTATGGCCGGATCCTCGACAAGGATGGCAACCGGATTGATGAGGGCGAATGGGAAAATGCGCTGTTTTTGCTGACCTCGGTCATGAGTCACGCCAAGGCGGACAAAGCCATCGTCGATGCGGGCCTGAAGGCGCAATCCATCGACAGCGGCCTGCCGGTCGTGTTTGGGCGTCGGGACGTGGTTTATGCCAAGTGTTCGGATGAACACGGCGTGGTCGCGGACCCTGATGGTGTGCTGAAGGTCAATGACAAGCTGAAACTGGTGCCGGGGCACTGTGACCCCACCTGCAACGTTCATGACTGGTATGTCGGCGTGCGCGACGGCAAGGTGGAAACGCTGTGGCCGGTATCGGCACGCGGGAAGGCATTCTGATGGATGGTCCCGGGCTGAACCAACACGAACTGGCCATCGTGCCAGAAAGCATGATCGCAGATATGCTGACCCGCGAAGCCGCGTTTGATGCGGTGGAGAAGGTCTTTGCCGCAATGGCGGCGGGGGATGCCTATAACTTCCCCGTGGTGCGAGAGGCGATTGGTCACGAAGACGCGCTTTACGGCTTCAAAGGCGGGTTTGACCGCGCAGGCGGTGTGCTGGGTCTGAAGGCCGGGGGGTACTGGCCGCATAACCTCGACCGGCGCGGGTTGATCAATCACCAATCGACGGTGTTCCTCTTTGATCCCGATACAGGCCGGGTGAAGGCGATGGTTGGGGGCAATCTGCTCACCGCGCTGCGCACGGCGGCGGCGTCTTCGGTGTCATTGAAGCATTTGATGCGCAAGGATGCGAAGGTGTTGGGCATGATCGGCGCGGGCCATCAGGCGACGTTCCAGCTGCGCGCGGCCCTTGAGACGCATCGCTTCGAGAAGGTGATCGGCTGGAACTACCACCCCGATATGCTGCCCAACATTGCCGAGGTTGCGATGGAGGCCGGTGTGCCGTTTGAACCCGTCGATCTGCCGGGGATGCAGGCGGCAGATGCGATCATTTCCATCACGTCGTCCTTTGATGCCACGCTTCTGGCCGAACATGTCAGCCCGGGCACTCATATCGCCTGCATGGGCACTGACACGAAGGGCAAACAGGAACTGGCCGCCGATCTGCTGGCCAAGGCCACGGTGTTCACCGATGAGGTCGCGCAGTCGGTGTCCATCGGGGAGGCGCAGCATGCCGTTGCTGCGGGTCTGATTGCAGAGGCGGATGTTCAGCAACTGGGCGCGGTCATCAACGGCACGCATCCGGGGCGAACGTCTGAGGACGAGATCACGATCTTTGATGGCACCGGTGTGGGGCTACAGGATCTGGCCGTGGCTGAGTCCATCGTGGAGGTCGCCGTGGCGCAGGGCCAGGCGACGGTGGTGCCTGTATAGCGCATTCGTCAGGCCCCGGTCTGGCGATCCCGATCTCAATTGAAGGCGCTTTATGGTGACGTGTCGCTGTGGGAGTGAACCATTAACAAACGTTGACATTTCGCCAGGCCCTGGGTGGGACTTGTCGAAGGCGCGACGGGCTACGCCCTTGATTCCGCGCCGGGGCTCTGACCGCTTTCACGCGACAAAATCTTACCAATGGACGTCGCAGGCATAGCATCCAACCCGCTGAGCATATCCCAAAGCGCCGCACCTTCGTCCCCAAGCATCGCTTCGGCCTTCTGGCGCAGTCGCGCAGCTAACGCAGCCTCCTCAATCGGCGCGGCCAGATCATGCTGCAACACCACCTCTGATCCGTCTTTCAGGCGCAGCACGCCCGCCGCCTGCAAATCCGTCACAGCTTCATCCCCGATCACCTCAACGCGCTGGGCAAACCCGGCCAATTCCTCATCCCCGGCCAGCGCATCGCGATAGACCCGATCATCCCCCGTCGCATCCCCGCGCAGCGCCATGCCCGCCAGCCACGCATAGCTGAACTTCACCTCAAGCCCCGTGCGCGGGGCCTTGATATCGCACACCCGCAGCCAGCGCGGATTGGTGCGCAGATGGATCGCCTCCACATCCTCAAACGCCACGCCGCACGCCAGAAGCGCCTCGATCATCGCATGCGTGCCGTGGCAACAGGCATGCAGCTTGTACTTGTTCTCCTCAAAGAGCCACACACCCGGCGGCGTCACCTCACCGATCTGGGGCGTGTGCGTCGGGATAAACCCCTGCGGCCCGGCCAGCCCATCCTCGGCAGAGGTCAGCCCCAACCGCGCCAGCGTCGCGCATTCCATGCCATTGGCCGCCGCGATCCCGGCATTGAGCGGCTTGCCCATCGTGCCAAACTGAGACTTGAGCCCCGAGGCCCGCGTCGCGCACAGCCCCAACGCCGCGCGCATCTCATTGCGGCTCAGCCCATAGATCCGCCCCGCCGCCATCGTCGCCCCGAACGCACCACTGGTGGCGGTTTGGTGAAACCCCAGATCGTAATGCGCCCGGCCTAGAGCCTGCCCCACCCGAATGGCCCCTTCCGCGCCCAGCAAAAACGCCTCCACCAGATCGCCTGCGGATGCGCCCACCTCTTCCGCGGCAGCCAGCGCTGCGGGGTAAATCGCGACAGACAGATGCCCCACATGGCCAAAATGCGTGTCATCATAATCAAGCGCATGGGATGTCGCCCCATTGACCAGCGCAGCCATGCGGGCAGGCGCGCGACACCCACCGATGACAGAGGCCACGGGCCGCCCCCCTTCCGCCTCCGCCAACGCGCGCAGATGCCGCGCCACGGGCTCTTGCCGCCCGGCAAGGCCACAGGCACTCCAATCCAACAGCGAAAACCGCGCCAACCTCACCGCCCGCTCCGAACACGCCCCCCGCGGCATCTCTGCCAGGTCAAGCAGCAGGTCGGTTAGGGTCATGCGGATATCCTTGGTGTTTGGAAGCTGAGACACCCCTGGCATATCAGATGCCCTTCGCCACGCATCCTTTTTGTCATCCTCGCGGACGGGACACGTCAGACATGATTCTGGTGCTTTGGATGGGAATAGTGGAGGCGAGTACCGGAATCGAACCGGTGTACACGGATTTGCAATCCGCTGCGTCACCACTCCGCCAACTCGCCGCCGTGGAACTCGCATCGCTTACCGGATCGGGCTTTCCTGCGCAAGGGCTTGCCGGTCTGGCAGGTCTTCGCAGATATCCCACAGGTGATTGTGCAAAAATTAACGTCTTTGCTCTTTTGATCGGGGGTGGTTTCGTGCCAGAAATGATGCAACCGTTCCGGTTGTGTCTGAGGCTGCTTGGATCCAATCGCGGCATGACAGATTTAGCGGGCTGCCTTCCGCGCTGTGCAGATTAGAAATTGCACGCGCCAGGCCACCCTGAACCGGAGAACAAGATGGTCAAGCACAGCGCAAACACCCTTCCCGGCGGGCAAAGCTGGTGGCGCCGCGTGGCCCTGACGGGTGCCGTGGCGATGGGGGTCACGATCATGGCCCTGCCGCGCCCTGCCATGGCCGAAAGCCTGGCCCAGACGCTGACAGACGCCTATGAACATTCCGGCCTCTTGGATCAGAATCGCGCTTTGCTGCGGGCGGCGGATGAAAACGTGGCGCAAGCCGTGTCGCGCCTGCGCCCCATCATCAATTGGAGCGCGGACCTCACCCGCAGCTTCGGGCGCGCCCGTGTGAGCCAGCGCATCATTCCCAATGCCGACACCAATTTCAACGTGGGCATTTCGCTGGACCTGCTGCTTTATGATTTCGGCCGCACCCAGTTGCAAATCCAGGCGGCCAAGGAAACCGTTCTGGCGACTCGCGAAACCCTGCGCTCTGTCGAACAGCTGGTGCTGTTGCGCGCGGTCACGGCTTATATGAACGTGCGCCGCAATGGTGAACTGGTGTCTGTGCGGCAAAACAATCTGCGCCTTCTGCGCGAAGAACTGCGCGCCGCCAAGGACCGGTTTGAGGTGGGCGAAGTGACGCGCACCGATGTGGCCTTGGCCGAAGCCGCGCTGGCCTCGGCGCGCGCAGGTCTGGCCGTGGCGCAAGGCGATCTGACCCAGGCGGTGGAAGAATTTCGCGCCGCCGTCGGCCGCAAGCCTGGCAATTTGCAACCGCCCGGGCAACTGCCCCGGCTGTCAGGTGATATTGACGGGGCCAAATCCATCGCTGTGCGCAAACATCCCGATATCATCAAGGCGCGCTTTGATGTCTCCTCGGCAGAACTGACCGTGGCCGCGGCAGAAGCGGCGATGAAACCCACGCTCAATTTCACCTCCCGCCTTGGCACGGCGGATGAATTCGGCACCAGTGACAACAACCGCAATGGCAGTTTCGGACTGTCGGTGACCGGGCCCATCTACCAAGGCGGGTTGCTCAGCTCTGCGGTGCGTCAGGCGATGGCCCAACGCGATGCCCTGCGCGGGGCCCAGCACGAGGTACGCCACCGGGTGGTGCAGGATGTGGGCAATGCCTATGCCATTCTTCTGGCGGCCCAAGCCAGCCGTCAGGCCGGTCTGGAACAGGTGCGTGCCGCGCGCGTGGCCTTCCGCGGTTTGCGGGAAGAGGCGCAGCTGGGTGCGCGCACCACGCTCGATGTGTTGGACGCGGAACAGGATCTTCTGGATGCTCAGGCGACCGCGATTTCGGCCGAGGCGGACCTTTATATTGCGGCCTACACGGTGCTGGAAACCATTGGGGAGCTGACGGCCCAGGATCTGCGCCTGCGGGTGCAGATTTACGATCCCGAAGGCTATTACAATCTGGTCAAAGACGCACCGGTGCCGATCAGCCCACAAGGACAGAAGCTGGATCGCGTGCTCAAGGCGTTGGGCCGGGATTGATCCGCGCGACCTGACGGTTTTTGAAATCCGTTTAGAAGTTTCTCTAACCCGTTGTGCGATTGCCCTTCGGACGGTACAGTAATGCGGGGCAAGAGCGGTGGACATAGTATGAGCGATCCCGTCACGAATGTGGAGATTGAGGATGTTTTGTCCTCCATCCGTCGTTTGGTGTCTTCTGAACCGCAGGAGGGGGATGCGCCCGCGGGCAAAGACGCATCGAACCACGAACAGCCCGCCAATGATGGCCATGACACCGCGCAGGATCGCCCCGCACAGCCCAAACTGGTCCTGACCCCGGCACAGCGTGTCAATGACGCGGGTCCGCAGGAGGTTGATGCCCCTGAAGCAGTGAGCGCCGAAGAGATTGCTGAACCTGAGCCGTCAGATGAGATTGAGGCGGAGGCCGCCACCGAAGACACTTCTGATGTGGCGGAGGACGAGGCCACAGAGGAAATCGCAGATGGCGACGGGGATGACGCGCCGCACGCGGCGGAAGATGCCCTGCTGCAAATGGTGGCCGATCAGGTCGCAACCCACGCAGAGGAAGGCGCAGCAGAAGAGCTGGACGCGCAGCTGTCAGACCACTTGGGCGACACGCAAGATGACGCGTCAGAAGAAGACAGCCTGGAAACCGCCGCCGATGCTGACACCGGCATGGCCGAGGATGCCGAGATTGACGCGCAGTTGGATACGCAGACCGACAGTTTGAGCGTCGAGGATGCGACGCCCGAAGACGTCGATCTGGACATGATGGATGATCAAGACGTGCCGGAATTCCTGCGCCGTCCTTTGACCCAGATGAACCCGCCTGAAGACGCAGACGTGATTTCCGATACTCCGCCAGAGGCCGAGGGTGATGCACCGTCCGAGGTGGAGACGTCCTTTACGGCCAAGCTGGAAACCCTGGAAGCTGCGGTGGCCGAACAGGCCGAGGATTGGGAACCCGATGGTGGTGAGGCTGAGACCCTGTCTGGTGATGGGATGCGCCCTCTGCCATGGACGGAAATTGAAGCCGAAACCGCGGAGATGACGGCGCAAGAGGCGGGCGAAGACCCTTACGCGGAGGCCGAACAAGCACGGGCCGAAGAGGCTCAGGCCGAAGAAGCACAGTCGCCACCGTGGTTTGGCGAAGACGCCGTGCTGGATGAAGACGCCCTGCGCGACATGGTCGGGGAAATCGTGCGCCAGGAACTGCAAGGCGCGCTGGGCGAACGCATCACGCGCAATGTGCGCAAGCTGGTGCGGCGTGAAATCAATCGCGCGCTGATGTCTCAAGGGTTGGATTAAGGGCTGTTCTGACCAAAGGTCGGCGGCTTAGCCAAGTCCAGCAAGGTATCCAGATCGAGATGGGCTTCAATATGGGCGGCCAGCGCATCAAGCGTGGCTTCAACGCTGTCCTCGAACGACAAGTCTGACCGCGCGCCAAGCCCGGTCAAATAGGCCCGCCGAAACGCATCCGCGCTGAATATCCCGTGCAGGTAGCACCCGCGCACGCGGCCCCCATGGCTCATCGCGCCGGCTTTGCCTCTGTCCATCTCAAGCCAGGGATTGGCGCAATCAGGCCCGTCCGTGACGCCCAGATGGATTTCATAACCTTCCACCTCCGCCCCGCTTTCCAGGTCGCGCGCGCGGGTCAGGGCCAGCCGTTTTTGCGGCTTCATCACCGTCTTGATATTGAGATGCCCAAGCCCTTTCACGGCACCGGGAACACCTTCGATCCCGTCCGGATCCTCAATCTCCCGTCCCAGCATCTGATACCCGCCACAAAGCCCGATCACATGCCCGCCCCGGCGGATATGGGCGTGCAGATCAACATCCCATCCCTGGTCGCGGAAATGCTTGAGATCGGGGATCGTGGCCTTCGATCCGGGGATCAGCACCAGATCGGCATCGCCGGGCAGGGGGCGGCCGGGTTCAATGATCTCCACGCTCACATCCGGCTCGCTGGAGAGCGGATCAAGATCGTCAAAATTGGCAATCCGCCCCAGTTTCGGCACCGCCACCTTCAACGTGCCGCCCCGGTTGCTGCGCAGATCCATGATGTCTTCTGCGGGCAAGCGCCAGGCATCTGCAAACCACGGCAACACCCCCAGTGATGCCCAGCCCGTCCGCTCCACAATCTCGCGCAGCCCGTCGTCAAAAAGGCTGACATCGCCGCGGAACTTGTTGATCGCAAAGCCTTTGATCAGCGCGCGATCACTGTCGGGCAGGATCGCTTGCGTGCCGACCACCTGCGCGATCACCCCGCCGCGATCAATGTCCCCCACGAGGATCACCGGCACGCCTGCGGCCTCCGCAAAGCCCATATTGGCAATGTCGCCTTTGCGCAGATTGATCTCTGCCGGGCTGCCCGCGCCTTCGACAATGACCAGATCGGCGCGGTCGCAAAGCCGAGCGAAACTGTCCAACACCGCCTTCAAAAGCGTGGGCTTTTCCTTCGCATAATCGGGTGCCCGCAGCGTGGCATGGCGCTTGCCCTGCACGATCACCTGCGCGCCGGTATCCGTTTCGGGTTTCAGCAGCACCGGGTTCATATCCGTGTGCGGCGCAAGCCCCGCCGCGCGTGCCTGCAGCGCCTGTGCGCGGCCAATCTCGCCCCCATCTTCCGTCACGGCGGCATTGTTGGACATGTTCTGCGGCTTGAACGGTGCCACGTTCAGGCCTCGCCGCGTCAGCGCCCGCGCGATGCCCGCCACGACCATCGACTTGCCCACGTTGGAGCCCGCCCCCTGGATCATGATGGTTTTCGCCATATCGCCGCCCTGCCTACCCGTGCTACGATTTTCCAATAGACCAAGCCAAGACATCGGGGAACGCTTGAATACGCCAGCCCACGTGATTTTCGCGGCAACCGCATTCGCGCGCCCCCATGATCGCCGCCGCACACTGGCCGCAGTGGCGGGCGCACTGGCCCCTGATCTGTCGCTTTACGTGATGGCGTGCGTGTCGCTCTACATCCTGCAAATCCCTGCGCAGGTGGTGTTTGATGAGCTCTATTTTTCCCCCGCCTGGCAACAGGTCTTTGCCATCGACAATTCGTTTTTCGTCTGGGGCGGGGTGCTGGCGCTGGCATGGTGGCTGAACGCGCGCAACGGGATGGTCTTCGCGGCCTCCGCGCTGATGCATATCGCGCTGGATTTTCCGCTGCATCACGATGACGGGCGCGCGCATTTCTGGCCGGTGTCGACCTGGGTGTTCGAAAGCCCCATCAGCTATTGGGATCGCAGCGCCCATGCCAGCATCATCGGGCCCATTGAAATGGCGCTTTGTGCGCTTTTCACATGGATTTTGCTGCGCCGTTACACCAGTGTGAGGTCGCGCGCGGTGATCTGCGCCTTGGCGCTTGTGCAGCTGGCACCTGTCTTCATCTGGGTGTTTGTCTTTTCCTCCGGGTGACCCCGCGCGGGTGACGCATTATTAAATAATGCGCGCCAACGCTGCGGGCGCGCGCCTAAGGCGCGCGAACCCGGTATTCAGCTGTCAGATTGGTTTAGGCCGCTTCGGCTTGTGCGGCCTGGGCGGCAGCATTGCGGCGCTCGCTCTCTTCACGGGAGAGCGCAACAGATGTGCGGACACCTTTGCCCACAAACTCCATCAATCCGGTCACGACCCGCTCATTGGGGTCGATGCCCGCACAGCTGAGCACCTCGCGACCATCGCGAGAGCGCGCCCAGCGGGCAATCTGTTCCGGACCGTTTCCATATTTCTTGTCATCAGAGATGGCATCGTCCAGTGCAGCCAGTACCACGGCTGCGAAGAGTTTACGTGCACGGTTGCCTTGCTCTGCATTGAAGGCTGTGCCGTCAACGAAATCTTTCATGTTTCGTCCTTAGTTTTTATTGCTCTTGTCTTTTTTGGCGTAGCGAGGGTTATGGCGGGTTTTTCGCGATTCGGCTACCCCGAAAGTGCATAGCAGCCATGCATATCACGCATGGCTTTTTGCATGTGCAGCACGAAATCTGGTTGGCTTGTTCCCCGCATTGCTACCAGATATAGGGAGCGTCAACGATTTAACAACCTTTTGCCACGGAATTGCCACATGCCTAAAATCAACGGAAATGAGATCAGACCCGGCAATGTGCTGGAACACAATGACGGTCTTTGGAGCGCTGTCAAAGTCGATCACGTAAAGCCCGGAAAAGGCGGCGCTTTTGCCCAGGTGGAGCTGCGCAACCTGCGCAACGGATCGAAGCTGAATGAACGCTTTCGCAGCGCCGACAAGGTGGAGCGTGTGCGGCTGGAACAGAAGGATCAGCAGTTCCTTTATGAGACAGATGGCATGCTCGTCTTCATGGATTCCGAGACGTATGAGCAGATCGAACTGGCCGCAGACCTGCTGGGCGACCGCCGCCCGTTTCTGCAGGACGGCATGACAATAACCGTCGAATTTTATGAAAACGAGGCGCTGAACGCGACTTTGCCGCAAAAAGTTGTGTGCAAAGTTGAGGAGACGGAGCCGGTGGTGAAAGGCCAGACGGCGGCCAACAGCTTCAAACCTGCCGTGCTCGACAATGGCGTGAAAGTGATGGTGCCGCCATTTGTGGGCCCGGATGAGGACATCGTGGTCAATACAGAGACAATGGAATACGCGGAACGGGCCTGATGCGGGCGTAAGGCACCACTTCAGCGGCTTTGTCAGGCCCCGGTCTGGCGATCCGGTTACTGGGGCGGCGGCGCTTTATGGTTTGGTTCCCGGATGTTGCTGGAGCGACATCCTGCAGTTGCCAATTCGCCAGGCCCTGGGTGGGGCCTGACGAAGGCGCGGCGGCCTGCGGCCTTGATTCCGCGCCCCGGTGCGGCCTCAAAAATCAAACAGACGGGTCTGTCCAAACCACCTTCGCATCACCCGCCGTCATCTCCGCGCTGGCCCGCTGAAACCGCAGATACGCAATCCCGTGCCCACGCGATTGCGTGTAAAGAACGCCCGCAGGTTTGCCGCCCGCGTCAATCTCAGTGCCGGCAGGCGCCGCACCCTCTACACCGACACGCACAAGCCCCTTGCGCAGCTCCGTCTTGTGCTTCATCCGCGCGGTCACCTCTTGGCCCACATAGCAGCCCTTGCGAAAATCCACGCCGTTCAGGCGCTCAAACCCGGCCTCAAGGATGAACGTGTCCTCCGTCAGCTCCACGCCCGTTCGCGGGATGCAATGGACCACGCGAATGGCGTCAAAATCCGTGCCATCATCGCCCGATCTTTCCCCGTAAAGCCGCCATCCCATCGCTTCGTGGCGCGGATCGGCCATGGCACCCTCTGGCGCATCCCCCGTGCCGCAAAACACTTTGAGCTCGCTTTCCTCAATCGTCACATCCGCGCGCAGCCGGTACATGGTCAGACGACGCGCCAGACCCTCGGCGAGCACTGCATCCACATCCAGCACGATCGCATCCCCCCTGCGATGCAGAAAGAAATCCGCCAGATATTTGCCCTGCGGCGTCAACAGCGCGGTGTAAAGCAGCCCATCCCCCATGGCATCCAGATCATTGGTCACGAGGTTTTGCAGGAATGGCTCCGCATCCTTGCCCGCGATGTCGTAGAGTTTGCGCATCTTACTGTCGCCCCATGGAATATCCTGCGGACTGTAATATAGGGGCAGGGGAGTGCAATGAGGACCTCCATGGCCGCGAAACTTTCCATCGTGATCCCGACCTTGAACGCGCAAACCGGGTTGGAACGGTCCTTGCCCGCCTTGGGGGAGGGGCTGACGGCGGGTCTGATCCGCGATCTGGTGATCTCCGATGGTGGGTCGAGCGATGGCACACTGCAGATTGCCGAAGCCGCGGGCGCGCGTCTGGTGACGGGGCCCGCATCGCGCGGCGGGCAGCTCCGGCTTGGGGCGGAGGCCGCAACCGGAGAGTGGCTCTTTTTCCTCCATGCCGACACGGTGCTGCCGCCCGGCTGGACGGATGCCGTGTTTGCCCATCTTGGCACGGATCGCCCAGCCTGGTGCCCAATGCGGTTCGATCATGGCGGGCTGCCCGCGCGGTTCGTGGCGGGCTGGGCCAACCTGCGGGCGCGGGTCTTTGCGCTGCCCTATGGCGATCAGGGCTTGCTGATCTCGCAGCAGGAATACGCGCGCGTGGGCGGCTATACCGATCAGCCCTTGATGGAAGATGTGGCCATGGCACGCGCCCTCGGTCGGCGGTTGATGCCCTTGCCGGTGACCGTGACCACGAGCGCAGAGCGGTATTTGCGCGACGGCTGGCTCAGGCGCGGGGGGCGGAACCTTGGACTGCTGGCGCGCTATTTGGCTGGGGCGGATCCTGACCGGTTGGCGGGAAAGTATTGAGAGTGCGGGATTGAGGGGCCAGCCCCTCAAGCTCCCCGGGATATTTTTGGCAAGAAGAAAGGCGGGTCAGAAGATCGGGTTCTTCTTTTCCTCAAAATCTTTCTGGATCGCGAGGTGGTCGTATTCGGTGGCGACCCAATCCTCGAATGTGATCGGGCTTTCTTTGCAGCGTGCCTCATAAAGATCGAAAATGTGGTCCAGCACGCCCGTTTTCGACCAGCTGAAATGGATGTATTTCGCACTCAGCATGCGGCGCGCCTCCGCCAGCGGGCGGCCTTCGATGACCAGAAGATAAATGGCAGAGGCAAACCCCGCACGATCCGCACCCGATTTGCAATGCAGGACAAAAGGTTTTTCAATACTGCGAAAAGCCGCGATGGTGTCGAGGATATCGGCGGCCGGTGCCGCATAGCGTGCCAAAAGCGTCACATTGACCAGGGTCAGGCCCAGTTCGCGGCAGCTTTCGGCCTCCACCAGGTGATGGGCGGCATTGCTTTCACCGCGCAGGTTCAGCACCGATTTGATGCCCATCGCCTTCAGCTTCACGAACCGCTCGTGGGTGGGCTGGTTTGACCGGTAGACCCCGTCGGCCACCGGATGAAAATTGGTCCAGACCTTGCGCAGCACCGCGTGGTCAAACCACAGATTGTAGATGTGCGCGCGGCGGCGGTTTTCCGGCGTCGAAAGATCGGTGTTGTAATAGGCGCGCAAATTGCGTTCCCAATCGCCGATCCTTTTGATGAGGCCCATCCGCTCTCTCCGTGTCTTGGTCTGCGCCAGATAAGGCTGTGGCCCCCGCTCTGCAAGCGCGGCGTTGCGATTGACGCGCGCCCCGTGGGCCCTATTGTCCGCGCGACAAAGCTGAGGATCGCCAAAATGACCCAATCAGGAGGCCGCGCCTACCGCGCCATTCCGGGCCCCACCGTCGTGCCCGATGAGGTGTTGCAGGCGATGCATCGCGCTGCCCCCAATATCTATGCCGGTGAGGTGCTGGAGCTGACCGAAAGCCTGATCCCCGACCTCAGGCGCGTGGCGCGCACCGAAGGCGACGTGGCGATTTACATCTGCAACGGGCACGGCACGTGGGAGGCCGCGCTCGCCAATCTTATCGCGCCCGGAGAGCGGGTTCTGGTGCCCGCCACCGGGCTTTTCGGCCATGGCTGGGGGCGGATGGCCACCGCCATGGGCATTGAGGTGGACGTGCTGGATTTCGGCCTTGATACGCCTGCAGATCCGGACCGCGTAGAGGCTGTGCTCAAAGCTGACAAAAATCATGAAATCAAAGCTGTTTTGGCCACACATGTGGATACATCATCCTCTATCCGCAACGATGTGAAAGCCGTAGCTGACAGAATTCGCGCCACCGGCCACCCGGCGCTGTTGATGGCCGATTGCATCGCATCGATGGGATGTGACCGGTTTGAGATGGACGCGTGGGGCGTGGACGTGGCGATCACCGGGTCGCAAAAGGGGCTGATGACCCCGCCCGGTTTGGGCTTTGTGTTCTTTAATGAAAAAGCCGCGCGCGCCCGCGCAAAACTGGATCGCGTCTCCCCCTATTGGGACTGGGTGCCGCGCGTCGCACCTGAAGAGCTGTACCTCTACTTCGCAGGCACCGCGCCCACGCATCACCTCTATGGGCTGCGCGCCTCGCTCGACATGATCCATGCCGAGGGGATGGAGGCGATCTGGGCACGCCATGCGAAACTGGCCCATGCGATTTGGGCGGCGGCCTATCGCTGGGGCTCAAACGGGGCGCTGAGGCTCAATGTGGATCAAGCCGCCCATCGCAGCACGGCGGTGACCACCCTGCGCCTGCCGGAGGCCACCGCCCTTCGCGAATGGGTGGAGGCGCATACCGGCGTCACGCTGGGCCTTGCCATCGGCATGCAAAGTGAAGCGAACCCGACCGGGCAGGGCTATTTCCGCATCGGCCATATGGGCCATGTGAACGCGCATATGGTGCTGGGCGTCATCGGGGCGATTGAAACGGGGATGACCGCGCTGGGCATTGATCACGGCCCGGGCGGGGTGACGGTGGCCACAGATGCCCTAGCGGCTGGATAGCCATTTGATGGCGCGATCCAGCGTAAAGCCCAAGGCCAGCACCGCCAGAAACCCATAAACCACCCAGATCAGCGTCATGATCCAAAAGAGGTTGACCCCACCCATGATCAGGGCAGGGGTGGTGTAATTCGGCGCTTCTCGCATCATGCTGCGTTTCATAATCGAAATGTTAGCCCAAAAAATCCCGACGTCTCGGGTTTTTTGCGACGTGCGGATCAAGATTGGGTTAACGGCCCGCGTCGCTCAGGGCGCGCGGCAACGCGGCGGCCACGGCAGCCATCGCATCTTCCGGTCCGCACCCCACGCGGATGCAGCGATCCTGCGGCGCGACAAAGGGCATGCGCACGAAAACGCCTTGCTCCAACAGACGAGCCAGAACCGCGCGGGCGAAATCACCGTCGCGCCCGCAATCCATGGTCACGAAATTGGTTCCAGAGGGCAGGGCGGTGAGGCCATTTTGCGCCGCAATCTCACCCAGGCGCGCGCGGGAGGCGATGATCTGATCCTGCACATGGGCCAGCCATTCCCCATCGTGCAGCGCCGCGAACGCACCGGCTTGTGCCACGCGATTGACGCCGAAATGGTTGCGGATTTTATCAAAGCTTTGGATCAGCTCAGGCGCGCCAATCGCATACCCGATGCGCGCACCGGCCATGCCGTAAGCCTTCGAAAAGGTGCGCAAACGGATGACGCGGGGGTCGTCTGGGGCGATGCGCGGCGCGGTGCCTTCGGGGGCCAGTTCCACATAAGCCTCATCCAATGCCAGCACCGTACCCTCGGGCAGGTCATCAAGGGCCGCCTCAATCGTGGCCCCCGTCACCCAGCTGCCCATAGGGTTGTCTGGATTGGCGAAATAAATGAGCTTCGCCCCTACGTCCCGCGCCTTTGCGATCAGCGCGGGAAGATCCTCAAAATCGCCGCCATAATCGACCTTGTTCAGCGTGCCTCCAAAACCCACCACGTGATAGTTGAAGGTGGGATAGGCCCCGTTGGACGTGACCACAGCATCCCCCGCGCCAATCAGCAGCCGCACCAGATTTCCGAGGATCCCGTCAATCCCTTCGCCCACCAGAACGGAGGCCGCAGGCACGCCGTGGTGACGGGCCAGCGCCTCACGCAGGTCATGGCAGGATGGATCGGCGTATTTCCAAACCTCGCTCGCGGCCAACGTCATCGCCTCCACCGCCCGGGGTGACGGGCCAAACATGCTTTCATTGGCCCCAAGCCGCGCGGTAAACGCCGCGCCGCGCTCCCGCTCCTGCTGTTCGGGGCCCACGAAAGGCACGGTGGCGGGCAGGGATTGAACAAGCGGGGTGAGACGAGGCTGTGACATGGCCTGAAATAAGCCTAGCGAGCAGGCGCGTGCAAGCCGGGATGCCGCAACGTTTGGCTGGCCAAGGCAGGCGCGCTGCGCTTTGGTCGGGGCAGGTTGAAGGAGGATCACGATGCCCCGCGTTGACGTGCAGATCAAAGACCATGTGGCCCATGTGCGGCTGACCCGCGGTGACAAACACAACGCCGTGGACCAGGAGATGATGGACGCGGTGGTCGCGGCCGGCCACGGCCTGATGGAGGCTGATATCCGCGCAGTGGTGCTATCAGGCGAGGGGCCAAGCTTTTGCGCAGGCCTCGATGTGATGCGCTTTGCCGCGCTCGCAGCAGGCGACCCGGAGGCGCTTTTGATGCCGCGCAGCCACGGGAATACCAACATATTTCAGGAATTTGCTCTTGTCTGGCGGCGCCTGCCCGTGCCGGTGATCGCCGCGCTCCATGGTGCGGCTTATGGTGCGGGGTTCCAGCTGGCGCTGGGGGCCGATATCCGCGTGGCGCATCCCGATGCGAAGCTGGCCGTGATGGAAATGAAATGGGGCCTCATCCCGGATATGGGCGGGATGGTGTTGTTGCCCGGTCTTGTGCGCTCTGACGTGATGCGGCGGTTGATCTATACCGCGCGCGCCATTGGGGCCGAACAGGCGGAGCGCTGGGGCCTTGTGACCGACCTGTCTGACGATCCACTGGCGGCGGCGCATGCTCTGGCGGCGGAAATCGCAGGCAAAAGCCCATCCGCCATTCGCGCGGCCAAGCGTCTGATCGCGGAGGCCGAGGCGGGCATGGATGAAGATGCTATGCTGTTGGAAGAAAGCCGCGTGCAGGCGTCATTGATTGGCGGCAAGGACCAGATGGCGGTGGTGGCCGCGAATATGGCAGGCCGCGCGCCGACATTCGATTAGGCCACAGATCAGCCTTTTTGGGGGGCCTCTCGCCGAAGCCGTTCGGGCGGTCGCACCCCCTTCTTGGCGCAACGTTTCGCGTACATATCCGGCCAGGCAGGAAATTTGCCCATATGGTCCTGCTGCGTGATCAGCATGTCCACAAATGCCGCGCGGTGCTTTGGATCCTTGAGGTGTTTGAACAGCTGTTTCTGGGCCTTCGTCATCGAACAGGCGATGCAATGGCCTTGGCGTTTGTACTTGCAAACGTCGACACAGGGGCTGGGCAGCTTCTTGGACATGAGCAACCGTGCTTTGGTCAGTAAAACGGGGCGGCCACGGCTTGTTCTGCGGCCACCCCGGTTATCTAATATCTTTGCGCGCCCGGTAAAAGACAGGCGCCCTGCGGCATGAGGCCCGCATTCACTTGGTCAGGATCAGCTTGCCCGCCCGCGTGATCCGCAGGGTGTAGATTTGATCCGACAGCTGAATCTGCGCCAAATCCCCACCCTGGGTCAGATCCTTGGCATCATAGAGCGGCAGGCTTTCCACCGTGCGGCGCTCCACCGTTTTGGCGACATTTAAGGTCATGTTCATTCTCCGATTCCCACACGCTTGTTGGCCTGTCTTTAATCCTGAGTGATATCGTCGGATATGTCAATCTGAGTTTTTTTGTCGGATTTATCTGCGCGAGTTTCTTTCATATCCCTGCCGCGCCTCGCGTGAAATGGCTTGTCACCGGTTCCCCCTGCGTGATGGAGTGGCGCGACGGATTTTCTCGACCAACGTTTGGGGCGCCCTGATGCGGCTTTTTATCGCCACCCTGTCCACTGAAACCAACACGTTTTCCACCATGCCCACCGGGCTGTCGGGGTTTCACGACTATTGCTACCGCGAAGGCACCGCCACCGCCGAGCCGCCCAATCTGATGACGGAAGCCCTGCATGTCTGGCGCGCGCGGGCGGACGCGCTGGGCTGGGACGTGGTGGAAAGCCTCACCGCCATTGCCGAACCTGCGGGCCGTACGGTGGCTGCGTGCTATACGGGGCTCAAAGATCACATTCTGAATGATCTGCGCGCGGCAGGGCCGGTGGACATGGTCCTGCTGCAACTGCACGGTGCGATGGTGGCGGAAGGCGAGGATGATTGCGAAGGCGATCTGGCCGCAGCGGTGCGCACGATCTGCCCGGACGCCACGATCGGCATGGCGCTCGATCTGCACGCCCATCTGACAGACACCATGATAACGGCCTGCGATCTGATCATCTGCTTCAAGGAATACCCCCATGATGATGCCACGCCGCGCGCGGAAGAGCTGTTCGATCTGGCCCGCCGCACCCATGCAGGCGACATCCGCCCGCAAATGGCGCGCTTTGATTGCCGGATGGTGCATCTTTACCTGACCAAATCAGACCCCATGCGCGGCTTCGTGGATCGGCTGTCATCTTTGGAACAGGGCGATGTGTTGTCGATTTCCCTGATGCACGGCTTTCCCTGGGGCGATGTGGCCGATGTCGGCGCTCAGATGCTGGTGATCACCGATGATGACGCGGCGCAAGCACAGGACATGGCCGAAACCCTGGGGCGAGAATTTTTCGCCCTGCGCCATCAGGTCACCGGCCACTACGCCGATCTCAACAGCGCCTTGCAGGAGGCAGAGGCGGCCCAAGACACCCCCGTCGTACTGGCGGAGATGGGCGACAATTCTGGCGGCGGCGCGCCCGGCGATGCCACGCCTGTCCTGCGCGCCCTGCTGGATCGCGGCGCGCAAAGCGTGGCCACCGGCATCTACTGGGATCCCATCGCCGTGCGGCTGTGCCAGGATGTGGGCGAGGGGGCAGAGATCACGCTGCGGCTGGGCGGCAAAACCAGCCCCATGTCGGGCGATCCGGTTGACCTGACCGCGCGCGTGATGCGCATCACCGCTGGTTTGGGGCAGCATCTTGGCACGGGGTTGGAGCCGCTGGGCACCCTCGTCTGGCTGCGGGTTGGGGCGGATTTCGACATCCTGATCAATGACTTGCGCACGCAGGTCTACCACCCCGAAGCCTTTGAGCAGATGGGCATCCGCCTGGGCCAAAAACGCATCGTCACGGTCAAATCCCTGTTCCATTTCTACGGTCCGTTTTCACAGATTTCCCCCCGCATCATTCAGGTTGCCACCCCTGGCGGCACCTGCCCGAAATTCGATGATCTGCCGCTGACCAAGCGCAAAATCCCCTATTGGCCGCGTCATGAGGATCCCTTTGCAAGCTGACCTCCCGATCCGCCGCTCATTCCACAAGAAGGGGTCCTGACATGGCACGCATTGTCTGGCTCAACGGGGCGTTCATGCCCGAAAACGAAGCACAGCTTCCCATCTTTGATCGCGGGCTTCTCTTTGCCGATGCGGTCTATGAAGGCTTGGGGGTGCTCGACGGCCAAATCATCGACTTTCCCCACCACATGGCCCGCCTGCGCCGGTCGCTGTCGGAACTTGAGATGGCAGAACCGATGCTTCAGGCCGATCTTCTGGGCGCGCTCATGGACCTCATCGCGCGCAACGGGGTGGAAGAGGGCTTCCTCTACCTCCACATCACCCGCGGCGCGCATGATCGCGATTACCTCTTCCCCGACGGCCTGACACCGAATGTCTTCGCCTTCACCCAAGAAACGCATGATGCCCCCACCCTGCGTCTGGCCAGCGCGCCCGACCTCCGCTGGGCCCGCCGCGACATCAAAACGACGAACCTGCTTGGTCAGGTCATGGCCAAAGAGGTCGCCCGCAAAGCCGGCGCGGACGAGGCCCTGATGGTCGACCGCGATGGCTTTGTGACCGAATGCGGCGCCATGTCCTTTTTCATGATCAAAGACGGCGCCCTCTACGCCCGCCCCTTGCTCGGAGACCTCCTCCCCGGCATCACCCGCGCCACCATGCTGCGCGTCGCCGCCGACCAGGGCCTGCGCGTCGTTGAGGACCGCTACACGTTAGCGGACACCTACACCGCAGACGAAGCCTTCGCCACGGGTGCGTCCAGCTACATCCAACCCGTGGTGGAGATTGATGGCCATATGATTGCAGACGGCAAAACCGGGCCAATCACCTGCACTCTGCAGCACGCTTATCTTGTGGCCGTGCGCGCCGCCTTCGCGCGCCACTAAGCCCATCTTGGGGGCGGACCTTGCGAAGGTTACGCATACCGCAGTTTTAACCCAGGTCGATCACAGTGTCGCCCAATTCGGGCGGTAGGTGACGTTCCGAACACCACCGATTTGATTTGCGTCATCCGCGCGGCAGCAAGGGGCAATGATGCCTTTCCTCTACATATACAGCCCCAGCGATTTTGTTGCGACACCGCCAGCAGAACAAAGCGCGCAGGCAGCCGGGACGCCCGATTTCACCCTGCAACTTGCCCCCGGGGCCACACCAACGCTGGTGGAGGTCACGGATAACGACACGATTTTCGACGAAATTGATGGCACCCAGTCCCTGACGAATGACGTCACGATTGATGGCACGTTCTATGCGGCGGGCACCACGATCAACTCAGCCTATGACCTGATCAACACCGCCACCGCGCACAAGGTGACATCCCTGCATTTCGGCGGTGATGGGTTTCAGCAAGGCGCGATTGACGGCATCGTGTCCACCGTCGAACTGGTGCCTGGCCAGACCTACACGTTCAACACGGAACGCACGTCGCACCAGCAAAACAACCAGTATGAGGATTATTTCGCCTGTTTCGCCAATGGCACGCTGATCGCAACAACGCGGGGACAGGTCCCGGTCGAGGCGCTTCGCTTGGGCGATCGGGTCGCTCTGGCAGGCCAACGCCATGCGGCGCTGCGCCAAATCCTGTCGCGCCACCTCACTGTCGAAGAGCTTGCCGCGAAACCTAACTTGCGCCCCATCCTCATATCCGCCGGGGCCTTGGGCGTGGGCCTGCCGCGCCGGGATTTGCGGGTGTCGCCTCAGCATCGCATGCTGGTGTCATCCAAAATCGTTGAGCGCGTGTGCGGCACGTCAGAGGCGCTTTTGGCGGCCACACGTCTGACGGATTTGCCCGGTATCGCCCGCGACCCGACAGGGGCGGCTGTCACCTATTACCACCTCGTCTTTGACGCGCATGAAGTGATCTATGCCGAAGGTGCCCCTAGCGAAAGCTTTTACCCTGGCCCAATGGCCATCGCCGCGCTTGCCCCTCAGGCCCGGGCAGAGTTTCTGCGCCTGTTTCCAGACACGTCCGTGACGCATATGCGTGCAAACCCGGCCTGCGTTATCCCGGAACGGATCCAGCAACGCGCCATTGCACGCCGTCACTTGAAAAACAGCAAGCCACTCCTCGATCTGCACGCTGTTTGACCAGCCACGGCGCAATGGGCGGGTCATGCGAAAAAGCCGCATGCGTCTTGCGCTTGACCACCCCCCAAAACCCTTCCATATCCTCCTGATGACACCGCTTTCACATATCCGCAATTTCTCCATCGTCGCCCATATCGACCACGGGAAATCCACGCTTGCCGACCGTCTCATCCAGTCCACCAACACCGTGGCCGACCGGGACATGAAGGAGCAACTCCTTGATTCCATGGATATCGAGCGGGAACGCGGC
>JBCBAT010000015.1:0-84607 GCA_038532355.1 Pseudomonadota bacterium | reverse complement strand
CACATTTTTGGGGCATGGGACAAGGGCTAAGAATCGATGGCCAGCCCGCGCACGTCTTTGACGGCGGACAGCGCCATTTGGCCCATATTGGACATCAAATCCGATTTGAGAATATGGGCCAGATGATCGGGCCCTGCACGGCCCAGCGCGCCCAAGGCATAGTGCCAGCCGCGTCCCAGCATGACCAGATCGGCGCCCAAAGCCACGGCGCGCAGGATATCAAGGCCGCCTTCAACCGCACCATCAAAGACAATCGGCAGGTCTGTTTCAGCCCGAATACCCGGCAACATGTCCAGCCCAACAGGAGCACCATCAAATTGCCGCCCGCCATGGTTCGACACCCAGATCGCGTCAACACCCGCTTTTTCCAGCGCCGCCACATCGCGCAGATCCAGCACGCCTTTGACGATCAGTTTGCCATCCCATTCATCCCGCATCGCGCGCAGGTAATCCCAGTCGGGCACCGTGCGCAGCTGGTATCCTGCGTGATTGTTAAGCGTCAGGCCCTTGGTGCCCGGAGCATAATCATCAATGAGCCGCATCCGGGGCATCCCACGCTGCGCCATACCCAAGGCCCATGCAGGGCGAAGCGCCACTTGCGCCAGTATGCGCGGGGTCAGTTTGGGCGGCTGGGTCAGACCGGACCGGATTTGCCGTTCACGGCGGCTGGCGGCGGGCAGGTCCACCGTCAATACGGCCGTGTCGAACCCCGCCTCTTTGGCCCGTCGCAGCATGTCGCGGCGCACCTCCGGGTCGCGGGGCGGGTAGAGTTGGAACCACGCATGGTCACCAAGGGCGGAGGCCACATCTTCCGGTGTCTGGCTGGCGACGGTCGACAGCGTGTAAGGAATGCCCGCCTGTGCGGCGGCCCGCGCGAGGATACGTTCTGCATCCGGCCAAATAAGGCCAGACATGCCCACCGGTGCCACGCCCACAGGCATAGCCAGCTTTTGGCCCAGAAACGTGGTTTCCGTCGATGCCTCAACTTCGCCGCGCAAAATGGCGGGCAGGAAGGTGATGGCATCAAGGGCGGCGCGGTTGCGGGCAACCACATTGTCCGCGCCAGTGCCACTATCCAGATATTCCCACACGAAATGCGGCAACCGCCGCTTGGCGCGCGCCCGCAGATCGGCAAGCGCGGGGTATGTGGCATCAAGGTTCAGGGGGTCCAGCTCAGGAAGTTAGCGATGATGCGCAAGCCTGTGGCTTGGCTTTTTTCCGGGTGGAATTGCGTACCCACCACGGTGCCCTGCCCCACAACGGCTGTCACACGTTCGGCATAGTCGCAATGGCCCAGAAGATGGGCGTCCTCAGTCACATGCATTTGATAGGAATGGACAAAATACGCGTGATCGCCGGTTGTCACACCCGCCAGCACCGGGTGGGTTTGATCGACTCGCAAGTCGTTCCACCCCATATGCGGCACCTTCAGCGATGTGTCTGCGGGCGCAAGCGCGCGCACTTCACCGGGGATCCAGTCAAACCCCGGTGTCGATTCATATTCCAACCCGCGCGTGGCCAGCATCTGCATCCCGATGCAAATGCCAAAAAAGGGACGGCCATGGGTCTGCACGGCCTCTTCCATCGCCTCAAACACACCGCGATGATCAAAAAGCGCCGCGCGGCAGGACGGGAAGGCGCCATCCCCGGGAAGGACAATGCGGTCAGCGCCGCGGATCACATCGGGGTCAGAGGTCACGATGACCTCCCCCGCGCCAACCTCCGACGCCATGCGCTGAAACGCCTTTTCCGCGGAATGCAGATTGCCGCTTTCGTAATCGACGATGACCGTGGTCATGGCGCTCAAAGCGCCCCTTTGGTCGACGGAATCGCGTCGGATTTCCGGGGGTCCGGCTCAACGGCCTCACGCAACGCACGGGCCACGGATTTGAACGCGGCCTCCGCCATGTGATGGCTGTTGATGCCATTGAGTGCGGTTACATGCAGCGTGATGCCGCCATGTGTGCTGAGCGCCTGAAAGAACTCGCGCACCAGTTCCGTGTCAAAACTGCCGATCTTGGGGGTGGGCAGGTCCATTTCCCACACCAGATAGGGCCGCCCAGACAGATCAAGCGCCGCACGCACCAGCGCGTCATCCATCGGCAAAAGGCAGGCGCCATACCGGCGGATGCCACGTTTGTCGCCCAAAGCTTCGGTCAGCGCCTGACCTAGCGCGATGCCCACATCCTCGACCGAGTGGTGATCATCAATGTGGGTGTCGCCCTCGCAGCGGATCTTCATGTCAATGAGCGAATGGCGCGCCAATTGATCCAGCATGTGGTCAAAGAAGCCCACGCCGGTGTCATTGTCATAAGAGCCCGAGCCGTCGAGATTGACCTCAACGCTGATCTCAGTCTCTGCGGTTTTGCGCGTGATAGTGGCTAGGCGCATGGGGTATGTCCTTCCCTCGTTCGCGTGCCTTATAGGCAGTTGTGGGCCGTGGGCCAAGTGGTCACAAAGATCGCGCTGCCTGACGCGGACGGGTCGGTTCCGGCATGAAAAATAGAGGCGCAGAAACCCAAAGCCTTCGATCGAGTGACGCGATCAGGTTATGTTGGTCTCTATGCCGCAATATGAACTGCAAATACGGGTGACCTTTGCTGATCATTTCTGCGCGGCAAAAAGCGATTTCAATAAGCAAATCATCCACAAAAAAACTGATCTTATATCAGAAACCTTATCTACTGACAGAACATACACATCGTCTATTTCACACAGATACGCACCGCTCGGGCATGTTGCCCTGGTGTATTCCTATGGTCCCGGGTCAAGAAGATGGCATTGCTGTAGCGCCTCTGCGACAGCACTGGTGATGCTTGCGCCACATGCCCTTCGCACACCAGGCGCGATCTGTCACCGACCAGTACGGTGCATCGGCCAGGCGCGAAACTCAAACGGCACGCGACCCTCGATCCGATCCTTGCGCGGGGGCAGGCCAAAACGCGTGCGATAGGCACGCGAGAAGTGTTCCTGGCTGGCAAAGCCCGAGGCCAGCGCGACCTGCGCCAGCGGCATTTCCGTTTGCGTCACCAACCCCCGCGCGCGATCAAGCCGGATATCGCGGTAATAGGCGGCAGGGCTTTTCTTCACGTATTCACGGAAAAGGCGATCAAGCTGGCGTTGGGAGACGCGCGCCTCAATGCAGATATCCGTGATCGAAAGAGGGTGTTCGAGGTTCTGTTCCATCAGCGCAATCGCCCGGCGCACATGGCGTGGCGCGGTGGTGCCGATGGGTTCTACAAAATCGGTGTTCTGTTGGCTGCCGGGCGGGCGGATGCTTTGATGAAACACGTAGCGCGCCGTGGCATTGGCCAGCGCATCCCCATGGGTGCCACGGAGGATGTTGAGCGCGAAATCCACCGACGCGCTGCCACCGGCACAGGTGATGCGATTGCCGTCATAAACGAACAGATCTTCGGTCAGCTCGATTTCGGGATAGGTCTCCCCAAAGGCATCGATGTGTTCGTAATGCACCGTGGCGCGCCGGCCGGTCAGAAGGCCCGCTTCGGCCAGAATGAAAGCGCCGGTGTCGAGGCCCCCCAACGTCGCCCCCTGCCGCGCCCATCGCCAAAGTGCGGCGTGAAGCGTAGGGCTGGAATGGGCGTCGGGCGACCAACTGGAAGAGACTATCACCATATCCCGCCGCGTGTTCGCGATTTGGCTCAGAGGCTCCGCATGCAGCGTGATCCCGTTTGACGCCTGCACCGCGCCGCCCTGTTCCGACACCACATCCCAGCGGAACAGCGTTTCACCATGCAGGTAATTGGCCACGCGAAACGGGTCGATGAAGGATGTTGTCGCCGCAAGGTTGAAATGCGGCACGACCAGAAGCGTCAGGTGCAAAGGCGGGTTTCGCGGGTCAGACATATGGCGAGTTTAGACCAGTTACGGCGAAAATGATCATTTCTTTTGACCCAAAAAACGCGCCACGGGGGGCCAGCCCCCCAACGTCGAAACCCGAGGGTTTCAACGCCCCCCGGGATATTTTTGGCAAGAAGAAACAGCCAGATCAGGCGCTGGGCAGGATTTCAGTGCGTTGGGCGCCCAAACCGGCAATCTCAAGGTCCAGCACATCGCCCGCACGCAGAAACCGTTGGGGCATCTTGCCCATGCCGATGCCGGGCGGCGTGCCGGTGGCAATTAGATCGCCTGGGCGAAGTTCCATAAACTGGCTCATGTAGGAAATGATCTGCGCCACAGGGAAGATCATGTCGGAGGTGGATGAGCTTTGCATCACGTCATCATTCAGACGGGTGGACAGCGCCAGGTTCTGAACATCCTCAATCTCATCAGGTGTCACAAGCCAGGGACCCACGGGGCCAAACCCGGGGGCAGATTTCCCCTTGGACCACTGCCCACCATGTTCAAGTTGAAAGGCGCGTTCGGAGACGTCGTTGACGATGCAGTACCCGGCCACATACCCCGGCGCGTCCTCTTCGCTGACGTAATGCGCGGTGCGGCCGATGACGATGCCCAGTTCCACCTCCCAATCCGCCTTTTCAGATGAGCGGGGCAGCGTCAGGGCGTCATAGGGCCCAGACAAGGATGAGGCGGATTTGGAGAAAAGGATTGGCTCCTCAGGCGGCGGGGCGGAAAGTTCGGCGGCATGTTCTTTGTAATTGAGGCCAACGGCAAAGAAATTCGGCACATATGACAGACACGCGCCAATCCGGCCCGGGCTTTCCACAATCGGGAGGGAAGCCGGAGCAAGCGCGCGCAAAGCATCAAGTGCAGGCAGCGCAACCCCGTCCCCGCCGAAATCGGCCGCCACGCCCGACAGATCGCGCAGATGGCCATCGGCGTCCAGAAGACCGGGTTTTTCTTCGCCCTCAGGGCCAAAGCGCAGCAGTTTCATGATGATGTCCTTTATGCCGTCCTGTGCGCCCTCTATGCCCGGAGCGAGATGGCAGACGCAAAGGGATTAAAACACCGCGTGATCGCCTAGATCAACGCTGGCCTCCCCCCGGATCAGCGCGCCGTAGTGATCATAAAGCCTGTCTGACCCGCTTTCGGGTGTGGCATCCGCGCTATAACGGCTTTCGGACCCATCCCAGACCAGCATGGAATGGGTGGCGTAGTAGCGACCGATCCGGGCCAGATCTGCCTTGCCCCGCGCCTTGGTGGAGACGATCCCGGCCACCGACAGCGCGGCGATGATTACGTCCATCACGCCGACGGGCACGCGGCGGAAGCGTGGCGGGCGGCCCAGCGTGGTAAAAAGCGCGTGCCCCTGATCCAGGGGCGTAATGGCGGGGCCCGGTCCGCCAATGGGCAGAACCTTGTTTTCGCGTTCAGGCATCGTCAGGCAACCCGTGATAAAGCGGCCCAGGTCGTCATCCGAGATGGGTTTGCACGCGGTGAGCTTGCCATCACCGAAAAGCAGAAACGGCTTTCCCTGCTGCACCCGCGCCACTTGCCCCGACAGGGATTTGAAGAACGCGGTTGGGCGGACAATGGAATAGGCGAGGCCGCTGTCTTTCAACTTGGCCTCAAAGGCCAGCTTGGCGTGTTGAAAGGGCAATTTGGGCTGCTGTACGCACAGCGCCGACAACAGGACAAACCGCGTGACACCTGCGGCTTTTGCCGCCGTCAGCACCGCCACATGCGCATCATGATCCACCGCCCAGGCATCTTTCGGCATCCCACTGCGCGAGGCCATGCAGGACACAACCGCATCAAGTGTCGCCCCCGCAAACGCCGCGTCAGGCGCGGCCGCGTCGCCGTAATGCACTGCGACGCCGTCCGGGGGGGCAAAGGCGGAACCTGCGCGCAGAAAACACGTGACATGGTGTCCGGCCTCTCGCAGCGCACGCAAGGTGGCCTGGCCGATCGTGCCGCTGGCACCGAACAGCAGCACGCGCATCTGGGTGGGTTTGTCCGTCATTGCGGTCATTTATGAAGCGGGCATGTGCAAGAACCAATGACAAAATCCGCCCAATCTTCAAATCAGATTGCTCATGGGTATCATTGGGGTAGTTTGAGTGTGGCACGCTGTTTGCGCGGGCACTCCAGATTCGGGGACATATTTCATGACATTGAGAATTTTGATCGCTTTGGGCTGCGCATTGGGCCTGATCACACAAGCGGTTGCGCAAGAGGACACATCAATCGCAGATGCCCCGCCCCGGCTGGTCAAGCTGATCAGCGCCGATGAAACCGGCGGCGCGATCACCCGGCGCTTTTTCGGGCGTGTGGTGGCCAAGGAAACCGTCGACCTCGCGTTTCAGGTGTCGGGGCAGATCGTGGATTTTCCGGTGATCGAAGGGGAGCCGCTGCCCAAAGGTGGTCTTGTGGCGCAATTGGATCTGGAACCATTTGAACTGAGCCTCCGGCAGGCGAAACTGGAACAGGAACAAGCCAACAGGACGCTCGATCGCTTGGAGCAGCTGGAAGGCAACACCGTCAGCCAAGTGTCGGTCGATGATGCGCGCACCGCCGCTGATCTGGCGGCGGTCAGCGTGAAGAACGCGGAACGGTCGCTGCGCAATGCCACGCTGGAAGCCCCGTTTGATGCGCTTGTCGCGGTGCGCAACGTGGCCAATTTCACCACGATCAATGCAGGCACCGCCATTGTGCGCCTGCACGATATGTCGGAGCTGCGCATGGAAATCGACGTGCCTGAGATCCTGTTTCAACGCGCCGGTGAGGACCCGGATGTGGAACTATTTGCCAAGTTTCCGGCCTCTGACACGCGTTACCCGGTGGAGACGCGGGAATTTAACGCCCAGACCTCAGATGTGGGGCAAAGTTTCCAGATCACGCTGGGGATGGCCCCGCAGCCCGGGTTGGTGGTGTTGCCCGGATCGTCCGTGGAGGTGATCGCGACCTTGAAGGAAGGCCAGCCGATCATCGAAATCCCCTACACGGCGGTGGTTTTCGATGAGGCGGGCGGCACAGGCGTGATGGTGTTTGAACCAACCGGTGCCGAGGATGGCGCCCAGGATGGCACCGTCACCCGCGTGGCGATTGAAACTGAACCCACCAACACCGGCGGGCTGCGTGTGACCTCTGGCCTCGATGCGGGGGCTGAGATCGTGGCGAGCGGGGCCGCGCTTTTGGAAGATGGCCAAGCCGTGCGCCGCTTCACCGGCTTTCCGAACTGAGGAGCGCGCTCATGAACATCGCCACGCTGTCCATCGCGCGCCCGATCTACACCTGGATCATCATGCTGATCTGCATTTTCGGCGGTTATTGGGGGTTCAACACGCTGGGTCGGTTGGAAGACCCGGCCTTCACCATCAAGACGGCCGTGGTCACCACGCTTTACCCCGGTGCGGACGCCATGCAGGTGGCGCGCGAGGTTTCTGAACCGCTGGAATCGGCCATCCAGAAAATGGGCGAAGTCGATGAAATCCGGTCGGTGAACCAGCCGGGGTTTTCGCAGATATCGGTGGATTTGAAAGACACCTATGGCGGTGACGAACTGCCGGATATCTGGACTAAAATGCGCGACCGCGTGAATGATGTGCGTCTGCCCAGCGGGGCGAGGACGCCCATCATCAATGACACGTTCGGGGATGTGTTCGGCATCTACTTCGCCGTCACGGCGCCGGGTTACACCAACAGCGAAATCTACGAACTGTCGACGTTTTTGCGCCGTGAATTGCTGACGGTGGATGGCGTCGCGGATGTCAACATTTCCGGGTTGCGCGATGAGGTGATCTATGTGGAGCCGGACCCGGTTCTGACCTCCAATCTTGGGATACCGCCTGAGGCCATTCAGCAAGCCATCAGCAATGCCGATTCCGTGGCCGAAGGGGGCACGCTTTATTCCCCTGATGGCCGTATGCGCATCCAGCGCCCGGCAGGCAGTGACAGCGTGTCGGCCATCGCGGGCCTCACCGTCGGCGCAGGGGGTGAGGTTCTGAACCTGTTTGATTTTGCCAGCGTGTCGCGCGGGGAAGAGGCCAATCCGAATCTGATGATCCGCCACAACGGCCAAGAGGCCTTTACCCTTGGGGTGGCCGGGATCAGCACGGAAAACATCGTGGATGTGGGCCACAGGGTCGATGACAAACTGGCGGAGATGGCGCATCTGCTGCCCGCGGGTGTGGAAATTCAACCGATCTATCAGCAGCATCTTGTGGTGGAGGACAGCTCCAACGGGTTCCTGGTGAACCTGGCGATGTCGGTCAGCATCGTGGTGATCGTTCTGGCGCTCTTTATGGGTTGGCGGGCAGCCCTTGTTGTGGGGCTGACCCTGCTTTTGACAGTGGTCGGAACGATCCTTTTCATGGCGATCTTTTCCATTGAGATGGAGCGGATTTCGCTCGGCGCGCTGATCATCGCGATGGGGATGCTGGTCGACAATGCCATTGTGGTGGCCGAAGGCATGCAGAATTCCATGCAGCGGGGCAAAAATTCGCGTGAGGCGGCGGATGAAGCGGCCTCCAAGACGCAGATCCCGCTGCTCGGGGCCACAGTGATTGCCATCATGGCGTTTGCGGGGATTGGGCTGAGCCCGGACAGCACGGGGGAATTCATGTTCTCCCTCTTTGCCGTGATCGGGATTTCTCTGATGCTGTCGTGGATCCTCGCGCTGACCGCGACGCCGCTTCTTGGGCATTACTTTTTCAAACAAGGCACGGGCGAGGGTGGCAGCGGCTATGACGGCGCGCTCTTCCGCGCCTATGGCGGCACGCTCAGGGCTTGCATCAAAGCGTGGTGGCTGGTGATCCCGGGGCTCATTGGGATCACGGTGGTGTGCTTCATGCTGTTTGGGTCGATCAAGCAGCAGTTCTTCCCGGACAGCAACACGCCGCTTTTCTTCGTGCATTACAAACTGCCGCAGGGCCATTCGATCCACGACACCTCTGAAGATCTTAAGGTGCTGGAGGCATGGCTGGACAAGCAAGACGATGTTCTGGCCGCGACCACCTATGTGGGCGACGGGGCGATCCGGTTCATGCTGACCTATCAGTCAGAGGATCCCAACCCCACCTATGGCCACATCATCGTGCGCACCGCCACCACCGCCCAGATTGCACCGCTGATTGAGCGGATGACAGGCTACGCGGATGAGGCGCTGCCATGGGGCGAATTCCGTGCCAAGCGGCTGGCCTTTGGCCCCGGTGGGGGCGATCCTGTTCAGGTGCGGTTTTCCGGGCCTGATCCAGTGGTCCTGCGAAACCTCGCCAATGAGGCCATCGCCCGGATGGAAGCTGCAACCGATGATCTGAAAACGCCCAAGACCGATTGGCGCGAAATGGAACAGGTGCTGCGCCCGGTCTACGCCGATGATCGCGCCCAAGAGGCGGGCATCACACGCGATGACATCACAAACACGTTGCGTTTTGCCACCGATGGCGTCGATAGCGGTGTCTACCGCGAAGGCGAACGCCAGATCCCCATCGTCGTGCGCGCGCCGCAGGATAGCGGCATGGCGTTGACCGATCACCTGATCTATTCCTCGACCGGTGGTCAATTCGTGCCCTTTGAACAGATGATCAACGGGATGGTGTTTGAAAGCCAGAACACGCTGATCTACCGCCGTGACCGCGTGCTGACGATCACAGCCGGTGGCGACATTCCCCCCGGTTTCACCGCCGCGCAGGTGCAAACCCAAGTGCAGCAAACCATTGACGAAATGCCCATTCCAGACGGCTACAAGATGGAATGGGGCGGCGAGTTTGAGAATTCGAGCGACAGCCAGGCCAGTTTGGCCGCGCAATTGCCGCTCAGCCTTTTGGTGATGGTGCTGATTTCCGTCCTTCTGTTCAACGCACTGCGCCAACCGCTGATCATCTGGCTTCTGGTGCCGATGTCGATCAATGGGGTGTCGCTTGCGCTGCTCGGTGCGGATCTGCCGTTCACCTTCACCGCGCTTTTGGGCGTTCTGTCGCTGTCGGGAATGTTGATCAAGAACGGGATCGTGCTGGTGGAAGAAATTGACATCGTCCGGCGGGAAGACCCGGATCAGGCCCTTGTTGACAGCATCGTCTACGCCTCCACCTCAAGGCTCAGACCCGTCATTCTGGCGGCGGCCACGACGATTTTGGGGATGATCCCGCTGCTGACGGATGCGTTTTTCCAATCCATGGCGGTGGCGATTATGGGTGGTCTTGCCTTTGCGTCCATCCTCACGCTGATTGCGGCGCCCGTGCTCTATTACTTGTTTTTCATACGCGACCAACGGCCTGATGACCTGTCAGAGGCACAACCTGCATAAGGTCGGGAACAAAAGCGCTATTTCGCCGTTGTGTACCACATGGTTGCGTGCATCTGGCCACCGCATCCACTATATATGGGCCAAAGCAGGCGGAGCGGCATGGCAACAACACGGCAAAGGGGTCTGAATGGCATCATGGGTGCCATTTTGGTGCTGTGGGCAAGCATGGCGTCGGCCACCGATGTTGTTGTGCAAGTCTCCACCTATGACGAAGCTTTGGACGAAGCGCTGCGCGACGCATCTTTGAGCGTGCAAACCGCCGCCGCAGAAGAGTCCACCCCACAAGATATCATGGCTGCCGCCCGCGCAGATTACGGGCGCTTGTCGGCGGCACTGTATCAGGCCGGTTACTATGGCGGCGTGGTCTCTGTCCTTGTTGATGGACGGGAGGCGGCCAGCATTTCCCCGCTGGCGCAGAACCGGGCCGTATCGCGCATTGTCATTCGGGTGGAACCAGGCCCGCGCTTTTCCTTTGGTCAAGCCTCTGTCGCGCCTCTCGCCCCCGGCACAGAACTTCCCGAAGGCTTTGCGCCCGGCCAGCCTGCGTTTTCAGATACCATTGGCGATGCCGCCCGCGCGGGGGTTGATGGATGGCGCGACGCAGGTCACGCCAAGGTCGACATATCAGATCAACGCCTGACCGCCGATCACCGCAACGCGCAACTGTCGGCCCGCATCACGCTGGAACCCGGCCCGCGACTGACCTTTGGCAACCTTGTGGTCACCAAACCCAGCAATGTCCGCACGGAGCGCATCGTGGAAATCGCGGGCCTGCCCACGGGCCAAGTCTATTCCCCCGAAGAGTTGAGCCGCGCCAGTGAACGGCTGCGTCGCACCGGGGCCTTCGCATCTGTCGTGCTGGAAGACGCAGACAGGATCCGCCCTGTGAACACGCTGGATGTGGAGGCCACGGTGACGGATGCTGCCCCGCGCCGCATTGGCGCTGGCGCGGAGCTGTCATCGCTCGAAGGGCTGACGCTGAGCGGGTTTTGGCTGCACCGCAATCTGTTTGGCGGTGCCGAGCGCCTGCGCTTTGACGGCGAAGTGGGCGGGATTGGCGGCGAGTCCGGCGGGATCGATTACATGTTTTCGTTCCTGTACGAACGCCCCGCCACTTTCACGCCAGACACGACGCTGGTGTTGAACGGACGCGTGCAGGAACTGGACGAACCTGATTATCGCGAACGATCCATTCAACTGGGTGCCGGGGTGCGGCATATCTTTTCGGATGAATTGAGCGGCCGGATCGGGATCGGTTACCAGTTTTCCGACATTGATGACGCGTTTGGGTCGCGTCAATTGGAACATATCCTGCTGCCCGGCAAGCTGACATTTGACAACCGCGACGTGCCGCTCAACGCCACCGAAGGTGTGTTTGCCGAACTGGAACTGACACCCTTTGTGGGGCTCGACAATGATGCGGCAGGGGCGCGGGTGTTTCTGGATCTGCGCAACTACCTGGGCTTTGGCGAAAATGACCGCTTCGTCTTTGCCACGCGCGGGCAGATCGGATCGGTGTCCGGCGCGCGGGCCTCTGAAGTGCCGCCGGGCATGTTGTTCTTTTCCGGCGGCGCAGGCACGGTGCGCGGGCAGGATTACCAATCGCTGGGCGTGCCGGTCTCCCCTACCTTGCAGACAGGCGGGCGATCTTTCGCGGCCATCTCGGCAGAGCTGCGCGCCAACATCACCGGGCCATGGGGCGCGGTGGGCTTTGTTGATTACGCTTTGATCGGCGAAGGCAGCTTCTTTGACGGGTTCACAGATGATCACGCAGGCGCGGGGTTTGGCGTGCGCTATGACACCGGGATCGGCCCCATTCGCGTGGATCTGGCCACCCCCATCGGCAGCAATGCAGGTGAGAATTTCGAACTTTACGTGGGCATCGGGCAGGCCTTTTGATGCGCCGTCTGATGCTGATATCCGCGCTGGCCATCACGACCGCCGCGCCCCTGCCCGCGCAGGAGGATGACCCATCTTACATCGAAGGGCTTATCCAGGATGCACTGTCGGGCACCAGCCGCGATGTGCGGGTGATCGGGTTCAGTGGCGCGCTGTCCTCCAACGCCACGATGGAACAACTGACGATTGCCGATGACGATGGCGTGTGGCTGACATTGGAGGATGCCTCCCTTATCTGGTCCCGCTCTGCTCTCTTGCGTGGACGGCTGGAGGTGGAAGAACTGACCGCCGGGCGCATTGAGCTGACCCGCATCCCAGAAAGCGACCCGCCCCCGCCCGCGCCGGAAGATGCCGAAGCACAGCCTTTCTCCCTGCCTGAATTGCCCGTGTCCATCGAACTTGGTGAATTGCGCGCGGATCAGGTGGTGCTGGGTGAGGCAATCTTGGGTGAGGCCGCGACCCTGTCCGTGCTTGGCCGCATGTCCCTGATTGACGGCGCGGCTGATGTGGATCTGGCCGTGGAGCGGACTGATCGGGATGATCGCCTGACACTGGAAGCCGCGTTTGCCAACGCCACGCAGGACCTCAAGATTGATCTGAATTTCGAAGAGGCAGCGGGTGGTCTTGTGTCCCGCGCTGCCAATATACCGGGCGAGCCGGCCCTTGGGCTGACGGTGACCGGGGAGGCACCGCTGTCTGACTTTACAGCGATGATTGCGCTGTCCTCCGACGGGGCGGAGCGGTTGGGCGGCACAGTGGGGATTTCCGCGATCGCTTTGGGCGATGCCAGCGTGACAGGCCATAGGTTTACGGCCGATTTGGACGGCGATCTGCGCCCTCTTTTGGCAGCGGACCTGCATGAATTCTTCGGAGACACGGTTGCCCTGCGCCTTAACGGGACAACCGGCTCGGACGGTGTGGTTTTGGACCAATTGGATGTTCAAACCGGGGCTTTGACCTTGTCGGGTGATCTGGCGCTGGATCCTGGCGGGCTGCCCACACGCTTTGCCCTTGACGGGCGCATCAGTGGCGATGGCCCCGTACGCCTGCCCACCGTTTCGCCGCCGGTGATGGTGGATGACGCAACGATCACGGCACAGTTTGACGCGGATGAGGGCGATGCATGGTCTGCCGATATCGCGGTCATGGGCCTTGATCGGGATGGATTGACCGTGGAACGGGCTGAGGTCGGCGGTACGGGTCAGATCACCGCCGGGGCAAAACCATCGGTGTCAGCCGACATGACCTTCACCACGCGCGGTCTGGATCACAGGGACCCGCGCCTGGCCGTGGCTATTGGTGACGCGCCCCAAGGTCGCGTGACCCTTCAATGGACCGACGGCGTGCCCATCGACATCTCTCGGCTGGACATCCGCAGCGACGATGTGGTGCTGGAGGCCGCGGGCCAGATCGACGGGCTGGCAGACGGGTTTCCCATCGAAGGGACGGCGGCGCTCTCTGCGGGCGATCTGTCCCGTTTCGCAGCCATCGCGATGCGGCCATTGTCGGGTGCAGCAGAGCTGGATGTCACGGGCAGCGGCACGCCGCTCAGCGGTGCGTTTGACATCACGCTGAACGCGGCCACCCGCGATTTGCAGGTCGGTGAAGAGCGGCTTGATCCGCTGTTGCGTGGGGCTTCTGCCCTCGATGTGGCCGCGCGTCGGGATGAAACAGGCGCCTATATCGAAGCATTTTCACTGCGCAATGATGCCGTGACTGCCGATATCAGTGGCCAGTTGAACGGCCAGACAGGGGCGGGCACCTTGTCTGCCCGCTTGGCCGATCTGTCCTTGGTGGAGCCCAAACTGTCCGGACCGGCGCAGGTGGCAAGCGATGTGACATGGCAGGCGAATGGCGCGCTCGACGTCAAGCGCCTGACGCTGACAGCCCTGGATGCAGACGTTGAGGCGCAAGGCACGCTCAACACCGGCGATGATCGCCTGCCCGCTGACGGGACGCTCTCACTTGAGGCGCAAGATATCGGGCGGCTGGCAGACCTGCTGGACCGTCCACTGGCCGGAACGGTTGATCTGGATGTAACTGGGCGGGGATCCCTTCGGGATTTGACCGTGGATGGCACCATTGCCCTTCTGGCGGAGGGGTTGCGCACCGGTGTGGCGCAAGTTGATAGCATCACAGGCGGTGACGTCGATCTGGATGCGCAACTTGCCTATGGCGATGGCATTCCTTTCGTCGAAACGCTGTCCCTGATCACCCAAAACCTGACCGCATCGGCCAACGCATCTGCACAGGACGCGCCGATTTCGATTGATACCCGCCTTGCCAATCTGGGGCTTGTGGCCCCCGGTATCACCGGGCCTGCAAGCCTAAGCGGCACCATCTCCCCCCGCGATGCACGGGGCGAAACCGTCGATGTCGATCTGGCTTTTGACGGCCCTTCCGGCGTGGCCGCAACGATCATCGGACAGGTGCAGCAGCTGGGCCAACAGCTTGACCTCGCCATTCGCGGCAATGCGCCGCTGGCCCTCGCCAACAGCTTCATCGCCCCCAACGCGATCACCGGCCCGCTGACCTTTGACCTTCGGATGGCAGGGGCACCTGACCTGTCATCACTGTCTGGGCAGGCCAGTTTCCGTGACGCCCGCGTGGCCGTGCCCACCGCCAATCTTGCGGTGACCGGACTGGGTGGATCGGTGAACCTATCTGGCGGGCAGGCGGTGCCCGACATCACCGGGTCTTTGGGCAATGGAGGACAGTTTCGAGTTACGGGGCCTGTCACGCTGGCCGCGCCTTTCAATGCGAACCTCAATGTCGCGCTGTCGGCGCTGGGGCTGCGCGATCCGTCACTTTATGAAACATCTGTCAATGGCACCGTAACGGTCACCGGCCCTTTGACGGGCGGCGCCCGCATTGGCGGCGCGATTGCCCTGGGCCGGACAGAGCTGCGCGTGCCATCGGGCGGCGCAACAGCAGCAGGGGCCCCTGATGGCATCCGCCACATAGGGGAGCCGTCAGATGTGCGCCGGACGCGGGCGCGCGCAGGGCTGATAGACACGGGCCGCGCAGGCCCCCGGCGGGGCTTTCCACTGGACCTGACCATCAGCGCGCCGTCTCAGATATTTGTGCGCGGGCGCGGGCTCGACGCCGAATTGGGTGGTCAGGTGCGCCTGGGCGGCACCACGGCCAATGTTGCGGCCAGCGGGGTGTTTGAGCTGATCCGTGGGCGTATCGATGTGCTGACCAAACGACTTGACCTGACGGAGGGGCTGATAGATCTGCGCGGCGCGCTGGACCCGTATCTGCGCTTTGTCGCCCAGACCACAAGCAACGAATACACCATCAATATCATCCTCGAAGGGCTGGCCAGCGAACCCAATATCAGCTTCACGTCCGCCCCTGAATTGCCGCAGGAAGAGGTGCTGGCACAACTGCTGTTCGGGCGGGATTTCTCTGACATGTCCGCGCTGCAAGCGGCGCAATTGGTCAGCGCAGTGGCCACCCTGTCGGGCCGGGGCAGCGGCGGGTTGCAGGGGCGTCTGCGCGATCAATTGGGGCTGGCGGATTTCGATGTGACCACCACCGATGATGGCGCGACGCAGTTCAGCGCCGGGGCCTATATCTCTGACAACATCTATTCAGAAATCGTGGCCGACAGCGAAGGCAATGATGAGATCAACCTCAATATCGATCTGAGCCCATCGCTGACCGTGAAGGGCAGTGCAGGCAATGACGGCAATACCGGCGTCGGCATTTTCTTTGAGCGGGATTACTGATCAGGATCGCTTGAACTGCCTGACGTTGTGCCAGAAACATTCTTTGAAAGAATGTTCGCCAACGTCGGTGGCCAGAAAATTACAAATTTTCTGGGGCATTTTCTTTTAAAGAAAATGCGCACCAGCGTTGGCGGCGAATTTTTCAAAGAAATTCGGTCCCCTGTTAGTCGCCAAAAATCCCTGTGGGGGTTCCATCCACAGTCTCAAGGTTCTTACGCCGCCAGTAATCCTGTACGCCGTCCGGTCCCATCTCGGCATAGAACGGCTCCAACTCCTCCTCCCCGCGGCTTTTCTCAAAGCGCATCAGCGGCACACCGGTGCCGCAGGATGTCATCACCATGTCAATCTCCAAATCGAATATCTGCCGACTGCCTGCAAGTGTCGGAAACATCCCGATCAACCCGTCCCATTCCGGATCACGCGGGTGATAGACCTTCGCTTGCCCATAGGCGCGCAGGATTTGCGCCGCCCCGTCAAAGGCGCAAAACATCAACGTCATGCGCCCTGTCGCCTGCACATGGGCGGCCGTTTCATTGCCACTGCCGCTAAGAGACAGCCAAATGATCCGGTTTGCGTCCATCACCCGCAAGGTATCAAGGCCCTTAGGCGACAGGTTCACACGCCCTTCCCGATCGGCTGTTGCGACGAAAAACATGGGCTGGCGTTCAATAAAAGCGCGGTGGGTTTTAGCCAGTTTGCGGGATGGCGTCGCCATGGGTTCCTCCTGATCTGCGGGCCTTGCGGTCAGAAGGGAATATCGTCGCTTCCACTGACAAATCGTGACACCACATGCTTGGTGCCCGCCTTGTCAAACGCAATCTCCAGCTTGTCGCCTTCGATCCCCGTGATCTCACCATAGCCAAATTTCTGATGGAAGACGCGTTCGCCCACCGTGTGGCTGCTGACGGCTTGGGCGTCAATCACGCTGGATTTGCTTTCCTTGGGCTGCACCACCGGCCGCTGACCGGCGCGCGCCTGAAGCCGTTTCCAGCCGGGCGAATTATACCCGTCCGCCGCCGCCGCGCGCGCCTCGATCCCGCTGTCAAAGCCGCTCATCCCGGCCGCGCCATACCCACCACCATAAAGACCGGGCGGCGTCAGCACCTCCACATGATCCTCGGGCAATTCATCAATGAACCGCGACGGCATCTGGCTTTGCCATTGCCCATAGACGCGCCGATTTCCTGCAAAGGAAATCGTGCAATTCTCTTCAGCCCGGGTGATGCCGACATAGGCCAGGCGGCGTTCCTCCTCGAGGCCCTTCACGCCACTTTCATCCATGCTGCGTTGCGAGGGGAACAGCCCATCCTCCCAACCCGGAAGGAAGACTGCGGGAAACTCCAACCCCTTGGCGGCGTGCAGCGTCATGATGGAGACCTTCTCTTCGGCCTCCTCACTTTCGTTGTCCATGATCAGGCTGACATGTTCGAGGAAGCCTTGCAGGTTCTCAAACTGTTCCAGCGCTTTCACGAGTTCCTTGAGGTTCTCAAGCCGTCCGGGTGCCTCGGGTGTCTTGTCGTTTTGCCACATGCCGGTGTAGCCGCTTTCATCCAGCACCACCTCGGCCAGTTCCATATGGCTCATGGTCGGATCACCCGCCATCCGGCCCCAGCGTCGCAGGCCTTCGATCAACAGCTTCAACTCGCTGGCCCCTTTGCCACCCAAGCCCTTTTCTTCCAGCAATATCGCCGCCCCTTCGAGGAGCGATACGCCATGCGCACGCGCTGTCACCTGAATTTTCTGCTGCGCCTTGTCGCCCAATCCGCGCTTGGGCGTATTCACAATCCGCTCAAAGGCCAGATCATCCGACGGGCTGACCACCAGCCGGAAATAGGCCATGGCATCGCGGATCTCCATCCGCTCATAAAACCGCGGGCCGCCAATGACGCGGTAAGGCAAGCCAATGGTCAAAAACCGATCTTCAAAGGCGCGCATCTGGTGGGAGGCGCGGACAAGGATGGCCATGTCTTCGAGCGTGTAAGGATCCCAGCCCCGCGTCCCGCGCTGCATGCTCTCAATCTCTTCGCCGATCCAGCGGGCCTCTTCCTCACCATCCCAATGACCGATCAGGCGAACCTTTTCGCCTTCTTGGGTATCGGTCCAAAGCTCTTTGCCAAGACGCCCTTTGTTGCCAGCAATCACGCCTGACGCGGCGGCCAGAATATGCGGGGTGGAGCGGTAGTTTTGTTCCAGCCGCACCACCGTCGCGCCCGGAAAATCCTTCTCAAAGCGCAGGATATTGCCCACCTCGGCCCCGCGCCAGCCGTAGATCGATTGGTCATCATCGCCTACGCAACAGATGTTCTTGTGCCCACCTGCCAGCAGCCGCAGCCACATGTACTGGGCGACGTTCGTGTCCTGATATTCGTCGACGAGGATGTAGCGGAACCAGCGTTGATACTGCGCCAGAACATCCTCATGAGTCTGGAAAATCGTAACCATGTGCAGCAGCAAATCGCCGAAATCGACAGCGTTCAGTTCCTTCATCCGCGCCTGATACTGCGTATAAAGCGCGGGCCCTTTGCCATCATAGGCCGCCGCCTCCGCCGCGGGTACATTCTCTGGCGTCCAAGCGCGGTTTTTCCAATTGTCGATGATCCCCATCAACATCCGCGCGGGCCAGCGTTTGTCGTCGATATTCGCGGCTTGCACCAATTGCTTGAGCAGCCGCAGCTGATCGTCGGTGTCCAAAATCGTGAAGTTCGATTTCAGGTCGACCAGTTCGGCATGGCGGCGCAGCAGCTTCACGCAGATCGAATGGAACGTGCCCAGCCACGGCATCCCTTCCACCGCCTCACCCAGCATCCCGCCCACGCGGTTCTTCATTTCCCGCGCGGCCTTGTTGGTGAAGGTCACAGCGAGGATTTCATTGGGTCGCGCCGTGCCCGTGTTCAGAAGATGCACCAAGCGCGTGGTCAGCGCCTTGGTCTTGCCCGTGCCCGCGCCTGCGAGCATGAGGACAGGGCCATCGAGCGCTTCAACAGCCTCCCGCTGCGCCGGGTTCAGGCCATCGAGATAAGGCTGAGGCCGCGCGGCCATGGCCCGCGCGGCAAGGGACGCGCCCTCGAAAACGTCGCTATCGTCAAAACTGCTCATTTCCGCAAAACATAGCGCAGAGCGCGGATCAAGGAAAGCGAATGTTCTCTTTGTGTTCCAGAGATTTATGGATCTTCAACGCATAAAAAGAGCCCCCGGGCACGCGGGCTCAGGGGCTTTTGCAAACGCAATGCTTGGCGCGTGCTTACTTCAAACGCACCCAGGTCTGACCGCGGCAAATGCCGATGATGCAGCCTTCCACTTTCATCTGGTTGGCGCTCAGCAATTGCATCTTGGATTTGTAGGTCTTTTCCGTGTCTGCTGCCCAGATCCGGCCGCCATCATAGGCGCCGTTGCCCTTGGGCTTCATGCCCCAGATCATGGTTTTGCCTTGATGCTCATAATTGGCGACCGTTTGACCGTTCTTGTCCACGGCCTTCTGGATCACGCCGCAGACGTCTGCGCCGCATGGTGTCACGCGGACATGCAGGACGCTGCCGGTTTCGCTGGGCTCACTGCGCCACAGGCCCGCGGCCGGATCTGCAAAACCCGCACCCGTGCTGAACATCAGCGCCAAGGCCGCTGCAAAAATCTTCTTCATTCTCTTCCTCCCGAAAAACTGGATGCACCGTGGCGCGACTTCGCGTGCCGATCAAGAATGACGTTGGGTCGTGTTTTAGGGGTCGCGTTGCAAATGCCGTAGCGTCATGCGACACGGCCCGCGACCGATATCAGGAAAGTGGCCGGCATGATTCTCTACCCCGCGATCGACCTCAAGGACAGGCAGGCCGTGCGCCTTTTGAAAGGGGATATGGAGAAGGTCACCGTCTTCAACGATGACCCGGCAGCGCAGGCCATGGCCTTTGTGGAGGCAGGGTGCGAATGGCTGCATCTTGTTGATCTCAATGGTGCTTTCGCGGGGGAGCCTGTGAATGGCGCGGCGGTGGAGGCGATCTTGTCGCGCACGCAGGTGCCGGCCCAACTGGGTGGCGGGATCCGCGATATGGCAACAATTGAACGCTGGCTGTCCAAAGGTCTGGCCCGAGTGATCCTGGGCACAGTGGCGGTGGAAAACCCCGATCTCGTGCGCGAAGCGGCGCGCACCTTTCCTGGTCAGGTCGCCGTAGGCATCGACGCGCGCGGGGGCCGCGTGGCCACGCGGGGCTGGGCGGAAGAGACGGATGTGGACGCCACAGATTTGGCGCGATCCTTCGAGGATGCGGGCGTGGCGGCCATTATCTACACAGACATCAATCGCGACGGCGCCATGCAAGGCCCCAATGTAGATGCCACTGCCGCCTTGGCCCGCGCAGTGTCGATCCCCGTCATTGCCTCTGGCGGTGTGTCGAGCTTGGCTGACCTTCAGGCTCTGAAAGACTGCGACGCTGCACTTGATGGCGCAATCTCAGGGCGCGCGTTGTACGATGGGGCGATTGATCTGGCAGAGGCGCTGCAGCTTCTGAAGAAGTAAATGCTCCGCTTTTGACCAGGGTGTCTTCTCAGGCCCGCGACGTGCCTCCGATATCATCCGGCGCGATAGAGACAGTTTTGATGATCGCATAACAGGCCACACCGGAGACAAGATCAAGCGCTTTGGCCGACCGCGCCGTGATGTGGGCAAGGCATGTGCCTGCAGCCGTTTCAAGGGACACAAGCGTCCCCGCCCCATCGCGCGCGCGGATGGAAAGCACCTGACCGGGCAGGATATTGAGCGCGGAGAGGCCCGCGGGCCGGGTGCGGGACAAGATCACATCATGGGCCGCGACACGCAGGCGAACAAGCTCCCCCACCGCGCGGTCAAGCCGCGGGAGGAAAAGCGGCGTGCCGCATGCATCCAGTTCGGTCAACCCGTCATCGTGGTGGCGGGCAATCTTGGCGCGCAGCAGTGACCCCATGGCGCGGATGCTGTCGCCCAAGCCCTGTGGATCGCTCAGCACCTCGCTCACCGGGCCAGACCGGACCACGCGGCCTTTGTCCAGCACCACGACATGGGCGGCCAGCCGGGCCAGTTCCGTGACCGAATGGGTCACATAGAGCACAGGCGTGTCGACCTCCTCCGCCAGGCGTTCGAAATACGGCAGGATTTCCGACTTGCGCGCCTCATCGAGGGAGGCGAGCGGTTCATCAGCCAGAATGAGGCGTGGGCGGGACAGGAGCGCGCGACCGATGGCGACGCGCTGTGTTTCCCCACCCGACAGGTTGGCCGGGCGGCGGCCCAGCAAGTGACCAAGGCCCAGCATCTTTATGATCCGCTCTTCCGACGGGCCATTGCCCGAAGGCGCAAAGCGCGCGCCATAGGTCAGGTTTTGATGGACGGTTTTGTGCGGGAAAAGCCGCGCATCCTGAAAGATGTAGCCGATGCGGCGCTTGTGGGGGGGGACCCCGGTAAGCGCTTCACCACCCAAGGTGATCTGCGCGCGATCAGGCTGAAACAGCCCCGACACCGCGCGCATCACGCTGGTTTTGCCGGAGCCTGATGGCCCGAACAGGACGGTCACACCCGGCGGTGCATCAAACGCGATGTCCAGGTCAAAACCCGGATAGGCGTGGGACAGTTTGACCGAAAGCGTCATGGCCCGCCCACCCGCTTGGCCACGCGCCGGGCCAGCCATTCAGACAGGATCAGCGCGCCCATGGCGATGATGATGGCCACGATCACAAGCCGCCCCGCCGCGCTTTCACCGCCCGGCACTTGCAGGAAGGCATAGACGGCAGAAGGAAGCGTTTGGGTCTGGCCCGGAATGTTGGCAACAAATGTGATCGTCGCGCCGAATTCGCCCATGGCCTTGGCGAAGGCGAGAATGCTGCCCGCCAGAACACCCGGCAGGATCAGCGGCAGAGTGATCGTGGCAAAGACCCACATCCGGGATGCGCCCAGCGTGGCGGCGGCTTCCTCCAACCCCGGATCAACCGCTTCGATGGACAGCCGGATCGCGCGCACCATCAAGGGAAATGCCATGACCGCCGCCGCCAGCGCGGCCCCTGTCCAACGGAAGGCAAGCGGCAGGCCGATGCTTTCCATGAAACCACCCAACGCGGTGTTCGATCCAAAGGCCAGCAGCAGCAAATAGCCCGTCACCACGGGCGGCAGGACCAAGGGCAGATGAACCAGTCCGTTCACGACGGTTTTTCCCGGAAACTGCCAGCGGGCCAGCGCGTGGGCCGTGAAGATGCCCAAGGGCAAGCTCAGCAGTGTTGCCCAAAGCGAGACTTTGAGGGACAGGGCAACCGCTTGCCATTCTGCCGGGCCAAGCCAATCGGTCATTGCGCGCCCTCAAGGGCGACAAACCCTTGCGCTTCGAAAACGGCGCGGGCCGTAAGGCTTTGGATATGCGACCAGACCGCGCGCACCTCCGGCGTGTCCGCACCCGCGACAATGGCCATCGGGAAAGTGATCGGATCATGGCGCGCCGGATCAAAGCGGTGGACCACCTGCACGCGCGGCTCCGCCACCGCGTCAGAGGCGTAGACAATGCCAAACGGCACCTCCCCCAGAGCAACAAGGCGCAACGCAGCACGCACATTGTCGGTTTGCACGATCTGCCGGGACAGCGCGTTCCAGATGCCCAGCGACGTGAGTGCTTGCTTTGCGTAAATGCCCGCCGGCACGGCCTCAACCAAAGCGGTGGCGATGCGGTCTGTGCCGATGATCTCATCCACGGTGCGGCCCACGACCATGATGAACATCATGTCGATGGACGCCACGAGGACCAGTTCATTGCCTAGAAGATTATGACGTGTGTCGGGGGCAAGCACTTCTTTGCTGTCCAGATGATCCATCCACGCGGTGTTGGCCAGAATGACAATATCGGCAGGCGCACCCAGTTCAATCTGACGGGCGAGTGTGGAGGATGCGGCGTAAGACACGGTCACGTCTTGGCCTTCCGTCACCTCATCCAGCGCGGTTTTTAGCGACGCCGCAGCAAAGATGGTCACGCCATCGGCCAGCGCGGGCACACACAAGGCCCAAAGCCAGGTCAGGGATATGGAGATGACGCGCCGCATGTGGGGGTGAGTATTAAGACCCACGCGGCAGGCGCAAGGGCAGATCGCACTCTTTTAAACCACGACCCGCTACTCCGTCGTGCGCAACGGGCTGCGTTGGACCATCCAGACCACCAAAAGCGGGATGCCGACCGTCAGCACCGCGACCGTGATCAACAGCACGCCCAGTTCGGCATAGTTCGCAGCGGTTTGAATGGCGCCTGTTTCCCCATTGCGCACCTCGCGTGTCACGGTGAAAATCTGGTTGAGGTATTTCGTGCCCAGATTGGCCGCTGAAATCGCCAGATTCGTGAAAGACGCCATGACGGCAAAAAACGTGGCCTTGAGGTGCCCGGGCGCATTGCGCGCAATCCAGGCCAACATCGGGATCATCGCGATCTGTGTCAGCGGGCTTTCGACCGCCGTATCAAGCACCGCAATGAACCGCGCATCCACGATCCCGGCGGTGACAGACGCCGTCCAGTGGTGCACGCCGTAATAAAGCCCCAGATTGGGCAGCGACAGAACACCGGCTGCCAAGGTCAGCACGACAATCACATACACAATGGATTTGCGCGCAATCACCGGCCGCAACAGCAGCATCGCGGTCAGGGTCAGCACCGCGGTGATCAGTGACAGCACCGAGAGGAACTGCTGATCAAAACCCAGGATATCGATGTTGAACCATGTCAGCCCTTCCCCCGGCAGGGGCGTGGCGCGGAAGGCAAAAATGATCACGGCTGTGCCCATCAGCATGCGCGCCTGCGCCTTTGGCAACGCCTTCATCAACTGGCGCATTAGCAAGAGAACGATGGTCATGGACCCTGCAAAGATGATCTCTTGGCCCATGGGCATCTGTCCCAGCCCGATGATCAGGGTCAGCACCACGAAAGCCCCGCCGCCGATGAAATACCACGGGTTCACTTGCGTCTTTTCCTGCCGCACCTCGGTGGCATCCCACGCCTCTTGCGCGCTCAGGCCCGCCTGCATGAGACGCATCCGTGCGCTGCGCTTTTGCACCCCGCCCAGAACCACTCCAGAGACGGAGATCACCGGGATAATCAGCGCGGCCATGTAGATCGACGCATAGATCTCCGCCTTTTCGGGCTGGGTCAAATCCTCAATGCCTGCAAACATCACGATGTTTAGAAGCGCCACGGCCAGCGTACCGGTGATCAGCGCAAACCGCCCCAGCATCTGCATGGTCACATGCATCGCCTTTTCGTCCGCCTCCGGTATGGGCTGACCGGCGGCATCGACCTTGGGCACGGCCTCCACCGACATGGCGTCGGCCACGGCATCCTGGATCACCAAACCGCAGGGCGCGATGATGATGCTGGTGACATACCAACTGGCCAGCGGCATCACGGCGGTCATCATGTCAGGCGCCGACAGCACCAGGTACATGATCCCAACGCTCACCCCGACCAAACCCGCACCCAGCCAGACAAGCACCCATTTCCATTTCCAGATGATATCCACCAGATGCCCCAGCGGCATCTTCAGCGCCCAGGGGATGCCCGCCCAAAACGCGAGACCGGCCAGATAGGCAGGCGACAGATCTAGGTATTCCTTGACGAAAAACGTGCCCACGATCGCGGTGAGGCCGGTGAACCCGAAGGCGAAATACACCATGAGCGGCGGCAGGAAGGACCAGCGCATCTGCCGAAAAAGATCGACCACAATTGCGTCAAACCAGCCCTTTCGCGCCACCTGTGCCATACCGCGCCTCCCTTAGCGTGTCGGCGATTTAGGCCCGATGTGGGCCGCGCTTCAAGAGGGGCGTGGCTGGCCTTTGCGCGACATGGGTCACGCCGCCCAGGTCTGTGCGTCCACGCCCACGGCATCTGCCACGTTTGCAAACCCGTGCTCTTCCAGCAATCGGTCAAGACCAAGGGCAATGCGCGGGGCCAATGAGACCCCTTCATAGACCATGGCCGAATAAAGCTGCACCGCGCTGGCCCCGGCGCAGATCTTGGTCATGGCATCTTGTGCGGAACTGACCCCGCCCACGCCAATGAGTGGGATATGTCCGCCCGTCTCCACCGCCAGACGGGCCAGGACCCGGGTGGATTTCTGCATCAAGGGCCGCCCAGACAGCCCGCCTTTTTCGTCGCGATGCCGATTCTTCAGCCCGTCGCGCGACAAGGTGGTGTTGGTGGCGATGATCCCGTGCAACCCTGCGCCCATGGCAACGGCGGCAATCTCATTGATCTCCGTATCCGTCAGATCCGGCGCGATTTTCAGGAACACAGGGATCGGTCGGGCAAGCGATGCTCGCGCAGCCATGACCCCATCCAGCAGCTTTGACAGCGCCTCCGCCCCTTGCAAATCGCGCAGCTTTTCAGTGTTGGGGCTGGATACATTCACCGTGGCAAAATCCAGATGCGCCCCGCAATAGGTCAGCACGCGCGCAAAATCATCGGCGCGATCTGCGCTGTCTTTATTAGCTCCCAGATTAAGCCCGATCACCGCGTCAGCGGGGCGGTTGGACAGACGCCGTTCCGCGGCCTCCATGCCCTGATTGTTGAACCCGAACCGGTTGATCACTGCGTGGTCTTCTGACAGCCGGAAAAGCCGGGGGCGGGGGTTGCCCTCCTGCGGGCGGGGCGTGATGGCGCCCACCTCCAGGAACCCAAACCCGGCGCGCGACAGGGGCCCCAGCGCTTCGGCGTTTTTGTCAAACCCCGCGGCCAGCCCGATGGGATTGGGCAGCGAAAGCCCCGCCACCTGCGTTTTCAACCGGGGAGACGTCACCGGCCCCGGCATCGGCGCAAGCCCGGTGTTGAGCGCGCGCAGGGCAAGCCCGTGGGCGCGCTCGGGGTCAAACATGCGCAAAAGCGGCAGCCCTGCCTGTTCCACCCAACTCATCCGAAACTGACCCCCGGCTGCGATGGTTTGCAGCGGATCAGACGCGATGTTTCAACCGCCGCCTGACGATGCACAACCGCGTCCGCGTAGGCCGGATCGCTGATCATCTCCAGAAACGCGTGCGCTGTGGGATAGCGCGCGATGAAGGCATGATCCCATGCTTCCCCCGCCGGGCCGATCAACGTCGCCTCAAACGCACGGCGCCACACAATGCTGGCGCCAATCCGCGCCACAATCGGCGCGGCATGTTCGCCGTAGCGGCGATAGGCCTCCGCCCCGCTGGTGCCCTGCCCCGCCAGCGCATGACCGTCGGGGTAGGCGGCCTCACCCCGCAGCTTCACAAGGTTAAACATCTCAATAGGGTGGTCGCGATCGAGAGTTTTGAAGAGGTCAAACTGCACGCGGCTAGGATCGACATGCCCGATCAGGTCTTCGGGGAAGCGATGCCGCCCGGCAATGAGGGGCAACGGCTCCACCCGCTCCAGATCCTGCAGGCGCAATTCGCGGAAAAGATGGGGAAACTCCGCGCCCCCGCGCGACACTTCCCATTTAAGCGCATCGCCGACGCTACTTGCATCCACGGCCAGCAGCATCAGACCCTTTTCACCGGCAAAATGCAGCGCGGCGGTCTCAGCCGCTTGCTGGGGCGTGGAGAAGTGAATGAACCCATCTGAAAGGTCAATCGGCGCGCCTTGGGTGACACCGGCCTGCCGAAAGGCGCGCCATTCCTCTTGGCGAAAAATCTTGAGGATCAACATGGTCGCGTGATGCCCCGCCACCCCGGCGCGGTCAAGCGCGAAGGCGGGTGTCGCGCGCCCCGACCCCTCATCTTACCGGGGCCAAACACCGGATTGAGTATTTATGGCCCAAAAGAAGGTGGGGCGCGTTCGGGCTTCTTTCTGGCCCACAAATACTCAAATCCCGCAGGTGCAAAACCTGCAGGGCTTGGTTTGAGGGCGAGATAGGTGCATCCTAACCCCACGCGCCAATTGATGAGATTTTTATGAAACGCATTCTTCCCCTTCTCTGCGCCATTTTCATGGCCAGCCCAGCCTTGGCGGAGTTCACGCTCACGATTTTGCACACCAATGATTTCCACGCCCGGTTTGAACCGATCAGCCGGTTTGACAGCACATGCGCGGCAGAAGACAACGACGCCGGGGAGTGCTTTGGCGGGTCCGCGCGGTTGGCCACTGCGATTGAGGCGGAACGCGCGCGGGCCGAAAACCCGGTTCTACTGGACGCGGGCGATCAGTTCCAAGGCACGATTTTTTACACCTACTACAAAGGCCAGCTGGCGGCTGAAATGATGAACCGCATGCGCTATGACGCGATGACGGTGGGCAATCATGAATTCGATGACGGGCCTGAGGTGCTGGCAGGCTTTATCGACACGGTGACCTTCCCGGTGCTTATGTCCAACGCCCATGTGGACGCCGACCCGCATTTGGCGGGCAAGATCCAGAAATCCACCGTGATTGAACGCAGCGGCGAAAAGATCGGCATCATCGGCATCACACCCGAAGACACGCATCAGAGTTCGTCACCCGGTGATCACGTGCATTTTCATGAAGCCATCCCCGCCGTGCAGACGGAGGTGGATCGCCTGACCGCCGACGGGATCACCAAGATCATTCTGCTCAGCCACACGGGCTACCTCAAGGATCTCGAAATTGCCCGCGCGGTCACCGGCGTTGATGTGATCGTGGGTGGGCACACCAACACCTATCTGGCCAATGATGACGCATCCGCCGTGGGCCCCTACCCCACCATGGTGGGCGATGTGGCCGTGGTGCAGGCCTATGCCTTTGGCAAATTCCTCGGCCGGTTGGAGGTGGTGTTTGACGACACAGGAAAGCTGCTCTCTGCCACGGGTGATCCGCATCTGATGGATGCCGCCATTGTCGAAGAACCCGGTGTTAAAGCCCGCATTACAGAGGCGGCAATCCCTCTCGATGAATTGCGCCGCCGCGTGGTGGCGGAGGCGACAACAGCCATCAACGCAGGCACGATTGATTGCCGAACAAGCGAATGCCAGATGGGCACTCTGGTGGCCGATGCCATGCTGGCGCGCGTGGCAAATCAGGGCGTGCAGGTTGCTATCATGAATGGCGGCGGCATCCGCGCTGGCATTGACGAAGGCGAGGTGACCATGGGCGAGGTGCTGACCGTACTGCCCTTCCAAAACACGCTTTCGACCTTTCGGGTGAGCGGGCAAACCCTGCTGGATGCGCTGGAACATGGGGTCAGCGGGATTACGAATGGTGATGGGAAATTCCCACAAGTGGCCGGGATCACCTTTTCCATCGCGCTCACCGCGCCTGCGGGGGAGCGCATCCGCGACTTGACCGTGGCAGGGGACCCTATTGATCTGACCGCCGACTACCTTGTGGCGTCCAACGATTTCCTGCGCAACGGCGGTGATGGCTACGCCATGTTCAAAACCGCCCGCGATGCCTATGATTTCGGCCCCAACCTGGCCGAACTCGTTTCAGAATACCTGACGCAAAACAATCCCTACACGCCCTATACAGACGGTCGCATCAAACTGGTCCCGCGCTAAACCTGCCAGCGCGTCACGGCCTGCGCAATCCGCGCCCCGAAGGTGCGCGCGGTGGCCAGATCATCGGCCTCCACCATCTGGTCCTTATCGCGCGAAGACATCGCCATCAGCCCAAGCCAGCTGCCTTGGGCGTTCACCGCGCCCCGGTCAGGATGCACCGGTGCGCCGATCTCTTTCTGACCCACCCAGATCATCCCCATTTGCGCGGCATAGACACAAAACCGCATCAGCGTGGAAAACTTATCCCCCGACGGATAGGTCGCCACGGTAAAGCCAGCCGCGATCTTGTCGCCCCAGGTCTGATCCGGCCAACGTTCCGAGGCTTCTTCCAAAAACAGATCATAGCGCGCAGCGGAGGAGCCCATATAGGTGGGCGCGCCAAACACGATGGCACGGGCGTCATCCAGCGCGTCCCAATCGGCCTTGGAAATCTCTTCCACGTCAATCAACCGTGCCCCGCCTGCGCCGTCTGCTATGGCCTGGGCCAGAACCTTAGTGTGGCCAGAGCCGGTATAGTAGGGAATGGCGATTGTGTTGGTCTGGGTCATGGCACCTCTCCAGTCTTGCTTGATCCATAGCGATTTGCCAAAACGCCGTAAATGCGGATGCGTCAGGGGCCATCATGAGCAAAGTCAAAGATCAGTATGAGGCCTATCCCTATCCCGAACGCGACCCCAAGGACGAAAAGAAGCGCCTGATCACCGGTTCACCGTCCCTGCCGCAAGAAATTGATCACTTCCTCTTCGGCGGCGCGCGCGATTGGCGGCAGCCGCTGCGTATTCTGGTGGCAGGGGGCGGCACGGGCGACGGGCTGATCCAACTGACTGCGCTTTTGACGCAATATGGCAAACCCTATGAGGCCACCTATATCGACCTGTCCACCGCCTCTCGCAAAACGGCGGAGGCGCGGGCGAAGATACGCGGGCTGAAAAACATCCGCTTTCTGACGGGCAGCTTGCTGGATGCGCCTAAGCACGGGCCGTTTGACTACATTGATTGCTGCGGCGTGCTGCACCACCTGCCTGATCCGGATGCCGGGTTTGCGGCCCTGCGGGCGGCTGTGGCCCCGGGTGGCGGCATTGGGTTCATGGTGTATGCGCCTTATGGCCGGTCCGGCGTGTACCCGCTGCAAGAGGCGTTTGGCGCGCTCTACGCTGATGCCGCCCCACCGGAAAAACTGAAGGCGGCGCAGACGCTGTTTGAACAGCTGCCTGAGGGTCACCCGTTCAAATCCAATCCCAATCTCAATGATCACAAAAACGGCCCTGCCGGGTTTTACGACCTGCTGCTTCATTCCCAGGACCGCGCCTATGATGTGACCACGCTGATGGACACGCTCACGCGCACCGGATGGGCCTTCAGCGGTTTCACCGTGCCCGCGCTTTACGATTTGTCCCGCTGGACCACCCCGCCTGAGACCATGAGCGAGGCGGAGGCCATGGCCACGGCTGAGCGGCTGATCGGCACGATCCGCACGCATACTGGATACGCCGCCGCCTCTGATATGCGCCCTGCCACGGGTCAAAATCGCGCGCTGATCCCGCATCTGAAGGGCGTTCAGGCCGCGCCCTTGGCCAAGGCCGTGCAGCAAGGGCAAAAGGTGGGGCTGGGATCGGACGGGTTGAAAGGAACGGTCGACTTGCCCAGCGCTGCGGCCAAGCTGATCGCGGTCATCGACGGGCGCAGATCCCTGGCCGAGATTGCATCGGTCACAGGCCATGACCCGTTCAGTTTTGGCGCCACGTGGTCGAAAATTGAGGCGCAGCTCGCCCCTTGGGGCATGCTGCTTTATTCTTCGGTGCTGAGGTAGGTCATGTGCGGTCGTTTTGCCGTCACCTTGCCGTCAGATGCGATGGCGCAACTGTTTCAGGCGCGGCCTGCAAACGATCTGCCGGATGTGCCCAACTACAACATCTGTCCTACAAACGCGGTGCATGTGGTGACGTCAGAGGATGGCGTGCGGGCGCTGCAATCATTCCGCTGGGGGTTCCTGCCCCATTGGTACAAAACGCCCAGCGATGGGCCTTTGCTGATCAACGCGCGCGCGGAAACCATCGCCGAAAAACCCGCCTTCAAGGCCGCCGCCCGCACCCGCCGCTGCCTGATCCCGGCGACCGGGTTCTATGAATGGACCAAGGATGAAGACGGCAACCGCTTGCCTTGGTACATCTCCCCCAAAGGCGACGAGCCATTGGCCTTCGCCGGGGTTTGGCAGCATTGGGATAAGGGCGACACGGGCATGAACACCTGCGCGATCGTGACGACAGGGGCGAACCTGACCATGAGCCAAATCCATCACCGGATGCCTGTGATCTTGCAAGAACCCGATTGGCCGCTGTGGTTGGGTGAAGCGGGGCATGGTGCAGCCAAGTTGATGCGTGCAGCGCCAGAGGATGCGCTGGAATTCTGGCGGGTGGATACGGCCGTCAATTCCAACCGCGCGTCAGGCTCGAAACTGGTGGCCGCGATAGTTCCCTGAGCTCGGCGACAAAAAATTTTAGAAAGATTTTTCGCATTTTTTTCAAAAAAATGCGCGCCAACGTTGGCGTCAGAATTTTTGAAAAATTCTGTGGCCCTACGTCACCGCTTGCGCCTAGGGCCCGGGGTTTTGGAATAGAATTCAGGCGGGCGCTTGGCCACCCAGCGGATGAATTTGGCAAGCCGTGGATGGGCCCGCAACGCCTCAACCGTGCTGTAATCGCGCGCCAGTTCAGCCTCGGTCAGTGTGGCGTGGATTTCGTTGTGGCAAATCTGGTGAAGCAGCACGACAGGCCCGCCTTTGCCCCCTTTCAGTTTCGGGATCAAATGGTGCTGGCTCTGGCGCACATCAGGCGGAATGAGCCGACCGCATAGAGGGCAAACGGGGTGATCCATTAAGACAAAGCGGCGGCGCGTTTGTAGCCGTCGCGCGCGCGGGCATGGTGGAAATAGGCCTCCACCCGTGGGCCGGGTTCGGGGAAGCCTGCGATCTTTGCCCAGCCCAGACAGTGCACGAGGATGAAATCGGGCACCATGATGTCATCACCCATCAGGTACGGCCCGGTCAGCGCTTCTTCCAGGCGCGCCAGGGCCTTTTCGAATTCCCATTTCGCCGTCGGCTTCACCTCTGCCACGCGGCGGTCTTCGGGCAGAACAAAACTGTGCTTTGCGCCGGTCCAAAGCGCGCCATCCACCTCATCAAGGATCATGCAGGTCAACGCATCCTGCAGACCTCGCGCTGCGGTCCCTGCGCGGTGGGTGAACTGACCGTGGGCATCGGCCAGATAGGTCAGAATCGCCGTGGAATCGGTGATCGCGGCACCGTCCAATACAAGCGCGGGGATTTTGCCCGACGGGTTGACCGCTTTCACCTCTGGCGCGTGGGGCATGGCGGGCAGGTGATCATAGGTCACGCCCAACTCTTCCAACATCCAAAGGGTGCGAAAGGCGCGGGATTTCTTGCTGCCGATCAATTGCATGGCGGGTCTGCCTTTCGTTTTGGTCAGGAATTATGCTGCCTCTTTGCCTGTGGGATGGCAAGCCGACACTCCTGACACGCCGTGTCAGTGCTCCGTGCCATCCTGCACACGCAAAAGGAGATTGTCATGAACAGAACCGGATCCTGCCTTTGCGGCGCCGTCACCTATGAGATTGAAAACGCCCCCACCACGGTCGGGGCCTGCCATTGCGGGATGTGCCGCAAATGGTCGGGTGGAATATACCTGGCCGTCCACCTGACCAAGGATCAGGTTCGGTTTCAGGGGGAAGAGCAAATTGAGTGCTACAAGTCCTCTGACTGGGCCGAACGGGGCTTTTGCCGCAAATGCGGGTCCAGCCTGTTCTACCGCGTCACGGCACCCGGGCCCAATGAAGGTGATCTGCATTTGGGCTTTGGCACACTGGATGATCAAAGCGGCTTTACCTTGACGGAAGAGATTTTCATCGACCGCAAACCTGACGCCTACAGTTTCGCCCAAGACACGGCAAAAATGACCGAGGCGCAGATGTTGGAACTGTTCGCCGATGCAGGCGCGCCGCCGGCCTAGCCGCGCGGCATCATCGACAACCGGATCAGTGTACGTTCCAGAACCGCCATGGGCGGTGCCGTCTGCCCGGCGGAGCGCAGTGCCAGATCGGTATCGGTGATCATCGTAAGCGCCTCTTCCAAGCGCGCCGCGCCCCAGTTTTGCGCCTGACGCTGCATCCGGTCCCGGCGCGGGCCAAAGACCGGCGGGCGCAGGCTGGCCATGCCCTTGCCGACCCCGCCGGGGTCAGAGGCCGCCGTGTAAAGCGCGCGGAAATGGCGGGAGGCCGCCATGCAAAGCCCCACAGGCTGCACCCCTTGCGCGCGCAGACGTTTCATCACCGGACCCACTTCACCCGGGCGGGCCTCTGCCACGATGTGCAGGATGTCATCAAGCTCTGCCTCCACCGACAGAGGCGCGCAATTGGCAATGTCGTCAGGCTGAAGCGGTTCCGGATCACCCATCTTGTAAAGGGCAATCTTTTCAATGGTCTGGCGGAAATCCCCCGGGTCGAGCGCGCGCGATAGTGCATTGAGATCGCGCATGGCGTCATTGCTGACCTCCCCGATACCGGACGCTTTCAAAGCCGCTTCAATCTCTGCCCGTGATGGCGGATCATCATAGATCGCGGCGGCATAGGCCCCCTTGTGCCCTTCAAACAGCTTGCGCAGTTTCGATGTGGGTTTCAGGGCACCTGCCGTGACCACCAAAACGGCGTCGCCCGGCTGCCAATCCTCCAAGGCGGCAGAAACTGACCCCACCACATTGTCATTGGCCTCTTCCAAGAACGCCACGCGCTGGCCGGGAAAGAACCCTTGCGCTTTCATCGCGGCATCCAGCATCGCGGGGTCCTTGCGCAACTCCGCGCTGGAAAGCCGCGTGAGGCGCATCTCCTCTTCGCCCTTTGGGCCCAGCAAAGCGGCAATCACCTCCTGCCGGCGCAGGGCCACGCGCATGGCATCCGCGCCATAGATCAACAGGCCCGGACGGCCCGGATCAGGCTTGGCAAAATAACTGGGCGCGTCCCGCCCGGAGAGTTTCATTTTGACGCCTTCATGCAGGCAACTGCGATGTCTCTGCGGTCAGCCGGGTGATCATCTGGTCGGTCATGATCACCATCAAACGCTCTTCCGCATCCTGTTTGGAGGTCTGCGCGGAAATGGTCGTGTCTTCGGCGGAATAGCTGGTGAACTGGTCCACGGTGCCGGAACTGACCACCTTGTCGGTTTGCAGATCGCGCAGCGCGTAGGTGATCGACCCAAGGATGTTCTGACGCGTGGTGATGGAGGTGGACGACACCGCGATCCCGCTTTCCACAAGGCTGACCGAATAGGACAGACCGTAGCGGGCGGGGTTGGCAGGCCCCATGCGTTCTTCAAACCGGCGCACCAGAAGGTAATCGGCACGATCATCCGGGTCATCCAGCGTGACCGAATTCTGCAACCGCGTGGCCGCCCCGCCCGGCGCAAAGGCAGGCGAGAACCCGCAGCCCGCCGTTAGGGCAAGGCCGGAGAGCAGAAAGAGGCGGCGATCAAATGACAACATTCACAATCCTGCCGGGGACGACGATGATCTTCTTCGGCGTGGCCCCGTCCAGCGCCTTGACGACAGCATCCTCTGCCAGAGCCATTTTTTCAACCTCTGCCTTGTCCATATCTTTGGGCACCGCGATTTCCGCGCGGCGTTTGCCATTGATCTGAATGGGCATCGTCACCGTGTCATCGACCAGCATCGCCGCATCGGCCACGGGCCAAGGCGCGGTGACCACAAGGCCGTCATGACCCAGCATCGCCCAAAGTTCTTCGCTTAGATGCGGGGTCATGGGGGACATAAGCTGAACCAAGGCCGTGGCGGCTTCTCGTTTGGCGGCACTGCCTGCTTTCGCGCGCGACAGCGTGTTGGAGAATGCGTAAAGCTTGGCGATGGCCGCGTTAAAGCCAAAGCTTTCCACACCGCCCGTCACATCATGGATGGTCTTGTGCATCTCCTTCAGCAGCGTCTCGTCCGCCTCGGGTGAGGCTGCCTCGTCATTGCCGGCGATATCGGACACGATGCGGTGCACGCGTGTGAGGTGTTTGTGCGCGGCCTCCGCCCCGGCGGCCGTCCATTCCACATCGCGTTCCGGCGGGCTGTCCGACAGCACGAACCAGCGCGCGGTATCAGCGCCGAATTCAGCGATAATGTTGACCGGGTCGACCACGTTGTTTTTCGACTTGGACATCTTGGCCGATGGGATCACCTTCACCCGTTCCCGCGTTTCCCGCACGATCACGTCGCCGCCTTTTTCCTCCACCTCTTCGGGGTAGTGATAGATCGGGCGGCCGCCCTCGGCTTTGCGTTCGGCGTTTTCATAGATGGCGTGGGTGACCATGCCTTGGGTGAAGAGCGCATCAAAGGGTTCAATCGCGCTTTCCGGCAGGTGCCCGGTGATTTGCATCGCGCGGGCAAAAAAGCGCGAATAGAGCAAGTGCAGGATCGCGTGTTCCACCCCGCCGATATACTGGTCGACATTCATCCAGTAGGCGGCTTCCTGCGGGTCAGTTGGTGTGTCAGCCCGGGGCGCCGTGAAGCGCGCGTAGTACCAAGAACTGTCCACAAACGTGTCCATCGTGTCGGTTTCCCGCACACCGCTTTCGCCGCATTTGGGACATTCGCACTGCCGCCACGCGTCATGCCGATCCAGCGGGTTGCCCGGCTGATCAAAGCTGACATTGTCGGGCAGTTTTACGGGGAGGTTTTCTTTTTTCTCGGGCACCACGCCGCAGGTTTCGCAATGCACCACGGGGATGGGGCAACCCCAATATCGCTGGCGGCTGAGCCCCCAATCGCGCAGGCGGTATTTCACCTGCGCGGTGCCAAGGCCCTTTTCTTCGAACCAATCGATGGTGGCATCAATCGCCTCTTGGCTGGTCACATCGCGAATGCCCGCGAAATGGTCGATGAAAACGACCGGTTCCGTTTTGGCTGGCACCAGCGCCTCATCCCCCACCTCGGTGTCATCACCGGGCATGTAAAAGGCGTTGCGCACCTCAAGGTCGTATTTGCGCGCGAAATCGAGGTCGCGTTGATCATGTGCCGGACAGCCAAAGACCGCGCCCGTGCCGTAGTCCATCAAGACGAAATTGCCGACCCAGACAGGCAGCGTTTTGTCAGGATAGACAGGGTGCTGCACCGTCAGACCGGTATCAACGCCCTTCTTCTCGGCCTTCTCCATCGCGGCCTCGGTCGTGTCCATCTTGCGGGTTTCCGCGATGAAGGCGGCGAGGTCTGCGTTGTCTTCGGCCAAGGCGCGGCTGACGGGGTGTTCCGGCGAGATCGCAAGGAAAGACGCGCCGCGCATCGTGTCAGGCCGGGTGGAGTAGCAGGTAATCGGATCCCCGCCATCGGTGCGCTGAAACGGGATCTCAATCCCGCGCGATTTGCCGATCCAATTTTCCTGCATCAGACGCACCTTGGCGGGCCAATTATCCAAGACCTCCAGCGCCTCCAGCAATTCCTCAGAGAAATCAGAGATTTTGAAGAACCATTGCGTCAGTTCACGCTTTTCCACATCCGCGCCGGATCGCCAGCCCTTGCCGTCAATCACCTGTTCATTGGCGAGCACGGTCATATCGACCGGGTCCCAGTTTACCACGGCGTTTTTGCGGTAAATCAGCCCGGCGTCGAGCATGTCGATGAACATGGCCTGCTGATGGCGGTAGTATTCGGGGTGACATGTCGCAATCTCGCGCGTCCAGTCGAGCGAGAAGCCAAGCGGCTTCAGCTGCGATTTCATGTCCTTGATGTTCTGATAGGTCCATTCGCCGGGGTGAATGCCCTTGTCCATGGCGGCATTTTCAGCAGCCAGCCCGAACGCATCCCACCCCATCGGGTGCAGCACGTTGTGGCCTGTGGCCAGTTTGTGCCGCGCGATCACATCGCCCATCGTGTAGTTGCGCACGTGCCCCATGTGGATGCGGCCCGACGGGTAGGGAAACATCTCCAACACGTAGTATTTCGGCTTGTCTGAGGACCGCTCCGCCTGGAACACGCAGGCCTTATCCCAAGCCGCTTGCCACTTCGCCTCAATCTCGCCCGCTGCATAGCGCGTCATGTCGTCTGGTCCCGGTCCCGTCTCAGTCGCGAAAGTGATATTTACCTTCGCACGCGGGGTCCAGCATGAAAGAGCGTTTTCGCGCACTCTTGCCCCGTGGGGCGGGGTGGATTTACATGGGCGTGGGGCAAAAAAAACGAGCAAACATGAAAATCCTCTTCATCCACCAGAATTTTCCGGGCCAGTACAAGCACCTGTCACAGGTGCTGGCCGCCCAAGGCCATGAATGCGTGGCCCTGACCCTGCGGGTGAAAGAGGCCACGGATTGGAACGGGGTGAAACTGATCCCCTACAGCCTGCCCAAACGCGACGCGCAAAACACGCATCCTTGGGTGCTGGATTTTGACACCAAGGTCACGCGGGCCCATGCCTGTTTCGCGGCCGCCCGCACCCTGAAGGAACAGGGTTTCACCCCCGATCTGATCCTCGCCCATCCGGGATGGGGGGAATCGATGTTCCTCAAGGATGTGTGGCCCAAGGCGCGAATGGGGATTTACTGTGAACTGTATCACCTCAGCGATTATCCCCATACCGGGTTTGACCCCGAATTTGATCGCGGCGACGCGCAGGAATTTGCCCTGCGCATCCGCATGAAGAACCTGCACAACCATCTGCATTTTGACATCGCTGACGCCGGGATCAGCCCCACGGCGTTTCAGGCAGATACCTTTCCCGGCGATTTCCGCGACCGGATCACGCTCTGCCATGACGGGATCAACACCAAGCTCAGTTGCCCCAACCCCGACGTGACGCTGAATTTGCAAAAGCACGGTGGGCTCAGCCGCGCGGATGAGATCATCACCTTCGTCAACCGCAACTTGGAGCCTTATCGCGGCTATCACATCTTCATGCGGGCCCTGCCCCGGCTGTTGCGGGAGCGTCCCAATGCGACAGTGCTGATCGTGGGTGGCAATGATGTCAGCTACGGCGCGCGGCCGCCCAAAGCGCAAACATGGAAGCAGATTTTCATTGATGAGGTGCGCGGGGAAATTCCTGATGCCGATTGGGATCGCATGCGCTTTCTGGATCGGATCCCCCATGGGCAGTTCACGCAATTGCTGCAAATCAGCCGGGTGCATGTCTACCTGACTTATCCTTTCGTACTCAGTTGGAGCCTGATGGAAGCGATGTCGTGCGGGGCTGCCATCGTGGCCAGCAACACCGAGCCGGTGCGCGAGGTTATTCGCGATGGCGAAACCGGGGAATTGGTGGATTTCTTCGATATCGACGGGCTGGTGGATCGGGTCACCGCCCTGCTGGAGGATGAAGACCGCCGCACCGCCTTGGGCCATGCCGCCCGCGCGCACATGGTGGAAAACTACGATCTGCGATCCATCTGCCTGCCGCGTCAGATGGACTGGGTGAAAGGGCTGGCGAAACTCTAGGATCGCCCCGGGGTCGCAAAGGGCCTCATTTGGATGTGTAAAGCGCGCCGTTGAGCCATTCAGCGTGGTGATCTGTGTCACGGATGTCCCAATCCGTGGCTTGAAACCGATCCGCCGGCACATCCATCAAAAGCCAGGCTGCGAAGGTCGCGATGGTCTCGGGCGTGGCAACCTCACCCCGGTCGATATAGGCCTGAAACGCGGCACGGGCTGGAAACTCCGCTTCAGAAGTGGCCAGAAACCCTCGGACGAGATCTGTGTCAACAAGGCCGGGTTTGAACCCCGTCACCGCGATGCCGCGGTCTTGCCATTCCACCTGCAAGGCCCGGCGCAGTGTCTCGGATGCGGCTTGCGCGATGGAATAGGCCGCCGCCCCCGCCCGCACATTGCGCCCCGAATCCGATCCAACGAACAGCATGCGCCCCTCGGTCAGATGCGGCGCGCATTTCACTGACAACGCCCAGCGCGCCGTCACATTCGTGTCAAAGGATCGCAGCCAATCACCAGCCGTGAGAGACGCGAGCGGCCCAAGCTGGAAATACCCTGCGCCATGAAACACAGCCCGCGGCCCCGGTAGATCAGCCAATGCGGCGGCCCATGTTGTTTGATCATGCGCGTCGGTCACATCGCCGGGAAGGGCCAAGATATTGGGTGATTGCGCGGCAACGCTGGCCAACGCGTCCGCCCGCCTGCCTGTGATGATGACGCGGCAGTTGCGGCGCGCCATGTCCAGCGCGAAGGCCGCGCCAATGCCGGATCCGCCCCCGGTGATCAGAATGGATTTAAGGGCCATGCCCCGATTACGCACGCTGCGGCGGACGGGCGCCAAAGATGGCGCTGCCAACGCGAATATGGGTGGCACCAAAGGCGACGGCTTTCTCAAAATCCCCACTCATGCCCATGGACAGCCCCTCAAGGCCGTTGCGTTCGGCGATCTTGGCCAGCAACGCAAAATGCAGCGCGGCTTCCTCTTCCACCGGCGGAATGCACATGACACCTTGGATGGGCAAATCCAGCGCGCGGGCGTCCGCGATGAAAGCATCGGCATCACCGGGCCAAATGCCGGCCTTCTGGTCCTCCTCACCGGTATTGACCTGAACAAAAAGGTTCGGGCACTGGCCCAGCTCTTGCGCTAGCCGGGCGAGCGTGTTGGCAAGTTTCGGGCGATCAAGCGAATGAATGGTCTGGCAAAGCTCCATAGCCTGACGCGCTTTGTTGGTTTGCAATGGCCCCACCAGATGCAGATCAATGCCGTCAAACCGGGTGCGAAACTGGGGCCATTTGCCCGCCGCTTCCTGCACGCGGTTTTCACCGTAGACCCGGTGGCCTTCCTCCAACACCGCCTCAACCCGTTCATTGGGTTGCTTTTTGGAAATAGCGATCAGTTCGACACTGCCCGGCGCGCGCCCTGCGTCAGCTTCGGCTTTTTGCACGCGATGCTTGATATCTGCCAACCCCATGAACATCCCCTTCGTGTCGTAAACGCCGCTTTGCGTTCAATGCCATAGAGGATGGTCTGTGTAAAATCCCGCGCTCAAAATGCATCGGCAGCGACCCGCGTGTCACAATCGATCAATGCGGCATTTGCCTTGCCCAGACCCGCGCGCTTGGATAGTAGGGAGTACGAAAACAACAGCGGGCCGCTTGGGTTATGAAGTTCATCTCCGTCAGGACTGTTTTGAAAACAACCGTAATTGCGGCGTCTTGCGTTGCAATTTTGGGCGCGTGTTCCCGTGACCGCCAATTGCGCGAAGATGCGTTCGAAGTGTCGACGGGTCGGGAATCCAGATCTTCCGTCAGCTCGGGCACAAGCCTGCTGGATGTGTTCCGCGATGGTGGCACCAAGGTAAAGGTGAACCGCTATCTCTGGACGGCATCGCTTCAGGTTCTCGATTTTCTGCCCGTTGAAAACGCCGATCCTTTTACCGGCGTGATTTCCACCGGCTTTGGCCGCCCGCCCGGCGGTGGGCAGGTCTATCGCGCCACCATTTTGATCAGCGACCCAGCACTTGATGCGCGTTCGCTGAATGTGGCGTTGCAGACCCGTGGCGGTGCAGCCGTCAGCACGGCCACCCAGCGCGCGGTGGAAGACGCGATTCTGACCCGTGCGCGTCAGTTGCGGGTTCAGGCCAAAGGTTTCTGATACAACCGTTTTTGACAGTCTGACCTGTCACGCACCGAACCCGTTCGGGCGCGGTTTCATCTTGCCAGAAATACTCAGGCGAAACCGCCTGCCACGAGGTCAGTTGGAGGCCAGCACAGACCGGCCCATCGGCCCTTCGTGGCTGATGATCCCGGCATAGCGGGGGTTGGACATGATCTGGTGCAGATCAACCTCCCGCCCGTCCAGATAAGCAGTGCGGCTGACCAAGCGGATGCCATGGCTGTAATCGGCATAACCCGCGCCATGGACCGTGCTGAGCGGCTGAATGGGCGTGCCATTCCGACGATGCCAGCCATAGATCGCCACACGTCCCCGATTGCTGGCCAGCCGTGTGGTCAGAACCACGTCCTTTTTATGGCCGGAAATCAGGTTGCCATGGGTTGCGCCCGCGTTGCGGCGCTGCGCCTCCACGGTTGCATTATGGCGCATGAAATAGGCGGTGGAGGTCATCTGCGGACCCGGTGTCATGGGGCTGGGGGACAATCGGACCGATGCTTGCCGGTAAATCGCATCCACCATCCGCGGCGTGGGCAAAACCATGTTGAACGATTTCGCCACTCGGCTTGCACCGCTCAACCCCAGTGGCACGCGCACGAAATCACGATCACTGCCCAGCGCCAGGTAATCGGGCGTCACGCACAGGGTGATATTGGCCTGCTTGCCATCTGATGTCTTCCCGCGCAGCGTGACCGGCACAAGATTGCGCTGAAAGCTTGGCATGTTTCCCTTGAGCAGTTCGGCCACGACCATTTGATCGCGCTTGACCCCGTCGATACCCGACGCGCCCGCCATAACGGCAGTCGCACCGCTGGATCCGCCCCGGCGCTTCGGCATGCCGCGCGCCAGACGTTTGGGGCAGCTGGCCGAGGGGGCCGCGATGCGTGGTGTTTCCGGTACGCTCTCCGGTGTCAGGTCCGGTGCGGTGTTGAGTTCCGCATCCTCACTGCTGTCGGGCACAAACAGGGAGGCCAGACGCACCGCTTCATCTGTCGCAGATCGGCGGGCCAGATCAGCAGGGCGCAGCCGCGGACGGGCCGACACGCCCAACCCTTCGGCCACCGCCTCGCTCTCCTCCGCAGGGTCAACCGCGTCATCAGTGTCTTCGGCAACGCTCAAGCCTGGCCGTTCCGGCGGGCGAACATCGGGGGCACCAAGAAAAACACGCGACAACGGGGACAAAATGCCATCATCCAGCAAGGTGTTGGTTGGGCTGAGACGCGCCAGGCGCGGTGCCTGTGGAACGTCCTTCGCCCCGCTTTCAAGCGCCGTCAGACTTGGCACATCATCGCCTGAGGGCTGCGCGGGCAAAGGCATCGTGTCGGTCACATCCGTGCTGGCGACCGGCGCGCTGAAGAGCGTATCGCGCAGGGCAAATGCGCCACCGGCGATGGTGGTCATGCCAAAAAGATAAATGCCTATGATGACCGCGCCCTGATTTCCCATCAGCTTGGCGCTCAAATTACGTTTGGACATATGTCCGTCTTCAGCCCCTCTTCTTGCCTGTCTTTTGGACCCGCACGCAGTGTCGTCTTGCGTAGATCCGGGTATCTAGCCCCCTTTGGTTAACCCGACAATAAGCACAAATTCTGTGCGCGATTTGTTGCCAGCATAGACGGCGGAACGCCGCCTGTTGAGTCTTTCCTGCCGCGCGCGCAATATTCCACCGAGTTGGACGAAAAGGTTCACGATCAGGTGACAGCCTGTCGGCAACATGAGCGGTGGATTTTTGCTGGCATGGCTGGCAATTTGTGCCAAAGAGTTTGAAGATGCAGTCTGAGGTCTGCGTGGTATTGGGGAAAAGGAATTTATGATGCGTCAAGGCGTTGTGGCGATGGTAGGCGGGGCCGTTTGCGCGGCTGTGATGACACTGGCGCAAGGCGCGTCCGCACAGATGCCGGGCGCCTTGGATGAATGCCTCAAGCTTGCAGGCGAACCCACGGCAGAGGCTCCAGTCAGCCGCGATGCAGGCTCCGCCACCTTTTCTGCACTGGCCAAGGCTCGGCCCCATTGTGAGGCGGCTTTGATCGGGCCGGAACAGGATGCGCGCGTGCTGTTCCACATGGCCGTCATCATGCAGCGGGAAGGGTTTCACACCTACGCGCTGCGCGCCTTTAACATGGCCGCTTCCGGCGGGGTGACACCGGCCTACACCAAGGTCGGTGATTACTACAATTTCGGCATCGGCGGCATCCGGGAAAACCACCGCCGAGCGGTTGAGAATTACATGAAGGCAGCGCAGGCTGGTGATCTTCCCGCGAAAGCCACGCTGGCCATCATGCACCAGATCGGGCGTGGCGTGCCGCAGGATTTCGGCACGATGTTTGCCCTGCTCGAAGAAACGGCGGATGCGGGCTATCACTTTTCCCAGCTGCGTCTGGCCGAACTTTACATGAGCCCCGATGCAGTGTCCCCCGCACTGGCCCAAAAGCTCGATCTTCCGGACCCGGTGAAAGCCACGGAATTTTACGAACTGGCCGCGGAGCAAGGCAATTCGACCGCGCAAGCAGAACTGGCCAAATTCGCAGATGGGGAGGGGTTGTTTGACGATCCCGCGGTGCGTTTGAAGCTGATCAAACGTGGCGTTGACCGGGGCGAGCCTGAGGCGATCAACACGCTGGGCTTCATGCATGAACGCGGTGACGGCGTGGACTATGATCCAAAACGCGCCGCCGCGCTTTACATTCAGGCGCTGGAGGCCGGCCTTCCGGTTCAGAACATCCGCGGGCTGGTCAATGGGCGCTTTACCCGGTGGGATCAGGAAACGGCGCTGGAGTTTCAAGTGATCTTACAAAACCGCGGGCTGTACCTTGGCTTCCTGGATGCCGTGGTCGGGCCGGGCACGATGGCGGCGGCCGCACAGGTCGCGCAGCAAGCGCAGGCGGAACAGAACCAATAACATGACGTGAAGCAGCGCCACGCATTCTTTCGAAGAATGCGGGCGAAGTCTTTGAAAGACTTCGCAACCTACTGTTCTACGCTGTGATAAATGCCCTAGCGGCGGCGATCTCGGCGCGCGCTCATGGGTTGGAAGGCCACGCCCACATGCGCCTCGCAATAGGGTTTGCCCGCTTGAACCGGCAAGCCACAGAACCAGAAATCATCGGTCGCCGGATCGCCCACGGGCCATTTGCAGGTCCGTTCGGTCAACTCCATCAGGCTTAGTTTCTTGGCCTTCTTTTCCACCTCATTGACCTTGGCCAGCGCCTCGGGGTCAATCTCATTGGTGGAAGGCTGCGGCGGCAAGGGTTGGCCTGCCGGAATGATCGCTTTGACGCGGCTCACCGGGGCGGCGGCGGGTGCCTCGGCTGCGGGTTCTTTTGCGGCAGGTTTGGGCGCGGCCTTGGGCGCAGGCTTGGCCTTGGGCGCGGCTTTCGCCTTGGCTTTGGCCCCACCATCGGATGATGTGCCCCCACCGCCATTGCGGTTGGACAGGCCCAAACGGTGCACTTTGCCGATCACGGCATTGCGTGTCACGCCGCCCAATTCCTTGGCGATCTGGCTGGCCGATTGGCCTTCGCCCCACATTTTCTTCAGCTTTTCAACGCGCTCGTCGCTCCAGGACATGGCCTACCTCATGAGGGTGGCGCCGGTTCTTATCCGACCCGCGCCGCAGTTTATCGTGTTACCCCCTTATTTTAGTCGCTGGGCCAGCAGTTACAAGCCGCGAAGGAACCCGCCCGCCACTTTACGGCCAACTGCGTTGAAACCGCCCTAAGGCCGGCACGCTGCGCTTTACGTCCGGCATCTTCTTGTACGTCACCCTGCTGTAGGTCTTTCGCGATGTGGAACGCAGTCTAATATTGGATGCAGGTCTGATGTTTATTCCCGCGGCTCTGTGTTTTAAGCACTGACATCTGACAACCTGCCCCACGCCCAACGCGAAAGTGCTGATGATGCCAAGCTACACTCCACCCAAAGCCTACCAACAGGGCAGCCGCCGGTTCGGGCGGGTGAATTGGCTGGGGCTGTCAACGCTGTGCCGTCGCGAAATTCAGCGTTTCCTGTCGGTTTGGACCCAGACATTGCTGGCCCCGCTGGTGACTGCCGGGCTTTTCATCGTGATCTTTTCCATCGCGATCGGCCCGCGCCGAGGCGACGTGATGGGTGTTGATTTCACCACTTTCATCGCGCCCGGGATCCTGATGATGACGGTCATCCAGAACTGTTTTGCCAACACATCATCGTCCATCATCGTGGCTAAGGTGCAGGGCAATATCGTCGACACATTGATGCCGCCCCTCAGCGCCGGAGAGTTGGTGATCGGCTATCTGGTGGGGGCAGTGGCGCGCGGCGTTTGCGTGGCGCTGGCCATCGGGGCGGGCGTTTGGCTGACCCTTGGTGTGGCCCCTGCCCATCCTCTGATCGCCTTGGGATTCGTAGTGCTGGGGGCCACGCTGATGGGGGCTTTGGGCCTTGTGGCGGGGATTTATGCCAACAAGTTTGATCAGACGGCGGCCATCACCAATTTCATCGTCACGCCCCTCGCCTTCCTGTCGGGCACGTTTTATTCGGTCGAGGCCCTGCCGGACGTGCTTTACACCATCACCCATTGGAACCCGATTTTCTATCTGATCGACGGCGTACGCTATGGCATGATCGGTGTGTCCGACAGCGCGCCCGGGTTGGGTTTCGTGATCGGTGCGTGCAGTGTCTTGGTGATTTCCGGGCTGGCATGGCTGATGTTTTTGAAAGGCTACCGGCTGAAGCCCTGAGGCCAGCGGCGCATCCGCAAGCGCGTGCCGTTGCAACCCGGGCCAGCCCTGCTATAGCACCGCTATGACCCGGATCATTCCTTTCCTTCTTTTTGCCCTGGCAGGGCTATGCGTGCTGCTTTGGCTGGGCGCGTGGCAGATGCAGCGGCTTGCGTGGAAAGAAGGTATCCTGGCCGACATCGACGCCCGCATCGCGGCCACCCCCGTGGCCTTGCCCGCAACTGTCGACCCAGAGGCGGACAAATATCTGCCCGTGGAAATGACAGGCCAATTCGGCGCAGGCGTTCTGCGCGTGCTCGTCAGCCAGAAACTGGTCGGTGCTGGTTACCGCCTGATCACGCCGTTTGAGACGGAGGGGCGCATCGTGCTGGTTGATCGCGGTTTCATACCTGTCGCCGCGGAGCTGACACCCGCACCCGCCGGGCAGGTCACCGTGACGGGCAACTTGCACTGGCCCGATGATCGAAACAGTTCCACCCCCGACAATGATGTGGACGGCAACACATGGTTTGCCCGCGACATCGCGCAGATGGCCGATGTACTGGGCGCGGAACCGATTCTGGTCGTCGCGCGCGATCTGTCGCAACCAGACGGCGCCGTGACGCCCCTGCCCGTAGACTCATCCGCCATTCCCAACGATCACCTGCAATATGCCATCACGTGGTTCAGCCTGGCCGCAATATGGGCCGCGATGATGGGCTATTTTCTATACCGCTTGCGCAAGCCCGCCGAAGGAGCCGCATGATGAACTATATCTCCACCCGTGGTCAGGCTCCCGTTCTGACGTTTGAGCAGGCCATGCTGACCGGGCTGGCCCGCGATGGGGGGCTGTACCTGCCGGAGACGATCCCGACGCTTACCCATGCAGAGATCGCAGCGCTTGCTGGTCAATCCTATGAAGAGGTCGCGTTCCGCATCATGCGCCCCTTCGTGTCTGATGCGTTCAGCGATGATGATTTTCGAGGGATTATTGAGCGCGCCTATGCGGGCTTCAATCACGCCACCCGTGCGCCATTGGTAGAGCTTGCCCCGGGCCATCACCTGTTGGAGTTGTTCCACGGGCCGACGCTGGCCTTCAAAGACTTCGCGATGCAGTTGATTGGCCAGATGTTTGAATTCTCCCTCAAGCGCTCAGACAGCCGTGTGTGCATCGTGGGCGCCACGTCGGGTGATACCGGTTCTGCCGCAATGGAGGCGTTTCGCGGGCTAGAGGCCGTGGATGTGTTTATCCTTTATCCCCACGGTCGCGTGTCCGAGGTGCAGCGCCGCCAGATGACCACACCCACGGAAGACAATGTGCATGCTCTCGCTCTGACGGGTCATTTCGATGATTGCCAGGCCCGCGTGAAAGACATGTTCAACGATTTTGACTTCCGCGATGGTGTGGGCCTTGCGGGTGTGAATTCGATCAACTGGGCGCGTGTGATGGCGCAAGTGGTCTATTTCTTCACCTCTGCGGTGTCTGTGGGCGCCCCGCACCGATCTGTGAGTTTCACAGTTCCAACCGGCAATTTCGGGGATATCTTTGCCGGTTACATCGCAAAACGGATGGGCCTGCCTGTGGATAGATTGGTGGTCGCCACCAACCAGAACGACATCCTTCATCGCTGCTTGTCGATGGGTGATTACACCCCCGACGGCGTGATCCCCTCGATCAGCCCGTCCATGGATATTCAGGTCAGCTCCAATTTCGAACGCGCGCTTTACTACGCCTATGATCAGGACGGCGCGGCCGTCAGCCAGTTGATGGAGGAACTGAAAGCAGGCGGTTTTCACGTCTCGCAAGGCGCACAGGAAGCCCTGCGTGAGGCGTTCGACAGTGGTCGGTGTTCCGAAGAAGACACTTCCGCAACGATCAAGCGTTTGATGGCCACGACCAGTGAACTGCTGTGCCCGCATTCCGCAATTGGCGTTCATGTGGCTGAACACCATCTTGACCCTGCCACACCCATGATCACGCTGGCCACCGCCCACCCCGCGAAGTTCCCCGCCGCCGTGGAAGAGGCCACCGGCATTCATCCCCCCTTGCCCTCTCATATGGCCGACCTGTATGACCGGTCGGAACGCGTGACCCGGGTCGAAAACGACCTCGGCGCGATTGAGACGATCATAAGGGAAAGAACCGGGAATTGACGGTCAGGCTAACCACTCTCGATAACGGCTTTCGCATCGTGTCAGAGCCGATGCCCGGGCTGCAATCTGCAGCCATTGGCGTCTGGGTTCTGGCGGGCGCGCGGCACGAAACGGCCCCGCAAAACGGCATCGCGCATTTTCTGGAACACATGGCCTTCAAAGGCACGACCACGCGCTCGGCCCTCGACATCGCGGAAGCCATCGAAGATGTGGGCGGCTACATCAACGCCTACACATCGCGCGAAGTCACGGCCTATTACGCCCGCGTGCTGGGTGAACATGTGCCTCTGGCGTTGGACGTGGTGGCCGATATCCTGCGCCGCCCGGTCTTTGACCCGCGCGAGATTGAGATTGAACGCGGCGTGATCCTGCAGGAAATCGGCCAATCGCTTGATACGCCCGACGACATCATTTTCGACTGGCTGCAGGAAAAGGCCTATCCCGATCACCCGCTGGGCCGCGCGATCCTGGGCGATGAGGCCCGCGTGCAGGGCTTTTCGCGCGAAGATCTGACGGGCTTTGTCGGACAGCATTATCGCCCGGGCCAGATGATCCTGTCGGCCTCTGGCGCTGTCGATCACGATGAACTGGTCCGCGCGGCAGAGGTGCATTTCGGCGATATGCAAGGCGCGTCAGAGACCACCGCCCCCACCGCCCAGTTCGCAGGCGGGGAAAGCCGCAACATCAAGACACTGGAACAGGCCCATTTCGCCCTGGCGTTCGAAAGCCCTGATTATTGCGACGCGCGCATCTATGCCGCTCAGATCTATGCCTCTGCGCTGGGTGGTTCCATGTCGTCGCGCCTCTTCCAGGAAGTGCGCGAAAAACGTGGGCTCTGCTACACGATCTATGCCACGGCGGGCGCCTATGCCGATACGGGCATGATGACAATCTATGCAGGTACGTCGGGCGAACAGATGTCTGAGCTGGCACAAATCACGATTGATGAAATGAAGCGCGCCGCCAGTGACCTCTCTGATGCTGAACTTGACCGCGCCCGTGCCCAGATGAAAGCGGGGCTGCTGATGGGGTTAGAGAGCCCGTCCAATCGCGCCGAACGGCTGGCCCGCATGATCCAGATCTGGGGCCGCGTGCCGGACCTGTCGGAAGTGGTCGAACGTATTGACGCGGTGACCCTGCCCGATGTGCGCGCCATTGCCGAAACGACAATTGCGCAAGCCCCCGCAGCCATGGCGCTTTACGGCCCCGTGGAAACCGCCCCCACGCTGGAGGCACTGCAGGACAGGCGCGCGGCGTGATGCTTCTGCCCGGCCGGAAAGTCCGGATTGAGACAGAGCGCATGACCCTGCGCCAACCCCTGCTTTCGGATTTTCGCAGTTGGTCCACCTTGCGGCGCGGCTCGGCGGATTTCCTGACCCCGTGGGAACCGGCTTGGGCCACCGACCACCTGTCGCGCAAGGGGTTTACGAACCGCGTCTACTGGGCGCAGCGCTGCATCAAGAACGGCTCTGCACTGCCGCTCTTTCTGGTGCGCCGCGAAGATGACAGGCTCCTCGGGGCCATCACGCTCGACAATGTGCGCCGCGGCCCCGCGCAGGCGGGCACGCTGGGCTACTGGATCGGGGAACCCTACGCAAGGCAAGGCTACATGCGCGAGGCCATCACCGGGATTGTGCACCATGCTTTTGAACGGCTTGATCTGTCGCGGATCGAGGCCGCATGCCTGCCGGAAAACGATGCCTCCCGCAGGCTGCTCGAACAATGCGGCTTCAAATATGAAGGCGTCGCGCAAAGCTATCTGCAAATCAACGGCCGCTGGCGCACCCACGTGCTCTACGCCGCACTTCGCTATGACCGGCGCGGCAAAGCCGAAACCTGAACGCAAACACGCCGAAGGCGCCCCCCTCCCTCGTCCCTTCCCGCGCGCGCAGCGCGCGCCACCCGGCCCCGCGCGAAGCGCGCCACCGAAAGCCGCCTCCGAAACCCGTCAACGAGACAGCCCGCCAGGGCTGACGAGGCGGCCCATTGGGCTATATCTCCCTCAAAGGGAGCCCACAGATGTTCAGAACCCTCGCCGCCCTCCTTCTTCTCGCCACCCCGGCCATGGCGCAAGACGCGCGCCAACCCAGCCACTGCCTCTCCCTGGCCGAAGCGCCCGGCATCACTTACCTCCACCAAGCCGCCTTCACCGATCCCGTGCCGGAAGGGCGCGTGCGCATTCAGTACATTCACCACGCCTCGTTTCTCATTCAAACCCCCGGCGGTCTTTCGGCCGTGACGGATTTCACGGGCTTTGTGGGCAATGTCGATTTCATCCCCGATATCGTCACCATGAACCACGCCCATTCCACCCATTGGACGGCCTTCCCCGATCCCGCCATCCCCCATGTCTTGCGGGGCTGGGGAGAAGAGTTCGGACAAGGCATTACGCACAGTCTCGACCTTGGCGAAATGCTGGTACGCAATGTCTCAACCGATATCCGATCCGCCTTCAGCGGGTATGAACCCAAAGGCAATTCCATTTTTGTCTTCGAGGTCGCCGGCCTTTGCGTCGGCCATCTGGGCCACCTGCATCATGAACCCACCGTCGAACAATACGCCGCCCTCGGTCGCGTCGATGTCGTGATGGCCGCCGTTGATGGTGGGCTCACGCTCGATTTGCCGACCATGCTGCGGGTGATGGACAGGCTTCGATCCTCGGTCGTGATCCCCATGCATTGGTTCTCGGAAGCCTCGCTCACAGATTTTCTGGCCGGCATGGAAGATGGCTTTGACGTGGTGATCACCGATGGCTCTTCGATCACGCTCAGTCAGGACAGCCTGCCCAGTCGCCCGACCGTCATGGTTCTGCGCCCTGAATTTCTGCGCGATGATCTTGATTAGGACAATGACGCTACGAAAGCGGGTCCCTTGCCCTTGTGACACGGGTTCAAACACAGGACAAAACCCTTGAAAATCCCCGTAAAACCGATCATGTAACACGCGTCCCAGACAACGGGACGCCAAGATAAGGAGAGACCATGGCCAAGGAAGATACGCTCGAATTTCCCGGTGTCGTCAAGGAACTCCTGCCAAATGCGACATTTCGGGTCGAGCTTGAAAACGGCCATGAGATCATCGCACATACGGCAGGCAAAATGCGCAAGAACCGGATCCGGGTTCTGGCAGGCGACAAGGTTCAGGTGGAAATGACCCCCTATGACCTGACCAAAGGACGGATCAATTACCGTTTCAAATAACGCGAACCTTCGGGTTCGCTGCACGCAGGGCAGACGATGCGCCTGATCCTCGCCTCCGCCAGCCCCCGGCGGCTGGATTTATTGTCGCAACTGGGCATCACGCCAGATGCGGTGGAACCGATGGATGTGGATGAAACCCCGCACCCGTCTGAACTGCCTCGCGCCTACTGCACCCGCGTGACCCGCGCCAAGGTTGAGGCGCATCCATCCCAGCCCGATGATTTGGTGCTGGCCGCCGACACGACCGTTGCCTTGGGTCGTCGCATTCTGGGCAAGCCCGAGGATGCAGACGAAGCGCGCCGCTTTCTCACCCTTCTGTCAGGGCGCCGCCACAAGGTCATCACGGCCATCGCCCTGCGCAAGGGTGCGGCAATTTGGGAACGCGATGTGGTCACGACGGCACGCATGAAACGCCTCTCAGATGCGGAGATTGATGGCTATCTCGCCACCAATGATTGGCAGGGCAAAGCGGGCGGCTATGCCATCCAAGGCCCTGCTGGCGCCTTCATCCCTTGGATCCAAGGCTCCTACAGCGCGGTCATGGGCTTGCCGCTGGCCGAAACCGCGGCCCTTCTGACCGCGGCTGGCTACCCCATCTGGAAAGGCCCCTCATGAAAGGCACCACAATCTGCCTCGACACGCTGAATGGCGTCGAGGCGGCCGCTCTCATCGAAGACGGCCAGTTGACTGATCTTCTGATCGACAGCGACCTGCCACGCCCCGGCACGATCTACCGCGCCACCGCGGACCGGCCTGTCAAAGGCCAAGGCGGCATGTTCGTCAAAACCCCCGATGGCAGCGGCTTTCTGCGCCAGATCAAAGGCCTCTCCCCCGGGCAAACCATCCTTGTGCAGGTGACGGGCTTTGCTGAACCCGGCAAGGCCATCCCCGTCACGGCCAAATTGCTTTTCAAAAGCCGCTACGCCATCGTCACGCCCGGTGCGCCGGGCCTCAATGTCAGCCGTTCGATCAAAGATGACGAGGAACGCGACCGGCTGTTGGAGATCGCACATGAGGCTATGGTCGGATCCCAGGACGGGCTGATTCTGCGGTCGTCCTGCGCCGGGGCGGGCTCAGATGACATCGCCGACGACATCACCGCCATGGCCGATCTTGCGCAGGCCGTGATGGCCGACACAGATGGCGGCCCGGAAAAACTGGTTGAAGGCGCAGGCCCTCATGAACTCGCCTGGCGCGAATGGCCCCATGAGGCCACGACCGACGCGGATGAAGATGCCTTCAACCGCCACGATCTGCTGGACCTGATTGAACGTCTCACGTCCCCCCGCGTCGATCTTTCGCCCGGCACAATGTATATCGAACCTACCCGCGCGCTTGTGGCCGTTGATATCAACACCGGCGGCGACACCTCTCCTGCGGCGGGTCTCAAAGCCAATCTGTCTGCGGCGCGCGATCTGCCGCGCCAATTACGCCTGCGCGGGCTTGGTGGACAAATCACACTGGATCTCGCGCCCATGGGCAAGAAAGACCGCCGCGCCTTTGAAACCGCCCTGCGCGCAGCCTTCCGCCGCGACGGTGTCGAAACCGCCCTTGTGGGCTTCACGCCGCTTGGCCATTATGAACTTCAACGCAAACGCGACCGCGTACCGCTAAACATCTGATTTGCCTGAGGATACTGATGAGCTGCCCCATCTGCACCAAGGACTCTGTGCCCCGCTATCGTCCCTTCTGCTCCAAGCGGTGCGCCGATATCGACCTGGGCAAATGGATGCGCGCCGACTACGCGCTGGCCTCGGAAGAACCGCTTGATCCCGAAGATGCCGAAGCCGCGCTACATGCCCATCAAAAGGGTCTGGAAAAACCCCATTGAATTTCCACCCAATCCCTCTGGACACCCCGCGCACACCCGTCTAATTACACCCCACCCACGCGGCGTGACACATGCCCGTCCGCAAACCCGTGCCCGGGTAGCTCAGGGGTAGAGCAGTGGATTGAAAATCCTCGTGTCGGTGGTTCGATTCCGCCCCCGGGCACCACTTCATAAAAATCAAACAGATTTGCCATCACGTCGTGCTTGCACGGGTTCGATGTTAGAACATGACCCTTTTTTCTGGCCAAGCTGGAGAAACTGACGACAATGGGACCCCATGTTGAGAAGAACACTTGCGGGTCTTTTGTGCGGTTTGGCCATGTTGTGCGCCGGACCGGGGGGTGTGTTGGCCTCAGATGTGCGGGATTGGGTTCTTTATTCAGAAGAGGCAAACGGTGATCTTTACTTCTACGATCGCGCGCAAGTCGAAGAGGACGGCGCCTTGCGTCTTGTGTGGAACGGGACGCGGTACAAGACCTCTTTGATGGGGGCGTTCAGCCGTCGCAGTTTACTGGAAATCGACTGTGCTGAACGGACGGAGAAAACCTTGCAGAGCACGTTTTTCTCAGATGAAAACTGGGAAAAGCCCGCGATGGGGACGGACCGATCGGAAAAGCCAAGCAAGCAGATTGAGCCGGGGTCTTCGGTCGACAAACTGTCGGGCATCGTGTGCGATTGATCGTCGGCTGAACAGCCTAAGCAAAGAAAATTGCCCGCGCTGCCGAAGCGACGCGGGCAATGTGTTGTTTAGCGGGTCCGCCTGAAACGCTTACTGCGCAACGTCCGCAGACACCTGGTAGATCTCACCGGCATCCGTTGCCACGTAGAGGGCATTGTCTGGTCCCATCACGAGGCCGCGGAATCGCTTGTCAAAGCCAAGCGGCATGCGCACGATCCCGTTGATGCCAAGCCCATCGGCGGTCAGACTGATCATGTCGATCCGGGCACCCGCTGGCGTGTCGCCAAAGCCGATGCCCATGATGCCGACGGCCAGATGACCCTCATAGACACCCCAGTTGCCGCCCTTGAGGAACGCCGCAGACCCAGTGCCCTGGGAATAGCCGTTGTTGTTCCAGCTGGCAGGCATCAGGTCGTCAAAGCGTGTGTCGCTCATCGGGGTGTAGGCGGCGCGCAAGGCCGGGTCCATGCCATCCATCTGATTGGGTTCATAGCCGCAATATTCATCAGGGCATTCGCCACGACCACCCACGTTTTGCGCAGGGTCCCAACCGGCGTTGCCACCGTTCACCAGCGCGGTGATCTCATCATTGTGCCAAGGGCCATGTTCCGCCGTGAAGGCCTTGCCATCGCTGGGGCGGAAATCGATGCCTTGGACATTTCTGTGACCATAGGTGTAGATCCGCGGATCAAAGCCTTCGGGTGGATTGTTTTCGGGATGGGCATCGCCATTGCCGTCAATCCGCAGCACCTTACCGCACAACAGCGTGCCGTCTTGCGGGCAGATGCCACGGTGGCGATCCCCGCCTGCGACCCACAGATACCCGCCCGGTCCGATGCGAATGCGCCCGCCATTATGGGCACCTGGGCCGCCAAAGGGCTGATCGGATTCGAAAGGCTTGTACTGAATGTCCGTTACGATATCGGTGCGGTCAGAGACGCTCATGAAGTCGTCGCCAACCGTGAAGCGCATTACGATATTGCCGTCACACCGTTCAAAGTTCGTCTTGCAACCGTCGCCATAGTATTTCGTGGAAGACGAGTAGACGAAAAGCGTGCGGTTGTCGTCGAAAGCCCGGTCGGCCACCACGCCCAGCATCCCGGCCTGACCATCACAGAAGAGATCATCGGCACTGTCAGCATAGCCGTCAGTGTCTTTCATGCCGTAAAGCGCGTGCACTGTCCCATCCGGCGTTCGGACAGAAAGGCCTTTGCATTTTTCGGTGTAAAACATCGTCCCGTCAGACAAAAACGCCATGTCCCAGGGGTTTTCGAGCCCTTGCATCACAACGGTTGACGAAATGGATGGCACCTTCATCGCGCCGTGGTCATCGGCCTTTGCGGTGCCGGCCACTCCCACAGCCATGGCACCTGCGGCGGCCGCAGATAAACCCATACTCATTATCGATTTCATGATTTCCTCCCTATTTGAAATTATTGAACGACGTAGACTGCATCCTCCAGATAAGCGGCTAAATTCTCTATCTCTTCATCCGTCAATGGCTTGGCCATCATGATCATCAGAGCAGAGTTTGAGCCTTGTTTGATACCTGCCCGGTACGCCTCAAGTTTCTCAATCGTGTAGGCGATATCGTTGCCGGACACCTTGGGATAACTGCTTGCGCCTTTGCCGGCTTGCCCGTGGCAAGACACACAGCCATCGTAGTAGAGCGCTTCGCCGGCTTCCTTGTCTCCGGCGGCGGCGATATGGGGCAACAACACTGCGAAACTAAGCAAAATAGGACCAGAGTAGCTAGGCAAAGCGGGCTCCTCAGCTCATGTATTGATTGTATAAAAGCATTGCGCAGTTTGAATTTTTGTCAAAACTTTTTTCCAAAACATGGATTTTCACACCCCAGGGGCGAGTTTGATTGCGCGCCGAAAAGCGCGGTCTTGGCGCGAAAAAACAGGGCTTTGGGCTGATCGCCATGCCTACAAATTCACCTTGTCGGAACCCGCTGAAAGGCCGTTCGAGAATCTGAAACCCTTGAGAAATTCGGATTCGGTGATACCCTCAAGGACGTATTGGTAAAGTTTTTACGCAGCTTAATGCGTTTCACTCTTTGAGTGATATGAAGTTGGTTGACCACTTTTCGGGAGGAAAACAGATGGCATGGACCAAACCAAAAGCACGTGAAATCAAGTGCGGCATGGAAATCAACATGTACGGGCCGGGCGAAGATGATGAACGCGACACCGGGCCTGATCAGTTCTGATCACTGACCCCTGAATGCAACTGATCGTTCTTGGGGCGGCTGCTGGTGGTGGCCTGCCCCAATGGAACTGCGGCTGTCGCAATTGCAATGACGCACGGTCCGGCAAAATCCCGGCGATGACACAATCATCCGTCGCGGTCAGCGTTGATGGCACGTCTTGGGTGGTGCTGAATGCATCCCCTGATATCCGCACCCAACTGGCCGCGGTGCCGCAAATGCACCCGCCTACGCTGCGCGGGTCACAGATTGCTGCCGTGGTTCTGACCAACGGCGATATTGATCACATCGCGGGCCTTCTGACGCTTCGGGAAAAGACGGCTTTTGATGTCTACGCCACGCAAGCGGGCCTCGACATTGTGGACGGGAATTCCGTGTTCCGGGTGCTGGATGACACGCTTGTGCGAAAGCGGCGGATTGACCTCGACACCCCATTTGAGCCTGTGTCCGGCCTGAAGATCACGCCTTTCGCAGTGCCGGGCAAGGTCGCGCTTTTCCTGGAAGGTGACACCGTCAATGTTGAAGAGCTGGGCGAGCAGACCGTGGGCCTGATGCTGGATCATGACGGGACGCGCGCGGCCTACATACCCGGCTGCGCCACGGTGCCGGACTGGCTTTTGGATCATCTGAAGGGCGTGGATCTGTTACTTTTTGATGGCACGGTTTGGGACAATGATGAAATGGCGCAAACAGGCACGGGTCAGAAGACAGGGGCGCGCATGGGCCATATCGCGATGAACGGCGCACAGGGCAGTCTTGCAAGGTTTGAAGGGTTTGAGGCGCGCAAAATCTACATTCACATCAACAACACCAACCCGATCCTGCAACCGGACGCCCCGGAACGGGCGGAACTGCTGGCCCGTGGCTGGGACATCGCCGCAGACGGCATGAGCATTGCAATATGAACCAGCAGCCCGCAACCCGTGAGATGTTTGAGGCGCGCCTGCGCCAGATCGGTGAGGCGCGCTATCACGACAAGCATCCCTTTCATCATCTGCTCCATAGCGGTGGATGCAGCCCCGATCAGGTGCGCGCTTGGGTGATCAATCGCTATTATTATCAGTCGCGCATCCCGATGAAGGATGCCGCGTTCATGTCGCGGATTGCGGACCCTGATCTGCGCCGCGCCTGGCGATCGCGCATTGAAGATCATGATGGCCACGCACCGGGCGAAGGTGGCATCGCGCGCTGGCTGAAATTGGCCGAAGCGGTGGGGCTTGACCCCGATTACGTCACCTCCGAAGTGGGCATCCTGCCCGCGACGCGCTTTGCCGTGGATGCCTATGTGCGTTTTGTCCGGGATGAGGCATTGTTGCCCGCCATTGCGGCATCGTTGACGGAACTGTTTGCCCCCAAAATACACAAAGATCGCATCGCCGGGCTGCTGCAGCATTACGATTTCGCCAATGCCACGTCGCTGTCCTACTTCCAGAACCGCCTTAAGGAGGCACCGCAAGATGTGGCTTTTGGCCTCAAATGGGTGCTGGATCATGCCCTGACCCAAGCCGATCAGGACACCGCCGCGCGGGCGCTGATTTTCAAGACAGATGTGCTTTGGGCGCAGCTTGATGCGCTTCATTCGGCCTATGTAGATCCGGCGCGCTGCCCGCCCGGCGCGTGGCAACCCGGTGAGGGGCTTTTGTGATCGGCGCGGGTGACATTGTCTTTCTGCCCCGCGGTGTGCGCACCCACAAAGACCGGGTGCGCGACATGGATGTGCTGTTGGCCCCCGAACGGGTTTTGATGCTGGATGGGATCGGGGTTGCGATCCTTGCGCGTTTGGATGGCGTGGCGACAGTGGAGGAGATTTCCGATGATCTGGCCCGCACCTATGACGCCCCTCGCGATGTGATTGAACCGGACGTGATCGAATACCTGGGCGATCTTCAGGACAAGGGATTTGTTCATGTCCGTTAGGGTTGACCCACCGATTGCCATGCTGGCGGAACTGACGCATCGCTGTCCGCTGGCCTGCCCCTATTGTTCGAACCCGACCGAGCTGCTGTCGCAATCGTCAGAGCTTTCGACAGAGCAGTGGTCTGATGTATTCTCTCAGGCCGCAGGGCTTGGCGTCTTGCAACTGCACCTGTCAGGGGGTGAGCCTGCCGCGCGCCGCGATCTGATTGATCTGGTCATCGCGGCCCGCCAGGCGGGGCTTTACACCAACCTCATCACATCCGGGATCGGGCTCACAGAAAAACGCCTGCACGCTTTGGATGAGGCCGGACTTGATCACATACAGCTTTCCCTGCAAGGCGTGACGGCAGACATCGCCGACCGCATTGGCGGCTACAAGGGCGGGTTTGATCGTAAAATGCATGTGGCCGACGTGATCCGCGACATCGGCTTTCCACTCACTTTGAACGCGGTGATGCATCGCGAAAACATCGACGATCTGCCCGCGACCATCGATATGGCACAGCGCCTGGGTGCGCGCCGGATCGAGGTGGCGTGCGTTCAGTTTCAAGGCTGGGCGTTGACCAACCGCGCCGCCTTGCAACCCACGCGCGCGCAGGTGATCCGCGCCAAGGAGGTGATCGCGCAAGCCGTGACGCGGCTGAAGGGCCAATTGGTCATCGACTTCGTGCCGCCTGACTACTACTCCGATTTTCCCAAGGCGTGCATGAACGGTTGGGGCTCCACCGGGCTGAATGTCACGCCGGATGGCACCGTGCTGCCCTGCCACGCCGCGGCCACGATCCCGCAGCTTCATTTTGACCGGGTGCCTGACAAAACTTTGTCTGAGATCTGGTACAAGAGTGCCGCCTTCAACGCCTATCGCGGCACGGATTGGATGCCTGCCCTGTGCAGAACCTGTGACCGGCGAGAGATTGATTACGGCGGCTGCCGGTGCCAGGCCATGGCCGTGCTTGGTGATGCCAATGCGCCCGATCCGGTTTGCCGAAAATCACCGGGGCGGGCGGTGCTTGATGGGCTTTTGGAAACCGAAGGATCCCAAATCGGCGCCCCGTCTTTCGTTTACCGCAGGTAACCAACCGCCACGCACCAGGCTTTGCTTTTGCGTCAAGACGTGCCGCCCGTTTCAAGCGCGCGCAAACAGATGAAGCGCGACCGGATTAGGCTTTTGAAGGCGCGTACCCCCCAGTAGTGCCTAACCACGGGCGGGATCATAGGTTTTTGCCAGATAGCGCACGAACAAAAGCGCCAGGCTTTCGCGCCGGGATTTGTCCGGCCAAACGGCGTAAAATCCCAAGGGCTTCAGACCCCAATCCGGCAGCAAGCGGGTGAGTGACCCATCCTCTATGCCCCGTTCCGCCAGGTGATCCGGCAAGACCGTTACGCCCAGGTTTTGCATGGCAAACGTGTATAAAGCATCCACGCTATCGACCCGCAAATGGGACTGCCCCGTGACCGTTTCAGATTTGCCGTTTCGGGTAAATTTCACCGTATCCTGACGCTGTTCATACCCTATCCAATCCCATGTTTTCAGGTCCCGAGGGCGTGTGGGCGCAGGTTTGGCCGCAGCATAGCCCACCCCCGCCACCAGCATCCGGCCCGCTTCACCCAACTTCCGCGACATCATCGCGCTGTCATCAAGCCATCCGACGCGGATGTTGATGTCATATCCGGCCTCGATCAAGCCAACGGGCCTGTCGGAAAAATTGACAGACAAGGCGACCAAAGGATGCTCCCGCGCGAACTCCCCCATCGCGCGCGCCAGACCGGACGATGACATGAAGGCGGGCATCGATACGGTCAATGCGCCAACGGGTTCGATGGACAGCGCATTGAGATCGTTCAACCCGGCCTCTGCACTGCGGATCATCTCCACGACACGTTTGTGAAAAATCCGCCCTTCATTGGTCAGCGCAATCTTGCGCGTTGTCCGGTTGAGAAGGGTGACGCCCAAGTAAGCCTCTAGATCAGAGGTCGTCTCCGACACCCGCGACGGGGCCACGCCGAGCGCCCGCGCAGCCGCCCGAAAAGATCCCTCATCCACCACACGGGCAAACACAGCCATATGCCTGAGATATTCAATCATTGTTCCGATTTTCGGATGTATAGTTTACGAAATCAATCCATTTTTGAACACACACGCCCCACATACACTCCTCCCATGGTGAACGGGATCGCAGATCATCTGCCGATTTCGCGCCGTTCTAACCAGATGAGGAGATACCAATGAATATCCCGACACGATTTGCATCCATGGCGGCTGCGGCCCTGATTGCCACCGCATCATCCGCGTCGGCGGGCGACAAGGAAACCGTGGGCGTTTTCTATGATTTGCTCAGCAATCCCGGCTCTTCCGAGCTGGCGGCGGAGTTTCAGGCCGTCACTCATGACGACTGGGAAAGCATCGGCAACTATTCCGGTGACAACAAAACCCGTGAGGCATTTTTGGGCCAAATGGGCGGCTTTGCCCAACTGATGCCCGATCTGGATTGGGATGTTCAGGCCATGCATCAGGATGGCAACTTCATCACTGTCCGCAGCCGCGCGACCGGGACACCTGTCGCACCCTTCTTCGGTGTCGATGGTGAGGGGCGCAGCTTCGATATCCTGACCATCGACATTCATGAACTGGAAGACGGCAAGATCGCGCGGACCTACCACGTGGAAGACTGGGCCACCGCGCTTCAGCAACTGGCCGGGCAATGACAGCGGAGGCCCGAAAGATGGACCGCAGAACACTACTCAAATCCACCGTGGCCGGTGCGCTGTTTGCGATGCTGGCCACCCATGCAGGAGCGCAAGAAATGGACGAGACAAGTCAAGCATCCCTCGACACGGTTATGGCCTTCATGGGGGCCATGGGCAGCGGCGACATGGCCGCGATGGACAAGCTGATGGCAGATGACATGGTGTGGCACAATGAAGGGGACACCAGCCTGCCATGGATTGGCGAAACCAAAGGCAAAGAAAACATCTTTGAATTCCTTGGTGTGTTTTCATCCAACCTACAGACGACCAAGTGGGAAAACGAAGATGCGTTTGCATCAGGTGACACCGTCGCGGTCTTTGGCCGGATGAACGGGGTCATGGCCAAATCGGGTCAGGAAATCGGGGAATTCACCTTCGCCTTGCGCGCCAAGGTGCGCGACGGTCAGGTCGTGCTTTGGAACTGGTTCGAAGACAGTTTCGCCGTCAGCCAAGCCTATCACGGGCGCTAAGACATTCGGCACCCCGTCCCAAGGCGGGGTGCCTTCAATCAAAGGGGAAAGATCATGGGACAGGGATTGGACAATGTCCGCCGCATTTACCTGGAGGGGATCGCAGGGGGCAACGCGCGTGAGGCCGTTCTGAAATACACAGGCCACCGCTACACTCAGCATTCGACGGGCGTTGGGGATGGCGCGGAAGGGTTTTTGGACTTTTTCGAACCCTTCGTGGAACGCAACCCGAAGCGGGACATTGAAATCGTTCGCCTTCTGGAAGACGGGCGATGGGTGTTTTGCCATGCCTACCAGTCGCTCAATGACGGGGCCGCGCAATGGGTGACAATGGATTTATTCTATACGGATGTGAATGGTTTAATCCTCGAGCACTGGGATACGATTGCGCCCTTCATCGTCAATACGACCTCGGGCGAAGACATGGTGCGCGGGGCGACAGACGTGGACGGCAGAGCCGATACAGATGCCAGCAAGGACCTTGTTCTGGAGTATACCAAACAAGTTCTGCAAGAGGGCAATCACGACCGGCTCAATGATTTCGTCGCGCCGGATCTGATCCAACGCGCCCCGCAAATTGCCGCCGCGCGCTCTGGCCTTCGGGCGTGGCTTTCATCCGAAGAGGCTGGCAGCTATGAGATGTTGTTCCAGCTTATGGGTCAGGGTGATTTTGTGGCGACCTACGGAAAACGCCATGCGCGTGGCAAAGACATCGCGGTTTTCGATCTTTACAGGGTGGCAGATGGTCTGATTGTCGAACACTGGATGAATGAGGAAGTCATCAGCCCAAGGGAGGCATGGGGAAACTCGGGCAAGTTTTGACCGGTCTACCCGGCCCGCGAACTGGATCAGTAGACCCATGGCGCATGCCGCATACGCTACCCCGTATTCTGTTCGTCCGGTCGAGATGGGTTGTGCGATCCCAACTGCAAAAGGTGTTCAATACTCATGGGTTTGCCCAGCAGGAACCCCTGCACCTCATCGCAGCTTTCCTTCACCAAGGACATGAACTGCCGCTGGGTTTCGACACCCTCTGCGGTGACCTTCAGGTCAAGGGCATTGGCCAGCGCCAGAATGGACCGCACCAGATCCTCTGACCTGCGATCCTGATGCATATTGGCGATGAACGCCTTGTCGATCTTGATTTTGCTAAAGGGAAACTTGGTCAAATAGGACAGTGAGGAATATCCCGACCCGAAATCATCAAGGCTGATGGACACGCCCAACGCGGCAATCGCCTCCATCTTTTCCAGCGTCTTCTCCGTCTCTTTGATCATGACGGTTTCCGTGATTTCAATTTCCAGACGGCCGGGTTCAAGGCCAGACGCATCGAGGGCGGAGCGTATGTCATCCACCAAATCGGACGTCATGAACTGGACAGGGGACACGTTGACTGAGATGCGCGATGCATCATCCAGCGCGGCAATATCTGTGCAACTTTGCAGCAAGGCCCAGCGCCCCAGTTCGGACATCAGGCCAATCTCTTCGGCGACGGGGATGAATGTTTCCGGCGACACGGCGCCGCGTTGGGGATGCTGCCAGCGCATCAACGCCTCGTAACCAACAGTTTGATTGCTGCGCAGTTCATGCTGCACCTGATAGTGCATTTCCAGTTCGCCACGATGCAGCGCACTTCGGAGATCGTGTTCAAAGTCCCGTCGGCTGCGTTCTTCTTCGGCAATCGCGCAGTCAAACACCACGATCCGGCCGCGCCCTGCCCGCTTCGCCTTGTAAAGCGCAAGATCAGCGCCGATTTTCAACTCACTGCTGTCATCGCCGAATTCGGACAGGGCAATCCCGATGGACGCGCCCACGCTAGCCTTGACCCCATCAATGGTAACAGGTTCCGTCGCGGCCTTTCTCAAACGCTCTGCCAGCTCAGTCGCGTCGGCGTCGGTAAAGCACGGGATCGCGAAGGCAAATTCGTCACCACCCACGCGGGCTGCCAATTCCCGGTTGCGCACCAAATTGGCAAAGCGCATGGACAGCTCTTTCAACAAGGCGTCCCCCGCGGCATGGCCCTGATTGTCGTTGACGTCCTTGAACCGATCCAGATCAAGCAGGATGATCGCGATCTGGGCACAGCTGAGGTGGCCCGCATGCCAATCATCGAGCATCGCCACCAGAGTTTCATCAAACCGGCGACGGTTCAAAAGCCCCGTCAGGCCATCATATTCAGCCAGATATCTGGCACGCGTTTCCGCCTTGATAAGTTTCTTTTCACGTTCCCGCGCCTCGGTCACATCCGTGTAGGTGACCACGCCAAGACCGTCCTCATACCGGCCATCGATACTGATGACCCTTTGGCCCACATGCCGCTCTGCCGCCACCGGCCCGCCTGCGGTTAGATGTTGGCGCAGGCGCGCGATGTGATCTTCGCCGGTTTCCCCGTAATCGCCCCGATCCACGGCGAACCGCACCATATCCAGCCAGCTTGTGCCCGGCGCCACAAGGTGCGGCGGCAAGTCCAGCATTTGCGCGACCTTGGCATTGCTCCATAGAATTTTTTCGCTGTCATGGATCATGAGGCCCTGGGCCATGATGTCGGATGTTTTCTGAAAAAACCGGCTGCCGATGTCCCAATCACCGGTCTTTTGAAAGGTGATGTTGGTGATGGACCCATTGGTTTCAGAATGCGCCATCCAACCATCAGCGCAGATCAGATCACCCGGCACGGACGCCCCGCGACGCAGATCAGTCGCGTCTACCGCCACGATATCCGCCACGCCCGCGCTGGCGAAAACCACCGTCTGCCCGTCAAGCACCAACGTGCGCAAATCCCTGCAAGCAGGGCTGTCGGGGCGACGACCCCCGGGCAGAAAAGCTGTATTCGTCGACATACCGACCTCACGCAGTGACAGCAGGGCGTATTGGCCCGTGCGGTCCCGGAATACGGCGTCATTTTGGCTTCGAATTCTTTAATTCACGCCCGCAAAATATTTCGAATTTAGCACTATACATGTGGGTTTTTCGGCAGCATTCAAAAAGAAACGGGCCGCCAGCGATGTGTTGCGGCCCGTTCCAAAATCGTGATCAATGTCAGCCGTTGATCCAGCCGTCCACGATGTCCTTGTTGTCGGAAATCCACTCAGCGGCCACTTCAGCGGGGTCGCGCTTGTTGGTGAACATCTCAACAATCCAGCCGTTGATTTCATCGCCGGTGAACTGAATGCGGCTCAGCATCGCGGCCACGTCGGGGTTGCGCTCTTCCAGCGATGCCGAATAGGCAACATGCACGTCATTGGGTGCAATCACGCATTCGAACTCGGACACTTCCAGCCAGTTTTCGGCATCCAGATCCACGTCTTCGCAGCCGTCAAAGCGCTCAGGCTCGTCCACGATGGCCAGATCGTACTGCACGTGCAGGGCTTCCGGCGTCCAGTAGTAGAACAGTTGCGGCTGACCGGCCGCATAGGCAGCCGCCAAACCGGCTTTGAACGTATCGGCGGAAACGATGTTCGGCTCCCACAGACCGTCGAGGCCGTAAGATTTGAACTTGATCTGCCAGCGCTTCGTCGACGCCCATGTCACGTCACCCGGCCAGTATTCGCCAAGGCCATCGCCATCGGTGTCAAACATCGCGGCAATCTCTGGGTTCTTGAGGTCTTCAATCGACGACACTTTGTCCGCCATGTAGGCCGGCACGTAGATGTTGGATGTGCCTTTGTAGGGCGGGTTCACGCGGATGGTTTCATTGCCTTCCACATACTGATCCCAGGCGGATTGCCAGTTGGGCATCCACATGTCGGGCTGGATGTCGATGGACCCGTCGCCCTTGTCCATACCGGCGTAGATCACCGGCTGTTGGTTCATGCCGGACAGGATTTCAGCCTCGCCCCCCATTTCATTTTCGATGATGGCTTTGATCACATGGCCGATGGCGCGCGCGCCATTCCAGCTGGGATCAGAGATCATCACCTTTTCCTGTGCCGACACCGCAGTGCTGGCCAGCAAAGCCGCTGTCACCGCGGCTGTTTTAAGCAGATGTTTCATTTGGGTCTCCCTTATTGGTTTTCTGCTGTTCTTGGTTAAATGCGGCTGAAGGAGGCACGGATGCCCCGCAGGATGCGGTCGATCATCATCGCGACAAGCGCGATGGCGATACCGGCCAACAACCCTTTGCCTGCCTGGGCATCGCCCAGGGATTCAGTGACCAGCGCGCCCAGACCCGCCGCCCCGATAAAGGCGGAGATCGTGGCCATAGAGAGCGCCAGCATGATGGTTTGGTTGAGCCCCGCCATGATCGACGGGATCGCCATGGGCAGTTCAACCTTGCGTAAGAGTTGTCGCTCTGATGCGCCAAAGGCGAGTGCGGCTTCCTTGGTGCTTTCGGGCACTTGCAGGATGCCAAGGGCTGTCAGCTTCACCATCGGCGGGATCGCGAAGATCACGGTGGCCAGAACGGCGGGTGGCTGCGAGATGCCGAAGAAGGCCACGGCAGGCACCAGATAGCTGAGCGACGGGATCGTCTGCATCACGTCGAGTATAGGTTCATTGATCCATCGGAAGACCTTGTTCTTGGCCATCCATATCCCCACCGGTAGCCCCACGAAGACGCATATGGCCGTGGCGACGACCACCAGCGCCATCGTTTGCATCGCCACTTGCCACAGCTCAAACGCGGCAAGGAAGGCGAGCGAGCCTGCCACGAATATCGTCGTGGCCCGGTTGGTATAGGCCCAAGCGAGTGCCATGAAGAGGAAGGCGACCACCGGCCATGGCGTCTGCATGAACGCCACCTCAACCCGGATGAGCGACTGGCGCAGGACTTGGGTCATCGCGTCAAAGATGCCTGCATATTGCGCGCGCAAATAGTTGATGCTGGTGTCGATGGCCTCAGCATTATAGGTGAAAATGTTGATGCGGCGGCCCTCAACGACCGGGCTTTCCTGCACCAGAACCTTGGTCGCATCTTCGTCACCTGCCGCGCGAGCCTCTTCATCCGGCACTCGGCGGTAGCGCACTTCGGCGGGCGCATCAAAGCGGACGAGGGTTGGAAAATCATCGATGAATTTGCAATCAAACCGATCCTTCGGCGTAATGGCCAGGTAGTCTTCCACCGTCTCGGCTTCCCGCGACGTGGCGCGCAGTTCCTTGCGCACGGCGGCGCGTTCCGCCTTTTCCGCATCCGAGGGGCTTTCCAGACCGTCCAACCGATCAAAGGTGGTTTGCAACACCACGACCTCATCCATGAGCGATTGCTGCAGCGCGGGCAGCTCACTCAGATTGTAACGCGCCATCAGTTCCTCAACCGTTTCACCGGCCCGGACATGCCCAAGACAGGCGCGATCATCCAGGCGCAGCTGCGTGGCGCGGTATGTGGTCAGCGGCGCGCAGATGGCCATGATGATGAGGCCGATCACAACGCGTTTCAACGTCACCCCGTTGGCCACGGCATGGTCGATGCGCCAGCGGGTATATTGCCCGTAATACCACCGGTTGGCCATGCTCCCCATCCACAGCCTGCCGCCGATCAGAAGGCCCCAGCCGATGTAGAAATACGTATTGATCCAGCCGGTATAGCGGGGGATCAGCGTGGTGTTGGCGTCAGGGTTCTTGAGCGCCTCTTCCAGAAGGGGCGTGAATTTCACCACCTGCATCAGGCAGACAAGCGCGAGGATATCAATCGCCAACGCCAGCCAGAACATCAGCCAAACACCGCGCCAGGACGCCCAGAGCCAAGGGACCAGAAGGCCCCAGATGTTCATATGCCAGCGGGGCAGCTCCGCGCGTTGCAGACGTTCAAAGACGGTGCTGAAATAGCTCTCATTGCGTTCCACGAAGGTGCCGACGGAAACGTCGCGATCCTCAACGTCGATTTTTTCTGCGCCGCTCATGCCTCTGCCCCCCCTTGCAGACCTGTCAGGAGGGTGTCTTTGCTCACCACACCGACCAGCACATCCCCGTCCTTGATCAGGACAGGTTGCTCAGACCCGGTGGACAGGCCCACAAGCGTGTCCAGATCATCATCAGGCCGCGCAACCGGGTGGCCTTTGCCTTTGATCGGGCCGTGTTGATCCGGCGGCACCATGATCTTGGAGGCAGACACCAGCTTCAGCCGCGAAATACCGGCGACGAAATCGGCCACGTAGTCATCGGCGGGGGCGGTCACGATGTCCTCGGCGGTGCCAATCTGCACGATCTCCCCGTCTTTCATGATGCCGATGCGGTCGCCCATGCGGATCGCCTCATCAAGGTCATGAGTGATGAAGACGGTGGTCTTTTTCACATCGACACTGAGGCTCAGGAATTCATCCTGCAGGTTGCGGCGGATGAGAGGATCGAGCGCCGAAAACGGTTCATCCATCAACAGGATTTCCGGGTCCGCCGCCAGCGCGCGAGCCAGCCCCACGCGTTGTTGCATGCCACCCGACAACTCCGAGGGCAGACGGTCGCCATAGCCATGCAAGCTAACGGTTTCCAGCGCCTTATCCGCCGCTTTCGCGCGGTGATAGCCATCCATCCCGCGCAGTTCCAACGCAAAGCCGATATTGTCGCGCACGGATCGGTGGGGCAGCAGGGCCATGTTTTGAAACACCATGCCGATCTTGTCGGCGCGGGTCGCGCGCAGTTGTTCGGACTTCATCGCGCCGATGTCTTCGCCCATGATGCGGATCGTGCCAGCCGTGGGTTCAATCAGGCGGTTGATATGACGCACCAGCGTGGATTTGCCCGAACCAGACAGACCCATCAGGCAAAAGATTTCCCCCTTGGCCACCGAAAAGCTCGCATCCTTGACACCGACAACAGCGCCGAACCGTTCCAGCACCTCAGGCTTGCCGATGCCTTCCGTGCGCACAGCCTCCATCGCCTCGGACGCCCGTTCGCCGAAGATTTTCCAGACATTTTCCAGTTCAACAACTGCGTCACTCACGCGCGTGCCCTTTCCCGTTTTGGGTCATAGAACGGCACGGCGCAAACCTTGGCGGGCAGGCGTTTCATATGCCCGTCCAGCTGCCCCACTTCCAGTTCTTTGCCTATATCCGCATGTTCCACCGCCAGCCGCGCCATCGCGATTGTGCGTTCATAAAGGGGGGATCGGGTGGCGGAGGTGATCACCCCCACCGGGCGTTCCCCGTCATAGACATGCGCGCCGGTGGGGGGCACGTCATCGCCTTCAAACCATAAGCCCCGCAGCACCTTACGCGGATCGCGCGCATTCCGTTCCAGAGCCTCTTTGCCGATGAAATTCGCCTTGCCCATGCTGAGCGCAAAGCCAAGCCCCGCCTCATGCGCGTCTACACCCGGCGCGAATTCTGCATTGGCGGCAGCCAGCCCCGCCTCAATCCGCAGAATGTCCAGCGCGGCAGAGCCCATGGGTTCAATCCCGAATTCCTCACCCGCCTCCATCACCGCCGCCCAAAGGCCGGGTGCATCATCGGTTGAACAAAACAGCTCATAGCCCAGCTCACCGGTATAGCCTGACCGGGACAGCATGAAGGGAATGCCCTCACGATCCCCAACGCGGGCCACGGTAACGCCGAACCATTTCACGTCATCAAGCGCGGGCACAGTGGGCTGTGTGAACACGATCTTACGCAACACATCACGTGACCTGGGGCCTTGCAGCGCCAGGTTGGGCAGCGCGCTGCCTATAGCGTGAATACGGGCTTGCAGACCTTCATCCCGGGCGACAGCCTCCAACACCCGCGCGCTTTCCTCGGTGCCACAGCACCAGCGGAAGAGGTGATCGGACAGGCGGAAGAGCGTGCCGTCATCAATCACGGTGCCCGCCTCATCACATATCAGCGAATAGGTCCCGCGCCACACGGCAAGACGCGCCACATCGCGGGTCATCACCCGCTGCAACAGCGCCTCGGCATCCGGGCCGACAATGTCATACTTGCGCAGGCCCGACATATCCTGCAGCGTCACCTTTTCTCGGCAGGCCCAGTACTCCCCGATGGTCCCGGTGGAGGGGAAAGACACCGGCACCCACAGATCGCGCGCAGGTGCAAAATGCTGCGTCAGTTTGGAGGTTTCCGGCGCAAAGGCGCTTTCCTGGCTGATCGCCATGGGGGCATCCTCCTTTTCGCGATAGGCCACGGCCCGGCGGATGGGCGCGTCTTCGCGGTAAATGCGGACATGTACGTCGGTGGGGTTCCAGCCATTGATCGGATCAATATCATCAGGGCAGGCCGTGGAGACGCAAACCATGGCATCCATGGCTTTCAACGCCACGTAATCACCCGGGCGGGAATGGCTTTCTTCGCTCATCAACCGGTGGGAATGATGATCAATCCACGTGTTCCAGAAAAAGTTGATCGCAGGCCAGGCCGGGCGGCGCTTCACGCCAAACCGATCCAGCGCATGAGAGATATTATCAGAACAATTTACATGGCCTGGAAAGCCGCGTTCCTCATACCCGCGCGCGGTGCAGGCCATGCCAAACGTATCATGTCGCCCACAGGTGTCTTGCACCACGTTCATCATCGGGCGCAGATCCCGATCAAAAAACTTGTCCAGAAGACCCGGCCCCGGGAAGGCACCCCGCACCATGCTGCGCGTCGCGGTGCTGTCGATGGTGTATTCCTGCCCGCGTTCCAGCGCATCGGCGCGCAGCGCCATGAAATCTGAACATTGCTGCCCGTCCACGTCGATGATCTGCACCACCTCACCGGGCTTCACTTCATATGCGCGGGCCGTGCCGCGCGACACGGTGAATTCATCGCGCACCTCGCCCAGAGGCGGGGGCAAAACGGCGCTGTTCTGCGCCGCGGGCGTGCAGGAAACGATCAATTGCCCTGCATCGCTGCCGGTGACCAACTCGGAAACCTGCACCGGGCGCGTGATCCAGACGGTGCAGGGTTTGACGGCACGAAACACGCGCAGGTCATCCACCGTCACATGGGTGGCAGGGAAGCCATCCTTGGGCGTGCCGCCCTGCCCGGCATGCCAGCCCAAAAGTTCGCTGGCATCAAAAAGATCCGTCTGAAGCGTTGTGTTTTCTTTCAAATCCAAGTGACCCGGCACCACGTTCCCGCGATCATCAAAGACCAAGATCGTCGCATCCTGCGGGGCCGCGCCGTCATGCAGTGACACCATATCACCCACTGAGAGCGTCAGACGCATAGCACCGCGTGGGGAAAGCGACCGCGTGACAGACTGCTTATGCGCCACAAAACCCGGAAAGCTTCGACGCACCCCGTCGAAGCCCATATTGCTAAATTCGTGAAGGATTGGCTCCGGCGGCACCGATCTCTCCCATTTATGGCTATGTAACTGGTTACATGGCCAATGATTCGCGTCAAGAATTTCTTGAAACCAGTTACAAACTGCCGTTAGCCTTCTTTCCATGGCTCGCGGATCGAAGAAAAAACGCCCCAACCTGCGCGATGTGTCCCGTGCCGCTGACGTCTCTGTCGCGACAGTATCGCGGGTTCTCAACACGCCACAGGTGGTCAACAAGGATACCCGCGCCCGGGTGGAGGCGGTGATCGAGGAATTGGGCTTTGTCCGTTCTGCTGCGGCCTTTGCGATCAATTCGGGACGCACGCGCCTCTTGGGTGCGCTGATCCCCACCTTGGAAAGTGACATCTTTTCCCTGACCATCAGCAGCATTGAACAAACACTGGTGGATCATGGCTTTTCCCTGATCGTGGCCACCACCGATGATGACCCTGAAAAAGAGGCGCGCAAGGCCAAGGAACTGGTCGATGTGGGGGTCGAGGGGTTCATTGTCACCGGGCTGGAACACAGCGATGCGCTCCATGACCTGCTGCGGCGCACGCAAGTGCCCACGGTCGCCATCTCTTACTTTGATGAAACCTATCATCTGCCGACGGTGGGGTATGACAACCGCATGGCGGCCCGAGCAGCCTGCCAGCACCTCAAGGATCTGGGCCACAAACGCATCGCTGTCATCCACGGGGCGCTGACGGGCAATGATCGCAACGTCGCCCGGGTTGAGGCGACACGCGCCGCGCTGAGCGCGGAACAGTGTTGGTTTTTCGAAGGTGCGATTTCCGTGGCAGGCGGCGTAGACGCCCTGCGCCGGGCCGTCGCGGACCACGGGCCGTTCGACGCCATATTCTGCATGTCGGATGTCATGGCCTTCGGCGTGTTGCACGAATTGCACCGCATGGGCGTGTCGGTGCCGGGGGACGTATCGGTTGTGTCCATCCACAACCTGCCCGCATCCGAATTCACCTACCCGCCTTTGACAACCGTCAACCTGCCCGCGCGGCAAATGGGCCGATGCGCAGCGGAATGCCTGGCCCGCTGGGTGGAGGATGATATCCGCCCGACACCGATCTGCCTCGACACGCATTTGGTCGTGCGAAGCTCAACTCAGGCTGTGCCGAAGCGCACCGGCTAAATCCATTTAAAATAAGGACTTAGTGCGTTTTCAAAGTTTTTTTGAAATTCCTTTGAACCTTTTGACCGCGCCAAACGACACATCTCCGTAACGCAAAGAAGCCAACCGGCTTAACCCTACGGAGACCAAAATGTTCAACTCGTCTTTCAACACACCGATCCTGTCCACCCTCGCAGCTGCCATCGTGGTGGCGAGCCTTTCTGCACCGGCCATGGCAGGCGGCGGCGGCGGGCGTGACCCGGAACCCGCCAAGTTCTCCAGCGCGTCAAGCACGGATGAAAACGGCATCACCACCACCGTGCGCGGCCAGAATGGCGCAAACACCCGCACCGTCACGACATCACGCAATGGCCGGATCCTAGGCATCAAGTGGATCAAGAAAAGCCGCACGCCTTTCGTCTCGATGACGGATGAAAACGGCAATGTCAGCATTGTGGCCGGCAAGCCCAAGCGCAGCAGCATTCCCTTCGTGACCCTGCACAATGCCGATGGCACCACCACCACGATCGCGGGCAAACCGTTGGGTGCAGACCGCTAAGCCTCGTAGATAACACCTTCAACGCGCCGTCCTTGTTGCCAGGGGCGGCGCGACATGTTTCAGACCACCCTTCACTGCCCCCGCGAGCGCCCGAAAAAAATCTTCGCAGCTTTGAACCTTTTGGCCCGCCCACGCGACCCATCTGTGAACCGCAAAGAAGGATGGAAAGCCATGTTTGTCCCATATCCCCACACTGGCTGCGAACACGCCGCCATCTTCGCCCTCTCCAGGCGGGATGACGACCACACCCCTGACCACAATTCCGGCATGCTGCGCATCTGTGTTTTGCTATGCCAGCTTTACATGGTTAAACTGCTGCAACGGATGCTATGGGGATTGGGGACGCCCGTGGACGACGATCAGCTGCAGCTGGAAAAGGTGGCGAAGGGTGACCGCAACGCCATCGGCGTGCTTTACCAACGCCACCACAAGCGCGTGTTCCACTTCATTCAGCGCTTTGTCAGCGACCCGCAGATTGCCGAGGATCTGGCCAATGACGTGTTTATCGAGGTCTGGCAAAAGGCGCCCAGCTTTGAAGGGCGCTCCAAAGTCTCAAGCTGGCTTTTGGGCGTGGCGCGGTACAAGGCGCTCTCGGAAGTGCGCAAGCGAAAGCCGGTTCATTCGAAATCCGATGAAATACTGGAAAGCCTTCAAGATGATGCCGATGACCCTGAGATGGTGTCCCAGAAGCTGGACAAGGGTGCTGCGATCAAACGCTGCATGGCCGCGCTGTCGACCGATCACCGCGTGATCCTGGAGCTGATCTATTACCACGAAAAATCCATCGAAGAGGTGGCGGAAATCCTCGATATTCCCAAGAACACTGTGAAAACCAGAACCTTCCACGCGCGCAAGCAATTGTCGGAAAAGATGACAGCGCAAGGTCTGGATAGGGGGTGGCCATGAGCACGCTGAGCGACAAAGACAGAGAAGAACTTTCCCAGCTGCTGCCCTGGTATGCCAACGGAACGCTCGATGCAGAAGACAGCCTGCGCGTTGAAGCCGCATTGGAAAGCGATGATGCGCTGGCGCAGGAATTCGATCTGATCCTGGAAGATCAGGCCGCGATGATTGAACTGGTCAGCGAAGAAGAAGTGCCCGCCTCAATGCCGGAACGGTTCAAGGCTGCGCTGCATGCCGAGATCAACGCCCCTGCCCCGCGCGATGACGTGGCACAGACGACGGATGGCTTTCTGTCGCGTATCTTCTCCGCACTTTTCCCGGCAGAGCCTCGCGCTTATGCGGCAGCCGCAGCCCTGGTGGCGCTTTTGCTGCCAGCGGTGGCAATCGTGTCCTATGACGCGGGCAATCAAAGCCCGGCGGAATACAGCACCGCATCCGGCGATGATCCTGTCGCCACCGACAGCATGCGCATGCTGGTGAAATTCAAACCAGATGCCAGCATGGCCGACATTGACGCGTTCTTGGCAGACAACAACGGCGCCTTTGTCAAAGGGCCAACGCCAGACGGATTTTACGAATTGGAATTTGAAACCAATGAAGGTCTTGCAGACACAATTGGCGCTGCGACAGAGATCTTCGAATTTGCACTTCCGGCCAACTAGGCCCTTTGGGGGAGAAAAAAGATGTTTATCACAATCACCAAAACCAGACTTAAAATCGTGGGATTGGCCTTGGTCGTTCTGGGCTTGGCGTTCATGGTGCAGCCCGGCTATGCCGAAGGCGGGCGCGCTGGGGAAAAACCGGGCAAGACGACAACGCCGCAAGTGTCTACCCCGCGGGTCAGTCAGCCAGCACCGGCACCGACACCAGCCCCCACACCCGCGCCTGCACCGGCCCCAACCGTGACGACACAAACCGCCGCGCCTGCGCAACCCGCTCCGCGCCAAACCACGCCGCGCCCCAGACGGGTCATCGTGGAAACTGCGCCCAGCGGCTTGCCACCCGATGGCGAAACGCGCTTTGAACCGAATGAGGTGATTGTCCGCTTTCAACTCTCATCGACCAACGCATCGCGCAATCAGGCGATCCGGGGCTTGGGCATCGCGCATCTGGGCGTGCGCACATTCACGCTGTCAGGTGTGACGGTGCACCGCTACCGACTGCCGCCCGACCTGAGTGTCAGAGAGGCGATCACCCGGCTGGAACGCAGTGCGGCGGTGGTGAACGCGCAACCCAACTACATTTACTTGCTCCAACAAGACAGTGGCGCGACCAAACTGCCCCAGTTCGGCAATGCCAAGGTGGATCTGGCAACAGCCCACGTGCGCAGCACCGGTGCAAACACCCGCATCGCCGTCATTGATACCGCCGTCGATGCCGCCCATACCGAATTCTCAGAGGCGCGCATTTCCGTTTTTGACACCACAGATGGCGCCAGAAATGTCGATCCGCATGGGACGTCGGTAGCGGGCATTCTGGCCGCGGGGGGCAAGCTGACAGGCGTTGCCCCGAATGCCGGCATCATCAGCATCGCAGCCTTTTCCACCGATGCCTCTGGCACCACCAAAGGCAACACCTGGACAATCATGGAGGCGCTGAACATCGCCGCCGATCAAGACGTACATATCCTGAACATGAGCTTTTCCGGCCCTGCCGATCCGCTATTTGAACGGGCCATGAACGGGGCGCTTGCGCAAAACATGGTGCCGGTGGCCGCCGCCGGTAACGAAGGCCCTGAGGCCGCAACGCTTTATCCTGCAGGGTATGACACGGTTCTGTCCGTCACAGCCGTCGACAGTGACAGCGCAATCTACACCAGCGCCAATACAGGCGATCATATCGACTTCGCCGCACCCGGCGTGGATCTTCTGGTGTTGGGGCAATCTTCGGGGTTTCGGACAAGTTCCGGCACGTCCATGGCCACGGCCTATATCAGCGGAATTGCGTCACTGATCCTGTCGGCCAATCCTGGCGCGGATGGTGCCACGGTCAGGTCTTTGCTGGAAAACAGCGCCACGGATCTGGGCGCGCCGGGCAAGGATGGGATCTATGGTCATGGCCTGCCGAATGCGGCGGTGGCCATCACCGGATTGCTGAACTGAAGCAAAAAAAACAGGCGGCCCAGATCGCGGGCCGCCTGATATGTTGCGTTACGCGACCAGATCGAACCGGTCGGCCTCCATGACCTTGGTCCACGCGGCCACGAAATCACGCACGAACTTTTCCTTGTTGTCGTCTTGGGCATACACCTCTGCGTAAGCGCGCAGGATCGAATTCGACCCGAAGACCAGATCAGCGCTCGTGGCAGGCCATTTCACATCGCCCGTCGCACGATCTCGCAGTTCATAGGTGCCATCATCCACCGGATGCCAGCTATAGGCCATGTCGGTCAGATTGACGAAGAAGTCCGTTGTCAACGCGCCCACACTGTCCGTGAAGACACCGTATCCATTGCCATCGTGATTGGTGCCAAGCACACGCATGCCACCCACCAGCACAGTCATTTCCGCCGCCGTCAGACCCAGAAGCTGCGCCCGGTCGAGCATCATCTCCTCAGCGGACACGGCATACGCATCCTTCTGCCACTGACGGAAGCCATCGGCGACAGGCTCCAACACAGAGAAGCTATCGGCGTCGGTCATCTCGTCCGTGGCATCGCCCCGGCCCGGAGTGAATGGCACCTTTGCGGAATGCCCGCCGGCCTTGATCGCCTGTTCCAGACCAACATTGCCGGCCAAAACAATCACGTCTGCGATGGATGCACCGGCCTCTGCCGCGATGGGTTCCAGAATGCCCAGCACCTTGGCCAGACGATCCGGTTCATTGCCTGCCCAATCCTTCTGCGGGGCCAGACGGATGCGCGCGCCATTGGCACCGCCGCGCTTATCTGATCCACGGAAGGTGCGCGCGCTGTCCCAGGCGGTCGCGATCATTTCAGCACTTGTCAGGCCGCTGCCCGCGATTTTTGCTTTCACCGCATCCACGTCATAGCCGGTGGGGCCTTCGGGCACCGCATCCTGCCAGATCAGATCCTCAGCAGGTACGTCAGGTCCGTAGTAGTTGGCCTTGGGCCCCATATCGCGGTGGGTCAGCTTGAACCAAGCCCGCGCGAAGGTGTCGGCGAAATACTCAGGATCGGCGCGGAATTTCTGGCAGATCTCGTTGTAGATCGGGTCGACCTTCATCGCCATATCCGCATCCGTCATCAGCGGGATCGCGCGGCCGGAGGGATCGGAAGGATCAAGCGGCTTTTCGTCTTCCGGCATGTCTACAGCGGTCCACTGGTTCGCGCCCGCCGGGCCTTTGATCAGCTCCCATTCATAGCCGAAGAGGTAATCGAAATAGCCCATATCCCATTTGGTCGGCTCTTTCGTCCACACCCCTTCGATGCCGGAGGTAAAGTTATCCGCCGCCTTGCCTGTCTGACCGGGGTTGGCCCAGCCAAAGCCCTGCATATGCACGGGGCACCCTTCCGGTTCGGCACCAATCTGATCGCCGTACCCACCGCCACCATGGGCCTTGCCCACAGTGTGACCACCGCAGGTCAGCGCGGCAGTTTCTTCGTCATTCATTGCCATCCGGGCAAAGGTTTCGCGCACATGCTGTGCCGTGCGGGCCGGATCGGGCTGGCCGTTGACGCCTTCGGGGTTGACGTAAATGAGCCCCATGTGAACCGCCGCCAGCGGGTTTTCCATCGTCGACGCATCGTTGAGGTCGCCGTAACGGTTCTCAGAGGGCGCGAGCCATTCATTCTCTGAGCCCCAGTATACATCCGTTTCAGGCCCCCAGATATCTTCGCGGCCAAAGCCGAACCCGAAGGTCTTCAAACCCATGGATTCATACGCCATGTTGCCTGACAGAATGATCAGATCAGCCCAGCTGAGCGCATTGCCGTATTTCTTCTTGATCGGCCAAAGCAGACGCCGCGCCTTATCGAGGCTTGCGTTATCAGGCCAGGAATTCAATGGGGCAAAACGAATGTTGCCGGACCCGGCACCGCCACGGCCATCCTGCATCCGGTACGACCCGGCAGAGTGCCACGCCAGACGGATCATCAGACCACCGTAATGGCCCCAATCGGCCGCCCACCAATCCTGGCTATCGGTCATCAGCGCTTTGACGTCCGCTTTGACGGCCTCATAATCAAGGCCTTTCACCGCGTCACGATGGTCGTAATCCAAATCCATCGGATTGGTGCGCGCGCCCTTCTGATGAAGGATGTCGAGGTTCAGCCCCTTGGGCCACCATTTCGTCACCGGCTTTTCGGTTGATGTGTTGCCACCGTGGTTCACGGGGCAGCCACCAAGGCCTGGCATTCTGTTTCCGTCCATCTGGGTCTCCTGTCGACGTAAGGTTTCCTGGTTGATTGAGGTCTATCGGAAGGTCATCATTAGCTCCAATTGTATTTTCCTAAAGCTCTGATAATTTCAGATTATGACAAACTTCACCCTGAAGCATTTCCGCTATTTCGACGCGCTCGCCCGGTTTGGCCATTTCGGCCGCGCGGCGGAAGCCTGTTCCATCTCTCAGCCGGCTTTGTCTGTGCAGATCAAAGAATTGGAGGCGATGCTGGGGTCCCCACTGGTGGAACGCACATCCCGCCAAATCCGCCTGACCACCTTGGGGGAAGAATTTCTCGAACGCGCGCGGACTGTGCTGCATGAGGTGGAGGAAATGGCGGAACTAGCGCGCAAACCCGATGGGCCGCTGATGGGGCGGCTGCGCATGGGAATCATCCCGACTGTCGCGCCCTATCTGTTGCCGGAGATCATTCGGCATCTATCCGCCTCTCTGCCCGATCTGGAACTGCGCCCGCGGGAATCCGTGACAGAGGCGCTTCTGGAAGATCTTTTGCAAGCGCGGCTTGATTTCGTGATCGCCGCCTTGCCGGTGTCAGAGCCCCGCTTGCGGGAATTTGCACTGTTTGATGAGGAATTCGTTCTGATCCGCCCTGCGGCGGACAAAGACCTGCCCGTGCCTGCGCCAGAACAATTGCAGGAAATGAAGCTGTTGCTTTTGGAGGAAGGTCATTGCTTTCGCGACCAAGCGCTGTCCTTTTGCAATATACGGCCCTCTGATCCCAGCCTGCTGATGGAAGGATCATCCATGGCCACATTGGTGCAGATGGTCGATGCCGGGCTTGGCCTGACCCTGATCCCCGAAATGGCGGTGCCGCTGGAAACCAACAGCACGTCTGTGGCCATTTCGCGCTTTGACCAAAACACGCCCAAGCGCACGATCGGCATGGTCTGGCGCAAAACCAATCCGCTGGAACATCAGCTGATGGAACTGGGCGCGGCCTTCCGCCAAATCGGGCAGGCGCAGCGGGATAAAGTGCGATCATAACGTCCCGGACCAGATGGGATGAAGTAAGGCACGCCGCATAAACCCGCCACAATCAATTCCCGAAACTGCCGCAACATCAGAAGCTTCCTGCCCCAATTTCGCCAGACCGGTGAACCAGAAATTCACCAAGGGGCAACGGAGGCAATATGCGACTTCTTAACTGGCTTGCCGTGGCGATCATGTGCTTTGGCACATCGGCACAGGCACAATCGACAAACACGGCCACCAACGCGGCGGCAAGTGCAATTCAGGTTCCCGGGTGGGAAGCGGTGGGGCGTTTGACCATGTCGGGCCGCAGCATGTGCACCGGTGCGCTCATTGCGCCTGATCTGGTGCTGACGGCGGCGCATTGCATGTATGACATCCGCACACATCGCGAGGTGAAGCCCAGCAAAATCGAATTTCAGGCCGGTCTTTACGCCGACAGCGCCGTTGCGGTGCGTCGTGTGAAGAAGGCCATCATCAATGATCAATACGTCCATCACATGGGCCGCGACGCTCAGGTGGGTCATGACTTGGCCATCTTGGTGCTCGAAAGCCCGATCAGTGCCAATGTGGTCAAGCCCCTGCGCACCGATCAGCGCCCCAACAAGGGCGATTCCGTGATGATCATCGGCTACACGCAGTTCAGCGCGACCAAGCCCGTTCTGGCAAAGCCCTGCTATATCCTGGCCCGCAAGCACGACACGGTTGTGACCTCTTGCGAGGTGGAATTTGGCACCTCTGGCGCGCCGGTCTTTGCCGTGCAGGGCGGTGGCAATCCACAGCTTGTGTCAGTGATTTCGGCCAAGGCCGCGATGGGTGGTCAGGCAGTGTCCATCGGCACTGCGCTTGATGCGACATTGAAGCGTCTATTGGCCCAAGCAGGCTAAAAGGAACGGCCCGTCCGCCCTTGCGGGCAGGCTCCTCTTCTCACGGTTCGCGAAACGCTTCGCGGGATTTGTAGAGAGGCTTGAGCAGATATTGCAAAATCGTTTTGGACCCGGTCTGCAGCTCCGTTTGGGCGCGCATGCCGGGTCTGATTTCGATAGACTTCTGCCGATCCGTCAGATCCGCCGTGGTGACGCGTATCGTGGCTTTGTAAAACGGCTCCGCCCGCGCATCGCGTTCATCTTCAAACGTGTCGGCAGAGACAAAATCAACCTCGCCCTGCAACGTCCCATAGATCGTGTAATCATAAGCCGTCAGCTTGATCGTCGCCGGTTGCCCGCGTTCCACGCTGGCAATGTTTTCCGGCCGCACGCGGGCCTCAACGAATAACTCCTCCCCCAGCGGGATCACCTCAAAAATCTCTTCGCCCGGGCGGATCACACCGCCAATGGTTGTTACCGCCATGGAATTGACCACCCCGCGCATGGGCGATGTGATCACCGTGCGGGCCAGTTGATCCTGCGCCAGGCGCAATTCCTGACGGCGGGAGCTGAGATCTTGTACCGTTCGGGAATATTCCTCTGCCCGTTCCAGTTCCGACTGCGTACCGATTTCATTGTAGCGGATTTCCGCATCTGACACGGATGTCTTGGCCCGGTTCACTTCCAACTGCGCCACGATCTGTTCTTTGTAGAGCTTGCGCATATTCGCATATTCCGACTGCGCCTGTTTCAGGATCGCCCGCGCCCCATCGCGACGGCTGGAAAAATCCGTCTGCCGCGCGTCCAAAAGCGCGCGTTCCGATGCAAGGATCGCAGGCGACCGCACCGCCAGTTCCTCCGGCACAGCGAAATCAAACGCGCCTTCCAGCTCTGCTTCCAATCGGTATTTCTTGATCTCCAGCGCATCGATCTGATCTTGCAGATCGTTCACCGCCGTGCGGAATTTCGTATCCTGCAACGTGGCCAAGACCTGCCCTGCCTCCACCAGATCGCCCTGCCGCACGTCAAGCCGCGCAAGGATCCCGCCTTCGAGGTTCTGAATGATCTGCGACCGCGACGATGACACCACCTGCCCGTCCGCGCGGACAATCTCATCGACCTTGGCAAACCCCGCCCAGACCAAAAAAATCAACAAGGCCAGACCTATCAGCCGGATGATCCAGCTTGGGCCGGAAAAGACTTGATCCTGATGCGCCTCAATCGTGGTCACCGCGCATCTCCTGCCGCCAGGTGCGCCATGACCTGTTCGCGCGGGCCGTCAACGACCATGCGCCCGGCTTGCAAAATGAGCGTGCGATTGGTGAGTTCGAGGATCGGCACCCGGTGCGTGGCAATCACCGCCGTCCGCTGTCCAAGCCATTTGTCCAAACGACTGACCAACGTGCGTTCCAATGTCTGATCGAGTGCCGCCGTAGGTTCATCCAGAAGCACCACAGGCGGGTTCTGCAGCCAAAGCCGCGCCCAGCCAATGGATTGGCGCTGCCCAGAAGACAGCCCATCACCGCCGTCCAGAATATCCAGATCAAGCCCCTTATGGTGGCCGCGCACATAAGGCCCCATGCCCGCGAAATCCAGTGCCTCCAGCAGGCGGTCATCATCCAGTTCCAACTGCGTGAGGTTCAGGTTGTCGCGCAATGTGCCCGCGAACAGCCGCACATCCTGGCCCAAATAGCCCACGTTACGGCGGATATCGCGCGGATCGATTTGCGTGATGTCTGTGCCATCGACCAAGAGCCGCCCCTTCGTGGGCGTGTAAAGCCCCGCCAGCACCTTCAGCAGCGTAGATTTTCCTGACCCATTGGCCCCCAGCACCGCGATGCGCTGCCCGGGTTTGATGCCCAGCCCCGCCACATCCAGCACAGGCGCGCCATCCGCATCATACCGATATTCCATTTCATGCATCTCGAACGTGCCACTCAGCACCTCGCGCCGCAGATAGGACCGGCCCTCTTCCTTCTCTTGCACGGCCTCGGTGATGGTATCAAGCGCCTCAAGTGCTGCTTTCACGTTGGTCCAGCGCGCGAGGATGCCTGCAAATTGCGTCAGCGGCGCCAGTGTGCGGCTGGTCAGGATGCCCACGGCGATAATCGTGCCGATGGTGAACTGCCCGGCAAAAACCAGGTAGGTGCCCATCACCACGGCGGCGATATAAGTGGCCTGTTGCACGCCCTGGCTCCAATACGTGAGCATGGAGGCAAGGCGGCGCTGTTCGGCTGAGCTGTAGGATGACAACGCGTTCAATTCATCCCACATGCGCATTGCACGCTCTTCCCCGCGTTGGGTCTTGAGCGTGTCCAGCTCGCTCAGCACTTCTTGCAACAACCGCCCGGCTTTCGCCGACGCGCCCTGGGTTTGCCGTGTCAGCGCCAACATGCGTTTTTGCAAGGCGTAGGCAGGCAGCAGCATCAGGATGCCGCCTAGCATGATGACCCAAACCACATTGCCCGCGATGGACGCGACCAGCAGAAGGAAGACAAAAATGAAAGGGATATCGGCCAGCGTTGCGATGGTGGAGGACGTGAAAAACTCCCTCACCGATCCGAAATCGCGCATGGCCGCGAAAAGCCCCGACGGCGGCAAAGGCCGCTGATCGGATCGCATGCCAATAACGCGGCTCATGAGCGTGTGCTGGATCGACAATTCAATTTCCCGCCCCGCCGCGTCCGTCAGGCGCGCGCGCGCGATCTTCAGCGCAGCCTCCAGCCCGATGGCCAGAAATGCGCCGATCGCCAGCACCCAAAGCGTGGCTTCCGATTGATGGGGAATCACCCGATCATAGACTTGCAAAGAGAACAGCGCGACCGCCACGGCGAAGATGTTGGCCATCAGCGATCCCGCCATGATCTCCCCGATCTGGCGACGGAACTTTGGGAATTCACCCCAAAACCAATGCGACGCGCTCAGCACCGGCGTATGCTGTTCGGCGATCTGTTTCAGCGTCGTGCGCCCGGTCAGGATCGTACCGGAAAACACGCTGGCGAATTCCGACACCGGCACCTCGGCGCGATTGTCCGGGCAGGTCGTGTCGAAAATGGTCAGGATACCGCCCTCATCCTGGCTGATCACCAACACGCTTTGTTCGTTCTTCATAAGCGCAATGGCGGGCCAGACAGTCGCGTCAATCGACACGCGGGTTTTGATCTTTGGCGCGATGCCTGTTGTCTCAAGCGCCCCCGCCAGCGCCTTGGCGGAGACATCACCGGGCGTGTTGCTCCACATAAATTCGGCGATGTCAGAGGCCGGCATCTCAACACCGTTGAGCGCGGCAAAGGCAGAAATCAGCGACGCGCGGTGTTCGATCCGCTTGGCCGTGCCTTCGATCATATCCCGGATGGAGGCATCAGTGTCGGGCGCGGCCCCGGAATTCGGTTGCGCAGGCGTGTTGGCGGGCTCGGATCCCGCCAGGGTCAATGCCACGGTCGTCTTGGGCGTGGGGGAGGCCACACCGCCTGCGATGGTCAACGCGAAAGGTTTTGCCGGATCACGCGTCAAATCTTATCCCCATCGGCCAGCAACCCGAAATCCCGCGCCAGCTCCAACTGGATCAGGATCACCTCGTATTTCGCATCCACATGCTCGCGTTCCCGGTCCACCAGTTGTTCGTAGATGTTGATCACATCCATGACCGAACGCTGACCAGCCTCAAACTGACGTTGAAACAGGCGATAGGTCACGCGGCTTTGTTCGGCCAGTTGCTTGGCCTCGGCTTCTTGGCGCTGGAAAGAGATCAGCCGCTGACGCAGACGGCTTTGGCTGCGATCTGCGGTTTCCTGCGCCTCACCTACGCGGCGGGCGGCGGTTTCCTTGCTGGCCTCAATCGCTCGCATTTGGGCGGGCGTGCCAAAACCAAGCGGCGTCTCAAGCCCCGTGCCCAAGGCACCAACCACATCACTGTCGCTAACATCAACAGACGCGGACACCCCCGGCAAAAGCCCTGCACGGCGCACCTTGGCTTCCGCCACGCTGCGCCCAGCCTCGGCTTCCGCCTTCAAAACAGACAGCATCGCCGCCCCGCCCGCAGGCGCCCCAAGCGACATACGACCCGGCAGCGCCACATCAAAGCTCTGTCCTGTCATGGCACGCAATTCGGCTTGTGCGGTGGCGGCCACTTCCTGCGCGGTCGACTTGCTGGATTTCATGGCGTTGATTTTGCTTTCCACAACGCGTTGATCGGCGCGGTCCGACACGCCACCATTCACGCGGCCCACGACGATGCGCTCAAATTCCTGCATCCGGCCCAGGGCACGGGCGTCAATCTGCGCCGTCTCCGTCCCGCGCAACGCGGTCAGATAAAGCGACAGCGCGGTGTAGACGCGGTCATTCATATCTTGGGAAAGGGCAACGGCGGCCACTTCCACATCAGCCGCGGCAAAGGCGCGTTCGGCCTTCCTGCGGCCATTGTCGAACAGCACCTGTTCCAGCAACATCGACGTCACCAGATCGCCCATACTGGTCAGGCTGATATTGGGCCCCAGTGTCGGCAGCCAGTTCTTCGACGCCGCCTCTGCCCGAAGTTTCGCGCTGCGCAACTCTGCCTCGGATGCCCGCGCAGAGGCGTTGAGCGCGGCACCCGCTACCTCGGACAAAGCGCTGTTTCTGGGCAGCATGGATTGCCGGGTCAGAAGCGTGTCAATGATCTGGCTTTCGGCGTCACCGGGCGCTTGCGCCAGCGCACCATCCGTTTCGTTGAAATCGGGGGATTTGGCGAACATCGACGTGCCCGTCGTGTCGGACATACATCCCGATACCAGCATGACGCCAAACGCCAAAGCTGCGCTGCCTCGCCTGAAAATTCCGCCCATATTCTTGCCTCGTACCGCGCGCATCTTTTCTCGTGCGCTTCGTAACCTTGAAGTGGGCCGCGGTATGTTTACCTGCGGCCCGAAACCCTTATCAGATGATGACGTTCACCTCCTGCTCCACCACCACAACAGCGCCGCTATTGCCCACGGTGTAGACATCATAAACGGACCCATCGATGACCTGCGTTTGCGCCTGCTTGGTCGCGTTTGTGAGCGTCAGCTGATCGTCCGCCCCGCCCTGCACCTGCAACACGTCCGACGTGCCTGACAGATCCATGATCTGCTGTTCATTCAGCGTGAGCGTGGCGTCAGCGGCATATTCAAGGTTCAGCCCCTGAATGTCATAGCTGGATGTCACCGCCTGATCGATTGTTGTGGAGTTTGTGGCGTTGTCTTCCAGCACCACCAATGTGCCAGAGGCATTGCCAGCTGCATCAGAACTACTAACCACCAGATGCGTGCCATCGGGCACGGGGCTGGAGAAAGTGAATTCCGTGCCAAATACCGGGTCAACCGATTGCGTGCTGGCGGGCGTGCCTTCGGTGCCGTCCCCGGCCAGTGTGCCAACTTCAAAGTTGTCGACCACGTTATCAAGGCTGATCCGACCCACATCGGCACCCACGAAGGTGACAGCATCCACATTGGGCGTATCCACTTCGGTATCGACCTGCACAGAGCTGGAGGTCGAGGATGTGTTGCCCGCCGCGTCCGTCGCCGTCGCCACCACATTGGTGGTGTAGGTGCCCTCCGGAATGTCGGAGGCCGCAAACGCCACCGTCCAGTTGCCAACACTGTCGACCGTGGCAAACCGCGTGACGCTGCCCATCTGCACGGCCACGGTGGAGCCAGGCTCCGTTGTGCCCTGAATGACCACACCGTCCGACCGTTCGGCGGCATTGATGATGTTGTCGCCTTCAATCGCCGTGGCGCTGATCCCGTGATTGGTGACCAGCGTGTCCAGCTCAACCGTGTCGCTGACGGTTTTGCTGTTGCCCGCCGCGTCATTGATCGACGCGGTGATGGGCAGGGTTTGTTCACCCGTCGGAATGCTTGAGGCCGGGAAGGTTGTCGCCCAGTTGCCGTTGATGTCGGCCTGAACGGTCTGTGTCGCCGAGCCCAGACCAACCGTCACGATGAGGCCCGGTGTCGCCGTGCCGGAGATTTCAACGCCATCAGCACGTTCCACCGCGTTGATGACATCATCCACCTCAATAGGGTTGGGCGACAGCGCCACATCGCCCGCGACCGTGTCGATCTGCAGGGAAGAACTCGCCGTGGCCGTGTTGCCCGCCGCATCTGTCGCCGTCACATTGATGGCGGAGGCAAATTCACCGGTGGGCAAAGACCCTGCCGGGAAAACAGCCGTCCAGTTGCCCGCGGCATCCACCACGGCGTTCTGGACCACACCCGCAACGTTGACCTGCACGGTGCTGCCGGGCTCTGTCGTTCCGCTAAAGGACACAGGCGCGGCCTGTTCCGCGGCGTTGAGCGTGGCATCGCCGCCCGCATAGCCCGGCGTGATTGCCACATTCGTGGTGGTATCCACCCGCACGGTGCCCGTCGTGCTTTCGCTGTTGCCAGCCACATCCACAGCCGTGACCGAGATTGCCGCGTCATATTCACCGGCGGGGATTTCGCTGGCCAGATAGGTCGCTGTCCAGGATCCGTCTGCCTGGGCCGTGACCGTCTTGGACACACCCTGCATCACCACCGTGACTGTCGACCCGGGCTCTGCTGTACCATTCAGCGTGGCACCGGCGGACAGTTCGGCGTTGTTGATGATATTGTCGCCTTCAATGGGCGTGGTCAGGGTAACACCGTTCTCAGTGTCCACATGCACATCATGGGTGGTGGTTGAACTGTTGCCCGCCGCATCCGTGCTGGTCACCGTGATGGTGGCATCATACGTGCCTGCCGCGATGGAAGAGGCGGCATAATCCACCGACCACGTGCCATTGGGGAGAACCGTGGTGGTTTGCGTAACACCTTGGAAAAGAACGGAAATGCTTGCGCCCGCTTCACCCG
>JBCBAT010000014.1:0-89466 GCA_038532355.1 Pseudomonadota bacterium | reverse complement strand
TGAACAGATTGCCGATCTGCTGGCCGCGCAAGGCTATGGCCCTGACCGGGTAGAGATTGACCCCTCTGTCGTGCGTGGTCTTGGCTACTACACAGGGCCCGTGTTTGAGGCTGAACTGACCTTTGACATCCTCGACGAAAAGGGGCGCAAGCGGCAATTCGGTTCTGTCGCAGGCGGGGGGCGCTATGATGATCTGGTCAAGCGCTTCACCGGTCAGGCGGTGCCTGCCACGGGTGTCTCTATCGGGGTTGACCGCCTTCTGGCCGCGCTGCGTGAAAAGGGGCGCATTCAATCCAGCGCAACAGGCCCCGTCGTGGTCACCGTCATGGATCGCGACCGCATGGCCGATTACCAGGCCATGGTGGGGGAGTTGCGGCAGGCGGGTATCCGGGCGGAGGTTTATCTGGGCAACCCGAAAAACTTCGGCAATCAGCTGAAATATGCAGATAAACGCGCCTCTCCGGTGGCGATCATCGAAGGTGGGGATGAAAAAGACCGCGGTGTCGTGCAGATCAAGGATCTGATCCTTGGTACCAAGATTGCGGAAAACGCAACGCTGGAAGAATGGAAATCCCGCCCCAGCCAGTTCGAAGTGTCTCGTGTCGACATGGTGGCCAAAGTGCGTGAGATCCTGAACGCGCAAGACCCATGACCCCCGCGCAACAATCGGCCATCCGAGCAGAGGCCACGCGGCTTTTGCAGGGCTTTGAGGCCGCAGGCGCGGCACGGGTTGAGGCCGCGATCCTGCAACCGGCAGAGGTGCTGCTGGATCTTTACGGCGAAGACATTCGTGCGCGCGCCTATGTGACGTCCGATCCGCTTCTGGGGGAACAGATGCTGCGGCCCGATTTCACCGTGCCGGTGGTGCAAATGCACATGGCCCATGGGGCGGAACCCGCCTGCTACACCTATGCGGGCGCTGTGTTCCGGCGGCAAGAGTATTATGCGCAACGGGCCAACGAATACACCCAAGTGGGTTTTGAGGTTTTTGACCGCACCAACCCGGGCGCGGCGGATGCCCGGGTTTTTGCTCTGTTTCACGCGGAACTGGCACCGCTCAATTTGCGCGCGGCGACAGGCGATATCGGCATTCTGATGGCAGCCGTCGATGGGCTGAACACCACTGACCGACGCAAGGCCGCGTTGCGCCGTCACATCTGGCGTCCGCGCCGGTTCCGTACACTGCTTGATCGGTTTTCAGGCAGAAGCGCGGTCCACAAGGCGCGCGCCACACTGCTGACCGCCGCGGATCCGATGGCCGAAGCCGGCCCTGAGATCGGTTTGCGCAGCGCTGTCGACGTGGAAAACCGCATACAGATCCTGCGCGACGATGCCACCACGCCGCCCATCTCGGCCGAAGAAGTCGCGCTGATTGATGCCATTCTGGGCGTGCGCGAAACCTCGGACAACGCGTTGGAAAACCTGCGCGACATCGCGGTGGATATGCCCGCCATCGCCACAGCCGTCACCCGGTTGGCCAAACGGCTGGACGCGCTGGACGCCGAAGGGATCGACATCACCGCGCTCGATTTCGAAGCCAGCTACGGCCGCACCCAGATGGAATATTATGACGGTTTCGTCTTCGGTTTCTATGCCGAAGCCCGCGCCGATCTGCCGCCTGTGGCCTCTGGCGGGCGGTACGATGCGCTGACCCGGCATCTGGGCGGCGGCACCGAAATCCCGGCGGTGGGCGGGGTCATCCGGCCTGAACTAATCCTCAACCTTCGCGGGGGCGTGGCATGAGCATCAAGATCGGTGTGCCCTCCAAAGGGCGGTTGATGGAAAAGACGTTCGACTGGTTTGGCGCGCGTGGCCTGACACTGGGGCGTGCCGGATCTGACCGCGAATATGCAGGAACCGTGGACGGCTTGCCGGGGGTGGAATTGATCCTGCTCTCTGCCGGGGAAATCCCCCGTGAACTGGCTGCAGGGCGCATTCACCTGGGCGTGACAGGCACCGATCTTGTGCGCGAAAAGCTGGCGGGTTGGGACCAGGTCGTGGAGCCACTGGCGGAACTTGGGTTTGGTCATGCTGATCTGGTGCTGGCGGTGCCGCAGCTATGGGTGGATGTCAGCACGCTGGATGATTTGGATGCGGTCGCAGCGGCCTTCCGTGCCAAGCAGGGGTTCCGTCTGCGCATCGCGACCAAGTATCACCGGCTGGTCCGGGATTTTCTGCGCGACAATGGCGTGGCGGATTACCAACTGGTCGACAGCCAAGGCGCGACAGAAGGCACGGTTAAGAATGAAACGGCAGAAGCCATTGCCGATATCACCTCAACCGGTGATACCCTGCGCGCCAATCATCTGAAAATTCTGGAGGATGGTTTGGTTCTGCGATCACAGGCAACGCTGTTTCGCGCCCGTGGTCTTGATTTATCCGACGAAGATCGCGCCACCCGGAACACACTTCTCAAGATGCTGGATCGCCATTAGCGCAAGCTTTGTTTTGCCAAAAGTGGAGAAAGAAAGGTTTTGCGCCCCACCCATCGGGTGAGGCGCCAAGATTTTTAGAACCGGAATGCGCCGCGCACCTGGAAGGTGGTCGCATCCACGTCAATCGTGGTCGGCCCGTAATTGTCGAACTCGTGGTACAAGATTTCACCGCCGACGGAGAACTGATCGGTGATCAGGTAATCATAGCCTGCGCCGATGAAGTAGCCATCTTCAGACCCCAGCGTGCTGGCGTCGGCCTGTGCGTAACCACCGGTGGCGTAGATCAGGCCTTGGCCCACTTCGAAACCACCGCGAACTTTCACACGGAACACGTTGTCCACGCTCACGCCCGGCGCGATGCCCACGTCGAGGAAGTCATAATCAAGCCCGACACCCAGCACGGCATTGCCGAAATCATAGTCGTAGCCTGCAATGATACCGCCGATGAAGCCGTCACCATCCACACCGGGGACGTTGCTGTCGATGTTGGCGTAGCCAAGCTGCGCACCACCATAGAATCCGGTCCAATCCGGACCGACGGGTGAAATTGCGGGGGAAGAGATGACGGGGTCGGGTGCCGGTGCGATCGTGTTACCCGCCAGAACCGGCTGGGACAGGATCGCAAGAGCCGCGGCTGTTGTTGCGAGTGTTTTCTTCATTTCTCTGGTCCTTTCTTGGACTTCACTGCTTCGTCGTTTGGGCGTAACGAACCAACGGAACGTTAGTTCCGCATAAATCGGGCCTCTAAAGAAAAATTAAAGTAACTTTCGCGCACTGCGCGTAAACTGCGCGTGATCGCTGCCACCCAATTGGCAGGAATTGGCCGATTTTCCAGATTAAACCCCTGATTTTGAGCAGCTTTTGGCCGACGCAGCTGTGAGCACGCAGCTTGGGCAAGGAAACGGTCAAAAAACTTGGCCCGGATCAGCTCTGCCTAAGCGTGTTTTCAGAGAACGCCGATATCTGCCAAGGCCGCTGACAATCCGGCAGGCAGCGCATCTTCATGCTGGCGTGATTTGGGCAAATCGGCAGGTGCATCCGCAGTGTTGAGATAGCGCCAGCCCTGAAACGGCCGCTTCTGCGCCGTGGTCGTGCGCACGATCTCCGGATCAAGGACAAAGGCGCAGCGACGGAGGCCATCCTGGCCGATCACCTCATCGAAACGCAGCACTTTCTGACGGCATTGGATCTGGCCTTGGATGACCCAGTAAATCGACCCGCCTGCCAGGATTTCGTCGGCCCGTTTGGGCCACATGCGCGTCACGTGGCGCGGCAATCCATCCGCGCTGACAGCGCGCCGTGACGCCTGCCATTCCTCAAGGCTTTCGACGGAGGTCGATCCGACGCTCAGCTTGATGAGGTTGAGATGTGTCACTGAAACCGATTCTCCTTACGCGCCACAATATATCGTAGGGCTTCGTAGAAATGATACAAGGTTGTGGTATTTTACGGCGGAACAGGGTATGGTCTATACCTCATCCAAAGATTGCCTGAAAACCTGAGGTCTGCCATCCATGAGCCGTTTCGCCGCGCCAATCGCTGAGAGCATTTGGGACATGAAATATCGCCTCAAGGAGGCGGACGGCACCCCAATTGACGCCACGGTGGAAGACAGCTGGCGCCGGATTGCCCGCGCGCTTGCCGCGGTGGAAGACACCCCGGCAACGTGGGAAGACAAATTCTATTCTGCGCTGGAAGATTTCCGCTTTCTGCCCGCAGGCCGCATCACCGCAGGCGCGGGCACGGGCCGGAATGTGACACTGTTCAATTGCTTCGTCATGGGCACCATCCCCGACAGCATGAGCGGCATTTTCAACGCCCTGCGGGAGGCTGCGCTGACCATGCAGCAGGGCGGCGGGATCGGGTATGATTTTTCCACGCTTCGGCCCAAGGGGGCAGAGGTCAAAGGCGTGGCCGCTGATGCCAGTGGCCCGCTCAGCTTCATGGATGTGTGGGATGCCATGTGCCGCACGATCATGAGCGCGGGCAGCCGCCGGGGCGCGATGATGGCCACGATGCGCTGTGATCACCCTGATATTGAGGATTTCATCACCGCCAAATCCGATGCTGTGCGGTTGCGCATGTTCAACCTGTCCGTGCTGGTGACCGATGATTTCATGGACGCGGTGAAAGATGACGGCCCGTGGGATCTGAAATTCCAGGGCCGCGTGTATCACACGGTCCAGGCGTGTGATCTGTGGAACAAGATCATGCAGGCGACGTATGATTACGCCGAACCGGGGGTGATCTTCATCGACCGGATCAACGCCGCCAACAATCTGGCCTATGCGGAAACCATCGCGGCGACGAATCCGTGCGGTGAACAGCCTCTGCCGCCTTATGGTGCTTGCCTCTTGGGCTCGATCAACCTCGCCCGGCTGGTGCGCGATCCGTTTGAGGCGGGCGCGGATATCGATGCAGATGAACTCGACGACCTCGTCGCCACCGCCGTACGCATGATGGACAACGTGGTGGATGCCTCCCGCTTCCCACTCGATGCCCAGGCGCAAGAGGCCGAAGCCAAGCGCCGCATTGGTCTTGGCGTCACCGGCCTTGCTGACGCGCTGCTGATGAAAGGCCTGCGCTATGGCTCGGAAGAGGCCGCCGCCCAGACCGACCGCTGGCTGCATCAGATTGCACGGGCCGCTTATCTGGCTTCCACCCGGTTGGCCGAGGAAAAGGGCGCTTTCCCACTGTTTGATGCGGAAGCCTTCCTCGACAGTGGCACGATGCAGGGCATGGATGATGACGTACGCGCGGCCGTGTCCAAACACGGCATTCGCAATGCGCTGCTGACGTCCATCGCCCCAACCGGCACGATTAGCCTTTATGCGGGCAATGTCAGTTCGGGGATCGAGCCGGTGTTTGCCTATTCTTACACCCGCAAGGTGCTGCAAAAGGATGGCAGTCGCACGGAAGAAGAGGTGGTCGATTACGCCGTCGCGCTTTGGCGCGAAAAATTCGGCGATGTGGATCTGCCTGACTATTTCGTCAACGCCCAGACGCTGGAACCAGAGGCTCATGTCCGCATGCAGGCCGCAGCACAACGCTGGATCGACAGTTCGATTTCCAAGACGATCAATGTTCCTGAAGATATCAGCTTTGAGGCGTTCAAGGATGTCTACATGCAGGCCTGGGATCAGGGCTGCAAAGGCTGCACGACGTATCGGCCCAATGACGTGACAGGATCGGTTCTGACCGTCAGCGAAAGCTCTGACGCGGAACCGGCACAAACACAGACCTTGCCGGCTGAAGGTGGTGAGGTTGTCTATATGTCTGAGCCGCTCGACCGGCCCAATGAGTTGGAAGGTGCAACCTACAAACTCAAATGGCCCGACAGCAATCACGCGATCTACATCACCGTGAACGATATCGTTTTGAACGGCCACAGGCGGCCCTTTGAAGTATTTATCAACTCAAAGAACATGGAACATTACGCCTGGACGCTGGCTCTGACCCGGATGATTTCAGCGGTGTTCCGGCGGGGCGGCGATGTGTCCTTCGTGGTGGAAGAGCTCAAGGCCGTGTTCGACCCGCGCGGTGGGGCGTGGATGAACGGCAAATATATCCCCTCTACTATCGCGGCCATCGGCGGTGTGCTGGAACAGCACATGATCAGCATCGGGTTCCTGGCAGGCGAAGGCTTGGGGCTGAAAGAAGACCCCAAGGCGCAGGTGGTCAACCTGAACGATGGGCGCGGTCAGGCGTGCCCGGCCTGCGGGGATTTCGCGATGCGGATGGTGGAAGGCTGCATGACCTGTGCCAGCTGCGGCCATTCCAAATGCGGCTGACGGCGCCCTCAGCGATCCAGCAGAATGCCTGACGCCATGAACCCGCCATCCAGATTGAGGATGTGCCCGTTGATATAGGCGGCGTCTTCTGAGGCCAGAAACGCCACCGCGGCGGCCACCTCTTCCGGCTGGGCATAACGCGCTGCGGGGATTTGATCAGTCCAGCGCTTGCGGTCCTTTTCCCCGTGTACTTGCAGGATCATCGGCGTGTCCACGGGCGTCGGGGCCACCGCATTGGCCGTCACCCCTTGCGCGCCCAATTCCGCCGCCAGCAGCCGGGTCAGCGTATCCACCCCGCCTTTGGTGCAGGAATAGGCGCCACGATAGGAATTCGCGATCTGTCCGTTCACTGAACTGATGGTGATGATCCGACCAAACCCGGCCTCCGCCATGCGCCGTCCTGCCAACTGACAGCAATGGAATGTGCCGGTCAAATTGACCTCCAGAATGCGGGCCCAATCGTCGGGGTCGAAGTCCAGAATGGGCGCCGCTTTGACAATAGCGGCACTGGTCACAAGTGTATCGATCCCGCCTTTTTCGTCTTCTGCGGCAAAGACCGTCTCCACCGCCGTGCGGTCTGTCACATCAAGGGCGATCCCCTCTGCGCTGCCGCCGGATTGGGTGATCTCTTTGGCCACAGCATCACATGCGCTGGCGTCCAGATCGGTGATCACCACATGATACCCAGCTTGCGCCAAACCCCGCGCCACAGCCGCGCCAACGCCCCCTGCGCCGCCTGTGATCAGGGCGCGTCTTTTGGGTCCTGTGGTCATGGTCGCCTCCTTCAGGGTTTGGCGTAGGGATAGATCACCTGCGCCTGCGGAAACGCCGACAAAACGTCGTCCGTTGCGTGTTCTGGAAAGATCAATTTCACATTCGCGCCTGCATCCATAGTGGCATAGGCCTCCAACCCGTCGGCGCGCGCTTTCCAAAGCGTCTCAAGCACCTGCCATGACCCCGCCTTGAGGTATACAAGCGCCGGGCGCGCAGCCATCATCGTGGCGTGCATGGCCAGGGCGTTGGCCTCTGCCAATTGCCCCAAACCATTGAAATCGCCTGCTTTCACCGCGGCTTCAACAGTGTCGCAATCGGCCTCGGCTCGAGTGGGCCAAGCCTCAAACAACGGGCTGGTGGCGACCGTATGGTTCATGCCGTCGCGCGAACTTTGCGATTTGGGCCCGGTGTCGACGGCGATGATGGCAATGCGCAGATCGTCCAAGTTGCCCACGACAGGTTGCGCATGGCTGTCCCGCCCGTCCGGCGCGTGCCCTTTGTTCCAGCGCACGAACCCGTGCCAGAATGACCGCGTGGCGCTGCCGCTGCCAAAACGCGCCAACATGCTGAGACTGTCCTTGGGCAGCGTGGTGTTGAACGCACCATCCAGCGCGAGAGTGAGTGCCGCAAAACCGCTGGCGGAGGAAGCAAGGCCCGCCGCCGTGGGGATAGAGTTGACCGTTGTGACGTGAAGCGGCGCGCGGTCCTGACCTGCAAACAGATCAACAAAGCGCCAGACCTTGGCGGCGGCGGGATCGGTGGGGGCCAGATCAGTGTCATTGAAGGTCAGTTGATCCTGCTCCGCGGGGGCGATCTTCGTCTCCGTCCCCCACGTGCCGAGGGAAATGGAAAGCGATGAATTGAGCGGCAGGTTCAGACCCGCGTCTCGCTTGCCCCAGTATTTCGCCAGCGCGATGTTGGAAGGGGCGTAGGCTTGCGCCGCCTGCGGTTGCCCCAAGGGACGGGGCAGAACCCCCTCAAAAATCTGTTCAGGCGTTGTCATGAAACACCACACCTTGCCGTGCCAGTTGCACCGGCGTGAACCCCTCGGGCACGTCCCCCAAGGCAAGCACGCAATCCCCAAGGCCCGAGCCGGAGATTTTCGCCCCGATCACGCCGTCATGCCCTAGGGCCCGTGCCACCGCAGCATCCAACGCCGTGTCAGAGACACCAAGTTGCACCATGAGCTGTTGATAGGAGGACATATGAGGCCCGATGGCGTCCCACTTGCCGTCGTTGATCAAGGCAATCGTGTCCGCACTGACGCGCGCCATGTCATCAAAGATCCCATCAATCCTGTTCGGGTCTGCGTCTCGCGCTTTGGCGACCAGCGCCAGAACTTCGGAGGTTGGGGTTTTGTAGCCCACATTGAAAAGCGACATCGCCGGGGGCGCTGGCAATGTCCGAATATCAGCCGGGCCACCTCCTTCAACGCGGTAAGACAGCGCCCCGCCGAAAAGCGATGCCGCGAGATCCGCGCCACTGCCGCGCCCTTGTATGTCACGTATGATCCGCAGCGCTTGGGTGTGCAGGTCGTCGGTCACTCCGCCCGCAAGCGCGGCAAGCGTGGCGACTGTAACCGCCGCTGAGGACCCCAGCCCGAGGGTGTGGTTGATCTCTGACTGAATGACGATGTCGACGCCACCTTCCAGCTGGTCGGCATAGGCCAGCACGGCGGCAATCACAAAACGGTAGGGGCCTTGAGCGACCAAACCCTCCGTTGGGAGCGTTGCCGGAGGGGCAATTTCCGACGTGATGGCAAGGGTCTTGGCTGTGGTGAACCGCAGGCGGACATGGGCGCGTTGTTCAATCGCCGCGGCCACGCAGGGCGCGCCATAAATCACGGCATGTTCGCCCGTGATCAAGGTCGAGCCGGGCGCAGATACGGTGACCTCTTCCGGCATTACTGCGCGGCGGCCATCGCCGGTTGCGCGGGCGTCAAACGCGCACCTTCCTGGGCCACCTGCAGACGGTCCCACTGCCGGTCGGGGTACTTCTGCATCAACGCGACCATGGCATCATGATCGGGTTGATAGACGAGGATCGCCCCGCCATTGTCGCCCGCCACAGCACCCGCACCGGAAATCTTGGCCGCGCCGCCGCTGTCTTCCACTGCCGCGATGAACCGGGCAGAGGGCGTGGGCGTGACGCCGATGAAATTCAGCAGCCGCTGGTTTTCGCGGATCACGTCGCAGGGGTTACTATCCGCCGCGATCACCTCTTCAAAAGCGGTGGTGCAAGCGGTGAAATCCTCCCACAGCGTGGCGTTTTGCCCGTGCTGGGCGCGTACCTTGGCGACGCATTCGCCGGTCTTGGAGACGGGCGTGCCGTGCAGCACCCAGTACCACCCGTCAGAGCGGGCCAGCGAATGATCCGGTGCAATGCTGAGCTGACGCACATCATCACCCTGCACGCGGTTCATACCGCCGAACACCACGGCCGAGGCATCAATCGCGCTGCCTTTGCCGTGTTGCAGGCGCTCGCAGAAACGGACCTTTTGGAACCGATCTTCGATACTTTGGGGCCGGCCCAGAAGATGTTCGTAGAGCACAATCGTAGCCGCCACGACCGCCGCCGAGGATCCCATACCAGCCCCCAGCGGCATATCCGACCGCGATGTCAGCTGACCGGGAACGGGCAGGGGCATCCCGTCCTGCGACCCGAAGGCGGGGATCTTGGGCAGCAAGGACGTGAGCGTGTAAATAGCCAGATCATCGGGCTTGCTGAGGATTTTCTGCACGGGCAATTCGCCCCGCATGAATTCATCGAACCGCTTGTCCAGCCCGTCCTTGAAGCTTTTGAGCACGTCGAAAGGATAAAACGACCGCGGCGCCAGCGTCTCAAACGCGGTCTGCAGCCCGTTCGTTTTGTGCAATGGCGTGAACCACACGTCGATGTAGCGCGCGATGGCGACAACCACCGCAGGACATCCGTAGACGACGGAATGTTCCCCGCTGAGTATCAGTTTGCCGGGCGCGCGTGCGCCGTCGGCGTCAGGCGGCTTCGTAATGGCGCTTGTGCTCATCTATATGGCTCAACCTAAACCGTCCCCGTGCGGCATTCGGCATGATATGGGCAGTTCCGTCTTGCGGATCGGGCGTGTGCCAAATGTCACGGTATTCGGCATAGGTCAGCGCCTTGCGGTCCTCAAGCAAATTCTGGTGATGCTCTTTGAAGAGCCGCTCTTTGTAGCCCGGCAGGACCTTTGCGGCGAAATATTCCGCCACTGCACCAGACCCGTAGCTGAAGAGACCCACTGCCTGACCTGTCAGATCAGCCTCGGTGTTTTCCAGCGCAGAGGCGAGCGAGACATAAAGCGCGGCCGCATAGCAGTTGCCCACCTCGCGGTTGTAGATCATGCCGGGTTCCGTCACACCCGGATCGTTCTGCGCCTTGTTCATCGACGCCAGTTGGCGATGCGCCTTGGTGCCCATGCGGGTGAAAGGCAGGTGATAGCAGAATTGCGCCAATTCATTGAACGCGCGACCGTCTTGATCGCGGTAGTCTTCCCATGCGCCTTGCAGGGCGCTGAGGTATTTCATGGTGGAAAACTTGCCATCCACCAGCGGGGTCTTGCGGTAGTTGGGCCGCCAGAAATCCATCACGTCCTCGGAATAGCACCCCGAGGCCGGTTCAATCTCCAGCAGTTTGGGATCAGCCGACACCAGCATCGCCACAGCGCCGCAGCCTTGGGTCGCTTCCGCCGGGCTGTCGAGGTCGTAGCGCGACACGTCAGAGGCCACGACCAGCACTTTGCGGTCGGGTTTGCGCGTGACATGCCCACAAGCCAGTTGCAGCGCGGCGGTGCCGGAATAGCAGGCGTGTTTGAGTTCCACCGCGCGGCATTTGCGGGGCAGTTTCAGAAGTTCGTGGACGTAAACAGCAGCGGCTTTGGATTGGTCGATGCCCGTCTCTGTGGCGAAGAGAACGGTGTCGATCGCATCCACATCTTCACCTTCGATCACCTTCGCGGCGGCCTCTGCGGCCAAAGTCACGACATCTTCGTCGTGCATGCACATGGCGATCTTGTTCTGACCAATCCCGCGGGAAAACTTGTCGGGGTCAATGCCCTGCTCTTCCGCCAGCACGCTGAGCGCGACGTAATGTTCGGGGACATAGAAACTGATCTTGTCGATGCCAACTTTGGTCATGGTTCCTCCTTTACCCCGGGCAAGCAGATCCGAGGGTCTTAGCCGCGCTCCATCTTGAAATGGGTGCGCATCAACTCGCCGGGGTTGGTTTGGGCGGCGAGCAGGGAAATTTCCCCACACAGCACGGTCGCGGCGCACAGCACCGCCAGACGGCGCGCGTTGGCGCCCGGTTCACGCTCTTCCTTGCAGCCCAGCCGGGTGAGGTTCTGTTCCACCACTTCATTGCCTTTGCCACTGCCGACAGAGCCGACGATCAGGTTAGGAAGTGTACAGGAAAAATACATACCCTCAGGCCGCGCCTCGACATGAACAATGCCTTGGGAGCCTTCGATGATGTTCGCCGCGTCCTGGCCGGTGGCTAGATAGAACGCCAGCAGCATATTAGCGAAATGTGCGTTGGCGGACCGCAAGGACCCCGCGACGACGCCGCCAATGAGATTCTTTTCGACATTCAGCTGCGCCATCTTTTCCGGCGTGGTGCGCAGTTGCTTTTCGCAAAGCTCGCGGGAAATCTCCATCTCCGCGACCACGTATTTGCCGCGCCCCAGAATGCCGTTCACGGCGCTGGTCTTTTTGTCCGTGCACATGTTGCCGGAGATCGTGGCGTATTCCAGATGCGGGTATTCGTTCAGGATCCACCCGAGCAGCGCATCGGCCGCGCCGGTGACCATGTTGTGGCCAGAGGCATCGCCCGTGGCGCATTCAAACCGGATGAACAGTAGGTTGCCCACAATCTGGCGGTTCATGTCGATCAGTTTGGCAAAGCGGCTTGTCGTCTCGATCACCGCCTGAATTTCGTCGCGCCGCGCATTGATGCTTTCCCACGCGCGGAACGCCTCTTCCCCGTTCTTCGCGCGCACGGCAACGGACCGCGTCATCCGTTCATCGACCAGCGTACACCGCACACCACCTGCCTGCCGCGACACCCGTGCGCCGCGCCCGGTGGAGGGCCAAAGCGGCGTTTCATACGTCGCCATGGGAACAGAGACCTGTTCGTTCATCACGTTGCCAGTGATGGCAATGGGGCCGATCCATTCCGTGGGGATTGGGGTAATCTCTTGGGCGCGGTTTTTCATAAGATTCTTTCCTGGGTCTCGCCAGTTATCCTCTGAAATGACAGTGATAATGTAAACTTAAATTTACACTGCCGTCTACTATTCTTGACACTTTCCCTGCGAAACGGGCGTCAAATGGAGGGCTGGAGAGGTCGTGACTGGGTGTGATTTACGGGTTTTTCCGGGTCATTGGCGCTGTTTTCTTCAATTTCGAAACTGACATAGGCCGCAAAAGCCCGTTGGGCAACGCGCGACGCCCTTGCGGCGCGGTGCCATGATGTCGCAAAGCCGGACGGTTTAGCCATTGCCCGCGTCAATACGATATCCGACGCGGGGGAAATGAACGCAAATCTGGCCCAAATCCGCGTCCTCACGCAAAAGGGCCATGCGCGTGGCAGACACCGCGTGAACGCGCCCCTCCACCGGTTGTTCACCGCCATCGAGGTCGGGCGACACAGTCACGCGCATGCCGGGTCGCAGGCCCTGCGGATCGTGATGATCTGCTGTTTCCTCCGTCACGATATCCATACGAGCCGCCTCAATCGCGGCCTCCGGTGTCATGTTTGACACGGTGCCGTGCCCGATTTGCGCAACACGGGCCTCCCACGCTTCAAGGGCTGCAAACTCAGACAGAAATTGCGGCCCTTGCGCCCAACGCCCGCGCAGAAACCATACGATGTGATAGATCTGCGCATCGATGGCACCTGGCGCATCGCCTAGCAAAAACGCCCGGCCATAGGAGAGTTGATCATTGATCCAACCCAACTGTCCCCGGATCTGAGCGGCCAGATGGGGCAGGGCGTCGCCTGCCGCCTTCAATCCTGCGGCCCAATCCGCGCCGAAGTAAAGCCGCCCGCGATCCTTGGCAAAATCGGCAGGCAGCGCATCCCCGGCAGAGCCCAGAACAATTTTCACAGCCAAATCAAACATGGGCCCGTCCGTCCAACGGCTGAGCAATCGGGCAAGGCCGGCATCTGTGGTGGGGTAAAATGTGGGGTCGGGAAAGCGACGCTCCAACTCATCAATCACCACGGCGGAATCGCAATAGATATCGGCCCCGATCTGCATCACCGGCGTGCGCCTGTACCCGCCCGTCAGCTTTGTCAGGTTGGGTTTTGGCGCAAGCCGGGGGATTTCGACGGAATGCCATGCCAGCCCCTTCATCCCCAGAGCCACGCGCGCCTTTTCAGCCACGGGCGATTTCGGGTAATTGTGCAAGATGATCTGGGTCATTGGCTGGTCCTGTTTGATTTGCCCACCTGCTACACGGTTTTTTCGCGCAACACGACCACCTCGTATTGCCCCCGGAGCCACCGCCGCGACCAACCGTCGCTTTGGTGTTGAGACGCAATTGGAAGCGCTATCTTAACGAATGGGAGGGCTTGGTTCAGTTGCTGGCCATAAAACAGCAATGCCCTACCATCGGACGTCCGACCATGACCGTATCAAAACTTCTTCTTCCCGCCCTATTGCTGATCTGCGCAGGCAGCGCCGCCAGCGCCCATGTGAACTGGTTCGTCGAACCGGGGATGGAGGTTTTGCCCAACTACAGCCTGCGGGACCCGGTTTTCCTCCTGTGGGCATGGGTGGCCGTGGCCCTTGTGGGCGTTTCCATCTGGCTTGACGGCAAATTACCGACGCTGCGGGTCGCGCAATCCCCCATGCGGCATGATTTCATGGAATTGCTGCGCGTTCTGACGGGGATGAGTTTTCTTTTGACCGCCTATGAGGGTGCATTGGTGGCCCCGCACAAGATGGCCGAAGGGCCAATGGGCTTGACGCTTCTGTTTTTGCAGGCAGTGATCGGCATCATGCTGATCGCGAACCGTTGGGTGAAATATGCCGCACTCCTGATGGGGCTGCTTTTTGCCGGTGTGATCTACAAATTCGGGATCATGAGCGCGCTGGAATATGCCATCGTGGCCGGCATCGCGATGTTCCTCTTTTTCAACGCCATTGAAGACCCGCGCTGGCGCGACCGCCTAAAGCCGTATTCCGTGGATGCGCTGCGGATTTGGACTGGCGTGTCTCTGGTGGCACTGGCGATTGGCGAAAAACTGGCCCCCTCGGCCCTGGGGCAGGTCTTCGTGGCGACGTATCAGTGGAACTTCATGCAGATGCTGGGCCTTGATGTCTTTGACGATCGCATGTTCGTTCTGGCGGCAGGCATGGTCGAACTGGCCATAGGTATGTGCCTCATCCTCGGTACGACGGTACGGCTTGCGGTCTTGACCCTGTCGGTGATGATGGCGCTGTCGAACATTGTCTTCATTTTGCAAGACAACAAGGAGGCCGCGCTGGTCGAATTCATTGGCCATATGCCCATCATCGGCATCGCCTTGGTTCTGCTGCTGTTGGGCTATGGTCAGCGGTTGAAAATCACCGATCACTTGCCGCACATCTTGTCCCGCGGCACGCAAGACAAACCAAACATGCAGGAGCAGACATGACCCAACCCATCCTGATCATGGGCGCCACATCCGGTATTGGCGCCAAGGCAGTGGAAGAGGCGCTGTCGCGCGACCTGACCGTGCGGGCCTTTGCCCGCGGTGCGGATAAGATGGAGGCGCGCGACGGGCTGGAGCTATGTAAAGGCGATGCGCTGGTGGCTGAGGATGTGCGCGCTGCGCTCAAGGGCGCGCGCGCGGTGATCTATGCGCTGGGCATCAAGGAACGGCTGGCCATGCTGTGGGAAGAGGAGACGCTGTTTTCCAATTCCACACGGGTGCTGATTGACGCCATGGAAGATATTGGTCCCAAGCGCCTTGTCGTTGTGACAGGCTTCGGCGCGGGCCGGTCCCGCAGCGCGATGAGCAAGCTGGAAAGCATCGGCCACAAGGCTTTCCTGGGCCGTCCCTACGCCGACAAGGACCGGCAGGAGGAGATGATCCTCGCCAGTGGGTTGGATTGGACGATCGCGCGGCCCGTGATCCTGACCAACAACGCCAAGAGCGGGAAACTGAGCGTTCTGCGCGATCCGTCGAGCTGGAAAAACGGGATGATTTCGCGCGCCGACACCGCCGCCTATCTGGTCGACGCGGTGGAGCAGGATCTGGACATCGGCGTGGATGTCGTGCTGCGGCGATGAGGCTGCCGCTGGGTGATCTGGATGACGCGCGGGAGGAGGCGATCGCGCGCTATCTGCATCTATCGAAAGACGTAATGCCCACCATGGCCCGCAACCCAGACCGGGCATGGCCCGTCGTCAATGATCACTGTTTTCAACGCATCGTGCTGGATGCCGTATCGGGTGGCGTTTGGTATGATCACATCGCGCGCCCGGCCTATCGGAATATGACCAAGGAACAGGCGGAAAAGGCGGTGACGCTGTGCGAAGGCATCATCGCGGGCACCGAGGATATCGTGGCGCTTAACCGCCAATCGCTCATCTTTCGCGGGAAGCTGAAGACACCCTGAAAGTTCCTGAAATGGCCCGCGTCAATTCAACCCTCGCGCGGGACGCGAACCGCCCTAAATAGCCCATCCATGACAACGCAAGACCACATAGACCGCATCTGGACGCTGATCCGGGGCGCGCTGACGCCCGAACCCGGTTTGGGCCGGATCGCGTTGGCCTTGTCCTTTGGCGTGGTCGTACACGCGATCTTTGCCGTGGCCGTCATCGCCATGGTCGTCGCCATGTTTTTCGGGATGAGCAAAAGCCTGGGCACCGTGCCCTATCCGTATGCCATCGCCGTCAATGCGCTGCTCGTGTTGCAGTTTCCCATTGCCCATTCCGTGCTTCTAAGCGGGCCGGGGATGAAGCTGCTGTCGCGTTTGGTGCCGGGGCCCCATGGTGGCACGCTCAGCACGACAACTTTCGCCATCATCGCGTCAGTGCAGCTTTTCGTGCTGTTTGCTTTCTGGACACCTAGCGGCATCGTCTGGTGGCGCGCAGAAGGTTGGGTGTTCTGGGCGATTTGTGCGGCCTACGCGGTGTCATGGCTGCTTCTGCTGAAGGCCAGTTGGGATGCGGGCGCCGAAGTGCAGGCGGGTGCGTTGGGTTGGATGACGCTGATGAAGAACTCCAAGCTGCGCTTTCCGGATATGCCCACGGGCGGGCTTTTCCGGTTTATCCGCCAGCCCATCTACCTGTCTTTCGCGCTGACGCTGTGGACGGTGCCGGTTTGGACGCCGGATCAATTGGCGCTGGCCATCGTGCTGACGGCCTATTGCCTTGCGGCGCCCAAGCTTAAAGAGCGGCGGTTTGAAAAGCGCTATGGCAAGCGGTTTCGGGACTATCAGGCCCGTGTGCCCTATATGGTGCCCGGTTTGAAAGAAGAGGGCGAAGATGGCGCGCAAACGCAATGATCTGACCATCTATGATGATGTGGCGGCACAATGGTGGTCGGATGACATCAAATGGGTGCGCACGCTGAAATCCATGGTGCCCGGGCGCTTGCGGTGGTTCGACCGGCAGTTTGACTGGGCGGGCAAGCGCGTTCTGGATCTGGGCTGCGCCGGTGGGTTCATGGCTGAGGCGCTGGATGACCGTGGCGCGCAGGTCACGGGCATTGACCCGGCCGAACAGGCGATCATTGCCGCGCGAAGCCATGCCGAGGGTGAGGGTCGCAGCATTCAATACGATGTCGGCGTGGGGGAGGCGTTGCCCTATGACGATGCCAGTTTTGACGCGGTCGTCTGCGTCGATGTACTGGAACATGTCGCCGATCTGGATCAGGTGCTGAGAGAGGTCTGCCGCGTTCTGGTGCCCGGCGGGCGGTTCATGTTCGACACGATCAACCGCAACCCACTGTCCCGGCTGGCGGTGATCACCATGGCCGAAGACGTGCTGCGGCTTTTGCCCAAGGGCACCCATGATCCCGAGATGTTCATCAAACCCGCGGAGCTGCGCGCGGCGATGGAACGCGCCGGGTTGACGCCCGGACCCACAACAGGGCTGGGGCCAAGGGGTATCAACGGGCGCGGTGATTTCACCTTTGGGCCTTTGCCCGTGCAGGCGGTGATCTACATGGGCGTGGCAGACAAAGAGGGCGCACCATGATTGAATTTGCACTTTTGGTAACGGCGCTGATGTTTGGCGGCACGGTGCTTTATGCCTTTGGGTTTGCCGCCTTTTTGTTCACCGCGCTGCCTGCGGATACGGCAGGGCCGCTGTTGCGCAGGGCCTTCCCGCATTTCTATTTGTTCGTGATCGCCACGTCCGCCGTGGCGGCAGGAGCCGTGGCGTTTTTTGATCCGCTGAGCGCGGGGATTTTGGCCGCGGTTGCCGCCACTGCCATCTATGCAAGGCAGGTTTTGATGCCTGCGATCAATCGTGCGACGGATGAGGGTGAGAAGACGCGCTTCAAACGGCTGCACGGGTTTTCCGTGGTGATCACGTTGGCGCATATTGCAGCGGCGGCTGTGGTGATCGTGTGGATTGCGGGGGCAACCTAGCGGTTTCGTCTGGCCCCGGTCTGGCGATCCATACCTACAGCTAAAGCACTTTATCGTGACGTACCGCTGAGCGATTGAGCCACGCGCAAACGTCACCATTTCGCCAGGCCCTGGGTGGGGCCAGGCGAAGGCGCGGCGGGCTACGCCCTTGATTCCGCGCCGGGCGCTTAAAGCAAACTATCCGGCATCTTCTGTTCGGCCGCCGTGTTGGCCCGGCGGAACACGAAGGTCACGCAGGTCGACACGATCACGATGAACAGCGAATAAAGCGCCGGCACCGCCATGATCGCCTGCTGCTCTTCGGGCGGGAAGGTGAAGACGATGATCGCAATGGCAAGCGGGCCGTTCTGGATGCCTGTCTCCAACGCCACAGTGCGGGCATTGCGTGGGTGCAGACGCAGGGATTTGGCGAACAAGTAGCCGATACTGATCCCCACAATTCCAAGCCCGATGGCCGCCGCATAGGTCGCCGTCGTGGTGTTCATCAAAAACTGCCAGTTCTGCGGCACCCAGGTGACCATGATGAAGATGATGAACACCACGCCGAGGATCGAGCCGAAAAACTCAATCGTCGCGCCCACATTGGCGCTGAGCCGCCGGATCCCCATGCCAAGCGCCACCGGCACCAGAAGCACGAACAGCACTTTAATGATGTCTTCGCGCGGGATTTCGATATCCAAAGCGGCGGCATAGACCGTCAGGATGATCGGGATCAGGATCAAGCCCGTCGCCGTCGATGTCACCGTCATCAGAACCGACAAAGCCAGATTGCCCTTGGAAAAATAGGTGAAGATGTTTGACGTCGTCCCGCCGGGCATACAGGCCATCAACAGAATACCCAACGCGATCGCCTCAGGCACCACGAGGAAGTATGCCAGCAGGAACCCCAGAAACGGCATGAAACCATACTGGCTCAGCACGCCCACCATGAGCCCATAGGGCCGCCGCAGCGCCAGGTAGAAATCGCGCGGCGTGAGCGACGCGCCCATGCCCAGCATGATGATGGCCACCATGATGCCCAGCAGGGTCTGTGTAAATTCATCAACCATGGGGGCTTACTCCGCTGCGATTTGCGCCATTTCTTCGGCGCGCAGGTCTTTTCGTAGGATTTTGCCGACATTGGATTTCGGCAGATCATCGCGGAATTCCACGCGCCGGGGGACCTTGTAGCTGGTCAGGTGTTCCTTGCAGAAGGCGCGCAGCTCAGCCTCCGTCAGGGTTTTGTCAGCGGCGACGATGAAGGCTTTGACGGCCTCACCGCAATCGTCATCGGGCACCCCGATTACGGCCACTTCCAGCACGCCCGGATGCGTCGCGATCACGTCTTCCACATCATTGGGATAGACGTTGAAGCCCGACACCACGACCATGTCTTTCTTGCGGTCCACAATGCGGATGTAGCCGTCTTTCTCCATCACGCCGATATCGCCCGTGAGGAACCAGTCATCCACCATGGTCGCGGCGGTCTCTTCGGGTTTTTTCCAATAGCCTTTCATGACCTGCGGGCCGCGCGCGCCGATCTCACCCACCTCGCCGATGGGAAGCTTGTTGCCTTTGTCATCAAAGACGGCCACCTCGGTCGACGGCACCGGAATACCAATCGTGCCTTCGCGCGCCTTTCCCACGGGTTCAAAGGTCAGCACGGGCGATGTTTCCGTCAGGCCGTAGCCCTGCAGCACGTCGCAGCCTGTCACCTCGCGCCAGCGTTGGGCCACGGCGCCTTGCAACGCCATGCCACCGGCACCTGCAAATTTCATGTGCTTGGGCGGGGAGCGGCGGAACCAGACCTCATTGTTAAGGCCGTTAAAGAGCGTGTTCACCCCGCTCATGAAGGTGATCTTGTAGTTCTCAAACGCGCGTTTGAGATTTGTCAGGGGGCGCGGATTCGGGATCAGGATGTTGCGCGCGCCCAGCCAGTAGAAGGCCAGCATGTTCACCGTGAAGGCGAAGATATGATAGAGGGGCAGGGCCGTCAGGATCACCTCTTCCCCCTTCTTCATATCGGTCGCCAGCAGTTCCATCGCCTGTTCCATGTTCATGATCAAGTTGCCATGGGTCAGCATCGCACCTTTGGCCACACCGGTGGTGCCGCCGGTGTATTGCAGCACCGCGATGTCATCGAGGGTGATGTCCTGGTGGTACTGATCGGGCTCAATATGGTCGCGTCTGATATGCTCGCGGCCTGCATGAAGGGCGGCGGGCAGGCGGATATGGGGGACCTCAATCTTCGGGATCGACTGATCCCAGTATTTCTGCACCAGACCCACGATGCCCTTGGGCATGGAGGGGAAGAACTCCGCCACGCGTGTGACGATGATGTTGGGGATGGGATGCCCGCGCGTGGCCGCGAAAATCTTGTCGGCGAACATGTCGACGGTGATCAGCGCGTGGGGCTCTGAATCCTCGAACTGCCGGGCCATTTCCTCGGATGTGTAAAGCGGGTTCACATTCACCAAGACGCAGCCCGCCTTTAGGATGCCAAAGGCGGCAATCGGAAACCCAAGACAATTGGGCAGCTGCACCGCCACCCGGTCGCCCGCCGCCAGCCCGGCAATATCGCGCAGGTAGACGGCCATGGCATCCGACATTTCATCAACCTGGCGGAAGGTGAGCGTGCCGTTCATCCCGTTGGGCAACACGGTGGTGAACGCGCGGGCCTTGCCATAGGCCTCGGACACCGAACGGATCATATCCGGGATGTTGCGATAGCTGGCGTGATCCAGCTCTGGCCGTACATTGGCGCCGTAATAGGCCTGCCATGGTCGATTTGCATCACCCATGCTCGTGTCCCTCCCTGACATATCCCGTTCTTGGTTACCGGATTCTGACGGATGGGGGAATGTGCAAGATTTGTGACGCAGCGGCATATTGGGTGGTCGGGATGATTGTTTGTTCTAGTGGCCTGTGGCAGGTTTTGATGAACGGACCGAAGGACACCCCATGCGCCCTGTCACCCTTGCCGCGACCCAGATGGCCTGTAGCTGGGACATCGACGACAACATCGCCCGCGCCGAAGCGCTGGTGCGCCGCGCGGCAGAGGCGGGCGCGCAGGTGATCCTGCTGCAGGAACTTTTTGAGACGCCTTACTTCTGCATCACGCAGGACTACGACCATCTGCACATGGCCAAGCGGCTGGAGGATAGTCGCGTCACCTCTCACTTCGGGGCATTGGCGAAGGAGTTGGGTGTGGTGCTGCCTGTGTCTTTCTTTGAGGCGGCTGGCACCGCGCGGTTCAATGCGCTGGCCACGTTTGACGCCGATGGCAGCCACCTTTTCACCTATCGCAAAAGCCACATCCCCCAGTTTCCGGGCTATGAGGAGAAATTCTATTTCTCCCCTGGCGACACCGGGTTCCAGGTGGTTGAGACGCGGTTTGGCAAGCTGGGTTGCGGCATCTGCTGGGATCAGTGGTTTCCCGAAGCCTCCCGCGCGATGGCGCTCAAGGGGGCGGAGGTGCTGCTGTTTCCCACCGCCATTGGATCGGAACCCGCCGTGCCCGACCTCGATAGCGCGGGTCACTGGCGGCGCACGATGCAAGGTCACGCGGCGGCCAATATCATGCCGCTTGTGGCGTCAAACCGGGTGGGGCATGAGGCGACAGGCAACGTGGCGATGGATTTCTACGGCACCTCCTTCATCGCGGGCTACACCGGAGAAATCCTGGCAGAAGCGGACCGCACGGAAGAAACGGTGCTGACCGCGACCGTCGATCTGGATGAGGCCGCGAAGTACCGTGTCAACTGGGGCGTGTTCCGTGACAGGCGGCCCGATCTTTACGGCGCGTTGGGCGGGCTGGATGGCACCCGCAGTTAACGTTAAGCGCAAAAATTTTTGTGAACCCTCTATCCTTGCCGGACTATTCTGACTATTTCTGTCGTATTCCCGCTGAATGATTCAGCGTGTCACGGCGATTAGACACATGAGCGCACTGCTTAAACTGCCTGTCCACACTGACCGTCCGGAACCTCAGGTTCCCGACGAGATGCGGCCGTTTTTGAACAAGCTGCGCTTTTTCGCCACCACGTGCCGGGCCACGGCGCGTCTGGATATTCACGCTGCCTGTGCGGTGCTCGACCCTGTTGAGGCCCGCGCCGAAGAAGCCCAGATCAAGACCCTGCTTCGGGTCATGGGGCAGGCGCTTGGCAAAGATCCGTTGTTCCTGCGCCCGGGTGAATACACCACCAGTTTCGATGAACGCTGGCTGATTGCGGCCCTTGGCGCGAAATCCGCGGGCGATGAGCAAAGCTATGCGTTCCTGATCTGCAGCCGGGTAGAGCCTTCAAAACGCAGGATTTTCGGCCTGTTCCTGTCTGGGCTTGCAGAGTTCCTGACGAAATAGGTCAGTGGTTCGCCGAAGAAAAACAGACGTTTGTGCGCGTTTGAGTTGAAATGGGTGCGGGCGGGCGCTATCTGTGGTCTCGATTTAGAATTAGTCTAAACTGGCAATCACAGAAACCGCGCGGAGAGTTACGTCATGACACAAACAGCCCAAACGCTGAGCACCGACGCCCAAACCGAAATCGTTGAGGCCTTGAATCAATCGGTCGCAGAAACCGTCGTGACAACCATGCTGGCGCAGAACTTCCATTGGAATGTGACAGGCATGGCTTTTGGCCCGCTGCACGCGTTGTTCCAAGAGATTTATGAAGATCACTTCGTCGCCCAAGATGATCTGGCGGAGCGCGTGAAGGCGCTGGGCGGCCATGCCAATGGCAAACTGTCGGATATGGTCGCGGCGTCCAAGGTCGATGAACATGACGGCCATGCCAACGCCCAAGAGATGATCAAGACACTGGCGGAGGCGCAGCGCACGGTCGCGGCCACGCTTGCCGCAACGGCGGCGATTGCCAGCAATCACGGTGATCTTCTGACAGAAGACCTGTGCATTGGTCGCGGGCAGACGCATGAAAAGTTTGCCTGGCTGCTCAGCGCGCATCTTGATTAAGACAGCCTGTCAGGTTTCAAAAAAACGCCCCGGGGGATCCTCGGGGCGTTTTTGCTTTAGCTGAAACGGTGTGCCAGCCACTTCGCGCCGAACCAGCAGCCTGCGGCGATGACCGCGCCGAAATAGCCGTCAATCGCGTAGTGCCATGCCAGATGCACAGATCCGAGCTGGATCATGATCGCAAAGATCACCAACAGCCATCCTGCCCAGCGTCGCCACGCAAAGCCGTAGAAGGCCAATAGAACAGCGGTGGTCACATGCATGCTTGGCATCGCAGAAATGCCTTTGGAGCCTTCGCCGGTCAGATATCCATTCAGCAACATGTCATGCACGCCCAGGGCCCAGACGGGAAGCACCTCATTGTTAGCTCGAAGAAGCGCAAGAAGCGGCTCATAATCATCGCCATAGCCAAAGGCGCTGTAGTAGACCGGCCCAACGGATGAAAAAACGGTGGCGAGGACCGATCCACCGATGATCCATGTCAGGGCAAAGCTGATCAGGAACGTGTTGCGGCGCACCGGATTGTCCTTGTCCAGACACACCAGGTAGACGACGAAGAACAGCAAGAAAAACCAAAAGTGATAGGCCGCGTTCAAGATCGTGGTGGCCAGCGGTGTTGCCAGCAAGGGCAGGGTAAGTTCATAGGCATGTTGCCCGCCGTGCAACGCCTTGTCCCAGGCGGCAAAGGCGGGATCCCAGGAAAACGGGTGGATCACCGGGATGAAATCCTTGAGGAAAACAAAGCTGCCCACAATCGTCATGGTGGCTAGGAACGTCACGGCTGCGGTAATCAAGCGGTCGGGATCAAGGCAATAGGTGCGGACGTCCGCGATGAACTGCCGTGTGGGGCTTTTGGGGCGGATGAAGAGGGCCATGTAGAAAAAGCGATGCACCACCATGAACAGCATGAAGGCCGGGCCAAGCACCGTTGCGGCCAAGCCCAAATGGCTGATCGTGCCGCTTTGGAACGGTGCATCATAGAGTTTCGCGATGGCATAAGCGGCCGCCGTGAAGACGATCGCAATGGTGATCAAAACGCGCGATTGCCAAAGCGCCTTCTGGATCAGGCTGGTGCGCGGACCTGAGACAGCGGTTGCATCTGTCATGATGCCACCCCACCCGTGATGTGCTTTGCCTTGGTCATGGTCTGCCCCTCATGCCTGCTCTTTTTTGGTGGGATGCCAGATGAAATGGGCTTGCGCCGGGTCGAAATGTGGCAATTTCATGGCGATCCCCGCGCGGGTTGGGTCTGCGGAATTTGAGTATTTCTGGCAAGATGAAGGACATGGGCCGCGCTTCATCTTGCCAAAAATATTTCCGCCGGAGGCATGAAATCTCAGGCCCAGATATCCCCGATGGTGAAACCTTCTTGGAAAGGATCCGTCGGGTCCAGCATGTACTGGCTGGTGCCGTAGATCCACGCCTGACCTGTCAGGCTTGGCACAATGGCGGGGAGGCCGGCGACCTCTGTCACGTTCTCGATCCGGCCTGTAAAGGTTGTGCCAAGGGGGCCCGCATTTACGTAATCCTGCCCCACATCCAGCAGCCCGCGCGCGTGCAGCACGGCCATTTTCGCGCAAGTGCCTGTGCCGCAAGGGCAGCGATCCAGCGCGCCGGGGATGGCATCGGGCCGCGCCGGATCATAGCCGCCCGAGGACACTGTGATCGCGCCGCGCCCATGGCTTCCGGGCGCGACAGGCGCACCCCATAGGTTGGTGATGGTAGGGCCGGTGATGGCGGGGTTTTCAGGATGGCTGACAGGCAGTTGGTCTTGTGCTGCCGCCAAAATGCGCTCGGACATTCGTACCACCTGCGCGCCATTGTCCGCAGCAAGGTCAATGCCCAGATCATCGGCATTGGCCAGCACGAAGACCATGCCGCCCCAGGCGATGTCCACCTTGATCTTGCCCAAGCCATCCACAACAAGATCCGCGTCCAGGTTCATCACGAAGGATGGGACATTGCGCAGGTGCACGCGGGTGACCTTGCCAGCCGCGCAGTCCGCCCGCACGCGGATCAGCCCGGCGGGGCTTTCCAAGGTCAGCTCTGTCACCGGTTCCTGCATGGGCAGGATGCCGGTTTCCAGCAATACGGTCGCCACGCAGATCGCGTTTGAGCCCGACATGGGCGGGTATTCTGTTTGTTCCATGATGATGAAGCCTGCATCGGCGCGGTGGTCACACGGCGGCACCAGCAGGTTGGCACACAGCCCCGGATAGCCGCGCGGTTCGCGCAGCATCAGACGGCGGATATGATCGGCGTTGGCCTGCATCCATTGCATTTTTTCAAACACCGACGCGCCGGGAATATCGGGCAGCCCACCGGTGATCACGCGGCCCGGTTCCCCTTCGGCATGGACTTCCACGGCATTGAGCAACAAGTCGCTACGCACGGGCCTAATCCCTGTCCACAAGCCCTGCACCCGCGCCTTTGCGCTTGCTGGCATCGGTTTCGGGGGCATAAGTGCGGGCGGCAAAGTGCGTCAGAACGTGCAGCGCCTGTGGCATGGGATTGGCGCGCGATGCACGGGGGCACGGCTGACCCAGCGACGCCACCCCAGGCGACAGCGTCACCAGATCCGCGCACGGTGTCATCACCGCTCCGGAGATCCGCAGCACCCCATCCCAACTGATCAATGTGTCCATCCAACTGAGCGAACATACCTGACCCGGCCATGCGATCTGAGGCAGCATCAAGATTGGCCAGTCCACCGCGTGCAGATGCAGGCTGTCGCCCCGGGTGCCATAGTCGCTGATGGCCAGACCGGTGGCCAAGGGGCACAAACGGGCGGGCGCGGCTGTCCAGCTGGACGCTTGCAAATCAACGGGGCCTTCGGGGGGCAGGCCTGCGAGGTTGCGATCTTCAAGATAGCGCGCAAGCGCTTCGGCGCCCGGCAGGCCCCAGGCGCAGAGCCACCGCACGGATTTGCCCGCCTCTTCCGCGATGCCCCAGCTGAAGCCCGCCCCCCGCGTGGCCTTGCGAGAGAGCGCCTCAACCTCGCTCAGCGAGAACGTCACTCGGCAGCCCCAAGGTAGTCTTGCGCCAAGGGCGGCAGGCCCCAGTCATCGGTATCTGTGGCCAGGTCGCCGGGGAAGGGCGCGTGTTGGAACATGGTGATGCGCACCCACCGGTCTGAGCGGGGGTCAAACTCGGATGCGCCAAAAAAGCTGAGCTTCATGCGCAGCATGTCGATGGGCAGCATGGCGGCGTCGATGGTATTGTCGCGGATTTCCGAATAGGGCAGGCGAGCCGCGATTTGCGCGCGGCGGGCCATGTGGCGGTGTTCGGGATGGCGCAGCAGGAAAGCGGCGAGGGGTTCATCGGTCGTCAGATCCGCGTGAAGCCGCGCTGCATCACGACCGGGGCAAAGCGGCTGTTCATATAGGTCCAGCGGTTCGTCGAACCGTTCACCCAGCCGGGGTTCCAGTTTGTTTTCAGAGACATACCAGACGCGGGCCTGGCGGTCCTCTGCCGCCCAATCAATCGTTAGCGCCCAGGCATAGGCATCTTCCAGAATGGCGCGCAGGGCGGTTGTGGTCATGGTGCCATCGATGCGCCAGTTCGCGTTTTCGTCTGCCGCCATCGTCGCGCACAGGTCATCGACCAGCGCGCCATGGGGTTCGAGCAGCAGCGAGACAAGCATTTCCTGCCCTTCAAGGCTGAGCGTTTCTTCCGCCCAAAGATAGAGCGCGTTCCATGGAGCGGTGCCAGTCAGGTCAACGTGGTCGAGATGTGCGCAAAGCTGGTCCATATCGGCGCGCAGCGCGTCCAGCTTGGCGATCTGAAGCGGATGGGCGGATGTCCAGCCATGGGCATGCTGCCGTGCGCGGGAACAGGCGGTGCGGAAGGCCTCCGCCTGGGCACGTGAGACCTGTAGCATTGAGCGGACGCGCGACAGCGCCTCTTCCCGGGCGGCGATCCAGGCGTGCAGGAGGGCGGGATGCGTGACCAGGAAGGGCGCCATGCCGAGCCCTGTGGAATTGCCAATGCCGAAGCGGCGGCGCATCTGCGGGATGAGGGTGACGGCGGTGTCCGGGGCTTTCGCGCGGGCCATGTGTTCCACAAGGTCCATCACGAAACTGCGGATCAGGTACACGGTCAGCATTTCCACCTGGAAGGGCGCGTGGCATTCGGGGCGATCAGAAATCATATCCCGGTCCGCCGCGCCGAATTTACCGGACCCATAGACGGCGGTGGTGCGCATGAGATATCCCACTTCATCCACGCGCTCAGGGTCGGGTTGCTGGCCTGCCGCCAGCCGGTTGACCACATGATCCCACAACCGCACGGACCGGTTCGCGCGGCTGAGCGTAAGTTCGGACCCGCTGATACGGCCTTCCTCCTGCAAAGGCACATTGGCGCGCAGGCGGTCGATATCGGCCTTGTCCGGCACGCCATCGAACAGCACGAATGTTGCATCCCAGGCAGTTGCAATCACGCGGTCGGAGCGGGCCTCGGGCGGCAGATCATGGGCAAAGGCGATCAGCGAATAGCTGCGTTCCGGGCCGTGGACGGTGTAGACGGCGTGGCCCACCCCGTGTGCGTCGATGTCGAAAACGTTGGTTTCAAAGCGCCAGTTTTCGCGGGCCAAGCGGCGCAGCAACTGGCGCATAAAGGACAGGCGCGATTGGTGGAAGGACCCCATGCGCGCCAGTTTCATCACCTGATCTGGGGGGCGGAGGGGGATGCGGTCTGTCATTCAGCAGGCCCGAAATTCGCATCATAGAAGGCCAGCCAATTGTCGCCCATCAGCCCGGCGACCTCTTTCTCGTTGAATCCGATGCCGCGCAGCCCGGCCTCGATATTGCCGAAATCACGGTTGTCACGGAACCACTCGGGCTGCGGCGGGAAACCGGGGGCCGCCGCGCTGCCTTCGCCATAATCAATCTCTTTGCTCCACCGTCCCACGCGCATCCACTCCACCACGCTGTCGGGTTGATCTTGGCACAGGTCAGAGCCAATCCCAAAATGTTTGACGCCGAACATCTCGGCCGCGCGGGCAATCATCTCGCAGAAGCTTTCCACGGTGCAATCCGTGCCATCTTTGAGGTGATGGGGATAGATGGAAAAGCCCATCATGCCGCCGTTTTCCACCAACGCGCGCACCACGTCATCGCGCTTGTTGCGTTTGGCGGGGTGCCAGGCGTGCAGGTTGGCGTGGGTGATGGTGATGGGGCGTTCGGAAATTTCCGCTGCTTCGATGGTGGAGCGGTCGGCGGAGTGGCTCATATCGACGACGAGGCCGACGCGGTTCATTTCCTTGATCACTTGGCGGCCCATGCGGGTTAGCCCCGGGTCCTCGGATTCGTAGCAGCCGGTGGCGAGCAGGGACTGATTGTTATAGCTCAACTGCATGAACCGCGCGCCGAGGGTATGGGTGATTTCGACCAATCCGATGTCGTCTTCGATGGGGGAGGGGTTCTGGAAGCCGAAGAAAATCGCCGTGCGGCCGGTTTCGCGGGCCAGGCGCACATCATCGCCTGTGCGCCCGTGAAAGATCAGATCCGGAAAGCGTTCGAACCAGCGGTTCCAGGCTTCGATATTCAGCACGGTTTCGCGGAAATTCTCATGGTAGGCGATGGTCGCATGGACCGCATCAACACCGCCTTCGCGCATCTGGCGGAAGATCTTCTCCGACCAGTTGGCGTATTGCAGGTTGTCGATGCGATAGGTCATTTTGGGTCGCCCGCCGCGATGTAGGCGGTTTTGACCGTGGTGTAGAATTCTTTGGCATAGGTGCCTTGTTCGCGCGGGCCGTAAGAGCTTTGCCCCCGTCCGCCGAAGGGCACGTGATAATCCGTGCCAGCGGTCGGCAGGTTCACGGTCACCACGCCGGTTTCCGCATTGCGCCGGAAATGCGTGGCGCGCGCCAGATCGCGGGTGACAATGCCGGAGGTGAGGCCGAACTCTGTGTCATTGACCACGGCGAGCGCTTCGTCATAGCTGCCCACTTTGATGACGGAGGTGAGAGGCGCGAACATCTCTTCCCGGTTGATGCGCATGGCGTTGGTGGTGTTGAGGAAGACGCCGGGGGACATGTAGAAGCCGTCCGTGTCCATCTCCAACCGCTGCCCGCCGCAGGCCAATTCAGCACCCTCGGATTTGCCCAAGTCCACGTAGGCGAGGTTTTCATTCAATTGCTGCTGGCTCACCACGGGCCCCATCTGCGTGCCCTCGGCCAGCGCGTGGCCCACTTTCATCTCTTTGGCCCCGGCCACCAGTTTTTCGACGAAGCCATCATGCACCGCCTCATGGACAATCAGCCGCGAAGACGCCGTGCATTTCTGACCCGTGCCGCCGAACGCCCCGCCAAGGGCGACGGCAACGGCGATGTCCAGATCACCATCCTCCATGACCGCAAGGGCGTTCTTCGATCCCATCTCCATCTGCAATTTGGTGAAGTTGCCCACCGCCGCCTGCGCGATGCCACGGCCCACCGGAACCGACCCGGTGAAGGAAATCGCGCCCAACTTGGGGCTTTCGACCAGTGCCTGACCCACGCTGCTGCCCGCGCCCATCACAAGGTTGAACAGCCCTGCCGGGATGTCCTGCCGCGCGATGATTTCGGTCAGCGCGACGGCAGATGCAGGGGTGATGTTGGCCGGTTTCCAGATCACGGCATTCCCAAAGGCGAGCGCAGGCGCGATTTTCCAGCTGGCGGTCGCGGTGGGGAAGTTCCATGGGCTGATGATCGCCACGGTGCCCACGGGTTCACGGCGCACATCCACCTCGATACCGGGGCGGACGCTGTCGGCATTTTCGCCCAGTTGGCGCAGGCATTCATGGGCGTAGTAGGTGAAAAACTGCCCCGCGCGGAACACCTCACCCTTGCCTTCGGCCAGCGGTTTGCCCTCTTCACGGCTGAGCAAGGTGCCCAGTTCTTCAGCACGGGCCATCATTTCATTGCCGATGGCCATCAGCACGGCCTGCTTGCGTTCGATGCCAACGGCGGCCCATTCCACCTGCGCGGCGCGGGCGGCTGCAATGGCGTCGTTCAGTTGCGCGGTGCTGGCTTGCGCGTAGTGGCCGATCACATCGCTCAAATCCGATGGGTTGCGATTTTCAACTGTGCTGTCGCCCGCCACCCATTCGCCTGCGATGTAATTCTTGTGGGTCTCTGCCATGGCTCCGCCTTCCAAATTCTCCGCAGAAACTAGGCCACGGTGGGAAATTCAGGTCAAACGCAAAGTTCTTAAACGAATTTCAGGACGTCTGAATTTCAGCGGCCAGAATTGCAGCCACCATTGCTTTGGTCGCGGGCGTCTGGCGGTGTACCTCAGGTGTGAACAGATACACCTCTCGGCTGGCGGGCGTGGTGGTAAGCGGCACAAAGGCCAGATCGTCGCTTTGCGGCAGCATCGCGAGGCGAGGCAGGATCGTCAGCCCGACACCGGCCCGCACCAGGTTGAGGATCGACCCGGTGGAGTGCATCATCAATGTCGCCTGTTCGAGGATGGGCTGAAATTCCGTATCCTCAATCAGGTGGCAAAGCCCATGGGCGATGAAAGGCTGATCGCGCAGGGCGTCCCATGTGAGGCTGTCCTGACCTGCCAACGGGTGCTCTGCCGGGCAGATCACGCCGAACGGGTCAGACAAAAGCTTGCGCCGCTCAAACCCCGCAACGGGGCCGAGGCTCGCCAGCCCGATATCGGCGCGCTCGTTGCGCAGATCCTCCTCCACGGCGCGTGAGTCGGCATCGCGCAGATCAATCTGCACCTCCGGGTGATCCGCCATGAATTGGCGCAGGATGGACGGCAACACGACCTGCACGATGGAGGGCGTGGCCACAAGGCGCACATGGCCCTGTTCGGCGCGGGCGAGGCCTTCGATGGCGGCGACGGTGCGTTCGAAATGGGCAAGCTCTCGCGCGGCCTCTTGCCGGATCAGCTGGCCCAAGGGCGTCAGATGGGATTTGCGACCGGTTTCAAAAAGCGGCGCGCCGATATGGTCTTCGAACTGGCGCAGCATCATGGAGATGGCCGATGGCGTCCGTCCCAGATGCGCCGCGGCATCGGCGAGGCTTCCGGTATCGGCGACCGCGCGAAAGCAGCGGAGCATTTCGATTTTGATGGCCATTTCAGAGGGCCTTTAATTCTACAGTTTCAGGTGCAGAATTTCTGAAATCAACCGCAGTGCAAGAAAAATCTGTGTTCAGACGGTTTGCACGGCAGCTATGGCGCGTTTCCACGCGGCATACCGGGCGTCCCGATCCTTTGACGTCATGGCCGGTTCAAACCGTTGTTCCAGCGCCCAGGCCTTGGCGAAGCCGTCCATATCCGGATAGACCCCCGCGTTCATGCCCGCCAGCCAGGCCGCGCCCATGGCGGTGGTTTCCAACACCTCTGGCCGGTCCACCGGCGCGCCGATGATGTCGGACAGAAATTGCATGGTCCAATCGGATGCGCTCATCCCGCCATCGACGCGCAGGACCTGATCGCCTGAGGAGTCCCAATCGGCCTGCATGGCCTCAAGCAGATCGCGAGTTTGAAAGCCCACGCTTTCAAGCGCGGCGCGGGCCATCTCGGATGGGCCACTGTTGCGCGTCAGGCCAAAAACCGCGCCGCGGCAGTCAGGCTGCCAATAAGGCGCGCCGAGGCCGGTGAAGGCAGGCACCATGATCACGTTCTGCGTCGTGTCCGCCGTTTCGGCCAGGGCGTGCGTGTCCCCTGCCGCCTGGATGATCTTCAGCCCGTCGCGCAGCCAATGCACCACAGCGCCTGCGATAAAGATCGATCCTTCCAGCGCATAGGTGGGTTTGCCATCCAACTGGTAGGCAATCGTGGTGAGCAGTCGGTTGGAGGATGTCACGGGTGCATCGCCGGTGTTGAGCAGCGCAAAACAGCCTGTGCCATAGGTCGATTTCATCATGCCGGGGGCGAAACAGGCCTGCCCGACGGTGGCGGCCTGTTGATCGCCTGCAACGCCCGTGATGGGAATTTCCGCGCCCAGCACATCACGATCCGTCACACCGAAATCGGCGGCGCAGTCCTTCACTTCGGGCAGCATGGCCATGGGCACGCCCAAGATGTCACAAATCTCCGCGCTCCAGCAGCCGCGCTTGATGTCATAAAGCAGCGTGCGCGCGGCGTTGGTGGCGTCCGTGGCATGCACGCGCCCGCCCGTGAGACGCCAGATCAGGTAGCAATCGACGGTGCCAAAGAGCAGATCGCCCCGCTCCGCCGCCGCCCGCGCGCCCTCTACATTGTCGAGGATCCAGGCCAGTTTCGTGCCGGAGAAATAGGGATCCAAAAGCAACCCGGTCTGATCCGTCACCAGCGCCTCATGGCCCGCATCGCGCAGCGCCTTGCAGGTCGCGGCGGTGCGCCGGTCCTGCCAGACAATTGCGTTGTATACCGCGCGGCCGGTGGTGCGATCCCACACAATCGTGGTTTCGCGCTGGTTCGTGATGCCGATGGCGGCCACGGAGCCCGCGCTTTCCATGGCTTTGCGACAGGTGCTGAGCGTGGTCGACCAAATCTCTTCCGGGTCATGTTCCACCCAGCCGGAGGCGGGAAAATGCTGGGTGAATTCTTCCTGTGCCATGGCCGCGACGCGCATATCGGCGTCGAACAGGATTGCCCGGCTGGACGTGGTGCCCTGATCAATCGCCAGAATATGTGTCACGGTTTGGCCTCCCTCATCCACGCATCCAGCGTCGCGATCTCCTCGGCGCTCATTCTAAGACCGAGCTTTGAGCGCCGCCAGACCACGTCATCTGCCGCCCGCGCGAATTCATGGGTCATGAGCCAGCGCACCTCGCGTTCGGTGAGCGTTGCCCCGAAATCCTGGCCCAGATCATCGGGTCTTTTGGCCCCCTCCAGCATCCGGGCTGCATCCGTGCCATAGGCGCGCACCAGCCGCCGCGCCCAGCGGTCAGTCAGATAGGGGTGATCGGCCTGCAAACCCGCCACCAGCGCGTCAAAGCCGTCGACTGCGAAATCCCCGCCGGGCAGGGCGACACCGGCGGTCCATGGGGCGGGCAGGTCAGAGAATTGCGCGCCAATCTCCTCCATCGCGCTTTCGGCCAGGCGGCGATAGGTGGTGATCTTGCCGCCAAACACATTCAGCATCGCAGGCCCTGAGGTGTCGAGCGACAGTACATAATCTCGCGTCGCCGCCGTAGCCGATTTTGCTCCGTCATCATAAAGCGGGCGCACGCCGGAATAGGTCCAGACAATATCGTCCTGCGTCAGCGGCGTGGCGAAGTATTTCGAGGCGAAGTCCAACAGGTAATCGCGTTCCTCTGGCGTGCAGGTGGGATCAACGAATGGCTCCGCATGGTCAGCATCCGTGGTGCCGATCAGCGTGAAATCTGTTTCATAGGGGATGGCAAAAATGATCCGCCCATCGGGGCCTTGGAAGAAATAGCATTTGTCGTGATCATAAAGCCTGCGGGTCACGATATGGCTGCCGCGTACCAGCCGGACCGTCTCAGATGAATTGATGCCGGCCACGTTGCGGATCAAATGCCCCACCCAAGGGCCACCTGCATTGACCAGCATGCGCGCTTTGTGCGTGACCGTCGTGCCCGTGCTGCGATCTTCAACCTCCATCACCCAGTGATCGGCCTCGCGCCGGGCTGACAGCACTTTGGCCTGCGTCATCACCCGCGCGCCCCGCTCCACCGCGTCGCGTGCGTTGAGCGCGACAAGGCGGGCATCCTCCACCCAGCAATCAGAATACTCAAAGGCGCGTTTCAGGTGGGGTTTGAGCGGCGCACCCTCCGTGCTGTCTTGCAAGGAGAGGCTGCGTGTGCCGGGCAAAATCTTCCGTCCGCCCAAGTGATCATAAAGGAATAGCCCCAACCGGATCAGCCACGCAGGGCGCCTCCCTTTGGCCCAAGGCGTGATTATGTTCAGAATGCGCGACGTCGGCGTATCCCCGTCAAAGCGCATGGATGGGTCAATGGGCAGCACGAACCGCATGGGCCAACTGATATGGGGCATGGCGCGCAGAAGCGTTTCGCGTTCTTCCAGCGCTTCGCGCACCAGACGGAATTCAAAGAATTCCAGATACCGCAGCCCACCGTGAAAGAGCTTGGTGGATGCCGACGATGTGGCCTGTGCCAGATCATCCTTTTCCGCCAGCATCACAGACAGCCCACGCCCCGCCGCATCCCGCGCGATACCGCAGCCGTTGATGCCGCCGCCGATGATAAAAAGATCGGCGATGTTGTCGTCGTTTTGCATGGCTGATGCGACCCCGTTTGCGCGTGCACAGTGTTCAGACAAATCGGGGGGAGCTTCAATAAAAAACGGCGACACCTATGGGAGGAAGCGGTGCCGCCGTTTCATTACGTCCAGCCCAAGGGAGGAGGAGAGGGCCTTCGGTTCTGTGCGAGGCTTGCGCCCCGGTATTTAAGGGCGGCGACACTGGGAGGAGGAGTGTGTCGCCGCCGTAACAGGCGGAACCCAAGGGAGGAGGAGAGGGGCGCCTGAACCAAATTAATGCCAGCGCAGGAGAATTGTTCCGTTGCTGTTGCATCCAAGATAGGGTCATGCTGCATCTGCACAATAAATTTTTGCACAATGCTGCTATGCAGCAAACGCATAGGGCGCAAACGCATGAATTTTGTGCATTACACTGTAATTTCGGTGAATTTTCCGCCGCCCCTTGCACCTGCGGAAAATTCTGCCACGTAATGCAGCAGGCATGATCGGAGATAAAGCATGACTGAAACGCGCGACAGGGTCGTGGCTGAACTGGCCAAACTTGAGCTGCCCGATGGTGGTGACCTGGTGTCTCGCGATATGATCCGGGCGCTGGCTGTGGCAGGGGGCGAGGTGCGATTCGTCATTGAGGCACCAAGCCCCGAAATGGCCCGCCAGATGGAGCCTTTGCGCGCCGCCGCCGAACGCGCGGCACTGTCTGTAGAAGGGGTGGAGAAAGCCTCGGTTGCGCTGACGGCCCATGCGCCGAACCTGAAAGGCCCTGCCAAAGCACCGGCTGGTGAGGCGCCTTCGCTGAAGGTGGGCGGGCATCCGCAAGGGGGGCAAAGCTCCATCCGTCCGGCCTCTGTCCGGTCGATCATCGCGGTGGCGTCGGGCAAAGGGGGCGTGGGCAAGTCGACTGTGTCCTCGAATCTTGCCGTGGCGCTGGCTCGGCTCGGGCGCAAGACGGGCTTGCTGGACGCTGACATCTATGGCCCCAGCCAACCGCGCATGATGGGCAAATCAGACCGGCCTGCCAGCCCTGATGGCAAGATCATCGAACCGCTACAGGCCCATGGCGTGACGTTCATGTCCATCGGTTTAATGCTGGATCCTGACAAGGCGGTGGTCTGGCGCGGGCCGATGTTGATGGGCGCGTTGCAACAGATGATTTCACAGGTGAATTGGGGCGATCTGGATGTGCTGATCGTTGATCTGCCGCCCGGTACCGGTGATGTGCAGCTGACCCTGTGTCAACGTGCACAGCCTACCGGCGCGCTTGTGGTTTCCACGCCGCAGGACGTGGCGTTGATTGACGCGCGCAAGGCGATTGACATGTTCACCACGCTGAAGACGCCGATCCTTGGGCTCATTGAAAACATGTCGCTCTTCCATTGCCCTCAATGCGGTTATGAAGCGCATATTTTCGGCCATGGCGGCGCCAAGGCGGAAGCGGACAAGATGGGCATTCCGTTCTTGGGCGCGTTGCCGATTGATCTGGACACGCGGATTGCGGGGGATGAAGGCACGCCGATCGCCGCCGGGGATGGCTTCATGGCCGATATGTACGCTCAGATGGCCCATCGGTTGATCATGGGTGGCCTCGCCTAAGACTTTCATGCCGCCGGCGGGGATATTTAAGGCAAGAAGAACCGGCTGTCGCCGACGCGAGTGTCGGCTAAGGCGGACGAGCGGTTGACTTAAAGAACGGTGACTTTTGTGCCCACTGGCACGCGTTCATAAAGATCATTCACATGCTCATTCAGCATCCGGATGCAGCCGTTGGAGACGGACCGCCCGATGGAGCGCGGGGCCGTGGTGCCGTGGATGCGGTAATAGGTGTCGCGCCCGTTTTTGAACAGATAAAGCGCGCGGCTCCCCAGCGGGTTGCCCGGGCCGCCCGGCTGGCGATAGGTTTCATCTTCCTCAAACTCGGAATACTTCCCCGGGTCGCGCGCGATCATTTCATTCGTGGGACGCCAATCCGGCCATTTGCGTTTATAGGCGATGACCGCCGTGCCCTGAAATTCGAGACCCGCGCGGCCCACGCCCACGCCGTAGCGCAGCGCCTCACCCGGTGCGGTCACGAAGTAGAGGAAATGCCCCCGTGGCACGACCACAAGCTTGCCCACTGGGTACTGATTGGAAATCGCCACTGTCGTGGGTTTGTAGCGCGCTTCCAACTGGAAACTGAACGCAGGCGTGGCCAAGGCCGACATTCCACCTGCAATAAACAAACGACGATCAAGCATATCCCATTCCCCGGATTCGATGTGCAAACATAGTTTACCGCGATCTGGTTGCATTCAGAACGCGAAAAACATGCGACATCTCTAAATTGTGATTTAACCGCCGCTGATCTGCGATCCGTGCCGATCTGCGCCTTTTGGACGGCGGATTTTGCGCCACAAAAACCGGATTGCGGCGCGTGGCACGCGTAAAAACGCCCGAGCCACAATCTGCGGGTATTCCGTTTGCCCCGCCAAAAGCCGCATGTAATCGCGTTTCAGCGTCTTGGAGGCACGGAAGGTGCTGGCAAAAAAGGGCGCCATCGGGCGGGCGAAAATCACAGGCCGCAAAAGGCGCGCGCATCGCAAAGCGGTGCGGATCGGGCGCGTGGCAGCAAGGTAGCGCGCAAAGGCACCATCCGGCGTGCCCGTGGCCACGGCCTGCGCCGCCGCAACACCCGCCATGGCGCCCGATTGAACGGCATAACCGATGCCTTCGCCGGTGATGGGGTCGACAAAACCGGCCGCGTCGCCCGCCAGTAGAACGGCCCCCCGCCCGGGCCTGTTGCGATATCCACCGAAGGGCAAAAAATGCCCTTTGATCTTGGCGTCCTGCCCCGTGCCCAGCATGTCCAGATAGGCCGAAAGCCGGGCCTTCATCGCCGGGTTTTCCACTTGCAGCCCGCCCACACCGATGGTCGTGCTGGCCTTTTTGGGAAAGGACCAACCATAGCCCCAGGCAGCGGCGGCGAAATCAACGCGGATCGTCGCTTGTGGCCCGGAAAGCAGCGTTTTGTCTTCGATTTCAAGTGCAAAGCCGATTTTCGTGGGGTCAAAGCTTTGCCCGAACAGCGCCTCCGCCACGCGCGACCGGACACCATCGGCCCCGATCAAAACGCCAAAGCGCAGGGTCGTACCATCGCTGAGCCGCAAGCGCCGCCGATCCAGATCCAAATCCTCCACCCGACGCCCGGAAAAATCCTGCGCCCCATGGCCCAGCGCCAGATCAAACAGCACGGCATCCAGATCGAACCGCATTGTGAGGTAGGCGCGTGGCACATCGCGCATCCTTGCCAGCTTCGCGCCGTCCATAAAAAACTCGAAATCGTCGCGCGCCTCGAACAGGTCGCAATCCACATCCAATCCAAAAACGTCATGTAGATGCTGTGCGCAGCGCCCGGTGATCAACCCACCGCAAAGCTTGGACCTTGGGAACCGCGCCTTGTCGATGATCGCGACGCTGGCACCTTGGGCGCGCGCCGACATTGCCGCGGCCGACCCGGCGGGGCCTGCGCCTATGACAACGACATCTATGTCAATTGATTGATCCATGGCAGGCACGGTAACGCCTGCGCACAGGGCTGGCCAGCCAGTGTGACATGGCCGTCAGGATCCGGTGTTGTGCCGGTCTATTACAAAATCCAACAGGAAAGGCAGCGCGGTGACCACGTAGCAAGTCAGCACAAACACAACCGCACCACCCGCCCAGCCGATACCGGCCAGCATCATCGCCAGAAATCCGGCGACTGTCCCACACAGGGCGGCAAAGATGAAAAGCGAAAGGGCCATGGGTGCGTGTCCTTGATATCGGGCCTAAAATCCGGCCCAGTCGGTGATGGGTTGCGGGGTGGGGGCGGGTTGGTCGTCTGCCGTGTCGGTGCCGTCCTCTTTCGGGCTTGGATCGTTTCGGTTGTCTGTTGCCGGCGCGCGTTGCATGTCAGTGCCTCCTGTGATGTGACAGATGGAGATGCGTCAGCCGCTCCGCCAGATGTCTTCCGGCGCATGTGATGGCACGTGAGTGGGATGTCACAGCTTGGTGATCAGCCCTTGTGCGGCGGCATGCTGCGGGTCACGCCAGCGGTGCGATCAGATCATGGCCCAGTCGGTGAAAGAATAGGGTTTGGGCGCACGAAACCCGGGGTTTCGGCGTGGGCCTGTCCATCTTTGCATGTTTCGGTGTGGCATGGCTGCTCTCCTTTATGCGGAGAGTTTGGGCGCGAATTGGGTCAGAATTGGCGCAAAGACTGGGTGATGTGATGCCGAATTGACAGGAATGGACGTGATTTGAAGCGGGTCAGGCGGGGTGAAACCCCATCCGACGGGTTGTCCTCAGAAAGGTTTTGCCACCACGACGAGCGACCCGCCAAAGGGCATAGGCACGCCAAGCCCCCGCAAAAACGCCTCCACCGCCATGATCCCGGACAAGACCCGGTTGCCGGTGTTTGAGATGTTGAATTCGTCTTCGGGGTTGTAATCTGTCGCGGCCTGCTTGCCTCGCCGCGACAGGAACATCAGCGGGGCAAGCAGGAACACATAGGATGTTCTGTATTCTATCGTGAACCCGGCCTCTTTCAGCTTTTGTTGCATTTCCGCGAAAGAGTAGCGCCGTTCATGCTTGGCAAACACATCCGCCTCAGACCAAAGCGACATGTGTTGAGGCACGGTGATGAAAAACCGCGACCTGGCATCCCGCATGGCGCGGCGCACGGCCTTCATGACCTCCAGATCGGCATCGATATGTTCCAGAACGTCAAAGGCACAGACCGTGTCAAAGAGCCGGCTTCCATCCAGATCGCGGGCATCAAGCTGTTCGAATGTGACATCGGGCAGCCGGGCCTGCGCATGGGCGAGGCCTTCGCGAAAAAACTCCGTCCCGATGATGTCTGCGTCGGGGAAGGATTTGCTGATCGCCTCCGTCACCAGCCCATTGCCACAGCCGATTTCCAGCATCTGCCCGGGCTGGCGGCGGAACCGTTTGATGAGCTTGACGATCATTTTGTTGCGGCTTTGAAACCACCAGTGCCAATCCTCATACTTAATGAGGAGGTCGAAGGACTGTTCCTGAAATCCCGTGTTGCGTTCCATTTACCGAACAAACTTCTTATGTTTGATCCGCTTGGGTTCTAGGGCGTCCGGTCCCAGCCGGCGCTTCTTGTCCTCTTCATAATCCTCGAAATTGCCCTCGAACCATTCCACATGGGCCTCGCCTTCGAAAGCGAGGATATGCGTGCATATGCGGTCCAGGAAGAAGCGGTCGTGAGAGATGACCACGGCGCAGCCTGCGAAATCGACGAGGGCGTCTTCGAGGGCGCGCAGGGTTTCTACGTCAAGGTCGTTCGTTGGTTCGTCGAGGAGGAGCACGTTGCCGCCTTCCTTCAACAGCCGTGCCATGTGGACGCGGTTGCGTTCGCCGCCCGACAGCAATGACACTTTCTTCTGCTGGTCGCCGCCCTTGAAGTTGAAGGCAGAACAATAGGCGCGGGAATTCACCTGCGCGTCGCCCAGTTCGATGATTTCGGCACCGCCGGAGATGGCCTCCCACACGGTTTCGCCATCCTTCAGATCATCGCGGGACTGATCGACATAGGCGAGCTGCACCGTGTCGCCGTAGCTGACCTCACCCGCGTCAGGGTTTTCCTGCCCTGTCAGCATCTTGAAGAGCGTGGACTTGCCCGCGCCGTTCGGTCCGATGACGCCAACGATGCCGCCCGGGGGCAGGGAAAATGTCAGGTCTTCGACCAAAAGCTTGTCGCCCATGGCTTTGCGCAGGCCGTCCACCTCAATCACCTTGGAGCCCAGGCGCGGGCCGTTGGGGATGACGATCTGCGCGCGGGTGATCTTTTCGCGCTCGGATTGGCCCGCGAGGTCGTTATAGGCGTTGATCCGGGCCTTTTGCTTGGCCTGACGGGCCTTTTGCCCCTGACGCATCCATTCGAGTTCGCGTTCCAGCGTTTTCTGGCGGGATTTGTCTTCGCGCGCTTCTTGCGCCAGCCGCTTGGCCTTTTGTTCCAGCCAGGCGGAGTAGTTGCCCTCGTAAGGAATGCCGCGCCCGCGGTCGAGTTCGAGGATCCAGCCGGTGATATCGTCGAGGAAATAACGGTCGTGGGTGACGATCAGGATGGTGCCCTTGTAATCCATCAGGTGCTGCTGCAGCCACGCGATGGTTTCAGCGTCGAGGTGGTTGGTCGGTTCGTCCAAGAGCAACATATCGGGCGCTTCCAGCAGCAAGCGGCAGAGCGCCACACGGCGCGCCTCACCGCCCGAAAGCGTTGTGACATCGGCGTCATCGGGCGGGCAGCGCAGCGCCTCCATCGACACATCGATTTGCGCGTCGAGATCCCAGAGGTTTTCGGCGTCAATCTCATCCTGAAGGCGCGCCATTTCGTCGGCGGTTTCATCGGAATAGTTCATCGCCAGTTCGTTGAAACGGTCCAGCTTGGCCTTCTTGTCGGCCACGCCCAGCATGACGTTTTCGCGGACGGTCAGCGAAGCATCCAGCTTCGGCTCCTGTGGTAGGTAGCCCACATGCGCGCCCTCGGCTGCCCACGCCTCCCCCGAAAACTCCGTATCCAGCCCCGCCATGATCTTCATCAGCGTCGATTTACCCGCGCCGTTCACGCCAACCACGCCGATCTTCACGCCGGGCAGGAAGCTTAGGTGGATGTTTTCAAAACATTTCTTGCCGCCGGGATAGGTCTTGGACACGCCTTGCATGTGATAGACGAATTTCTGCGCCATGTGGGGGCTCCGCTGGGGTTGAATGGGTTTTCCGCGTCTCTACTGGATTGGATAGGGCGGGGCAATCTTTGAGAGTGAGCACCCGGCGCGGAATCAAGGCCGAAGGCCGCCGCGCCTTCGTCAGGCCCCACCTAGGGCCTGGCGAAATGTTGACGTCATCCCACCGCTCCATCCCACAGCGATACGTCACCATAAAGCGCACTCGCTTGAGATCGGCATCGCCAGACCGGGGCCTGACAAAGGCGCTCTGGCTTACTCCAACGTCACAGGCTGGCCATGGGGTGTGCGGTGGTAGGCTTCTTCCCATTCTGCGCGGCGTGTATGGCGATCTTCCATGCTGATATGCGGCTCTGTCACCTGCTCCAGCGCCTGCAACACGCACATGTAATAAGTCTCCGTGTTATCCGGTGCGCCGCCATCATGGGCGAGGCGCAGTGCCGCGCCGAGCGTTTCCGCCCAAGTGGTCGCCTCAACATGGCCCGCCTTGATCAGGGTGTCGGCCATGGCCATGGCCTGCGCGTGCCATGGTTCTTCGAATGCGCGCGCGTCAGACTGGGACAAGATAGCTCTCCCACAAATCCAGCGTCACCTCATCGCGGGGGTTGGCCGCATCGCCCCAAAGCGTTCGGGCGTCAAAGCGCACAGTATAGAGATGCTCGCCCACCTCTTCGCCCCGCGCGCCTGCATCGGGCAGCGCGTGCGCTTTGTGATGCGCGATGACCTCACCTTCATGGCCACGAGCATAGGCGGGTAGACGGGTATGGCCGGGCGGCATGTGGCGTTTTGTGAGCACCCGGTCGCCAGTGACAAATTGCGGTGCCGCGTCGCAGGGCAATTCAAAACTGTGGTTCTTGTCATGGATGATCTTCATCACACGGTCCAAGTCGCGGATCTTGGCGGGTGGGCCGGGGCTTGATGCCTGACCCGACACAACCTCCTCCATCGTCAGCTTTCCAGCCTGAATAAGTTCAATGATTTGAACATATTGCCACTTTTGAAAGTATGGCTCCGCCAGATAGGCGGCGGGTGGCATCAACTCCACGATGTGGCGAAACCAGTCGATGGTGCTGCCCGGGTCGCCCACGCTTTGCACCATCCCATATGCGCGGCCTTCCCACGGCTCCGGGAAGGCGGGGTCGTCGGTTGTGACAGGCACCGGCCCGAAGCCGTGCTTGCCGCCCAGATCATGCACTCCGTCCATCAGCCCGCCTCCGCCATCAGATCGCGATCCGTGCCGATCATCGAATTGCGCGTCACGATCTCGGCCAGTTGCGCCTCATCCCAGCCCTCTGTCCCGGCGGGGCGCTGGGGCACCACTAGGTAACGCAGCTCTGCCGTGCTGTCCCAGACGCGTACGCCCACATCCTCGGGCAGGGTCACGCCGAATTCCTCCAGCACGACGCGCGACTCCCGCACGGCGCGGGCGCGGTAGGCGGCAGATTTGTACCAGGCAGGCGACATGCCCAGAAGGGAGAACGGATAGCACGAACACAGGGTGCAGACGATCAGGTGATGCTGATCAGGGGTGTTTTCCACGGCCTTGAGATGCCCCGTCGCATCGCCGTCAAAGCCGAATTCACCGATGGCTGCTGTTGCATTTTTCATTAGGCGCGCATGAAACGCGTCATCGACCCACGCCCGCGCCACAACCTGCGCGCCGCGTTTGGGACCGATGTGATCAGAATAGGCCTCCACCCATGCATCTATGGTCTCAGGCGCAACCATGCCCCGGTCCACCAGCAGGCTTTCCAGCGTCTTGGTGCGCAGCGCGGGGTCTGAAGGCAGATGGCTGTGCAGGTGCCGTGCCAGTTTTGCAGCATCGTCGCGGTCAAATGTGGCCATGGAGGGTCTCCTTACCTTTTGTGATCCTGCGGGGCCGTGGCGCGCATGTCAAACGCGGGTGCAAAAAGGCTGGACAATACGGGCCCTTGCGGCCCATGAGGCGGTGATGATGTTTAACCTGCCCCTTTCCCGGCCCGGCCAAGTGATCGGCGTGCTGGGCGGTTCCTTTGATCCGCCCCATTCGGGCCATGTCCATATCAGTGTAGAGGCGTTGCGGCGGTTTGGATTGGATCAGGTGTGGTGGCTGGTCAGCCCCGGCAATCCTTTGAAGACGCGCGGCCCCGCGCCGCTGGAGGACAGGATGCAGGCCTGCCGCGCAATCCTCACCCATCCACGCATCTGGGCCAGTGATTTTGAAGCCCTAGCCGGGACGCGCTACACCTCTGAAAGCCTTGGCGCTCTGCAAGCGGCGCGTCCGGGCGTGCGGTTCGTGTGGTTGATGGGGGCGGATAACCTTGCCCAGTTTGATCAGTGGAAAGGGTGGGAAGAGATCGTGCATCGCGTGCCCATTGGCGTGCTGGCCCGCCCCGGGCAACGCATATCCGCGCGGATGTCCAAAGCCGCCCGGATATACGCACCCTACCGCATCAAGGGCCGCGCCAGTCGGTTGCTGGCCCGGGCCGAGGCACCGGCTTGGTCCTTCGTGAACGTGCCGATGCGCCATATCTCCTCCACTCAGCTGCGCCAGAAACTGAACCAGAATCGATAGCCCTTGCAGATTGGTTACGAAACGTGAACAATCACGGCGTATTTGATACCGAAAACCGATTGTTCTCTCCTTAGCTTCAGGCATAATTAACCTTATGTTGGGATTCACGCGCAGGGTATTTTTGGGCAGCGCGCTGGCTGGTTTGGCAAGCATTGGGCATGCCAAGGCGCCTGAGGTGTCTCTGCGCCCGAAAAAACGCCCGGATGCGTTTTCGCCGCTCACGGCCCCCAGCCCCGACGCCATTATCAATTCTGCAAAACTGGGCGGCGACGTGACCTATTCGGTGGTCGATATCCGCACCGGTAAGACGTTGGAAAACCGCGCAGGTGGCACGGCACTTCCCCCGGCCAGTGTAACAAAGGCGGTGACAGCACTTTACGCGCTGCACGCGCTGGGCCCGAATTACCGATTTGAAACCCGTCTGCTTGCGACGCGCGGTGTGTCGAACGGCGTGGTGCAGGGCGATCTGGTGCTGGCTGGCGGGGGGGATCCGACGCTGGATACCAATGCGTTGGCGGGGTTGGCGGCGAAACTGAAAGAGGCGGGCATCCGCGAGGTGCGCGGGCGTCTGCGCGTTTGGGGCGGCGCGCTGCCCTTTGAGCGGATCCTGGATGACAAACAGCCCGAACATGTCAGCTATAACCCCGCGATTTCAGGGCTGAACCTCAACTTCAATCGCGTGCATTTCGAATGGAAGCGCGTGGGCGGGGATTACACCGTGGCGATGGATGCGCGATCAAACAAGTATCGCCCTGATGTGCGGGTCGCCCGGATTTCCGTCGCGCCGCGGTCTCTGCCTGTCTACACCTACACGGATCGCGGCGACCACGACAGCTGGACCGTGGCGCGCGACGCACTTGGCAATGGCGGCGCGCGCTGGCTGCCGGTGCGCAAGCCGGAGGCCTATGCGGCGGAGGTGTTTGCCACTTTCCTGCGGTCGCAAGGGATCAGCGTTAAGATCGGAAAGCCGATGACGCAGGCGCCCGGCGGGGAAATCGTTGCCCGCCATCGCAGTGCCAAGCTGACCTCCGTGTTGCAGGGAATGCTGAAGTTTTCCAATAACTTGACGGCGGAACTGGTGGGCATGATGGCCACCGCGCAGTTGCAAGGTCAGGCCCGACCGCTGAAAGCATCAGCCCGCGCGATGAGCGCCTGGGCCCAGGATGCGCTGGGCATGACGGGGGCCAAGCTGGTGGATCATTCCGGGCTGCACGAAACATCGCGCCTGACAGCCGATGCCATGGCCAAGGCGCTGGCGCGGGTGCACGGGGAAGGGGCGTTGAAACCCATCCTCAAGGACATCCCGATGCGACACCAGAATGGCAAGGTGAACGCCAACCACCCCGTTAAGGTCGCCGCCAAAACGGGCACGCTTTATTTCGTAAGCTCGCTTGCGGGATACATCTCGTCCGCCCGCGGCAAGGATATGGCCTTTGCTATTTTCACCGCCAATAGCGGGCTGCGGGCCAGCTATGATCCGACCTCCGGTCAACGGCCGCAAGGATCACGCGGGTGGAACAGCCGATCCAAGGACTTGCAGCAAAAGCTGATTGAGCGTTGGGATCGTTATTACGGCGGATAGGGTATGAAACATGCATCACGGCAAGTTTCATCGCATATGATCGCGCGCGTTCCGATGTGTAGGTCATGACCCTGACCGCGATCTTCAAACGCTTTGCACGGGCGCTGAACCCTTACCCGTCACGGGGGCGCAGATCCAATGCACAGGTCCCGGGCCCGCGCACCCATGTGGTCATACTTGATGGTACCATGTCGACCTTGAAGCCGGGCTGTGAAAGCAATGCGGGGCTCACTTACAAATTGCTGATGGAGGCAGGCGACCCCAACCTGTCGCTTTACTATGAGGCCGGGCTGCAATGGCAGGATTGGCGCAGCACGCGCGATGTGATCAGCGGGCGGGGCATCAACCGCCAGATCCGCCGCGCCTATGGCCATTTGGCCAGCCGCTATCGACCCGGTGATCGGATTGTCCTGCTGGGATATTCGCGGGGGGCCTTTGCCGTGAGGTCACTGGCTGGCGTGATCGACCGGGTGGGCCTTTTGCGCAGCGAAGAGGCCACGGACAGCAATATTGAGACCGCTTATCACCACTACCAGACCGAGGACCCTGCGGACGATTTCGCCCGTGACCATTGCCACCCCAATGTAGAAATTGAGATGGTCGGCGTCTGGGACACGGTGAAGGCGCTTGGCATCATCATGCCTGTCCTTTGGCGGCTGAGCGTGCCGGCCCATGCCTTTCATGATCACCGATTGGGCGCGTCTGTGCGGCATGGCTATCACGCGCTGGCGCTGGATGAGACGCGCGTTGTCTACAACGCCGTGATGTGGGACGTGCCGGACCACTATGATGGCCGCGTCGAACAGGTTTGGTTTCGCGGCAATCATTCGGATGTTGGCGGGCATCTGGGCGGGTTTCACGCCGCGCGGCCCTTGGCGAACATCCCGCTTGTCTGGATGTTGGACAAGCTTGCGCAGCATGAGGTGCGGTTGCCCGAAAACTGGCGGTTGCGGTTTGCGCAGGACGCCACCGCCCCCTCAACCGGCAATTGGCAGGGATGGACGAAGCTTTTCGTGACGCGGCGGCGGCGCAAGATCCTGCGCGGTCCGTCAGAGCAGCTGCATCCTACGGCCGAGCCTGTGGAAGAGAGGCACCATGGCGCGCAGCCCATTGCCGACTAAGAGGCGGGCATGCCATCCATGATCAAACAGGTCGTCGTGCCACTGGCATAAAGCCTGCCATCCTCCAGCCCGCGCACCTCCCCCCGTGCGGTGGCGGTGCTGCGTCCTGCGTGATCGATAAACCCAGTCGCTCGTACCTTTTGCCCCACCTGCACCGCGCGCGTGATATTTACCTTGTATTCCAAAGTCGTATAGATCCGGCCCTTGGGGATCCGGGTCATCACCGCGCAGCCCATCACGGAATCCAGAAGCGCGCCGTACCATCCGCCATGCACCCCGCGCATCGGGTTCGTGGCGCTCTGCAAAGGCACGCCTTCAAATGACACCTCCCCATCGGCGAGCGCCGTCATCTGGAAATTCAGCGCCTCTGCCATCGGAGCGGCGGACAAGGTGCCGTCAAAAATGTCTTGCAGAAACTCCATCCCGGACCGGCGCAAAAGATCCTCCCGGCTGGCCATATCTTCCAGGGTTTGAGCAAAGAAAACGGGCATGGGATGGGCCTTTCATCAGCGTCTCAGCCCGGTTTTTCATAAAAAGGCCCCGGTGGGAACATCCGCACCGGGGAACAGGGAGACTGTTTAGGCCGCGATCAGGCCACTTCGCGCAGGCTGACCCGCGGGTGCAGGCCCAAAGCCATGCAGATATCGCGCGTCATTTCCGGCTTGTTGAGCGTGTAGAAATGCAGATGGTCCACCCCGCCGTCGACCAATGCCGCGCAAAGTTCGGTGGCAACGGCGGTGGCCAGCAAATCCTCACGCCCGTCCCGTTCTGCCTTGGCAAACGCATCCGACAGCCAGGCCGGGATGGTCGCACCGCAGGCCGTGGCAAAACGCTGCGTACCTTGCCAGTTTTCAATGGGCAGGATGCCGGGAATGATGGGGGCGGTGATGCCTGCCGCGGCGCAGGCATCGCGGAAGCGGAAGAACGTACCTGCTTCAAAGAAGAACTGGGTGATCGCCTCATCCGCGCCTGCGTCGATCTTGCGTTTCAGCCAGTCGATATTGGCCTGCATGGATGCAGCCTCGGGGTGCAGTTCGGGATAGGCGCCCACGCGCAGTTTGAAGGCTTTCATGTCTGCGAGTGCTGAGATCAGCTCACATACATCAGCGAATCCCTCAGGGTGGGGCGTGAAGCGATCCTCACCTTTCGGGGGGTCGCCGCGCAAAGCCACGATTTCCTGCACGCCCGCATCGGCAAATTCCTGAGCGATTTTAAGGGTTTCTTCCCGGCTGGCGTTCACGCAGGTCAAATGTGCCGCCACGTTCAGCCCGGCCGACCCATGCAACGCCTTCACCGCATCGCGTGTCAAATCGCGCGTCGTGCCACCTGCGCCATAAGTGACCGACACGAAGCGGGGATCAAGGCAGGCGAGCGATTGCACCGTGTCCCAAAGCTTGAACGATGCCTCCAGCGTGCGGGGCGGGAAAAATTCGAAGGAGACGGACGGTGCCATGGATCACATCCTGAGTGGTGAGGGTCGCATGGATTTTGACAATCGGGCCAAAATGAAGCAACTTCATAAAACTCATGGTTTGAATGAGCTAGACTAATATTCATGACTGGACGCTGCCCACCTCATGCACATTGATTTCCGCCATCTTCGCACGATCCGCGCCATTCATCAGGCGGGCGGGCTGGCCCGTGCAGCAGATGTGCTCAACATCACGCAATCGGCGCTGAGCCATCAGATCAAGGGCCTTGAGGATCAGGCGGGCGTTGAGCTTTTCGTGCGCCGGTCAAAGCCTTTGCGCTTGTCGGCGGCGGGAATGCGGTTGCTGCGGGTGGCCGAAAAAGTGCTGCCGGAAATCGAAGGGTTGGAGGCGGAATTTGATGGGCTGCGGCAGGGCAGTGCCGGGCGATTGCACATCGCCATTGAGTGCCACGCCTGCTTTGAATGGCTCTTTCCTGTGCTGGAAACCTTCCGCCAAACCTGGGGCGATGTGGATGTGGATATCCGCCCTGGCCTGGCTTTTGATGCGCTGCCTGCGCTTCAGAAAGAGGAGGTGGATCTGGTGGTGTCCTCCGATCCAGAGGACCTGCAGGGCGTTGAATTCAAACCGCTTTTTGATTATGAGCCGCTCTTTGTTGCCTCCGCTTCTCACCCGTTGGCGGGCAAGGATTTCATTGAGGCCGAAGATCTGCGCAATGAGACCTTGATCACCTATCCGGTCGATCGCACGCGGCTTGATGTTTTCACGGAATTGTTGATCCCCGCGCGGGTGGAACCCCGCGCCGTGCGGCAGGTGGAGCTGACCGCGGTGATTTTGCTTCTGGTCGCCTCCAACCGGGGTGTGGCGGTGATGCCCGATTGGGTGCTGCGCGAACAACGCACGCATTCCGGCTACATCACGCGGCCCATCACCCAACGTGGGGTGACCAAACGGCTTTACGCCGCGATCCGGCGCGAGGATGAAGATAAACCCTTCATGGCGCATCTGCTGCGGTTGGCGCGCGAAATCCCGGTCAAGATGCAGCGCCCGCTGACGCCCATGCCCTGACGCGCCTCACGCGTCGCGCACAAGATCTTTACAAAACCTTTCACCATGTTTTTGCGCTGTCCCTTGTTCTGGCCAGTTCTGAACGTTAACTTGCCGTTCATAGTTTTGAGGACCCTTCACGTCGATGCAGGACCCGGTTTCGATCATCATCCCCGCTCATAATGAGGCGGACACAATCGGTGCTGTCGTGCGCCGCTTGCAGGACCTCGCGTGGGTCGATGAAGTGGTCGTGGTCGACAATGCGTCCACCGATGACACAGGCGCCTTGGCCGCAGCCGCCGGTGCCCGCACCGTGCGGGAAGAGGCGCGCGGCATGGGCCACGCGGTGCGCGCCGGGATCGCGGCGGCGCGCAACGATTGGGTGATGAAACTGGACGCCGATCTGGAACGGTTCGACACCGCCCTTTTCGGCGCGATGCCCGCCGCGCGGGCCGATGGCGTGGGCCTTGTGAAGGGCGCGTGGAACGATCCCGAAGACAATATGCCGATGACGCGCCTTCTGGTGACGCCCGCCATTCAACAGATGTTTCCCGGGCTGAGCCACCTGCGTGCGCCCAATTCCGGCATCTACCTGGTGGATCGTCGCTGCATCGCCCATGGGGAGTTGATGGGCAATTATGCCGCCGATCTGGATGTGATGCTGCGGGTTCATGCCTCTGGCGCGAAAGTGGTTGAGGTGGAGATCGGGCGCATTGTCCACGACATGCGCAACCTTGGTCATTACAACGCGATGGCCGAAGTGATCATGGCCTTTTTTCTCGAACAACACACACGCCGGATCAGTGAAGAGCTTGTGGTCTTCGCCGAAGAAGCGGGGCAAGTGATCGAAACCGTGCTGGGTGTTTTGGCGCGGCGGTCAAAGGCCGGTGGGCCGGTGACGATTTTCCTGGGCGATCTGGGCAGCCCGGCGGCGCATGTGCTGCAGGAGGCACTGCGCCCATTCCCCACCGTGCGCATTCTGGATTTGCAACAGGCCGCGCAGTTCACACCCGTCAGCCCGTCTGGGGATACCCGGCTTTTCGCTCCCTATCCGGTGGCCCATGATGGCCGCGCCATCCGTGCCGGATTGGCCGTTCAGGCCGCGTTGGACACTGTGCCGGAACTGCTGTTGATGCCGCTTGTGCAGGACACGCCGGCCCTCAGCAATTTCCGCCCGGATGTGTCCTTGGACGTCGGCAATGGCGCTGATATCAAGCGCCGCGCGCGGTCGCAGATGGCAGGCTATGGCGCTGGCCCCGATGCCCTGCGCGAGCTTTTCCAAAGCTTTGAAACTCTGCCCGATCCTTTGCAGATTCAACTGCGTCCCGAACCGAAGACAGGTGCCGGGAACCTTTAATTCGACATTCTATTTGGCCAATCAAAACGTCAAAAGTTGTGGATTACTTGTAAATTAACATCGCTTTTTGGAAACAAAAAACATGCGGAAATTTGCATTCCGCATGTTCTGATATTCCGCCCGCGAAAGGCGTCAATACAGGGAATGCGCGTTTACGCGAACAGCGGCCCAGGCCAGTTATTGTCCGCCTTTGCGATGTACCCCGGCTTGTCCTGTTCCCAGATCGAGCGCACATGCAGATTGAAATTGAGGTACAGCCGATCCTCATGGATGGACCACGCATTGGCGGACGTGGGGGCGACGTAATTGAGGGCTGCCGCGTAAGAACAGTAGCCCCCATATTGCGGGGCGAAGGCCTCTGGATCAGCCTCAAAGGTTTTCTTGTTGGAGGCTGAGGCAAACAGGAACGTGGCCCCGTTCCATTCCACCTTATGGGCCGCGTCACCGGCCACTTCGCCAGCGGACATGAAATACCCCACCGGGTCGTAGCCACCGATTGCAGCCCCGTTATAGGACAGGATGGCCGGTTTGCCTTTTGGCGTGCCTTCGGGTGTTTCGCCTGCGCCCGCCCGGGTTGCCCCGTAGGCGACAAGCGGCGTGGCGGCGGCGGTCAGAAGAAAATGGCGTCTGGTCAACATGGTTTTTGCTCCGCAAGAATTATGTGCTCTGCGGTGAAATATATGACGAGAGGGCGGAAAATGACGGCATAGCACAGGCTTGTGAATGCATCTGATCGCACGTGATGACGGCGTGATCGGCCCGTGATCCCGCGTCAGGCCGGCTTGGCCAGAAAAATCTGCGCGTGAAAGCGGCCTTCAGATTCGTACCCATCGGTGTCATAGCCGCGCGCACGGGCGTTCTGGATGCCGCGCGCCTGTTCCTCTGCACTGGAAAAGGCGCGATGGGGGAAAGGCGGGGTGAGGTCTGCATCCACCACTAGACCGTGATCCGCCAGCACGGTCAGCGCCTCTTCCGTGTCATTGCCGCGAATGGGGGATGTGATGACCCATGGCTTGCGGGTGCAAGTAGACAGCAGATGATCCAGCGCGCCGGGTAGCATATGGGCCACGCTGCCGCATTCCACGATCAAGTCCGCCTCTGCCAACTCAGACGTCAACGCCTCGGACGGGGGCGTATCCTGTAGGTTTTCAGCAAAGGCCGCATCGAAGATACCCACCGCTTTGCCGTAGCCAAGCGCCTGACCTGCGATGTCGATCCCGATGTAGCGGTCGCCTTCGCGGCGATCCGCCTCTGCCAGCCACGCGGTGTCGGAGGCGATCACCTCTGCCGTGCTGGCCCCATCAAACCACGGGTCCCTGTAACGCGTCAGCACGTCATCCAGGCTCACACTAAAGCGCATCAATTGCGCAGCGATCCCGTAGCCGCTGGCGAAATCCACGACACGCGCCGTTTTCAGCTCCCGCTCCGCCTTTAAAGCGACCAAGGCATCCCGAAACGCCGCTGCCGCAAAATGCGCCGTGCGGAACCCGGCATGGCCCATCGCCCGATAGTAGGATCGGCAGTCTGGCAGATCGTAGATGTCATCATAGATCGTGACGATCTTCTGCGCGCGGGTGCCTTGGTTTTCGATCATTCGGGTCTCACGTTGTCTTGTCAGTTGGGTCAGCCACGTCGCCCATATGGTGATGTCGCGCGTCCATTGCCTTGGCACAAGTCACTTTTGCACGCAAACGTGAGCCGCGCCCGGGTTTGCGTGATGTATGCCGCAGTTGAGACACTGATTTTGAAACAGTGTTACCGGTTGTCGCCGCGAATTTACGGGCCGTTATCACCGAAACGCTTGTTTTTGACGCCGTTTTGGCCTGACATGGCGGGCAACCGCACGGATCCTCGTGCATTTCAAGGAAACACCCCATGAGCAATGCAGCCGCGCCCGCCCCGTCCTCAGGCCCCGCAGCATCGAAGGTTTTGATGGGTGCGGGCCTCATATGGGCCGCTGTCATCATCTATGCCGCGTCCAATTCCATCGTGGCACTTCTTGCCGATATCGGGCGTGAACACCCCGTGATGGGGCGCAACGCGATCACGCTGTGCAATCTGTTGTTCCTGGGATCGCTGATTTCGCTGGTACCGATGGTGTTCATGTTCTGGCGTGATTGGACAATGGAAAACCTGCGCAAGCTCAGCCGCAAGGATTGGATGATCCTGACGGTGTCGGCGGGGCTTAGTTCCGCATTGACGCCCGCGCTGTTTTTCATCGCGCTGGATTACACGACCGTGACCAATGTGGTGCTGATCGGTCGGATTGAACCGCCGCTTTTCCTGCTCGCCACGTATTTCTTCCTCAAGGAACAGCTGGACCCATGGGCGATGGGCGCGGGGGTTGTGGCGCTTTTGGGCGCGGTGGTGATGGTGGTGATGAACGCAGGCGAAGGGTTTTCCTTTGGCAAGGGGGAGTTGGCCGCGGCAGCCGCGACAATCTCTTTCATCGCCTCGACATTGGTGAGCCGCGTGGGGTTGCAGGGCATCCCGCTGGGCATTTTTTCCATCTACCGCACGGTGCTGGGCACGTTCATCTATTACTGGTTGGCCATCTGGCTGTACGGCCCGCTGCATTTCCAGGATCTGTGGTCAGACGTGGTTCTGAAATGGGTCTGGGTCTACGCGATCATCGTCATCATCGTGGGGCAGTTTGCCTGGAACCTGGGGCTGAAAAACGCGCGGTCTGCGGATGTATCGCTGGCCACGTCCTTTTCCCCGGTCGCTGGCCTCGTCATCGCGATGATCCTTCTGAATGAGGATCCCGGCCCGGGCCTGATCCCCGGCGGCGCGATCATTCTGGCGGCCATTGCCATCGGTCAGTTGGGCCGTATGCGCAAAAACCGCGCCGAGGCTGAGCGTGAAGCCCGCAAAACGGACATGGCCACGGATGAAGCGCTGGAGGCCGAAAGCCGGGTGAATTTCAAAGGCGCTTGAAGCTTTGGGCCTTCAGGGTGAGTATGTCCGACAACATGAAGCGGAACGGTTTCCTAAATGAAACCTGCTGCGCGGCCTGCGACGCAAGCAGGTAGGGAAATGTCGGATTCGCTTGTTGTATACGACGGTGGGCGAGATAATGAAGGTGTCGAATGAAACGCCTGAAGCGCCAAGCGGGGGACCACCATGAGCTACAAATCCGACATCGAAATTGCCCGTGAGGCCAAGAAGAAACCGATCCAGGAGGTTGGCGACACGCTGGGCATCCCGACGGAGCATCTTCTGCCCTACGGCCATGACAAGGCCAAGATCAGCCAGGATTACATCAATTCGGTGCAAGGCAATGACAACGGCAAACTGATCCTTGTGACCGCGATCAACCCCACGCCTGCGGGTGAGGGCAAAACAACGACAACCGTGGGTCTGGGTGATGGTCTGAACCGGATCGGCAAGAAGGCGATGATCTGTATTCGTGAGGCATCTTTGGGCCCGAACTTCGGGATGAAGGGCGGGGCCGCGGGCGGTGGTTACGCGCAGGTCGTGCCGATGGAGGATATGAACCTTCACTTCACGGGTGATTTTCACGCGATCACATCCGCGCACTCGCTGCTGTCGGCGATGATCGACAACCATATCTACTGGGGCAACGCGCAAGAGATTGACGTGCGCCGGGTCCAGTGGCGCCGTGTCGTGGACATGAATGACCGTGCGCTGCGCAACATCACCTGCTCGCTGGGCGGGGTCGCCAATGGCTTCCCGCGCGAAGCAGGCTTCGACATCACGGTCGCGTCCGAGGTCATGGCGATCTTGTGTCTGGCCAAGGATCTCAAGGATCTGGAACAGCGTCTGGGCGACATGATCGTCGCCTACCGCCGCGACCGGTCCCCGGTGTTCTGCCGTGATATCAAGGCGGAAGGCGCGATGACGGTGCTGCTGAAGGATGCCATGCAGCCAAACCTTGTGCAGACACTGGAAAACAACCCTGCTTTCGTCCATGGCGGGCCGTTTGCGAACATCGCCCATGGTTGTAACTCGGTCATTGCTACCACGACGGCGCTGAAGATCAGCGACTATGTGGTCACGGAGGCCGGGTTCGGTGCCGATCTGGGCGCTGAGAAATTCATGAACATCAAGTGCCGCAAGGCGGGGCTTGCGCCCTCGGCCGTGGTGTTGGTGGCGACGATCCGCGCGATGAAGATGAATGGTGGCGTGGCCAAGGCCGATCTGGGCGCGGAAAATGTGGATGCCGTGAAAAACGGTTGTGCCAACCTTGGCCGTCACATTGAGAACGTCAAATCCTTCGGGGTCCCGGTCGTCGTGGCCATCAACCATTTCGTGACGGATACTGATGCGGAAGTGGAGGCGGTCAAAGCCTATGTAGCTGAGCACGGGTCCGAGGCGGTTGTGTCCAAGCACTGGGAATTTGGCTCCGAAGGGTCCGAGGCGCTGGCGCACAAGGTTGTCGAAACGATCGAGGCCGGGGAAGGCAATTTCCAACCGATCTATCCTGATGACATGTCGCTCTTTGAGAAGGTCGAAACCATCGCGAAGAAGATCTATCGCGCCGATGAGGTGCTGGCCGACAAGAAGATCCTCGATCAGTTGAAGCTGTGGGAAGAGCAGGGCTATGGCAACCTGCCGGTCTGCATGGCGAAAACGCAGTACAGCTTTACCACCGATCCGAACCTGCGCGGCGCGCCCACCGGGCATTCGGTGCCGGTGCGCGAAGTGCGGCTGTCCGCCGGTGCGGGTTTTGTCGTGGTGGTCTGCGGGGAGATTATGACGATGCCCGGCCTGCCCAGCAAACCGGCGGCGGAGAACATCCACCTCAACGAAACCGGCCAGATCGAAGGCCTGTTCTAAGAACAAACAGGGCGGGGTTATCCCCGCCCTTTCTACGTAAAAGGGACATGAAGATGACAGCGCAACTGATTGACGGCAAAGCATTCGCCGCAAGCGTTCGGGAAAAGGTGGCAGGGCATGTGACCCGCCTGAAAGAAGAGAACGGGATCACCCCCGGTTTGGCCGTGGTGCTGGTGGGCGAAGACCCCGCCAGCCAGGTTTATGTTCGCTCCAAGGGCAAGCAAACCGTCGAGGTGGGCATGAATTCCATTGAGCATAAGCTTGATGCTGACACGCCTGAGGATAAGTTGCTCGCTTTGATTGAAGAATTGAACAATGACCCAGCCGTGCACGGCATCCTCGTGCAGCTGCCTTTGCCCAAGCACCTTGACGAAGATCTCGTGATTAACTCGATTTCTCCACAGAAAGACGTTGATGGCTTTCACATTTCCAATGTTGGGCTGTTGGGTACTGGACAAAAATCTATGGTGCCCTGCACGCCGCTTGGATGCCTGATGATGTTGCGTGATCACCATGGCAGCCTCTCTGGCATGGATGCGGTCGTGATCGGGCGGTCGAACATCGTGGGTAAGCCCATGGCGATGCTTCTCTTGGGTGATAGCTGCACCGTGACAGTGGCTCATTCCCGCACGAAGGACCTGCCCGACGTGGTGCGCCGCGCGGACATCGTGGTGGCCGCCGTGGGCCGGCCAGAAATGGTGCCGGGCGACTGGATCAAGGAAGGCGCGACAGTCATCGATGTGGGCATCAACCGCATCGAACGCGACGGCAAGAACAAGCTGGTGGGCGACGTGGATTTTGAATCTTGCGCCGAACGGGCGGGCGCGATCACTCCTGTGCCGGGTGGCGTGGGGCCGATGACCATCGCCTGCCTTCTGGCGAACACGGTCACCGCTTGCTGCCGCGCCAATGGCCTGGCAGAACCGGAAGGCCTGACAGCCTAAAGATCCACTGGAATCATCGATCCGGTCAGGAGCGCCACGTGCCGTTCCTGACCGTCGGTGACCGCAAACACATCTGATTGCACCACCATGATCCGGCGGCCGGGCTTGATCACCCGACCGCGCGCGATCAAACGGTCCCCGGCGGCGGGGGCCAGCAGGTGGATCTTCATCTCCGTCGTCAAAACCTCCTGATCGGGGCGCATGAGGCTCAGCGCGGAGTACCCCGCCGCGCTGTCCCCGATGGCGAAGGTCAGGCCCGCATGGGCAAAGCCCTGTTGCTGTAACACGCCGGGCCCGATTGGGGCTTCAATATCCACAGCACCCTTGCCCACCTGCAAAAGCCGGGCCCCCAGTGTGGCCATCAGGCTTTGGCGATCAAAGCTGTCGTTTATTCTGGCGGTCAGACTGTCGATGTCGCTTGGCATGGGGCTTTTCCCGGTCTTGATGCTGCATGCACAGTACCCGACCGACATCACGGCGCAACGGTCACGCATGGCGGCGGTGCCATCTTCGCGTCATTTCAACCCAGCGTTATGTTTATATTGAGACATTTCGCGCATTTACCAAGCTTGTCACAGACGCGTGTTAACCTATAGGTTGCTATCAAGGGGTTGGAAAACAGTGTGAGTGTGCGCAAGTTGCAGCAGAAATCCGCCATGAGGTGGCGATCTATTACATCATTTCGGGCGATCGCGATTGCGTTGTGCGCGATCATTCTGGCTGTGATCGCTGGCCCATTTGGCACGTCGACCCAACTGAACGGGGCAGAGCGGTTTGCCCTGTGGGGCCCGCTCATTGTGATATCCCTTCCGCTGGCATGGCTGGCGACGTTTGTTGCGCATAAGCTGGTGACACACCCTTCCATATTCTTGACAGATTGCGTCGCCGTTACGGTGATGACCGGCGTCTATGCGCCCTGCGTCTGGTTTTATCTGACATGGTTTGAGCCGAACTTGATCGCTGAAGGCGTCACCGTTGGGGCCGTTTGGGTGTATGTTTTCGGCGTGGTGGCCATCGTTTCGGTGATGCGGCGGGTGGCTTTGGCCACGCGCACGGATGAGGTCGTGACAGGCCATGACATAAGCGCCGCGAGCGATCCGCGCCTTCTGCAACGTCTGCCCACACCGGTGCGTGCGCCCGTGCTGCGCCTGACGGCCATGGATCACAGGATTGAGGTGGTCACGCAAGCGGGCACGGAAAAGTTGCGACTGCGTTTGCGCGATGCCGTGCGGGAGATGGAGCCCGTGGAAGGCTTCATGGCGCATCGGTCCCACTGGGTGGCCAAAGAAGCGGTGGTGGACACCGAAAAGAATGGGTCGGACAAGGTTTACCTGAAACTGGCCAACGGCGATCTGGTGCCTGTCAGCCGGACGTTTCGGGCCGACTGGGTGAAAGCCGGTCTGCTGGATAACGCCTAGGCAATGACATCACTGCGACGGGGTCCGTGGCATGGGTGCCGCGTGGGGCACGGGGCCTGTCAGAACGGCAATCGCCTCAGTGCGCATGATGCGCTGCAATTCGGGCGCATGGCTGCGCAGCCCGCCGGTATACGTGCCATAGGCGGGCATGATCACCCTGTCCGTGTCGACCAGAAATGCAGGCCGCGTGATCGTACGTCCGCGCAGATTGAGCGTGGTTTTGGGATGGTAATGCCCTGATATCTCACCGCTTTGCCCGTCTCGCGCGATGTGGCGAAAAGTCAGCGGCGGCAGCGGCAGCTCCGACAGATGCGTGCCACCCAGATCAACCGGCCCCGGATCGTGGTTGCCTTCGATCCAGATCCAGCGCCGCCCGGCCTGTAACGCGGAAATCCAGATCTTTGCAGCTTCCGGCAGGGCTTCTGCGGCGGCGCGGTCATCGAAACTGTCGCCCAGACAGACAACGGTGGTGGCCCCGGTGGTTTTCAGGTCCTTTTCCAGCCGCGACAGCGTATCTTGCGTTTCATACGGGGGGAGGGGCGCCTCCCCCAGCCGGGCGCGGCGTTCGGCCTTGCCCAGATGCAGGTCAGAAACGCAAAGCAGGTCCTGATCCGGCCAGTAGAGCGCGCCGGATCCAAGCGCCAATAGCGGTGCGCCCGCCAGGGAGACTTTGTATTCGTTCATGTTCCGTTCTGTCTGGCGCGGCGTGCAGGATTTTGCAAGGGTTTTGCGGCGCGGCTCGTCGCTCCCTTAGGGGCGCGCCTCGCTCATGTCGAGGCCAGCGGCCTCCATCAGGCGTGCGGCTTCTTTGGCCAGCAACCGTTCCTGCGCTTGCCCTTCCACCGGGGTGCGCCCGGCCTCAAGGAAAAGGGGCGCGGCCAGGGGCGTCACGCGGGGCAGGCGCATCAGGTCAATGCGCCCCTCCACCCGCGCGACCATTTCTTCAATGCGCCCAAAATCAATCAGCCCGCGCATCGCCTCTTGCCGCGTGATCTTGAGCAACAGGTGATCAGGGTCGTATTTCGCCAGCGTGTCATAGAGAATATCGGATGAAAACGTGGCCTGCCGCCCGGATTTCTTGGCGCTGAGCGTGTTGCGCTGAATAAGGCCCGCGATGGTGGCAGAGGCGCGAAACGTGCGTTTTATCAATTGGTTGCCCGCCAGCCATTGGTCGAGGCCGTTGCGCAGGGCGTCAATGTCGAAAAGCCCTGTGGCGTCTATCAGCGGCTTGAGCCCCCAGATCAGGGTGGCGTAATCGGTGGATACGAACCCCAACGGATCAAGGCGCATTTCTTCCAGCCGTTTGGACACGATCAGCCCCAAAGTCTGCTGCGCGTTGCGGCCTGCAAAGCCGTAGATCACAAGGTGCTCGCGCCCGTCATGGGGAAAGCTTTCGAGCAGCAGACGGCCCGCTTGCGGCAGGCGCGACATGTCGCGCTGCAGGGCCAGCCAATCCGCCGTGTGGGCGGGTAGGGCAGACCAATCGCCGGAGTTGATCACCGACAGGATGCGCGCTGAAAGCTGCGTGGAGTTGGCGAATTTCGTGCCCGCAAAGGTGGCGATCTTGGGCTTGGCACCACGATCGCGGCTGACCTCCACGACCATTTCGCGTAAGGATTCGTAGCGTACAATCTGGCCACCAATCAGAAACGTATCCCCGGGGGTGAGGGACGCGGCAAAGCCTTCCTCGACCTCGCCCAAAGGTTTGCCCCCGCGCGAGCGGTGCATGCGGACCTTCAGCAAATCGCTGTCCTGAATGGTGCCGATATTCATCCGGATGAGCCGCGCCGCCCGCGGGTCGCGCAATTGCCATAGCCCGTCGGGCCGCTGCAACAGGCGTTGCCATTGGTCATAGGCCCGCAGCGCGTAACCGCCTGTCGCGCAAAAATCGAGGCATGCATCGAAATCGGCGCGCGGCAGATCGGCATAGGCGCCGGTGCTGCGCACTTCCTCGTAGAGGTCGGTTGCCTCAAACGGCCCCGCGCAGGCGCGGATCAGAATGTGCTGACACAGCACATCTTGCGGCCCCGGCCCCTTGGGTTCGCCATCCAGATCATGATCCATCGCGGCCTGAAGCGCGGCTTGGCATTCCACCACTTCGAACCGGTTGGCGGGCACCAGAAGCGCCTTGGAGGGGGCGTTGTAATTATGATTGGCCCGCCCGATCCGCTGCACCAAGCGTTTGACGTTCTTGGGCGCGCCGACTTGGATAACCAGATCCACATCGCCCCAATCGATGCCCAGATCGAGCGATCCGGTGCAGACCACCGCGCGCAGCTCACCCCGTTGCATGGCCCCTTCGACGCGTTCGCGCTGCACCCTGTCCAGTGACCCATGGTGGATCCCGATGGGCAGCGCCTCTTCATTGGCAAGCCACAGATTGTGAAAGAAAATTTCCGCCTGCGCGCGGGTATTGTGGAAAATGAGCGTCGTCTTGTGCGCGCGGATCTGATCGAGCACCGCAGGGATCGCATAGACCGCGCCACCCCCGGCCCATGGCGGCGGATCAAGCGCGCGCAGCATCGCGATATCGGGGGCGGGGCCGGGATCGGCCATCAGGATATCGCAAGGATCGGGGTGACGGGCCAGCAAATGCGCAATAGCGGCGGGGTCTTCCACCGTGGCGGACAACCCCACGCGGCGCAACCCGGGACATAGCGTTTCAAGCCGGCTGAGCGCCAGCATCATCTGGTCGCCGCGCTTGGATTCGCTGAGCGCATGAATTTCATCGACGATCACGCGTTTGAGCCCTGCGAACATGCGATGGGCATCCTCGTAAGAGGTGAGCAGCGCCAGGCTTTCAGGTGTGGTGAGCAGGATATGCGGCGGGTCCGCTCGTTGGCGGGATTTGCGCGATTGCGGCGTGTCACCGGTGCGGTCGTCAATGCGGATGGGCAGCGCCATCTGATCAACCGGGGTGCGCAGGTTGCGTTTGATGTCGGAGGCAAGCGCCTTCAGCGGCGAAATATAGAGCGTATGCAGCCCTTGATGCGTGCCGTCTTCCAGCTCCACGAGGCTGGGTAGAAACCCGGCGAGCGTCTTGCCGCCGCCGGTCGGCGCAATAAGCAATTGGCAGGCTTCATCCTTGCGCGCCAGCATCTCCGCCTGATGCGGGTGGATGTCCCATCCACGGGCGTTGAACCAATCCTGAAATCGCAAGGGAAGCGCGGTCATGCCGGTTTAGGTAGTGCGTTTCCAAGCGCTTTGCAAAGGTCGGCGCGAGGGCAGAATTTTGGAAAATTCTGCGCCAGAAAATTCGAATTTTCTGCGCATTTTCTTTTAAAGAAAATGCTGCGCTCAGTTGATGATTTCTTCGTCCGTCACGAACATATTCGCCCAGGCACGGTCAATCAGGTCCGGCGACATCTGGTAGGGGATGCCTTCGAATTCACAGATCGAAATCATCTGGTCGATCAGGAAGATGGGTTGATAATTCGAATAGACGTTGTTGATCGTCGGATACTTCTTCTTCAACAAATGCAGCAACGCGCCTTCATCCAGCGGCATGCCCCGCTTCTTGGCCACCATCGCGAAAATCTTGAGGTAGTCGCTCTGATCCGGCCCGTCGATCTTGATCTTGAAGAAGATCCGGCGCAGGGCGGCTTGGTCGAAGATTTTGTTGGGATGGAAGTTGGTGGAAAAGATCACCAGCGTGTCAAACGGCACTTCGAACTTTTCGCCGGACTGAAGCGCGAGGATATCCTTGTTTTCTTCCAGTGGAACGATCCAGCGGTTCACCAACGCCTGTGGCGGCTCCGCCTGACGGCCAAGGTCGTCCACGATGAAGATGCCACCGGTGGATTTCAGCTGCAGTGGCGCTTGGTAAGTCCGCGCCGTGGGGTTGTAGACCAGATCGAGCATCGAGAGCGACAATTCACCCCCCGTGATCACCGTCGGCCGTTCGCAGCGCACATAGCGGGTGTCAAAGGTCCGGCGGCGGCGCAGGGAATTGGGATCGTCGGTTTCGACCTCCGCCTTGGAATGGACGATCGGGTCGTAGACGGTGATCACCTGCCCGGAATATTCAATGGCGCGAGGGACGTAGATTTTATCGCCCAACGCATCGCGAATGCCGTTTGAGATGGAGGATTTCCCGTTGCCCGGCGGGCCGTACATCAGGACGGATCGCCCGGCGGACACGGCTGGTCCAAGGTAATCCAGCAGGCTGTCGGGCAGCACCAGGTGCCCCATGGCGCCGATCAGGTCATCGCGCGTCACCTGAATATCGCGGATCGACTGGCGTTTGATCTGTTCGCGGTAGACCGGCAGGGGCACGGGCATCGCGCCGAAATATTCCGACTGCGCCAGTGCATCCATGGCGCGGGCTTTGCCGCTGTCTGTCAGCTGATAGCTCATTTCACCGTTGGAATTGACGTTGAGCGTGCCTGTCGCCTCCAGCAAAAGCTGTGTGCGGGCGAGGTCAATCAGTTCCTGCGTCACCGCGCGGGGCAGGCAAATCGCCTCTGCCAGTTCCGACACCATGTCGATGTTCTTGCGGAACATGGTCTTCAGAACGATGTCGCGCATCATCACGATGGGCAGGCGCATTTCCTCCAACCGCGAGGGCGGCGGCGGTGGCTGAACCCCTTTGGTGACTTGCATGTTCATCGTTCTGCCCCTTATCGACTAGGTTTGCGCCCGTTTATCGCGGGAAAAGCCGTCGAAAATGTGGAAGAGGAAGGGCAGGGAGAGGGCAGTTGGCCGTCATTTGCAAAAGGACAGGATTGCAGAAATCAGCTCTTCGCAGGCGGGATCTTGCGGCAATGTCACGTGATTTGCGCTGTCGAGCATCCTGAATTCGGCGTTGGGAAGGCGGGAGGCCAGCAACTGGCCTTGGGACATCGGATGCACGCCATCACCCTGCGCATGCACCACCAGAACGGGCTGTGTGATGTGGGGCAGATCCTCCAGAACATCGAACCGGTCGACCGCTTTGCGCAATAAAACGGCGTTGTCAGAGGTGATGGACCGGGCTTGCATGTCGACAAAGCTCTGAATTTGCTCAGGCGTGCCGCCCGGCATGAACAATGCGGCGAAGGCTTTGAAAAACGCTGATTTTTCGTTGCCCCAACCGGCGCGTATCAGGCTGAGAACTGTGTCTTCATCGATGTCGCCTGCTTCGATGTCGCGGTGATACCGACCAACCGCGTAGCCGCCATAGAGCACCATTTTGCTCACCCGATCCGGGTGGCGCCGGGCAAAGCGAATGGCCACGGGCACCGCTTGGGATGCAGCAAAAATCGGGGCGGATTGGAGATCATTTGCATCCATCACGGCCTTCAAATCATCGACAAACCGATCAAGGCTGAGATCCTCAACAGATCGCGTGGACAGCCCGGTGGCGCGTTGATCGTAGCGGTAGAGCGTAAACGCCCCCGACAATCTGTCCAAAAATGGCCGCCAAACGGGGCTTTCCAAATCCAATTCAAGATGTGACAGCCAATGACTGACCCGCACCAAGGGCGGGCCAGAGCCGTGGGCGGCATAGGCGATGGGTTCAAGATCGGAACTTGCGGTGTAGCGGATGTTCACAGGGGCGGCGGGTTTTGCGACGTCCCCGTGATCCACCGGGGTGACCATCTGAAATCCCACTTTGGGAACGGTCCGGATCACGGTTTGTGCCTTGCCGCTGTCCCCGACGGCCTTGCGGGCGGCATTGATGCGCGAACTGATCGTGGCGTCAGAGACATGCAGCCCGCGCCACACGGTTTCGACCAAAGCGTCTTTCGTGACCACCGCGCCACCTGCGTCGATCAGGGCCAGCAACAGATCGAATACCTGCGGTTCCACATGCACATCGCGCCCGTCTTTGCGCAAAACGCGGCGTTCCGGGTCAAGCTCGCACTGTCCGAATGTGTGGGTCATGGCCCATGTAACGCCAGGGTGGCGGCATTTGAAAAGGGAAATCCGGGACGCGGGGGGCAATCTCAAGGAAATCACCAGAGTTTCTGAAGACCCTCTTCAAGCGTGACCTCATGATCCGTGTTGTTTTGGTTCCATCACATGAACGCAGGAGGTTCGGATGACCCAAGACACGCAGATCAAATACCGCCCGGACGGGTCCATCGACATCGACCACTACACCCAGATCGGCCACCGGATGCGCAGTGAGCAGGCGGTTGACCTGCTGACCGGACGGCGTCGGGCACGTCGCAAGCGGGTTTCACTGTTCGCGCGCTTCTGAAGGGATAGGGCCGAACGCAAACGCGCTGCGGCCCTAAGGGCCCGGCTGCCGAGAAGCCAAAGGTTTCTACGGCAGCCGGGTTTTCTTTACGGGATCAGCGCGGGCACAATCGTCACGATCTGCGGGAAGAACCACAGGATCGCGAGCCCCACCACCTGGATCAGCACGAAAGGTGCCACCCCGCGATAGATATGGCCCGTTGTGACCTCTTTCGGGGCCACGCCGCGCAGATAGAAGAGCGCGAAGCCGAAGGGTGGTGTCAGGAACGAGGTTTGCAGGTTCACCGCGATCATGATGGTCACCCATTTGGGGTCAAACGTGCCGCCATAGATCACCGGGCCGACGATGGGGATGACGATGTAGATGATCTCAAGGAAATCAAGAACGAAGCCCAGAATGAACAGCACCAGCATCACGATCAGAAAGACTTTCATCTCATTGTCGAAGCTGCGCAGGAACTGCTGGATGTAGTGTTCGCCCCCGAAGGAGATCACCACGAGGTTCAGAAGTTGCGAGCCGATGAGGATGGTGAAGACCATCGATGTGACCTTCGCCGTTTCCCGGACGACCGGGCTTAGCACGCCACCGGCGAAGAGGACCCAGCAGGCGAAAAGCAGGCCGAAGAGGGCGAAAAGATAGCCCGCCTTGGCGACGGCAAAGGCCACCCAAGTCTCAAACGACACGTCGTCCACATTCACCCGCAGGTCGAAATTCACACCCATCAGGATCGAGATGATGATCGCGAAGGTGGCAAAGATGATGACCTTGCCGGAGCGTTCTTCATCCTTCAGCCGGCGGTATGCGGCCAGCATGATCGCACCCGCCGCGCCCAAAGCGGCGGCAGGTGTCGGGTTCGTGATCCCGCCGAGGATGGAGCCCAGCACAGCCACGATCAAAACCAGCGGCGGGAAGACCACGCGCACCAGTTCGTTCTTGGCCAAAAGCCCCACAGCATAGGTGCAGCCATAGATGGCAAGCGCCACAGGCAGGGCCATTATGATGAAGGTCAGCCCCGGGCTCATCGCTGGGCCGATGATGATGATGTCGAACAAGAGCCCAAGCACCACGCCCAACGCCCCTACCAGAAGCGGGGCAGGGGGCGCAGAAGGCGACACACCGCGCGCGAATGTCAGGATCAGCGCAAACATCAGCATGATGATCGCGATGCCCGTGCCGATGGGGGCCGCGTTTTCGATTTTCTGAACCAGCGCCTCAGCACGTTCTTCTTCGGTCAACTCCACACTTTGCTGCACGCCACCGGCGGCGTCAATTTCGGCCTGCTGCGCAAGGGCGGCATCCCACGCCTCCTGCCCGTGTAGTTCGATCATGGAGGCTTGGCATTCCGGCCCCACATTTGTGCGCAGGTCAGCCGCTTGGCCCTGTTGGGAAAAGCTGTCGACCGTCAGATCTTGGCTACCGATCACGTTCACCTGACCCAGCAGGATCATCCCTGCGATCAGGGCGACGGGCAGGCCGAGGAACCATGTGAAGGCTTCATTGCGGGTGATGGGTTCAGCATTGGTGCTGCCCATTTCCACGGCGGGGGCCTTGGACGGATTGAAGAGCGCGTAGCCGAACGCGTAAAGCGCATAGAGCAGCGCCAGCATGATCCCGGGCAGCAAAGCCGCCTGGAAGAGCGTGCCCACGGACACAACCGCCGGTTCGCCCAGATACGTCAGTGCGTCGGTGCAGCCAGCCTCTTGCGCGCGTGCTTCTTGCGCAGTGGAATAGAGATCACCGGCCAGCGTGCCGAGCAAAACGATCACGATAGACGGTGGGATGATTTGGCCCAGCGTACCGGAGGCCGCAATCACACCCGTGGCAATCTCAGGCGAATAGTTATTCCGCAACATGGTGGGCAAGCTGAGCAAGCCCATGGTCACCACAGTGGCACCCACGATCCCGGTGGAGGCGGCGAGGAACGCGCCCACAACCACAACCGACACGGCCAGACCGCCGGGCAGCGGGCCAAAGACGCGCGCCATGGTGGTCAGCAGATCATTGGCAATCTTGGAGCGTTCCAGCGTGATACCCATCATCACGAACATCAGAACGGCCAGCAGTGTTTCAATCGACTGACCCGCCAGAACCCGTTCGTTCATCCGGTTCACGATGAAGGAAATGTTGCGATCAAGGGCGGTTTCCCAGCCGGAGACAAACACAGGCTCTTCTATGCGCGGTAATTCTGGGTATCGGAAAACGGATATGGTTTCTGCCTTGATCCCGTCGCCAATCAGCGCCTGATAGGCTTGTGAACTGGTATCAATAGCTTGGTGTATCAGCAGCCCCGCAGAGTCGAGCGCGGCAATGATCGCGAAAGAAATAACGCCCGCGCCCGAGATGGCGAAAGCCACCGGAAAGCCAGACAGGATCCCGCCAAAAAGGCAGAGGAAAACGATGATCAGGCCAACTTCGACGCCGTCCATTCCAAACAACATGGTCCCGCCCCCCTTTTAATGTGTGCCTTCGAAGGCTTCTTCACCCTCGCCGAGCGTGTCTTTGTCGAGAAATTTGCCGACGGAATCCTCGCCCTCTTTGAATTCCAGATACGACCGGTAGAAGAAGGCGACCGAGTGGATGAAGACCATGCCCGCGAAGGCCACCAGCAGGATCTTGAAGAGGAAATAGGCGTCAAAGCCATTGGGGCTGAACCCGATGGTTTCCACGTTCCAGCGTACGGCGCGGGCCTTCAGCGTCAGGCGTTCCAGCGTGTCGGAGGCCGATGGTTTCGGCGTGATCAGGTGCCGCCACATGAAATACCAGCCATACATCCAGATGATGATCGCCGTGGGCAGCATGAAGATGACGGCGCCCACCATATCGATGATGCGCTTGGTGCGGTGCGATACGGCGGAATAAACAAGGTCGACCCGCACATGGCCACCCTGCACGAAGGTGTAGGTGCAGCAAAGTGCCACCACCATGGCGTTGTCGAATTTGAGCGCCTCGGCCCACCAGCTGATGTCTTTTTGCAGCGGAATACCGAAGCCCAGCGAAATGTCAGGCCGCGCAAAAATGCGCTGTATGAAAACGATGATGACCTGTTGCAGCACCATCAACAGACCCGCCCAGGCAAAGAGGCGTCCGGTGGTGTTGGCAAAACCCTCCATGACCCGAACGCAGCCCCACATGAAGCTGTTGCGCCAGATGCCCACGGCAGTCAGCACAAGGATCAGGGTGAAGGTGGCGAAGAAAAATTCAATGGATCCACCGTAATAGACGAACCGCATCAGCGCTTCCTTGTCCTCGGTGGTGTTGGTCCAAATGACCCAATCCAGCCAGCTGGATGGGTTGGTGAGCGCGCTTAGAACATTCAAAAATGCCAAGGCGATGTTTTGGAAAAACCATCCGATTGCGTCGAGCATATGTCCCCCCGGCCCGTTGTCGGGCGCGTTCTAGACCCTCCGGTGCAGGCCGCCCACGGCCCGCCCTTATGGTTTGCGGGCCCACATTAGGGGCCCGCAAGGTTTTTGGATTTGATCTGGATCAGCCCAGAACGCGGTCACGCTGGTTGCGGTACGCGCCGATGGAGTTGGTCAACCAACCCGAGGAGGCCTTCATGGACGCCTGGTAATCCGCCAGGATCTCGGAGAAGAGCTCATCACCGGAGAATTCGTCATAGACCTGCTGCGAGGCGGTGCCCATGGCATCCCAAACGCTGTCGGGGAATTCCAGAACGGTCACGCCACCGGCCTTCAGACGCTCAAGCGCGGCACCGTTGTTCATAAGGAACTGGCTGAGGTTCCAGACGTTCGCGTCACCAGAGGCCACTTCGATCATCTTCTGCTGCTGCGGTGTCAGCTCGTTGAAGACATCGAGGTTGGTCGCCAGCGACAGACCCGCGGCAGGCTCATGGAAGCCAGCGGTGTAGTAAAACTTGGTGATTTCCTGGAAACCGGCCTTTTCGTCGGCCCACGGACCGATCCACTCAGTGCCGTCGATGGCACCAGAGGCCAGCGCTTGGTACACTTCGGAACCCGGCAGGTTCTGGACAGATGCTCCCATGTAACCCAGGGCTTTGCCGCCCAGGCCAGGCATACGGAACTTCAGACCATTGAAGTCTTCGGGGCCGCTGATTTCCTTGGAGAACCAGCCGCCCGCCTGCGTGCCCGTGTTACCAGCGAGGAACGACTTCAGGCCGAAGATTTCGCCCAGCTTGTCGTGCATCGCACGGCCATTGCCGTGGTAGTACCAGTTGTTGAGTTCGGTCGCGGTCATGCCGAAGGGCACGCCCGTGAAGAACGCGAAACCGGGGTGCTGGCTGACGAAGTAGTAGTCAGCGGCGTGATACATGTCGGCCTGACCGGCGGTCACGGCGTCGAACACTTCGAACGCGCCAACCAATTCACCGGCGGCTTTGACGTCAATCGTCAGGCTGCCATCGGACATCTCATTGATGTTGTCAGCCACTTTCTGAGCAGCGTCAAAAACGCCTGCGAGGCCACGGCCCCAAGACGTGACCATCGTCAGCGTCCGCTTGCCCTGTGCATAGGCCGGGGCTGCAAGCGTTGTTGCTGCTGCGGCCGAGCCACCAAGGGCTGTATTTTTAAGGAATGAACGGCGATCCATACGGATACTCCTCCCACTTTTTTTGGATGATGCGCCAAACCGCTCCCACGGTCGACGCTTGTCGTTGCAAGTGGCGGCAACCTAGCGTTAACCGCGGGCGGTGAAAATACCGACTACTGCGTAGAAACCGGGCGAGTGGCCGCGTTTTTCGCATAAATCTTGAGCTTGGCCACATTTGGACGGCATTGTCCCTTGGCAACGGGAAAATGAGTCGGGCCGATTCGGCATGCTGAAACTGCGGGAGCGTCTAAATCTGAACTACGGCCAGAAGCTTTTTCTGGTGGCCACGCTGCCGCTTATCCTGGCGGCGGTGGCGATTTCCGTGCTGGTGACGTTGCAAAGCCGTCAACTGGCGGAACGGGAAATCAAGACGCTGGAAACCCAGTTGATCGCGGCCAAGCGAGAGGAGCTGAAGAACTACCTGTCCATCGCGCGCACGGCCATCATTGCCACCTATGGCCGCGCCCTGCCGGATGATGATGAGGCAAAGCTTGTCGTGTCGCAAACCCTGTCGGGCATGCTTTACGGGCAGGATGGGTACTTTTTCGTCTATGACTATGACGGCAACAACCTGGTCAGCCCCCGCCAAACAGATCGCATCGGCCGCAATTGGAGCGGGCTCACGGATGCCGATGGCACGCCCGTCACGGACCAGCTCATTGCGCTGGCGCGCACCGGCGGAGGGTATCACGCCTATGAATGGCGCAAGCCCTCGACCGGGGAAACCGCGCGCATGGTGACCTACGTGATTGGCCTGCAGGATTGGCGCTGGGCGGTGGGCACGGGCGTTTTCATCGACGATGTGCTGGCCGTGGTCGATGCCGCGCGGGCACAGGTGGAGGCCGAGGTGCGACGCACGTTCCTGTGGATCGGGGCGATCACGCTGGCGGCGCTTTTGCTGGTGTTTACCTCAGGTATTTTCATCAACATCCGCGAACGTCGCCTGGCCGATGCCAAGCTGAAAAAGCTGACGCAGCGCGTGTTCGATGCGCAGGAAGAAGAACGCGGACGCGTGGCGCGCGAACTTCATGATGGGATTTCCCAGATCCTCGTGGGCGTGCGCTATGCCCTTGATACCGCGCGGCGGCGGCTCGGGGCAGGGGATGCGCGCGCCTCTGACACGCTGGATAGCGGGATCGAACATTTGTCAGGCGCCATTCATGAGGTCCGCCGCATCAGCCGTGATCTGCGCCCCGGCATGCTGGATGATCTGGGGCTGGGCCCTGCGCTCAAATCCTTGATTGATGATTTCAGCGGACGCACCGGGATTTCGACGGAATTTGACACGGTCGTCTTCCGCAACCGGCTGGATGATGATGCCAAAACCGCACTCTACCGTATCGCGCAGGAGGCACTGACAAATGTCGAACGCCATGCCCGCGCGACCCATGTCGCCGTTGATTTGCGCGGGCACAATCGCGGGGCCACGCTGCGCATCACGGACAACGGCCGTGGGCTCGCACCGATGAGCGACGCGCGCAAAAACCCCAGCAAGGGTCTTGGCCTGCGCAACATGCAGGAACGGGTGGAACAGCTGGATGGCAGCCTGCGTATTCTGTCCAGCAAGACCGGCACGGTGATTGAAGCGTCGGTGCCCTTGTCGCACCTGCTGCCCCCCGAAGACCGCTCGGAAAAAAGAAAAGACCAGAAGGCGCGCGCATGACCCAATCCCCCACTCGCGTTGTGATCGTGGATGACCATCCGATGGTCGCCGAAGGCATCCAATCCATCCTTGAAAGTTTTGACGATGTGGCCGTCATCGCGACCCTGTCCGATGGGCAACAGATCATTGATCAGGTGGAGGCGCTGGACCCCGATGTGATCCTGCTGGACCTCAACATGCCCGGGATCGGCGGGCTGTCCACGACCGAGATCATTCTGGAAAGCCGCCCTGACACGCGCATCCTGATCCTGTCGATGCATGACAGCCCGGAATACATCTCCTCTGCGCTCAGCCACGGGGCCGTGGGATACGTGCTGAAAGATGTGCCCACCGAAGAGATTAAACAGGCCATCGATGCCGTGATGGACGGGCAACAGTATCTGTCCAGTGGTGTGGCCGAACGGCTAAGCCCGACAGGTGGCGCGCGCGATCAATTGACCAACCGCGAACAGACCATCTTGCTGCAATTGGCGCGGGGGCTGTCGAATAAGGAAGTGGCGACCGCGCTCGATATCTCTGTCCGCACGGTGGAGACGCATCGCAAGAATATCAAGAAGAAGCTGGGCATCAGCTCCACCGCCGGGCTGACCCGCTACGCCATGGAACACGGTGTGCTGCAAGGGACCGGTGTGTCACTTTAGGCGCGCATTTTCTTCGAAGAAAATGCACCAGAAAATTCGAATTTTCTGACGCAGAATTTTTCAAAAATTCTGCACCCCTAAAGCAAATGCTGCCCGCCATTGATCGGGATCTCCGCCCCGTTGATATAGGAGGATCGCTGGCTGCACAGGAATGTCACGACCTCGGCCACCTCCTTGGGGCTGCCAAGGCGCTTCATCGGCACCAGTTTTTCCACCAACTCATCCGTGCCGGGGGATAGGATGGAGGTCGCAATTTCCCCCGGCGACACCGCATTCACGCGCACGCCACTGTCTGCCAGCTCAAACGCCAATTCCCGCGTCAGCGCAGACAACCCGGCTTTTGATACCGCATAGGCCGCGCCCGCAAAGGGGTGGATTTGGGTGCCCGCGATCGAGGTCACATTCACCACCGCGCCCTTGGCCTGCGACAACGGCCCCAGCAATTGCTGACACAGCATCAGCGGCCCCATCAGGTTGACCATCTGTACCGCGTTCCAGGTGTCAAAACTGGTTCTCATGGCCGAAAGCCGCCCGCCATCATCATCTTTGGGCGAAATGCCGGCATTATTCACCAGCGCACTCAGTCCCTTGTCGCCCAGGCGGTCGCGCAACGTGCCGCACGCCTCCATGATCGAGGCCTCGCGCGTCAGATCCACCTCAATGTGTTTCACGATACCTTCAGCCCACGGGCAAACCTGCGAAAAGGGTGTGCGTGCCAGCGTCAGAACCTCCCACCCGGCGCTGTAGAATTCCTTGACGATGGCATGGCCAATCCCCCGGCTGGCACCGGTCACGGCCACGACGGGTTTGTCATCTGTTAGGGGCGCGTCAGATGGCATGATCATGTTCTCCGGTCAGGGGTTGCACATTCGCTGACAGGCAAAGCCCGGCTGGCCTTTGCGCAAATCCTAACGGAGGCCATCGGCAGGGTCCACTGTCGCGTCCTGCGCCCGGTCCTCAGGTGCGCATTCCGCCTAACATGCGTGCAAAGAAAAAACCGGCCGCATGGGGGATGCAGCCGGTTTTGAAAATCTTGAGAGTGCGCTTTAGTTGGCGCAGGGGATCGGCGTTTCCAACACCTCGCCACCGCGGCGGGTGCGGATGGTGCACACTTCCTGCGCTTCCGGTGCGGCCTCTACAACCTGAGCCTCAATGCCCAGCAAGCCGCGCTGGTCAACGGAAATGGCTTCGGCCACGTAGTCATCTTCGGCGCCCACAAGCGACAGCGACAACCGACCGCTGGATTGCGCCTGCGCCAAAGCGGCCACCTGTTCGGGGCGCACAGCCACAGTCACCGTGCGCGCGATGATCGCATCGGTCATTTCCTGATTGGCCATCTGGTCAATCGCGATCAGTGACACGTTCGTTTCGATCAGTTTGGTCACCGCACCATTGGCGGACCCATCCATGTCTTCCCGCAGACGTTCGCCCACGCGCCCGGTCCAGTAGATATCCACGCGGTCGCCGGGACGCAGGAACCCGGACACGCCGCTGGACACATCCACCTTGATCGCAAAGGCGCGCATCCCGCGCTGCAATTGTGAGGTGATCCCGGCTTCTTCACCCGGCTTGGTGACTTTCACCGCAAGGATCGCTTCGTTCTTTTCAATGCTGCGCAACACCGTGCGGGCCTCGGACGGGCCTTCGGGGAACAGCTCTTCCATGGTTTGGAACACACCTTCGGGCAATGACGCGCGCGGGAAGGCCGTCAGACGCACATCTTCTTCGTTGAGTTCCTGACCGTATTTCAAATTGTCCTTGGCCACGAAGACATCGACGGTGTCGATGCCCGGCGCGCGGTTTGCGCGTTCATTGGCCAACTGGGTCTGGTAGCCCTGAATGTAGGATTGCGCCAAGTAGACCGCGAAGCCCGCAAGCCCCACGCCCACAATTAAAACAAGTCCAAACACCAAACGCATTGTTCTTCCCCTTCGAAGATCTGCTCTTCCGGCCTTTGCCAAATCGGGCGGCCATGTCTCGTTGCTGACGCACGCTAGACCCCAAATGTGGCCAAATGGTGGTCAAGTTACGGGTTTTTTTCGGTTGCGCGTCACGGCCAACGCCGGAAGGCCCGAGCGCGATGCATCAGACCGGCCGCTTGCCGTTCACGCACAAAAGGGCCGTCAAAAATCGACGGCGCTTACATTTGTTTCAATGCTGTGGTCCGTGAAGGATCAGCTTGGGCCGACTTTGGTTGTCGCAACATCGCTTTCGACTTTTTCGCCGAGAACCGTGATGGAGGCCGATATGGTCAGAGCAGCTGCGCCCGCAAGACCAACAAGTGCCGCGGTCAGCACAACCCAATCAACCGTGATTGCACCATCATCAGATTTCGCAAAAGACGTCGTTTGTTTCACTGTCCGTGCGATCATCTTGTTCAATGACATTGTTCTTATCCTTTTGATGCCCGGGCGACTGCCCCGGCGTGCTTGGCGAACGAAATCCCTAGGGCCATCTGATGTTGGTCGGAAAACCTCATTCTAAAAAAAACGGCCGCGAAAGCGAGCTTTCGCGGCCGTCTCATTACGTGGCAAAGCCGTAAATTACGGGCCCACCTTCGACGTGGAAACGCCGGAGCTGATTGCGGTGGCCAGCGTGCCGATACCGCCGCTCACGGTGGAAACGCCTGCAACGCCCAGGCCCACAACTGCTGCGGTCAGAACGACCCAGTCAACTGTCACGGCACCGTCTTCGTCTTTGCGGAAGTTTTTGATGAACTTGATCATGGTTAGTCCCTCCAAAGGATCTATTAAGCTTCAGTTACAACCGATCTGGCGTTGGTGTGGGCCGTCTCTCTCATTGGCCCGCTGCCGTCGCGGTATGGGGAGTGTTTTGCTATTTGAATCGGGCAGGATTTGGGCAGCTTTTTAGGCATTTTATGAATCCCTAACTTTTTACGAACGAAACGATTAACCCATTGAAAATAAACGGATTAAAAAATAGAGTTTTCTGCGTTTTTTGTCTTGGACCGTGTTGCGGGCCCTCATCTGGGGCAAATTTCGTTTCTAAACCGGGCATAATAGGCGTGAAAAAAGTCGATTTTTCCGGTATGCGTGAACAAAAACGCGAATGAGGCAGAGCAGATATGACCTTCCGCAAAGCGGCCCTGACCGGCCTCTGCGCCATTTGGTGCGGATTCTCTTATAATGGCCTTGCACAGGCAGATGATCCCCCGCCCTTTCCCGATTTCACCTTCAAGCGGGAAAAGGTGCCCAGTGGCGGTGTCGGTCGCATCACCGTCCAAATTGACCCCGAAGAACAGGCAGAGATCCTGTCGCGTGGCCTGCCAAGGGATGATGCGGATGACGGTGACGAGGTCGATCCCACCGCCTCAACACCCATCGGGGATTTCGCCTGGTTCTGGGATGAGGTGCCCCACACGCTTGGCGCGGAGCCGTCCAAGCGGCTGCAGCTGGCGTTCGACCGGTTGCGACAGCAGGGCGTGAGCGGCCCCCGCCTGCAAGACATGCAAAACATCGCCACTGCCAATGGCCGCGATATTCTGGTGGCCACCATTGGCACGCAGGTGTCGCCCGCGCTGGTTCTGGCGGTGATTGCGGTGGAATCGAGCGGGCGCGCATCGGCGGAAAGCGAAAAGGGGGCGCAAGGCCTGATGCAGCTGATGCCGGATACGGCTGCGCGCTTTGGTGTCACTGATCCGCTATCCAGCGCGGACAATATCAAGGGCGGCGTGGCCTACCTGGATTGGCTGCTGGGCGAATTCGGGGGCGACGCGATGATCGCGCTTGCGGGCTACAACGCGGGCGAGGGGGCCGTGCGCAAACATGGCGGCGTGCCCCCCTATTCAGAGACGCGCGATTACATCCCCAAGGTGTTGGCGGCCTTTGAAGTGGCGCGCGGCCTGTGCCAGACGCGCCCGCAGCTTGTGACGGATGCCTGCGCGCTGAGGCTTGCCTCGAATTAGACGATGGTCGCCTGCGTCGCGGCGCGCAGATCATCCTCGGACACATCCGGTGCGCATTCCACGATTTTGAGCCCATCTGGCGTCACATCCAGCACGCCGAGGTTGGAAATGATCCGATCCACCACGCCCTTGCCCGTCAAGGGCAGGGTGCATTCCTTGAGCACCTTACTGTCGCCATGCTTGTTGGTGTGATCCATCACAACGACGACGCGGCCCACACCGGCCACCAGATCCATCGCCCCGCCCATGCCTTTGACCAGCTTGCCGGGGATCATCCAGTTCGCCAGATCACCATTCTCCGCCACTTCCATTGCGCCGAGGATCGCCATGGCGATCTTGCCGCCCCGGATCATGCCGAAGGACGTGGCGCTGTCGAAATAGGCGGTCTCTGGCAGTTCCGTGATCGTCTGCTTGCCTGCATTGATCAGGTCCGGGTCTTCGCTGCCCGAAATCGGGAACGGACCCATACCCAGCATACCATTCTCTGACTGAAGCGTGACGGAAACGCCATCGGGAATGAAGTTCGGCACCAGCGTCGGAATACCGATGCCAAGGTTCACATATGTCCCGTCTTCCAGTTCCTGTGCCGCCCGCGCGGCCATTTGATTGCGATCCCACGGCATGGCTCAGGCCTCCCTCACGGTGCGTTGTTCGATGCGCTTTTCATGTTCGCCCTGAATGATGCGGTGCACATAAACGCCGGGCATATGAATGTGATCGGGGTCAAGGCTGCCCACCGGCACGATCTCTTCCACTTCCATCACACAGACCTTCCCACACATCGCAGCAGGCGGATTGAAGTTGCGCGCGGTCTTGCGGAAGATGCAATTGCCCGTCTCATCGGCCTTCCAGGCTTTGACAATGGAGAGGTCGGCGAAGATGCCCCGCTCCATGATGTATGTTTCGCCGTCGAAATCCTTGTGTTCTTTGCCCTCGGCCACCTGCGTGCCCACACCGGTCTTGGTATAGAACCCGGGGATGCCCGCACCACCGGCGCGCATGCGCTCAGCCAGCGTGCCTTGCGGGTTGAATTCAATCTCCAACTCACCGGCCAGATACTGGCGCATGAACTCGGCGTTTTCGCCCACGTAAGAGCTCATCATCTTCGACACCTGCCGCGTCTGCAGCAGGATCCCGATGCCGAAATCATCCACGCCCGCGTTGTTGGAGGCAAATGTCAGGTCCTTCACGCCAGCATCCTGAATGGCCTTGAGCAGAAGTTCGGGAATACCGCAGAGGCCAAACCCACCCGCCGCAATCAACATCCCGTCTTCCAAAAGCCCGTCCAGCGCTTCCGCCGCTGAGCCATAGATCTTGCTCATGCCACTCTCCTGCTTTCTGCGTTGCAGCACATTAGTGGACGGGCCTTGAAGGGGTGTCAATGTCGGACTGGGGCTCTGCCCCAGACCCCGGAGTATTTATGGCCAGAAAGAAGCCTTGGTTTTTGAGGCGCCTTTTTGGCCACAAAGACTCCAAGCCCGATTTTGAAATTGCGGCATATAGTTTACTTGGCCGCCGCTTTCTTCTTGGGCGCGGCCTTCTTCTTGGCGGGCGCTTTACGTTTGCCCTTGCCGGACTTGGCGGCCTTCTCAGCAATCAACGCCATGGCCATTTCCATGGTCACGGCATCAGGCTCCACATCTTTGGGCAAGGTCGCGTTGATTTTTTCCCATTTCACGTAAGGCCCATAACGCCCGTCCATCACATTGACCGCGCCACCATCTTCCGGGTGCTCGCCCAATTCCTTGAGCGGCTTGGCCGCAGCACCGCGTCCGCCGCCGCGTGAGGCGGCCTTCTTGGCCAGCTCTTCCACCGCGCGGTTCATGCCGATGGTGAAGACCTCATCCACTTCCTTGAGGTTCGCGTAAAGCCGCCCGTGTTTCACGAATGGGCCATAGCGCCCGATGCCGGCTTCTATCATCTCACCATCTTCGGGATGCGGACCCACTTCGCGCGGCAGGCTGAGCAGTGTCAGCGCTTTTTCCAGATCCATGTCATCGGGCGACCAAGTCTTCGGCAGGCTGGCGCGCGGGGGTTTTTTGACCTCTTCGGTCACCTCGCCGCGCTGCACATAAGGCCCGAACCGGCCGGAGCGCAGGAAAATCTCATCACCATTGTCTTCGCCCAATGAGCGGTCGCCGCCTTGGTCTTCGCCCCCAATGGGACGCGTGTAGCGGCATTCGGGATAGTTCGAACAGCCCACGAACCCGCCCGTGCGGGAGGTTTTGAGGTGCAGACTGCCAGTGCCGCATTTTGGACAGGATCGCGGATCGGTCCCATCTTCGCGCGGCGGGTAAAGCTGAGGGGCTAGCACTTCGTCAAGCTTGTCGAGCACCTCTGAGATGCGCAACTCGGACGTCTCCGCAATCGCCGCAGAAAAGTCGCGCCAGAAATTGGCCAGGACGTTCTTATAATCAGCATCGCCTGCGCTGACGACATCGAGCTCTTCTTCCAGATTAGCGGTGAATTCGTAGCCCACATATTTGCGGAAAAAGTTCAGCAGGAAGATCGTGACGATGCGGCCTTTATCCTCGGGGATCAGGCGGTTCTTATCCTTGCGAACGTATTCGCGGTCCTGGATCGTGGTGACGATGGAGGCATAGGTCGAGGGCCGCCCAATGCCCAGTTCTTCCATCCGTTTGACCAGCGTGGCCTCGGTGTAGCGGGGGGGCGGCTGGGTGAAATGCTGCTCCGGCGTGACGGATTTCTTGTCGGCCTTTTCACCTTCCATGATCTGGGGCAGGCGCTTGTCATCATCATCGACCACGTCATCGCGGCCTTCTTCGTAGACGCGCATGAAGCCGTCAAACAGCACGACCTGTCCTGTGGCGCGCAGGCCGACCTGACCGTCATCAGACGCGATATCAACTGTGGTGCGTTCCATCTTCGCCGCTGCCATCTGGCAGGCAATGGTGCGTTTCCAGATCAGATCATAGAGCTTGCGCTGATCCGGCTCCGACAGTTTCACCGATGCCGCATCGCGCGTCATGTCAGTGGGGCGGATGCATTCATGGGCCTCTTGCGCGTTCTTGGCCTTGTTCTTGTACATGCGGGGGCTGTCGGGGACATACTCCGCGCCGTAGCGATCTTTGATGGCGTCGCGGGTGGCCATCACAGCCTCGGGCGCCATGTCGATGCCGTCGGTTCGCATATATGTAATGAGGCCGGCCTCATAGAGGCGCTGAGCGGTGGACATCGTCTGCCGCGCGCCGAAGCCGAATTTGCGGCTGGCCTCTTGTTGCAGGGTGGATGTCATGAACGGAGCCGAGGGGTTGCGGGCGGCTGGCTTGGCCTCAACGCTGGCGATCTCTAAGTCGCGGCTTTGGATCGCCTGCACGGCCAGTTCGGCCTGGGTGTCATTTTCAATGTCGAACTTGTCGAGCTTTTTGCCAGCCAGCACCGTCAGGCGGGCCTCATATTCCTGTCCGCGCGGCGTAGCCAATTGAGCCTTCACGGACCAGTATTCGCGAGGCTTGAACGCCTCGATCTCCATCTCGCGTTCAACGATGATGCGCAGGCAGACCGACTGCACGCGACCTGCAGAGCGCGCGCCGGGAAGCTTGCGCCAGAGGACAGGGGAGAGGTTGAAGCCCACCAGATAGTCGAGCGCGCGTCTTGCCAGATAGGCCTCTACGAGGTCTTCATCGACCTCGCGCGGGTTGGCCATCGCCTCGGTCACCGCCGCTTTGGTGATGGCGTTGAAGACGACGCGGCTGACAGGCGTGTCCTTCTTGATGGCCTTCCTTTTGCGCAGCGCTTCTTCGAGGTGCCAGCTGATCGCCTCCCCTTCGCGGTCGGGGTCGGTGGCGAGGATGAGGGCGTTGTCGTCTTTCAGCGCATCGGCGATGGCTTTGACGTGTTTTTTGCTGTCGGCGCCGATTTCCCAGAGCATGTCGAAGCCGTTGTCGGGATCGACGGAGCCGTTCTTGGCGGGCAGGTCGCGGACGTGGCCATAGGAGGCCAGAACCGTGTAGTCGTTGCCCAAATACTTGTTGATTGTCTTGGCCTTGGCCGGGGATTCGACAACAACAACGGGCATACGGAAACCTTTCGACTCAAGGGGGGTGTCTTGGCGGGTGAACATGTGGGGTGCGGGGTAGGATTGTCAATGGAGCCAGACGACGTTGGTTTCCTAAACACGGATTTGGGGGAAAGTGAGGCGGTGACGTGGCCGTAAAAATCGCCCTGAAATCACGCGTCGGTATAGCGTCGGTATTACGTCGGTATCGCGTCGGTAGTGTTTGGGGCTTATCCCGACCGCGACAGCAGCCCGCCGGGGTGGCGTTCGATCTTGCCGTCCACCTCCAGATCCGTGAGCAGAGGCGTGACCTCAGCCGCCGGTGTGCCGAGATCACGGATCAGTTGATCCTCTGGCACAGGCGAGGGGCCGAGGCGGTCGAGGATCACTTGGTGCAGTTTCAGCGTGTCTTCGCGGGTACGCGTGTCCGGGTGGCGCGCGGGCGCGGCAATTTGCACGGGCGGTTCCGGTTGCGGGCGTGTGTCTTGCACCACAGCGTCAGAAAGAACCTCAAGCACATCCGACCCGCCGCGCACAAGCGTGGCCCCATCGCGGATCAGCATGTTGCAGCCGGACGCGCGGGCGTCGAAGGGATGGCCGGGCACGGCGAGCACATCGCGGCCCTGATCGAGGGCTGCGCGCGCGGTGATGAGCGAGCCGGATTTCGCTGCCGCCTCCACCACCACCAGCGCAGGCGACAGGCCACTGACAATGCGGTTGCGAGAGGGGAAGTGCCGGGCGCGGGGTTCCAGCCCCATAGGCTGTTCGGAAAGAAGCAAACCGGCCTTGGCCACCTCCCGCGCAAGATCGGTGTTTTCAGCCGGGTAGACCACATCGACGCCGCCCGCCATGACGGCGATGGTGCCGGTTTCAAGCGCGGCCTTGTGCGCGGCGGCATCAATGCCGCGGGCCAGACCAGAGGCGATCACGTGACCCTGTTCGCCCAATTCACGGGCGAGCGCACGGGTCATGCGAAGGCCCAGCGAAGAGGCGTTGCGCGCCCCGACCATGGAAATCGAAGGCCGGGTGAGCAAGGACAGATCCCCAATCGCCCAGAAGGCAGGCGGCGCATCGGGGATTTGGGCCAAAAGTGCGGGGTAGGCGGCATCGCCGCGGCACACAAGCTGCGCGCCGAACTGCGCGGCGCGGTCAAATTCGGCGGAGATGGTTTCGGGCGGGCAGGGGGTGTAGCCCTTGGCCCCTGCGGCACGGGCCAATTCCGGCAGCGCATCGAGGGCTGCGTGAATATCGCCATGGGCGTTCAGTAATCTGTAAAAGGTCGCCGGACCCACCCGGCGAGAGCGCAACAGACGAAGCCATGAGAACCGGTCATCTTCCGTGGTGGGTGGGAGTGGGGGGTGGGTGGAAGGATGTCTATCCACGGGTCTCACAGCTCCGCCTGATTGCAGAATCAACCTAGCGTGCGGGTGGTTAATGATGGGTAAACCAAAACCTGAATCTGGAGGGTTCGGACGGTTTTTGAGGGTCGCGTATCGCTCCCTTGCGGGCGCGCCTCGCTATTTATGGGGAGGGTCTTCGGGTTTGCACGCGGTGACCCACCATACGCGGTGCGGAACGGCTGCGGGATCGGCTTTGAAGAAACACTCCATCATGGCGGCCAGTTCTGCGTCAAATTCCGTGACGGCCTGCGGCGCGAGAGAGGCCGCGACGCCCGCGCTGGCGCGGATGCGGCCCCGCCATGCGTCATGACTGTAGCTTTGGGTCACGTCGAAGGAGGCGGTTTCGATGTCTTGGAACCGGGCCTCTGCCAGATCCGTCAGCCATTCCGGGTAAAGCCCCGTGCCGTCTGCGCCGGCCCAATCGGGGTTGTAGCGCAGGATCAGGGCTTCGGTTGCGGCGACAAGCGAGCCGGGCAGGGGGAGCCAATCGAAATGTGCGATAAGGATGCGGCCGCCGGGGCGCAAGAGGCGATGGGCCTCAGACGCGGCGCGGGGGCGGTCGAACCAGTGCCAGCATTGGCCTGCGGTGATGAGGTCTGCGGAGTGGTTGGGGAGGCCGGTCGCCTCGGAGGGGGCCTCTTTATAAGCGACCTGCACGCCTGCGTCCGTGTCGAGCGCGGCGGCGGCGCTGAGGAGGTCAGGGGCGATGTCGAGGGCGGTGACGTGGAGACCTGCTTGGGCGAGGCCGCGCGCGATGGTGCCGGTGCCTGTGCCAAGGTCGATGGCCGATTGGCCCGGGGTGAGGTAGCCGCGATCTGTGAGGGCGGAGAAGAATTCGGGCGGGAAGCCCGCGCGATGGGTGCTGTAATCAGATGCCGTGCGGCCGAAATCGACCTGTTTGCCGAAAACGCGCAAGGCATCCGGGTCGCTCACGCGGCGGAACCACCCACGGTGAGCCCGCCGATCAGGACGGTGGGTTGGCCCACGCCCACGGGCACCCATTGGCCTGCCTTGCCGCAATTGCCCATGCCGGGGTCGAGGGACATGTCGTTTGCCAGCCCCCGGATGTGTTTGAGGGCGGTAGCGCCGTCGCCGATGAGGGTGGCACCTTTGACGGGCGCGCCGATCTGGCCGTTTTTGACGCGATAGGCCTCGGTGCAGGAGAACACGAATTTACCGTTGGTGATGTCGACCTGGCCACCTGCGAAGCCCACCGCGTAAAGCCCGTCTTTGAGATCGCTAACCAGATCGTCGCGGGTGGCGTCGCCGCCCAGCATATAGGTGTTGGTCATGCGCGGCATCGGCGCGTGGGCGTAGGATTCGCGCCGCCCGTTGCCGGTGGGGGCCACGCCCATCAGCCGGGCGTTCTGGCGGTCCTGCATGTAGCCCACGAGGATGCCGTCATCGATGAGGATGTTCTTTGCGCTGGGCGTGCCTTCGTCATCGACGCTGATGGAGCCGCGCCGGTCGGGGATCGTGCCATCGTCGAGCACGGTCACGCCCGGGGCGGCAATACGTTGGCCCATGAGACCGGCGAAGGCGGACGCGCCTTTGCGGTTAAAATCCCCCTCAAGCCCGTGGCCCACGGCCTCATGCAACAGGATGCCGGGCCAGCCGGGGCCGAGGACCACATCCATCACGCCCGCGGGGGCGGGTTCGGCGGAGAGGTTCACAAGCGCGATGCGCAGTGCCTCACGCGCTTTGGCCTGCCAATCGGCGGGGTCGATGAGGCCGGTCAGCCCGACGCGTCCGCCACCACCGGCGCTGCCCGCTTCACGACGGCCGTTTTCTTCGACGATGACCGAGACATTTACGCGGGTCATGGGGCGGGTATCTGATACCTCCGTACCGTCGGGGCGCAGGATCACGACCTCCTGATGGGAGGCGGCGAGGGTGGCGGAGACCTGCACCACGCGGGGGTCAAGATCGCGGGCGAAGGCGTCGATGTCGCGCAACGTATCCAGTTTGACGGGGAAGGGAGTGCCTGCGATGGGATCATCATCGGTGTAAAGCTTGGTGTTGGTGGGGTTGGGCGCGTCAGCCAGGGTGCCGCCGCCATCGCCGACTGCCAGGCGCGCGGTGTCGACGGCGCGTTTGAGGGCGTGTTCCGTCATCTCGGTCGAATGGGCGTAACCTGCGACCTCACCCTTGACGGCGCGCAGGCCGAACCCCTCGGAGGCGTCATAGCTGGCGGTCTTGACCCGGTCATCATCGAAGACAACCGACTCAGACCGGCGGCGTTCGAGGAACAATTCCCCATCATCGGCACCGCGTGTGGCGTTTTGCAGGTGCTGAAGTGCCTCTTGCCGGGAAAAGGCCGTTTCAAAAGGGCAAAAGGGCGTGTCAGCCATGAAAATTCTCCTAAAACGCGTTAACGTTTGGTCAAGGTTTTGTGCGGTGAAGCGTCCGTTTGCCGCAACCCGATTTCTTGTATGTGGGCGCGGAATAGGATTTAGTCTGCTCAACCGCACCTGCCATGTACAGGCTGCACTTAACCCCCTTCGTGGGACGCGCCAATGACAAAGCTAATGAAAGCCGGGAATCCATGAAAAAACTGTTCAGCCTGTTGGCCATCTGGGCCGCAACTGGCCTGACCTCTGCCGCGCCAGCGCTGGCCGAGGATCTCGAAACCATCGGTAAACCTGTGCCGGGTGGCCTGAATTTTCAGCCTGCCGTGACGGAACTGATGGAAGACATCGTGTGGCTCGACACCATGCTTTTGGTGATCATCACGATCATTTCGCTGTTTGTGTGCGCACTGCTGGCGATCTGCATCTTGCGCTTCAACCGTCGCGCCAATCCGGAGCCTGCGACGTTCACGCACAATTCTCCGTTGGAGATTGCTTGGACCATCGGGCCGATCGTGATCCTGGTGTTTATCGGGTCCTTTTCGCTGCCGGTGCTGTTCAAGCAGCAGGAAATTCCGGAAGCGGACATCACCATCAAGGCCACAGGCTATCAGTGGTTCTGGGGCTATGAATATGTGGACCACGAGTTCGGGTTCGAAAGCTTCATGCTGCAAAAGGACCAACTGGCCGAATATGGCTATGCAGAGGATGAATACCTGCTGGCCACGGACACCGCTATTTACGTGCCGGTGGGCAAGACGGTCGTTGTGCAGGTTACCGGTGGTGACGTGATCCATTCCTGGACGATCCCGGCCTTCGGGGTGAAGCAGGATGCCGTGCCCGGCCGGATCGCAGAACTGTGGTTCAACGCCGAAAAGGAAGGCATCTATTTCGGCCAGTGTTCAGAGCTGTGCGGCAAGGATCACGCCTATATGCCGATCACGGTGAAAGTGGTCAGTGAAGAGGCCTACCTGGCATGGCTGGATGGCGCGATTGAGGAATATGCGGGCGTGCCCCGTGACGTGACCGTCGCCGCCAAGGCCGACTAACAGCGCACTGCCCCCTGCTGCGGGGGCGGTTGCCCACACGGGACGCACGCGCATGTCCCTGAAAGAAATGGAAGGTGGTCAGGGGCTGCGAGTGCCCGGACCGCCCACCTGAGGAAAAAAACGGGATGACAGACGCAAGTCTTAACAGTTCGACACACGCCACATCGCACATGAGCGATGGCGGGTTTTCAGACTTCTTTGCCCTTCTGAAGCCGCGTGTCATGACGCTGGTCGTGTTCACCGCTTTTGTCGGGCTTTATGCAGCGCCGGGCGGCATTCATCCGCTGATTGGTGCCATCGCGATCCTGTTCATTGCGCTGGGCGGTGGTGCCTCGGGCGCGCTCAACATGTGGTGGGATGCGGATATCGACCGGATCATGAAGCGCACGAAGGGCCGGCCTATCCCGGCAGGGCGCGTGACCGAGGGTGAGGCGTTTGGCTTTGGCATCACCCTGTCGGCCATTGCGGTGACAATGCTGTGGCTTGCGACCAACTGGGTTGCGGCGGCCATTCTTGCGTTCACGATCTTTTTCTACGTGGTCATCTATTCCATGTGGCTGAAGCGCTGGACGCCGCAGAACATCGTGATCGGTGGGGCGGCGGGTGCCTTCCCTCCGATGATCGGTTGGGCGGCGGTGACGGGTGGTGTGAGCATAGAATCTGTTCTGATGTTTGCCATCATCTTCATGTGGACGCCGCCGCATTTCTGGGCGCTGGCCCTGTTCATGCGGTCTGATTATGACGACGCGGGTGTGCCGATGCTGACCGTGACGCACGGGCGCAAATCCACGCGCATTCACATTCTGGTCTACACACTGCTTCTGGCCGCGCTGGCGGTTGGGATCGGATTTACCTCCGTCGGGGGGCCGATCTACGTGGCGGTCGCAATCACGCTGAACGCGATGTTCATCAAAGGCGCCTGGCAGATTTGGCGGCGCACGGAAGAGGACGCGGAAGCCGACAATTACAAGGTCGAAAAATCGGTCTTCAAGCTGTCGCTTTACTACCTCTTTGCGCTCTTTGGTGTGATCGCGCTTGAAGCGGGTCTCGCGCCCTTCGGATTGGGAGGCTGGTGATATGAGTTTGACCCGTCAACATGAGCTGCATAAGCGGCGGTTTTCCCGCAACATGGGGCTGGGGCTGGCTCTGGTTGGTCTGGTGGCCGTGGTGTTCGGTCTGACGGTTGTGAAAGTGTCGACCGAGGAATTCACCGAGCCGCTGTCGACCGTTCCCTTCACAGGGGAGGATGCCGCGCAATGAGCGATATGGCACAAACACCACCCAAGGCCCCTGAACCGAACCACGGCCGCACCGTTTTGAAACTGGTGGGCGTTGTGGTGTTCATGGGGGGCCTCGCCTGGGCATCGGTGCCGCTTTATGACTGGTTCTGCCGGGTGACAGGCTTTGGCGGCACGCCGTCCACATCGTCGGTTGAATCCGATGAGATCCTGGACCGGACCGTAACCGTGCGCTTTGATGCTTCTACTGAGCGGGACATGCCGTGGGAGTTCAAGCCCATGGACCGTCAGATGGAAATCCGCATCGGGGAGACGGGGCTGGCTTTCTATGAGGCCTATAACCCCACCGACCGCGCGGTGGCGGGCACGGCTGCATTCAACGTCTTTCCTTATGAAGCAGGCGGGTTCTTTACCAAGATCGCGTGTTTCTGCTTTGAAGAACAGGTGTTGCAACCGGGCGAACGGGTGCAGATGCCTGTGACCTTCTTTGTCGACCCCGCGATGGTTGAGGACCGGGACGCGAAATACACCCATTCGATCACGCTATCCTACACTTTCTACGAAATTGACCTGCCCGAAGACGATTACGAGCAGGCCGCGCTGGATGACGCATCCAGTGATCACGAACGCCAATAAGGCGAGGGACCAAGACCATGGCACATGAAAAAAACCACGATTATCACATTCTGAACCCCTCTATCTGGCCGCTTGTGGGCGCCTTGGCCGGGTTCATCATGCTCTTTGGCGCGGTTGTCTGGATGTCGGGCGGTATGACCGTGATGTTCGGCGCGATCGAACTGAGCGGACCGTGGCTGTTCCTGCTGGGCTTCGCAATGACGCTGACCACCATGTATGGCTGGTGGGGTGAGACGATCCGCGAAAACATCGCGGGCGATCACACGCCGGTGGTGCGGATCGGCCTGCGCTACGGCTTCATCATGTTCATCATGTCCGAGGTCATGTTCTTTGCCGCCTGGTTCTGGACGTTCTTCAAGCACGCCTTGTACCCCATGAGCCCGGATAGCCCGGCTGTGGATGGCGTGTGGCCGCCTGCGGGGATTGAGACGTTTGACCCCTGGCACCTGCCGCTGATCAACACGCTGATCCTGCTGTGTTCGGGCGCGGCCTGCACGTGGGCGCACCACGCGCTGGTGCACAAGGACCCGCGTGGCGACATCAAGATGGGGCTGATCATTTCTGTGGTGCTGGGTGTGATCTTCACGTTCTTCCAGGCCTATGAATACAGCCACGCCGCCTTCAGCTTTGATGGCAATATCTATGGCGCGAGCTTCTTCATGGCGACGGGTTTCCACGGGGCGCATGTGATCATCGGGACGATCTTCCTGTTCATCTGCTACTTGCGGGTGCGGGCGGGTCACTTCACCCCGGAAAACCACGTGGGCTTCGAGGCCGCCGCCTGGTACTGGCACTTCGTTGACGTGGTGTGGCTTTTCCTTTTCGCCGCGATCTATGTCTGGGGCGGCTGAGGCCAATTCCAACAGAGTTTGCAAAGCGCCCGGGGTCCACCGGGCGTTTTCATTTGTGCGGGGAGGAGGCGCATTCTTTAAAAGAATGCGGACGAAGTCTTTTGAAGACCTCAGAGCCCTGCTCTCCGGGCCGGACTGTTGACAACGATTCCTGCCCATCCTATACGCCGCGCATCTTCGGGCGCACGCAGGTGAGTCTGACATCAAATTGCAACCGGTCATGATCCGGGCGCCTATTGCCCCGATCCTCTGAATGCCTTTCCGCATCGTACCAGCAGGTAGCACGGTACGCTTGCGGCTTTCGTGCTTGGCGGACGCGCCATTCACGTACACCGAAAAACCCGCGTGGGAACGCCTGCGCAGATTGAGACGATAGGAAGAGGCCTCTATGCCAACGATCCAGCAGCTGATCCGCAAGCCGCGTCAGCCCAAAATCCGCAAGACCAAATCCCTGCACCTGCAGGGTTGCCCGCAGAAACGCGGCGTCTGCACACGCGTTTACACCACGACACCGAAGAAGCCGAACTCGGCCATGCGGAAAGTGGCCAAGGTGCGCCTCACCAACGGGTTCGAGGTGATCAGCTATATCCCCGGTGAAAGCCACAACCTGCAGGAACACTCTGTTGTTCTGATCCGTGGCGGCCGTGTGAAAGACCTTCCCGGTGTGCGTTACCACATCCTGCGCGGTGTTCTGGATACCCAGGGCGTCAAGGATCGTAAGCAGCGCCGCTCCAAGTACGGCGCCAAGCGTCCGAAGTAAGACACATCTCGGCGGGCAGAGACCCGCTGATCGCATATTCCGTAGGGCGGGGTTCACCCCGCCACTTCGTTCAGAAAGAGGAAGACATATATGTCCCGCCGCCACGCAGCTGAAAAACGCGAAGTTCTGCCCGACGCCAAGTTTGGCGATATCGTGCTGACCAAATTCATGAACAACCTGATGATCGACGGCAAGAAATCTGTCGCCGAGCGCATCGTCTATTCCGCGCTGGACCGCGTGGAAGACAAGGTGAAGCGAGCCCCTGTGGAAGTGTTCCATGAGGCACTCGACAACATCAAACCCTCCGTTGAGGTTCGGTCCCGCCGTGTGGGTGGTGCGACCTATCAGGTGCCCGTGGAAGTGCGCCCGGAGCGTCGTGAGGCGCTGGCCATTCGCTGGCTCATCACCGCATCGCGCGGCCGCAATGAGAACACGATGGAAGAGCGTCTGGCCGGTGAGTTGCTGGATGCTGTGAATTCCCGTGGTTCTGCTGTGAAGAAGCGCGAAGACACCCACAAGATGGCCGAGGCGAACAAAGCCTTCTCCCACTACCGCTGGTAACCCCTATTCGAGGCAAAGATCATGGCACGCGACTATACGCTTGAGCACTACCGCAACTTCGGCATCATGGCCCATATTGATGCGGGTAAGACGACTTGTTCGGAACGGATCCTGTATTACACGGGCAAATCCCACAACATTGGTGAGGTGCATGACGGTGCAGCCACCATGGACTGGATGGAGCAGGAACAGGAACGTGGCATCACGATCACGTCCGCTGCGACCACCACCTTCTGGGAGCGCACGGAAGACGGCAAGACGGCCGACACACCCAAGCACCGCCTGAACATCATCGACACCCCCGGCCACGTGGACTTCACCATCGAAGTTGAGCGCTCGCTGGCCGTGCTCGACGGTGCTGTTTGTGTTCTGGACGGCAACGCCGGTGTGGAGCCGCAGACCGAAACGGTGTGGCGTCAGGCCGACCGGTACAAGGTGCCGCGGATGGTGTTCGTCAACAAGATGGACAAGATCGGCGCGGATTTCTTCAACTGCGTGAACATGATCGAAGAGCGCACCGGCGCGCGTGCTGTGCCTGTGGGCATTCCGATTGGTGCGGAAAGCGATCTGGAAGGTCTGATTGACCTGGTGACCATGGAAGAATGGCTGTGGCAGGGTGAAGACCTTGGTGCGTCCTGGGTCAAAGCCCCGATCCGCGCGGATCTGTCGGATATGGCCAATGAATGGCGTGAAAAGATGATCGAAGCGGCCGTCGAAATGGATGACGACGCGATGGAACAGTACCTCGAAGGCAATGAGCCTGACGTGCCGACCCTGCGCGCATTGCTGCGCAAGGGGACGCTCGCCATGGCGTTTGTGCCTGTTCTGGGCGGCTCTGCGTTCAAGAACAAAGGTGTTCAGCCGCTGCTCAACGCTGTGATCGACTACCTGCCGAGCCCGCTCGACGTGGTGGATTACATGGGCTTTGCGCCGGGTGATGAAGAGGAAGTCCGGGATATCGCACGTCGTGCCGATGATGACATGGCGTTCTCTGGCCTTGCGTTCAAAATCATGAACGACCCGTTTGTGGGCTCGCTCACCTTTACCCGCATCTACTCCGGTACGATGAACAAGGGTGACACGGTTCTGAACTCCACCAAGGGCAAGAAAGAGCGCATCGGTCGTATGATGATGATGCACTCCAACAACCGTGAAGAGATCGAAGAGGCGTTTGCGGGCGACATCATCGCGTTGGCGGGTCTGAAAGACACCACCACGGGTGACACGCTGTGCGACGTCAAGGAACCGGTGGTTCTGGAAACGATGACCTTCCCCGATCCGGTGATCGAGATCGCGGTGGAGCCGAAGACGAAGAACGACCAGGAGAAGATGTCTCAGGGTCTGCAGCGTCTGGCAGCCGAAGATCCGTCCTTCCGTGTGGAAACCGACCTCGAAAGTGGTCAGACCATCATGAAGGGCATGGGCGAATTGCACCTCGACATTCTGGTGGATCGTCTGAAGCGCGAATTCAAAGTGGAAGCCAACATCGGTGCGCCGCAGGTGGCCTATCGTGAAACCATCGGTCACGAGGTGGAACACACCTACACCCACAAGAAACAGTCGGGTGGCTCGGGTCAGTTCGCCGAAGTGAAGATGATCATTTCGCCGACCGAAGCCGGTGAGGGTTACTCCTTCGAGTCCCGCATCGTGGGTGGTGCAGTTCCGAAGGAATACATCCCCGGTGTTGAAAAGGGCATCGAGAGCGTCATGGATAGCGGCCCGCTGGCTGGCTTCCCCGTGATCGACTTTAAGGTCGCCCTGATCGACGGGAAATTCCACGATGTGGACTCCAGCGTCATGGCGTTTGAAATCGCCGCACGGATGGGCATGCGCGAAGGCCTCAAGAAGGCCGGTGCGAAACTGCTTGAGCCGATCATGAAGGTCGAGGTGATCACGCCGGAAGAATATACCGGTGGCATCATTGGTGACCTGACGTCTCGTCGCGGTCAGGTGTCCGGACAAGAGCCGCGCGGCAACGCGATTGCGATCAACGCAAACGTGCCGCTGGCCAACATGTTCGGCTACATCAACACGCTGCGGTCGATGTCGTCTGGTCGTGCCCAGTTCACAATGCAGTTCTCGCATTATGATCCGGTGCCCGCGAACATCTCTGAAGAGATCCAGGCGAAATACGCTTAAAACACTTGGCCCCCCGACCCGTTGCGGGATGGGGGGCTAACCTTGAGGAAACACCGTGACACCAGGTCTGTCTCATATCCCCAAAGGCGCCATGATCGGCGCTGCAGCTTTGTTGGCCGCGTGCAGCCAGCCGAAGCTGACGGGGGAGGAGTCTGACCAGTTGTCCGTGACGCGGGTGACCGTGTTGACCGCAGGGTTGGAACAGCCGGTCGATGGCCGTCAGAACACCATCAGCGCAGAACAGTTGGCCGCGGATATCACCGCTTTGCTCAACCAGCGCGTGGCCAACCGGCCCGGCTTGTTGCAGGCGGAATTGCTGGTGGATGTGAAAAACGTCAACCTTGTGCCGCGTGGTGTGTCGGCGCTTGCGCCTATTCCAAGCACCTCCACGGTTGTGATGCGCGTGACAGAACTGCTTCCTGTCGCGGAAGACGATGCCGCACCGCAGTTGGAAGAGGGTGAAGAGCCGGAATTCGAACTGGGCCGGATCATCGTGCCGGATACGGAATTCACGGCCACATCGACGCGCCTGCGTGGGGCGGGGATCATCGGGGCCGCCACCGCGCCGGGCTTTGAAAAAGACTACCGACAGACCCTCAACGGTCTGGCCAATGCAATTGAAAAACGCCTCTACGGCGATCCAGAACAGTAGAAGAGGAGCCATAAGATGGCGAAGGAAAAGTTTGACCGTTCGAAACCGCATGTGAACATTGGCACGATTGGCCATGTTGACCATGGCAAGACGACATTGACGGCTGCGATCACGAAGCAGTTTGGCGAGTTCAAG
>JBCBAT010000013.1:0-91015 GCA_038532355.1 Pseudomonadota bacterium | reverse complement strand
CGCGTTGGGCTTCTTCCCTTAAAACGCTGGCGACATCTTCCGACAGCTCCTGCCGCCGATGAAACATTTGAGGACGCGCCGGCAGAAGAGGCGGCACCTGAGAGCGACGCGCCAGAGGATCAGCCAACCCGCCCCTCGCGGCAGGAGCTGTCGGAAGATGTCGCCAGCGTTTTAAGGGAAGAAGCCCAACGCGAAACCCAGGCCCGCGAGGCGGAAATGAGCGGCGGTCTGGAAACGCAGCCCGATCTTGGCCTGGCTCAAAGCGATGATGCAGACAACCGCAGCCGTCAGGCGCAAGAGCGGATGGCGCGGTTGCGCGGCTTTGACGAGGACGCAGAGGCGCCTGTGTCAGACCTGGTGCAATCGCCCGATCCGGACGCGCCCGAGGAACACCCCGAAATTGACCTTGGCACTCGCGCCAATCTGCTGCCCGAGGTTGAGGATGTCGACCAAAGGATCGAAGCGCAAAGCGATGGCGCGACAGAGTCCGCTGCCGCCCGCGATGGCAGCCGCGTGGCCACGCAAAAAGAAAGCCGCAGCGGCTTTGCCCGCGGGATGCGGCTGTCGATCCTGATGTTCGTTCTGGCCGCAGCGCTCTACATCTTTGCCCCGCAACTCAGTGCTGCGGTACCTGCGTTGCAAGAGCCGCTGGGTGGCTACACCGGCCTCATTGACCAAGGCCGCGCTGCCCTCCAAGGCGTCGTGGGACAGTTCATCAATTAAAGCGACGGAAAGCGTCGGCCATCAGAACCGATCAAGCAGCCGTTCAAAGTAATTCCGCTCAAGTTCTGACCGGTCGGCATCGCCGGATTTACGACGCAGTTCATCGACCAGTTCCAGCGCGCGGCGATGGACATCCGCCTCTCCGATCCGGTCATTGGTTTCATTGCTGAGCCCACTACCGTTGCGATTGCGCCCAAGCGGGTCCTGGCTTTCATCCCCGCTGAACTGACCTTGGGCCTGTCCTTGCCCATTCTGCTGGTTCTGCTGGTTTTCGGCCATCGCTTCACCCAATTCGCGCATCCCATCGCGCAGGGCCTCCATGGCCTCAGCCTGTTGATCAATCGCGTCGGCCAGATCATCTTGGCGCAGCGCCTCTTCCGCACCGCGCATCGCCTCTTCCGCGCGCTCAAGGGAATCCCGGGCTGCATCGCCACCCTCTGATCCTGCACCCGGCAAGTTTTGGCGCTGGCGTTCCAACTCTTGCCGCAGCGCCTGCTGACGATCTGCAAGGCTTTCCTGCGCGGAACGGCCCTCGCCACTCTCATTGCCCTGTTGCTGGCTCTGCTGATTGCCCTGACCTGACCCTTGGCCATTATGCTGTTCGCCCCGGCCCTGATCCCCGCTGCGGCCTTCATTGCTGTCGGTGTTACCCGCTTGCGCGTTGGGGTTGAACTGTTCCTGCAAATCGCGGAAGGCCTGATCGGACAACCCCTGCTGATCGCGCAGTGTTTCCGCCAAACCCTCCATCGCTTCCTGGCCTGGGTTGTTGTTCTGCTGCCCGCGCTGTCCTTCGGCCATGCGCAGGTTTTCCATCATCTCCTGGAATTCCTGCAGCGCTTGTTCAGCTTCGGCAAAGCGACCTTGCTCCATCAACTCCTGGATGCGGTCCATCATGTCCTGGATGTCTTGCTGATCCAGCATCTGCATGTTTTCAGATTGCTGTCGCTCATCCCCGTTTTGTTCGCTGTCGCGCTGCGCCTGTTGGGACCGCTGGCGCAGGTAATCCTGCGTCGCATCGCGCAATTCTTGCATCAAGCGTGAAATCTCTTCCTCGCTGGCCCCGTTGCGCATGGCCTCACTCAACCGTTCTTGGGCTTCCTGCATCCGGGCGAGCGCATCGCCGATATCGCCATCCTCCAGCGCAATGGCCAGATCCCACAACGCCTGCGCGGTTTCATCGCGCGCCTCTGGCGTGAATTCTCCAAGGCTCACCTTGGTTTCCATTCCCCGCAGGATCACCCGCAGCCGCAGGTAGGATCCATCGGCCTGAAACAACCCCTCTTCCGGATCATGGGAAATGGCGCGCAAAACCTGGCTCACACGCGGGGCATTCTCCCGCGACCAAAGCAAATCGCGCCGCATTTCAATGATTGAGGCGGCGAGCGGATCAAAAAACCGCCGCGCGGGCAAATCCATCTCTCGCGGGATGCTCAGCCCGTATTGCCCGGCCGCATCCGTCACTTCCAATTCAAGCCGCACAGGCAAATGCGCCCAAGGATGCTCCGATAGGTTTTCGATCAGGGTTTCCACGAAATCCGCCCGGTCGCCTGCAATCGGCATGGGCAGTTCCAGAATTATGTCGTTGCGCGACTCCGGCTCTATCGCCAGACCGTAGCGGCGATCCAGACGTTCTGTATCAAGGCTGAAGATCGCGCGCCCGCCAGTCACGCCATAATCATCAACGGCCTGAAACGGCTGACTCATCTGGCCATCGAAGGTCATGGACACACCTTCGTCCAACAGTTCCACAGCGGGCGCGGTATCTGGCAGGGCCGTGATCGCCCATTCGCGGCCACCCGGCCCTTCGATGCGCAACGTGCCATCGGACGTGATTTCAAATTCCTGTTCCGGATCGGTTGCGGCCCCCACATCTTCCGTGCGGCCAGAGACCGTCTCCGCCACAGACAGTGCGCCGACTTCACCATAAAGCCTCAGCGTCACGCGGCTGCCCTCCGGCACGCGCAGCTCTCCGTCTTGGTCATTCAAGTAAAGGCTTGGCAGCCCGGTATAGACAGGCGGCTCCACCCAGCCTTCCCAGGACGGCCCGGTATTGGCCTCCGCCGCACCAACCGGGCCGATTTGCGACACCGAATTGATCTGCGCGACCGATCCAAAGAGCAGCGCGACCACCAAACCCAAAAGCGCGATATAGCGCAGACCGAACGGATCGGGGCCCGACAAACGCAAATCAGGCTCCACCGGTTTGGCACCCTGCGCGCGCTTGGCCATCCGACCAAGATGCGCGGCCCACAGCGCCTCTGACGCGTCATCCCCGGTGCCAATCGCCTGATTGTCACCCAGCGCTGCCAGCGGCCGCCCTTTGAGAGAGGCATCCAACCGGTCAACCGCTTCTTGCCGTTTGGGCCAACGGAAGCGCCAAATCCCCAGGATTGCAAATGCAACAAGTGCAACGCCGGTCGCGATCAAGGCGATCCAGACCGCCTCCACCGGCATCATGTCGTGCAGACCCAGCATCAGGGCCGCACTGGCCGCGGCAACCACGCTCCAAAGCGGCCAGAACGCGCGCACCAACCGCTCCGCAATCAGCCCGGCCCAAGTCAGCCGCAGGGGCCGACGCAGGCGGGTCAGAATCGTTTGCAGGTCTGGCGCGTTTGGCATGTGTCCTATCCGGTCAGGCTGACCAAACAGACGTATGCCCCGGTCAGCGCGTTACAACCACTCAGGGATGGTATCGCGATTTATGATCTCGTCAAAGGTCGGACGGGCCCGGATGACGGCAAATTGATGCTCATGGACCAGAACCTCGGGCACCATGGGGCGGGTATTGTATTCACTGGCCATCACGGCGCCGTACGCACCGGCGCTGCGGAAGGCGACAAGATCGCCCGCATTTACCGGCGGCATCATCCGCTGCTTGGCAAATGTGTCGCCGCTTTCGCAGACGGGGCCGACGATATCAAAAGGCTGTTGTTCCACGCCAGGCGCGGGTTCAATGACCGGCACGATGTCATGATGTGCCTCATACATGGCAGGCCGGATCAGATCGTTCATGGCACTGTCGAGGATCAGGAAATCGCGCCCCTCACCCGATTTCACGTAGATCACTTCGCTGACAAGAATGCCCGCATTTCCGGCAATGAGCCGCCCCGGCTCAATCTCCACCTCGCAGCCCAGATGGCCCACGGTTTCCTTGATCAGCGCGCCAAAGTCGGTGGGCAAGGGCGGCGCTTCATTGGAGGTGGTGTAAGGTATTCCAAGCCCGCCCCCCAAATCGAGCCTGCGGATATCATAGCCTTCAGCGCGCAGTTCCTCCGTCAGATCAGCGACCTTCTGATAGGCTAGCCGGAAAGGCTCCAGATCGGTCAGCTGCGATCCAATGTGAACGTCGATCCCGACAATTTCCAACCCCGGCAGGCTTGCGGCCTGAGCGTAAACCTCTTTCGCGCGCAAAATCGGAATGCCGAACTTGTTCTCGGATTTGCCCGTGGCGATCTTGGCGTGCGTCTTGGCATCCACATCCGGATTGACCCGCACGGTGATCGGCGCGGTCACGCCAAGGGACGTCGCCACCTCGCTCAGCGCCGCCATCTCCGGCTCGCTCTCAACGTTGAACTGCCGCACGCCGCCTTCCAGAGCGATCCGCATTTCCTCGCGCGTCTTGCCGACGCCCGCAAAAACGATCTTCTCCCCCGGGACACCCGCCGCTCGCGCGCGCAGATACTCGCCGCTCGACACCACATCCATCCCCGCGCCAAGCCCCGCCAAGGTCTTCAAAATCGCCTGATTGCTCGCCGCCTTCATGGCGTAGCAGACCAGATGATCCATCCCCTCCAAGGCATCATCAAACAGCTTGAAATGCCGCGCCAGCGTCGCCGTGGAATAGCAATAAAACGGCGTGCCCACTTGGGCGGCAATCTCCGCCACCGGCACGTCTTCGGCATGCAAAACGCCATCACGATAGAGGAAATGATCCAACGCGGCTTACCCCGGCTTCTTTCTGGCCAAAAATACTCAAATCCCGCCCGGGCCACGATAGCCCATACGCAGGAAGATATAGAGCGGCAGCCCGCAACTGACCCCAATACAGAAGGTCGCAGGGATGGCAATCAGGCCCAGCCAGTGCTTGCGCGTGACGCATTCGTAAATCACCCAAACCGTCAGCGCCACGGCGGCCACGGTGAGGTCCCACACCAGCCCGCTGGTCGCGGCATTCACATGCCACGCATCGACCATGGCCATGATGTCATAGCCATTCTCGTTAAACCACGAGATGAAGTAATACATCGGGTGGATTGATCCCCAGATGGCCAGCGCCAGAAAAACGTATCTCAAAGACCAAGCCCCACGCCTACGCTCACCGGGCCTTTGTTGACGCCGACGGACGTGCCAACGCTGACGCCGCTGGAACTGCTGATGCCGATATTGGTGTTCATCGTGGGTGTCACAGGCTCCCCATCCGCACCGCAAGCGGCAAGAAGGGCGACAGAAACGAGTGCCAGAATGCGCGTCATGACAGGATCTCCTTCCAGCGTGCTATTTGCTCTTTTACCCGAACAGGGGCCGTCCCGCCATAGCTGACCCGCGAGGCAACCGAGTTATGCACGCCCAGTACTTCGAAAATACCTTCGTTGATGCCCGGCTCCACGCTTTGCATTTGTTCTAGCGTCAGGTCTGGCAAGTCGCATTCCGCCTTCTCCGCCATCGCAACCAACGTGCCCGTGACGTGATGCGCATCGCGGAAAGGCATGCCCAACACACGCACCAGCCAATCCGCCAGATCGGTCGCCGTGGAAAAGCCCGACCCGGCGGCGGCTTCCAAATTCTCCCGGTTGGGCATCATATCGCGCACCATGCCTTCCATCGCGGCCATGGCCAGCATCCAATGATCGGCGGCGTCAAAGACCTGTTCTTTGTCTTCTTGCATATCCTTTGAATAGGTCAGCGGAAGCCCCTTCATGACAGTCATGAGCGCCACATTCGCCCCGAAAATCCGCCCGATCTTGGCGCGGATCAGCTCTGCCGCATCGGGGTTTTTCTTCTGCGGCATGATCGATGACCCTGTGGAGAACCGATCCGACAAAGCCACAAACCGAAACTGGGCTGAGGACCAGATCACCAGCTCTTCGGCCAGGCGGCTAAGATGCATCGCACTGATGCTGGCCACGCTCAAAAACTCCAAAGCGAAATCCCGGTCGCTCACGCCGTCCAATGAATTCGCACACGGCCGGTCAAAGCCCAGCGCTTCTGCCGTCATCTTCCGATCAATCGGAAAAGATGTGCCGGCCAGGGCGGCCGTTCCCAGAGGGCTTTCATTCATCCGCTTGCGCGCATCGCGCACCCGGGACAGATCGCGCCCGAACATCTCCACGTAAGCCATCATGTGATGGCCCCAAGTCACCGGCTGGGCCACCTGCAAATGGGTAAACCCCGGCATCACCCAATCCGCGCCAGCCTCCGCTTGAGCGAGGCACGCTCGCAAGAGAGTGACGAGCCCCTCCTCCGCCGCATCCAACTGATCCCGCACCCAAAGGCGAAAATCGGTGGCCACCTGATCATTCCGGCTTCGACCCGTATGCAGACGCCCCGCCGGTTCCCCAATCAAATCCTTCAAACGCGCCTCCACATTCATATGAATGTCCTCCAGCGCCGTCGAAAATTCAAACGTTCCCGCCTCGATCTCTGACAAGACCGTGAGCAGCCCTTCCCGTATCGCCTCGGCATCCTTATCACTGATAATGCCTGTGGCAGCGAGCATCGCGGCATGGGCCCTGGAACCGGCAATATCCTGTGCCGCCATACGCTGGTCGAAACCGATGGATGCATTAATTGCTTCCATAATGGCATCCGGCCCACTGGCAAAGCGGCCGCCCCACATCTGGTTTGAGGTCTTATCGGTCATGTCAAAATCCTTCGGAGGACACATGAAATACTTGGCTCAGATCGTCCTTTATACGGCGCTTGCCTTCGGTGCAAACCAAGCCCTTGCCGACACAAGCGCGGCGGAGGCCCTGCGGACAGGCGACATGAAAAAGCTCGTGTTCCATGCCGCACCCAAAGACGTGACCGAGGTTGCATTTGAAACGATCGACGGGGGCGAACGCACGCTGGCCGATTACCAAGGCAAAGTCGTGGTGCTGAACTTCTGGGCCACGTGGTGCGCGCCTTGCCGTCACGAAATGCCAATGCTGTCTGATTTGCAGACGGAACTGGGCGGCGAGGCGTTTGAAGTCGTGACCATCGCCACCGGCCGCAACCCACCGCAGGCTATGAAAGCCTTCTTTGACGAAATTGGCGTCGACAACCTGCCGCTGCACCGCGATCCGCGGTCGCGACTGGCGCGCGATATGGGTGTCCTGGGCCTGCCGGTGACGATGGTTCTGAACCAAGACGGGGATGAAGTGGCCCGGCTTGTGGGCGATGCGGATTGGAGTTCTGCCTCCGCAAAAGCCATCGTGCAGGCGTTGATCGGCGAAGGCGGCTCCTAAACTTCAAACGATTTTGCGTTTTATTGAGACGTAACGCCTCAAAAATTTGACCAACGACAAATTTCCCTCCAGTATCGCAAGATAAGGGAGGACCAATGGAGACTATCGCCTTTACCACGGAAATGGCCGTCGTGGTCGCGACCCTGTGCTTTACCGTTTTCCTGTTCGTGTCTGAGATCATCCGCGTCGATCTGGCCGCGATCCTCGTGCTCGTGATCATCGGCATCCTGTCCTATGTGCCCGGCCTCGAAAGCGTGGCGGATGTCACGCATCTGTTTGACGGGTTCGCCTCCAACGCCGTGATCTCCATCATTGCGGTGATGATCGTGGGGGCGGGCCTCGACAAAACGGGGCTGATGAACAAGGTCGCCGCCACGATCCTGAAATATGGCGGATCGACCGAAGCGCGCGTGCTGCCCATTGTGTCGGGCACCGTGGGCTTCATTTCCAGCTTCCTGCAAAACGTGGGCGCTGCGGCGCTGTTTATCCCGGTGGTCAGCCGTATTTCCGCGCGCACCAGCATCCCGCTTGCCCGGCTTCTGATGCCCATGGGGTTCTGCGCGATCCTGGGCGGGACGATGACGATGGTGGGGTCCTCCCCTCTGATCCTGCTCAATGACCTGATCGAGTCGGCCAATGAAGGCTTGCCCGCTGGTCAACAGATGGAGGCATTTGGCCTGTTTTCCGTCACGCCCATTGGCGTGGCGCTTGTTCTGACAGGCATCGTCTATTTCATGGTCTTCGGAAAATTCGTGCTGCCAGGCGGGCGCGACAAGGTGGATGCGGCGGCAGGGCAAGGTACGTCAGATTACCTCAACCGCGTCTACGGGCTGACGGCGGATGTCTATGAGGTGGATGTGCCTGTGAACACCCCGCTCGTGGGCCAGCAACTGGCCGATATCAATCTCAACAACCACATCTACATCATCTCCACCTATTATCGCGGCAAGGTGTCGATGGTGCAGATTCTGACGGCAGAGATTGCCGCCCCCTGCCGCCTTGCCATCATCGGCGAAAAGGCGGAGGTGCAGAAGTTCTGTTCCGACAACGGCCTTTTCATGCGCTCCAAACTGGATGTGTTTGCCGAGGAATTCGCCCCCACCAATGCCGGCATCGCCGAGGTCGTGATCCCGCCTGACAGCCATGTCATCGGCCAATGCCCCAGGGATTTGCAGTTGCGCAAACAGACCGGTCTGTCCCTGCTGGCCATCTATCGTGGGGAAGAGGCGCTGAGCCATGTGGAAACCGAAGATCATGAACCCACCGCCATCGGGTTGGAGCCACTGCGCGCAGGCGACATGCTGGTGGCGCATACGCGATGGGATAACCTGACGCGGTTGAAGCAGAACCGCGATTACGTGGTGGTGACATCGGATTTCCCGCAAGAAGAGCTGCGCCCGCACAAGGTCGCCCATGCGGTGGTCTTTTTCCTCGTGGCGCTGTCGATGATCCTGTTCACCGATATCCGCCTGTCGCTGTGTCTGCTCACAGGTGCCGTGGGAATGCTTCTGACCAAGGTGCTCAGCATTGATGAGGCGTATCGCGCCGTGGGGTGGAACACGGTGTTTCTTCTGGCCTCCCTCATCCCGCTGGGCCAAGCCGTGCAAAACACAGGCACAGCCGCGTGGATCGCGCAACAAATCCTGATCGCGCTGGATGGCTGGCCCATCTGGGCGCTCCAGGCGGGGATCGCCATTCTTGCAACCGGGTTTTCGCTGGTCATGTCGAATGTGGGCGCCACCGTGCTTCTGGTCCCGCTGGCTGTCTCCATCGCCGTGGCCGCCGGGGCCAATCCGGCCGTCTTCGCGCTGACCGTGGCGATTTCCACCTCCAACTCCTTCATCATCCCCACGCATCAGGTGAACGCGCTGATTATGGGGCCTGCGGGCTACAAGGTGACCGATTTCATCCGCACGGGCGGGATCATGACCGTGCTCTTCCTCGTTGTCTCTCTGGTCATGCTGAACGTGATCTTTTAAGGCAGGGCGAACACGCCCCGAGGACCAGCCCATGCTAGACGACACGGATGACATTCACCCGCTTTTCGCAGGCGCACCCAAAACGACCGAATTCCGCAAACTGCGCAAACGCATCGTGCGTTACTGCCGCGAAGCGATTGAGACCTTCGGCATGGTGGAACCCAGTGCGCGGTGGCTTGTCTGCCTGTCGGGCGGCAAGGACAGCTACACCTTGCTGGCGATCCTGCACGAACTGAAATGGCGCGGGCTTTTGCCCGTGGATCTCCTGGCCTGCAACCTTGATCAAGGTCAGCCAGACTTTCCTGCGACCGTGCTGCCGGAATTTCTGGAAAAGATGGGCGTGCCACACCGGATCGAGTATCAGGATACCTATTCCATCGTCGTCGATAAAGTGCCGCAGGGCCGGACATACTGCGCGCTGTGCTCGCGGCTGAGACGCGGCAATCTCTACCGGATCGCGCGGGAGGAAGGGTGCAGCGCCGTCGTGCTGGGCCATCACCGCGATGACATCCTTGAGACGTTCTTCATGAATCTCTTCCACGGTGGGCGGCTGGCCACGATGCCGCCCAAGCTGGTGAATGAGGAGGGGGATTTGTTCGTCTATCGCCCCTTGTCTCTGGTGGCTGAAGAGGACTGCGAAAAATTCGCCTCTGCCATGAACTATCCCATCATTCCTTGTGATCTTTGCGGGTCACAAGACGGGTTGCAACGCCAACAGGTGAAACGCATCCTCGATGGGTGGGAGGCGAATTCGCCTGGACGCAGGCAAGTGATCTTCCGGTCTCTGATGAACGCTCGCCCCTCGCATCTGCTGGATGCGTCTTTGTTCGATTTCGCCGCTCTGACTCGGGATTCGATAAAATTTGACGCAAATTCCGAGGACCCGCCCGACCTGCGTTAAGCGGATTTTCAAGGCCCGGGGAATAGCGTGTGGCGGCACGCTTGGGGTCTGAATATTTGCACAAATTTCGTCACAACCTTCTTTTGCTGCGGCACCGCTTGGCTGATGTGCTGACCGGGCCATTGGCGTTGGCCATTCTTCCCGTCGCGCTTTTGGCGTGGAACGCGCTTGGGGCGCAGCTGGGTGTGCTGGTGGCGATCATTGCCGTGCCTGTGCTGGCGGTGCTGGCGGCCCTTGCCGATCGGCATCTGCGCCACGAAACAGCCCCATCGGGCATGCAGCGGATGGGCGACAATGGCCAGTCTTTTGACGCTGGGCTGCGGACGGCGCTTTATCACGCGCGGCTTCGTAAAACCTCCGTTCTGTGCATGGTGATCGAACTCAACGGCCCGCCGCCGAAGACCAGCCCCGATCCCGAAACCCGGGCCGGTTGGACCCATGACAATGCCATGCTGATCAAATCCTATCTGCGCAGACGCGATCAGGTCTGTATTCTGGGGCGCAACCGCTTCGGCGTCGTTGTAAACCCAGGCCAAGATGTCACGGAAGACGAAGCGCTTTCCGTGGCGCGGCGGCTGAAACTGGATATCGAACAGGCCTCCACCGATCGCGATGCGCATGGCGCGGGCGTGGTCGACGCGCTGATTGGGGTTTGCCTGTCGCCCGACGCCTTGACCGGCCCTTCTGACATGGTGCGCGCAGCCAATCGCGCGGTACAAGCCGCGCGGGGATCTTATGCCGCCGATGTTCAATTGAAATCGCCGCGACGCACGCCCGAAGATGACAGAAGCGGCATTCTGAAACGCGACATCGCCGCGGCCTTGGAAGGCGATGAATTCAGCGCGTGGTTCCAGCCACAGGTTTGCGCCCAGACAGGTCGCGTGACCGGGTTTGAGGCGCTGGCCCGATGGCAACACCCGACCGAAGGTATGATCCCGCCATCCAAGTTTTTGCCAATCCTGCAACGGCGCGGGATGATGCCACTCCTTCAGGAACGCATGTTGAAGGATGCGCTAAACGGGTTCGAGGCATGGCGGGATTTGGGCGGTGATCCCCCTTCCGTGGGCATCAACATGTCGCCTGAAGACCTGGCTGACCCGACCCTGCCGGACCGCATTCTTTGGGAACTTGATAACCGCAACATTGATCCGCGCTTTCTAAACATTGAAATCCTGGAAACCGTGGTGGCCCGATCCGACAGTGACGTGACCACCCAGAATGTGGGACGCTTGTCCGAAACTGGGTGCCGCGTTGACCTGGATGATTTTGGCACGGGCCACACGTCGATCTCTTCACTCAAGCAATTCGCGCTGAACCGGCTGAAAATCGACCGCAGTTTTGTCAGCGGCATCGAAGACAATCAGGATCAGGAAAACATGGTCGCCGCGATCCTGACCATGGCCAAGCAGCTTGACCTTGAAACGCTGGCCGAAGGCGTCGAAACCGCAGAGCAGCAGCGCCGCCTTGCTGAGCTGGGATGCGGGCATCTGCAAGGCTACGGGATTGCGCGGCCCATGCCCTTACAAGACGCGGTCGATTGGCTGGCCGCCCGCCAAGCAGAGGCCGATCCGCCAAAAATCCGCAGCGTCAGGGCTGGCTAGAGGCAAGTTGGGCGCGGGCGAAACGCCGCGCTGCGGCTTCAAATCCTGGGCGCTGCACCTATCTTGAACAAGCGACGCGCGCCGCTCAACACCACACAGGCCGGGTGGATTCCACCCAATACCCCTTGACCTTTGGGCCTGTGATCTGTTGAACCCAGCGGACGGATTTGAAACAAGAAATGGCCCTTCGATGGACGATCAGAACAAAAACCTAATTCTGGCCACCGCGCTGAGCTTTGCGGTGATTTTGGTCTGGTTCCTCCTGTTCCCACCGCCAGAGGCCACCGACCAACCCGCTGTCACCTCTGAGACGAGCGCGGTGGTGGATGAAGAAGGCGACATCGCGCTTGCGCCCACCACATCTGATCCCGCTGCTTCATCCGCCACAGCGACGGCCCCGTCGGAACCCGAAGTCGATGACGCGCCGCGCGTGGCCATTGATACACCCACGCTGGAAGGCACGATTTCCCTCAAGGGCGGGCGCATTGATGAACTGCGCCTCAAGGGGTATCGCGAAACGCTCGACGAAGGCTCCCCCATTGTGACGCTTCTGTCGCCGGTGGGCACGCAAGACCCATACTACGCGCTCTTTGGCTGGGCCCCCGGCGGCGGTCTGACGCAAGATCAGGTGCCCGGTGCCAACACCCGGTGGGACGTGGCCAGCGGCACCACCCTGGCCCCCGGCGCGCCCGTCACACTGACATGGGACAATGGCGCAGGGCTAACCTTTACCCGCGAAATGGCCATCGACGACAATCTGATGTTCACCATCACTCAGTCGGTGGAAAACACCGGGTCGTCGGAACACACACTTGCGTCCTATGGTATCCTCGCCCGTCACGGGTTGCCTGATGATCTGAAGAACTTTTTCATCCTGCACGAAGGCGCGATCCAAAAGATCGACGGCGTGCGCGAATACGTCAAATACGACAATCTGGAAACCGTAGGCCAACACGAAACCTTCACCGTGGAAGAGGCGGGCTGGACCGGGTTCACCGATCACTACTGGATGACCACGCTGATCCCCGGCGCGGGCGCTGGCCTCAAGATTTCCACCTTCCAGGATCCAAGCCGCGGCATCTATCAAACCACGGCACAACAACCCACCCAGGCCGTTGCCCCCGGTGAGACAACAACCGCCACCTTGCGCCTGTTTGCCGGGCCAAAGGAATGGGCCACGATCCGGGGCTACCAGAATGATGAAACCAACCCGGTGCCGGAGTTTATCGATTCCATCGATTGGGGCTGGTTCTTCTTTCTGACGAAACCGATCTTCGCCGTGCTGCACTACCTCAACGTGCTTATTGGCAACATGGGCTGGGCCATCATCGGGCTGACCCTTCTGATCAAGATCGTGCTGCTGCCGCTGGCCTACAAATCCTACGTCTCCATGGCCAAGATGAAAGAGCTTCAGCCCCAGATGGAGAAGCTCAAGGAAGCCGCCGGCGACGACCGCCAAAAGATGCAAAAAGGGATGATGGAGCTCTACAAGAAAGAAAAGGTGAACCCCGCTGCGGGCTGTTTGCCCATCTTGTTGCAGATCCCGATCTTCTTCTCGCTCTACAAGGTGATTTTCGTCACGATCGAATTGCGCCATGCGCCCTGGGTCGGCTGGATCAAGGATTTGTCCGCGCCTGACCCGTCGTCGATCTATAACCTCTGGGGCGTTTTCCCTTGGGCCGCGCCGGAACCGGGCTCCATCCTCGCGCTGATCTTCATCGGTATCCTGCCGCTCTTCCTCGGCGTGTCCATGTGGCTGCAACAAAAGCTGAACCCTGCCCCCACGGACCCCACGCAACAGATGATCTTTGCCTGGATGCCATGGGTGTTCATGTTCATGCTGGGCAGCTTTGCCAGTGGCCTCGTGATCTACTGGATCGCCAACAACGTGATCACGTTTGTGCAGCAATACATCATCATGCGCAGCCAAGGGTATAAGCCGGACGTGTTCGGCAACATCCGCGAAAGCTTTAAGAAGAAGGCCAAGGCGGACACCCCGTCCGGCGAAAAGTGATGGCCGTCATCCGGGCGATCTGGCGGCACCCGATCAAGGCCCATGGGCGGGAAAGCGTCGCCCACGTTGCGCTGACAGAAGGCCAAACGATGCCTTGGGATCGCAGATGGGCTGTAGCGCATGAGTTGTCAGATGCGGATGGGTCCGAATGGGCGCCCTGCCGGAAATTCACGCGGGCCTCTGCCGTGCCGTCGGTTCAGGGGATCAGTGCCCGCGTTGATGAGGCTTCGGGCCACCTCACCCTCAGCCACCCTGATTTGGAGGATCTGACATTCGATCCGGACCGTGAACAGGATGCGTTCCTCAATTGGGTCCGGCACGTCATGCCCGCGGCCAAACCCCAATCCGTCCGCTTGGTGCGCAGCGCGACACAGGGCATGACAGACACCAATTATCCATCCATCAGTTTTATCAACCTCGCCTCCCATGCCGCTGTTGCGCGCGAAACCGGCTCTGACCTGTCGCCGCAACGCTGGCGCTGCAATGTGCATATGGAGGGGCTTGAGGCATGGGACGAATTTGACTGGGTCGGCAAAACCATCCGCGCGGGCGACGCAGAGCTGCGCGTGGAAGAACCCATTGAACGCTGCCAGGTGCCCGCCGCCAACCCGGAAACAGGCGCGAAGGACACCGACATTCTGGGCGCCCTGATGCGCGGGTTTGGCCATGTGAATTTCGGCATCTCTGCGGTGGTCACCAAGTCCGGAAACGTGGCCGTGGGCGACACGGTTGAGGTGATCTGATGGCGCTGCCTTTCCCCTTGGCGGAGGAACCCGACGCCACAACGCTGGAAACAGGCCGTAAGCTTTTTGCCGGGGACGTGGATTTCGTAAAGGGTGTGGTCGCCATGACCGGCCTGCCCGATGCCGACCGGCCAGAGGTATGCTTTGCGGGCCGGTCCAACGTCGGCAAGTCCTCCCTCATCAATGCACTGACCGGTCGAAAGGCGTTGGCGCGCGCCTCCAACACCCCTGGCCGTACGCAAGAAATCAACTATTTCGCGCTGTCTGACAGCCACTACCTTGTCGATCTGCCCGGCTATGGCTACGCCAACGCGCCGCTCGCTAAAGTGCAGGCTTGGCAAGCACTGCTAAAACAGTACCTCTCGGGCCGTGCCACCCTGCGCCGCGCCTTCGTGCTGATCGACGCGCGCCACGGGATCAAACCCGTGGATGAAGAGATCATGGCCCTGCTCGACAGCGCCGCCGTCACTTTTCAATGCGTGCTGACCAAGGCCGACAAGATCAAGGCGAAGGACGAAGATCGGCTATTCACCCAAGTGCGATCGCGCCTCGCCACCCACCCGGCAGCGTTCCCTGAATTGATCCTGACGTCCAGCGAAAAGGGCGACGGCATCCCCACACTCCGCTCTACGATTGCATCGATCGAATAGAAGCGCAGCCCAGGTTTTCTTCTGGCTAAAAATATCCCCGCCGGAGGCACAAAATCCGATCCAACCTTGCGACAAGCTCAATATCCGATCATAAGCGCCTCCCAACACGGGGCGACAGAATGAAGACGAGAGAGATGCACCAAGATTGGGCCGCGACGGCCAGAACGCTGAGCGAGGCTTTGCCGAACCTGCAACGCTATGACGGGGCGGTTGTGGTCGTGAAGCTGGGCGGGCACGCCATGGGCAGTGACGAGGCGATGGCCAGTTTCGCCCGCGACATCGTGCTTCTGCGGCAGGTGGGCGTGAACCCGGTGATCGTGCATGGCGGCGGGCCGATGATCAATGAGATGCTCGACCGGCTTGATGTGAAATCTGAATTCGTGAATGGCAAGCGTGTCACCGATGCGGAAACCATGGCCGTGGTTGAGATGGTTTTGTCAGGCCGCGTGAACAAAAGCATTGTCCACGCGATCAATCAGCAGGGTGGCAAGGGCGTGGGCCTGTCGGGCAAGGATGCGGGGCTGATTTATTGCACGCCTGCCGATCCTGCGCTTGGCATGGTGGGTGTGCCGAGCCAGGTGGATCCGTCGATCCTGCATACGCTCTTTCGCGATGATGCCATTCCGGTGATTGCCCCGCTGGGTGCCGGGCATGACGGGGAAACATTCAACATCAATGGCGATGACGCGGCAGGTGCGATTGCGCGCGCGTTGCAGGCAGATCGGTTGTTGCTTTTGACGGATGTGGAAGGCGTAAAAGACGCTGATGGCCGCCTTTTGACCCAACTTTCCGCCAGTCAAATCAAAGACTTGACGAAGTCTGGCGTGATCGCGGGCGGCATGATCCCGAAAACGCAAACGGCGCTTGATGCGCTGGCCTCTGGTGTGGGGGCCGTGGTGATCATTGATGGCCGGTCGCCCAATGCCGTGCTGTTGGAACTTTTCACCGATCAGGGTGCAGGGTCGATGATCCGTGCGAAGTGATCGCGGCCCTTGTGCGGGCCGTTTTTCTGCGTAAGGTCAACGCCTGAACCACAAAAGGGCGGGCCGATGGTGACGGTGCGTTTATCAGTTAAAGACATAGAGTTACGCGCCGCCCGCGCGCAGTTGAGCGTGATGGGCACGGTCACCGAAGACCTGCCCCAAGGCATTCGCACGCTCTTTCTGCTGGGTCCGCAAGAGCCGGGGTTCTGGCCGGTTTTTTCAACCTCGGCGGAGTATGGTGACGGCGCGGATGACCCTCTGGATCGATGGTCATCGCGGGTAATCGGGACCTTGGCGGATGATCTTGGCGGGCGGGCTTTTTTTCCGTTTGGCGGGCCCCCGCATCAGCCGTTTTTCAAGTGGGCGCAGCTCAGCGGTCGGGCGCATGGGTCGCCAGTGGGTTTGCTGGTGCATGACACCGCCGGGTTGATGGTATCCTATCGGGGTGCGATCGGATTTTCTTACGCAATTTCAACGCCTAAGCCCAATCCAAACCCTTGCATCACATGTGAAATGCAAGCTTGTCTGACAGCCTGCCCGGTGGGCGCGTTGAAGGGGGCGGACTATGATGTGCCTGCCTGCAAAGCGGATTTGGACAGGCCCGGCAATGATTGCATGGCAAGGGGATGCGCGGTGCGCAGGGCTTGTCCGGTCAGCCAGTCCTACGCCCGGGATGAGGCGCAATCGGCCTTTCACATGGAAGCATTTCTATGAAGCGTCTTATCCTGATGCGGCATGCGAAATCCAGTTGGGATGATCCGTTGCAGGAGGATCGCGACAGGCCCCTCAACGGGCGCGGTCGTGTGTCTGCGCGGGTCGTGGGCGATTGGATGCGGGCCAAGAAATACGTTCCGGATCAAGTGCTTAGTTCCTCCGCGGCGCGCACGCGCGAGACGTTTTCCCGGCTGGGCTTTGTCTGTGACGCGCAGTTTGTGGACAAGCTTTACCTGGCAGGGCCGGACGTGATGATGGATGCGCTGCGGGGCGCGACGGGCGACAGTATTTTGATGCTGGGCCATAACCCCGGGATTGCATGGTTTGCCCAGAACCTTGTGCAGGTTCCGCCACCCCATTCGCGGTTTTTCGACTACCCGACCTGCGCGACAATGGTGGCGGAATTTGACGTCGACGCCTGGCGTGATATTGGCACGGGCAGCGGCAAGGCGGTGGATTTCGTGATCCCCCGCGAATTGACCGGTTAGTCGCAAAATGTACATTTTGGGGTCACTTTCGGGACCCCAAAACCCAATTTGTACAATTTTTGGCGCGGGTCAGCTGGCCTTCTTGGCGTCACGCGTGGGTGCGGATTTGCCCCCGTTTCCGTTGCGCCGGCGACGGCGCCGGTTGCGCGGTGGACGACCCCGGCTTTTGCGGGCAGGAGCGTTCGTGGGCGCGTGGTCGTCGGGATCCTCACCCTCTGGGCCAAATCTGCGACCGATCAGTTTTTCGATGTCGCGCAACTGGCCGCGTTCTTCGGGCGAACAGAAGGAGATGGCGGTCCCGTCGCGCCCGGCGCGGGCGGTGCGGCCAATGCGGTGCACATATTGTTCAGGCGCATTGGGCAGATCGTAATTGATCACGTAGCCCACATCGGGGATGTCGATGCCACGGGCCGCCACATCGGTGGCCACGAGGATCTTTGCCTTGCCCGCGCGGAAGGCCTTGAGCGCTTTGTCCCGCTGCCCTTGGGTTTTATCCCCATGGATCGACACCGCATTGTACCCATCGGCGACCAGTTTCTTCTTCATCCGCTCCGCGCCGTGTTTGGTGCGGGAGAAGACAAGGCTGAGCGCGTCGGGGTCTGCGGAGAGGACTTCGCGCAGCTTGGCGGGCTTTTCGGCTTTTTCTATGAAGAGGACGGATTGGTCGATCTTGTTCGCGGTCTTGCCCGGCGGGGCGACTTCCACGCGCTGCGGGTTGGTGAGGTAGCTGCGGCTGAGCTCTTCCATTTGTTTGGGCATCGTCGCGGAGAAGAGCATCGTTTGGCGGGGTGTGCCAAGCCGGGGGGCGATTTTGCGCAGGTCATGGATGAAGCCCATGTCGAGCATCTGATCAGCCTCATCCAGCACGAGGAAACGCACGGTCGACAGATCGGCAGAGCCGCGGTTCATGTGGTCAATCAAGCGGCCCGGCGTGGCGACGAGGATGTCGGTGCCACGTTCCAGCGCGCCGATCTGACGGCCCATGGATTGGCCCCCCACCACGGACATCAGGGTCAGCGGGGTGGGTTTGGTCAGGGCCATGAGGTTGTCATAGATCTGGTTCACCAATTCGCGCGTGGGCGCAAGGATCAGCGCCTTCACCGTTTTGGGTGCGGGTTTGGCGGGCTTGGCCATCAGCATGTCGATCATCGGCAGACCAAAGGCGAGTGTTTTGCCCGTGCCGGTTTGGGCCAGCCCCATGATGTCGTGGCCTTCGAGGGCCAGCGGGATCGCCTGCGCCTGAATGGGGGTTGGGGTGGAGAAGCCGGATGTATCCAGCCGCTCAGATAGCTTTGGCGACAGGCCAAGCTGTTGAAACTTTGACAATATGTGTCCTTTCGATGCGCAGCACACAGGCTGCACATTCGGGTGGGGTTCGACGGGCCAAAGCCCCATGGACGCATTCCACGGGAAGCCCGCCGTAAGAACCCTGCGTGATGGGAACTGGGGTATCGCTGTTGCGCCCGGTTGGGTTGACCAACGGCGCGGCATGCTCACGCGGCAGCGCAGCGATAGCGCTGACATATAGGTTTGTGGGTATGTGTCAAGCGGCGTCAGGAGTTGAGAGATTTTTGTCTGTGAAGCGCGGGGCGAAATCTTGAAAAGATTTCGGACGCATTCTTTTAAAGAATGCGGGCGGGTTCGATGGACATCAGCGCGTCACCGGCATGGGCGATGGAGCCACGCACAGTGACTTCCTTGATTTTGTCTAAGCCTTTGATCAAACCTCTGGATTTTCGAGCGCTTCTCCATTTTGAAGGGTCTAATTCATTTAAAGACGCGAAAGTTGAAAGCCCCCGCCTGGCCGCTTTGCGACTAGCTGCGCCAGTATTGAATGGAGCAATTTCCGCCATTTCCCATATGGGCCTCAACAGTGACTTGGTATCGTACACTTGCCACTCGCTTTCGTATCCCAAGTTGGCATTCCTGAAACGCAGGTTGTTTGATCCAATTTTCTGAGAAGGCCAAAAGAAAACTCTTGAATTGAGCATATCCAACCATTGTTCAGGTGTAAGGCCGTCGTCCAAAGCAGGAGCCAAGCATGCGAACAGTAATGGCTTATTGTCAGTTATGACCATCCGCGTCCCATCGTCCAAAGTCACTGGCAACGCTTCTTTTCTAGGACCCTTTGGCAAGACCACGCCTGCCTTTGTGGCAATGTCTTTTGCAGTCAGCAATCCGTGCTTTTTTATTCCTTCAGACGCACCAATCACCCCGAGCCGATACAGCTTGGGGTGGAGTGATGCAAAGTCATCAAAGTCCAACGGGAAAAGTCCGAGCCTATCAGTGACCCAGAATCTGGCTCAGGAACAGCTTCGTGCGTTCGGATTTGGGGTTGTTGAAGAACTCTTCGGGTTCGTTTTGTTCCACGATCTGGCCCTGATCCATGAAGATTACGCGGTTGGCGACCTGACGGGCGAAGCCCATTTCGTGGGTCACGCAGAGCATGGTCATGCCTTCCTCGGCAAGCTCGACCATCGTGTCCAGCACTTCCTTGATCATCTCGGGGTCGAGGGCGGAGGTGGGTTCGTCAAAAAGCATGATGCGGGGGCGCATGCACAGCGAGCGGGCGATGGCCACGCGCTGCTGCTGACCACCTGACAGCTGACCGGGGTATTTATCGGCCTGCTCGGGGATTTTCACCTTCGCGAGGAAGTGCATCGCGGTTTCCTCGGCCTCTTTCTTCGGCGTCTTGCGCACCCAAATCGGCGCGAGGGTGCAGTTTTCCAAGATCGTCAGATGCGGGAAGAGGTTGAAGTGCTGAAAGCACATGCCGACCTCGGACCGGATCGTGTCGATATTCTTGATATCAGAACTCAGATGCGTGCCGTCGACGACGATCTTGCCTTGCTGGTGTTCCTCCAGCGCGTTGATGCAGCGGATGAGCGTGGATTTACCCGAACCAGATGGCCCCGCAATCACGATCCGTTCGCCGCGATAGACGGTCAGGTCGATGTCACGCAGAACGTGGAACGTGCCGTACCACTTGTTCATGTTTTCGATCTGGATGGCGATCTCGTCAGAGACCTGCATCTGTGCAGCTTCAGCCATGGTTTGATCCTTTCTTAACGGTGGTCGGTGGCGAGCTCACGCTCCAACCACTGTGAGTATTGAGAGATTGCGTAGCAGACGATGAAGAAGACCATGGCAGCGAAGAGGTAGACCTCCCAATAGATGCTGATCCAGTCGGTGGACTGCTGAATGGGGCCACGGATCATGCCGACGATGTCGAACATGGAAATCACCGACACCAGCGTGGTGTCTTTGAACAGCCCCACAGCCACGTTCACGATCCCCGGGATGGAGATCTTGAGCGCCTGCGGCAGGATGATGAGGCGCGTGGCCTGCACGTAGTTGAGGCCAATGCTGTCGGCCGCTTCATACTGACCCTTGGGCAGGGCGGCGAGGCCACCCCGGATCACCTCAGCGATATAGGCCGAGGAGAACATGGTGATCATGATGATCACCCGCAGGATCAGGTCGAAGTTCGATTGCGGCGGCATGAAGTACGCGAGCATCACGTTGGCCACGAAGAGCAGCGTGATAAGCGGGACGCCCCGGACGAATTCGATGAAGACGACGCAGACGCCCTTGATGAGCGGCATGTTGGATTGCCGCCCTAGCGCCAGAACGATGCCCAGCGGGATAGAGAGCGACACGCATACGGTGCCGAGGATCATGCAGAGCATGTAGCCGCCCATATCACGCGATGGCACCGCTTGCAGTTCCAGCGGAACAATCGAGTTGAGCGTACCGGAGATGGGGCCTAGCAGGTAAGCCAGCATGATGTAGATGGCCGCCAGAGAGGTGACCAGAGTGACCAGTCCACCGTCTTCGGCATCGTTGTAGATCGCGTAGCCCACGAAGATGCCCATCGGAATGAAGAAGACGAACATGAAGATGGACGCGGCCTTGAACACCAGCCCGGCCACGGTGGCCAGGATCGATCCGGTGCCGACGGAGCCCGAGATGAACCACAGCTCCTTCGCGCCTAGGAAGAGCAGATATGCCAGACCAGCGGCGGCGGCTATGCCGACAATGGCCGCGAGGATGGTGCGCATGCCGACATTGAGCGCCTCCACCACGCGGAAGACGGCGAAGGTGGCGATGATCGCGGCAAGAATTGTCAAAGGCACCCACAATGACCCGCCCCAGACCAGCCAGAAGGCGATGAAAGGGTAAAGGGCTGTGAAGATCAGGGCCTTGCGCGGGATGTATTTGTAGAACAGCGCCGGTGCTGCGGCGACAAGCAGAAGCACGAAGGCCAGCGTTGGGCGCCAGTACTGATCGGCGGGATATTTGAAACCGAAGAGAAGGTGATCCCAGCGATCGACGAGGACGGCGAAACACGCGCCGGTCGATTTGCCCTGAGCGACGAGGATGTCACGGCATTCGCGGATCGAACCGGCATCCCAGACGCCGTTCCAGAACCACGGGAAGGCGAACATCACGAAGCGGGCGATGAAATAGATCGCAAGCACCGTCATCAGCGTGTTGAACCACCCGTTGAACAGGTTTTGCCGCATCCATTTCACCACGCCGGTTTCGGACGCGGGCGGGGGCAGTTCGGGAAGCGTTTCGTGCCGGACGAAGGCGTCGATTTGATGCTGTTCTGTGTCAGACATATCAGCGCTCCTTCAGCTTCATGCGGTTGTTGAAGACGTTCATCACGGCAGAGATCATCAGCGAGATGGTGAGATAGAAGAGCATCAGAAGCAGGATCGTCTCAATCGCGCGGCCCGTCTGCAAGAGCGTGATGCCGCCCAGCGTACCGGTCACATCCATGTAGCCCACGGCGATGGCGAGCGAGGAGTTCTTGGTGATGTTGAGGTACTGGGAAATCAGCGGCGGGATGATCACGCGCAAGGCTTGGGGCAGGATCACGAGGCTCATGATGCGATTGGGGCGCAAGCCGAGGGAGGCGGCGGCCTCTGTCTGGCCTTTGGAAATCGCGAGGATCCCGGCGCGGACGTTTTCGGCGATGAAGGCCCCGGTGTAGATGGCCAGTGCGAACCACAGCGCAATCAGTGAGCCGCGCAATTGCATGCCGCCCTGGAAATTAAAACCGCGCAGTTCCGGCACATTCCACGTCAGGCCGAGGAACCAGAGCACGATGCCCACCGGAACAATGAATATCGCAAGGTTGATCCAGCGCGTTGTGGGCCGTTCGCCCGTGGCCTCCTGTTTGGCGGTGGCCCATGTGCCCACTTGGCGGATCGCGATGATGGACAACGTGAGAGCGGCAAGGATCAAAAGCCAGTCAAGCCCTGTGCTTGTGACCGGCGTTTCCTCGGTTGACCCAAAGCTGTTGGTGAATTGGGGGGCGGGGGCATAGATGCCGCGGTTGGTGACGGCGACCGTGTCGAAAGCGGACATGGAGGCGGTGGGTGTGTCGCCGCGGAATTCGCGCGGCCCGGGCAATGCGTTGATCATGATCGAGAAGATGATCAGGATCCAGATGAGCACGGGCACGTTGCGGAAGATTTCCACGTAAAAGCTCATCAGTTTGCGGATGATCCAGTTGTTGGACAGGCGCAGAACGCCCGCAACCACGCCGAAAATGGTGGCTGTGATACAGGCCAAGAACGCCACGATCAGCGTATTGAGCAAACCCACGACGGCCGCGCGGCCATGGGTGGATTGCGAATTGTATTCGATGGGGCGCTGGTTGATATCGTATCCCGCCGGTTCCCCAAGGAAGGCGTAGGAGATGTTCAAACCGGCCTCAGCCAGGTTGCGCACCAGGTTGCCACCCACGAAAGCCATGAAGGCGATGATGGCCACGAGGGCGATGAATTGGAATGTCAGCGATCGGTAGCGCGTGTCATTGAGCAGCATACCAAGCGAAAACGAACGTGACTTCGTCCCTACCTGAGGGTCGGTGATCGTCGCCATAAAGCGCGCTCCCTGTCGTTGTTTTTGGCTTTATTAATGCACTCTTTATGGTGCTGCGCCAAATTTTTTCTGGAGATGTGTTCGCTGGATGGAAAAAGGGCGCGGAATTTCCGCGCCCTTTTCCAGATGTGCTTAACGGAACGGCGGCGAGTAGATCAGGCCACCTTCGTAGTACTGAGCGTTCAGACCACGTGCCAGACCGATCGGTGTGGATTCACCGATGTTGCGGTCAAAGATCTCACCGTAGTTGCCTTCGACGCCGATGGCGCGCTTGGCCCACTCAGCGTCGAGGCCGAGCATTGCGCCGAGGTCACCTTCGGTGCCGAGCAGACGGTTCACTTCGGGGTTGTTCGACCCACCAGCCATTTCCGCGAGGTTGGCGGAGTTCACGCCCAGCTCTTCTGCTGTGATCAGCGCGTTCAGCGTCCAGCGGACGATGTCAGCCCATTCGTTGTCGCCGTGGCGTACAAGCGGGCCGAGCGGCTCTTTGGAGACCACCTCGGGCATGATTGTGTGCGCGTCGGGGTCTTCAAAGTTGGCACGCTGAGCGGCCAGAGCGGAACGGTCCGTGGTGTAAACGTCGCATGCGCCAGCGTTGTACTGCTGAACGGCTTCAGCGCCGGTTTCAACGGGCACGGGCTCATAGCTGATGTTGTTGGAGCGGAAGAAATCCGCCAGGTTCAGCTCGGTCGTTGTACCGGTCTGGATGCAGACGGTTGCGCCATCAAGTTCAGTAGCAGAACCAACGCCCAGATCGGCAGGCACCATGAAGCCCTGACCGTCGTAGTAGTTCACGCCGGTGAATTCGAACTTCAGGTCAACGTCACGGGAGAACGTCCATGTGGTGTTACGCGCCAGCATGTCGATTTCGCCCGATGCCAGTGCGGTGAAGCGTGTCTTACCGGTTGTCGGCACGAATTCCACAGCGTTGGAATCGCTCAGCACAGCAGCGGCAACGGCGCGGCACACAGCCACGTCAAAGCCTTGCCACACGCCGTTTGCATCCGGCTCAGCAAAGCCAGGCACACCGGTGGTCACGCCACAGTTCAGCTTGCCGCGCGCTTTGACATCGTCCAGCGTGCCCGCAGCAGCGGCGCCGGCTGTGAGTGCGGTCGCGAGACCAGCAGCAGACAGTGCGCCCAGAATTACGGATTTTTTCATTTTTACCTCTTCCTGATTGGATGCCTCTTTATGAGGCAATTTAGTCAGCCCCCTGCGGAGCCCAGTTGCTGTTTTCAGGATTCCCCTGCAGTAACACCCGGCACAATGGGAAGATTCACCCCGTAGTTCAAGCCCGGATGTCTAAAAATTAGGACAAATTCGGGGGGTTTTCCACAAGTCTGCCTAAATTCTCGAAGCCAATCTTGGTTAACGCGGCAAAGACGCCAAAGTGTGGAACGCTTTGGCCGCGAAGAACTGTTCGCGTTTGTTGGCGGCCATTTCCGTGGCCTCTTCATCTTCGCCCCACTGTTCTTCCTGCCAGGTTTCATCCACGCGGGACGCTTGCCAGAGCACTTCGGTTTCATCGTGGTCATGCAGGGCGGCAAACCCGATGATCAGCGACCCCGAAAGGCCGACAAGATCGTGAAACGCGGTCAGGGTGAAAGCATCCATCGCATGCACCTCAGCCGACAGTTTCGCCAGATCATCGGGGTTTTGCGGCTGTGGCATCAGGCCCGTTGTGGGGGTCAGGCGGGCGCCGAACGTCGCGAAAGCCCAATCCAGCAGCGGATCCCATGCGGCCTGTTGGCGGGCCACAAGGCCTTCGGGGCTGTCGGCGCGGTAGCACAGAAGATCACTGTCGCCATAGGCGGCCAGCAGATCCGCCACTTCGGCATGTTGATGCGTGACCTTGTCAATCGCGGCGTTGGCGGCGCGGGTGACAGGCATGGTGACGGGGTTCACCTCCTCTTCCTGCGCGTCCCATTCGGCGGCGATGGCGTTGGCCATGGCGGAGGTCGGCAGGATCAGGGCGCGTTTGGCCGGCGTTTTGACGGAGCGCCCATCCAGCGTGACGGTGAAACCGCCTTCTGTGGGGATCGCAGTGGCCTCTTTCCAGAAGCGTTTGTTTTTCCACGCGCTCATGCAGTTGATTCCCAGTGGGTGGACAGGATGCGAGGCAGATCGCGCATATCATCGAGGATCGCAACCGCATCGGTCAGCTGTTCCGGCGGGTGATAGCCCCAAGCGACGCCGACAAACGGGATGGAGGCCGCGGTGGCCATTTCCATGTCAAAGACAGTGTCTCCGATCATGACGGCGTTGCGGGCCTCCACCCCGGTTTCCGACAGCGCGGCGTGCAGCATGGAAGGGTGGGGTTTGGACGGGTGGTGATCGCTGACCTGCTGGGTGATGAAAAGCGACGTCATGTTGTGCCCGTCCAGCAGCTTGTCTAGGCCGCGGCGGGATTTGCCGGTGGCCACGCCAAGAAGCGTTTCGGGTTGGGCATACAGGGCATCGAGCGTTTCGCGCACATCAGGGTAGAGAGGGGAGCTTTCGGCCGCCCCCACCTTGGCGCGAAGGGCCACGTAGGCGTCTTTGTACCATTGCACCATGTTTGTATGGGTCGATGCGGGCAGGTTGGGGGCAAGGCGGGGGATGGCGACCTCAAGCGACAAACCGACAATTCCGAGGATAGCGGCGCGATCTGGGGCGGGGGCGCCCGCGCGGTCAAAGGCCGTGGACATGGCAGTGAGGATATCGGCTTGGCTGTCGACGAGCGTGCCGTCTACGTCGAAGATGATGAGGCGGAGGTCGGTCATGTCAGATATCGCACGGGTGCGGAATCAAGGGCGCAGCCCGCCGCGCCTTCGGCAGGCCCCACCCAGGGCCTGGCGAATTGTCGAAGCTGCCGCGCCGCACAATCCCACAGCGGTGCGTGACCATAAAGTGCCCTTGCTTGAGGTCTGGATCGCCAGACCGGGGCCTGTCGAAGGCGCTCTTTTCGTTCATATGAGGTCCTCGAACGGGTCCTCGGGCGCATCTTCGGCACGCCATTGAAACGTGTCCCACGTGCGGGCCATTTGGTCAGGCAACGGCGCGGTCAGGTGGACGCGTGCGCCGGTCACTGGGTGATCAAAGGTCAGCGATCTGGCGTGCAGATGCAGTTTCTTGCTGATCTCCCCGCCCAATTGCGCGCCCCAGCCATCGCCCAGATTTTCCTGCCCAGACCCGCCATATTTGCCGTCGCCCACGATGGGATGGCCCAGTTCGGCCATGTGCGCGCGCAGCTGATGGGTACGGCCCGTCACGGGCACCAGCGCGGCCCAGGCGGTGCGGGTGCCGGCGTTTTCAATGACGGCGAAATCGGTGGTGGCGTGTTTGGCGCCCGGGCGGTCGGCGACCTCAGCAGGGTGCAGGCAGAGCATCTTCTCCCCCTCCCCGCTTTTGCCATGGCCCGGCGCTTTCACAAGGCCAAACTTGATCGTGCCGATGCGGGGCGACGGCACGCCCGCCAAGGCGGCCCAGTAGATCTTGCGCGTGTCGCGATGCCGAAACGCGGCGGTCAGCGCGCGGGCCATTTGCGCCGTGCGCGCCATCAGCAACACGCCGGAGGTGTCCTTGTCCAACCGGTGCACAAGACGGGGATTGCTCTCCGACCCAAAGCGCAGCGCGTCGGCCAGACCATCCACATGGCGGGTCTGTTTCGACCCGCCTTGCACCGGCAACCCCGGCGGCTTGTTGAGCGCGATGATGTGGTCATCGCGATAAATGACGGTTTCCCGGATCATCTGAGCGTCGGCATCAGAGATATTGGGCTTTGCCGCAGGCTTGGGCGCATCCCCGGGATCCGGCAGCGGCGGCACGCGCACGGATTGCCCCTCCGCCAACCGGGTAGAGGCTTTCACACGGCCGCCATCCACGCGCAATTCGCCCTTGCGGCACATCTTTTCAATCCGGCCCTGCCCCACATGGGGAAAGTGCCGCCTCAGCCAACGATCCAGCCTTTGATCTGCATCCTCGGCGGTGACCTGAAGGGTTTGCACGCCCGTCATGTCGTCAGCGCCCGCGCGAACAGCACACCGGCCACAATCGCCAAAAGGGACAACACCACTGAGGCCGCCACGTAAGACAGCGCCAGCCCGGTCTGCCCCCGTTCATAGAGCGTGAAGGCATCCAGCGAAAACGCAGAGAACGTGGTGAACCCGCCCAGAATGCCCGTCATCAGAAACGGTGCGGCTTTCATGCCGCCCTTTTGGGCCAGCACCACCACAAGCACCCCAATCAGGAACGACCCCACGACATTGACCGCCATGGTGCCCCATGGAAACCCCGGCCCCATCAGGCGCATTGCGCCCACGGATGTAAGGTAGCGGGCCGAGGCCCCAATCGCCCCGCCAAGGGCGACCTGAAGAAGGATGCTGAACATGAAGTCGATGTCGCGCGGGGGGCCGAACTTGTCAAGCAGCCGCCCACATGCGCGCCGCGGTCAAACCGACCGGCCGCAGCCGTCTAAGGCCCCCATTTCACGAAGGTCAGGGAGCCCGATTGGCTTTGTATCGTCGGGTGCAGGGCCTCATTATCCTGCGCGCCGCCCCATGTGATTTGCGGCTCATTGAGGCCGGTCAGGCCTTTCATCATTTGCGAGGCAACCGCCCTGTGAAACTGACGCTCCAGCTCACACGGCTCCAACCGGGTGAGAAGGGCATTAGTGGCAAAAATCAGCGTTCCGGATGTGCCATGGATTGAGATCATGGCATCGGCGTGTTTGGCGATGGCACCGATGATATCATCGTATTCCACAAGCGCCCGCGACAGCACGTCGTTTTCCTGTTTCAACCTAGCCGTTGCCAGCAGAACCTCAGCCTCCAACGCGGCATTGGACAGGATCAGACGATCCGCTTCCGACCAGATCCGCGGGACAGTTGTGGTGGCGCAAATGGCTCCGATGGCCTCACCGCTGACATCCCGGATCGGCGCGCCCATATAGCCCACGATGGCGCCGGATTTCACGATGGCGCGGTTCTTGATCGCGTCGACCTTCCTGGCGTCACCAAACGCCAGCGGTTCGTTCCGTTCTGCCGTAAGGGCGCAGATCGTTTCCTTGGCCAGCAGCACGCGATCCTGAATTTCGGGCGCATCCGCAATGGACATGCCAAATGGGAAAAGCCGGTCCGTGCTTGCAAGGCTGATAAAGACAGACTCGCAATCCAGCTTGTCGGAAAAACGCAGGGCCAGCGCATCTGCTTTGGCGATCAGATCGGGCTCAATCTCATTCTTCAGGTCTGGTTCCATGAAGCACTCCCCTTACGCAGGAGGCAGCCGGTATCGCACAATCCCTGGCTGGCTTTTACGTTCAACTGGATCCACCCAGCGCATCAATTGCGCCGTTCAAAGCTGTGGAAACGAAACCCCCAAGTTCCTGTTATAATTGAGCCGCCGCCCTTTCAATGTATAAAATTCCCGCTTTGGTTGAGTTTCCATCTATGTTCCTGATAGATCAACGCGACTAATTGTGAAAACTCATGAACAAAATTGATGTATCAGCGCTGGACGTAAAACTGTTGCGCATGTTCCTGACGGTGTTCGAAGAAAAGTCAGTCACCCGCGCGTCAGAGCGGCTGGAGTGCAGCCAGTCCGCGGTAAGCCACGGGTTGGAGCGGCTGAGGCAATATATCGGCGACCCGCTTTTCGTGAAGCACGGGCGCAGCATAGCGCCAACCCCGGTCGCGGTTTCCATAGCGCCAAAGGTGACGGATATCCTGATTTCCATCGAGGCGCTGACGCTTCAGGGCGAATACACCCCATCCGAGGATAAAACCACGTTCACCATTGCCGCCAACGTGGTGGAGCACATGGCGGTCCTGACGCATGTTCACACTGTTTTGCGAGAACGCCACCCGGATATGTCCTTGACCGTGATGGAACTTGGCGTGCGCACGAATGCTCAGCCGCTTTTGGAAAAAGGCCAGGCCGATGCGGCCATCATCGCCGCCCTCGGCCAACACCCGGTGGAATTCATGGTGGAGCGGTTTTACCAGGACACGCTGGTTTGTTTCTACGATCCCACCCAAAGGTCCGCACCCAGTTCGCCGGAAGAGTATTACGCCGCGCGCCACGCGGTGGTGGATTTCGGTGGTGGCACGAAAAGTGTGGTTGATGCGGCGATGGACAACACCGGGACATCCCGGCAGATCGTGTTGCGCGCGGCCAGTTCCCATGCGCTGGCCAATCTGGCGCAGGGCACAGACATGGTGATCACGATGCCGCGGCGGTTGAGCCTGTGCGTGTTTGCAGAATTCGCGATGTGTGAACCACCTGTCGCTTTGCCCATGGTGTCTTACGATCTGGTCTGTCATGGCCGGATGCAATCCTCATCGCGGCACGCCTGGTTCATGGATGGCATGCGCGTTGCGTTGGAACGGTTCAAACAAGGCCCTGCCCTTGCGCCCACGGCATAGGACCGCGCATTTTGGGTCTGTTGGTTTGCGGATGTTAGCGATAAACCTGCCGCGCAAACCTGCGGAGACCTGACCCATGACCGATCCTCTTGCCTTTCTGCGTCGCCTTTTCGACCGCGCGGTGGAGGTGGCAGATCCGATGCAGAGTCTGGCCGCCTATCTGCCAGACCGCCCCGAAGGCCGGTTGGTGGTGATCGGCGCAGGTAAGGCGAGCGCGCGGATGGCCGAAGCGGTGGAGGCCCAGTACGGCCCCTGCGAGGGGCTGGTGATCACGCGCTACGGGTATGGGCGGCCCTGCCAGGGGATTGAGATCGTGGAGGCCGCGCACCCTGTGCCCGATGAGGCCGGGTTGCGGGCGACGGCACGGATGCTGGACCTGGTGGATGGCCTTGGCGAAGGCGACGTGGTGCTGGCGTTGATTTCGGGCGGGGCCTCTGCCCTGCTGGTGCAGCCTGCGGGCGGGATCACACTGGCGGAAAAGCAGGCGGTGAATGCCGCGCTGCTGGCCTCGGGCGCGCCGATTGGCAAGATGAACGTGGTGCGCAAGCATCTGAGCGAGGTGAAGGGCGGGCAGTTGGCGGCACGGGCGCATCCGGCGCGGGTGCTTTCGCTGATGATCTCGGACGTGCCGGGGGATGATCCGGCAATGATCGGGTCGGGGCCCACGGTCGGGGATGCCAGCACGCAGGACGATGTGCGCGATATTCTGGGCACCCATGGGATTGAGGTCCCGGGGTCGGTGCTGAAGGTCCTGGACGGGCCACGGCGCGTGGTCTTGCCGGATGACCCAAAGCTTAGCCGGGTGGAGAATGTGATCTACGCCGCGCCCTCGCAATCCTTGCAGGCAGCGGCGGAGATGGCCGCGGCAGAGGGCATGGAGGCGCGTGTGTTGGGCGATGCGTTGGAAGGTGAGGCGCGGAACGTCGCACGGGAACAGGCGCAGACGGCGGTGGCCGTGCAGGCGTCATTGTCCTCTGGTGCCGCGCCGGTTTTGCTCTTGTCGGGTGGAGAATTGACCGTCACGCGGCGGGGCGATGGTGTTGGGGGACCCAATGCGGAATATGCGCTGGCGCTGGCGATTGCCTTGCAGGGCGCGGAAGGGATCCATGCGATTGCCTGCGACACAGATGGCGTGGATGGCGCCGCAGAAGTGGCAGGCGCGATGATTGGACCTGGCAGTTTGGCGGATGTGTCAGAGGACCCGCAAGCGGCGCTGGACCGCAATGACGCCCACGGGTTTTTTGAGCGCACTGGCGGGCAGGTTGTGACAGGGCCGACCCTGACCAATGTGAATGATTTCCGGGCGATCCTGATCGAGCCGAGAGGGTGATATGCTGAGACGTGCTTGTCTGATTGGTCTGGTGGTGATGCCTTGCACGGCGTGGGCCGAGGAGATGACAAACCCCGTCGATCTACAGATGACAGCCCCGCAGATTGAGGCGCTTTTATCTGGCAACACGATCCGGGGGACTTGGAATGGAGATGGCTACACGCAGTTTTTCGATGCGAACGGGCTGACGGTCTATTTCCCGGATGGTGGCCGCCCGGATCAAGGGAAATGGCGGGTGAATGCGGACACCGACCAATACGAAAGCTGGTGGGAACGGACGAATTGGACGGGCTACACCATCATGATCACCAATGATGGCTTCGCCTGGGTGTCGCGTGGAGAATTGCAGCCGTTTGAGGTGTTCGAAGGCAAGCAGGTGACGTGGTGACGGGGCCGCGGCTCACGCGCGGGGGTGAGGGGGGCGCGCCTGCGGCACGTTTTCAGGTTCTGAGGGCGGGAAGGCCGACGCCGGTCGCCTCGAAACCGCCATCGACGGCGATGGTTTGACCGGTGACGTAGCTGGCCGCGGACGAGCAGAGGAAGGTGACGACGGAGGCGATCTCATCCTCTGATCCGTAGCGGTTGAGCGGGATGGCGTCGTGATAGGCGGCGATGATGTCGGGCGTGTGGACGGCCATGGCGAGTTTGGTGCGCACGGGGCCGGGGCAGACGCAATTGGCGCGGATGCCTTTTTCACCCAGTTCCACCGCCTGTTGTTGGGTGAGCGCGATGACGCCTGCCTTGGAGGTGCCGTAGGCGACGCGGAGGGTGGAGGCGCGCAGGCCGGAGATGGAGGCGATGTTGACGATCGCGCCTTTTGTAGCGGCAAGGGCGGTTGTGAACGCCTGGGACATCAAGAAGACGCCATCGAGATTGGTTTCCATCACCGTGCGCCAGCGGGTGAAATCGGTTTCCTCGATGGGGCCGAAATCGGCGACGCCTGCGTTGTTGATGAGGGCGTCGATTTTGGTGTGGGCGTCGGCGAGTTTTGCCACCTGATCTTTGTCGGAGACGTCCGCAACAACGCTCAGGGTGTTTTCCAACGGTCCGGCGGCCTCTTCCAGCGCGTCTTCATCGCGGTCCACCATGATCACGCGCCATCCTTGAGACAGGAACTGCTTGGTCGTGGCCAGACCGATGCCGCGGGCGGCGCCTGTGACGAGGGCGGTCTTCATGGGCATGCTCCGCGACAATTACGATGGCAGGATATGAGTATTTTTGGCCAGAAAGAAGCCCAGGCGCATTTCGGCTTGTTTCTGGCTACAAATACTCAAATCCCGCTATTCGGTCAGGTGCTGACTGATCAGTTGGAGGCGATCATGTCGGCCATGGTGACGATCACTTCGGCCTGTTTGATCGACGCTATATCGACGAGGCGGCCTTTGTAGGTTGTGGCACCTTCGCCGCGGGCTTTGGCGTCTTCCATGGCGGCGAGGATCTCGCGGGCCTCGGTGACGGCCTCGTCGGACGGCGTGAAGATGTCGTTGGCAAGCGCGATTTGTTTGGGGTGGATGGCCCATTTGCCGACCATGCCGAGGGTGGCAGAGCGAAGCGCCTGGGCGCGGAAGCCTTCTTCGTCGGAGAAATCGCCGAAGGGGCCATCGACGGGCAAGAGCCCATGGGTGCGGCAGGCGGCGACGATAGCGGCTTGGGCCCAGTGCCAGGGGTCGGACCAGTATTTTTCGCCATCGCGGTGCATGTAGTAGTTTTCTTGGGTGCCACCAATGCCGGTTGTGGCCATGCCCATGGAGGCGGCGAAATCAGCCGCGCCGAGGCTGAGGGCCTGCATGCGGGGGCTGGCGGCTGCGATCTCTTCCACGTGGGAGATGCCGGCGGAGGTCTCGATGATGGCCTCGAAGCTGATGGGTTTGGTGCGGCCTTTGGCGGCCTCAATGGAGGTGACCAGCGCGTCGACGGCGTAGATGTCAGCGGCGTTGCCCGCTTTGGGGATCATGATCTGGTCGAGGCGGTCGCCTGCGTTTTCCAGCAGGTCCACCACGTCTTTGTACCAGAACGGGCTGTCGAGGCCGTTGATGCGCACGGAGAGGTATTTGTTGCCCCAATCGACATCGTTGATCGCCTCAATGGTGTTCTTGCGGGCGATGTCTTTGTCCGTTGGGGCGACGCTGTCTTCGAGGTCAATGTTGATCACGTCGGCCGCAGACGAGGCCATTTTTTCAAAGAGTTTGGTGTTGGAACCGGGCCCAAAAAGCTGGCAGCGGTTGGGGCGGGCGGGGGCTGGAGGTTGGAGGCGGAAGCTCATGATCGGGACCTTTCGAAGCTGGCAGGCGCGTGTTGGCGCATCGGGTAGGGGAATGTGACGGGAGGCGCAAGATCGTTTCGCCAGATACCCATGGTTGAGAAACGACATTGCGCGGTCGCCAACATGTCGGAAACGGAGGCGACGGCGGGAAGCGCCTGGGTTAGCGCGGAAAAAAGTGTTTTGAACAAAAGAGTTATCCCATGCGCCGCGCGCTTTTGGCCAATTGGTCACTGTTTCTTGGCATGATGTTGTTGATGGTGGCCAACGGGCTGTTGGTGACGCTGTTGACGATCCGCGGCAGTACGCTTGGGTTCTCTGACCTTGAGATTTCGGTCATGCAGGCGTGCTATCCGCTGGGGGCGCTGGCGGGGACGATCCTGACGCCAAGGCTGATTGAGAAGGTGGGGCATATCCGGACGTTCAGCGCGCTGGCCTCGATGGTGTCGGTGGCGGCGATTGCGCATTTGTTGACGAGTGATCCCGTGAGTTGGTCACTAATGCGGCTCTTGGCGGGGTTCTGTTTTCCGGGGCTTTACGTGATCACGGAAAGCTGGCTGAACGCGCAGGCGGAGAACCGGACGCGGGCGCAGATCTTGTCGGTTTATTTCATCATTCAGACGGCGGGGCCTGCGCTGGGCACGGCGATGATTGCGCTGCCCGATCCCAACGGCAACATGCTATTTGGGCTGGCGTCGATCCTGCTGTCGGTGGCGATTGTGCCGCTGCTTTTGTCCAATGTGCGGGCGCCGGAATACACCGCGCCGGATCGCATGCCGGTGCCGCGGCTTTACAAGGTGTCGCCCATGGCGGTGCTGGGGATTGTCATCATGGGCGCGGGTGTTGTGGGGTGGTTTATCAGCCTGCCGCTGATTGCGCTGAATGCCGGGTATAGTGACAGCCAGGCCTCTTTTGCGCTGGTCATCGCGATGCTGGCGGCGGCGGTGTCGCAGTATCCGATTGGCTGGCTGTCGGACCGGATTGACCGGCGATATGTGGTGATTGGGCTGTCCCTCATTTCTGTGTTGGCGGCACTTTGGATGGCGATTGATACCGATCCGTCGCGCATCGTCGTGGGCTATGCGGTGATCGCGGCTGTCACCCTACCCGTCTATTCGATCCTGGCTGCCCACGCCAATGATCAGCTGAGCCCGGCGCAGATCATTCCGGCGTCGGGGACCATGGCGTTCCTGCTGCAACTGGGGCAGTTTTTCGGCATGTTGGTCGCGCCCAACCTCGTGCGGCTGGCCGATGGGCGGGGCTTGCAGATCATGCTGATTTTCGTCGGGCTGACCGTGGCGATGATTGCGATCACGCGACGGGTTCAGTCGAAAGCGCCGGAGGAAACAGGAGAGTTTCAGGCCATGGGCATTCTGGGTGTGGCCCAGCCAGGGATGTTGCAGGCTGAGGTGATGTTGGATGAGGATTTGGCGGAGGCAGAGGCGTCTGTCGAAGATTCTTCATCAGACAGACGCTAAGCCGGGAGATCCTGTCGCGCAGACGGGTTTTGGTGGCGTAAATTCAAGATAACTTGGCGCGCGAATCCGGTATCACGGGTAGGATATGATTTCACCCGTCGCAATGGAGATGCGCCATGATCGAGACCCCTTATCTGCTGTTTCTTGGCGATGCGCCGGACATGCTGGCCGCCAAGGTCGCCATTGGCATTCGCGATTGGCGCCCGGAACACGCGCTGGGTCAGATCCGTCTGCCGGGCTGCGGGGCGGATTTGGGCATCAAGGACATGACGCTGGCGGAGGCCAAAGAGGCCGGTGCGAAGACGCTGGTGATTGGGGTGGCAAACCGGGGCGGTGTGATTTCGCAAGCCTGGAAAGAGGTGCTGATTGAGGCGCTGGAGATGGGCTATGATCTGGCCAGCGGGCTGCACAACCTGCTGAGGGATGAGGGCGATCTGGTGGCCGCCGCGCAGACCCATGGCTGCACCTTGCATGATGTGCGGGTGCCGACGGTGGGTTACCCCATTGCGAACGGCAAGAAGCGGACGGGCAAGCGCTGTCTGGCGGTGGGGACGGATTGTTCCGTGGGCAAGATGTACACAGCCATGGCGATGGAATCCGAGATGCGGGAGCGAGGCATGAAGGCCACGTTCCGCGCCACAGGGCAGACGGGGATTTTGGTGACTGGATCTGGCGTGCCGCTGGATGCGGTGATTGCGGATTTCATGGCCGGGTCGGTGGAATATCTGACGCCGGACAATGACGAGGATCATTGGGATTTGATTGAGGGTCAGGGTTCGCTCTTTCACGTGTCCTATTCGGGTGTGACCATGGCGTTGGTGCATGGCGGGCAGCCGGACGCGCTGATCCTGTGTCATGAGCCGACGCGGGAACATATGCGCGGGTTGCCTGAGTATACGCAGCCGTCGCTGGCGCAGTTGCGGGATACGGCTTTGCCGCTGGCGCGGGTGGGGAACCCGGCTTGTGAGGTGGTGGGCGTTTCCGTGAACACGCAACATATGTCGGAAGAGGATGCGAAGGCGTATCTGGCCGAGGTTGAGGCGGAGCTTGGGTTGCCGACGACGGATCCATATCGCTTTGGGTCTGGCAAGCTGGTGGATGCGCTTGCCGGGATTTAACTTTCTTGCCCCGTGAAAAGTTCTGCCGGGGATATTTTCAGCCAGAAGAAGGACCAGGGTTCCGTGCAAATCTCAGTAACGCCTGACACGTTCAAGCTGGCGCAGGTTTTCACCATTTCGCGGGGGTCGCGGACGGAAGCCAAGGTGCTGACCGTGCGCGTGAGCGATGGCGGTGTAACCGGGTGGGGCGAATGTGTGCCTTATGCGCGGTACGGCGAAACGCTGGACTCTGTGGCGGCGCAGGTTGAGGGCCTGCCCGGGGATGTGACGCGTGAGGCGCTCTATGATCTGCTGGAACCGGGTGCCGCGCGAAATGCCGTGGATTGTGCGTTGTGGGATCTGGAGGCCAAGCAGGCGGGCAAGCGGGTTTGGGAATTGGCTGGGTTGGCCAAGCCCGGACCCGAGATCACGGCCTATACGCTGTCGCTGGACACGCCTGAGAATATGCAGGCGGAGGCGGCGAAGAATGCGCATCGTCCTCTGCTGAAGATCAAGCTGGGCACCGCCGATGACATGCCCCGGTTGGAGGCCGTTCGGGCAGGCGCGCCGGGGGCGCGGATTATCGTGGATGCCAATGAGGGCTGGAGCGCGGAGATTTATGCCGATCTGGCGCCCCATCTGGTGCGGCTGGGCGTGGCGTTGGTGGAGCAACCGGTGCCTGCGGGGGAGGATGACGCGCTGCTGGGGATGGAACGGCCCCTGCCCGTGTGTGCCGATGAAAGCTGTCATGATCGGGCGAGCCTACCCAAGCTCAAGGGCAAGTATGATGTGGTCAATATCAAGCTGGACAAGACCGGTGGTTTGACCGAAGCGCTGGCCTTACGCGATGCGGCGCGGGCGGAAGGCTATGACGTGATGGTGGGCTGCATGATCGGGTCGAGCCTCGCCATGGCGCCTGCGACATTGGTGGCGCAGGGTGCGGCAGTGACGGACCTTGATGGCCCGCTGCTTCTGGGCGAAGACCGGGAGACACCGCTTCAATTCGATGACGCCGGGGTGCATCCACCCGCGGCAGAGCTATGGGGATGACAAACATGCGCACTGTGTATCTGAACGGCGAATACCTGAATGAGGATGAAGCCAAGGTATCGATCTTTGATCGGTCCTTTTTGATGGCCGATGGCGTTTATGAGGTGACGTCTGTCCTCGGGGGTAAGCTGATTGATTTTGAAGGCCACAAGGTGCGGCTGTTGCGGTCCTTGAACGAGTTGGACATGCAGAAGCCGGAAGAGTTTGACGATCTGCTGGATATTCATCGGGAACTGGTGCGGATCAACGAGATTGAAGATGGGTTGGTCTATTTGCAGGTGTCGCGTGGTGCTGCGGATCGGGATTTCATGTATCCTGATCCTGATGAGGTGAAGCCGACGCTGGTGCTGTTTACACAGTCAAAGCCCGGTCTGGCCAATAGCCCCGCGTCACAGAAGGGGATGAAAGTGATCTCCATCGACGACATCCGTTGGGGGCGGCGGGACATCAAGACAGTTCAGCTGCTCTACCCGTCGATGGGTAAGATGATGGCCAAGAAAGCGGGCTGCGATGATGCCTGGATGATTCAGGACGGGTACGTGACCGAGGGCACATCGAACAACGCCTATATCGTGAAAGACGGCAAGATCATCACGCGGCAGTTGTCGAACGACATCCTGCATGGGATCACGCGGGCGGCTGTCCTGCGTTTTGCCGAAGAAGCGCAGATGGAGGTCGTGGAGCGGTCTTTCACCATCGAGGAAGCCAAGGAGGCCGACGAGGCGTTCATCACGTCGGCCAGTGCGTTCGTGATGCCGGTGGTGGAGATTGACGGCGTGGCCTTGGGTGATGGCACGCCCGGGCATGTGGCCAAGCGGATGCGTGAGATTTATCTGGATGAGAGCCTGAAGAAGGCTGTGTGAGCATGATGGAGAAGCCGGTCGTTATTGAGACGGACCGGTTGATCCTGCGCCCGCATGGAATTGCCGATTTTCAGGATGTGCATGCGCTGTGGTCGGACCCGGGCGTGGTGCAGCATATTTTTGACCGGCCGCAGACGGAAGCAGAGGTGTGGTTTCGCCTGCTGCGCTATGCTGGGCATTGGTCGCTTCTCGGCTATGGTTATTGGGCCGTGATTGAGCGTGCGTCTGGACGGTTCATGGGCGAGGTTGGGTTTGCCGATTACAAGCGGGAGATTGAGCCCCCCATGACGGGTTTGCCTGAAGCCGGATGGGTGATGGCACGCGCCGCGCATGGGCAAGGGATTGCAAAGGAAGCGATGAAAGCGGCGTTGGATTGGTGTGATGAACATGTGGATGCGCCCGGGACTTGGGCGATGATCACGCCGGAAAACGCGGCCTCTGTGCGGCTTGCCGAAAAACTGGGCTTCGGGCAAACGCGCACAGGCATGTTCAATGGCAAAGCGCGGCTGATTTTCGAACGCGGCAGATAGGCAGCGCTGGCGGATCACGATCTTTAAGGTCCAAGCCTTTGCGGCCACGCAGCGCCGCCAAATTCAAGTGCCAAGAAAGACTAACGCCCCAAGTCCGTCCTGTGATACGGGCGAGCTATGGCAGAGACTTCCGCCCACCCCCATTGGACATCGCGCATCCCCGTATCCATCGCCGCCACGGGCGTGCTGGTTGCATCCATCGGGTTCGGGTTGGTGCCCTTCTTCAGCCGTGGGCTGACGGATAACGGGATGGCGGCCCATGCGGTGGCGTTTTTTCGGTTCGCGCTGACAGCGATGATCTTGTCCCCCATCTTCCTGCGCAATCTAAAGCATTGGCGAGAGGTGTGTTGGGGGCTCGCATCAGGCATCGCCATGGGCGTGGGGTGGATCGGGTTTGTGACCGCGTTGGAGACGGCGCCGGCCTCTACCCTGAGCGTGCTTTACATGACCTACCCGATTTTCACCGTGCTTTTGTCATGGGCGCTGTTTTCTGACAGCCCGACGCCCAAGGCGGTGATCGCCTGCGGGATGATCCTTGCGGCTGCCTTCATTGCGGCGGGGCCGGGCGCGGTTGCGCCGGAACACATACCCGCACTTTTGCTGTCCCTCATCGCGCCCATCGGATTTGGATTTTCGATCTGTGTGTTGGTGCACAGGCTGGCCCGGTTGGAGCCTTTGGCGCGGATCGGAAGCGTGTCAGTAGGGGCGTTTTTTGGATTGGCGCCTTTGATGCTGGCCTCTGCACCTGCTGATGTGATCCCGCAGGACCGTGAGACATGGATGTTGATTGTGGGAATTGCCTCGGTCTCTGCTTTGGTGCCGCAACTGATCTATACGGTCTGTTCGCCGATCATTGGCGCATCGCGCACGGCTGTGTTTGGCAGCATTGAATTGCCCACGATGCTGGCCGTGGCGGTGTTTGCCTTTGGGGAGGCGCTGACATGGCAGCAGATCATGGGCTGCGTGTTGATCCTGGCGGCGATCTTGCTGGTGCAGAGCCGGGCCACGCGGAATGTCACGAACCGGATGACGCGTCAGTGATCAGGATTTGCCGACGTTTTCCTCGAAGGACGTTTTGAAGGCGTCTTTTTGCGCGTCAGACGCCTCGGTCTGATAGTTGGCTTTCCATTCATCCATGGTCATGCCGTAAAACATCTCCCGCGCTTCCATCTTGTCCATCTCGATGCCGCGGGCGTTGGCGGCTTCCTGGTACCAGCGGCTGAGGCAATTGCGGCAGAAGCCAGCAAGGTTCATCATGTCGATATTCTGCACATCGGTGCGGTCTTCCATCAGGTGCTGGCGCAGGCGGCGGAAGGCGGCGGCTTCCAGTTCGAGTTGGGTTTGTTCATCCATGTGGGCTCTCCCTTTGACCAAAAGATGCGTGTGATGAGGGGCGGGATCAAGGGGGATGCTGTTCGGCTGAAATCCTCCACCGAGCGGGACGCGGGTTTTGGCAGGCTTGCGCAGGTCAGTTTTGTCATGGGATAGAGGGTGGATGAATTCCAACGAGGCATATGTGAGCGTGTCAGTGTCATGCGGGTGATGTCCTTTCTTCCCATGGCGGGTTTGGCCCTGCTGGTGGCCTGCGCCTGGGCCTTTGTGCCATGGGGCGGGGTGATCCTGTGGGCGGCAGAAGCGCAGCGCGGGTTTCAGAACGCCATGGCGCAGGCGTTGCAGGCGATCCGGGCGGGGGACCCTTCGGCGGTGTTGGCGCTATGTACGGCGACGGCGGCCTATGGGTTTGTCCATGCGTTGGGGCCGGGGCACGGCAAGGTTTTGTTGGGCGGGGCTGCGTTGGCATCCGGTGCCACGTTGAAGCGCATGACGGTTCTCACCATCGCGGCGAGTTTGGCGCAGTCTTTGACGGCAATCGCCATGATCGGCGGGTTGGTTCTGGTGCTGGGTGTTGCGACGCAGAACATGGCGCCACTGGCCGAAGACTGGCTGGCGCCGATCAGTTATGGCGCGATTGCCATCGTTGGGACCTACCTGATGCTGCGCGGGGTGATGCAGTGGCGCAAAGCCACGACGCGGCACGCGCATGTTCATCATGATCATCATCATGACCATCACGATCATGATCACAGCTGTGGGTGCGGCCATTCCCATGGGCCGAGCATGAAAGAGGTCGAAGGCCTGTCAGGCTGGCGCGACGCCGCCATGTTGGTGTTCAGCATCGCGATCCGGCCCTGCACCGGGGCGCTTTTTGTTTTGATCATCGCGCTGCGGTTTGACGTGTTTTGGGCCGGTGCCCTGTCGATCCTGACGATGGGGATGGGCACGGCGGCCTTCAACCTGATGATCGCGTGGTCGGGCGTTGCGGCACGGCGGTTGAGCGTGGTGCAAGCGCTGGCCGGGGAAGATATCGGGCGCGTCCGGGCGGGTTTGCAGATCTTGGGCGGTGGTTTGATTGCCCTCGTCAGCGCGCTTTGGCTGATGAGTTTTTGGACGTAGTCCGCTTTTCGAAAGTTGTATGAACATCGCGCGGGCGCGGAATCAAGGGCGTAGCCCGCCGCGCCTTCGGCAGGCCCCACCCAGGGCCTGGCGAAGGCGCATTGACTGTGCCGGTGATCTAAACCCCACCGTCGCGCGCGGCGGCCTCTAATATGGGGGCAAGGCGCGCGGCCCATGCGGCCTGATCCATATCCGCCTCAATCAAATCATTTCGCAGCTCGATCAGCACATTCGCACGGCCTTCTGTGATGGCGTGGCGATCAAGCGCGTCGCCTTCCAGCGCGCCGGTGTAGGGTTCATTTTCGCCCACGCACAGATCCGGCTCAGCCTTCAGGCGCGTGATCAAAGGACGGGTCAGCCGTTCATCGGCGGCATAAAGCACCCCCACATGCCAAGGCCGTGGCGGACGGCCTCGGAATTGGCGGGTGAAGCTGTGGACGGACACGATCACCGTGTCCTCCTGCCGCGCAGCCATACGGGCCAACGCCTCATGATAAGGCCGGTAACACATGTTGAGGCGGCGTTCGCGCTCGGCCTCCTCCGCATCCCGATTGCCCGGAATGATCGTGCCGTCATAAAGCTTCATCAACAGCGTGGGGTCATCTTCGCCGCGATTGGGGTCAATCACCAAACGGGAGAAATTGGAAAATATCGCCGGGGCATCCAGATGCGCGGCCAGGCGTGAGGCCAGCCCTGCCGCGCCAATGTCATAGGCGATGTGGCGGCCCATATCCTCCGCCGCCACGCCAAGGTCGCCGCCATGCACCGCATCGGGCACCGTGTTGGCCGCATGATCGCAGGTGATCAGCCAGCGCGCGGGTCGCTCTGCCCCTTCAATATGATAGGGTTGATATGTCATTGACCTGTCATGAAGATATTCCATCCCCCCTCTATGACAGTTGCGGCGGGATTGGAATTGGGTAATAAGCGCAGTGCTAGCTTCCGTTAGCGTTAACGCGCCGCAAAACATTACCCGGTTCACCCGCCGGGCCCAGACTTTGAAGGACAGCGCGCCCCATGAGACGCCATCGCAATGTGAAAATCGTGGCCACCCTTGGCCCGGCCTCGGAAACCTATGAAACCATCCGCGCGCTGCATGAGGCGGGCGCAGATGTGTTCCGCCTGAACATGAGCCACGGCGAACATGGCGCCATTCGCGAAAAGCACAAAATTATCCGCCAGATTGAGGCCGACCTCGACAGCCCCATTGGGATCCTGGCCGATCTGCAAGGCCCGAAACTGCGCGTGGGGACGTTTGCGGCCAGCGAAGAAGAACTGAAGCCCGGGCAGATGTTCCGCCTTGATCTGAACCCGGCGGATGGTGATGCGACACGGGTCTGCCTGCCTCATCCGGAGATTTTCGAGGCGCTGAAGCCAAGTGCCACGCTGCTGGTCAATGACGGCAAGATCCGCCTGACAGTGATGGATTGCGGCCCTGATTTTGCCGAAACCGAGGTGACGGTGGGCGGCGTGATTTCCGACCGCAAGGGTGTGAATGTGCCCGATGTGGTGCTGCCGCTGGCCGCGCTGTCTGAGAAAGATCGCAAGGATCTGGAATTTGTCTGTGAGCTGGGCGTGGATTGGCTTGCGCTGTCTTTCGTTCAGCGCGCGGCAGATGTGGAGGAGGCCCGGGCCTTGGTGAAGGGGCGCGCCGCCGTTCTGTCGAAGATTGAAAAACCGTCCGCCGTGGAATGGTTTGACAGCATTCTTGAGGCCTCTGACGGGATCATGGTGGCGCGCGGTGATCTGGGTGTGGAACTGCCTGTGCAGAACGTCCCGCCCATCCAGAAACGTCTGGTGCGCAAATGTCGGGCCAAAGCGAAGCCCGTGATTGTGGCGACGCAGATGCTGGAATCAATGATCGACAGCCCAATGCCCACGCGCGCCGAAGTCTCCGACGTGGCGGCGGCTATTTATGAAGGGTCTGACGCTGTGATGTTGAGCGCGGAGTCGGCGGCAGGCAGCTACCCCATTGAGGCCGTGACCACGATGGACAACGTGGCCCGTGAAGTGGAAAGCGACCCAACCTACGAACAGATCATCGCCGCGAGCCGCGTGGTCACGCGCAGCACCGTCGCCGACGGCATTGTCGTTGCCGCGCGCGAGATTGCGGAAGCCACAGACATCCGCGCCATTTGCTGTTTCACCCAATCGGGCACCACCGCGCTTTTGACATCGCGCGAACGGCCCGGCGTGCCGATCATCGCCATGACCAATCTGCGCGGCACCGCGCGGCGCTTGGCGCTGAGTTGGGGTGTGAATTGCGTGATGACGGACACGCTGGATCGATTCAAGATGGCAGTGCTGGCCGCCGCCCGAGCGGCACGACAACAAGGCTATGCCGAGGCGCTAGATCAGATCGTGGTGACCGCGGGTGTGCCCTTCAACGTGCCGGGCACGACCAACATTCTGCGCGTCGCCCCCTGTCAGGAAAGTTTGATTTATTCCACCGACCCGGGCTAAATCCCGGCCATGACAGGCGTGGACCCTGATATCCTGATCGCTTTGGGCGTTTTTCTGTTGGTGCTTTCCGTGCCGTCGCTGATTGCTGCGATGATCGACCGCCGCCCGCCCCGCGTGGCCGCCCTGACCGCGATTCTGGCGGGGGGCATCTTGGTCTATGTGGTTCAGACTAACCCGGGCACCTACAGCTTGCGCGACGTGCCGGATGTATTCATTCGGGTGGCGGCGAAGATCATCTGAGCCTGCCTGCGTCGGCTGCTTCCAACATCCAGTCAATCACGTGATCCACATGGGGCGTGCGCTTGCGATTGCGTTTAGCCAGCAGGAAGAACTCGGTGTTTTCGCTCAGGCAGGTGTCGGACACTTGCACCAATCGCCCGGCCTTGAGGTCATGATCCACCAGGAATCGGCTGGCCAAGGCGACGCCCTGCCCGGCGACGGCGGCATCATTCGCCAGCGCCGTCTGGCTGAACCGCATGCCACGATCATTCGGCGCTTCTTCCCCAAATGCCTTGAAAAAAGCGGGCCAAAGATCATGCGTGTCGTGCAGTTTGGGCGCATGACTGATGGGACGATCCGCTTGTTCGGGGGCGGTTACGGCGATCACCTCGCTGGGGAACAGGCGCCAGGCCTGAAGGCTGGCCCCGAATGGCGGTGTGGTTTGCCGGACGGCAAGGTCGATGCCGTCAGAGGCAAAGCTTGACATCTGTTCGGTCGCCAGAACGCGCAGATCGACATTCGGGTGGCGGACAGAAAACGCGGGCAAATGCGGGATCAGCCATTTCGCCGCAAAGGTCGGCGTGACCGAGATGATCACTTTCTGCGGCATAGGGCGAACCTGCGCGGTGGCCTTGCGCATCTGGTCGAAACTGGCGGCGATGTTGGCGTGGTATTCATGCCCCACTTGGGTGAGGGCGAGGCCCTTGGGCAGGCGATCAAAGAGGGTCACGCCCAAGTGTTTTTCCAGCGCGCGGACGTGTTGGGCGACGGCGCCTTGAGTGACGCGTAGTTCTTCTGCGGCCAGGCGGAAATTGAGGTGGCGACCGGCAGCATCAAACGCGCGCAGGGCGTTGAGGGGGGGGAGAGATGGTTTTGACAATAGTTTTTCTACAGTTGTGATGTAATAGAATGATCTTCTTCACGCCGACAAAACAAGTAAATTTACGGAAACAGACAAGAGGATTTGAAAGATGAGCGATCAAAAAGTGGCCCTGATCACCGCAGGCGGCAGCGGCATGGGGGCGGATGCGGCCCGCAAACTGGCTGAGGATGGGTTCAAGGTGGGCATCCTGTCGTCGTCCGGCAAAGGCGAGGCTTTGGGCGAAGAACTGGGCGGGTTTGGTGTGACCGGGTCGAACCTTGAGGTCGGCGATCTTGAGGCGTTGGTGACGGGTGCAATGGATCGGTATGGACGCGTGGACGTGGTGGTGAATTCCGCCGGGCACGGGCCAAAGGGCGATATTCTGGGCATGAGCGATGAGGAGTATCACAAGGGCATGGATGTCTACCTGATGAATGTCGTGCGCATGGCGCGGCTGGTGACGCCGATCATGCAGGCCCAAGGCGGGGGGACGACGATCAACATCTCCACCTTCGCGGTGTTTGAGCCTGATCCGCTGTTCCCAACATCGGGTATGTTTAGGGCCAGTCTGGCGGCGTTTGGGAAGCTTTTTGCGAACCAGTATGCGGCGGAGAATATCCGTATGAACAATGTGATGCCGGGTTTTATCGACAGCTTGCCAGAAACCGAAGACCGGCGTGCGCGGATCCCTATGGGGCGCTATGGGCGGGCGGAGGAGGTCTCCAGCATGATTTCTTGGTTGGCGTCTGAGAATGCGGCCTATGTGACAGGGCAGAATTTCCGCATTGATGGGGGGCTGACGCAGTCGGTTTGAGCGCGGAAGAGCGGCTTCGTCAGGCCCCGGTCTGGCGATCCTGAACTCAAGCGAGGGCGCTTTATCGTGACGTTTCGCTGTGGGGTTGGGCGGCGCGGTGACGTTGACAATTCGCCAGGCCCTGGGTGGGGCCTGACGAAGGCGCGGCGGGCTACGCCCTTGATTCCGCGCCCGGGTGCTTTGTTTTCCCTTGCTATATTAAACAGGCGGGCCTAAAAGGCCTCTTCACCCGCGCGACCGGCCAAAGCGGCATGCCGAGTCGCGCGTTCTACCGCCTTTATTAAGAGGAGTCGGAAATGCCCAAGATGAAGACCAAATCGAGCTGCAAAAAGCGGTTCAAGGTGACGGCCAGTGGCAAGATCAAGACCGCGCAAGCGGGCAAGCGCCACGGCATGATCAAACGGACCAACAAGTTTATCCGCAACGCACGTGGCACCACCGTGATGAGCGAGGCTGACGCCAAGATCATCAAGCCCATGATGCCCTATTCGCGCTAAGGAGAGACTGATATGCCACGCGTTAAAGGTGGGACAGTTACCCACGCCCGTCACAAGAAAGTCACCACTGCGGCGAAAGGCTATTACGGCCGTCGCAAGAATACCTTCAAGGTGGCCGCACAGGCCGTCGACAAGGCCAACCAGTATGCAACCCGCGACCGCAGAAACCGCAAGCGGAACTTCCGCGCGCTCTGGATCCAGCGGATCAACGCCGCCGTGCGCAGCCATGATGAGGGCCTGACCTATTCGCGCTTCGTCAACGGGCTGAGCCTGGCTGGGATCGAAGTTGACCGTAAGGTTCTGGCCGATCTGGCCGTGCATGAGCCGGCGGCCTTTGGTGCCATCGTGGAGCAGGCCAAGAGCGCCCTCGCGAAGTAAAGCCCCGAATTTAAGTGAAAAACCGCCGATCTGCCCGTCAGATCGGCGGTTTTTTGTGTGCCAAGGAAATGTCACACTGTTTTCCATTTGTTTCCATTTCGCGTGTCTATTGTTCTCGAACAGGACAAAAAAAGGAAAACAGCAATGACAACGAAAGCTGATCAAGAGTTGAGTGAAAAGGCCCGCCGTATGTTGGCCGCCCATGACCGCGAAGTGCTGGTCTGGCGCAGCGTCCGCGGCTGAGATACGCCACCCCAAGACGCGTATCCGTGACGAGTTTACAAAAGGCGTGCCCATCGGGGCGCGCCTTTTTCATTGTGGTCAGGGCATCCGGCTTGGGCTAGCGTGCCGTCATGGACCACAAGGAATTCACGGCCACGCTTCAGCCTGAGGATCTTGCCGCGCTCAATGAGACGGCGGATGGCCCGGGGCTTTGGCATCTGGCGGGGCATCTTGGGTTGATGGTGGGGTTTGGCACGTGGATCGCGCTTGGTCTGCCGTTGTGGCAGGTGGTGTTGGTGGCGCAAGGGATCGTGATTTGTTTCCTCTTCACGCTGGAACATGAGGCGACGCATAAGACACCGTTTCGCACGGAATGGCTGAATGAATGGGTCGGGCGGTTTTGCGGGGTGATGATCTTGCAGCCGTTCACGTGGTTTCGGTATTTTCACCTAGCCCATCACCGGTTCACCAATATTCCGGGTAAGGACCCGGAACTAGACGGCGGCGTGAAGCCCCAGACATGGGGCGCGTATCTGCGGTTCATCAGCGGGCTGCCATTTTGGTGGGATTTGGCGGTGCAGACGGTGGGCAACGCCTTGGGCCGCGATCCGGGGGCGTATATTCCACGGCATGCCAGGCCGCGTGTGATTGTGGAGGCGCGGTGGATGCTCGGGGTTTACGCCTTGGTGGCGGCCAGCCTGTTCTTTTCGCCCTTGCTATTCTGGGTGTGGATCTTGCCATGTGTGTTGGGGCAGCCGTTCTTGCGGCTGTACGTGTTGGCCGAACACGGGCGCTGCGCGTTCGTGGCGAACATGTTTGAAAACACGCGCACGACCTATACCAACCGCGTGGTGCGGTTTTTGGCGTGGAACATGCCGTATCATGTGGAACATCATTCCCTACCGCAGGTGCCGTTTCACAAGCTGCCGGAATTGCATGGGCGGATGCAGGGACATCACAAGGTGGTGTCGAATGGCTACCGCGAGTTTACAGCCGAGTTTGTCAGCGACTTGAAGTAAGCCGCGCTTCGGCAGGCCGTGGCGTGGCGATCTGACGTCAAGCAAGAGCGCTTTATCGTGACGTACCGCCGTGTACTCAAGCCTCGCGGGGACGTCGACAATTCGCCATGCCGTGGGAACGGCCTGACGAAGCGCGGCGGGCCGGTGGCCCTTGATTCCGCGCGGGCGCTATTTTTCGAAGATGGACGTGCGACCGCGGACTTCGAGGGCTTTGCGGGATTCGGTGACTTTTCCATTTTGTGCATGGAGGGAAATCGGCGGCTCACTGGTGAGCAGTTTCTCAATCACCACAATGGAATCGTAGAACCGCACGCTGTTGAGTTCCCGCGCGATCTCATCAAACGGAAAAACCTGATCCTGATCAGTGTACCAGCTGTGCATCTTATCCACGAGGCGCTTGGCGTACTCAATAAAGCTCGCCTCTTCCCGGAACCCACCACCGAAGCCGGGCCAATAGCTGGTGTGGGTGTCCTCCACCATATAGACGCCCTGATCCGACAAAGCAGGCCAGAGATGTTCGAAACTGGTGATCTGCTGGTGCATCATGTGCCCGCCATCGTCGATCACCACGTCAAACGGCCCGTGCTTTTCCGCCAGTTCCGCCAGAAACGCGGGATCGGCCTGATCGCCAATCTCCACCACCGTGCCGGGTTCTGCGTGATCGCGGCACGCGGGGTCGATATCGGCAAAGGTGAGGCGTGCACCTTCGCCAAAATACCCTTTCCACATCGGGATGGAGCCGCCGCGAAAGACACCGATTTCAAGGAAGGAGATATCGCGGCCCCGGAAGCGGCTCAGTTCCCGTTCATAGACACCAAAATAATGCTGCCACTTGGTGATCGCCCGGTGATCGGTGCGTTTGAGGTAATCCGCGAAGTAACTCATGCCTGCATCCCTTGTTTCGCACACTAGAGATCATCCCCGGCCATCTTGCAATCATGGCCCTCCACGGATAGCAGAACACCAAACCGCTTAAAGGGTGCGACATGGATGATCTGCGCGACAAATATCTGGGGCTGATTGGTGAGGCCGGGGATGAGGCCACGCTGGAAGATTTGCGTGTGCAGGCCGTGGGCAAGAAGGGTGAGATCAGCCTTCAGATGCGCGAATTGGGGAAGATGACCCCGGAAGAGCGGCAGGTTGCAGGGCCACGGCTCAATGCGTTGAAGGATGAGATTAACGCCGCGCTGGCGGCCAAGAAAGTGGCGCTAGCGGATGCGGCTCTGGATGAGCGGCTGAAGTCAGAGTGGTTGGATGTAACGCTGCCCGCGCGGCCCACGCGTCAGGGGTCGATCCATCCGATTTCTCAGGTGACCGAAGAAGTCACTGCCATTTTCGCCGATATGGGGTTTTCCGTCGCCGAAGGCCCGCAGATCGAAAGCGATTGGTACAATTTCGACGCGCTGAACATTCCGGGCCACCACCCGGCGCGGGCGGAGATGGACACGTTCTACACCCATCGCGCCGAGGGTGATAACCGCCCGCCCCACGTGCTGCGCACACATACAAGCCCGGTGCAAATTCGGACGATGGAAGCGGGCGGCGCGCCTATTCGGATCATCGCGCCAGGGCGGGTGTACCGCGCGGATTACGACCAGACGCACACGCCCATGTTCCACCAGATCGAAGGACTGGCGATTGATCGCGATATCTCCATGGCGAACCTGAAATGGTGTCTGGAGGAGTTTGCGGCGGCGTTTTTCGAGGTAGACCATATCGAGGTCCGCTTCCGCGCCTCTCATTTCCCGTTCACGGAACCCTCTGCTGAGATCGATTTCCGTTGTTCCTGGGAAGGCGGCACTCTGAAACTTGGCGAGGGCGATGATTGGCTGGAGGCCGGCGGGTCCGGCATGGTGCATCCTAATGTGCTGAAGGCCGCCGGTGTGGACCCGAACGAATGGCAGGGGTTTGCCTTTGGTCTGGGGATCGACCGGTTGGCGATGCTGAAATACGGCATCCCCGATTTGCGCGCCTTCTTTGAGAGCGATTTGCGGTGGCTGAAGCATTACGGCTTTGCGCCGCTTGACGTGCCTACCCTGCATGGTGGATTATCGCGCTAGGGACATGAAGGTGATTGGTGGGGTGAAACCCACCCTACGGCGATCCGGAAAGGACCGTGACCTATGGCTCTGCATCAACTGATTTACGCGTCGGAACCCTTTGGGTTTGATAACGCCATGCTGGCGGGCATCTTGCTGGATGCGCGGCGGTGTAACGCGCGGGACGGGATCACGGGCGCGCTGATTGTGCGCGGGGATCTGTATATCCAGCTGTTGGAAGGGCCGAGGAAGAAGGTGGAGGACTGCTACCACCGTATTCGGGCCGATGATCGGCACGCCAATGCCAAGACGCTGATGAAGCGCACGATCAAGACGCGGCTTTTTCCCGATTGGGCGATGAAGGATGATCCGGCACAAAGCTGGGTTTGGTCGATGGATGAGGTTCAGGGCGGGGCCGTGGACCGGGCGACCGAGGATGAGGCGCTTGGCTTTTTCACGCGGCTGGCGGCGGAGGGTGTGACGGCGTTTCCGCCCAAAGGTGTGGGGCACTGATCTTCGCGCACTCGTGAGGTGACTTGAGGCGCGGGCCGGTTAGGGTGCGCCATATGCGTATCTTTCTCTTCTTGTTTCTCTGCTTGATGCCGGTGATGGCGCTTGCCTCAGATCAACGCAAACTCTGCCATGGGCAAGAGCCATGTTTCGTCGGCGAGCGGTCTTACCATATCGCGGAACCCGAGGGATGGGATGGCAAATCCCCCCTGCCCGTTCTGATGCATTTTCACGGCTGGAAGCGGCAAGGCACGCTGATCGTGCGCCATGATCGGATTGTGAGTGCCACGTCGAAGCGCGGTGTGCTGTTGGTGGCCCCCAACGGGAAGAACCGGACCTGGGATTTCTGGCCCGAAAACAGCCCCGATATCGCCTTCGCCCGCGCGGTGCTGGAGGATGTGAAGGCGCGCTATCCAGTGGATGAGACGCGGATTTACATCTCCGGCTACAGTTGGGGATCGAATATGGCGTGGCGGTTTGTGTGCCATGACGGGGCGGATGTGGCGGTGCTGCTGGGGATATCGGGAACGCTGCGGCCCGGGCAGGACTGTCAGACAGCGCCCGGTGAGGTGCGGCAGGTCTATGGGCTGACAGATAACGTGCTGCCCTTTCCCTTTGGGCCGGGAGGGGACACGGGCCATGCGGTGAAGCTGTGGCGGGATCGGCTGGGATGTGGTGAAGGACAGGCCGATGGGGTTTGGCAGATCACGGACCTGGATCTGTTCACAAAGACAGCATGGGAGTGCGAAGGGGGGCCCGTGACGCTGGACACCCATCCGAGGGGGCACTTCATCCCGCGCGGCTGGATCGCGCGGCAGTTGGATGAGGTGATGGGGTTGGATCCGAGCTATCCGTGAGGGCAGGACCGCAGAATTTTGCAAAATTCTGCGCAAGAAAATTCGAATTTTCTTGTGCATTTTCTTCAAAGAAAATGCATCCTCGGGTGGAGAGATATGGAGACCATCATGGACGATCATTCCGCCGATAGTTTCACCCTGCGCGCCCGGCGCGACGGTGGGGGCACACCGACACTGAACACATGGGGCGCGAATTCGGACTACGGCGCGCTGCGGTCGGTGCTGCTTGGGCCGATTGAGAATTATCGCTGGTTGCGGACCTCGTCTGTCTCCAAGAAGACCTTGCGCCGGGGTGTGCCATTCGACGCCAAGGTCGCCGCGAAACAGCACGCTGAAATGGTCAGCGCCTATCAAAGCGCGGGTGTGGAGGTGCATACCCATGCGCCCGACCCGCATCTGCCCTATCAGGTCTATGCCCGCGACAGTTCCGTCATGACGCCCTTTGGCGCGATCATCACCCATATGGCGCAGTGGTGGCGAAGGGGGGAGAATTTCCGCGCGATTGAGACTTATCAGCGCCTTGGCATTCCGATTTACGATTTCGTCACGGCGGGCACGTTTGAAGGCGGGGATTTCAACGTGATCGAGCCCGGTTGCGTGCTGATCGGATGGGAAGGTGATGAAGGCCGTTCGCAGGAGCAAGGTGCCAAACAGATCGCGGGATGGATGGAGGCCGAGGGCTGGGAAGTGAAGCTGGCCGACATTGACCCGTTTTATGTGCATATCGACCTCATGGTCGTGATGCTGGCGCCGAAACTGGCTGCTGTGTGTACCGACTGCACGGATCCGGAGATTGTGGATTGGCTCAAAGCCAAGGGCATCGAGATTGTCGAGGTGCCGTTTCAGGACACGATCGCGCTCGGGTGCAACGTGGTGGCCTTGGGCGAGGATCGGGTGCTGTTGCCGGAGGGTTCCAAGGTGCTGAAGGAGAAGCTGCGCGCGTTGGGGTTCACGATCTATGACCCGGACCTGAGCATGATCACCCAAGGCGGCGGCGGGGTGCATTGCATGTGTCAAAGCCTCATTCGCGATCCGGTTTAGGCCGCCATGCTGCACATTTTCTGCGGCAAGATCGCCTCGGGCAAATCCACGCTGGCTGCGGAGATTGCGAAGAGATCTGGCCACGTACTGCTGTCCGAGGATGAATGGCTGCACGCCCTTTATGCGGATGAGTTGAAGACGCTGGACGACTATGTGCGCTGCAGCCGAAAACTGCGGGCCGCGATGGGGCCGCATATCGTTCACTTGTTGAACGCGGGGCTGTCTGTCGTTCTCGATTTCGCCGCCAACACACCGCAGCAGAGGGCGTGGATGAAGGGTATCGCAAAGGAGGCGGGCGTTGATCACTGCCTGCATTTGATGACCACGCCGGATGAGACCTGTCTTGCCCGGCTGCGGGCGCGCAATGCCTCGGGCGACCATCCTTTCGCGGTGTCAGAGGTGCAGTTTCATGAGGTTTCGCGCTATGTGACCCTGCCGTCCGAAGACGAGGGTTTTAACATCATCACGCATGACCCCAAGTAACGGGCTTGCGGTCATGATTCATCGCGGGTAGGCCCTGCGCCAGAACAGACCGGTTAGACGACGTGCCTCTTGAGACTGTCTTAAGAGTCACAATGATAGGCGGAATACCCAAGAATACCGTGCTTTTGGCGGCCGCTGAGTTACCTCAGGCGCTTAAGGCACCCATAGGCAGAGACACTCTATGACCAAATTCATGATGGCGGCGCTTGCTGCTGGGCCTAACCTTTCGTCCCTGCGCACGGATACAGGGTTCGATCTGGGGCGCATCCGCATTGAATTGCTGGCCGGGCTGACCGTGGCGCTGGCCTTGGTACCGGAGGCGGTGGCCTTTGCCTTTGTGGCGGGCGTGCATCCGTTGGTGGGGCTTTATGCGGCGTTTATCGTGGGTTTAATCACCGCCGTTCTGGGCGGGCGCCCGGGGATGATTTCGGGTGCCACGGGTGCGCTGGCCGTGGTGATGGTGTCTTTGGTGGCAGTCCACGGCGTAGAGTATCTTTTTGCGACGGTCGTGCTGATGGGTCTCATTCAGATTGCGGCTGGTGTGTTCCGGCTGGGTAAGTTCATTCGGCTTGTGCCGCATCCGGTGATGTTGGGCTTTGTGAACGGGCTGGCGATTGTGATCTTCCTCGCGCAGCTCAGCCAATTCCAAGTGCCCGGCACGGCGGAGCATGCGGGCCACGGCATGGCCAATGGTGAATGGCTGTCGGGCGGACCGCTTTACATGATGCTGGGGCTGGTGGCGGCGACCATGGCGATCATCTGGGTCATGCCGCGCATCACCACGGCCATTCCTGCGCCTCTTGCCGGGATCGGGCTTGTTGCGGTGGCGGTGATTGCGTTCGGGATAGATGTGCCGCGCGTGGGCGATATGGCGTCAATTGATGGCGGGTTGCCATCTTTCCATATTCCGATGGTGCCGCTCACCCTTGAGACGTTTGAAATTATCCTGCCCTACGCGCTGATCCTTGCCGCGATTGGGCTGATCGAAAGCCTTTTGACCTTGAACCTTGTGGGTGACATCACCGGGCAGCGGGGCGGGTCGTCGAAAGAGTGCCTAGCCCAAGGTGCGGCCAACACCGTCACCGGGTTTTTCGGCGGCATGGGCGGTTGCGCGATGATCGGGCAATCCATGATCAACGTGAAATCGGGCGGGCGCACGCGGCTGTCGGGGATTTCGGCGGCGCTGTTCCTGCTGGCCTTCATTCTGGTGGCAGCACCCTTGATCGAACAGATCCCTCTGGCCGCGCTCGTGGGCGTGATGTTCATGGTCGTGATCGGGACATTTGCCTGGAACAGTTTCAAGATCATGCGGAAGGTGCCGCTGACCGATGCGTTGGTGATTATCCTCGTGACGGTCGTGACGGTGTTCTTCGATCTGGCCACGGCGGTGGTCGTGGGCGTGATCGTCTCGGCACTGGCTTATGCGTGGAACAATGCCTCCCGCATTTCCGCACGTCGCCATGACACGCCGGAGGGCGCGCGGGTCTATCAGGTGCAGGGGCCGCTGTTCTTTGGATCGTCAGAGGGGTTTGTCGAGCTGTTCAACCCGGCCGAGGACCCCAGCGCGGTGATTGTTGATTTTGCCGAAAGCCGGGTGGTGGACCAGTCTGCGCTGAACGCGATTGAAACGGTGGCGGCGAAATACGAGGCGGCGGGCAAGAAGTTGCAGCTGCGCCATCTGAGCCGGGATTGTCACAAGCTGCTTCAGAAGGCGGGGCAGTTGATGGTGGATAGTGATGACGACCCGGACTATCAGATTGCCGTGGATTATGCCGTTCGGACGGGAGCGTTGGGCGGCGGGCACTAACAGGTCCGAAACTCATTTCCCCTGAAAAGCACCGTTGATACGGTGCGGGTATGAGATATGGGGTAATCGCGGTTCTTCTGATCTGTTGTGCGGGCATGGCTTCGGCTCATGCCGCCGAACAGGGCTTTGTCCTGCTGCTGCCGACGGATTTCTACATCAATGCCGGTGTGGCCAGCGTGGTGCTGACCATTGTTCTGATCGCGGTTTTGCCTGCGCGGACGGCGGAGTTGATTTTTGCCTCCCTTCCCGCGTTGCCCCGCGTGCCGGGTGGGGTGCGCCATGTCATCAGCCTGCTGGCGACTGCCCTGCTGACCTATGGTGTTTGGCAAGGCTTTACCGGGCCGCGGGATCCGCTTGCGAACCCCATGCCGCTGATGATCTGGACGGCCTGGTGGATCGGGCTGGTGTCGCTTCAGGGGATCATCGGGAACCATTGGCGCTATACCAATCCGTGGACAGGGGTGGCGGTGGCGCTTTCGAAGCTGACGGGCACGCGCGCGCCGTTTCGCTACCCGCGTGCGTTGGGGCATTGGCCTGCGCTGATCTTGTTCATAGCCTTTGCCGCCTTCCTTCTGGCCGATCCGGCCCCGGCGGACCCGGCGCGGTTGGCGGCCTTTGTGGGGCTTTACTGGTACGTGGCGCTGTTGGGTTTGGTGCTGTTTGGCCCGGCCTGGCTGGTGCGGGCAGAAGCGTTTACAGTGATGATGCGCGCCTATGGGCAGATGGGGCTTTTTGGACCATACGGGAGGCGTGTTGGTTTCGGACTGTGGGGTTGGCAAACTGTGCGCCGCCGCGCGCCGCCCTTGGCGCTTGCGACCTTCGCGCTGGTGTTGCTGGGCACGGGCAGTTTTGATGGGCTCAACGAGACGTTCTTCTGGCTGAGCGTGCTGGGGATCAACCCGTTGGAATTTCCCGGGCGGTCGGCAGTGATTGTGCAGACACTGGCCGGGCTGATTGCTGTGAACCTTGCATTGATTGCCGCCTTTGCCGCCTGTCTGTGGCTGGGCGAACGCATTGCCGGATCGGGGCGCAGCCTGCGGGAGGCATATTGCCTGTTTGCGCCCTCAATCCTGCCTATCGCGCTGGCCTATCATGTGGCGCATTACCTGACATCTTTCATGGTCGACGGTCAGTATGTGCTCAAGTTCTTCAATGACGCGGCGGGGTTGGGTCAGTTCTATGTGACCACCGGCTTTTTCAACACGCCCGGCACGGTGAAGGCCATTTGGCTGACCCAAGCCGGTGCGGTGGTGGTGGGGCATGTGGTGGCGATCCTGCTGGCCCATGCGCTGGCGATGCGCGATCAACGCAGCACGCGGCGCGCGGTATTGGGGCAGGCCCCGCTGGCGGCGTTCATGGTGGCCTATACGTTCTTTGGACTGTGGCTGTTGGCGTCGCCGAGGGGATTATAGGCCAAGGCCCTTGCGCAGCAGATTGAGTGCGGCGACGACCAACACGATCAAGGTGATCTTGCGGAATTTCTCCTGATCCAGCTTGTCCTGAATTTTGAAGCCGATCCACATGCCGATCAGGGCCGGAGGCAGGAGTGCAAGGGTGAAAGGAATGGTTTGGTCGTTCAGGATACCCGACCGCAAATGCGCGACCAGAAGCGTCACGGAGCCCGCCCCATAGATGATGCCCTGCACGATCACCTGCCGCGCCTTTTGCATATCGATGGCCAGCAGATAGAGCACCGTGGTCGGCCCCCATGTACCCGCAAGCCCACCCAGCACACCCGAAAACAGCCCCACCGCCCATTCCGCCCACCCGCGATGGCGGACCGGAATGGTCAGGCGCAGGCCAATCAACTGAATGAGTGACAGCGCCAAAACAGGGACACCAAGGACGAAGTAAAGCGCATCGCTGGGGATCACGGGGACCAGCTGCGCCGAGAGGAAGATGGCGACGCAAACGATCAGAATGTAGCGCCAGACGATGCGCGTGGCCTCAATCGCAGGGGCGATCCCGGTCCGGAAGGCCTGCAACCCGTTGGACATAACAATGGGTGCAATGAGGCCAGCGAGGGCAAGCTTTGGGTCCAGAAAGGTCGATAAACCGGAAAGCATCACGAGCGGCATGCCAAAGCCCACGGACCCTTTGATCACGCCCGACAGAATGGCCACGGCAAGGGTGGCCGCAAGCAGCCATGTGTGCATGTCACTTAGAAGGGCAAAATCCATGCACATGGCCTATCAGACCGCCGCGCGGGTCACCATGGCCCTCCTGACACGGCAAAACACTGGACAAAAACGCGGCACCCTCCCACACTTGGCACATACGCCATGTGGGAGAACATGATGACCAAACTGATCAAGCCATCACGCCGGGACGCTTTGAAAACGCTTGCCGGAGGTGCGGCTGGGGCCGCGACATTGCCGCTTTGGGCGCGTTATACCCATGCGCAGACGGCGGAACCCATCAAGATCGGGTTCCAGGTGCATCGCACTGGCATCGGGGCTGCTTATGGCCGGTGGTATGGGCGCACGACAGACGCGGCTGCCGCGCTGATCAATGAAGGTGGCGGGATCAATGGCCGCGAAGTGCAGATCATCGCAGAGGATGACGGCACCGACCCCAAGCGCGGGGCGGAAGTGGTGGAGAAATTCGCCAATCAGCACAAGTGCGATGTGGGATTTGGCACGCTCTTCAGCCATGTGGTGATCGGGTCATCGCCCCGGGCGGGTGAGTTGAAGCTGCCATACTTTGTGGTGTCCGAGGGCCATCACGTGGCCTCGGGCATGCTCAACCGCTACACACTGCAACCGGGCATCACGGATGTGAAAAGCCAGGTGCAGGCGATGGCGCCTTACGTGGCGGAGAACTTGGGCAAGAAAGTCACCATGATCTTCCCCGATTTCGCCTTTGGCCATGACCACCGGGATTTCTTCACCGAGGCGATTGAGCGTGAGGGCGGTGAGGTTCTGGAAAAGATTGCCATTCCCCCGGCGGAGACATCGTTCACCAAGTATTTCCCCAAGATCCCGCGCGACACGGAAGTGCTTTACCATGTGATGGTCGGCCCTGCGGTGCTGACCTTCGTGAAGGAATTGGGGGAATTCTTCGGCCCCTCCAGCCCGGAAATCTTTGGCTTCATTGACAGCCTTGAGGCCGTGGATATGGCAAGCCCGGGACTTGAGTTCCTTGATGGCACCTATTTCTGGGAGGGCTTCCCGCGCCATGTGCAGGCCGATCAGACCGAGTTCGACAAGTTCTTCCGGGAAAAGGTTGGTGTGGATGCGCGCGGCGCGTCGGTCAGTGACGCAACAGATGTGTCGACCTATGCGCATATGTTCGGCTGCTGGGAAACGCTGCATGTGATCAAACAGGGCATGGAGGCCGCGGGTTACGCCGGGCCGAGCGATCGTGCTGCGCTGATTGAGGCGGTGGAGGCGATGACGGACATGCCCCATTCCAATGCGCATCCGCAGGGAGCGAAACTCTTCAATGGCAAGACACATCAGGTCTTTGGGCATCAGTATATCTCAAAGGTCGAAGAGGGGAATTTGAACGTGGTGCATACCACGTCGATTGAAGACACGCTCTATCCCGATGAGGTGGATTACACGACGCAGGCCTTCTAAGCGTTTTCGGAACAGAGGCGCGCTTCGTCAGGCCCCGGCGTGGCGACCAGATGTCGTTCAAAGGCGCTTTATCATGACGTACCGCCGTAGAGTTGAGCTATGCCCTGCTGCTCGAATTTCGCCATGCCCTGGGTGGGGCCCCCCTCTCAGCGATTGCATGCAATCGCCTGCCGGGCAACGGACGAAGCGCGGCGGGCCGTTGGCCCTTGATTCCGCGCCGGGGTTCTGTAGTGGCAATAACGACCCTTAGTGAAAGACGCTCTCATGAATCTCACCGACTACAAAGCCCTCACCTTCGACGTGTATGGCACGCTGATTGACTGGGAAACCGGAATGGTGAACGGGTTGAAGCCGCTCACGGACAAGGTGGGTGGGCTCAGCCGGGATGACATTCTTGAGGCGCACGCCTATCACGAAAGCACCACGCAAAGGTACACGCCCGCCAAGACCTATTCCGATATTCTCGCCGTCGTCTACAAACGTCTGGCCGAAGAATGGGGCATGCCGGTGGCGTGGGAGGAGTGCCTGACCTATGGCGCGTCGGTAAAAGACTGGCCTGCCTTTCCCGACAGTGCGGAAGCGCTGGCCTATCTCAAGGATCACTACAAGCTGGTGGTGCTGAGCAATGTCGACAATGTCAGTTTCGCCCATTCCGCAGCCCGTCTGGGCGTGACTTTTGATGCGGCCTACACGGCGGGCGACATTGGAAGTTACAAACCCGATCCGCGTAATTTTGACTACATACTGGAAAACCTCGCAAGGATGGGAATTGCGAAGGATCAGATCCTGCATACCGCCGAAAGCATGTTCCATGATCATGCCCCGGCCAATGCGTTCGGGCTGGCCAATTGCTGGATCTATCGCCGGCATGATCAGTCAGGGTTTGGTGCCACGATGAACCCCGGAGAGATGCCGCGCTACGACATGATGTTCCATTCCATGGCGGATCTGGTGGAGGCACACAAAGCGGAACTGGCCGAGGGCGGTTAAGCATTGCCCAAAGCCCGCTTCCTTGCGATCAGCATCGGCCTGTTCTTCGCGGCGGGTGCTTGGGGGCTTTACTGGATGCCGCAAAGGGCGCTTGAGGCTGCGGGCATGACAGGCGGTTGGGGAACGATTGCGCAGTACCTGTTTTGCACCGTGATCCTTTTGCCCATCGCGATCTGGCGCGGCGTGCGCGGCAGGCAGACCGGTCTCAACCTGCCGCTGGCCGGGGTGCTGATGGGTGGCGGCATTGTCTGCTACGCCAATGCGTTTCTGCTGACGGATGTGATCCGGGCGCTGCTGCTGTTCTACCTGACGCCTGTCTGGGCCACGCTGATTGAAATTATCTTCTTCCGCACACCGCCCGGATGGCGCAGGGCCATCAGCCTGCCCTTGTCGCTGGCAGGCGTCTGGATCGTGATCGGCGGTGACACCGGGCTGCCATGGCCGGAAAACGCAGGCGATTGGCTGGCGCTGCTTGGTGGTGCGATGTTCGCGGCGGGGGCCGCACGGGTGGAGGTGGCGCGCATTGACGGAGTTTTCCCGATGCTTTTTGCGTTTTTCATCTTCGGCGGGGCTTTTGCCGTAGTGCAATCCTTCCTGTTGTCGGATCAACTTGGACCGATGCCGCCATTTGAAACATGGCTCGTTCTGGCGCCATGGTTTCTGGCGCTATGCCTTGGGTTTTTCATCCCTACAAACACCCTTGTGACTTGGGCACCGACGCAGTTGGGGGCGGGGCTTTTCAGCATCCTGATCCTGGCAGAGCTTGTTTTTGGCGCGATCAGTGCCGCCATTTGGGCGGATGAGGCGTTTGGCTGGCGCGAAACACTGGGCAGTCTGATGATCTTGAGTGCAGGGGTGATCGAGGTGCTGCTGGCGTCGCGGGACAAGGCCGGGTGACGTCCATTTCGCTTGCCCTTGTGGGGTATCCTGCGCAAGGCTGGGGGTGACATGGAACTGGGTCCCTACATTCTTCTCGCCACGCTCGAAGGCGCGGTGACGGCGGCGGTGCTGGCGCTGACGGCGGTGGGGTTGAGCCTTGTGTTTGGCGTGATGCGGGTGGTGAATATCGCCCATGGGGAGTTCTTCATGCTGGGCGCGGTGATTGCCTGGTATGTGGCGCATTACCTGGGCGGGCATCCGGCGCTTGGGTTTACCGCGGCGTTGATCATCGCGCCGCTGTTGGTGGGGTCGATTGCCGTGGCGGCCGATATGACGATCCTGAAGCGGATTGAGTATGACCCGGAGCGCACGATCGTGGCGACCATCGGGCTTCTGTACATCATCCAGCAACTGACGTTGATGACCTACGGGCCGGAGGCGCGGCCGGTGGAGCCGCCATTCAATGAACGCATCGCCCTGCCGTGGTTTGAATTTGGCGAGGATGGGTTGGAGTTTTACTACCCCTGGGGGCTTTCGACGACATCCTACAAGCTGGCGGTCATCGGCGCGGCGGGTGTTGTTCTGGCGGGCGTCTGGGCGATGATGACGCGGACCAAGGTGGGGCTGTTGATGCGCGCCACGCAAGCCGACCGCGAGATGGCGCTGGCCTTTGGGATCCCGGTGGAGCGGGTCTATGCCATTGTGTTCGGCATCGGCGCGGGGCTGGCGGCGTTGGCGGCGGTGCTGATCGTGCCTATTCAGCAAGCGCATTATCTGATGGGGGCCGATCCCCTGTTGCTCAGCTTCATCGTGGTGATTATCGGCGGTTTGGGCAGCTTGCCGGGGACGGTTCTGGCGGCGGTGATTATTGGGGTGTCTGACGGGATTATCTCTGTCTTCTTTTCTCCGACACTGGCGAAAATTCTGGCGACATTGCTTGTGGGGCTTGTACTGGTGTTTAGGCCGCAAGGGCTGTTCGGGACGCGGGCCGCATGAGCATGCAGGCGCGGATTCTGGCGCTGCATCTGGGGCTGATTGCGCTGCTTTTTGTGCTGCAATTCGTGCTGCCGCCTTATCATCACGGCAACATCGCGCGGATCATGGTGCTGGCGACCTATGCGGTGGGGTATAACATTCTGTTTGGCTACACGGGGCTTTTGAGCCTTGGGCATGCCCTGTTCTTTGCGGCGGGCATGTATGGGATGGGGCTGACCATTCAGCATGCGGGGTTCACGCCTGCGCCTGCGATCTTGGTGGGGATTATCGCGGCGGCGGTGGTATCTGCCGCGCTGGCGCTGCTCGCGCTGCGCACGGTGGGTGTGGCGTTCATGATCGTGACGCTGATGTTTGCTCAAGCGGGATATCTGACGGTGCTTTACTTCGGGGAGTACACGCGGGGGGATGAGGGTTTTGTCATTCAAGCCGCGGAGCGCGTGTTGTGGGGCATTGATCTGGCCGATGAAACCAACCGCTATTTCGCGGCCTTGGGGCTGTTTTCGGTCAGCCTGCTGATCTGCTTGCGCGTGGTGAGCCGGCCCTTTGGGCGCACGCTGGTGGCCATTCGGGAGAATGAAGAGCGTGTGCGCATGCTCGGATACGACACCTTCGCGCATAAGCTGTCGGCCATGGTTCTGTCCGGCACCATCGCAGGCGCGGCGGGTGCGTTTTACGGGCTGCTCTTTGGATACGCGGGGGCGAGTTTCGCTTCGGTGCAGTATTCCATTCTGCCGCTTTTGTGGGTGTTGCTCGGGGGCGCGGGCACCGTGTTGGGGCCCTTCGTGGGGACGGTGTTCATGTTCTACCTGATTGATCTCAGCTCCGGCATCACCACGGCGCATATGCTAATTGCGGGGGTCGCGCTGGTCGCGTTGACGCTGTTCGCGCCGCAGGGATTGGTGGGCGAGATCCGCAGACGCGGGGCCAAGTGGTTGCCGTGAGTGTGCTTCTGGAAACCAAGGGGCTGTCGAAGAATTTCGACGGGTTGCAGGCGGTGACAGACGTGGATTTCGCGCTGCCCGAAGGCGAGGTGCGGGCGCTGATTGGGCCCAATGGGGCGGGGAAGACGACGCTGGTCAGTATGATCTCGGGTCGGATTGCGCCGTCCTCTGGCACGGTGCGGTTTGATGGCCGCGACGTGACGGCCTTGCCCGCCCATAAACGCATCATGGCGGGGGTGGCGTATACGTTTCAGATCACCTCTGTCTTTGCCAAACTGCCCGCGCGGGAGAATGTGGCGCTGGCCGCGCGGCGGCGGATGCCTGCGCGGCAGGTGGGGGAGGCCGTTGAGGCGGCACTCACCCGCGTGGGTATTCTGGACCGGGCGGAGGAGGAGGCGGGGAACCTCAGCTACGGTCATCAGCGGCTGTTGGAGATTGCGATGGGGGTGGTGCAGCGGCCCCGGTTGCTCATCCTGGATGAGCCGACGCAAGGCTTGGCGGATGGTGAAATTGAGGGCTTCAACACGTTGGTGCGCGATCTGGCGCAGGAGGCGACGATCCTGCTGATCGAGCATAATATGAGCGTTGTGATGGAGGTGGCGGATACCGTCAGCGTGTTGAACTTCGGCGAGATGCTGGCGGAAGGCACGCCGGCCGAGATACGCGCGAACCGCGATGTGCAAGCGGCCTATTTGGGGACGGGTGCGGATGCTTGAGGTTGATGCCATCAACGCGGGCCACGGTGAGGCGCAGGTTCTGCGGGATCTTTCGTTGCAGGTAGAGGCGGGGGAGATCCTGTGCCTTTTGGGCCGCAACGGCGCGGGGAAGACGACGACGATGCAAGCGATCATGGGGCTTTTGCCGCTGATGGGCGGGCGAGTGATGCTGGATGGGCAGGAGATCAGCCAGTTGCCTGCCCATCAAGTGCCACGCGCGGGGCTGGGGTATATTCCGCAAGGGCGTAGGCTGTTTGCGGGGCTGAGCGTGGCGCAGAACCTTGAGATTGGGCTGTCGGTGCGCGGGTCGGGGATGGATGTGCGGGAAGAGGTGTTGGAGCTGTTTCCCCGCCTGCGGGAGCGGTTGGATCAGAAGGCGGAGACGCTGTCGGGTGGGGAGCAGCAGATGCTGGCCACGGCCCGCGCGCTCTGCATTAAGCCAAAGGCGCTCTTGCTGGATGAACCGACCGAAGGGCTGCAGCCGTCGATGATCGCCGCCATTCGCGATGTGATCGTGAAAATGCGGGCGGCGGGTGTGGCGGTTTTGTTGGTGGAGCAGCGGGTGGATGCGGTGCTGTCCATCGCGGATCGGGTGGCATTCATTGAGAACGGGCGCAACGGGGAGGTGATGTCGGCGGAGGCGTTGAGAGCCGATCACTCCATTGTTGACCGCTACGTGGGTGTCTAAAGCAGCGCTATGAGTATTTTCGGCCCAAAAGAAGCAAGGGGCTGACCTTTCCGCGCGCAGGGCGTATAGCGGTTCGACGGGATTTTGATGCGAAGAGTGCATGACCGACACGACATCTAAGAAGCGCGCAGCCCAGAAGTCCAAGATGTATTCCGACAAGGATCGGGACAATATTCGTTGGTTCTGGCGCAATTATCTGAAGAAGCACTCGGGCTGGCTGGCCCTGGTGCTGTTGATGATTCTGGTGCAGGGGGTCGTCTATCAACAGTTTCTGGCGCTGACGGAAAGCGGGCTGCGGCTGATTTTCGAGGCGGGCGCGGTGCGCGATCTGGTTTGGGTCTGTGCCGCCGTTTTCGGGCTGTTTGCGCTGCGGGGGTTGATGTCATTTCTGGTGCCGTTGGTGACGGTGCGGGTGGCCAACCAGGCGATTTTCGAGATGCGCCGCGATATGATCGGGCATCTGATGACGCTGGATCTGGCCTATTTTGAGCGCACGAAATCGGGGGAAATCCTGCATAGCGTCGTGACGCAAACGCAGGCGCTTGGCTATTTCGTGGGGCTGGCGATTGCGGGTGCCGTGCGCGACGCAGTGACGGTGATCATCGTGTCGGGGTATCTGATTTGGAAGAACCCGATCCTGTTTGGGTCTGCCATCGTGGTGCTGCCCTTTATCATCTGGGTGATGAATTTCGTGTCTGACCGCGTGAAGCGCGTGCAGGGCGAGGCCGAGAACGAGATCGGCGAATACATGAACGGCATTGAGGAGACGGTGAACGGCATGCGCACCGTCAAGATCGCCAGTCAGGAAGGCGTCGAGACGGCGCGCCTGATGAAGGGCACGGGCGCTATTCGCGGGTTGATGAACCGGGTGCAGGTGACGCAAGCGCTGGTTATGCCGTCGATCGATCTCAGTTCCGCCTTCGTCTATGTGCTGGTGATCGGGGGCGGCGGCTACATGGTGCTGTCGCCGGATTTTGACGTAGATGGCGCGGGGATCATCACCTTCCTTCTGGGGATGGTGATGGTGTTTGATCCGGCGCGTTTGCTGGCGCAGTTCTTTGGGTCTTTGCAGGCCAATCTGGTGTTGCTGGATCGGGTGCGGGGGATGTTCTCGGAACGCGCCTCCATCACCGATCAGCCCGGTGCGGTGGATGCGTTTGATACTGGCGCGGATATCGTGCTGAAGGATGTGGCGTTTTCCTATAGCGCGGAGCAGCCGCTTTTTGACGGGCTGAACATGACCTTCAAAGGCGGGCAGGTGTCGGCCATTGTGGGCGCGACGGGATCGGGGAAGACGACCATCCTGTCGCTGCTGTCGCGGCTTTATGACGTGACGGGTGGGCAGATCACCTTTGGCGATCAGGCGATTGACGGGCTGCAGGTCCGCGCGCTGCGGGGGGCGTTCTCCGTGGTGGCGCAGGACATCGTGATTTTCAACAACTCGATTTGGGAGAACATTCGCTATGTGAACCCGGAGGCGAGTGAGGAGGAGGTCTGGCAGGCGGCGGAAAATGCCGAGATTGCCGATCTGATCCGCGCGCGGGGGGATGCGCCGGTCGGGCCGAAAGGGGCGCAGCTGTCCGGTGGGCAGAAGCAACGGATCGCCATTGCGCGGGCGTTTTTGCGGGATGCGCCGATTTTGTTGCTCGATGAGGCGACGAGTGCGCTGGATCAGGCGACGGAAGAGCGGATCAGGGCCGCACTGGATCGGCTCACCAAGGGCAAGACGACGATTGTGGTGGCCCACCGGCTGTCATCCATTGCGGATGCGGATCGGATTTTCGTGCTGGAGGCGGGCAAGCTTGTGGAACAAGGCAAGCATGAGGCGCTTTTGAAGGATAACGGGCTCTATGCGCAGCTCTATAAGGCGCAGAAGAAGGGGTATGAGGGGCGGTAGGCGTTGAAAGAGCGGCTTCGTCTGGCCCCGGTCTGGCGGTCCCGATGTCAAGCAAGGGCGCTTTATGATGACGTGCCGCTGTGTGCTTGAACGATGCGCTGACTTTGAAATTTCGCCAGGCCCTGGGTGGGGCCTGACGAAGGCGCGGCGGGCCGTTGGCCCTTGATTCCGCGCCGGTGCCTAGCCCGCCAGATACAATCCGCAATACAGCGCCAGCGCGCCGAAGAAAATCGCGAGCAGCGGATTGCGGGTGGTAAGGCCCACTGTGATCGTGACCAAAGCCGCGACAAGCCGGGGCGGGTCCAGTTCACCGCCTGTCGCGGGGGGCCACAGGACCAGAGGTGCCACCAATCCCGGTAGGATCGCCACGGCGGTGTAGCGCAGGTGACGCAGGATCCATGGGGGCAGTTCTCGATCCCCAATGACGCCGAGGAAGACGAAGCGGAAGAAATAGCTGCCAAGGCCAAGGCCGATGATCACAATCCAGAGGGTGGTGGGGTCAATCATGGGCGGCCTCTGTTCTGCGCTCAATCTCCGCACCCGTCATCATGCCGGCCAGACCAGCGACCATGAGGCCCAGATTGTAAGGCAACCACGCCAACACCAGCGCCACGACGATAGACACCAAAGCCGCCGCCAGATGCGCACGGGTGCGCAGCATCGGCGCGATGATCGCCAGAAAACAGATGGGCAGGGCGAAATCGATGGCGAGGCTGTCGGGGATGGACGTGCCGATCAATGCGCCCAAAACAGTGAACACATACCAGAACGGGCAAACCGGCGCGACGGTGCCCCAGAAATAGGCCATGCGCTGGCGCAGCGTCCAATCGGGGTTTTGTTCAAACTTCAGGATCGACAGACCGTAGCTTTGATCGACGATGAAATAGGCCGCGAGTGCCCGCTGCCATAGCGGCGCGGCCCCCATGTAAGGCGTTAGCGACGCGGAATACATCGCCATGCGCAGGTTCACGGCCAAGGCCGATCCCAACGCCACCAGAACCGGCGCTTCATCGACCATCAACTGCAACCCGGTCAGCTGCGCGGCGCCTGCGATGACGAGGAAAGAGAACGTCAGCGTCTCAAAGACATTCAGGCCGGCCTCGGTCGCGACAACGCCAAACAGGATGGCAAAAGGCCCTACGACCAGAAGGAAGGGGGCCGCGTCGCGACAGCCCATCAGGAAGGGCGATTTGGTGGTTTGCCTTGTCATGGGAAGACCGTAGAATACCGTTACGCGTCATCGCTAACCCGCCGCGCGGAGAGATGCAATTGGCAGTTGAGCAAAACCCGTCTGACTATCTTATCGCGCCAGATCCCAGCGCCCCGCGGCTGACCCGCGTGGTGGATGGCGTGGATCATGACGGGCAATCCACGCAGATTTCGGTGGTCGAAGAACGGCCGCTGACGATCTTTCTCAATGGGCAGGAAATTGTCACGGCGATGACGATTGGAGATTATCCGGAATTCCTGGCCGTGGGATTTTTGCGCAATCAGGGGATGCTGTCGGATGACGAGATTGTGCAAGGCGTGGATTATGATGATGATCTTGAAACAGTCGTGGTGCGCACGGATGGACAGACCAGCTATGAAGAAAAGCTAAAGAAGAAAACGCGCACCTCGGGCTGTGCGGTGGGCACGGTCTTTGGCGATATGATGGAGGGGTTGGAGGGCGTGCAACTGCCGGATTTGCCGGTGAAGACCTCTGACCTCTATGCGCTTGCGGCCAAGATCAACCGGACGCCATCGCTTTACCTGGAGGCGGGGGCGATCCATGGCACAGTGCTCTGCCAAGGGGATCGCCCTTTGGTCTATATGGAGGATGTAGGCCGCCACAACGCCGTCGATAAAATCGCCGGTTGGATGCATATGGAGGGCGTGCCTGCGGGTGACAAGCTGCTCTATACCACTGGGCGGCTGACGTCTGAGATGGTGATCAAGACGGCGATGATGGGCATCCCCGCGCTTGCGTCACGGTCTGGCTTCACGGCCTGGGGCGTTGAAATTGCGCGGGAGGTGGGCCTCACGCTGATTGGGCGGATGCGTGGCAAACGCTTCGTGTGCCTTGCGGGGGAAGAAAGGCTGACGCGCGATGCGGACCCCGCGTTGGTGGGGGATGAGGATCGCAAGCACCGCCGCAAGAGCGCTGATGTCTGACTTGGCATGACGGCACCCCATGACACCGCGCCGGATCGGTTTGATCTGGAATTCAGCATTCCGCCGGACCTTTACAAACGGGCCATCACGCAGCCTATTCCGGGGCGCGAACCGCCTACAGGCGCGCGAATGTTTCTGCGCGTGGCGCTGACGATTGCGTTCGCGACAGGGTCGATTGTTTGCTTCAGCCTTGCCTTTTTTGATTGGGACGCGCTGGCGCCAATGGGCTTTGGGTTCGCCCTTGGCGCGGCGATTGTGCTGGGCGTGTGGTGGCGCCAACATCGCAGCCTTGTGGGCGTACATATGAATGTGAACGCAAGGGCGGAGCGGCATCACTATGTCATCGACGCAGGCGGCGTTACCGCGACGAGAGAGCATGTTCGCAGTGAAATCGGCTGGCCATTCGTAACGGCGATCCGGAGCACGGAGGGGGCCACATTGATCGAAGTCCAGACAGCGCGGCTGATCATTCCGGACGCGGCATTGGATATCGCCCCGGACGCGTTTCGAGCGCGCCTCGAAAGCTGGTGGCAGGCATGAAACAGCCATTGGGTGTGATCCTCGCCGGTGGTCTGGCCACGCGTATGGGGGGCGGTGACAAGGGGCTTTTGACGCTGGGCGACGCGCCGATCTTGACCCATGTGATGGATCGCCTGGCCCCGCAGGTGGCGGATATGGCGCTGAATGCCAATGGCGATGCCGCGCGGTTTGATGCGTTTGGCCTTCCAGTGCTGCCGGACAGTATCGACGGGTTCGCAGGACCCTTGGCGGGGGTTCTGGCCGGGCTCGATTGGGCCGCAGGGAAGGGTGCGGAGGCCATTGTTACGGTCGCAGCCGACACACCGTTTTTCCCCTGCGATCTGGTGCCACGCTTGCAACTGGCGGCGGAGGGGATGGTGCATCCCTTGGTGCTGTCGCGCACGCCGGACGGGCGGCAACCGACATTCGGGCTTTGGCCCGTGGCCCTGCGCGATGATCTGCGCGCGGCCTTGCAGGACGGGATGCGAAAGGTGGTTCTATGGACGGACAAGCACGCAGGACGCACGGCGATGTTTGATGATCCGGGGGAGCCGTTTTTCAACGTGAACACCCCCGATGATCTGGCGCGCGCCCGGGCGATGTTGGAAGGAAAGACATGAAGATTTACGGCATCGTCGGCTGGAAGAACGCAGGCAAAACCGGCCTGATGGAACGGCTGGTGACTGAGATCACATCGCGCGGTTTCACCGTATCCACTGTCAAACACGCCCATCACGCCTTTGACGTGGATCAACCCGGCAAGGACAGTTTCCGCCACAGGGAGGCCGGCGCGACCGAGGTGCTTTTGTCCTCCGCCAACCGCTTTGCCCTGATGCATGAATTGCGCGCGGCGGCGGAACCTGCGCTGCACGATCTGCTGGCGCGGTTGTCGCCGGTCGATCTAGTGCTTGTCGAAGGGTATAAACGCGATGACCACCCCAAGGTGGAGGCCCATCGCGGCGAGACGGGCAATCCGCTTATCGCGCCGGGGGATCCCACGATCAAGGCGGTGGCCACGGATACAGTTGTGCAGATTGATCGCCCGGTGTTTGATCTCGATGACACCAACGCGATTGCGGATTTCATTCTGGCAGAGGTCGGTCTTTGACCCGGTTTGAAACCGTCGCCATCGTGGATTGGTCGGCGGGCAATGACACCGGCCCCCGCCCGCGCAAGGATGCGATCTGGATGGGCGTAGCGCGTGGAGGAGAAGCGCAAGAACCTATCTATCTGCGCAATCGCGTGGTGGCGGAGGAGGCCATCGGCGCGCTGATTGAGGCGGAATTGCAGGCCGGGCGGCGGCTCTTTCTGGGGTTTGATTTTCCCTTCGGCTATCCGCGCGGCTTTGCCAAGGCGCTGACCGGATCGGATGACCCCTTCGCCGTTTGGACCTGGCTTGAGGCGCGGATGCAGGACGCGCCGAAATCCAACAATCGCTTTGATCTGGCGGCGCAGATCAACGGGATTTTTCCGGGCACGGGGCCCTTCTGGTTCAACGGGCTGGGCCGCGACATTGACGGGCTGCCGCGCAAAGACACGCGCACGGGCCACGGCATGTTTGAAAAACGCCGCGCAGAGGAACAGAGCAAAGGCACGTTTTCCTGCTGGCAGTTGGGCGGTGCGGGGGCCGTGGGCGGGCAGGTTCTGACCGGCCTGCCCGTCTTGGAACGGCTGCGCAAGCGCTTTGCCGGGCAGGTCGCGGTTTGGCCGTTTGAACCGCTGAATGCTCCCGTGGCCTTCGTGGAAATCTGGCCCGGGCTGATCAACCCGGCGGTCAAAGAGGCCGAAGCAACGGGCGGCATTCGCGATGCTCATCAGGTGCGATTGCTGTCACTGGCCGTCAGCCGCTTGCCTCAGGCGCGTCTGCACGCGATGCTGGATATGGACGCGCCCGAGGAAGGCTGGATCATGGGACAAGGGTTTGAAAGCGAACTGACGCAAGCCGCCGCCATGCTTGCCCCGCCTCCCTTGCGCGATGATTGCTTTGCCCTGCCCGCAGGTGTCGATTGGACGCCGGTGGATGATGCGCTGGCTATGCTGCGTGACAGGCTGCATCCGGTCGTGGGGCAGGAGGATGTGGCGGTCAAGGACGCCACAAGCCGTATTCTGGCGCGAGACCTGATCGCCGCGCGATCCAATCCGCCGCTGCCCAATACCGCCGTTGATGGCTACGGGTTTGCCTTTGACAGCCTCGGGCAGGGTGATCAGATCTTGCCGCTGGTTGAGGGGCGCGCGGCGGCTGGGATCGCCTTTGACGGCACGGTTCCTGCTGGCCACGCGATCCGCATTCTGACCGGAGCGGCGCTGCCAAAAGGCGTTGATACCGTGATCCTGCAAGAGGATGTGACTGTGGGCGACGGGCAGATTGCCTTTCGTCCGGGCGTGAAACCCGGGGCGAACACGCGCAAGGCAGGCGAAGATGTGAAAGCGGGTGATGTGGCGCTTACGGCGGGGCGCAAATTGACGCCGGCCGATCTGGCGCTGGCCTCCGCCGTAGGGGTCAGCCGCTTGCCCGTCTATCGGCGGCTGCGTGTTGCGGTTCTGTCCACCGGGGATGAGCTGGTCGAGGCGGGTGATGAGGCCGCCCCGGGCCAAATCTATGATGCCAACCGCCCGATGCTGGCCGCGCTGGTTGAACAGTTCGGTTTCGATTGCGTTGATCTGGGTCGCGTGCCGGATGATCGGGAAACGTTGCGGGCAACGCTGGATCAGGCGGCGGGGCAGGCCGATGCGATCCTGACCTCGGGCGGGGCGTCCTCAGGGGACGAAGATCATGTGTCCGCCTTATTGCAGGATGCAGGCGCGATGGCGGAATGGCGCGTGGCGCTGAAACCCGGGCGGCCAATGGCCTTGGGTTTGTGGGATAGCACGCCTGTCTTTGGCCTGCCGGGCAACCCGGTGGCGGCGTTGGTCTGCACGTTGATATTTGCCCGCCCCGCGATGGCCCTGCTGGCCGGTCAGGGATGGGTGGAGCCGCAGGGGTTCATGGTGCCTGCCGGGTTTTCGAAATCGAAGAAACCGGGGCGGCGGGAATACCTGCGTGCGCGGGTGCGCGATGGCCGGGCGGAGGTGTTCAAGTCGGAAGGATCCGGCCGGATCAGCGGGCTTAGCTGGGCCGAAGGTTTGGTGGAACTGCCCGATGGCGCGCTAGAGATTGCAGAGGGGGATCCGGTGCGATTCATCCCGTTTGGCAGTTTCCTCTAACGCTCACGCCTTGCGCAAAACCGCCATGTAGAACCCATCCATACCGCCTTGGTCTGGCCAGTAATCCGGGCGCAAGCGCAAGCCGCCTTCCTCTGTCACCCATTTGGGATCCACACCCGGCAGGGTGAGCGAGGTGCGATCCACGACAAGCCATTCGTGGCGGGCAAGCGCCTCTTCCACCTGCACCTCCCCTTCGTCGGGGAGCAGGGAACAGGTGCAAAACACGATCCGGCCGCCGGGGTTCAGCAAGCCGATAGCGTGATCCAGCATCTTGGCTTGCAGCGCGATCAGATCGTTGAATTCGGACCCATCCTTGGCAAACGGCAGATCAGGATGGCGGCGGATTGTGCCTGTGGCCGAACAGGGCGCATCGAGGAGGATCGCGTCATAACTGCCTTCATGGTCCAACGCATCGCCGATGACGCAAGTCGCCGTCAGCTTCGTCCGTTCAAGGTTTTCGCGCACGCGCGCCATGCGCCGATCCGAGATATCGAGCGCGGTCACCTTTGCCCCGCTGGCTGCCAGTTGCAGTGTTTTTCCACCCGGTGCCGCGCATAGATCGAGTATCGCCTCTCCGGGCTGAGGGTTCAGCAACTGCACGGGCAAGGCGGCGGCAGCATCTTGGATCCACCACGCGCCGTCCTCGAAACCGGGCAGCGCAGAAATCTGGCCTGGGTTTTCAACCCGGATAGATCCCGTGGGCAGTAGCGTGCCACCCAGTGTCTCCGCCCATTGAGAGGCATCCTCTTTCACCGTGATGTCCAGCGCGGCACCTTGAAAATGAGCCTCCTCCATGCCCGAAACAGCGCCCGCACCCCACGCGCTGACAAGCGGATCGCGCAGCCATTTGGGCAGGCGCGGAATGCGCAGGTCTTTCCACGGGCCAACGCCCTCTTCCGCCACCCGGCGCAACACGGCGTTGATCATGCCCCTGAGTTGCTTGTTCTTGTGATGCCCACCCGCCAGCGCCACCATGTCGGCCACCACGCCGTAGGCTGCCCCTCCCTGACACAGCTCCACCGTGCCGAGGCGCAGGATGTTGCGGATGTTGGGCTGAGGACGTTTGCGCAAGAAGCGGTCCAGAAGCCGGTCGGCCCGTTCCAGCCCCCGCAGCACATCCACCGCCAGCCGTTGACCGCGCGCGCGATCCTGTGGGCTGTAGCGATCCAGCGCGCCTTTCTCGATCATCTCGGACAATTGCCGATGGTCGATCAGCACGCCGTTCAGCAGGTATATTGCGGCCTTGCGGGCGGGCGCGGCGGTTTCACTCATGCTGATTTCCTTGGCGACATGTCCGGCGCGGCATATATCAGGGGCATCACCCGCACGAAAGGCTTACCATGAGCGATACGAAAAAGGATTTGCCCCCCGCCGCCCAACGCGCTTTGGCTGAGGCCGAAGAGCGGCGCAAGGAAGCCGACAAAATCGAACGCCCAAAAGAATTGGGCGGTCGTAAAGGGCCGGAGCCTGTGCGCTATGGCGATTGGGAAAAAGGCGGTCTCGCGATCGACTTCTAGGCGGTATCAGCCGCCTTTGAGTTGCAGATCGGCAAATTCACCCGCGCCTTTGTCAGAGATAAAGCGGATCGTCCGGCCCTGGCGCTTGACCATCTGGCAGTTCGCGCCCAGATCCCGCTGTCCCCAGTAAAGATCCCGGCAGAAATATCCGCCCTGCCATCGCCACGCGCCAGTTACGTCACGACCAAAGGCGCGGCCATCAATCCGCCCATCGGGTGTCACAACCAGGTTGATCCCAAACCGCGTCAATTCCCGCCCGTTCATCAAGGACACGAACGTGGATTTGCTTTGGATTTGCTGAAACCCTTCGGCTTTTGCGGTGCCATTCAGGCCCGGTGCCAACATCAAAATTGCCAAGGCAAGTAAAAGAAGTCGCATGTGATCATCCCCGTCTGGTTACGCTTTCTACGCGGTGCGCCAGATACCGGATCACTCTTAAGGCTTGGTGTTCACGGGAATGTCAGCCGGGCGTGAGGCCCAGCACATCCAGCATATCATATTCCCCGGGCTTCTTGCCCTGCCCCCAAAGCGCGGCCTTCAGCGCGCCGCGGGCAAATACCGCCCGGTCAGAGGCCACGTGGCGCAGGGTGATGCGTTCGCCGGCTGCGGCAAACAGCACGTCATGTTCGCCCACGATGTCGCCCCCGCGAATGGCGTGAAAGCCGATCTTGCCGGGCTCTCGCGCACCGGTGATGCCGTCACGGGCCCGATCAGCAGCATCCTCAAGTGACACGCCCCGGCCGTCTGCCGCCGCCTCCCCCAGCATCAAGGCGGTGCCGGAGGGCGCATCGACCTTTTGGTTGTGATGGCTCTCAATCACTTCAATATCGTAATCTTCATCCAGCGCGGCGGCGACTTGCCGGGTCAGTTGCACCAGAAGGTTCACGCCAAGGCTCATGTTGCCTGCGCGCACGATGGTGGCGTGGCGCGCGGCGGCTTTGATTTTCGCCAGATCATCATCTGTCATGCCAGTGGTGCCGATCACATGCACGCAACGCGCCTGCGCGGCCAGCGCAGCAAATTCCACGGTGGCGGCGGGGGCGGTGAAATCAAGGATGCCGTGGGCTTTGGCGATGACGCTCAGGGGATCATCGCTGACCGTCACGCCCATAGCCGCACCGCCCATCGCCTGCCCCACATCCTGGCCTACCCAAGGGTGGCCTGGGCGTTCCAGAGCGCCGATCAGCTGCGCCTTGTCGGAGGCATTGATTGTGTTGATCAGCATCTGGCCCATGCGGCCAGACGCGCCGGTGACCACAAGGCCGGGCAAATCTGCCATTGTCTACATCCTTTTGCTTGGCCTTCCCTAGCCTACCCGTTCCATCTTGGCAAAGGATCACGCACGCCTTAGATGCACACCCATGGCTAAGAACAAATTCCATGACGGACCCGGGCCATCGCAGCGCCAATTGCGCGTGGGCGAATTGATCCGCCGCACTTTGTCAGAGGTGTTGGCCCGCGGTGATATCCACGATCCTGACCTCAACCGGCTGTCTGTGACAGTGGGGGAGGTGCGCACGTCGCCCGACCTCAAGATCGCCACCGCCTATGTGCTGCCGCTGGGCGGTGAAGGGCGTGAGGATGTGATTGACCTGCTGGCCAAAAACAAAAGTGAGCTGCGCCGCATCATCGGCAAGAAGCTGGCGTTGAAGTTCGCGCCCGATTTGCGGTTCCGGATTGATGAGACATTTGACCAACTGGATGAAACACGTCGCCTCTTTGAACAGGACGCCGTGCGCCGGGATACAGAAGGATGATGCGGCTTTGGGCCATAGCGCTGGCGCTTATGCCCGTTCCGGCATCGGCTTGTGATACCGTTTCCTACGACGGCGCAAGCTACACCATCTGCCGCGTGGATGCCGCCGTTGACGACATCCGCCTGTTCCTGACCGACCCGGAAAATGGGTCGACGCTGGGGACATTTGGCAAGGTCGATCAGTTGCTGGAAAAATCCGGTGAAACACTGGCGCTCGCCATGAACGCGGGCATGTATCATTCAGATCGCAGCCCGGTCGGGCATTACGTGGAAAACGGGCAGGAACAATCCGCCCTGATTACCGCCGATGGGCCGGGCAATTTCGGGCTTTTGCCCAACGGCGTGTTTTGCGTCCAGGACGGGGCGGCGCGCGTAATGGAAAGCCGGCGTTTTGATCGAGAGGCGCCCGCCTGCCGCTATGCCACGCAATCGGGGCCCATGCTAGTGATCGACGGGGCGCTGCATCCGCGGTTTCTGGAAGGGTCTGACAGCACGTTCATTCGCAACGGCGTCGGGACCTCTGCCGATGGGCGCACGGCGTGGTTTGTCATCTCGGAAGAGCCGGTGAATTTCCACGCCTTCGGGTCGCTCTTTCGCGATCATCTACGCACGCCCCAGGCGCTTTACTTTGATGGCAATATCTCTCGCCTCTATGCGCCTGCGTTGAACCGCCATGATGCGGGCTTTCCCATGGGGCCGATTGTGGGCGTTGTGACCCGCGGCGATTGACGCATCCCGCCGGGGTTGGTAGCCCGCAGGCTCACGCAAATGCAGGACAAAACATGGCACGCAAGCGCAAGGGCCGCGATATCTCTGGCTGGTTGGTGGTGGACAAGCCCGAAGGCATCACATCGACCGCTGTGGTGAACAAGGTGCGCTGGGCGTTGCAGGCGAAGAAAGCCGGCCATGCGGGCACGCTGGATCCGGCGGCAACGGGTGTTCTGGCCGTGGCGCTGGGCGAGGCGACGAAGACGGTGCCTTATGTGACCGATGCTTTGAAGGCCTATGAGTTTTCGGTTCGTTTTGGCCTGCGGACCAACACCGATGACGCGGAAGGTGAGGTAACTCACCGGTCTGATTTGCGCCCGTCTGAGGCGGAGGTGAAGGGCGCCCTGCCCGCCTTTCTGGGCAATATCGAACAGGTCCCGCCGCAGTTTTCTGCGGTGAAGATCGACGGTGAACGCGCCTATAAACGCGCCCGCGATGGCGAGGAAATGGACCTGGCGGCACGGCCCCTTTGGGTGGACGAATTGCTGCTGACGGACCGGCCCGATGACGATCATGTCACGCTGGAAATGGTCTGCGGCAAAGGTGGCTATGTCCGCTCCATCGCGCGGGATCTGGGGGAGGCGCTGGGCTGTCACGGGCATGTGGCCTGGCTGCGGCGCATCTGGTCGGGGCCATTCAAAGCTGCCGAGGGCCTTAGCGTGGAGCAGATCGAGGCGATGGCGCGGACGCCCGAATTGGACGACCATCTGCTGCCGGTGGAGCTGGGGCTGGCCGATCTGCCCCGCGTCACCTGCTCGGACGAGGCGGCCGCGCGGCTGCGCAACGGCAATGCCGCGCCGGTTGTGGGCTATGATGTGGAATTTGGCGCAGAATGCTGGGCGGCCTGCGGCGACCAGCCGGTGGCAATCGGACGGTTTCGTGCGGGCCAATTGGACCCTGCGCGCGTGTTCAATTTCGGGGACGGATCGTGACCGCGCCCGACGACCTGCACAACCCCGGCGGCAAGGTGCGGATCAAGTTGCCCGACGGTGTTATTGGCGGCGCGCGATTCTCTGCATGCGGTCGGTATCGACAAGCGCTGACCCGCGATTGGACGCCCCAAGGCAAGGCCCCTCGCGCCGTGCTGTTTGTGGGAATGAACCCGTCGGTGGCAGCCGCGGATGTATCGGACCCAACCTGTCATCGCGAATTGATGTTTGCCCAAGACTGGGGCTTTACGCGGTATCTCAAAGGCAATGTGCTGGATTGGCGGGCCACATCGCCCAAGGACATCCCGCATGACCCGGCTGAGGCCTGTAGCGCAGACAACGTGCCTGTGTTGCGGGACATGGCGGCGGAGGCGGACCTGATCATCATGGCCTACGGCAAGCTGCACAAGCGCCATCACAGCGTGCTGGATACCGTGATCCGCGCGATGGCGGACAGCGGCAAGCCGCTGCAATGCCTCGGCCTCAATCAGGACGGGTCAGCAAAGCACCCTCTTTATCTGCGCAAGGATACCAAGCCGTTTCCCTTTCCGGTGTAAACGAAGTCTTTAAAAGACTTCGACCGCATTCTTTTAAAGAATGCGTGGTCTTGAAATGAAAAGGGCGCCACGATTGGGCGCCCTTGGTGTGTTTATTGCGGTTGGTCAGTTTTCTGCGTCAAGCGACAGGGCCACAAAACGCGGATCGCCGCCACGGCGCACCAGAAGAAGCAGGGATTTGCGCCCGGCATCTGTCGCCTCGGTGATGCGCTCTTCCAGATCAGACACGGTGCGCAGGCTTTGCTGGCCCGCTTCCGTGATCAGATCACCGGCGCGCATGCCTTTTTCATAGGCCTCTGACAGGGTATCCACGTCAGTCACGACCAGACCCGCAGCATCATCCGTCAGTTCCAGCTGTTCACGCAGTTCGTCGCTGACAGGCGTCAGCGTCAGCCCAAGGAATACCTGCTCTTCCGGTTCTGCACTGTCGTCGGACCCGGGTTGCGCTGCGGGGATCACGCCTTCTGCGACTTCACGGCGGCCCAGCGTCACCCTCAGCGTCTGTGTCTGGCCTTCGCGGAAAACGACGACGCGGACGGTTTTGCCCACCTCGGTGTTGCCCACCCGGCGCACAAGGCCGCGCGTGTCGGCCACATCGGCACCATCGAAGCTGAGGATCACGTCACCGGCCAGCATGCCGGCATCCTCTGCCGGGCCTTCGGGCACGTCAGTGACGAGCGCACCTGCAACCTCATCCAGACCAATGGCTTCGGCCACATCATCAGTGACATCCTGAATGCGCACGCCCAGCCAACCGCGACGGGTTTCACCGAACTCGCGCAGCTGATCGACCACGCGGGTCACCACGTTGGACGCCATGGAAAAGCCAATGCCGATGGACCCGCCCGTGGGGCTGAGGATCGCGGTGTTCACGCCCACAACTTCCCCTTCAAGATTGAAAAGCGGCCCGCCGGAGTTACCGCGGTTAATCGCGGCATCGGTTTGAATGTAGTCATCATAGGTGCCGCTGAGCGCCCGGTTGCGCGCGGATACGATACCGGCGCTGACCGAAAACCCCTGGCCCAGCGGGTTGCCCACGGCGATCACCCAATCGCCCACACGGGCAGTATCACTGTCCCCGAAGCTAACAAAGGGCAGCGGTTGATCCGCATCGACCTTGAGCAGCGCAATGTCTGTCTTGGGGTCGGTGCCGATCAGCGTGGCTTCCAGCTCTTCTCCGGTGAAAAATTCGATGATGATCTCGTCGGCGGCTTCGATCACGTGGTTGTTGGTAACAACATACCCGTCTTCGGAAATCACAAAGCCAGAGCCGAGCGCGGAACTGCGCCGCGGGCGATCCCCATTGCGATCTTGGAATTCGCGGAAGAAATCCTCAAAGGGGGACCCTTCGGGAACAATCGGGGATTGGTTCGTGCTTTGAGACACGACGGTTGAGGTGGTGATGTTCACCACAGCCGGGCTGACCCCTTCGGCCAGATCGGCAAAGCTTTCGGGCCGCGCCTGTGCGGCGATGGCTTGCGCCAGGATCAGCACGCTTGCCAGCAGCGTGAGCCAAAAGCCACGCGCGGCAATACGTTGATCAAAAGAAAGGGAGCGTGTGTTTGCGTTCAATGGATATTCCTCCGGTTTCTCCGGCCTTATGGGTCGGGAATTTTTGCCTCTGCCCTAGCATTTAGGAACGCATGGCCCGATCGCAAAGTCCAGTTATGATTGTCACGGCTATGTGAAACGATTGTTAACAGGTATAGCACAGGCCCGGTCATGCGCCCAACTGGTGCGCGCACCAGACGAAAATCAACCCCATCACGATGCAGAAAAAGCCGATCAGGCGGCGGGCCTCAACGCTGAGGTCGCGCAGGGCGGCCAGCATTTGTTCAATCAAAGAAGGGGCCAGTGCGTACACCAGCCCCTCCAGAATTAGCACCAGCCCGAGGGCCAGAAGCACGTATTCCATGCACTCGCAGCCCTTTACTGGGCAGCCCGGGCTGTGCCAGCCCCGGTGGTACCAGACGGTGTTCTGGCCCGTTCAATAGCCGCAGCACCTTGATCTGACCGCAGATAGTTGAAGAATTCACTATCCGGCGACAGCACCATAGACGAGTTGGACCCCGGCAGCGCGCGGCGATAGGCGTTCAGCGACCGGTAGAATTCAAAGAATTCTGGATCCGCACCAAAGGCGTCCGCAAAGATCGCGTTGCGGTTCGCGTCAGCCTCACCTCGGATGATTTCAGATTCGCGCGTGGCCTCAGAGACGATTTCGATATTGGTTCGATCGGCCTGCGCACGAACACGCTGAGCGGCCTCGTTACCACGGGCGATTTCGTCGGCAGCTTCTCGTTCCCGTTCGGCCCGCATCCGCGCAAAGGTCGCATCAAGGTTCTGGCTGGGCAGGTCGGTACGCTTCAGACGCACGTCGATGATCTCAATCCCCAGCTCATTGGCTTGTGTCACCGCCCCGTTCCGAATGCGCAGCATCAAAGCCGCACGATCCGAGCTGAGGATGTCGTTGGAGGCCACAGAACCCAGGATTTCCCGTGTCTGCGCGCGCAGGATCGAGTCCAGGCGATCTTCGGCAGAGGCGATACCGCCGACACCCACGGCCTGACGGAAGCGTTCCACGTCCGTGATCCGGTACCGGGCGAATGCGTCGACCACCAAACGGCGATCATCCAGCGGCGTGACCTCGAGCGGGTCAATATCGCGGCTCAGGATACGGTCATCATAGCGCACGACCTCCTGGATCAGCGGAATTTTGAACGCCAGACCGGGATCTTCTTTCACACGCTTGATCTGACCAAACTGCAGAACCAGTGCCTTTTCCCGTTCATCCACGATGAAGATCGAGGACAAGGCAGTGGCAATGATCACCGCGATGATGGGAAGGATAAAGGTTGTCTTTTTCATCTTACTGACCTCCCGCCGGACGGCGTAGTTCATTGAGCGGCAGGTACGGCACAATGCCTTGCGCCCCACCGGCGGCATCATCGAGGATGATCTTGTCAATATCGCCAAGCACCTCTTCCATCGCCTCCAAGTAGAGACGCTTGCGGGTCACTTCCGGCGCTTTCTGATATTCACCCAGAACGGCAGTGAAGCGGCTTGCTTCACCTTCAGCCTCATTGACGACCTGTGCGCGATACCCTTCGGCCTCTTCCAAGGTCTGCGCAGCCTGACCACGCGCTTCGGCGAGGACACGTGCGGCGTAGGCATCAGCCTCTTTTTCCAGACGGTCACGGGCTTGTTCAGCGGCCTGCACTTCGCGGAAGGAATCAATCACCTGCTGCGGCGGGTCGGCCTTGTCAAAGTTCACGCGGATGATGTTGACGCCGCTGTCATAGCTATCAAGCGTCAGCTGGATCAGATCCTCAAGGCGCGATGCAATCACACCACGATCCCGGTTAAGGATCGGCGCCAGATTGGATTGCGCGATAATCTCTCGCATGGCCGATTCAGACACAGCGCGGATCGACTGGCGCGGGTCGCGCAGGTTGAACAGAAACTTTGCCGGGTCGTTGATGTTCCAGACCACCTGGAAATCAATATCGACGATGTTTTCATCACCCGTCAGCATCAGACCAGCCTCAGACCCGCGTCCACCGACGCCGATATCTTCGTTCTGTTCCCGCGTCACGGCGAGCTTTTCGTGTGTCATCACCGGCCATGGCGCGAAGTTCAAACCTGGGTTCTTGGTGGAGTGATATTCACCAAGGAACAACTGCACCGCCTGTTCTTCCGGCTTCACCGTGTAGAAACTGGCCGCGGCCCAAAGCACAACAGCAATGAGGCCACCAATGATAAACGTCCCGCGCCCGAAGGTTGGCCCGCCATCGCCGCCAGTGCCGCCTGTGCGGCCCGAACCGCCACGACCGCCCATAAGGACGCGCAGTTGATCCTGCCCCTTACGGACCAGTTCATCGATTTCAGGCATTTGTTGCGGGCGCTCTGGCGGGCGTCGGCCACCGTTATTGCCGCGGCGATCGTCGTCATCCCCGCCGCCTGAATTTCCGCCGCCCGTTCCGCCACCCCAAGGGCCGCCAGAATTTCCAGCCATGTGTGTGTATCCTTTGTTAACCTGCCGTGATCGGCCTTGTTCCTTAAACTGTGTAGTATCGCGCAATTTTCAAGCGCTTCTGACCGGCTCTTTGAGGGTTACGATCTCTTCGGACATGGTGGGGTGAACCGCACATACCCTGTCAAAATCCTCTTTCGTGGCCCCCATTTTCACGGCGATGCCCGCCAATTGGATCATTTCGCCCGCCGCGGGCGCGACGATATGACAACCCAGGATCTTGCGTGTTTCCTGACTGACGATCAATTTCATCAGCACACGATTGGACCGCCCGGCAAAGTTCTGTTGCATCGGCTTGAAAGATGTCGCGTAGACATGGATCGGCTCAGAATCCCGGGCTTCTTCTTCTGTCATGCCGATGGTGCCCATTTCAGGCTGCGTGAAAATGGCGGATGGCACCAATTCGTGATCCACGGGCGTGGGGTTGCCTTTGAACACGGTTTCCACAAACGCCATGCCTTCCCGGATCGCAACAGGCGTCAGTTCAATCCGTTTGGTCACATCCCCGATGGCGTAGACCGACGGAACAGATGTCTGGCTGTACTCATCCACCACGATTTCACCCCGGCGGCCAATTTCAACGCCGATCTCTTCCAGGCCCAAATCTTTTGAGTTGGGATCGCGCCCGGTGGCAAAGAGCACTTGATCGAACACTTTCTCGGACCCGTTGGTCGCCTTCACCCAAAACCCGTCTTCGTGATCCCTCACTTCGAGGATATTGGTGCCAAGCCGCAGGTCGATCCCGCTTTGCAACATTTCCTCGGCCACGAGGCCGCGCGCCTCATCATCGAAACCACGCAGGATCTGCGCGCCGCGGTAGAATTGGCACACCTCTACACCCAGACCGTTCATGATGCAGGCAAACTCGCAGGCGATATAGCCGCCGCCGATGATCAGCAGGTGTTTGGGCAGTTTTTCGAGGTGGAAGATATCATCGCTGACAATGCCCAGCTCTGCCCCCGGGATATCGGGGCGCACCGGGTGGCCGCCTGTTGCAATGAGAATATGTTTGGCGGTCACGCTTTCCCCAGTCGAAAGCTCCACCGTGTGGGGATCAGACAGTTTGCCCCGGGCATCGAACACGGTCACATCGCTGCCCTTGAGCATCTTGCGATAGACGCCTTCCAAGCGATCGAGTTCGGCATTCAGTTTGCCGGAAAAATGGGGCCAATCGAAATCGCCCATATCGACGGACCAACCGTATTCGCGCGCATCCTCAATGCCGTCGGGATAGCCGCTGGCGAAGACCATGAATTTCTTGGGCACGCAGCCCCGGATCACACAGGTGCCGCCATACCGGTCATCTTCCGCGATGCCGACGCGTGCCCCCGTTGCCGCCGCCACACGGGCTGCGCGCACGCCGCCCGATCCGCCGCCAATGACGAAAAGATCGTAATCAAATGCCATGGTTTAGTCCTGCATGTCAGAGAAGAGATTGTCAGATTCCACGAAATCCAGCCGATCCTCTTCCACAGTGCCTTCGTTGATGTCACGCGTTTCAACCCGGCCATCGCCATGGCCGAGAACGACAATGTCGCAGATATCCATGAACAGCCCGTTTTCAACCACGCCTGGGATTTGGTTCAGCACACTGGCCAGCTGCCGCGCGTTGCCGATCCGGCCCAGATGCAGATCAAGGATGTAGTTGCCTTCATCCGTCACGAAAGGCTGCGACCCGTTCATGCGCAGCGTGGTATCCCGGCGCAGCACATCCATGGAGATCAGGAATTCCTCAATCAGGCTTTTGGTGGTTTGCCATCCAAAGGGGATCAGTTCCACCGGCAAGGGGAAAGCGCCCAGCGTGCCCACCTCTTTGCCCACATCGGCAATCACGATCATCTGGTCGCTGGCCGTCGCGACAATCTTTTCCTGCAAGAGCGCCCCGCCGCCGCCTTTGATCAGGTTGAGATCAGGGTCAAATTCATCCGCGCCGTCGATGGTGATATCGAGCCACTTGGCTTCATCGAGGCTGATCACCTCAATCCCCACATCACGGGCGAGTTCCGCCGTGCGGGTGGATGTGGGAACACCGCGAATGTTCAGCCCTTCCTCACGCACCATTTCCCCCAGACAGCGCACCATCCAAGCGGCGGTGCTGCCCGTGCCAAGACCCACGCGCATCCCGTCTTCGACATAGTCGATAGATCGCTTGGCGGCGACGAATTTCGCTTTGTCGATTGGTGACAATTCCCCGGACATGGCAGCGTCTCCCCAGACTATGACGCCGCTGTTATAGAGCTTTTGACAAAGGGGCGCGAGGGGCAAACGCGCCTTTAGCCTGTGCATCTGAAAAACGCCGGATGGTTCGGCATGACATGACCACCTTTCCAAAGACATTGTCACAGCGCATGGCGCGCGGAATCAAGGGCGCAGCCCGCCGTGCGCTCGCCAGGCCCCACCCAGGGCATGGCGATTGTTCAACCTCGCCGCGTTGCTCAGTCACACAGCGACACGTCACGATAAACCGCCCTAGAACAAGGCCGGGTCGCCACGCCGGGGCCTGCCAAGCGCACTGCATCGCGCAGGGCTTGCTACGTGAGTTCTGCCGATGACCGATCACTGTCTTCCCTGCAGGGACCCAGCAGAATAAACATGAAACAAATCGAAAATAATTCGCCAGGAAGGCGCCACACATGCCCGTCCGCATTCAAACCCGTCGCGGCCCCAATGGCCGCATACACGACATCCCGACTGAACCGCGCAGCTATACCCAAGGCGTGACCCTGAATGAGCGTCGGTGGTTCGACCTTGGCGATCACCCTGCAGACGCCGCCCGGAGCGTTGAGCAATGGCTTTTCCACGATGCCAACGGCGAAGATTGCCTCGGCGCGCTGTGTGAGGCGTTTTTCAGCAGGATGCAAAATGCCGGTTTGGACATCGACCGCGCCACGCTGCATATCGGGACACTGCACCCCCAGCTTTACGGCTACGCCTGGATCTGGAGCGTGCGGGACATGATTTGTGATGAATTGCAGGTTGAAGCCCGATCGCGGGAGACGACTGCCTACAAACGCAATCCGCTGTCCCGCGTGATCGACCACGGCGAACGCTTTCGCGTGAACATAACGGATGCAGAGGCGCGCGGTGACAGTTCCATCATGCAGGAGCTTTTCGACGATGGCTTCACCGAATACGTGACAGAGCCGCTGTCGACCGGTGGCACTTATCACAACGCGGTATCGCTTGCGACCCGGGCCAACGGTGGCTTTGGTGAGGACACGTTCGCCCATATCCGAAAGCTGTTGCAGATTTTCGCCCTGCATGTGGAACGCCACATTGTCATGCTGATCTCACGCAACATCGCGACCACCTATCTGGGCGAACAGGCGGGAACGCGGGTGGCCAATGGCACGATTGGGCGTGGGGCCGGGGCCTCCATGGATGCGATCATTTGGGTGTCGGATTTGCGCGGCTTCACGTCCCTGTCAGATCGGCTGAGCAACGAAGATGTCACCCAGCTGCTCAATGACTATTTCGCGATCCTGGCCGAGGCGGCGATGTCAAAGGGTGGCGAAGTTCTGAAGTTCATCGGCGACGGGCTTTTGGTGGTCTTTGAGCTGTCCCATTTCGACAGCCCCACTGCGGCGGCAGAGGCCGCGTTTTGCGCCGCGCAAGACGCGCTGCGCGGGATAGAACAGATGAACCAAAACGCCGACGCCCTGCCCGGGATCGAAAATTGGCGCCCCTTGGGAAGCGGCATTGCGCTGCATAAAGGGCGCGTGTTCTTTGGCAATGTGGGCGCGCCACAGCGGCTGGATTTCACGGTGATCGGGTCGGCGGTGAACGCCGCCAGCCGCATCGAAGGGCTGTGCAAAGAACTGGGCCAGCCGCTTCTTCTATCCGACCGGGTGCGCGGCTTGCTGTCAGATGATTTCACTGATCACGGGGAATACGGGCTGCGCGGGCAAGCCGCACCCATGCGCGTTTTCTCACCCGTCTGAAGCCATCACACGTAGGAAGACCGGACCTGCGCGAAGTTCAACAGCGAACAGATCCCCATCGCTTCGTGAAAGCCTTTTTCGGCCCGGTCGATCGTGGATGTGTTGCCCGTGACCGCTTGCACCTGCCGCACCTGCGCGCGGTAGCGATCCGCCATTGTGGTCTTGCGGCGGGAGCTTTCCGCGACGTCTTCTACCGCCGCCCGCTTCACTTGAGCATTTTTCAACCGGTTCATGGCCTCGCGGCGCTTTTGCTCTGCCCGTTTACGCTGTGCCGCGATATCAGACCGCAGTTTTTCCAAAGCGCCGGTGTCACAAGCGCAGACGGCCTCAAACGCGGTGTTGATATCGGCGAGTGTCTTGCTGGCCAACAGAGGATCGCGGCGCGCGGTGTCCGGGCGATAGGTCCGCACCAACGCGCGCCATGCCTTGCGGATCGTCTCCGCGTCGTCATCAGGCGTGACGTTCAAAATGCGAAGGGCTTTTACAAGATCGGCCATCAGGATCATCCACTACAGAGCTACAAACGAATTTCTTAAAATCTTAAATAGCTTTTAGATAATTCTGCGTCGATCTTTCCCTTTCTCATTGGTTAATCCGCCCGCGTCCGGCGCACGGCGCTTTCGCTGCATTCGAGATTTCTGTCGTTTTCAGGCAGATGGCCTGGGTGGAAATGGCCTATCCCCCTCACCATGACAGATCGCTATCGCCTTCATTGGGTGCCTGACAACGCCTCCCTCGTCATCCGGCTTGCGCTGGAGGAGATGGGCGTGGCCTATGCCCCAGTGCTGGTGGATCGAGTTGCGGGCGCGCACAAATCCGCGGCCTTTCGCAAGATCAATCCCGCCGGGCTGATCCCCGCGCTGGAAACGCCAGATGGTCCCATCTTTGAAACGGCCGCGATCCTTCTTTGGCTGGCCGACCGGCATGGCAAAATGGCCCCAGCACCCGATCACCCTGACCGCGCGGGGTTTCTGAAATACCTGTTCTTCACCTCCAACACCCTGCATGTGACAGCGCGGATGCGGTTCTACCCAGGCCAGTATCTTGGAGAAGACAGCGCACCACATGCCACGATGCGCGGCCATCTGCAGGGTGAATTTCGTCGTCACCTTGATCTGTTGGAGGCGGCCTATGCCACACAAGGGGGCGGGCTGGGCACGTATCTGTCCATTGTCGATGTCTATGTGGCCTGCGTTTGCCGGTGGTGCATGCTATACCCGGTGGATGAACCAAAGGAGTGGTGCCAGATATCAGCGTGGCCGCACCTTCATGCCATGGCCGAACGGCTGGAGGCTTGTGACTGCACCCGCGCGGCCATATCTGCTGAAGGATTGGGGCCAACGCCCTTTACCAACCCGATCCACCCGACACCGCCCAAAGGCCGCGTGATGTAATGTTCCTGTCTGTCTTCGATATGTTCAAGGTGGGGATCGGCCCGTCATCCTCTCACACGATGGGGCCGATGGTGGCCGCTGGTCGGTTTCTGGACCTGATGCGCGCCTCGCCCTTTGAATTTCACGGGGTGAAAGCATCGCTACACGGCTCATTGGCCTTCACCGGTGTGGGCCATGCCACCGATCGCGCCACCATTCTGGGCCTCGCCGGTGTGTTGCCCGACAGCTATGACCACGAAAAATCAGAGGCGCTCTTGGCGCAAATCCGCGCCACGGACCGCATCGCGCCGCCGGGCTTGGGTGAGCTGATCTTCAACCCGCGTGAGGACCTTAGCTTCGATTATGGCCCGCGCCTGCCGGGGCATGCCAATGGGATGATCCTGTCGGCCACCGATGCCCAAGGCGATGTGACCCTGCAAGAGACATATTATTCCATCGGCGGCGGGTTCGTGATGACGGCGGATGAACTGGCCGCCGGGCGCAACACCGATCCGGGTGCGCCTGTGCCGTACCCGTTCCAGAATGCCGAAGAGATGTTGGAAATGGCGCAGACCTCCGGCAAATCCATCGGCGACATGAAGCGCGCCAATGAAATCAGCCGCAGTGGGGCCGATCATCTGCACACAGGCGTGGCCCGCATTTGGGATGTGATGAATGCCTGTATCGAACGCGGTCTCAGCACCGATGGCATCCTGCCCGGTGGATTGCAGGTGCGCCGCCGGGCCAAGGGCATCCATGATGCGCTGATGGCGGAACGTGGCGCAAACCTGAGCGCGCCGCACCTGATCAATGACTACATCGCCGTCTACGCCATGGCCGTGAACGAAGAAAATGCCGCCGGTGGGCAGGTGGTGACCGCCCCCACCAATGGCGCGGCCGGCGTAGTGCCTGCGGTGATCAAGTACTGGCTGGATCATGTGCCGGGTGCCACGACGCGGCAGGTGGAGGAATTCTTGCTGACGGCCTCCGCCATCGGGGGGCTGGTGAAGCACAACGCCTCCATCTCCGGCGCGGAAGCCGGGTGCCAGGCAGAGGTGGGCAGCGCCGCCGCCATGGGGGCGGCTGGTTTGGCCGCCGTGATGGGCGGCACGCCGGAGCAGATTGAAAATGCGGCTGAGATTGCATTGGAACATCACCTCGGCATGACATGCGATCCCGTCAAAGGGCTGGTGCAGGTGCCTTGTATCGAACGCAATGGATTGGGGGCCATGAAAGCCGTCACCGCTGCCAGCCTCGCCTTGCGGGGCGATGGATCGCACATTGTGTCGCTGGATGTCTGCATTGAAACGATGCGCCAGACGGGCGAGGACATGATGGAACGCTACAAGGAAACATCGCTGGGCGGGCTGGCCGTCAATGTGCCCAACTGCTGAGACAGAGGCCCCTCACACGACGCCCCAAAGCGGCTGAGCCATCTACCAATGCGCAGATGTGCGCATCAGGGCCTCCACCGCATCTGAAAACACATCGCGTGGCAGCATCAGCAACATTTTGGGCGCAGTGACGGCGATATCAATCGCGCCGGTTGCGGCATTCGAGGTGCCCACCTGACCATCCGGGGCGAAATGCAAACCGCCTATGGGCCACTTGAGGCCATCCGACACCCCCTCCACCGCGCCCATCGGGAAGAGCGACACAGGCGCACCCGCCTCCATATCAAGGCGAAAAGAAGGCGGGCATAAGAACACAACCTCATGGGCGCCCAGCAAAACACAGCGCCGATCCGGGAACCGCACAAGCGTGTTGAGCGCCGCCATCTGGTGATCAAGGCGCGCCCCGGTAAAGCCCACGCCGATGACCAAGGGCGCAGAAATTGCGCCCAATGCCTTGTCAAAATCCGTGCGATCCTGATCCCAGACGTGATGCAAAACACCGTCGGGCAAAGCCGCCCGGGCCTTATCTGTAAGGCTGTCAAAGTCACCGATCACCGCAGCGGGCACGTGGCCGAAATCCAGCGCACTGTCCGCGCCGCCATCGGCTGCGATCAACGCAGGCGCGACACCCAGCGCAAGATCAAGATCGGCCGCCGTGGCCTGTCCCCCGCCGATCAGCGTGACGGGGTGTTGGTTTGAGACAACCACTTTTATTTTGCCCCATTTGTCTAGATTTTAAGAATAAGAACACATTCTGACCATCAAATGATACGGTAAAATTCCCAGAATCGGGCGGCTTTGGTCCTTTCCAGCGTGGTAAACACTTCCTTGCAGAGGCACAAATGCGAGTAAAAAAATGGTAAGTAATAGTAAAATTCTTACAGTTTCCTACGGGACCTTTTCATGCACATTGGAAGGGTTCGACGATAGTTTTGACACGATGAAAGCCATTGCGGAATATTTCCGCGATCTGGCGGCTGATGATCGCTATTTCGGTGCCGAACCCCCCACCCCGGATGCAGACATGCTTGCCCGGATTGCGGAAAAAGAGATCGCCCGCCGCGTTGAGGCGCATGAAGATGCAGGTAAAATCCACCTGCGCGCTGACGTGCCCCCGGCCATTGCACCCGCCGCTGAGCCTGAAACTCAGGACGAGGTTACTGTCGAAGAGGCCGCGCCTGCCCCTGCTGTTGAAGACGTGGCTGAAGAGGCACCAACCGCGGTGGAAGAGGCGGCCGCTGAGCCCGCGGTCGAACTGCCGGAAGAGATCGAAGAGGATGAGGTCAGCGCAGATGACGCTGTTGCCGCCTCGGTCGAAAGTGCCATGGCCATGGATGCTGTTGAGGACACAGCGGAAGAGGCAGCAGAAGACATCGCAGAGCTGGCAGAGGCCCCGGTTGATGAGTTGATCGCCGCCCCCGAGGAGGCGACAGACACAACCGATAGCGATGATGAAGCCACCCTGCAGAACATTCTCCAAGCCGATTTGGACGACACACCGGTCGAAGAAACCGCGCCGGCACCCGCCACAGAGGACGAGGATGACGACAGTGTTGCCGCCCGCCTGCGTCGCATTCGGTCTGTTGTCGCCGGTGGCGCGTCCGATTTTGAATCGGATGCATTCTCAGAGGACGAACACGCGCAAGACTTTCTCAATGACACCGTGTCCGATCTGGATGCGGCATTGATGGCCGATGCCCCCGAAACTGAGGCGATGCCGGAGCGTATCATCTCGGACATCGTGGAAGACGGTGCCCATGACGATGCGCTGGACCATGTCGCCGAAGAACTGGGCATGTCCCAGGATGCCGCGTTCGAAGATGAGGCCGAAGATATTCAGGATCTGGCCGAAGACACGCTGTCCCAGCTTCTGGCGGATGCGATCCCGGATGATGCCGATGAAAACACCGCAGAAGATCGGACAGAAGGCACCGACGCCGATGTCGAACCCGAACTGATCCAGACACGCCCCTTGCGCGCCCGCGTCATCAAGATGAAGCGCAGCGATTTCGAAGCCGCCGTTGCAGAAGGCGGGCTGGAAGAAGCGTTTGACGTGCTGGAAGACAGCGATGACAGCGAACCGGCTGAAGCGATCCTGAGCCCCGAAGATGAGGCCGATCTGCAAAGCGAGCTGGATGCCGTATCCGCCGAGTTGGAAGCAGAGGTTGAGGCCGATCTGGACGCCGATCTGGCCGACAGCATTGCCGCAGATGATGACGCGTCAGAGGCCATGGCTGACGACGACGACATGGATGAACCTGCCGCCGATACACGGCCCAAAAGCCAGGTTCTGGATGAGGATCGCCCGATTTCGCGCCTGTTCGATGAGGCCAAAAGCCACCTGAGCACTCCGGAGGCCAATCGCCGCCGCAATGCCATTCAGCATCTGCGCGCCGCTGTTGAGGCCAATCAGGCCGAAACCAGCGCCGGAAGCGCGTTGCGCCGGGAAACTGATGATGGCGCTTACCGGTCCGATATCGCAGATGCGATGCGCGGCACGGGCGGGTCTGACAGCGATGGCGATGCGCAGCCGACCGAAGTGCGCATGCCCACACGCCCGCGCGCGCGCCGTCCCGCTGACCAACCCACAGAACGCCCCGCAGGCCAACGCCCGGCACCGCTGCAATTGGTGGCTGAACAGCGTGTCGACATGCCCCAGGATCCGGTGCGCCCGCGCCGCGTGTCCACGGTGCAAATGTCCGCGCCTGTCGAACTGCATGGCGATGCCGGCAGCTTCCGCGACTTTGCCGAAGATCTTGGCGCGACGGAATTGACGGAATTGCTGGAGGCGGCAGCGGCCTATGTGTCAGATGTCGAAGGCCTGCCGCAATTTTCCCGCCGTACGCTGATGGGCAAGCTGGATGAATTTTCAAGCGAAGATTTCTCTCGCGAGGATCGTTTGAAAAGCTTCGGCCTCCTGCTGCGCCACGGAAAGTTGCAAAAGCTGAAAGGCGGGCAGTTCACGGTAACGGACGACACCGAATACCGCACCGCTGGTTAAATCAAAAAAGGGCGTCCGATGGGGCGCCCTTTTTCGTTCCCGTCAGGTCACATTCTTGATCGACGTCTCCAGCATATGCAGGAACGACCCGGCCGATGAACTGGCCGACAAAAGCAGATACTCTGACGCGCCCGTGCGGATGATCAAAACGCCCAAATGCTCCATCACCGTGCGCGCGGCATCCCCCACGGCAAATGCATCGGGATGCAAATCGACAGGGCACACCCGTTCGAGCGCCGCCAGCGCACCCGCGCCCTTGATCGCAAGCCCTGTCCAGACATCCGTCTGATCGGTCAGGTACATGGCCTTCTTGACATGCGTGGCCACCACATCTTCGGCATCCGGCGCGCGATGGGTGAAGATGACGAAGGCCTGATCGGGGGCCAGCCGCACCAACCGCGCCGCGCCCTTTTTCGTTTCCACGGATTTGCCCGGGTCCGGCAAGTCCACGCCATAGCCTGACTTGACCGCCCGCATCGCCTTGGCATCCGCACCCAGTGGCACGGCCATGTTCACAATCGCCAGGTCTTTGGGCGCATAGAGCGTGATGGACCGGAACACCTCTTTGTAACCTGCCAGCGGCGGGGCGGAGACCAGTTTGAATTTAGCCACGAAGCCGCTCCCCCTCTGGATCGATGAAGTGGGCGGAGACGATTTCGACATCCATCTCAGTCCCATGAACAGGGCTGACCGCGCGGATCACTTCGCCTTTGCGTTGGTCACCTGATTTCACGAACCCGAGCCCGATCGAATGCCCCAGATTGGGCGACCACGCGACAGATGTCATCCACCCCTGATCATTGGCCATGGTGGCCTCATCCCCCTTGGTGATGAAATGCGATCCGGCAATCAGGCCGCGGCTCGGATCCACCGGGCGCAGGCCCATCAGCTTGACGTCATCGTCGCGGATCAACTCTTCGCGCTGCGACAGAACGTTGCCGATGCATTCCTTCTTCTGGCTGACCATGCGGCCCAACCCGATGTTATGCGCCGTGGTCTGCCCGGTCAGTTCATTGGCCGTGCAATGCCCCTTTTCGATCCGCATCACGCCCAGCGCCTCGGTGCCGTAGGGCACGGCATCGAATTCCTCACCGGCTTGCATCAGCCCTTCGATCATCGAATTGCCGAAGCGCGCGGGTACCGCGATTTCAAACGCCAACTCCCCCGAGAACGAAATCCGGAAAAGCCGTGCGGGCGTGCCGCCAAACACCGTGACCTTGCCGCAAGCCATGAAGGGGAACGCCTCATTGGAAATGTCAAAACCCTTATCGACCACCTTCTGCAAAAGCTTGCGTGAATTCGGCCCTGCCACGGCGAACTGCGCCCAGCCATCGGTGGTGGAGATCAGATGCACATCAAGCCCAGGCCAAAGG
>JBCBAT010000012.1:0-102377 GCA_038532355.1 Pseudomonadota bacterium | reverse complement strand
CTCGATGGCTCCATCCTGCCCGTCACCGGTGCCCTGCCCGCCGCCATGACCGCGGCAGAAGAGGCGCGCACATTGCTTTGCCCCAAAGCCTCCGGCCCAGAAGCAGCTTGGGTGGGCGATGCGCGTGTCATCGGCGCGCAGTCCCTGGCCGATGTGGTGCGGCATTATACGGGCCAATCGCCCCTGCCGCCTGCCGAGCCCGGCGAAGTGCATGTCGACGCCACGGGCCGAGACCTAATCGATGTGAAGGGTCAAGAACGTGCCAAACGCGCGTTGGAGATTGCGGCTGCCGGGCGACATCACATGATGATGGTCGGCCCGCCGGGATCCGGCAAATCCATGCTGGCAGCGCGCCTGCCCACGATCCTGCCGCCCCTGTCACCGGCCGAGGCGCTTGACACCTCCATGATCCATTCACTGGCGGGCGTCTTGGCCGAAGGCGGCATCCACCGCACACGCCCTTTTCGCGAACCGCACCACACCGCCTCCATGGCCGCCATTGTCGGCGGCGGACGCCGCGCCTCTCCGGGGGAGATCAGCCTCGCTCATAACGGTGTGCTCTTCATGGATGAATTTCCGGAGTTTTCACGACAGGTGCTGGAAACGCTCCGCCAGCCGATTGAAACAGGCGAGGTCGTGGTTGCCCGCGCCAATGCCCATGTGCGCTATCCTTGCCGCTTCATGCTGGTGGCGGCCGCAAACCCCTGTCGCTGCGGGTATCTGACGGATGCAAACCGCGCCTGTTCCCAGGCCCCCAAATGCGCCGAAACCTATATTGGCCGCATCTCTGGCCCGTTGATGGATCGTTTTGATCTGCGCGTCGATGTCCCGCCTGTGTCTTTCGCCGATCTGGACCTGCCAAATGATGGGGAGCGATCGCACGACATTGCCGCCCGCGTGGCCCACGCGCGGGACATTCAGGCCGACAGGTACAAGGACAGTGACGATATGCATCTTAATGCTGATGCTGAAGGTGAGGCCTTGGCAAAATTTGCCACCCCCGCCGCGGATGGGCGTGATCTTCTTGTCAAAGTGGCCCAACAATTTGGATTATCGGCGCGCGGCTATCACCGTGTCCTGCGCGTGGCGCGCACTATTGCCGATCTGGCGGGATCGGATCAAGTCACACGCACGCACGTGGCGGAGGCTGTCAGCTATCGCCTGAACCCGACTGCGCCACAATCCAGTTAGCGAGGCGAGAGAGCGTCGCGCGCCCCTCTGGCAGGATGTTTTGAAACATCGGCCAGACATGGGGCAGGTTTTTTCCAACCTCCACGGTCACTTGGACGCCCTGCGCCGTCATCCGTTCCGCCAATCGCAAAGTGTCATCGCGCAAAATCTCCGTCGTGCCCGCAGCCATCCAGACCGGCGGCGCACCTGTGAAATCGGCAAAAAGGGGGGAGGCACGCGGGTCATCCGCCGCGGCCCCGGCCAGATAGGCCTCTGAGATTTCACCGATGCGAGACACCGGTAACATCACTTCCTTCTCCGCATTCTCCGTGATGCTGGCGCCAGAAAAGGTCAGGTCGGTGAAGGGGGAGAGGCCGAAGGCAGCCTTTGGACGCGGCAAATCCCGGCGCAGGATTTCAGCCAGAAGTGCAAGCGCCAGCCCACCCCCCGCGCTGTCCCCACCCAGAATGACAGGGCGATCAGACAACGCCTCATACGCCGCAACGGCATCTTCCACTGCGGCCGGAAAGGGATGTTCGGGTGCGAGGCGATATTCGACCAGGCAAACCGGCAGGCCCGCGCGTTTCGACAGCGCCGCCGCCAAGGCCCGGTGCGTGTTGGTGGAGCCGAACACGTATCCGCCCCCGTGGAAATACAGGATCACAGGGTCCTTATCACGCGTGACACGCCGGGCCATGGCCCATTGCACCGGGATGGGGCCAAGGCTGTCCCATGCATAGCGCGACCCGAATGGCCCGTGAAAGAACAGCCGCGCGCGAAAGGCGAAACTGCGCCGCAGCGTGTCAATATCGGCCGCCACGGCGAGGTGGCGCTTTTCTGACCACCGCAAGTAAATGTTGAGCGCGCGCCGCGCGAGGCTCATGGGCGCTTGGCCTCAATCGCGTCCCAGATCTTTGCGGCGATGTTGACCCCGTCAAAGCGTTCCAGTTCCTGAATACCGGTGGGCGAGGTCACGTTGATCTCAGTCAGGTAATTGCCGATCACGTCGATACCCACGAAAACCTGACCCTTTTCGCGCAAGAGCGGGCCGATGCGGGCACAAATCTCCCGGTCGCGATCGCTCAGACCCACCTTTTCAGGTGTGCCGCCCACATGCATGTTGGATCGGGTTTCGCCAGCAGCCGGCATGCGGTTGATCGCGCCCACGGGTTCGCCATCCACAAGGATCACGCGTTTGTCGCCTGCGCTGATCTCGGGCAGAAATTTCTGCGCAATCAGTGGCTCACGGCTGAACCCGGTGAACATTTCATGCAGCGCGCCAAGGTTGCGATCGGCCTCCGGCAGGAAAAAGACACCCGCGCCGCCGTTGCCGTAAAGCGGTTTGAGGATGATATCGCCATGCTCCGCGCGGAAGGCCTTGATCGTGTCCAGATCACGGGCGATGGCGGTGGGGGGCATCAGATCGGGGAAATCCAGGATCAGCAGTTTCTCGGGATAATTGCGCACCCAGAACGGGTTGTTGACCACCAATGTGCCAGGGGCCAGACGATCCAGAATGTGGGTCGTGGTGATGTAGAACATGTCAAAGGGCGGATCCTGGCGCAGCCAGACCACGTCCATCTCCGCCAAATCGAAAACCTGTTCGTCGCTCAGCGTAAAGTGATCTCCCACCACCCGCTGCACGCTGAGCGGCCACCCGCGTGCCGTCACACGGCCCTGGTCATAGGCCAACCGGTCGGGGGTGTAGTAAAACAGCTCATGCCCCCGCGCCTGCGCCTCCTCGGCCAGACGAAACGTGCTGTCTGCAGCAATATCAATCGGACCGATTGGGTCCATCTGAAAGGCGATTTTCATGGGCAGTGTCCCGATGCTTTAGCCGAGCGCGTACGCCCTCTACATGGTCCAAAGCAAAGGTGACTGCAAATCAGAAATGGCTGAACGCGCCCTCGCGAATGTCGACCTCGCCTGCCGCGTTACACAGCGCCAGATCAAATCGCATCAGGGAAAGCTGCCCATCCGGCGTGTGATCCAGATACTCTGAGGCGGCCATGTGAATGCGTCGGGCTTGCGCCGGGCGCAACCTTTCGGCGGCCACCTCAAAGCTGCGCGCCTTTTTCACTTCAACAAAAACAACCTCATCCCCGTCGCGGAAAATCAGGTCAATTTCACCTGCATCTCCGCGCCATCGGCTTTCCAGCAGGGCACATCCCCGTGCGACATATCCTTTTGCAACCGCAGCCTCCGCAGCACATCCCGAGAAATACGCCTGAGCGCCCTGATCGCGTTTGCGCGTCGCCAGCATTTGATCCGGTGCCACATGAACTGTCATTCGCCGTCTTCCCGATCCTTGCTCAGCGAGAGCGCCCGTTGATACACATCCCGCTTCTTTAGCCCAAATTTACCCGCGACCAGCTCCGCCGCATCGCGCACCGATACCGTCTCCAAAACCCGTCGCAACTCCCCTTCTAAATCATCAAAGCTAACACTCAATGAATCCCCCCGCTCCACCAGCACGACAACCTCACCCTTCAGCTCTCGTGTCTGCAAGTCCTGAGCCAGCGTCCCGAGGGGTCCCCGCAGTGTTTCTTCAAACCGCTTGGTGATTTCGCGGCACACCGCCGCCTCCCGCGCGGGCCCCAGTGTCTCCGCCGCATCGGCCAGCATCGCCGCCACCCGCTTGGGCGATTCGTAGAACACCAATGTGCCCGGCACGTCGCCCAACGCCTCCAGCGCGGATTTTCGCTTGGCCGATTTGGGCGGCAGGAACCCGGCAAAAAAGAACGCATCCGACGGCAAGCCCGACAGCGTCAGCGCCGCAATCGCCGCCGTGGGTCCGGGCGCAGACACCAAGGGCAGCCCCGCCTCAATCACCGCGCGGGTCAGGTCATACCCGGGGTCAGAGATCAGTGGCGTGCCCGCGTCTGATGCGTAAGCCACTGATTTTCCAGCCTCCAGCGCTTCCAAAATCTTGGGCAGAGCGGATTTGGCGTTGTGATCATGGAAACTGAAAATCCGCCGATCCGCCAGCGGTATACCGTGAATGTCCAGCAGCCGACGCAACGTGCGCGTGTCTTCTGCCGCCAGCACATCAGCCGAACCAAGAATATCCAACGCGCGCAGCGTGATATCCCGTGCGGCCCCAATGGGCGTCGCCACAAGGTAAAGCCCTGACGCCAGCGTAACCGACTTCTCATTCCCCACTGGACCCCTCCTAGGTTACGGTTATAGTCGCGCCACCTTACGCGGGGCCTGTCCTTTGTCGTATAAAAGGCCAGAACAGACTATCCGGAGCACCACCCATGTTTGCCCAACTCGCCCGCCTTCGCAAGCTAATGGCTTGGCTGATCCTATTGCCAATGATGGCGATTTTGGCTGCGTGTCAGGGCGGCATTGGCCTTGGCGGGTCGGGCCCGTCGATAAACACGCGCGCGGCTGTGCCCGTCGCCCTTCTGGTGCCGCAAGGATCGGCGGATACCAATGAACAGCGTCTGGCGCAGGATCTTGAAAATGCCGCGCGTCTGGCCGTGACCGACCTGAGCGGGGTGCAGATTGATCTGCGGGTGTACCCCACCGCGGGCAACCCCGGCAAGGCGCAGGAAGCCGCCCAGCAGGCGGTATCAGACGGCGCCAAGATCATCATAGGGCCGCTTCGCGGGGAAAGCGCTACGGCCGCTGCGCAGGCGGCAAACGCGCGCGGCGTCAACGTGCTGGCATTCTCCAACAATGCGGCCATCGCGGGGGGCAATCTGTTCGTGCTGGGCCAGACCTTTGACAGCACCGCAAACCGCCTTGTCAGCTATGCCGCCAGCCAAGGCAAAAACCGCGTGATGACGGTGTATGCCAACAACCAGACAGGCCGCGTGGGCAAAGTGGCCATCGACCGCGCCATCGCGGCCAATGGGGCGGTGTCCGCCGGCAATGTGGCCCATGAATTTTCGCAGCAAGCGGTGATCAACGCGATCCCGAATATCCGCGACACATCCCGCACCAATCAGGCCAATGCGATCTTTTTCACCGCCAACACCGCCGGTGCCCTGCCTCTCTTTTCACAGCTTCTGCCCGAAGCAGGCGTTGACCCGGCAGAGACGCAGTATATCGGCCTTGCCCGTTGGGACACGCCGCCGCAAACCCTTGAACTGCCGGGTGTTCAGGGCGGTTGGTTCGCCCTGCCCGATCCCCAGCGCAACGCACAGTTCACCACGCGCTATCAGGCGGCTTACGGCAACACGCCCCACGCGCTGGCCGGGCTCGCCTATGACGGGATCGCCGCCGTGGGCGCGCTGGTCAGCTCTGGCAAATCCGACGCCCTGACCACGACGTCGCTGACCCAACCGGCGGGGTTCCAGGGCGTGAACGGCGTCTTCCGCTTCCTGCCCGATGGCACCAATGAACGCGCGCTTGCCGTGGCAACCATTGAAAACAAGCAAGTTGTCGTGATCAGCCCGGCACCTACAAGCTTCGGCGCGCCCGGGTTTTAAGGCCCGAGTGCTGAGCCCATGAAAGACGCCCTTCCGCTGCCAGACAACCTGATCTGCGATCCAGAACAGATTTTCAGTGACACGACCGTGTCCGCCGCCATCACTGCGGCCCTTGCGGAGGGCGATCCCAAAGACCCCGAAACACGCGCCCGCGTGGTCGACACACTCAAGACCGCCCAAAAAACTGGCCGCACGGCCATTGCCGCCGCATTTGCCGAAAACCCAATGGCGGCCTTCGCCACGACGCGATCCTACAGCTGGCTCACCGATTGCCTGGTGCAGACCGTACTGCGCTATGCCTCGGAGGCGGTGCACCCGCTGCCCACACCGACCGACAGTGAACGCATCGCCGTCTTCGCCGTGGGCGGCTATGGCCGGGGCGAAATGGCCCCGCAAAGCGATGTGGACCTGCTGTTTCTGACGCCCTACAAGATCACCCCCTGGGCCGAAAGCGTGATTGAAACCTCGCTTTATGTCCTTTGGGATCTGAAGCTGAAGATCGGCCATGCCAGCCGCACGGTGAAGGAATGCATCCGCCTGGCGGGGGATGATTTCACGATCCGCACCGCGCTCTTGGAAAATCGCTTCATCTTTGGTGATGCGCCTTTGGCCGACACCCTGCGCGATAAGCTGCGCAGCGACCTGTTTGAGGGCACGGCGCGGGAATTCATTGAGGCCAAGCTGGAAGAACGCGATGCGCGCCACATCAAACAGGGCGAACGCTACATGGTGGAGCCCAATGTGAAAGAGGGCAAGGGCGGCCTGCGCGATCTGCAATCGCTCTTCTGGATTGCCAAATACCTCTACCAGGTGGATCAGGTGCGCGATCTGATCGGTCACGGTATGCTGACCGAAGAGGAATTTGACCGTTTCGCCGCCGCCGAAAACTTCCTTTGGGCCACGCGTTGCCATTTGCATCTGGCCACCGGTCGCGCCGCCGAACAACTGACCTTCGACATGCAGGTCGAGGTGGCCGAACGGATGGGATACGCGGCCACGGGCGGCCAACGCGCGGTTGAGGTCTTTATGCAGGATTACTTCCGCCACGCCACGGCCGTGGGCGATCTGACCCGCATCTTCCTGACCAAACTGGAAGCTGCCCATGTGAAGTCAGAGGCGATCCTGCAGCGGCTTTTCAAACGCAAGCGCAAGATGAAAGATGGCTATGCCGAAGTGCATGGCCGGCTGGCGGTGGAAGATGAAACGACCTTCCTGTCTGACCGGCTGAACCTGTTGCGGCTCTTTGACGAAGGGCTGCGCACGGGGCTTTTGATCCACCCCGATGCGATGCGGCTGGTGACGGCCAATCTGGATCTGATTGATGATGACTTTCGCAACACCCCGGAAACCAACAAGCTGTTTCTGCAACTTCTGCTGAAACATGGCGATCCGGCCCGCGCTCTGAGGCGGATGAACGAATTGGGGGTGCTGTCGGCCCTGATCCCGGAATGGGAACCGATCCGCGCCATGATGCAGTACAATATGTATCACAGCTACACGGTGGACGAACATATCATCCAATGCATCCGCCAGCTTGACCGCATCGAACGGCGCGAATTGATCGAAGAACTGCCCGTGGCGTCCTCCATCCTTGATGAAGGGGTCAATCGCCGGGTGCTCTACGTGGCACTGCTGCTCCATGACATCGGCAAGGGGCGGGATGAAGATCATTCCATCCTCGGGGCGCGCATTGCCCGCAAAGCGGCCGCGCGTCTGGGGCTGAAGGCCAAGGAGGTAGACACGGTCGAATGGCTGGTTCGCTACCACCTGCTGATGTCCGACATGGCGCAAAAGCGCGACATCGCCGATCCTCGCACGGTGCGCGATTTTGCCAAGGCGGTGCAGACGCAGGAACGGCTGGATCTGCTCTGCGTGCTGACGGTGTGCGACATCCGCGGCGTGGGACCAAACACATGGAACAACTGGAAAGCCTCTCTCATTCGTGCGCTTTACCGGCAAACGCGCCGCGCGCTCGAAGGGGGCCTCGAAGACCTCAACCGCGAACAGCGCGGATCGGATGCCAAACGCAACCTGCGTGAGGCCCTTTCCGACTGGCCTGCCCGCGATCTCAAGGAAGAAACCGCGCGCCATTACCCGCCCTATTGGCAGGGCCTGCATGTCACCGCCCATGTGGAATTTGCGAAGCTTTTGCGCGACCTCAAGGATGACGAGATCGGCATTGACCTGCATCCCGACGAAGATCGCGATGCCACCCGCGCCTGTTTCGCACTGGCCGATCACCCGGGCATATTTTCCCGTCTTGCGGGCGCTTTGGCGCTGGTCGGGGCCAATGTGGTCGACGCGCGCACCTATACCTCTGCCGACGGGTTCGCGACAGCGGCCTTCTGGGTTCAGGATGCGGATGGCAATCAGTTTGAGGCCGCCCGCCTGCCCCGCCTGCGCAGTATGATCGAAAAGACCCTCAAAGGGGAGGTCGTGGCCCGCGAGGCGATCAAATCCCGCGACAAGATCAAGAAACGGGAGGCCGCGTTCCGCGTGCCCACCCACATCACCTTCGACAATGAAGGGTCGGAGATTTACACAATCATCGAGGTCGACACCCGCGACCGGCCGGGCCTGCTTTACGACCTCAGCCGCGCGTTTGGGGCCGCCAATGTCTATGTCAATTCTGCGGTGATCGCGACCTACGGCGAACAAGTGGTCGATACGTTTTACGTCAAGGACATGTTCGGGCTGAAATTCTACTCGGAAGCCAAGCAACGGACGTTGGAAAAGCGCCTGCGCGAGGCGATCGAGCAAGGATTTCAGCGGGCCAATGAAGAGGCGAAATCGTAATTCAGCGCCCCATTTTCTTTGAAGAAAATGCCTAAGAAAATTCGAATTTTCTTAGGCAGAATTTTCGAAAATTCTGCTGCGCGCAGTGTCTACTTGAACACCCGGTCGGTCAGGTTCAGCCGCGTGGCAACAATCGGCTCCAGCACGGCGCGCAACTCCGGCTCACGATCCATCAACAGCTCCAGCTCATCCAGCCTGTTGGCCGCGATCAGTTGCAGGGCATCCAACCGCACTGCGCCATGTTCTCCTCGCGGAAGCACCTTCACGGGTTGGATCAATTCCGGCTTTGGGTCAGGGATCATCGCCGCCAAGGCATCACGCTCCAACGCCGTCTCCACGAACGCGTAGAGACCGACCCCTTTCGCCGCCCGCGCATAGGTGCAAAGCGCGATGTCAGTCACGCGCGCGTCCTGCTTTAATGCTGCCCGCAACGCAGGCCCTTCCCGCTCAATCCGGTCCTCGGTGCCTTCGCCATCCGACCAATTCATCAGCCGCCGTGTGATGAAATTGTAAAGCTTCTTGCCCGTGGCCATCCAAATCCGCGACGGAAGCGCCTTGCGGTTCAGCATGCTGATTTCTGACGGCGTCAAAAGCTCCGGCGCGTAGGCGCGCTTTTGCTTCAGAAGGTGCCGCAAATCTTCCCGCGCCATGACGCGAAACATCCGGCCCCGGCGGCGATGGACGGAGGCCAGCTGAAAATCAATCACAGCCGCGCGGCCCTCGGGCGTCATCAACCAGTTCTGCGGCTTGGCGATATCATTGTGCGTGACGCCTGCGCGCCGCATCTGCCTGAGCAATCGCCGCGCATCGCGGTACCACGCCGCATCCGCCGGTTTGGCCAATTGCAGCGGCGTGCCTTGCGTCCAACTGCGCAAAAGCCCGGTCTTGTCCACCCGCACCAGAACCGGGCAGCCCTCGATCCCCTGCACGGCTTTCAGGCCCTGGATTTCGCGCCGCGCCAGCCACCAAGCGAGCGGCTTGGCATAACCCGGCACCCTGTCCAAGCGTCGCAGCACGACCGGGAAATCGTCCACCCCTTCCAACCGACCGGAAATGGTTTCCGAGAACACATCCCGCTTGTGCACCGTTTCCGGGACAAACGTGGCGGTGGCTGGATCGGTCACAACCGGATCCAATCGGGCGGGCAGATGTCGGGGTTCGCGGGCTTGCCCGGGCCGAACCAATCGCGTGGCGCAACAACGCGCTTGCCAGATTTGCCATTCAACCACGCCCCCCACCATGAAAAGGTGGAATTGGCGATGACATGATGATCGCAAAGCGTTTGCAGATGCAGATCGAAATGGCCCTTGGTTTCGTCGTTGATGTCGACCACGACCATCTCCGCCCCCAGCGACAGGTTCTCCCGCGCCCAGGCCGGATCATTGGAGAAGACAAAACACGTCACCTCCTGCCCTGTCTCCTGCGCGATCCGCGCCACGCCGTCGCGATAATAATCTGGCGCGCAAATGGCGTAGCTGCCATCGCCCACATAGTCACCCCGACGCACATGGGCAGACACCGCCACGCCGGCCCCGGCAATGCGATCCGCCATCGCCGCATTGGCGTCATCCAGCGGCGTAGTCATGCGCAGGTCTTCGCGGATCTGAGGCGCGATGGCGTCGAAATACCGCTCCGATTGCCAGTAGCCGTGCAGGTAAATCCCGTCGCCCAGATCAAAGAAATCATCGTTGAACCCCAGCCCGTCCTCGCGATGAAAGCGCGGATTTCTCCCCAGCGCGCGCCAGGCCGCGTATTTCACCGCGCTGTCCATTTTTGCAGGCGGAAGGGCCACATTATCCACAAATCGCGCCTCCAGATGATGGGAAAAGCAATCTGCCCGCGTTTCACCCCCAAGCGGCAGGTATCGTTTATCCACAGCCAGGTCGGTGCCCAGATGATCGGCCAGCGCCCGTCCGGCCGCATATTGGAAAAGCTGATTGCCCGCCCCACCGAAAAGCCGCGTGATGATCATGGTTCAGGTCGGCTCCACCAAAGGTGCACCGCTTTTGGCGGAATACTTCGCGACCTGTCGGCGATAGGAAAAGCGCGACCACTCCCGGCCCACGATCTCAATCGCTTTGCGGCCTTTCTCTTCCTGCACCGTGCTGCCCTCCATCTGATCCTCGATGGTGGTGATGCCGCAAGGATAGATCACGCCCGCGCGCAGACCGGTGTGCCAATGACTTTGAATATAGGTGTCAATGGGCCGGTCGAATGTCACCGTCATGTCCAGCAATTGCTTTGCGGCCCATTGACTGACCATCTGCGCAGATGTGCGCAGCGGCGTCACCTCCGGCTGCGTCAGCAGGGCGGCCCCTTCCAGATCAATGACCTTGGGCCGGCCGGGACTGCGCTTTTGAAACTGGATGACGCCAAAGCGATCAATGTGCCGCTCACCCAGCACCTGCGCCTCACCAAAAAGCATGGGGTCAATTTTCACATCGTCTTCGATGATCAAGCCAAAGCCCAGATCGCGGCGCACGATCTCTGCCCAGATTTGGCGGTGGCTGAGGAAGCACCCCAACTCCCCTCGGTTCAGATCGAAAGGGTAATCCGGTTCAAACCCCGGCCCTGATACGGGTGCCAAAGCATCCGTATCTGACAGCGCCTTGCCATCTACGGCCTCCCAAATCTCACCCGGAAGGCCGCAGGTTGCCAGCAATTCAACAGCATTTTCCTTGCGCGCCCGCGCCCGGGTCAGATGCAGGATAAACGCGCGCATAAGGGGTTATTCAGCGGCCCAACCGGACACGGCTTTGACCTCAAGGAAATCCTCAATGCCCCATTTGCCACCTTCGCGCCCATTGCCCGATTGCTTCATCCCTCCAAAAGGCGACCCCTGCGCGCGGCCTTGGCCGTTCATCTCCACCATGCCAGAGCGCAGCTGACGGGCAAGCCGATTGGCCCGCGCGCCATCTTGGGTCTGCACATAATTGGTCAGGCCGTAATCAGTGTCATTGGCCATGGCGACACCCTCTTCCTCGGTGTCAAATGGAATGATCGACAGGACCGGGCCGAAGATTTCTTCGCGCGCAATCGTCATGTCATTGGTCACATCCGCAAATACCGTAGGGCGCACATAGAAGCCCCGGTTGAACCCTTCGGGCCGCCCGGTTCCGCCAGCCACCAGACGTGCACCTTCGTCGATGCCTTTCTGGATCAGATCCTGAATTTTGCCGAACTGAACCTCGTTCACGACGGGGCCGATATGGCGACCAGACTCGCTCGCCGGGCCGACAGTGACAGAACTTGCGACCTCGGCGGCCGTCTCCACCGCCTGGTCATAAACCTCGCGCTGCACCATCATGCGGGTAGGCGCGTTGCAGGACTGACCAGAATTGTTCATGCAATGCAGGACGCCGCGTTTCACCGCCTTTTCATCAGCATCAGCAAAGATCAAGTTGGCGCCCTTGCCGCCCAATTCCAGGCTCACACGCTTGAGCGTATCGGCGGCAGCCTTGGAGATCAGCTTGCCCGCCCGCGACGACCCTGTGAAAGAAATCATGTCGATATCTTCATGCGTCGACATCTGTGTGCCCACGCCCACACCATCGCCATTCACAAGGTTGAACACCCCCTTGGGCAACCCGGCCTCATGCACCATTTCTGCAAAGATCATGGCCGAAAGCGGGGACTCTTCCGAAGGTTTGAGCACCATCGTGCAACCCGCAACCAAACCGGCGGCCACCTTCAGCGTCACCTGATTCATCGGCCAATTCCACGGCGTGATCATGCCTACGACGCCAATCGCCTCATGAATGATCCGATCGTTCGGCGCGTGATCGCCCAACATATCCATGAAGGAGAAATTTTTGCCTTCCTTGATGAAGCCTTCCATGTGCCAGATCCCGGCCCCCACCTGAGAGGACCGCGCCATGTCAATCGGCGCGCCCATCTCAAGGCTGATGGCCTGCGCCATGTCTTCGGCGCGGGCCTTGTAGGCTTCGTGGATTTTCTCGACATAGGCAATGCGTTCCGCAGGCGGGGTCATCATCCAATCGGGCAGCGCCGCTTTGGCGGCGGCGACCGCGGCATCCGTGTCGGCCTGACCGCCCAGAGAAATCACCGCGCAGGGATCCTCAGTCGAGGGGTCGATGACATTGTGATCCGTGCCATCCTGCGGTGCGACCCACGCGCCATTGATGTAAAAATCGCGTTTCTCGATCATATCGGTCTCTCCGTTCGGGGCCCGTGTTTGGGGACAGGTTACTAGGGCGTAATCTGTCACTTGCACACTGCGACTTCAAGAGCAGAGACTTGCCGTGCATACCGCATTTTCTTCAAAGAAAATGCCCAAGAAAATTCGAATTTTCTTGCGCAGAATTTTCAAAAAATTCTGCTTCGCGCCTAGCCCCCGGTCGCTGCTTTCTGAGACGCGATCTTGGCCTCCAGCCTCGCCAGGTCCTCCGCCCGTTGTTGGCCCAGAACGCTGTCGGCATCCTTCCACCGACGGTGAATCCAGAACCACTGATCCATATGCTTGCGCACCATCGCTTCCAGGCGGGCATTGAAATCGCGCGCCATGGTCAGCGGGTCGGAATGGGGGATTTCATCCTCAAAAATGATTTCGAAATCGATGCCATTCTCCGCCCGGATCCCCCAAACCGGCAACAGCGGTGCGTCATATTTCAGCGCCAGTTCCGGCCCCGACATCGACGTCAGCGCGGGTTTGCCAAAATAATCCAGCGGAAGCCCGTCATGCACGTTCAGATCCCCCAATATGCCCAGCACCTTCCCCTCCTTGAGGTGCTTGATCATCTGCATCATGCCCCTGCGGCTTTGTTCGAACATGGGTTGGCTGATGGACCCCATCGCGTTGACGTAATGGGCATTGAACGTGCGGTTTGACATGTTGCGGTAAAGATAGCCGACGCTGTCGATCCCGTTGTCGAGGATCCCCACGCGCGCGGCATTGAAATTGCCCAGATGAGCCGACATCAAAACGCAAGGCCGCCCTTCGGCTTGTGCATCTTTGAAGGCCTTCAGGCCCGGCCCACTTGTCCGCAACGGGCGGATCTTTTGCGCGAATTCCGGCGAATAAAGCTCAATCATGAACCGCCCGACATTGTCGCACACGGCGGGCACCAGGCGATCAACCTCATCTGAGGACAGCTCCGGACAGGCATGGGCCAGATTGTCCCGCACCCGTTTGCCATACCCTGCCAGAGGCGCCACGATCCGCGCCGCCAGCCAGCCCGCCAGCGGCACGCGCCAACGATACGGCAAAAACCGCGTCAGCAGCACAGGCAGGAACAGGGCCGTGCCGATGATCCGATCGCTCAATGGGATTGGGGTGTGCTGGGGTGTGTCGGTCATGAACGCTGCTGCCGGGTTTTGCCGCGCCTAGATACGCGCACCCCCCGTCAAGAGCAAGCAACCCGATCACCCGGCCCACCCGCAACGAAAAACGGCAGGGCCTGCACCCTGCCGTTTTGAGACATGACTTAGATAGCCTTTAGGCCTGATTACCACGGGCCGCGAAATACAACCCTCCTACGATCATCAGCAGATGCAGCTGATTTCCCAGGAAGATGTAAAGCGGTGGCGCCCAATAGACGACAACGATCACGGCCAATGTGATCAGCGCGATCACCAGCCCGCCCGCGCGGGTCAGCACATCCCCGACCCAGCTGCGCAAAAACCCACCGGCAATCAAGGCCACAGCCGCGGCAACCTCACCCACTGCGGTCAGGAACCACAGGATGTAAGGCACCCCGGCAGAGACCGCATCATCAGCGGCAAGCGGGAATTTGATGATGCCCTGATAGGCAATCACCGACGCAAGAACAATTCGTGGCAACCAGTGCACTGCACGAATATCGGGCAGGCTCTGTGAGCTGCGAACAATGGTGTCAACGGCACTCATTTTCTTTCCTCTCTTGGTTGCGAACTGACCCGGCAAAGAGTGGGTCAGAACAATTGTCATATTTACGGATGGACGACGGATCTGGATCACCTGTTTTCGCGCTTTTTTCTGAGAAAATCCGCGAACTGCCGACGTTTTTTGGCACCCTACAGAAGAGGTGTTCAAAACCTCCGCGGTCCATTTCACCATTGAAAGCGCCACCCGGCCGTTTACCTGTCCAATACACGCAACAGGAGCCGCAAAATGACCGCCCATACCGCAAATCTGGTCAACGCTATCGTTTTGATCACCTGCTCGCTCTGGGCCTACCTGACAGCGGCGGATGCTTATTGGACGTCACTGATCCCGGCGGGTTTCGGGCTTGCGCTTTTGGCCTGCACCCCGGGGGTTCGGGCGGAAAACAAGATCATCGCTCATGTGGCCGTCACGCTGACGCTGGTGATTTTTCTGATGCTCTTCGTGCCGCTATTCACTGCGAAAGAAGACACGGATATGGTGTCATTCGTCCGCGTGGGTCTGATGATGGCGACCTGCGTGCTGGCCAAGATCGCATTTATCAAAAGCTTCCGAGACGCCCGCCGGGCGCGTGAAAACGCCCAAACCTGACCAAAACGAAGTCTTCAAAAGACTTCGGCCGCATTCTTTTGAAGAATGCGCGTTCTCGTTCAGTCCTTTGGCGCCTCAGGGTCCGCAGGTCGCCCGGTATAGACGATCATCCCTGCACTCAACGCGCCAACCACGGCGATGAAAAGCCAAGGCGACCCGACGCATCCTTCCGTGATGGCTTGCGTCCGTACCCCGCCGGTGGGGTCGAAAAACGTCACCGCGGTGATCAGAAAACTCCAGCCCAGACAGACCGTCAGCGCGCCCCAGGAACTGCGAAACCGAAACACCAGCGCTGTACAAAGCAATAAAATCAAGGCGATAGGTGACGAAAAGAGCGTGACCGCCTCTGCCACCACGCCCACCTCTCCGCCATCCCAACCGGGGCGGATCTTGTCACAGGCCTCGGCAAAGGCGGGCCCCGGCAGGATCGCCAGCATCAATCCTCTTCGAAGGGGTCCCATTCATCATCCACTTCCGGCAGCGCCTCGGCCTCCGCCTCTGCCACCTGTTCTTCCAGCGTACGGACATTCGTGATCGTCGCACCCGGAAAGGCCGCCATGACCGCCTGCACCATGGGATGGGCACTGGCCTCTTCCTTCAACGCCACGTCTTCGGCATCCCGCAGGGCGGCAATACTCGGTGCGCCGCCCTCGCTGACCACGGATATGGCCCAGCGATTGCCCGTCCAACGCTGCAACGCGCTGCCCAACCGTTGGGCCAGATCGTTGGGGGCTTTATCTGTGGGGCAAAATTCAATGCGGCCCGGCTGATAAGACACCAGTTGCACGCCTGTCTCAACCTCGACCAGCAACCGCACGTCGCGATTGGCGCGGATCAATTCCACCACATGGTCAAAACTGGGGTAGCGCGCCAAAGAGGCATCCACTTCCGCCGCCAACGCCGCCGTTGGCCCGCCATTTGGCGACGGCTGAGACATCACCGGCGGCGCACTGGCCGCGGGCGCTGTTGAAGGGGTTGAGGCCGGTGCGTGTGTCGCCGCCCCACCGCCTGGACCAGACGGTGGCAAAGCCGGCGCATCCCGCAACTTCCGCACCAATTGCTCCGGCGTTGGCAGATCGGCCAGATGCGTCATCCGGATCACCGCCATCTCAGCCGCCATCATCGCGTTGGGCGCCATCGACACCTCTTCCAGCGCCTTCAGCAGCATCTGCCAGGTCCGCGTCAGCACGCGTGTGGGCAGAGCGGCGGCCATCTCCCGCCCGCGCGCCTGTTCATCGGGCCCGATCGTGGGGTCATCGGCCGCATCCGGCGTGATCTGCACAACGGAAACCCAATGCGCCACCTCCGCCAAATCCCGCAGCACCGCCAGCGGATCCGCCCCATCGGCGTACTGCGCAGACAACTCCCCCAGCGCGCCAGCCGCGTCGCCTTTCATGATCAGATCAAACAGATCGAGAACCCGGCCCCGATCCGCCAGCCCAAGCATCGCCCGCACCTGATCCGCCGTCGTCTCCCCCGCGCCATGCGATATCGCCTGATCGAGCAACGACGTCGCATCCCGCGCCGAGCCTTCCGCCGCCCGCGTGATCAACGCCAAGGCATCATCTGCAATCTGCGCACCCTCCGCACCCGCGATCTTGCGCAGCAACCCAATCATGTCCTCAGGATCAATGCGCCGCAGATCAAACCGCTGACACCGGCTCAGCACCGTCACCGGCACTTTGCGAATTTCGGTCGTGGCAAAGATGAACTTCACATGGGCGGGCGGTTCTTCCAGCGTCTTCAGCAGCGCATTGAACGCGCTGGTCGACAGCATGTGAACCTCGTCAATGATATAGATCTTGTAGCGGGCCGAGGCCGCCCGATAGGCCACGCTGTCTATAATTTCCCGGATGTCATTCACACCCGTCCGGCTGGCGGCGTCCATCTCCAGCACATCCACATGACGCCCCTCTGCGATGGCCGTGCAATGCTCACACACGCCGCAAGGCTCCGTCGTAGGGCCGCCATTCCCATCCGGCCCGATGCAATTCATCCCCTTGGCGATGATCCGCGCCGTGGTCGTCTTCCCCGTCCCGCGAATCCCCGTCATGATGAAGGCCTGCGCGATGCGGTCAGCCTCAAACGCATTCTTCAGCGTCCGCACCATCGCATCCTGGCCCACCAGATCGGCAAAGGTCTCCGGCCGGTATTTCCGGGCCAGAACCTGATAGCCGGTGTCGGGGGTGTCATTCATGCGGGTCGCGTCCTTCCGGGTCAGACCACAGGTTAGAGCGGTCGCGCGCCTTGGTCCACCATGCGCGCGGGGTTTTCTTGATCTACGCGCAAAAAGCGTGAACGATGGGGCGTAACACGGGGGACGGGAACGCGGTCATGCGCGCACCATTTGAGTCATGAGTTTTGTTATCTACGCTGTACCAGTCGCGCGCGGCATCCTCGGCATTGCGCCCATGCCGGGCCTCAATGGGCAATACGAACAGGACCTCGCGCATCTCAAGGATTGGAAACCGGCCATGGTCGTCTCCATGACCGAACCGCATGAACTGGAAGCCGAGGGCGTGACCAGCCTTGCCACCGATCTGCAGCAATCCGGCACGCGGTGGTTTTCGTTTCCGGTCGTGGACCGCGGCGTCGGCGATCCGCTGCAAGAGGGCACGTGGGAGACGATCCGCGAAACCGCCCTTGCGGCGCTGCGCGGGGGTGGGCGCGTGTTGATCCATTGCCGCATGGGGTGCGGGCGGTCCGGCATGGCGGCGGTGCGGATCATGATCGCCTCAGGCGAACGCCCAAAGGCCGCTTTGGACAGGTTGCGCGCCGTCCGCCCCTGCGCCGTGGAAACGCGGGAACAGCAACGCTGGTCCAGAATGCGCTGAGGTTCAGGCGCGGTTTTCATGCTCCTGCAACTGCGCCAACCCTCGGTAAAGCGCCGCAATAATCTGCGCCTCCGTGATGCAGAACCTCGCGGAAGGAGAGATATCCACCGTCCCATCGGCCCCAATCGGCGTATGCTCCCCACCCGTGCCACGCACGGAAAGGCCCAGCGGGCGGCAGATTTTTTTGGCTTTCTTATCGGTCCCATCCGCCGTCAGGTTTGGCAACTGAATATGCACCGACGCCCGCATCCCCGTGCCCAGATTTGTCGGACAGGATGTGACCACGCCATAGTCCTCAGACTGCGCAAAATTCAGCCCCTCGATGCCAGACACCTTATCCAGCGCCGTCTTCAACCGATCAAACACGTCATTCAGAACCGTTCCCCGCTGCATGCACATGATGCGCAGGTGATCTTCCTCCCCCACCCAAATGATGAAGGACCGATCCTCAGACACATAACAGCCCCGTCCCATCGGCCAATGCGCGGCAATGCCCGCGGCGGTCAGGTAGGTGTCAACGCTCATATCCTTGAACATGATGTGGTCATCCACCAGCGCCTGATAGGCCGCCTGATCGATGTGCTTGGGGTTTCCCGGCGTCAGGGAATGATAATCGCCGCCATAGTTGGGGTCGGCCTTCAACACCTCAAAGGCCTGCATCATCCGGTTTTCCAGCGTGACGCGATCATCCTCGGTCATCGCCCCCGGCAACGGAAAATCGGCCAGATTGCGCCCCACCCGTACCCGCATCGACAGCGCAGGCAAGCCCAGCTCTGACAGATCCAGTTTCCCACTTAAAGGCAGCCCCTCGACGCCCTCCAACGACCAGTCATTCACATGGCGGGCATCCTCACCCACCTTGTGATACCGCGCCAGAACCTTGGAAAAGAACGGGCGGAAATCATCGTAATCGGCAGGCTGGCAGGCATAGCACCCCACCTCACTGTCCGGATTTTCCACGCCTGAATTCACGCAAGTCATCAACCGTGCCTGATCCGCCTCACTCAGGCTCGCGAAATAGGCCGGATCAAAGCTCTGGAGCGCGATGTTCTGTGGGTAATCCCCTTTCAGCGCAGCAATGCGGTCAATCTTATCTTCAAAGGGCATCTTCACGCTCCGCCAGGTAGTTTGCACAGTTGATCATATCCTCGACCAGCTCATATTCCGGCAGGCCAATCCGCCGCCAGTTGGACACATCAATCCGGTCGATCACCTCGGAATGCTCGCCCGAGGATCCCCGCGCCTGACCGTTCCGCGCGCGACACAGCTTGTCGATTGCCTCAAAACCAATGGCCTCAATCAGCTTGGGCACCAGAATATGCACCGACCCGCGCATGCCTGTCCCGATGTTTGACGGACAACACGTCACCGCGCCAAACTTGGGATGCATCATGAACACATCCTCCTGCCCGGTAATCTCACGCACACCGGCCTCAATCGTGGCGGCGGCCCGGCTCAGACGACTGAACACACCTTTGACATCGCCGCCCTGTTCCATCGAAATGATGCGCAGGTGGCCGCCTTCATTCACCCAGTTCACAAACTGGGTATCGCCGCTCAGATACACCCCACGTCCATGAGGCCAGTGTTCATGATAGCCACTCGCCGCCTGCATCCGGTCGCCGCCGCGAAACAGGATGTGATCGTCGATCAGCTTTTGACGCTCCGTGTCGGACATGGCCGTATGGCGGTAAAACGTGCCCTTGAGATCACTGTCCTCGGGAATGGTGGCATAGACCTTCTCCATCAGATCGGCGATCTCCTCCCGGCTTTCCTTGCTGCCACCGGGATTGAGCGGGAACATCGACAGGTTCCGCGCCACGCGAATGCGGGTGGAAATGATCTTGGATTGCGCGCTTTCGCTCAGATCCACGGAAATCCGGCCCGGGTCCATCCGCTCTGACGGGGTGCCCTGCAGATCACTGCCCTTCTCCATCGAAAAGCCTTTGTGATACTTCTCAATGACCGGATAGAAAAATTCGCTGAAATCGTCGTAGCTTTCGCGATCCCCCGCGTGACAGCCCACGAAACTGTCCGGATGCATCACGCCCGTGTTGATCGCGCGGGCCATGGTCCACGCAGCCGGACCACTGCTTTTGCGATCTTTCAGCTTGTCCCAAAGCTCCGGCTTGCAAACCTGCGCGGCAAGCGACGTATGATCCGCTGCGCGGGCCGCCACCATTTTCTCGCTGGGATAGGTGTTGGTGGCAAGCGATGCCTCGAACTTGAAATCATAGTCCGGGTCATAGGTTGATGCGGTCATTGGTCCCCCTCCGCTGATCTTGATCGCGGCACGCGGTCGCGCCGTCAGAGACGGTCAAAGCCGTTCTTTTCTTGGCGCGTTCCTGAAAAAGTAGCGCCCCGCGACCCAGCGTCGAGTACGCGAGCGTACAATGCTGCGCGATCAAGGGCTTGTGGGGTTAATCCTTGGTCCAATTCACCGTGTAGGCCCCGTGGCGCGTCGCGGTGAAGACATTCTGCATGGTGATCTTGCTAGCCGACACCTGCGCCACACCATGTGACCCGAGGCTGCATTTGTACTCGATCACCCCATCGACGGAACGGTAGTTGCAATTGTTGATGCGCCCGTCCGGCAATTGCCAGCTCAGACGGCAGTTCGGTTTGACGGTCATTGAGGTGGCACCTTTGAACTTTCCGCTCATGGTGCCGGACCACGATCCGGCCAGGGCCTGACAGGCATTCGCATGCGCCGCGCTTGGGGCCGTCAAACCAAGACACGCGACCAACGCCACTGTGTAGAAATACCTCATGACACCACCCTCCTTCGCATTTGCGCAACCCTGCGGGATTTCCGCCTTTCGATCAAGCGCTCCATCAGTGATGGCGCTCAAACCTCGCGTCCAGCGCGCCGCATTTTCTTTCCAAGAAAATGCCACCAGCGTTGGCGAAAAGTTTTTAAAACTTTTTCTGCGCCACATGTAGGGGAGTAAGGTGAGAGGCTGGACAACGACCCAAGCGGGGCTCGTTACGGCTGCTTCCTTCCGGACCTGACCGGGTTGGCGAGGTGCCTGCCCGCGCCAACCTCTCACGCCATGAAATAAGCGTCAGGCGGCGGATTCGCAAGACCTGTGATCAAGCCGGGCCATCACTTTGGTGAACCCTTCATCGGTTTGACCACTCAGGCACAGGCCCAGATTGGCAATATCGCGTTCATATCGGGCAAGGCCCGGCCCGGTTTCAAACACCCCACGCGCCTGTGGGACAGGCAGGAAACACCAGGCCGGATCGTCAGTCACGCGGTCCACTCCCCCGGCCGCCAGGTAATCAGCCACGCCCTGCAACGCGCAGGGGTCGGTTTGCAGCAGAATGCGCGCGGCCTCTACGGGGGGGTAAGGCCCGCCGCCATAGGTGCGATATCCATTGACGGCGACCACGAATTCATCGCTGTCCTCCACCCGCGCACCATCATGCATCAGATCGACAATCCGCGAAGGCGTGCCTTCTGGGACGATCCGTGCGCCCTTCGTGTCGTAAGCGGGCGGCAGGGTCAGATCAATGCGATAGGTCAGGCCATAAAGCGTGTCGACGGCATGGCCGGGAAAGGCAGTGTTCACAAGCGGCTGATCACCCTGCCCCGGCGTGATCTGACAAAAGGAGGACGCTGCGCGATCAAGCCAGTCGCGCAGTTGCTGGCCCGTTGCATGCACCGCGCAGAGCGTGTTGGGAAACGGGTAAAGGCTTGTCGCCTCGCGCATGGTCAACGGGCCTTCGGGAATGTCGATATAGGCCAGCGGCCCGGCGCGCCCGCCGGTTTGATACGGCGCCGCAGCCGACAGCAATGGCAGCTCCGCATGAGGCGTGCCTTCAAGCCGTGCGGCAATGACATCGCGTTGCGCCATGGCAACGATGCGCGTCGACAGATCATCCCGGATCTGGCTGAGATAGCTGTGGATCGGGCGGGATGTCTCCCCCAGCGGTTGGTGAATGTAGTCCAGCGTAGCCTGATGGGCCGGCTCCACCAAGGCAAGAATATCTTCATCTTCTGGGGCGCCGCGCACCGGGCGGGCCTCTGCGCGGTGGCCCGTCACCTGCCAGCGCCCCGCCTCACGCGTGAGGTTGAGATCAATCACGCCCAGATGCGACCCGCGGAACCCCGGCATCACGGCAGGCTTGCCATGCAGCGTGCCCGCCACCGGATCAATCCCTTCCCCCGACCAAGTCCCGCCCGGAAAAACGCGATGCGTATGTCCTGTGATGACAACATCAATCCCGGGCAGTTGCGCCAACGCCACGGCGGCATTTTCGGCATCCCCGTCTGTACCATCTGGATCTGCGCCATTAGGGTCGATCCCGCTATGGGCCAACAGGATCACCAGATCAGCGCCGTCTGCGCGCAAACGCGCCGCATGGCTGCGCGCGGCACCGACCATATCGCGGGTCGTCACGCGACCTTGCAGATTGGCCCCATCCCAATTCATCACTTGCGTGGGCAGCACGCTCAGCACGCCGATGCGCAGCACATGCATCTCACCGGTTTGGGGGTCGGCCACCTCACGCTCCAGCATCACAGAGGGCGGCCGCAGCAGGCGATCCTGCGCCGGATCTTCGCCCTTTTCCGTCATAACATTGGCGCAAAGCACAGGGATCGGGCTGCGTTCGACGACCTGTTGCAACCGCGTAAGACCATGATTGAATTCATGATTGCCAAGACCAACGGCGTCATAGCCCATCGCCTCCATCGCCTGCATCACGGGATGCGGGCTATCCGGGTCGGCCGCACTGAAAAGCTCCGCCAGGGGGGACCCTTGCAGAATGTCCCCATTGTCCAGCAGCACCGATAGCGGCACCTCGCTCCGGGCCTCTGTCACGCGGGTGGCCAGACGGGTCAGCCCCCACTCCTCAACCTTCACACCCCGCGCATAATCGAAACTGCGCAGATGGCCGTGAACGTCGGATGTGGCCAGCACGCGCAGCAGGGTCTGACCCTTTTTGGGGCCATCGGACCTCACAGGGTCCACCACATACCGCTTTTCAGCGGCGCCTGAGCCTTTGTCCTGCACTTGAATGAACCCCAATCATCCGGTTTGCCACGTCTCGGGTTTGCCACATCGGCAAAGCACCTTTTGTCCACATCTTTTCGCAAACCAGTCTCAAGCCTATCACAAACACGTTAAAGTTGTAAATCATTCGCCGACACGGTCAAACGAGGTGTTGCATTCTCCACCTTGCTGCGCTGCGCCGAACATGTCACCTGAGGGCGATGAAAACGGCAGAACAAGTGACATTCGGCGGGTCAGGCCTTGACCGCGCCGCAGAATTGCGCGGCGATGAGGCATCCCTGGCCGCCGCGCGCAGCAATCCCGGCACGCAGAACATCCTGTTGTGGCGCGGCAAACCCCTCGTCCATGGGCCCGACTTTGACAGGCTGTACGTTGTCGACCCTGGCCACGCGGTTCTGGCACACAGCACCGAGGCCCCCATTTTTCTGGGCCGCGGCGATCAGGGGCAGCACCTCTTGGCCTATGACATCTCCGCGTGGGAACCCGCGCCGGATGTCGACCACCCCACCAATGACTTTCTCGACCCCACAGAACAGCACCATCCGGACCTGCCGCTTGACGCCATGTTCGTGGAATTGCGCCGCATCATGGTCCGGCTCAGCGCGCGCGATGCTGAACTGGCGGCCACGGCCAAGGCAGTTCTGGGCTGGCACAAAACCCACAGGTTCTGCGCCAAATGCGGTGCGGAAAGCCGCATCACCCAGGCCGGTTGGCAACGCACCTGTGATGCTTGCGGGGCCAGCCATTTCCCCCGCACCGATCCGGTGGTCATCATGCTGATCACCCACGGGCCCCGCACATTGCTGGGCCGATCACCGGGGTGGCCGGAGGGTATGTTTTCCTGTCTGGCCGGTTTCATTGAACCCGGCGAAACCGTTGAGGCCGCCGTGCGCCGCGAGGTGTTTGAGGAATCCGGCATCCGCGTGGGACCGGTGCGGTATTTATCCAGCCAACCCTGGGCCTTTCCCGCCTCCCTCATGCTGGGCTGTCATGGTGAGGCGCTGAGCGAGGACATCACCATCGACCCCGCTGAGATCGAAGAGGCGATCTGGGTCACCAAATCGGAACTTCTCGATGCTTTTGCCGGTCAAAACCCCAAAATCCTGCCGGCTCGAAAAGGTGCAATTGCACATTTTTTGCTGCGAAACTGGCTTGCCGACACGTTGGATTAGGCGGTATCCTTTGACGTAGGGCAAGGCAGGTGCGTGGTCAGCAGAGTGAAGAGTGCGCCGCTCAACGCACAAGAAAACAAAACTGAGCAGGACATGACTGATGAAATTTCAGATCAAGCATGACATCGAAGCGCCCATAGACTTCGTGTTCGAGCAGATGACCGATTTCAAAGGCTTCGAACGGGCTGCAATGCGCCGCGGGGCCGAAGTCACGCGCGTGCAAGAGGGTGAAGATGGCGGCCTTGGTGCGGCGTGGGATGCCACCTTCAAACTGCGCGGCAAGGAACGCGAAGTGCAGATTGAAATCACAGAATTTGATCGCCCCAACCGCGTGATCGTGTCATCGCGCGCGCCCTCCATGGGCGGGGCTATGGTCGTGGATCTGATCACATTGTCACGCAACCGCACCCGCGTGGACACCACAATTGAACTTGCGCCGAAAAACCTGACCTCGAAACTGTTGGTTCAATCTCTGAAACTGGCCCGCAAGAATGTGTCTGACCGGTTGAACGAACGTCTGGCCTCCTACGCGATAGAAGTTGAGGCGCGCTACAAGAAATCCGCCTAACGCGACCCTGTCTGACATGAAAAGGCCCGGACGCGTTCGCAAACGCATCCGGGCCTGATTGGCGCACTGCGCCTGATCGGTTGCAGGGGGATCAACCGATCTGGTTCTTACGCTCCTCTGGGTCGAAACCCGCGATCACGTGGGTGCGCTCATCAACGCTCAGCTCGGCAATCTGATTGCTGCGCTCATCGGCGCTCAGCTCCGCAATCTGGTTGCTGCGCTCGTCCGCGCTCAGCTCGGCAATCTGATTGCTGCGCTCGTCCGCGCTCAGTTCCGCAATCTGGTTGCTGCGCTCATCTGCGCTCAGTTCCGCAATCTGGTTGCTGCGCTCGTCCGCGCTCAGCTCCGCAATCTGGTTGCTCCGCTCATCTGCGCTCAGCTCCGCAATCTGGTTGCTGCGCTCGTCCGCGCTCAGCTCCGCGATCTGGTTGCTCCGCTCATCTGCGCTCAGTTCCGCAATCTGGTTGCTGCGCTCATCGGCGCTCAGTTCCGCAATCTGGTTGCTGCGTTCCTGAATGCTCAGTTCAACGTGCTGAGGGATGTCGTATGTGCCCTTGTCGGAAACGGTTGCGACAACCGGAATGGCGGTGAAAGCTGCGATGGCCGTCAGTTTGAAAATTGTCATTGTAGTGGCCTCCTTTGTAAGCCCGTGTGTTGTATCTCGTGTGTTTATTGCGAAGGCTGCCTCTGCCGCCTTGCATGACCAACAGATGGTGGATGAAACACAGGGTGCAACGAAACGCCCGCCGACGTGATAATCCGCTCACCGCCGCGCGCGGTTCCGTGATCGCAGGTCGCGAAACCGCGAGTGAGGTGTGATGGGATTGCGGGGTATTTTGTTATATTTCCGAGGCTTAGATATGTTTCAGGCTTGCGGAGCACCCGGCGCGGAATCAAGGGCGTAGCCCGCCGCGCCTTCGGCAGGCCCCACCCAGGGCCTGGCAAATTGTTGGCGCCAGCGCCTCGATCAATCCCACAGCGACATTTCAACATAAAGCGCCCCAGCTTGAGCTTGGGATCGCCAGACCGGGGCCTGCCCAAGCCGCTCGCTGTCGTGCATTAATCCCGCTCAGGATCCGCCGGATAAACGCCCAGCATAGCGACCTCATCGGTGAAATAGTCCAGCTCTTCCAGCGCCAGCTTCACACCGGGGTCATCGGGATGGCCCTCGATATCCGCGTAGAACTGCGTGGCGGTGAACTGCCCACCCACCATGTAGCTTTCCAGCTTGGTCATGTTGACCCCGTTGGTCGCAAAGCCGCCCATGGCCTTATAAAGCGCGGCAGGGATATTGCGCACCTGGAACACGAAGGTGGTCATCATCACCCCACCCGGCTTGGCCCGCTGCGTCCAATTGGGATCCCGCGACATGACCAGAAACCGCGTCCGGTTGTTGCCCTCATCCTCAATGTCGCGCGCCAGCACGTCGAGGCCGTAGATCTCTCCGGCCAACTCACTGGCCAATGCGGCCTGTTCAGGGCGCGCCTCTTCTGCCACCTGCTTGGCCGACCCGGCGGTGTCCGCGCCCGTGACACGTTGAATACCATGCTCGCCCAGAAACGCCCGGCATTGTCCCAGAAGCATGGTGTGGCTCATGGCGTGGGTCACATCGCTAAGCTTGCTGCCCGGCACACCCAATAACGTGATCCGCACCCGCACAAACGCCTCATCGACAATATAAAGGCCCGAGGCTGGCATCAGGTGATGGATATCGGCCACCCGCCCGAAAGTGGAATTTTCAACAGGCAACATGGCCAGCACCGCCGCACCACTGCGCACGGCTTCAATCGCATCTTCAAACGTGCGGCAGGCCAGCGGCTCCAGATCGGGATAAGCTTCCCGACAGGCTTGGTGAGAATAGGCCCCAAGCTCCCCCTGAAAAGCGATGCGATCAGTCATGGTCTGCCTTCATAGTCTTGCCGACATAAAAATGTCGGATCGGTCGTTTGGTCGCGGCCTGAGCACCTTGCGCAGGCATGCCATATGCGCATAGTCCTTTCCTGACAGAAAGCAAGGGAGTGTCTGGCATGGACACAATGACCGTTACCAAGCTGACTGGAGCGCTCTGCGGATCGTTGCTGGTGCTGCTTTTGGGAAAATTCGGGGCAGAACTGATTTATCATGGGCCTGGGCACCACAAGGGGGAAGACCACCTTGCGGGCTACGTGATCGACACAGGCGCAGAAGAAGTGGCCGAAGTGGAAGAGGAAGGCCCCAGCTTTGGGGAACTTTTCGCCGCGGCCGACGTGGGCAAAGGCGAAAAAGTCTTCAACAAGTGCAAGGCCTGTCACAAGCTTGACGCAGGCGCGAACGGCACAGGCCCCTACCTTCACGGTGTGGTTGACCGCCCCGTGGCATCGGCTGACGGGTTTGGCTATTCCGGCAACCTGATCGCCGTGGCCGAAACATGGACGCCTGAAAACCTCGATGCGTTCCTCGAAAGCCCCTCAGGCTATGCGCCCGGCACCACGATGGCATTCGCAGGCCTCAAGAAAGCCGAAGACCGCGCCAACCTGATCGCGTTCCTGGCCACAACTGACCAGTAATCTACCGCGAAATCGCATGGAATAGGCCACTCTGCACCTGCAAGAGTGGCCTTTCGCTTTTGTGATGCCATATTTCAAAGAAACCGGTGGCCAGCGCTTGAACATCGCGTGGGCGCGCCCTTAGCTAGTTCACAACGCGGTGACCCGTGAGTGACATGTGAGGAGGACGGCAGACATGCTGCTTGAGAAGACCCTGGCGAGAACCATCAAGATGTCCCGCCGCCATATGCTGGGCGCGTTTACAGGCCTCAGTATCGCCGCCCTTCTCAGCCATGCCGCCTTGGCCGATGACAGCGCCGCAGACGTGAAGATGATCGAAAGCCACGGCTATTCCTTCTTCGGTGATCTCAAATACCCTGCGGATTTTGAACATTTCGACTATGTGAACCCCGACGCGCCGAAGGGTGGGGAAATCTCCATCGCTGTGTCTGGCACGTTTGACTCGATGAACCCCTACACCCGCAAAGGCCGATCCGGGGCGCTCTCGACGATCATGTATGAAAGCCTGTTGGGCGATGCCCCCACCGGCGGCGCGGCCCCTGCGGATGTATATGGCGAACAGTATGGTTTGCTGGCGCACAAAATCGAATATCCCGAAACCAAGGATTGGGTGATCTTCCACATGCGGCCCGAGGCGCGGTTTTCCGATGGCACACCGGTAACGGCCCATGATGTGCTGTTCAGCCACAACCTGCTGCTGGATGAAGGCCTGCGATCTTATGCTGAGGCCGTCCGCAAACGCATCCCCAAGGCCGAAGTGATCGATGATCACACGATCAAATTCTACTTCGCTGAAGGCATCTCTCGTCGGTCGCTGATTGATCAGGTGGGCAATGTGCCGGTCTGGTCCAAGGCGTGGTACGAAAAGACCGGCGCAAAACTGGATGAAAGCCGCCTTGAGATTTCCCCCGGTTCCGGCCCCTACATGATCCAGGACGTGGATGTGAACCGGTCCCTCACCTATAAACGCAACCCCGATTACTGGGGGGCCGACTTGCCCATCAACCGTGGGCGGCACAATTTTGATCGCATCCGGCTGGAATACTTCGCCGATTCAACCGCCGGGTTTGAGGCGTTCAAAGCAGGTGAGGTGACCTACCGCACCGAACGCGACCCTAAGCTTTGGGCCAGTGACTATAACTTCCCAGCCCTCAAGCGCGGCGATGTCGTGCGCGAGGAACTGGCCGATGGCACGCCACCGTCCATGAATGGCATCGTCTTCAATCTGGGCCGGGAGGCACTGCAAGACCGGCGGGTGCGCGAGGCCATCGCACTGGGGTACAATTTCGAATGGACGAATAAATCCCTGCTCTATGGCCTGCATGCGCAGCAAAGATCCTATTCGAATGGTACGTTGATGGAGGCCACGGGCCTGCCCGAAGGCGATGAACTGGCGTTCCTCCAATCGCTGGGCGATGTGGTGCCGGACGACATCTATACCCAAGAACCCTGGACACCCCATGTCTCTGACGAAGATCGCCTGACCTCACGCAAGAACCTGCGCAAGGCCCTGCGCCTGTTTGAGGAGGCGGGCTGGACCGTCGGCAGCGATGGTATCCTGGCCAACGACGCAGGCGACAAGCTGACCATCGATTTCCTGTTTAGTTCTTCCAGTTCCCCCACGGATCGCGCGGTGGTGGAGAACTTCATCGTCAATCTGAAATCCATGGGTGTTGATGCCAAGCTAGAAGTCGTGGACCCCTCGCAATACACCAACCGCGAACGGGACCGCGACTATGATCTGGTGCTTGATGCCTATCCCGCGCTTTTGGGCACGGGCACCGGCCTCAACCAGCGCTTCGGGTCAGAGGCGGCGGAGTTTTCATTGTTTAACCCCGCAGGGCTGGCCAGCCCCATGGTCGATGCGATCATTGAGGCGTCCCTTCTGACCACAAGCCGGGAAGAAGAAGAAATGACCATCCGTGCGCTCGACCGTGCGCTGCGCCATGAATTCATCGTGGTGCCTCAAGGCTACAAGCCCAATCACTGGGTCGCGTTCTGGGACATGTATGAACACCCTGAAACGATCCCGCCTTTCTCTCTGGGTACGCTGGACTTCTGGTGGGTGAACCCCGAAAAGGAAGCTGCACTGAAGGCTTCCGGCGCGCTTAAATAAGCGCGGCGCAGGCACGGAAAGGATCCACACTTGGGCGCCTATATCCTGCGCAGATTGCTCCTGATCATCCCGACGCTGTTCGGGATCATGGTGATCAATTTTGCCCTTGTGCAATTCGTGCCCGGTGGCCCGGTGGAACAGATCATCGCCGAAATGCAGGGCGAAGGCGATGTATTCGCAGGCTTTTCCGGCGGGGCCGAAGACGCCACGCTACAGGAAAACAACGATGGCGCCTATGCCGGCGCGCGGGGCCTGCCGCAAGAATTCATCGACGAGCTGCGCGCGCAATACGGTCTGGATAAACCCCCGCTCGAACGCTTCATCGATATGATCTGGAACTACATGCGGTTCGATTTCGGCGAAAGCTATTTCCGGTCGGCGGATGTGACCGAACTGGTGCTGGAAAAAATGCCGGTGTCGATCACGCTGGGGCTGTGGTCCACGGTCATCGCCTACCTCATCTCCATCCCGCTGGGCATCCGCAAGGCCGTCAATGACGGCAGCAGCTTTGACAGCTGGACCTCCGGCATCATCATTGCCGCCTACGCCATCCCGGCCTTCCTCTTCGCGATCATGCTGGTGGTTCTTTTCGCGGGGGGCAGCTATTTTCAGATCTTCCCTCTGCGCGGTCTCACCTCTGACAATTTCGCCGAACTCACAGTGCTGGGCAAAATCCTCGACTATCTCTGGCACATCATCCTGCCGGTGACGGCGTCGACCATCTCTGCCTTCGCCTTCCTGACGATGCTGACGAAAAACTCCTTCCTCGATGAGGTGCGCAAGCAATACGTGATGACCGCCCGCGCCAAGGGCGTGACCGAGGCGCGCGTGCTGTACGGCCATGTCTTCCGCAACGCGATGCTGATCGTCATCGCGGGTTTCCCGGCCGTCTTCATTGGGGTGTTCTTCGGGGCCTCCCTGCTGATCGAAACCATCTTCTCCCTCGATGGGCTGGGCCGCCTGGGCTTTGAGGCTGCCATCAGCCGCGACTACCCGGTCATGTTCGGCACGCTTTTCCTTTTCGGCCTTATCGGGCTTCTGGTGAACATCATCAGCGACCTGATGTATGTCTTCGTCGACCCCCGCATCGATTTTGAACGGCGGCAGGGGTAACGCACATGGCCTTGTCCCCCATCAACCAACGCCGTTGGCGCAATTTCAAATCCAATCGCCGGGCCTATTGGTCGCTGATCATTTTCTCCGTTCTCTTCCTGATCACGCTACCGGCGGAATTTGTCGCCAATGACAAACCCATCCTCGTGCAATATCGCGGCGATTATTACACCCCGATCTTCCGCTTCTACCCCGAGACACAGTTTGGTGGCGATTTCCGGACAGAGGCGATTTACTCCGACCCAGAGGTCGAATGCCTCATCGTCTCTGGGGGCCTCGAAGACTGCTTTGACGACCCCGAAGGTGTGTTGGAAGACGCAGCCGACGGCGTGGTGAACGGGTCTGACATTGAAAAGGGTTGGACACTCTGGCCGCTCATTCCCTACAGCTACGACACCCCCGTCGATCGCCCCGGCGCGGCCCCCCTGCCGCCCAATGAACAAAACTGGCTGGGCACCGATGGCACCAAACGCGACGTTCTGGCGCGGGTGATCTATGGCTTTCGCACCTCGATCCTCTTCACCATCGTGGTCACGTTCTTTTCCAGCCTGATCGGCATTTTCGCAGGCGCGATCCAGGGCTATTTCGGCGGGCTGACAGACCTCATCTTCCAACGCATCATTGAAATCTGGGCCGCCACGCCCTCGCTTTACGTGCTCATCATCCTGTTTGCGATCCTACCACGGGGGTTCTGGCTTCTCGCGGGCGTGCTCATATTCTTCGGCTGGATGGCGCTTGTGGGCGTGGTGCGCGCCGAATTCCTGCGCGCGCGCAACCTTGAATATGTGCGCGCGGCCAAGGCGCTTGGCGTGTCCAACTTCACCATCATGTTCCGCCACATGCTGCCCAACGCCATGGTCGCCACGCTGACGCTGATGCCCTTCATCATCACCGGCACCATCGGCACGCTAGCGGGGCTTGATTTCCTGGGCTTCGGCCTGCCCGCATCAGAACCATCCTTGGGCGAAATGACCTTGCAAGCCAAACAGAACCTGCAAGCGCCGTGGCTTGCCTTCTCCGCCTTCTTCACACTGGCCATCATGCTGTCGCTTCTGGTCTTCATCTTTGAAGGCGTGCGCGACGCGTTTGATCCGCGAAAGACGTTTGAATGAGTTTGCTGCGCGTCGATAACCTGACCGTCACCTTCCGACAGGACGGGCAAGATGTGCCCTGCGTGCGCGGCGTATCCTTTACGCTCGACCGAGGGGAAACAGTCGCGCTCGTGGGGGAATCCGGTTCTGGCAAATCCCTCACCGCGCTCTCCACCGTCGCGCTTCAGCCAGCATCCGCCCGCATGGGCGGGTCGGTCACGTACCAGGGCCGCGAATTGATCGGCGCGTCCGAGCGTGACCTGCGCGACGTGCGCGGCAACGACATCAGCTTTATTTTCCAAGAGCCGATGACGTCACTCAACCCGCTGCACACGCTGGAAAAACAAATCCGCGAAAGCCTTGCGCTGCATCAGGGGCTGGTGGATGATGCCGCCCGCGCCCGCACCATCGAACTGCTGGATATGGTTGGCATTCGCGACCCCGAAAGCCGCCTGAGCGCCTACCCCCACCAACTGTCCGGCGGGCAACGCCAGCGCGTGATGATCGCCATGGCGCTGGCCAACAAGCCCGACATCTTGATCGCCGATGAGCCGACCACCGCGCTTGACGTGACCATTCAGGCGCAAATCCTCGAACTGCTGGCGCAGATTCAGAAGGACGAAGGCATGGGGCTTCTCTTCATCACCCATGACCTCAGCATCGTGGAACGTATCGCCGACAAGGTGTGCGTCATGAAAGACGGCGAAGTAGTGGAGGCCGGACCCACGGCGGACATCTTCAAAAACCCGCGCCATCCCTACACCCGCAAACTGATCAATGCCCGGCCCAGCGGGGAACCCCAACCGGTGCCGCAAGGCGCCAAACCACTTGTTGAAACTGATCAGCTGCGCGTCTGGTTTCCCATCCAGCAGGGCCTGCTGAAACGCACCGTAGGCCATGTGAAGGCCGTGAATGAGGCGACCCTGAAGGTGCGCGAAGGCGAAACCCTGGGCATCGTCGGAGAAAGCGGATCGGGCAAGACCACGCTGGCCATGGCGGTGATGCAGCTCATTTCATCCCAGGGCGGGATAAAGTTTGATGGCCAGAACATGGCCGATTGGTCCACGCGAGAGCTGCGCCGCCGCCGGGCAGACATGCAGATCGTGTTCCAGGATCCCTTCGGATCGCTCTCCCCCCGCATGACCTGCGCCCAAATCATCGCCGAAGGCCTGGGCGTGCATGGCAACCCGGGTGGCCGCCCCACCTATGATCTGGTCACCGAAGTGATGCAGGAGGTCGATTTGGACCCCGCCACGCGTGATCGCTACCCCCATGAATTTTCCGGCGGTCAGCGACAGCGCATCGCCATTGCCCGCGCCATGATCCTGCGCCCCAAGCTGGTGGTGCTCGATGAACCAACGTCGGCGCTCGACATGACCGTGCAGGTGCAAATCGTCGATCTTCTGCGTCGCTTGCAGGAAAAGAACCGCCTTGCGTACCTTTTCATCAGTCACGATCTCAACGTCGTGCGCGCCATGAGCCACGAAGTGGCCGTGATGAAGGATGGCGACATCGTTGAAATGGGCACCGCCGCGCAGATTTTTGACAATCCTCAGACGGAATACGCCAAGACGCTGCTTCACGCAGCGCTGGATCTAGCCATCTGACGGGTCAACGACCCGGTCATCTTACAGCGCGGAAGAGCAGCGAAATCAGACGCATACGGGCGCGCAACCGGTCCGTTTTCCGGACCAAATGTCAAAAAACCAGCGTTTTTTTGAGATGCGTCAAAGCTTGCAGTAGACAAACGTATTCCACCGCCACAAGATGGGCTTGCGCGCCAGACACCGACAGCCATTGGGCGGACGTGTCACAACCATAGGTTTATTGCCGCCTTCGGGCGGCTTCATCCTATGTTTGGGCGTCAGCAAGTTTAAGCATCGCAAGCCCGCGCCGGGTTGTGGGAGGACCGCCGGCACATCGGTTGGCTTGCGAGTGCAGAAACGGTCGAGTGTCTGGCTTGCCATCATTCGATCGGGCACCGGCCTTCCCGTCCTGTTCGCGCGTTTCCAGGGAAGGCCGGTGTCACCTCTTGCACGTAGATTGCATATAGGGCGATCACGCCCGATTACCACACGGAACCCTGCTCGCTGGCCTATGACCATGGCGAGACACGAAAAAAGACCGCGCAGCGGGGAACGTGCTGCGCGGTCCAGGGGCACCCAACGTCAGGGAGAACATCAGGCGCCTATATGAGGGTCAGCGGCCAAGGCTCAGGTCCGCCGCCCCAGATTGTGCGCTTCAATCTCAGCGTTTTCGCGGTTGTCAAACCGCTCTCCCTGACGCCAGTGCGATGGCGGGCCGACCGGGCGGTGCAGCCGCTGATAGGTGGCGTTCATGAAAGTATTGAAGAATGCATCATACATGGGATGTTCCTTTCTGCGTGTGTTTCTGATCATGAATATTGAGCTTTCGGCTTGAATATGCGAGACAGGAATAAAACACATATGTAAGTCAGGATTACATGACATGGATTGGCGCAACCTGCCTCCCCTTGCCTCCTTACGCGCCTTCGCGGCGTTCGTGGAAACCGGATCAGTGGCCCGCGCGGGGGAGGCTCTGGGCGTTAGCCACGCCGCCATCAGCCAGCAAATCCGCGCGCTTGAAACCCATCTCAGCCTCACGCTGGTGGATCGGTCCTCCCGCGCGCTGGAAATGACGGTGGAGGGTTGCCAACTGGCTGAGGCGCTGACCGAAGGGTTCGGCGTCATTGACCGTACGGTGGCAACACTCACCGGCGCGGATGCGGAACGACCTGTCCATATCTCGACCACGCAGCTCTTTGCGATGACGTGGCTGATGCCGCGCCTCACCGACTTTCAGGACAAACACCCCGGCGTTGACCTGATGGTGAACCCCTCCGCCGAACTGACCGATCCGGGGCCTGGCGGGTTTGATCTGGCGCTGCGCTTCGGCGCGGGCAATTGGGCGGGCTTGGACGCGGAAATGCTGGTGCCCAGCGACATCGTGATTTCTGCCGCGCCTGCGCTGGTGGCCGACCGCGTGATCGCCGATCCGTGCGACCTGCTGGATCTGCCGTGGTTGCAGGAACTCGGCACCAACGAATCCGCCGATTGGCTGCGCAAACACGGCGTGACCCAGACGCGCGTCAAACGCATCATCCACGTGCCGGGCAATTTGATGCTGGACGGCGCGCGCGCGGGCCAAGGCGTGATCAGTACCGCCATGTCCTCTGTTGAGGCAGACGTGCGCGCAGGCACTCTGCGCGTTCTCTTTCGTGACAAAGGCGATACGGGCTATCACATCGTGACAAAACCGGGTGTCATGCGCCCCGCGGCAAAGGCTTTCGTGAATTGGCTCAGACGGCAGAAAAAGGCGGCATGAAAGTCATTCGTCATAAAGCCTGTTGTCTTCATTGTTTTTCATAACGGCCTCCACCTCCGCCAGCGGGCGGGCGTCTTGCGCATGGGTCTTGATGGCCAACCCGTAGCTCGGCAGCCCGTCGATCGGGGCGGCTTTTTCAGGCGACCACAGCCCCGACCGGATGATGGCCTTGCCACAGTGATAAAACGCCTCCTCCACCCGCACGACCACCGCAAAATCCGGCACGCGGTCTTGCACCGCCATGGCCTCCCGCAGCGGCGCATCCTGAACCACCTGCGCTGATCCGTTCACGCGCACCACCTCATTTCGGTTGGGCACAAAGAAACAAAGCCCGATGCGCCCCGTCTCCAGAATATTGAGAAACCCGTCATAGCGATGGTTGCCAGGGCGGTCCGGGATCGCAATCGTCTTGGGGTCGAGCACTTTGACAAACCCCGCCGGATCCCCCTTGGGTGACACATCCACCTTACCTGCCGCATTCACCGTCGCCATGGTCAGGAACGGCGAACGCTCAATCCACGCCTGGCACAGCGCATCCACGTGATCGAGGATCTTCGCCTGCTGTGACGCATAGGCCCGACGCACATGGTTGCGGATCACATGCGGTTCGGTGACAACATCGGTCGGTTCATACATATCGAACGCCCCCCTGCACCAAAGCTTACGCCACCCTTGCCCCGGCTGCACCCCCCACGTATCTAAGAACAAACCCCAAAGTGGAGAGATGAGATGTTCAAAGGATTGGGCCAGATGGGCGATATGGCCAAGATGATGAAGGCCGCCCAGGAAATGCAGCAGAAGATGGCCGACCTGCAGGAAGAAATGCACCAGATGACCGTAGAGGGCGAAAGCGGCGCAGGCTTGGTGAAGGCCACCTGTACCGTGAAGGGCGAACTCAAGGGCCTTGATATCGACCCGTCCATCTTTAATTCCGACGACAAGGAAGTGGTGGAAGATCTGATCCTCGCCGCGATCAAGGATGCGCAGGGCAAGGCCGGTGACAAAGCCAAGGAAGAGATGGGCAAGATCACCGAAGCCATGGGCCTGCCCAAAGATATGAACCTGCCCTTTTGAGTGAGGTCGCGAAGCCCGCCGCGCCTTCGTCAGGCCCCGGTCTGGCGATCCTGACCTAAAGCAGCAGTGCTTTATCCTCAGGTTCCCGGACTCCATTCGAGCGACGCGCTTTAGTTGCCATTTCGCCAGGCCCTGGCGGGGGCCTGACGAAGGCGCGGCGGGCTTCGTCCTTGATTCCGCGCCGCCTCTTGGATCAACTGTGCCAATGATATTTCATCTCTTCAGCAAATTTGGATCGGAGACCGTAAAGCTCTGGCTGATCCTTGCGGCATGCGCCCTCGCAACCCCTCTCAGCGCACAAAGCTGGGCCACCCGCGACCTGTGCCTGATTGATGAGGCGAAGGTCCATGAAGACATCTTCACACCAGAATTCTACGCCGCCATGCAGGATCGCGGGGCACAGATCCCCAACGGCGTGGGCCGCTATTGGCGCATCACATCCGATACCGGCGCCGTGTCCCACCTTTGGGGCACCATGCATTCCACCCTGCCGATGATCCTGCGCTTGCCGGATCAGGTGACAGACACCATTGAGGCCGCCCGCGTTGTCGCGGTTGAGACCGACTACACCCAATACACCCGGCCTGAACTGACCGTTCAACGCACATCCGTCACGCGGTATTCCAACACCTACACGCTTAACGTCCCCGATCTGGATATCCCGCCGGAGCTGCTGACCTGGATCAATGAACGGCTTTTTGGCCTTGGGTGGGGGGATGACGCTTTGGGCTATCTCAAAGCCGCCTCCGTGGCGGAAATCCTTCTCAGCGCGCCGTGTGAGGATTTTTCCAGCGGCATCTACCCCATTCAGGATGATCGCATCCAGATGCTGGGCGCGCTCGCTGGGGCGGAGATTTTAAGCCTGGAGGAGCCCGGCGCGCTCTTTGCCAAACTGGATGAGGAAGAAAACCCAAACCTGACCCGTGCGATGATTGCGGTTTACGCCAGCTACCTGGATCCTGCGACCCCGAAGGAGGCGTTCGCGACCAGTTACGCGCTCTATCTGGAAGGCCGCATCGGGGAAATGATGGCTTGGGATGAACTCTATTTCGAACAGACCTTCCCGGATGAGGGCCCGGGTTGGTTGGACCTGACCAATGACTACCTTCTGCGCGAACGCAATGAGGTGTTCATGGAAAGCGCGCTGGAGGATCTGCGCAAGGGCGGCGTGTTCATGGCCGTGGGCACCTATCACCTGCCCAAAGACTACGGCCTTGTGGCCATGCTGCGCGAAGCCGGGTTTCGCGTAGACCGCGTGCCGCTGGAGGGGGAGCCACCGGCATGAACTCCACCCGCGATCTTGAGGCACTGATTGACATGATGGCCAAGCTGCCGGGGCTGGGCCCTAGGTCAGCGCGCCGCGCGGTGCTGCACCTCATTCGCAAACGCGAATTGCTGCTGACACCCTTGGCCGATCAACTAACCCGTGTCGCGGCCACCGCGCGGGAATGCCGGATCTGCGGCAATATCGGCACGTCAGATGTCTGCGATATCTGCCTCAACGAAAAACGCGCCAATGGGGAGCTTTGCGTGGTCGAAGACGTGGCCGATTTGTGGGCCATGGAACGCGCGGGCGTCTTCAAGGGTCGCTACCACGTGCTCGGCGGCACGCTCAGCGCGCTGGATCAAGTCGGCCCCGACCAGCTGCGCATCCCTCAACTTGTGGACCGTGTGCAATCCGAGAACATCTCCGAGGTGATCCTCGCCCTCAACGCGACGGTCGATGGGCAGACCACGGCCCATTACATCGCCGATCAGTTGGAAGATCATGTGCGGCTGACGTCCCTTGCCCAGGGCGTACCCATTGGCGGCGAACTGGATTACCTCGACGACGGCACGATCAGCGCGGCATTGAGGGCGCGAAAGAGCCTCTAGAGCACTGGACCAGGGCCTTCGCCAGGCCCCGGTCTGGCGATCCTGACTTTAAGCGAGGGCACTTTATGGTGACGTACCGCTGTATGTTTGATCGACGCGCTATTGTCACAGTTTTGCCAGGCCCTGGGTGGGGCCTGACAAAGGCGCGGCGGGCTGCGCCCTTGATTCCGCGCCGGACGTTATCCCGTAAACGCCCCAAGCCCCAGATAAATGATCAGCGTCCCGCCCAGCGCGAACCCCATCGGGAACTTCCGCCCGCGTGTCCAGCTGTCCCATTCCGGCGCCAATTGCCGCAAAGACGTGTTCTTCGCAATCCGGTGGGTCACGTAGCAGGCCAGCAAATTCGCCGCAAAAATGAAGGCCAGCGCCCAGCCATCCCCGTGATCAATGAATGGCGCGGCAGCGGCAATAAACTTGCTGTCCCCTGCCCCCATCAACCGGATCACATTGGCAAAGAACGTGATCACCAGCACGATCACCATGGTCAGCAACCGCCACAGATAGGTCTCAAAGGGCAGCGCCAGCAAGCCCACAACGACAAACACCGCCACCAGTGACAGAACAGCCGTGTTGGGGATCTTCATCGCTTTCAGATCGCTCCACATCACCCAAAGGCAGATGGGCAGCGCAAAAGGCAAAAACCAAAGCGCCGTGGCTGGCAGGATATCGAGGCTCATGTCAGGCTTTTCCAATTCACGGTGTAGCGCCTTTCGCTGCCTTTCACCTTCGGTGCAAACGCAAAAGGCGATGCATCATCGGTAAAAGGAATTGGAAAACCCTTAATTCGCCACGTTCCCATCCAGCGCCTCAAGGCTGCGCACGGCGGCCTCGAAATGCTGCGGATGGGTGTCAATCGCGTCGCGCAAGAGGCCCTTCCCGATGGTCGTGTCACCCTGTTTGATGGCCGAGAGCGCCATGGTGTACAGCAGCTGCGCCCGCTCCGACTGCGTCGTGGGCAGGACGGGTAGCGTGTAATTCTTCTGCGCACCGCGCGCGAGGATCAGGTTGTTTTTGGCGGTGAAAACCGAACTGTCCTGCCGGATCGCATCCGCGAAAAGCCGCTCGGCGCCTGCGTAGTCCCCGCGGGTCAGTTTGGAATACCCCCAGTTGTTCATCACACCGGCGGGCCGCGTCGTCAGACCCACGGCGGTTTCATAGAAACTGTCGGCCTTGTCCCATTCGCGGTTGCTGTCCGCGACCATCGCCTCAAGGCGGTAGCGTTTGAAACTTTCCAGCGTGGGCGGCACGCTATCAAGCACCTGATCGGCTTCATCCCATTCGTTGTTGCGAATGAGCGCATCCGCCAGTTCGACACGGTCGTTGTCGTTGGCCTCTTCATGCTTGTTGACACGTTTCCAAGCGCTCACGGCTTCCGTGTTGCGCTTGGCACGCACCAGCGACATGGCCAAGCCGCGCTGCAGATCAACACGCTCCGGCTGTTCGCCCACGGCGCGCTGGAAATAGGTCACGGCCTCATTGGGATCAGCGGCTGACAGCATCACCTCATTGAGGTTCGTCTCATCCACCACGTTCACATCGGCGAATGCGCGATCCACGCCCGCGCTGTCTTTTTCATCACACGCAGACAGGCCCATCAGGCCTATCGCGCACACGCTGATAGAGAATATACGGCGCATGTTTTGCGTCCTTTTACTGCCTCTGCCTCATGGTATCGAGCGGATCAGGAAGTCATTGCTCCCGCGCCGTACCAATTTATAGTTTTGCTCTTGCTCATCATTATAACCCGGATTCTCCAGTTTTTCGAGTGCTAACCGCAAATTGTCGCGAATTGAGTCACTTGCGCCATTATCGAGCGCATAGGCGCGCTGAAAACTCTGGCTGGCCTCGGCCGTTTCGCCCAATTCCATCAACACGACGCCCAGGTTGTTCCAGATCTCAGGGCTGCGTTCATCCTGGTCCAGCGCATCGCGCAAGAGCGTCTCAGCGGTGTGCAACCGCCCCAGGCCAAGGCTCGCGCTGCCAATGCCCAAAAGCACGTCTGCCGTTAGCCCTTGGGTGACAGCGGCGCGCTCAAAGGCATCAATCGCCAGCTCATATTCACCCGCACGCATCAAACGGTGGCCGACCAGCATGCCGTCCACCGCTTGTTCATCTCTCGCCACACCGGGGGCCCATGGGCTGTCCGGGTCAACCGACCCTGTGTCGCCGCACCCTGCAAGGAACGTGCAGACCGCAAGAGGCAAAATTCCAAACCGGCCGCCCCTCAGGCAAGTAGCGCCTTCGGAAGGCCCCGGCATGGCGACCCGCTGACAGAGCAGCTGTGCTTTATGCTTGAGTTCTCGTGTAAAGCCATTGATCAGCGCGGACGTCACAATTTCGCCAGGCCGTCGCGCCAACGGCGCGCCGCTCATCTGCGGCACACCAAAGGTGTGACGGTGGGGCCTTGCGAAGGCGCGGCGGGCTGCGCCCTTGATTCCGCGCCCGGCACTTCGCACCAGCCTTATAGACGTCCCAAAAAGGATCGCTACCTGTAACACTGCCTAGCCTCGTATATCTTGAGGCCTCTTGATGGGCCTCTTACTGGCCAGCCATCGTGAAGAGCTCCATAATACCCAGCACCGATGGACCGACCAAAATGATCAGTAGTGGGGGTACTGTAAGCATCATTGTCGCCAAAGTCATCTTGGTTGGCAGTTTGTTGGCTTTTTCTTCGGCGCGCATGACCCGTTTGTCACGCATTTCCCCCGCATAGACGCGCAACGCGTCCCCGATGGAGGTACCAAAGCTCTGCGATTGGATCAAAACAGTCACGAAAGAGCTGATATCCTGCACGCCGCAGCGTTCGCCCATTTCGCCCAGAACGGTGGCCTTGTCCTTACCCGCTTTCATCTGCTGGGATACGATCTCAAACTCTTCGGCCAGCGCAGGGTAGGATGCCATGATCTCTTCCGCCACGCGCACGATAGACTGGTCCAGTGACTGGCCCGCTTCCACACAGGTCAGCATCATGTCCAGACTGTCGGGAAAGCCCTCTTCAATCTCTTGCTGACGCTGCTGCTGACGCTTCGTGACCCAATATTTCGGGATCATGTAGCCGATGCCGCCAGGCAACAGGATATAGAGCATGGCATCGGTGGTGGTGCTGTCATCACCCGACACAAACAGCACGAAATACACCACCCCGATCAGGAGGAACCCAATGCCCAGCGCAAATTGCGCAAAGTGGAAATACCGCACCGCATCGCGATCCCGATAGCCCGCCTGCATCAGCGTCAGCTTCATCTGGCTGAGCTGCTTTTCATCCTGCGGTTCGAGGAAGGTGGAGTATTTCTCCAACTTGTCATTGCGTGTCCCGGCGCGCAGACGCTTTTGATCCCGCTGGCCGGTCTGACCGTCCTGCCCCGCTTTCTTGAGTTTCTCAAGCGGGTCTTTGGCCTGATTGATCATGATCGGGATCGTCGCGAGGACGATGAATATCCCGATTGTGCCAATGGCAATGACCGGCCCGAACGGGCCAAGGCTGTCGGTCAGAATACCGGTGATGCTGTCAAGAATGCCCATGATCTGTCCTCGTTACACGCGAATATCGACAAGCGTGCGCATGACGAAAATATTCGCCACCAGGAACCCGCCCACGGCAATACAGGCCGGAATGAAGAACGGGTGCAGCATCGCTTCATCGTAGTAATCAGGCTTCAGCATCTGGATGCCCACAAGCGCCAGAAGCGGGAACATCGACAGGAAGTTGCCCGACCATTTGGCCTCCGCCGTGATGGCCTTCACCCGGCGGAACAGGCGGAAGCGGGCACGGATCACCTTGGCCAGACCATCAAGGATCTCCGCCAGGTTACCACCCGATTGCTGCTGAATGGTCACCGCCACGGCAAGGAAGCGCAAATCCTGCATATCCAGCCGTTCGGCCATATCCTTCAACGCCTCACCCACGTCGCGGCCATAGGCGCTTTCATCCGCGATAATGCCAAATTCCGTGGCCAGCGGATCGGCCACCTCGGTCGACACGATTGTCACGGCGCTTGAGAACGGATGACCCACGCGCAAACTCCGCACCATCAATTCGATGGCGTCGGGCAATTGTTCTTCCATCAGCTTCATGCGCGCCGACGCCTTGTTGGAAATCCAGACAAAGACACCGCCCACACCGATGGCCGCAGAAATCGCCACCCGGATCACGGTTTCCGTGCCGGTGGTGAAGGTTAGCCCCACAAAGGCAAAGACAGACACCGCCACCATCAACATGATCAACTGCTTGGGCGTAAAGGCAATCGCGGCCTTCTGCGCCTTCGATGACAGGATCGAATAAACGGGGATGTTACGCGCCTTCAGGTGCTGCGTCATCTCCTTGCGCAGCTTCTCCAGCGTTTCTTCGCGGTTGCCGGTCTTGTCCAGCATTTCAAGCCGGCGGTTGACGCGGCTGTTCAGCTTGATCGACTTGCCAAAGACCGTCAGGTAGATTCCTTCGACCAGCAGCAGCACGCCGACGAAAATAACCGCATAGATGATCAGCTCAACGCTCATCTCTTTTCTCCTTTACCCGGAAACGGGATCATAAATGCTGGGCGGCAAATCGTAGCCCCACAGCCGGAAACGCTCAGTATAGTTCGACCGCACACCGGTGCCGGTGAAATGGCCGATAATCTTGTTGTCGGGCCCAAGCCCCGTGCGCTGGAAGCGGAAAATCTCCTGCATGGAAATCACATCGCCTTCCATGCCGGTGATCTCGGTGATCGATGTCATCCGGCGGGAACCATCCTGCAAACGGCTGGCCTGCACCAACAGGTTCACAGCCGACGCAATCTGGCTTCGCACGGCCTTCAGCGGCATCTCGATCCCGGCCATGGCCACCATGTTTTCCAATCGGCTGATCCCGTCGCGCGGGTTGTTGGCGTGGATCGTGGTCATCGATCCGTCGTGGCCCGTGTTCATGGCCTGCAACATGTCGATCACTTCCTCGCCCCGCGTTTCCCCCACGATGATGCGGTCGGGTCGCATCCGCAGCGCGTTCTTGAGACAGTCGCGCGGGGAAACCTCACCCTTGCCTTCCACATTGGGCGGGCGGCTTTCCATCCGGCCCACATGGGTCTGTTGCAGTTGAAGTTCGGCCGTATCCTCAATCGTCAGGATGCGTTCGGCGTCATCAATGAAAGACGACAGCGCGTTGAGCGTCGTGGTCTTACCAGAGCCCGTACCACCCGACACGATCACGTTCAGACGCGTCGCCACAGCGGCCTGCAAATACGCGGCCATCTCTTCGCTGAATGCACCAAAGGTCACCAGATCGTCGATCTTCAGCTTGTCTTTTTTGAACTTACGAATGGACACCAGGCTGCCATCCACCGCAATCGGACCGACCATCGCGTTGAAACGCGATCCATCGGCCAAACGGGCGTCCACATAAGGATTGCTTTCATCCACACGACGACCCACGGCGCTCACGATCTTGTCGATGATCCGCAGCAGGTGCTTTTCGTCCTTAAAGGTCACATCCGACAGCATCAGCTTACCTTCGCGTTCCACGAAAATCTGCTGCGGGCCGTTGACGAGGATATCGTTGACCGTGTCATCCTGCAAAAGCGTCTCAAGAGGCCCCAGCCCCCGCACTTCGTCATAAAGCTCCTGCGTCAGCGTCGCCCGGTCTTCGCGGTTCAGAACGATGCTTTTTTCCTGCAATACCTCAGCAGAGATGGAGCTGATCTCAGCCCGCAAATCGGCTTCCGTCGCGCTATCCAGGGCGGCGAGGTTCAGGTTATCCAGAAGCGACCGGTGCAGATCCAGCTTGATCTCCGCCATCCGTTCCTTGCGCTTGCGTTCCTTTTCCACGGGCGCGGCCTTGGCCGCAGTCTGCGGAATGGGTTTGCGCAGCGATGCCTTCGGCGCGGGCTGCGCGGCCACCTCAACCGGTTGGGTCGGCACCTCTGCGATGTCCACCTTTTTGACCGGCTTTGTTACGTTCTTGTAGCGTGAAAACACCTGTAATCCCCTTTACGCGGCTTCAGCTTCGGGCTTGCCCAACTCATGCAGAGAGGTCGCCAACTTCTTGATTTCCTTGCGCAGCGGGTTCTTCGCCGCGCCAATGGCCAGCGGTGTGCCGTGATCGGCGGTCTGCACCACCGGTTTGCCACCATCGGGCAACTGCACTTCAATGCTGATCTCAAGGCTTTCGGCCAAACGCTTCACACGGGACTTGCCGTTGAGATCGGTGAACTTGGGCGCGCGATTGAGGCAGAAGCGCAGCTTTTCCACCGGCAGATCCTCGGACCGCAGCGCGCGCTTGAGGCGCAGCGCGTTCTGCGCAGACCGCATATCCAGTTCCAGCGTGGACAGGTAAATCTGCGCGGCATGCAAAACCGTTTCCGTCCAATGCACCAGCGTGCCGGGCATATCGACAATCACGTAGTCAAACTTCAGCCGCGCCACATCCAGCACGCGCTGCACATCCTCAGGCGCGATCATGTCCAGCGGCAGCATGTCCATCGGCGCCGTCAGCACCCACAGCTTTTCCTCATAGGACACCAGCGATTGCTTGAAGATGTCTTCATCCAGGTTTTCGGTGTCAGACCACATCTCAAACACCACGTCCTTGCGCGGCAGGTCCAGATAGGTGGCGGTCGACCCCGTCTGCAGGCCGAAATCCAGCAGGCAGACGCGTGGCCCGCCCTGCTTTTCAATCGTGGCCAGTTCCCACGCCAGGTTCACAGCCAGCGTCGTGGCCCCCGTACCACCGGCGAGGCCCTGCACAGCGATCAGAATGCCGTCGCCCGGCGTTGTGTCATTGGCAAAGTTGGCCGTGGGTTCCGCGGGCACTTGGCGGTCCCGCTGCCGAATGCGTTCCATCGCGGCCTCAAGCTCCCCCTCGGGCAGGGGATAGGGCACGAATTCATCCGCGCCCTGACGCAGCAGCTGGTGCAACACGGCGGGGCTCACATCCTCTGCAATCAGGATCACGCGGATGGATTTCTTGCGCGCCACATCAATGATCTGCACCAGAAGCGGCAGATCATCTTCATCACTGTCATCAATGGCAACGGCGGCAAATTCCAAGCCATCGGCATCGTCCTGACCAAAGAAGGCAAGCGCCTCCGTCAGGCTTAGATCCCCCCACTTGTCGCCAAGCGCGGTTTCCATATCCTCAATGAGCAAATCAAAGTTCTGAACGTCGCGACAGACCGTGCAGGCCACAATTTGGCCATCATCGGGTTGGGTTGCATCACTACTCGTCATCTCTTTTCTTTCCTAAGCTACACGGACAGCTCAGCGTTCTTTTTGCGCCAATGGCTGCCGCTGCCCTTCAACGTCTCACGGGGCGTCGTCGGGACAAGCACACTCATATCGGCGCTAAACTGGATGACAATCTGGGCAATATTTGGGCCAAAAAATCGTAATTGTGCGATTTCACGAAACAAAAAAAGCCCGCCGATTGGCGGGCTTCAAGTGGCCCGGCTCGCGCCGGACAGGGAGATTATTCGCCTGATCCGGTCCCGATATTGAGGTCGGTCAGCGCGCTCGTCGGAACGGCACTTGCGATATATTCGCGATGGATCACTTCGGCATATTTGCCGTCGATGATGATCGGATGCTCTTTGACGAACCCGCTCACTTGCGTCACGGTGCGGCGGTTTTTCACCTCGGGCCCCTCGGTCACAACGATGGGGCGCGTTTCACCAAATGACACGACCGCCTTCAGCCGCGACCGGCTGATCCCGCGGGACACCAGGTAGCTCACCGCGGCATTGGCGCGGCGTTGGCCCAGACGGCGGTTATAGGCATCCGTGCCCACGGCATCGGCATGGCCATAAACGCTAAACCGCACCTCCGGGAACTGGCGAATGAAATGCGCCTGCTTGTCAAGGATCGCCCGCGCCGCCCCGTCGAGGGTGGAGGAGTTGAACGCGAAGTTGATCGTCGTCGGCACGCTCTTGTTGAACTTGTTGGCCAAATCGACGGCAAAGCTGCGCTCACCGGAATGGATTTGCGTGTTGTTCATCGTAGAATTGCCGAAATCCTGGCTTTCGATGATGGATCCAGCCTCGCTATAGGATCTCAGCACCTGCGCGGGGTAAGACGAACACCCGGCAAGGGCAAGAACGGCCACCGATCCAAAAAGTTGGGTTTTCATGATCATGCCTCCGCCTATTCCATGATGTAGCCGTAAGACCCGGTGAAGTCCTGACGGGCGACCTCACCTTCGGGTGTATCGGCTGACGTGTCGATTGCGACCTGACCGTTCAGGAACAGCTCCCGCTCACTGGGGATACGCACCCGGTCGGTGGGCAATGCCAGTGCCTCACCCCGTGTGGGGGTCACCAGATGGGCCGAAATGATGATCACAAGTTCCGTCTGCGACCGCTGGTAATTGACGCTGCGGAACAGCGTGCCCAGGATCGGGATATCGCCCAGCCACGGCACCTGGCCGTTGCTGTCGCGGAAATCATCTTCCAGAAGGCCCGCAATCGCAAAGCTTTGCCCGTCACGCAGCACCACCGTGGTCGATGTATCGCGCCGGCGGAAGGCGTTGACCGTCAGGCCGTTGGCCTCAATGGCGTTGGCCGTATCAAGCGATGACACCGCCGCCGCCAGTTCCAGGTTGATCACGCCGTCATCCACCACACGGGGGACAAAGTTCAGCTCCACCCCGAACGGTTTGAATTCAATGGCAATCAGCCCGTCTTCCTGCGCCACGGGGATCGGGAATTCACCGCCCGCAAGGAACGTGGCTTCTTGGCCAGAGAGGGCAGTCAGATTGGGTTCAGCGAGCGAGCGCACAACACCCTTGGTTTCAAGCGCTTCCAGCAGAATGCCGATCTGCGTGGACCCGGACCCGAAGCCCAGATTGATCGCGCCTTCGATATCCGGCTGGGTGGCCACCGTGGCCTGACCAATGCCGTTCACACCGTCCAGAAACGTGCCTGTTTCGGCGACCACACCGACGCTGCCGCCAGTGTTCGAAATCCCGATGGAAGAACTCAGCTGCTTGGCGACCGTACGCTGCATTTCCGCAAACCGGACCTTCAGCATCACCTGCTGGTTGCCCGACACATTCATCAGGTTCGACACCCGCTCTGGCGCATAACGCTGCGCCAATTCCAGCGCGCGATCCATTTTCAACGTGGAACTCACACTGCCCGACAGGACGATCCCGTCATTGGCGGTGCGCACTTCGATTTTTTCGTTGGGCAGGATCTGGCGCAGCCGTTCCTTGAATTCCGACACATCCGCGCTCACGCGCACATCCACGTTGGTGATGAGCCGCCCCGACGCATCGAGGAGCGTCAGCGTTGTCCGCCCCGGCGATTTGCCCAGCACGTAAATGGTGCGGTCCGACAGCGTCGACAAATCCGCAATCGCGGGGTTTGCGATGCTGAGCTCCGCAAATGGCGTGTCGCTTTCCACGACCACCGCCTGGTTCATCACGATATTCAAACTGCGCGATGTGCCCTCTCGGACCACCTGCAAATTCTGCGCTTTGGCCTTATGTTCGAACGGAACAAAGAGCACCAATGCCAAGGCCAGAACGGCCTTCAAAAGCTTCAAAAATGTCATGTGACCTGCCTCTCCGATCACGCCTCTGATACCGGGTCTTTTCGCCCGAATTTCTTGGAGCCTTACTCGAAATCGAAAATTTTGCAAGAATTTAACGGTTTACGGCGCGCTTTTGTGGTGATCAGCTGAAACCGTTGCGCGATTGTAACCATCACGCAACCGCGAACGGCGGAAGGTGTGGGCACAGATGACAGGCAAAACTCTCCTTGCCAGCTTGGGACTTTGCTTTGCGTTTTGGGGGTCTTTGGCCGCCGAACCGCTGGTGATCCGGCATGACGGGCTCGACCGTGTGGCGTGGCTCGATGATGCCCGCGCCGACCGGTCTGCGCCCGCTCCCCTGGTGATTGCGCTGCATGGCTACCGCCGCCCGTCCGAGGCCGCCGCCCTGCGCGATGATCCCGCGCGCCTTGCGTGGCCGGGCCTCGCAAACCTGGGCGCGCAGCACGGGTTTGTCACGCTCTACCCTGCGGCCTATCGCGGGCAATGGTCGCTTTTTGACGGGCTCAGCAATGCGCAAAAAGACGGTGGTGCGCCCATTGATGACGAAGGTTTCCTGCTGTCGCTGGTGGCGGATTTTGTGGCAAATGGCACCGTCGACAGCTCCGCACTCTACATCACAGGCATCTCGGACGGCGCCATCATGACCTATCGCATGATCTGCCTTGCGCAGACGCCCTTCGCCGCCGCCGCGCCCTTGATCGGCACCGCTTTTGCGGCCCATCTCGAAGACTGCACGCCCAAGGTTCCACCCGCCTTGATGCATGTCCACGGCACTGACGACCGCGTGCTCCCCTATGACGGCTGGATCTTCGACTCTGGCCGCGAAGTGTCCGTGCCCGAAGTGACGGAGCATTTTCGCAACCTGCATGGCTGCACGGGCCAAGAGCGCCAAATGCTCGAAAACCTCGATCCCGATGATGGCAGCCGCGTGGAAGAAATGACCTGGACCGGCTGCGCACACAGCGGCGCCGTGGTACGCTACAAGGTGATCGGCGGCGGCCATGACGTACCGCGTCCGAACGCTGTCCCACCCATAGACGACCAAAAGATCAACCGGGACCTGAATACAATGTCCGTGATGTGGGCCTTCTTCCAAGCCCACACGCGCCAATAAATCTGGACCAAGCGAAGTTTTTCAAAAACTTCGCCGCCAACGCTGGTCGCAATTTTTTTGCGAAAAAAATTGGGCCCGCCGCTGCACCTGTGCACAACGGGGATCCATCATGACGACGCTAGCTCACGCCTTGTCGTCCTCTTCCTCATCGTCAGAGCTGTCGGGCAGGTTGAAGAAGCTGTCTGCATCCACCTTCTCCATCGGCTGATCCTCGGATGCGTCGTCGTCCCCACCAAGGCTGAACGTTTCCAACCCCTCAATCGCAGTGGGCATGCGCGGCTCGGCGTCCATCGACAGGCTCTGCTCGGTCGACAGCAACTTGCGACGCTCATCATCGCTCATCGCCTCTCCATCCTTGGCCTTCTTCGCCGCTGCCTTCTGCACCGCTGCATCCAATTCGGTCTGCTTACACAGCCCCAGCGCCACCGGGTCGATGGGTTGCATGTTGGAGATATTCCAATGCGTCCGCTCCCGGATCGTGGTGATCGTGGGCTTCGTCGTGCCCACCAGCTTGGAAATCTGGCTATCGGCCAGCTCCGGATGGAATTTCACCAACCACAGGATCGCGTTCGGCCGGTCCTGACGCTTCGACAGGGGCGTATAGCGCGGCCCGCGCCGCTTCTCTTCACCCTGTGCCGCTGCATTGTACTTCAGCGTCAGCTTATGCATCGGATTGTCCTGCGCGGTATCAATCTCTTCCTGCGTCAGCTGGTTGTTGGCGATGGGGTCAAACCCTTTCACGCCTGTGGCCACATCCCCATCGGCAATGCCCTGCACTTCCAACTCATGCAGGCCTACGAAATCCGCGATCTGCTTGAAACTGATGGTGGTGTTGTCCACCAGCCAGACGGCGGTGGCCTTGGCCATAAGCGGTTTTGACATCTTGCATCTCCTTCAAACACATCATCCCCGTTGCCTGAAATGGCTTGCCCGGGGTTGGGCGGGTTTCCGTTGTCGGGGAACTTGGAACGCATATAGTGGGGTGCGTGGCAAAAAGAAAGGGCCAATCATGCGCTGGATCTGGGCACTCCTCATGGGCCTCAGCACTTCACTCGCCTCCGCCGACGGTGAAAAACCCGGCGCGTTCGACTACTACGTCCTCGCCCTCAGCTGGTCCCCCACCTGGTGCGCCCTCGAAGGCGATGCGCGGCAATCCGAGCAATGCGAACCAGAGGCCGACCACGGCTGGGTCCTCCACGGCCTCTGGCCCCAATACCACCGCGGCTGGCCCGCCCATTGCCCCAGCGTGGAACGCAACCCCTCCCGCACCATGACCCGCGACATGGCCGACATCATGGGCACCTCCGGCCTCGCCTGGTACCAATGGAAAAAACACGGCACCTGCACCGGGCTCTCGGCCGCCGACTACTACGCCCTCTCCCGCGAAGCCTACGCCCGCGTCAACCGCCCCGACGTCTTCCGCAAACTCACCAAACCCGTGAAACTCCCGGCATCCGTCATCGAAGAGGCCTTCCTCAAAGCCAACCCCTCATGGGCGCCCGACATGCTCACCATCACCTGCCGCTCAGGCCGCATCCAGGAGGCGCGCCTCTGCCTCTCCAAATCCCTCGACCCCGTCCCCTGCGGCCGAGACGTGATCCGCGATTGTACGTTGAGCGACGCGCTATTCGATCCGATAGATTAGATGCGCTCCGCGCGGGAGTATTTCCGGCCAGAAAGAAGCGCAGGCTTCGGCTTCTTTCTGGCCAAAAATACTCAAAAGAAAGAGGCGACCAGTGCAATGGCTGCCACGGGCCACAACAACACATGCAGCATGTAATCAAACCAATTGCTGCTACCCCAACGCATCACCCAGAACAGCTGACTGACCACCGCCACCAGCGCCAAGGCCCAATTCCCACTCAGCGCCGCATGTAAACAGACCAGCAAAACCATCCCGGCCACAGGCATCGGCGCGTATCCCAAGCGATAGATATCCTCCCGCACCACCCCAAAGGCCGAACACAAAAACACCGTATACCCCATCAGAAACACTACCAGTTCCAACGTGGAAATCCCCGGCAGGTCCACCCCCAGCCTTGCCAACACTCCCCCGAGCGCCAGCGCGGGCAACATCACCCCGAAAGGGCTAAGAAGCGCGACAGCGCTTCCCACCACCAAACCACGCGACAGCGCCACCGCCGCCGCGCTAGCGGCGGCCGCCAAGGCCAAAGCCGCGAGCGGAGCGAGCGCCACCAGCGCCACCCCCTGCACCACCCACGCCACCAACACAGCGAGCGCCAGCGAGCTGCCCACCTGCCTCATGTCGCCTCCACCCAGGCCTGATTGAACACGTGCGCCACCACGCCCTGCTTGGTGCCTTTGGAATAGCTCAGCACAATCTCACCCGTCCCAAGCCGCCGCAGCATCGGATAGCGCAGCGCACCCGCCTCTTTGAGGCGCCGCACCTCCCGCCAACTCTCCCCCTCATCCTCACTCAGCACCAACCGCAGCACATCCGGCGCTTCCGCCAGATCATTCATCGCCATCAGGATCCGGCCACCCCCCAAGCCCAGCGCCGCCACCGGCGAGCTTGGATTGAACACGTCCCTCGGCTCCACGACAGACCAGCTTTGCCCCCCATCCTCCGTCCGGCTCACGAGCAGCTTCTGGCTCTGCTCAAAATCCCGCAAAAACGCCACCGCGCGGGTCTCGGACAGCGGCACGATCATCGGCTGAATGGGCTTGCCCCACCCCGCCATCCGCCGCGTATCCCGCACACGGCCCACCTCATCGAACCGCGCGAGCACGCCGAAGGTGGACCCCATCTCGAAATACGCAGGCAGCCCCATGGACCCATCCGCAAACGCCACCATGGGCGACTTCACCAGATTGGACCGCCCCAACACAGGCGACAAATCCAGCCGCCGCGCAGGCCCATCCCGCGCCACATCCACGATGGACGCCATCGCCCAACCCCCGACCGAGGCGACCGTCGCCCAAAGCCCGCCCGCGCGTGCCTCATTCTCAATCGTGTTGCCCAGCGTCACCACGATCTGCGCAGGCTCCATCGCAGCACTCAACCCTGCGCGCGTCAAATACGGCCCGGTCTCCGTTTGACGCCAAACCCCATCAACGCGCTCAAATCGTGCGCCCAGCACATCCACATCCGCCTGCGCCTCGGCCGACCCTTCAAACCACAAGATCCGAAAACCGCCCTCTTCCACCACGATCCCAGGTGAATGGGCCTGACCACTCTCAAGCGCATAATCCAAAACCGTCTCAAAGGATGGCTTGCCCTCAGGCACGACCGCCTCCGGCACAGCAAAGCGCCATTCCAGTGGCCTGTCCCGCGCAATGGCCCAAAGCGACAGCACCACACTGACCCCCGCCAGCACCACACAGAACAGCGCAGCGCCGCTCATTAGCCCACTTTCAGGACGATTTTGCCAATATGCCCGCCCGCTTCCATGTGAGCATGCGCGCTTGCAGCCTCCACTAACGGATACTCACTGTCCATCACCGGCGCGACCTTGCCCGCCTCCAGCAGAGGCCAGACCTCCGCCCGCAGCGCCTCCGCAATTTCCGCCTTCGCCAAGTCACTCTGCGGGCGCAGGGTTGAGCCTGTCAGCGTCAACCGCTTCATCATCACCACGGCGAAATTCAACTCCACTTTCGGCCCGCCCAGAAAGGCAATATTCACCAGCCGCCCGTCATTGGCCAAGGCCTTCACATTGCGCGGCATATACTCACCACCCACCATATCGAGGATCAGATCCGCCCCACCTTCCCCCTTCAGGACGGAAACATAATCCTCCTCGCGGTAGTTGATTGCTACCTCAGCCCCCAGATCGCGGCACACCTGACACTTGGCCTCGCTCCCCGCTGTCGTGAACACCCGCGCGCCGAACGCATGGGCCAACTGGATCGCCGTCGTCCCAATCCCGGACGACCCGCCATGCACTAAAAACCGCTCGCCCGCCTTCAACCCACCGCGCATGAACACATTGGTCCAAACCGTAAAAAACGTCTCCGGCAAACACGCCGCCTCGCGCAGGCCCATCCCCTCTGGCACCGGCAGGCAATGCGCAGCCGGCGTCGCCACGAACTCCGCATACCCGCCGCCGGGCAAGAGCGCACACACCTGATCGCCAACCGACAGCCCCGTAACACCCGCACCAACAGCGACAACCTCCCCCGCCGCCTCAAGCCCCGGCAGATCCGACGCCCCCGGCGGCGGCGCATAACTCCCCGCCCGCTGCAACGCATCCGGCCGGTTCACGCCCGCATAGGCCACGCGTATCACCACCTCGCCCGCACGCGGCTCCGGCATCGGGCGTGTGGTCGCCTTCAACACCTCCGGCCCGCCGGGCTCGGTAATCTCCACAGCGGTCATGGTGGTCATGTCAGTCTTCCTTCAAACAGGCCCGGACCAGCGCCCCGGCATATCATTGGGACGGTCGCCTTTGGGCCCCATCCGGTCGAGCACGGCATTCATCACCGCCTCCGGCCCCTTCACTAGCCCGCTCAACAACCTGTTGTCACGCGCCTTGGCCTTGATCTTCTCAATCCGCATCACGTCTTCAATCCGGCGATCAAGGAAGGCCCATGTGTTCTCATGCCCCTCACTGTCATCGCCCAACCAATAGAGCACCGTGGACCCATACACCCCCGACAGCGTCGCCCGCTTGGTGTACCAGTTCACATCGCGCGACGTATCGCCCAGCGTCTTCCAGATCAGATCCGCCGTGCCCCACAATGCCTGCGCCCCATCGCCCGCGTAATGCGGCAGGGAAAAGAGCGTCATCCCCCGACGCACCATCTCCTTATCCTCAACGACCTCCAGCCGCGTCCGCACCGCAAAGGCCACTCGTTCGCTGTAGCGCATGGTTGACAGATCAGCCTCCTCCAGACGCGCCACCATCGCCGCATCCCCTGCCGCATGAAAGGCCAGCGCCAGGTCCACAGCCCCGCGCGGAAACGCCGCCCGTGCCACGCCCAAATCAATGTCGGCATCTTTCGCAGCCGCCGCAAACGTGGCCTCACTCCACCCATCAAAGGGCACATGCATCGCTGCGGCATCCAGCATCTTCGTCGTGATATCGATATCGTTCATCATCGTCTCCGATTGTCTGCTCTTACCCTAGACAACATAAATCCCCTTTGCTATACGGCCACTTCCTGCAATTCATGCAACTCAAACCTAGAAAGGTGGTGACACCACATGCAGGTCAGTGTTCGCGACAACAATGTCGATCAGGCGCTTCGTGCCCTGAAAAAGAAGCTGCAGCGCGAAGGCGTGTTTCGGGAAATGAAGCTTCGGCAGCATTTCGAAAAACCGTCCGAAAAGCGTGCCCGCGAAAAGGCAGAGGCCATCCGCCGCGCCCGCAAACTCGCACGCAAAAAAGCGCAACGCGAAGGACTCCTCTGAGCACATCGCGACAATAAGACGATTGAGACACCCCCGTGGCCCAGCCTCCGGGGGTTTTTCATTTGCGGGGCACTGGGCTGACCTGCCCTTCCTTTAAACAAAGCAAGAAGACGGTTTTCGCACAAAGGTCCATTTCGCGGTGACGGTTGCTACGGTGACTTTAAAATACATTGACATATAGCTATATAACGATGTAATTGTCAGAATGGCTGATCACTTTGAACAATCCAAGGCTCTTTCCAGCGAAGCACGTGTCGCGATACTGGAATGGCTGCGCGCGCCCTATGATCATTTTGCACATCAAGAGACAGGCGATCCCCGAGAAATCGGGGTGTGTGTCACCTTGATCACCCAGAAACTAGGCATGGCGCAGCCGACGGTCAGCCGCCATCTGGAGCTGCTACGCCGTGCCGGTTTCTTGAAAGTTGAAAAGATCGGTCGCTGGTCGTTTTTCAAACGTAACGAGACCGGCATCGCCGCTTACAAGGAGTGGCTTAATGACCATCTATGAAGCCGCGGACGCCCGGCTTTTGCCTGGCTTTGAAAGACGGTTCATTGACGTCAAAGGCAACACCATCCTGGCCCTGACAGCCGGGTCCGGCCCGCCGCTTCTGATGTTGCATGGCGATCCGCAAACGCATCTGTGCTGGCACAACATTGCACCGCGCCTGACGGACCGGTTCACGGTTGTTCTAACGGATCTGCGGGGGCGCGGCGAAAGCCACAAACCTAAACCAAATCCGGGCTACAATCCTTTCGCCAAGCGCATAATGGCTGCCGAACAGGTCGCGGTTATGCAAAAGCTCGGCTTCGACCGCTTTTCGCTCGTTGCCCATGATCGCGGGGCAAGGGTTGCGCGGCGCATGGCGCTTGACCATCCGGATGCTGTCGAACGTCTTTGCGTGATGGACATTGTGCCGGCTCTCGACTTTTACGAAAACACCACGGCCGCAGTCGCCCGAGACTATTTCTACTTTTTCTTCCTGACCCAACCCTATCCCCAGCCGGACCAGCTAATTGAAGGGAATGCCGAGGCTTTTCAACGTCAGATACTGTTCGGACTAGGCGAAAAGCCCGTGCCTTACGAAGATGACGCTCTTGCGGTCTATCTGGAATGCTCGACCGCTCCGGCGTCTATTTTCGCGATGTGTGAATGTTTTCGCGCGGGATACGGAATCGACCGAGAGCACGATTTGGCTGATAGGCAAGCAGGTCGAAAAATCGTGTGCCCAACATTGGTTCTTTGGGGGGACAAAGGCGTGACCGGCAGACACTTTGATCTGAAGCAAATCTGGGACGGATGGTGCGAGGATGCGCGGTATGCGCCCATGCCGAGCGGCCACTTCATACCTGAAGAAGCCCCCGAAGAGGCGTTCGCGGCGCTTCTGCCGTTCTTGACAGAGTAGACTGCCGCCTGCCGCGGGACAGTTTCAAAACCGCTGATTTGCGTCCCACATCGTCGACCCAAGTGGGCGCAAAGCAGTCATCCCCCCCGATCCCGCCACAAAGGTTATTTATTTCTGGGCCTGCACTTTTTCCTGTCCACGGTGGTGGCGGTCCTCGACCTTCAAGAAAGTTTTCCAAGCGTGGGAATAAACTCACCCACTGAGGCGTCCTTTTGTCAGAGCGTGTGCCAACACCCCGTTGCCACGTGTTCGATAGGGAGGAAAAAATCTTATGAAAGACAATCCATATCCATCACTGCGTGAATTTTTCGCGGCAGATCCTGAAAAAGCGGACAAGGAATTCTTTGGCCGGGTTGCCAACCCCAATCGCCGTGGGTTTTTGAAAGGCACCGGGCTTGCCACGATGGCGGCCATGGTGGGGACATCCATCCCCTTCCATCCCAACATGCCCATCGGTTTTGTGCCGGCCGCACTGGCCAATGAAGATGTGCTTGTGGGCAAGGACGGGCTGACACTGCTCAACGACCGGCCGGTGAATGCTGAAACCCCGCCAGAACTGCTTGATGATGCGATCACGCCCACGTCGCGGCACTTCATTCGCAACAACGGCATTCCGCCGGAAGATGTGGATCCGGCCACATGGACGCTAACGATTGACGGCTTTGTTGACACGCCCCTTGAGATGACCATCGCCGACATGAAAGACCGGTTTGAGGTTGTCACCATGGCGCTGACGCTGGAATGCGGCGGCAACGGGCGCAGTTTCTTCAACCCGCCCGCCAAGGGCAATCAATGGACCTATGGCGCGGTGGCCTGTTCCGAATGGACGGGCGTGCGCCTCAAGGACGTGCTGGAGGCTGCGGGCGTGCAGGATAACGTGGTCTACACCGCGCACTATGGCGCGGATGAACACCTGTCCGGTGATCCCGAAAAGCTGCCGATTTCGCGCGGTGTGCCGATTGCCAAGGCGATGACAGACAACATCCTGATCGCGTTTGAAATGAATGGCGATGCCTTGCACCCGATGAACGGCGCGCCGCTGCGCCTTGTGGTGCCGGGTTGGCCTGCATCGACGGCGCATAAGTGGCTCAAACGGATTGAGTTGCGCGACATCGTCCATGACGGGCCGAAAATGACAGGCAAAGCCTACCGCGTGCCCAATCGCAGCGTGGAGCCGGGCGAAAAGGTGGAAGACGAGGATTTCGTGATCATCGAACGCATGCCGGTCAAATCGCTGGTCACCTTCCCCGCCAATGGCGCAAGCGTCGGCATGGACACCGAAGTGCGCGGCCATGCCTGGTCCGGTGATCGGGAGATTGCGAGCCTCGATGTGTCCTTCGATTTCGGCGCGTCTTGGCAAAAGGCAGAACTGGACGCGCCGGTCAATTCCGGCGCCTGGCAGAACTGGCGCACCAACATCACCTTCCCGCAAGCTGGGTATTACGAGGTATGGGCGCGGGCCACGGACACGGAAGGCGAAATGCAGCCCTTCGCGATTGATTGGAACCCCAAGGGGTATCTCAACAACACCATGCACCGCGTCGGTCTGCGCGTCAGCTGACCACATCACCCAAATTCAGCCACACGGGCGGTCCCGCGGCGGGGCCGCCCGACCGCCAAATTCAGGGAGGGACACCCCTTGCGCGCCACATCATTTTTCTCCGCCGTTTCAATCTTGGCTGTTGCCGGGGTCCTGTCACTATCGGCGTTCCATTCCAACGGCTTCGCCATGGCCTCTACCGACGCGTCGGAAGAGGAAGAAGATTACAACGGCATCCTCGTCAACGAACCGGGGGCCGATACCACCTTCGCCTATTGCGCCGGGTGCCACTCGGAACGCATCGTCGCCCAGCAGGGGCTGACGCGCGAAGGCTGGGAAGAGCTGATCGAATGGATGATCGAAGAACAGGGCATGGGTGAAATCGAAGATCCCGATTACACCGAAATCGTCGACTACCTCACCGCCCATTACGGCGAAGATCGTCCAAATTTTCCCAACTGACCTGACCGCCGGGTCGCGCTACCCCACGCAGGGTGCCGCGTCTTGCGTGGCCTGTGCCATGGATGCATAGACCCGCGTTTTCGACAGATCATGGGTCAGATGCTGCAGGTACGTCGCGATGGCATCGAATTTCTGCAAATCCATACCCGTCGCAATGATCGCGTGATGGGCGCCATCATCGGTGGTCCATGCCACCGCGCGCGCCGACGCGCCGGGCGGCAATTCCGCGGGGCCTGACAGCCGGAAATAGGTCAACCTGCACCCGTTCACCCCGGCATAATGCGCAAGCTGCCCATCGGCGATGTCGTGTGCGGCCACCGGGGCTAGATTGGCCCCTGTCAGATCATGCACACCGAAATCACGCGCCAAACCGACGTTGCGAATATCCTCTGCGGCGACGGAAAAACCCTGGCCCTCAAGCGCATGGTGCAAATCCAGAAGGCCGGGGGACCGATCCTGAAGCGACCACAGCGCGACGGCCAGAACAGCAAGCGACGCGGCAATCGCGCCCAGCCACATGCGCGATGTCTTTGGCTCTGTGTAAGGCACAACCACGCGCGGCTTCAGCGCGCCAAGACCCCGCGATAGATCCTGCACGTCCTGCAGGGCCCGCGCCAGCGCTGGCTCGACCCGCAAACGCGCCTCAAACGCGGCGCGGTCACTCTCACGCATTTCACCATCGTGAAAGGCGTTCACCGCGTTCCAATCATCTTCGCCGATGCTGCTCACGCGCACCCAACTCCTCACTCTGCCCGGTTTGATCATCAGACCCGGCTTTGCCATCCACCAGCGCCAGAAGGGCCGCGCGTGCGCGGCTGATCCGGCTCATCACAGTGCCTTTGGGAACATCCAGAACCCAAGCCGCGTCGGCATACTTAAACTCCAGAATATCAACAAGGTACAAAATTTCCCGCTTTTCAGCAGGCAATTTTTCAAAGGCCAGCCGGATCAAAACATCGCGGTCGACATTCGCCGCAAAACTGCCCTCCCCCATAAGACGTTTCTCAGCCGCCGAATATTCCCGGCGGACACGACGTTTTCTCAGCTCATCATAGTGAAGATTGCGGATGACCCGGATAATCCAGGGGCGCAGTTCCACTAGCTTCGCAGGCCGGGTTTCCGCCCGCAAGGCCCGTTCCACCGCGTCCTGCACAAGATCTTCGGCATCCGCATGATGCCCAAGGCACAAGGTCAGCGCATAGGCCCGCAGCTCTGGCAGCAGGATCTCTATCTGGGTAAGCGACGCCATCGCACAACTGTGCCGCCCTTTGCGGCGCAGGTCAAAACCTCTTTCGCGGACGCACCGTGGCAGATGCGCCATGGGATAAAGGCTTTCACGGCACGCCCCATGGCCTTATCGAGGAAAGGCGGGTCAACTTGCGACCCAAAAGGTGGATCACGACCCGCCCAACGATCAAGGAAAGAGACCCGAATTTGGACAGCGCCGACCAGCCAACCGCCAGTCCGCAGGTGACGCGCAGCTACTACGTGCCGCAATTGCGCATCGCGTCGGGGCTGATCCTGTTTGCCTTTGCAGTCACCCATTTCCTGAACCACGCCTTCGGCCTTGTGTCGATTGACGCGATGCAAGTGGGGCAGGATATGCGCCGCTTGGTCACCCAAAGCACGTTGGGCACGGCGGTGCTGATCGGCGCGGCGGTCGTGCATGCGGCGCTTGGTTTGGCCAAGTTCATCGGCACCCGCACGTGGCGGCTCAAGCTGCGGGATATCGTGCAGTTGGCGTTTGGGATCATGATCCCTCTCTTCCTGATCCGGCACGTCGTCGGCACCCGTGGCACGCAAGAGCTTTTCGGCATCGAGGCGGATTATGAGTTTGTGATCTGGGCGATGTGGCCCGGAGAGGCGGTCAATCAGGTCTTCTTGATGACCCTTGTGTGGGTGCATGGCTGCATTGGCCTGCACCACTGGCTGATCACGCGGGCCTGGTATCGGCGGTGGTTCTGGGTCTGGAACGCATTGGCGGTGGCCATTCCGGCGCTGGCCTATGCGGGCTATGTCACGGCCGGTCGGGTCAGCGCCATGGCCCCCACCATCACCCGCAACCCCCTCACGTCAGAGGAATACAGAACGTTCCTGACCGTGCTCGATACCTCCAACATGATCTACTACGTGATCCTTGCGGCGGCGGTGGGGGCATGGCTTTTGATGTTGGCGGGACAGCGCCTGTCAAAGCGTGTGGTGGTGACCTATGCCGACGGGCGGCGCGTTGCGGCCGCCAAAGGCCATTCAGTGCTGGAAATCAGCCGCATCAACCGCATTCCCCATGCCTCGGTCTGCGGCGGACGGGCGCGCTGTTCCACCTGCCGGGTGCGGGTGATTGAGGGCCAAGACACGCTTCCCCCACCCTCGGAGGTTGAAAGCAACGTGCTCAACCGCATCGGCGCGCCTGAAAACGTGCGCCTCGCCTGTCAGCTGCGCCCCACGGCCAGCCTGACCCTGTCCACCCTGATGCCCGCCAATATCGAAACGGCCCATGGCGCGACTCTCGATCGCTACCACTGGGGCGTGGAACAACAGGCCACAATCCTCTTTTGCGATCTGCGCGGCTTCACCAAAATGTCGGAAGGCAAACTGTCCTATGACGTGGTGTTCCTGCTCAACCAGTTTCTGGGCCGCATGGCAGAGGCCATTCAGGACACCGGCGGGTTCGTCGACAAATTCATGGGCGACGGGATCATGGCCATCTTCGGCATGGACACGCCCGTGGAAGACAGCGCCCGTCAGGCCATGAACGCGGCGCGTGCCATGGGCGGCGTGCTCGATGCGCTGAACCAGACGCTGAAAGATGAACTGCCCACGCCGCTGCAAATCGGGATCGGACTGCACACCGGGCCCGTGGTTCTGGGCCGTATCGGCGCAGGTCACCGCACCGGGGCCGCCGCGCGGATCACGGCGCTTGGGGAAACCGTGAACACCGCCAGCCGGTTGGAAGGCCTGACCAAATCCCTTGAGGTGCAGATCATTGTGTCCCACGCCACCATCGCGGCCTCAGGCCTGCCCCCGGGTGAGGCGATGACCGCCCGCGATGTGGATGTCAGAGGGCTAAGCCAACCGGTGCCCGTCTACACCCTCAAACGCGCCACCGACTTGCCCGCGCCAGAGACAGCTGATCCAGCCGGATCCCCGACGCGCATAAAATCAAAGCGTATTTCAGCCCAACCCACGCCCTAACCCTTGCCCCCTCCCCTGCGGTCGCATATCTGGGCGCGATACCCGGGCAGTTCAGGCAAAACCATGAAAGCAGGACACACCATCGACCGCGCGCTTCTCGGCATTCTTGTGGGGGTGCTGGTGATCTCCATCGGCGTGCATCTTTATGACGTGGATGTCTTCAGCCTGAACTTCGCCAATGAGGACGGCGCAGTGGAATATGCCACCGCCTTCGGCCTTCTGTTTTGCTCCCTCACTTTTGTCACCCACGCGGGCAGCCTGCGCCGCCGGGGCATGACGCTGGCGGCAGTGTGCACCGCCTTCTACGCCCTGCTGTTCTTCATGGGCGCGGGGGAGGAAGTCTCCTGGGGTCAGCGCATCTTCGGCTGGGAATCCGGCGAATTCTTCATGGAAAACAACAAGCAGTATGAAACCAACCTGCACAATCTGGTGGTGGGTAACATGCATCTGGCCAAGACCGTATTCGGCAGTGGCCTGACAGCCGTGATCTTGCTTTATCTGGTGGCCCTGCCGTTGCTTTACCCGCGTGTGGGATGGGTCACACGGCTTGCGGACAAATTCGCAATCCCCGTGCCCGGTCTGCGCCACACGGTGCTCGCCGTCTTGGCCAGTCTCGTGATTGCCGTGATGGATCAAAGCCGCAAATGGGAGGTTTATGAGCTGATCTTCAGCCTGCTGATGCTGTCCATCATCATCCTGCCGCAAAACCGCGATCACACGCGCTGAGCCGCGCAAACAAAGCGACTTCGGCAGGCCCCGGCCTGGCGATCCCGCCTTAGAGCAAGAGCGCTTTATGATGACGTGTCGCTGTGGGATTGAGCGGCGGGCTGTCGTCACAGTTCCGCCAGGCCCTGGGTGGGGCCTGACGAAGGCGCGGCGGCCTACGGCCTTGATTCCGCGCCGATGCGTTTGATCACTGCCGGCCTAAAGTCACACCCACTTCGCCAGGGGCGGCAAACTCATCAGCACGGCATCCGCATCATGGCCCGTGGCCAGCCCGAACTTCGTCCCCCGGTCATAGACCAGGTTGTATTCCGCATAGAGCCCGCGATGCACCAGTTGCGCATCCTTATCGGCCCCTGACCAATCCTGCACCCGGCGCTTTTCGACCAGCGGCACGAAGGCCGGCAGGAACGCGCGCCCGATATCCTGTGTCAGCGCGAAATCCGCGGCCCAATCGCCACTGTTGCGGTCATCCATGAAAATACCACCAACCCCCCGCGCGCGATGGCGGTGCGGAATGTAGAAATACTCATCCGCCCACTCTTTCAACGCGGGGTAATGCTCCTCCCCGTGGGGGTCCAGATGCGCCTTCTGCGTGTCGTGGAAATGCGCGGTGTCTTCGTCATATTCAATGCACGGGTTCAGGTCAGACCCACCGCCAAACCACCAGGCATTCGGCGTCCAGAACATGCGCGTGTTCATATGCACAGCCGGCGCATGGGGGTTCTGCATATGCGCCACCAGCGAAATGCCCGACGCCCAAAAGCGCGGGTCATCTTCCATCCCCGGCACCCCACGCGCGGCCATCGCCTTTTGCGCAGGCGGGGCCAGCGTGCCGTAGACTTCAGAGACATTCACGCCGACCTTCTCAAACACCCGGCCGCCGCGCATGACGCTCATCAACCCGCCGCCCGCATCCGATCCATCCTCACTGGCGCGCTTGGTCTCTTTCACCTCGAACCGGCCCGGCGCGGCATCCGACAGGGGCCCGGTATGATGGCTGTCTTCCAGCCCTTCAAAGGCGTCCACAATCTGATCGCGCAAAGTGCGAAACCACTGGGCAGCTTGCGTTTTCTCGTGTTCCATATCGGACGTCATATCCTTCGCCATCGGATCACCCATAATGTAAACTAAAGTTTACACCATTAATGCGCTGGGGCGGCCACCGGGTCAAGCAAAGTCCGTCCGCCATCCACCGTCATGATCTGCCCTGTCATAAAGCCAGAGCTGTCACAAGCCAGGTATTGCACGGCTTCGGCGAGTTCTGCGGCTGAGGCAATTCGCCCCAGCGGGGTGTGCCCTTCGATGTCTTCGCGGAAGTCCGCATTGTCTTCCAGCGTGTCTTTCAAGGACGCGCTCATCACCGATCCGAACGCCACGGCATTGACGCGAATCCGGTGCGGCGCCAGCGCCACGGCCAGGCTACGGGTCATCTGATCCAGGGCGGCGGTCGACACCGAATAGGCCAGCAAATCAGGATGCGTACGTCTCGCGGCAATGGAAGACAAGTTCACGATGGTGCCCGCGAACCCCTCAACATCCCCGGCCTCTTCGGCCTGTTTGATCATCCGCTTGGACACCAATTGCGACATCCGCAGCGCCGTCAGCAGGTTTTGCTGCAACAGCAATTCCACGGCATCGTCATCAGGGTTCAGCGGGTCCGATGACACCATCTGCCGCGACCCATTGACCAGAATATCCACCCTCTCAAACGCATCAATGGTGGCCGACAGCAAATTGGCCAGCGTCAGCTTTTCCCGCAGGTCCCCCGCAAAGTACCGGGTGGAGGAGCCATCTTCGTTCTCGCCCAGCTCTTCCTTCAGGTGGCCTTCGTCAATATCGGCAAACATCACATTTGCGCCCTTGTCGGCGAAGTGACGGCCAATGGCCAAACCGATGCCATTGGCACCACCCGTCACGATCGCAGTCTTTCCGTCGATGGAAAACGACATGTCTTACCTCTTTCTGCAGGAGAGTTGGGTGGGACTAACCAGACCGTTTACGCGACCCGGATTTGGGGCGTGACGCAGACAACAGCTTGAAACGCGCATCACCACCAAATTCGGTCACCTCTGAGAAGCTTTGTTCCAAGGACCCTTCATAAGGAAGATGGCGGTTGGCCACCAGAAAAAGCTGACCCCTCGGGGTCAAAAGGCGACATGCGGCTTGGATAAAGCTTTGACCAATATGGGGTTCTGCCTTGCGACTGGTGTGAAAGGGCGGGTTCATGATCACGCAATCAAGCGGCGCATCCGCCTCCCACGTGGCCGCATCGGCCCAGTGAAACCGCGCGCGCGAATCGGAAATATTGGCTTTGGCGCAGGTGAGTGCGGCATGCTCTGCCTCTACCAGATGAAGGGTTTCCACCCCGTCCCGTTCCAACACCCGGGCTGACAGATACCCCCAACCCGCGCCCAGATCGGCCGCCCGCGCCCCCAATTTATCGGGCAACCCGTCAGCCAGAAGGCGCGAGGCCGGATCGACCCCATCGGCGGAAAAAATCCCCGGCGCGGTGACAAACCCGCCGTCTATGTTGGGCCGTGCCTCTGGCAACCAGTCGTCAAACGCCGCCCGCGCCTCAAAATGGAAAAGCTTGCCATGCGCCTTGGAAATCGCGCGACTGGCGTCGGCGCGCTTGCGGCACGCCTTGTAGATCGCCTCTACCCCGTCCGTCTTGACCCCGTCCACGATAATCGGCCCGTCCGTGGCCCCGGCGGCCTCGGCCACCAAGGCTTGCGCCAAGGCCTTGGCGCGCGGAACGCAGATGATAGAGGCCGCCACCCGCGTCTCCAACACGGTCGTGCAGCGATAGCCTTGCGCCTCAAACCGGTCAAAATCCGGTTTGAACCCCGTCACGATGATGCAGCGATCCTTGGGCAGCGGTGACAAATCAAATCCGTCACGCGGCGCAAAGACAGCAATGGGCCCCGACGCGGGCAAAGACGGCGTTCCCGCCTCCAGCGCAAGGGCCAACCTGACACTCAAATCGTTATTCTTTTTCCATGGTGCATTGCAGCGGATGCTGATGCCGGCGTGAAAAATCCATCACCTGGCTCACTTTCGTCTCTGCAATTTCGTGGCTGAACACACCCACGACCGCGACACCCTTCTTGTGCACGGTCAGCATGATCTCAAACGCCTCCGCATGGGTCATGCCAAAAAACCGTTCCAACACGGCCACCACGAATTCCATCGGCGTGTAATCATCGTTCAGCAGCAAGACCTTGTAGAGCGGCGGGCGCTTGGTCTTGGGACGCGTTTCCACGATGACAGAGGCATCACCACCGTCATCACCGCCGCCCCCCGGCTCCTGCATTTTGAGTTCCGATAAAATCATCTGGGTCCAAGATCGCTAAAGGGCTCTCTGTCCTTGAGGGAATATATAGTCGCAGACCGCCCGGTGAAAAGAGGCGTTCGAAGCGCCCGGCGCGGAATCAAGGGCGAAGCCCGCCGCGCCTTCGCCTGGCCCCGCCCAGGGCCAGACGAAACCGCTCCATCGCGCTCACTCCGCCCGCCGCCGCAACACGACCAAGTTCGACACCAAAAGCGCCCCAATCACCACAACGCCGCCCACCAAAGCCCAGCGCCCGGGATCCTCCCCGATCCACGCCCAGACCAGCAAAGGCGCCAGCACCGATTCCAGCAGTATCAGCAAAGACACCTCCGCCGAACTGATATACCGCGGCCCCAGCGTCAAAAAACACGTGGCAATCGCGATAAACAGCCCATGGCCCAGGAACAAATGCCACTGATCCACCACCGTCTCAAACGGTGCCACAAACGGCCACAGCACCACCGCCGCACCGATATAGGCCACAGGGATCGCCGGTATCATCGACACATCCTTCACCACCCGCACCGCCGTCAGCGCGCCCGCATAGGCAATGCACACATACAGCGCCCAGATATCGCCCTTCCACGAGGCAATCTCATTCTCCGACGACCCATAGGCGATGATCCCCAGCCCCACGACCACCGCCGCCATGGTCAAAACCATGCGCAGCCCGATCCCTTCCCCCAGAAACACCTTCCCGAAAATCGCGGCGAAAATCGGCATGGAGGCAAAAATGAGCACCACATTGGCCACCGACGTATTCGTAACGGCCAACACGAAGGCCGGCGCGGTGGACCCGATCAGCACCATGTAAATCAACCCCGGCAACCCGGTCGTCATCGACGCCTTGAACCCCCGAGTGCCCTGCACGGCCAGAAGCCCGATCAATATGATCACCCCCGCGCTCATCCCCCGCCAGAACGCGGTGACCATCGGGTCGGCATCAATCAGCCGCACATAAAGCGAATCCGGCACGACAAACAGCACGCCGAGCGTCGTAAGAATGAGACCTTTGAGATGCGTATTCATGGCGCCGCTCATCGCTCCCTTGCGGGCGCGTCTCGCCGTTCATGCACCTCGATCACGTTGCCTTCCGGATCATAGAAATAAACCTGATGCCACCCCGCCACCGCGCTGTCCCCCCAGTTGGAATAGGGCACGGCCTGATCCTCCAGATGCGCCTTGAAGCCTTCGATATCTTCCACCCGGTAGGCCACATGCCCCTCCAGCACCGGGTTCACCAACTGCCCCGTCCGAAATCCGGCATCCACATCCTTGCGGGCAATATGCAGGTGAATGTCGCCATCCGTCAGAAAGGTGACATCGCCTGCATAAACCTCCTCATCCATGCGCAACGCGGGGATGTCCTCATCGCACCGCGTGAGCCCCAGAACCTCGCGATAAAACGCGTCCATCTGCTCCACCTTGTCCGTCGACAGGTTGATGTGGTGCAGCTTCGGCTTCATTCCTCCACCTCATGCACTTCGATCACATTGCCATCGGGGTCATAGAAAAAGATCTGATGCCACCCCGCCACCGCGCGATTGCCCCAATCCGAATAGGGTACGCCTTTCGCCTCCAGATGCTTTTTGAACACCGCCAGATCATCCGTTCGAAACGCGATATGTCCCCGCGCCACCGGATTCACCACCTGCCCCGTCGCCATCCCCGCCATCACATCCCGCTGCGCCAGATGGGTCTGGATATTGCCATCGGTCGTAAAGGCCACATCCCCCGCATAGCCCTGTTCCTTCTCCAACACCGGCAGGCCGCTCGTCTCGCGCTCCTGCCCCATGACGCCCTGGTAGAACCGGTCCATCTCCGCCACCTTGGTCGTTGTCAGATTGATATGATGCAGCTTGAGTTTCACTTGGCCCTCCTCTGGACGCTCACTCAACAACAGGCTTAACTGACTGCCAAGACCCAAATCGTGAGGCACCCCATGTCCGCACCCATTAACAGTTTCAAATCCGACCTCCTCGCGGGCAAACAAAGCTACGGCTGCTGGGCCGGTTTCGCCGAACCATACGCCACCGAAGTGATGGGCACCGCAGGCTTCGACTGGCTGGTCATCGACGGCGAACACGCCCCCAACGATCTGCGTTCCATCACCGCGCAACTTCAGGTCCTGCAATCCAGCGCCACCCACCCCATCGTCCGCTTGCCCATGGGCGAGGACTGGCTGATCAAACAGGTGCTCGACGCAGGCGCGCAAAGCCTGCTGATCCCCATGGTCGAAACCGCCGCCGAAGCCGAAGCCCTAGTCCGCGCCACCCGCTACCCACCCGACGGCATCCGAGGCTCCGGCGCCGCCCTCGCCCGCGCCACCATGTTCTCAAGCGTCCCCGACTACACCATCACCGCCAACGCCCAAATCTGCCTCTTGGTGCAGGTTGAAACCGTCAAAGGCCTCGACAACCTCGATGACATCCTCGCCGTTGAGGGCGTTGACGGCGTCTTCATCGGCCCGTCAGACCTCGGCGCAGACATGGGCCACCCCGGCGACAGCCGCGCCGCCCCCGTCCAAGACGCCATCCGCGACGCCCTCATCCGTATCAAAGCCGCGGGAAAAGCCCCCGGATGCCTCGCCGTCGACGACCCAACCGCGCTGCAATATCGCGACTGGGGCGCACAGTTCCTCGCCGTCGGCATAGACGTCCTCCTCCTCGCCCAAACCGCCCGCGCATTGGCCGCCAAATGGCATGACCGCTAAGCACCTCCTCATCGATCTGGGCGGCACCCAAACCCGCATCTGCTGGGGCAATGCCGACGGCACCCTTCCCGCCACGACTCGAACCTTCCAAAACCAAAACTACCCCAGCCTCGCCCCCGTCATCACAGCCTTCCTCGAAGACCAACCCGGTGACGTCGCCAGCATATGCGCAGGCGTCGCTGGCCCCGTCCAATCCGGCACCGCCCAACTCACGAACCTAGACTGGTTCATCGACAGCGAAGCCCTCAAATCCCAAACCGGCGCGCGCAACGTCTTGCTGATCAACGACCTCCAAGCCCAAGGCTACGCGCTAGACGACCTCCCCCCCTCCGCCATCACCCAGATCACACCGGGCCAGACACAATCCGGCCCCCGCCTCGTCCTCAACCTAGGCACCGGCTGCAACTGCGCCGTCGTCCACCGCGTCGGCAACACCCTCTTCGTCCCCCCCGCCGAATCCGGCCACAGCGCGCTGCCCGACACGGAACCGGGATTGCGCCCCCTCTTCGATCACCTCCGCCCCGATCACCCGCATCTCCCGGTCGAGGCCATCCTCTCCGGCCCCGGCCTTTCCCGCACCCACGCCTTCCTGACCGGCATGCGCCTGCCCCCCGAAGACGTCATGACCCACATCACCCAAGGCCAAGCCCCCAAAACCCTCTCCCTCTTCCTCCGCACCCTGGGCAGCGTCGCAGGAAATTTCGCCCTCCACCACCTGCCCATGGGCGGCCTCTACCTCTCCGGCGGGCTTGCCACCTCCATCGCCCCCTACCTCAACCACCCCGACTTCCTCACCCCTTTCACCGCCCGCGGCCCCTACCGCAACATCGTCTCCGCCATCCCCATCTTCTCCATCACCCATGACGGCTTCGCCCTCCACGGCTGCCACAGATACCTCAGACAATCCGCGTGAAACCGACCCTTCCCCGCCGCCCGTCGCTCTGTCATAATACCGTCAAACACCAATAAAACAGAGCAGCGCGACAATGGCCGACGACCTTCTGAAAGCGACCGCAGAGTCCGACTACGATGCCTCCTCCATCGAGGTCCTCGAAGGCCTCGAACCCGTCCGAAAACGCCCCGGCATGTATATCGGCGGCACCGATGACCGCGCGCTGCACCACCTCGTCGCCGAAGTCCTCGACAACTCCATGGATGAGGCCGTCGCAGGCCATGCCACCCGCATTGAGGTCGAACTCCACGCCGACCACTCCATTACCATCCGCGACAACGGCCGTGGCATCCCCATCGACCCGCACCCCAAATTCCCCGATAAATCCGCGTTGGAGGTGATCCTCTGCACCCTCCACGCCGGCGGCAAATTCTCCGGCAAAGCCTACCAGACCTCCGGCGGCCTCCACGGCGTCGGCGCGTCCGTCGTCAACGCGCTGTCGGACTCCATGGTCGTCCAAGTCGCCCGCAACAAAGAGCTTTTCGAACAACGCTTCTCCCGCGGCATCCCGCAGGGGCCACTCAAAAAAATCGGCGACGTCCCCAACCGCCGCGGCACCACAGTGACCTTCCATGCCGATGAAGAGATCTTCGGCCACCACCGCTTCAAACCCGCGCGCCTCTTCAAATCCATCCGCTCCAAGGCCTACCTCTTTTCCGGCGTCGAAATCCGTTGGAAATCGGAAATCGAAGACGGCGACACACCGACCGAGGCCACCTTCCACTTCCCCGGCGGCCTCTCCGATTTCCTCGGCGAAACCCTGGGCGCGGCCACCACCTACGCCGATGCCCCCTTCGCCGGCACCGTCGATTTTCAGGAACGTTTCGGCCAACCGGGCAAGGTCGAATGGGCCATCAACTGGACGCCCGCGCGCGACGGCTTCATCCAATCCTACTGCAACACCGTCCCCACCCCCGAAGGCGGCACGCATGTCACCGGTTTCTGGGCCGCCATCCTCAAAGGCATCAAGGCTTACGGCGAGCTCGCCAACAACCGCAAAGCCACGCAGATCACCCGCGAAGACCTCCTCACCGGCGGTTGCGCCCTCGTCTCCTGCTTCATCCGCGAGCCAGAGTTTGTCGGCCAAACCAAAGACCGCCTTGCAACAACCGAGGCCCAACGCCTTGTCGAAAACGCCGTCCGCGATCATTTCGACAATTGGCTCGCCTCTGACACCAAATCCGCCGGCGCCATCCTCGATTTCCTCATCCTGCGCGCCGAAGAACGCCTCCGCCGCCGTCAGGAAAAAGAAACCCAACGCAAATCCGCCACCAAGAAACTCCGCCTGCCCGGCAAACTGGTCGATTGCTCCAATTCATCGCGCGAAGGCACCGAGCTTTTCATCGTCGAAGGCGACAGCGCCGGTGGCTCCGGCAAGGCCGCCCGCAACCGCAAGACCCAAGCCATGCTCCCCCTGCGCGGCAAGGTCCTCAACGTGCTGGGTGCCGCCGCCGCCAAAATCTCCACCAACGCCGAAATCAAGGATCTCTGCGATGCCCTCGGCACCGGCATGGGCACGCGGTTTACGCTGGATGATCTGCGCTACGACAAGGTCATCATCATGACCGACGCCGATGTCGACGGCGCCCATATCGCGTCGCTGCTCATGACCTTCTTCTTCACCCAAATGCGCCCCATGATCGACGCAGGGCATTTGTACCTCGCCTGCCCGCCCCTCTACCGCCTCACCCAAGGCGCGAAGCGGGTCTATTGTCTGGATGAGGCCGAACGGGATGAGTGGCTGGAAAAGGGCCTCGGCGGCCCAAAAGGAAAGGGTGGCAAAATCGACGTCTCCCGCTTCAAGGGTCTGGGGGAGATGGACGCCAAGGACCTCAAAGAAACCACCATGGACCCCGCCACCCGCAAGCTCATCCGCGTCACCATAGACGAAGACGAACCCGGCGAGACCGGTGATCTGGTGGAGCGCCTGATGGGCAAAAAACCCGAACTGCGGTTCCAGTACATTCAAGAGAACGCGCGCTTCGTGCAGGAGTTGGATGTTTAGCCGCCTGAGTAAAGGGGTACAATTTGCTGCATTCTTTTGATCATGATGACTTTAAAAAAGCGCGGAAAGCTCTTTTCGTATCTGCGGTCACAACCATAATCGTTTCAAGCACTACCATCAGCGACGGTAAAATCAGTGTTTCTAACGTTCAAGTAACCTTCGCACAGAACGATGTTTTGTTTTGGTTGAAGCTTGGAGTAATTTATTTTCTTTTCATATTTGGCGTCCGGCTTTTTCAAGAGATCAACCAACAACAGATTTCTCGCGTTGAGGCTGGCATTCAATTTAGAAAAAGTTTGGAAAATGCAGGTGCTTTTGATTCTGCATCAGATGGCTTTTTTTCAGAAACAGATTCTTTTCCGAAAACCAACGACGAAGTAGAGACGCTTAAATTCCTTGAAAAGATGCGATTTAAGGCGGTTCTAAGAGAACAGTATGCGTTTATTTTGTCGGACGTTTTGCCAGCCTTTTGTACGGCATTATACGCCTTGCGAGATTTCCATACCGTCTTTTTCTAGTTTTGAATTTCAAATTAGCCCCGCGCCATCGACAGGCCGCGGAGTGGCGATCCAACCTCCGAGCAACGCGCTTTATCCCCCCAAACCCGGACGACATACCCAAAGCAGCCCTAACCCAACCCAATCGCCAGTCCGTCGCGCCAAAGGCGCGCCACCTATAGTCGGCACACCGCAGGTCGTGACGGGCGGCCTCCCTCTCAGCGATTGCAAGCAATCGCCTGCCGGGCAGCGGGCGATGGCGCGGCGGCCTACGGCCTTGATTCCGCGCCCGCGCTCTCACCCGTAGGCCGGGGTTCACCCCGGCACCCCCACACCCAAATTTCCCCCACCAATCCCGATCCCGTGCTACGCTGCCCGCGTTGGGTACTCAGTCCATTTTTTCAAACAATAACTTCATGATCCCAAGGACCATTTTCATGACCAAACACACAATCGATGACGTCTATGACCTCGTAGAGGAAATCCACTATTTCGAAGAAGAAGAGACCACAGACAGCCGGGGCAAAAAGAAATCCTGGTTCCAGAAAATCAAGGAGACCATCGACACGATCGTCACCGACGTGACCACCGTCGTCACCCATGTCGGCGCCCTCGTGAAAGGGGAGATCATGGATGGCAAGAAGGCCATCGCGCGTTTCGTCCCCCATGCGCCACGAGGCTACAAGGAGATCACCAAATCCATCGGCCGCATCGACGACATCGTCAAAGACACTGCCGCGCTCTTCGAAGGGAAAAACGCCGACGCGGCGGAGCTGGCCCGCGCCAAGGGGGCCTTTGATGCCCTCAAAGACGCCTTCGATGCCTACAACCAGAAACACGGGCTGCCGGTATCGAAAGAAATGGAAAACTTCCTCACCCGCTTCAACAAGGTGGGCACCGCCACCCAAGGCTGGATCGTGGGGCTAATGCCCGATGTGATCACCGGGATCGACGACGCAGCCAAGATCATTCAGGCCCAAGCCGACAAAGCCGGGAACGAGGCCGCTTGGGACCCCGCTGACAAACGTCAGACGGTCATGATCCTGGGCATCATCTCGGGCGTTCTGTCAGCGGTGCCCGCGATCTTTACTGCTGATGTGAAGCTTCAGGCCGAAGGCGGCGTTTCCGCCGGGGCTGAGGTGGAGGCAGGCGTGATCGTGGGGGCGGTGTCGCTGAGTTCCCTGCTGCTTATCCCCAAGATCGTGGTGGATGCGGTGATCACCCATATCGATCACAGCCCGACAGCGGACTGGCCCGCCTGAGACGCCTGCGCATGGGAAGACATGCAGTGGCGGGAATAACCCCGCCACCGCTTGGATCACCCCCTCACTGAGGGATCCGCAACCGCTGCCCCGGGTAAATCTTGTCCGGGTCGCTCAGCATCGGTTTGTTGGCCTCAAAGATCTCCGGATAGCGCGATCCATCGCCCAGCGCCTTCTGCGCAATCGCCCAGAGCGTGTCGCCTGACTTGACCTCGTGGAACACAGGGTCATCCCCTTCGGCATTGTCCTCAACGCCCGCCACACCGGCGGCATTGCCCACGGCCATCAGGATCTTCTCTTTGGTTTCCTGATCGGCCGCCGTGCCGGACACCTTCACCACGTCCCCCTCAACCTCCAGGTCGAGCCCGGCCATGTTCAGCCCCAGCTCTTCCACTTCCTTTTTCAGCGCCTCCGCCTCGGGTGCCTCATCCTCATCCTTCTTCCAGAATGTCCAAAACCCCATCTGTCCCTCCAATGCATTTGATGTGTTCATCCCAACACCCTGCCAAATCGTCTGCCCAAGGAAAACCCCGCACGGTCCGTTAATCCCTTTGCGCAGGCAAACAGGCACCGACGCGATACCGACAGGATACCGACGCAATACCGATACGGGCCAAATCGCCCCAACCCCCTGCATTAACACATCAATCGGGCCTCAAACCCAGATTGCGCCCGATTGCCGCTACACGGGCCGCGAACTCCCTGTTAACGTCCGGGTATGCGATGGCTCACTCTCCTCTCTCTTCTTCTGCTCACCGCCTGCGCCCGGCCGCTGACGCCGGAGGAGAAAAGCTTTGCCACACAGATCCACGGCAACACCATCGACGTCACGCGCATCCGCGTCCGCAATGGCGCGCTGGTGGGGGAAACCACGTTCCAGCGCAAGAAACGCCCGCGCCTGGCCTGCCGTGAACGCATCCTGCCGGAACGCGAAGAAGCTCTTGTCACCGTCTCCCCCGCCGCGCTGGTGCTCTACAACGATGTGTTCTACGCCCGCGACTGGTATGAACCCAATTTCCTGCCCGATTACCCGCAGGCCATGAGCCTCTTTCACGTCATGCTTTTTGCCCATGAGATTACTCATGTCTGGCAATGGCAAAACCGTGCTGCGACGGGTTACACACCCCTCAAATCCGCCTCTGAGCACACCCGCTCAGATGACCCTTATCTCTTTGATCTCAAAACCAGTTCTCGCTTCCTCGACTACGGGTTTGAACAGCAAGCCTCGATCGTCGAAGAATATGTCTGCTGCAAGGCGCTGGACCCCACAGCACCCCGGACGGAACGCCTGGCCAACATGCTGCGTCAGGCCTTCCCGCTGGGTGATTTGAAGATCCCTGAGACCGTGATCCTGCCGTGGGATGAGGCGGACACAAAAGGCATCTGCCGGATCTGACCCAACAGCAGGACCCGAGTATTTTCAGCCAGAAAGAAGCCAAAAGCCGCGCTTCTTTCTGGCCACAAATACTCCCGCTGGAGGTATCAATTCGGCACGAGTTCTCCCGCCAGCGCGCGGTCGATCAGCGCGATGGTTTCCTCCACCCCGTATAGCGCGATGAACCCACCAAAGCGCGGCCCCTGGGACGCGCCCAGCAGCACCTCATAGATCGCCTTGAACCAGTCCCGCAGCGGGTCAAACCGATCGCGGCCCACGGCGTAGACCACGGATTGCAACGCTTCATCATCAAGCGGGCCATCATAGGCGGCCAACTGATCGCGCAGCTCGACCAGGGCTTCGCGCTCCTGATCCGTCGGCGCGCGGCACACCCGCGTGGGGGCCACGAAATCCTTGTAGTATCGCACCGCAAAACCGGCTGCGGCATCGAGATCAGGATGGGTGTCGGGGCTCGCCTCAGGCGCGTAGCGCTGGATGAAACCCCAAAGCTTGTCCTTATCCTCTGCCGAGGCCACGGACGCGAGGTTCAGCAGCATCGCAAACGGCACGACCATCTTGCTTTCCGGCACGTCGCCCGCGTGAATGTGGAAGACCGGATTGTTGGCCCGCGCCGCCGCGTCCTGACCGGGATAGGCGCGCAGCTGTTGGTGGTATTCATCCACGGCGCGCGGGATCACATCGAAGTAAAGCCGCTTCGCCGTCTTGGGCTTTTGATACATGAAATAGCTGAGGGATTCCGTCGAGGCATAGCTCAACCATTCATCCATCGAGATCCCGTTGCCCGACGACTTGGAAATCTTCTGGCCCTGATCATCCAAGAACAGCTCATAGGAAAAGTGCTCCGGCGGGCGCATGCCCAGCGTCCGACAGATCGCATCGTAGATCTTTTCGTTGGTGGCATGTTCCTTGCCATACATCTCAAAATCCACGCCGAGCGCGGCCCAGCGCGCGCCGAAATCGGGCTTCCATTGCAGCTTCACATTCCCGCCCGTCACCGGCACGGTCCATTCGCGGCCCGTTTCATCATCGAAGGTCACAGTGCCCTCGCGCGCATCCACATGCTTCATCGGGACATACATAACCCGACGGCTTTCAGGGTGCAGCGGCAGGAAAATGGAATAGCTTTGCTGGCGTTCCTCGCGCAGCGACTTCAGCATGATCTTCATCAGATCATCGTATTTTTCCGCACAGCGCAGCAGGATGTCATCGAACCGACCCGATTTGTAAAACTCACGGGCCGAGATGAATTCATAGTCAAACCCGAACGTATCCAAAAAACGCCGCAGCATCGCGTTGTTGTAATGCCCGAAGCTTTCAAATTCCCCGAACGGGTCGGGTACATCCGTGAGGGGCCGTTGCAGGTGCTGTTCCAACACCTCCGGGTTCGGCACGTTGGAGGGCACTTTGCGCAGGCCATCCAGATCATCGGAAAAACAGATCAGCTTCGTGGGGATGTCACTGATCACCTCAAAGGCGCGCCGCACCATCGTCGTGCGCAGCACCTCCCCGAACGTCCCGATATGGGGCAAACCGGACGGCCCATAGCCCGTCTCAAAGAGCACATAGCCCTTCTCAGGCGCGCCCTTCTCATAGCGTTTGACCAACCGGCGCGCCTCTTCGAATGGCCAAGCCTTGGAAGAAAGGGCGGCATCGCGCAGCTCTGACATAGACAAACACTCCGGGTGGTGAAAGATCGTGAGGCCGACACCTATTGCCGAGGGCGCAGACAGTCAATATTCTGCACCGCAACAAAGCCCAAAGGACGACGCCCTTGTCTGACACAGAACACCCTCTCAGCCCAGAAGACTGCCTTGTGGCTGTCATGATCGCGGTTTCCGCGTCTGACGAAGATATCGGCACGGCGGAACTGGTGAAAATCCAGAGCCTCGTGAACAACCTGCCGGTTTTTGCAAACTATGACGCAGACCGCATGAGCATTGTGTCCAGCATGGTGTTTGACCTCTTTGGCGAAGAAGACGGGCTTGATGCGCTGTTCGGACTGGTGCGGGACAATCTGCCGGAGCGGCTGAATGAAACGGCCTATGCGCTCGCGTGCGATGTGGCCGCCGCCGATGGGTCGCTCGCGGAAACAGAGCTGCGCATGCTGGGTGAAATCCGGTTTGAGCTGAACATTGATCGCCTGCATGCCGCGGCCATCGAACGGGGCGCGCGGGCGCGCTACATCACGTTGTAAGGGGGCCACAATGCGCTGCGTTTTCGTCAACATCCGCTGCAAGGCCGGCACGTCCTACCGCGTCGCCGAAGAGATCGCGCTGCGCGAAATCCATTCCGAGCTTTACTCCACCTCCGGGCCCTTTGACCTGCTGCTAAAACTTTACATCCCGGAAGGTGACGATGTGGGCCATTTCATCAACGAACAGCTTCTCGACATCGACGGCATCGAACGCACGGAAACCACTCTGACGTTCAAGGCGTTCTGATGCATTTATCGCGGCTTTTTCGGCCCCTTGGCCCGTGCTAGTGTGGCGCGGACCAGGGCACGAAAACGCGACAGGAACCATGACAGCCAAAGACAGGCGCGACGACAAAGAGGTCCTCGTGGTGGATCTGGACGGGACATTGATCCGGTCTGATACGCTCTATGAGTGCTTCTGGCAGGCGCTGTCGCAGTCATGGCGGGCGATCCCCGTGGCGGTGAACGGCCTGTCCGGCGGGCGCGCTGTTCTGAAGACGAAACTGGCCGCCCTTGCCGATATCGACGCGGAGTTTCTGCCCTATAACGAAGAGGTTCTGGCCTACATCGCCCATTGGCGTGAGGCGGGCGGCAAGGTGATCCTGGTGACCGCCGCCGATCAGACCATCGCCGACAAGGTCGCCGCCCATACCAAACTTTTTGATGAGGCTATCGGATCGGATGGCACGACCAACCTCAAAGGCGATGCAAAGGCGCACCTGCTCCGAGACCGCTTCGCTGACGAGGGGTATTCCTACATCGGCGACAGCCACGCCGATATCCCAGTGTGGCAAGGCGCCAAGACGGCCATAGCCGTCAGCCCCGCGCCCGCCGTGGCCGCAAAAGTGAAGGCCATGCCCGGCAGTGAGGTTCTGGGCGACACCCCCTCGCCGCGCGCCTATCTCAAGGCACTGCGCCCGCACCAGTGGCTCAAGAACATCCTCGTCTTCCTGCCGATCATGACCGCGCAGCAATACGGCGCGGTGACGCTTTTCCATGCGCTTCTGGCCTTTGCCGCGTTCAGCATGGTCAGCTCTTCGGGCTATGTGTTCAACGACCTGATGGACCTGCGCGCCGACCGCGCCCATCCGCGCAAAAAAAACCGCCCCTTGGCATCCGGCCGCGTGCCCATCGCCCATGGCACGGCGATGGTGCCGATTTTACTGATCGCAGGGCTGATTTTCGCGGCCATCGCCAATTGGCAAACCTTCTGGATCATCGCGCTCTACTTCGTGATGACGACCCTTTATTCGCTCTACATCAAACGCCGCGCCATCGCTGATATCTGTACCCTCGCTGGCCTTTACACCCTGCGCATCATCGCGGGCGGGCTGGCCACAGGCGTGGCCCTATCCGTCTGGCTGCTCGCGTTCTCGATGTTCTTCTTCTTTGCGCTGGCGGCTGTGAAACGACAGGCCGAGCTGGTCGACCTAACCGGGCGCGGCATCCAGACAGCCAGCAGGCGGGGCTACGCCATCGACGACCTGCCGCTGATTTCCCAGCTCACGCTGTCGTCGGGCTTTGTCTCCGTGCTGGTGATGGCGCTCTACATCAATTCCCCCGGCGTGCAGGATCTGTATTCGGCGCCGTGGCTCCTATGGGGCATCTGCCTGATGCTGCTCTACTGGATCAGCCGCATCGCGTTGAAGGCGCATCGGGGCAAGATGGATGACGACCCGATCATCTATGCCCTGCGTGATAAAACCAGCCTTGCCTGCATCGCGATCATGGCGCTGTGCGCCATCGGGGCGACGGTGCTATGACGGGCTGGTCGCTGGCCTTTCGCTACACCGGCTTTGCCGTGGTGGCTGTGCTGGTCAATCTGGCCACGCAACGCGTGGTGCTGGGCCTAGGTTGGCAAAGCGAAGGCTTGGCCCTCGCCATGGCCATCGCGGCGGGAACCATCACAGGGCTTTTGGTGAAATACGTGTTGGATAAGCGGTGGATTTTCTATGACGACACCGCAGGCGCGCAGGCCCAATCCAAGCAATTCGCGCTCTATTCCGCGATGGGGCTCGTGACTACGGCGATCTTCTGGGGAACAGAGACGCTGTTCTGGGCCATCTGGCGCACCGACCTCATGCGCGAGTTGGGCGCGGTGATCGGGCTGACCATCGGCTATGTCACCAAGTATCAGCTCGACAAACGCTTCGTCTTCGCCCCGAGGGCCGTCTCATGAAGCTGAGCGGCTGGGGCCGATATCCATCCGCCGAGTGCACCGTCACCGCCCCCCGGACGGACGCGGAATTCGCGAGTGCCATCGCCCGCTGCCCCGCCATCGCACGCGGCAATGGGCGCGCCTATGGCGACAGTGCCTTGAACGAAGACAACACCATCTCCACCCGCCACCTGAACCGCATGATCGCGTTCAATGAGGCGACCGGCGTGTTGGAGGCGGAAGCGGGCGTTCTGCTGGGCGACGTGATCGAGGCCTACCTGCCCCGCGGCTGGTTCCCTGCCGTCACACCCGGGACCAAGTTCGTCACTTTGGGCGGGATGGCGGCGGCGGATGTGCATGGCAAGAACCACCATGTCGATGGCGGCTTCGGCAATTTCATCGACTGGGTGGATGTGATGGGCCCGGATGGTGCGGTCACACGGGCCTCGCGCAAGACAAACAAAGACCTCTTTCACTGGACCATCGGGGGCATGGGCCTCACCGGTGTCATCCTGCGTGTAGGCCTCCGTCTGCGCCCGGTGGAGACAGGCTGGATCCAACAACGCACCATCGCCGCGCCCAATCTTGATGCCGCGATGGAGGGGTTCGAGGCCCACCACGACGCGCCCTATTCCGTCGCTTGGATCGATTGCCTTAGCACCGGCGCCTCACTTGGCCGGTCCCTCATCATGCTAGGCGATCACGCGCCTCTGACAGGCCTGCCCAACAAGTTCCGCCAAATCCCCTTCGGCCCGCCCCCTGCCAAGAAACGCAGCATCCCCTTCAACGCGCCGGGCTTTGCGCTCAACCGCTACACGGTCAAGGCCTTCAACACCGCCTACTACCACATGGGCGCGCGCAAGACGGGCACGGATTACGTGCCGTGGGACACGTATTTCTACCCGCTCGACAGCATCCTCGGCTGGAACAAGATCTATGGCCGCCGCGGGTTTCTGCAGTTCCAATGCGTGCTCCCCGATGACAGCGCGCGGGACGGGCTGGAGGCGCTGCTGACACGGGTGTCGGCGGCTGGCCAAGGCTCCTTCCTCGCCGTGCTCAAAAAACTGGGCGCGGACAATCACGGGTTCTCCTTCCCCATGGAAGGCTACACCCTCGCGCTCGATTTTCCGGTGTCCGACAAGGTGCTGTCCCTGATGGCGGAACTCGACGCGGTGACGCTCGATCATGGCGGTCGGTTCTACCTCGCCAAGGACGCGCGGATGACAGACACAACCCTGCGGGCGTCAGACCCGCGTACCGAAGGATTTACGGCAATGCGCGCGGCCACAGGCGCGGGCGCGGCTTTCTCCTCGGTTCAATCAGAAAGGCTGAAACTATGAGCGGCGGTGCAGTTTTAATCCTCGGGGGGCGGTCCGATATCGGGCTGGCCATCGGGAAGGTGTATGCAAGCGAAGGCCACGCCGTGCAACTGGCCGCGCGAAATGCGGAGACGTTGGAGGCGGAGAAGACCGACATCGCCCTGCGACATGGCGTTGACGTGAGCCTGCACGAGTTTGACGCCTTGGATGTCGAGAGCCACGAGGCGTTTGTCGAGGGCCTGCCCACCCTACCTGAAACGGTGGTCTGCGCTGTGGGTGCCTTGGGCGAGCAGGAAAACAGCGAACAGGATCACGCCACCGCACGCATGGTGATGCGGTCGAATTTCGAAGGCCCGGTGAACATCCTCGCCGTGCTGGCCAACGCGTTCGAAGAACGCGGCTCGGGTGTGATCATCGGGATCAGTTCTGTGGCGGGCGATCGCGGGCGGGCGACAAACTACATTTACGGCGCGGGCAAGGCCGGGTTCACGGCCTATCTGGCGGGCATGCGGAACCGTTTGGCCGAGAAGGGCGTGCATGTGCTGACGGTAAAGCCCGGTTTCGTGGCGACGCGGATGACCGAAGGCATGGACACGCCTGAAAAGCTGACCACCGACCCCGACACACTGGCGCGGGCGGTGTTCAAGGCGGCCAAGCGGCGGCGCAATGAGGTCTACCTGAAGCCTATCTGGTGGCTCGTGATGCTGATCATCCGCAACATCCCCGAGATGGTTTTCAAGAAGCTGAAGATCTGAACACGTAATAGCGCGTTGGCCAGGCCCCGGCGTGGCGATCGGGTATCGTCTCCGGGCACTTTATGGTGACATTCCGCCGTAGGGGTTGGCAATGCTCTGCAGTTCAGACTTCGCCATGCCCTGGGTGGGGCCTGGCGAACGCGCGGCGGGCTGCGCCCTTGATTCCGCGCGGGGCGCAAAATGAAAAGGCCCGTAACTTACCCCGGGCCTTGTCACTTAACGGATGTCTTTGAAACACCGAAACCCAAGGTGGTAGTTATGATGGCTCGCCCCCGACAGAACTTTGGTCCCGTGCCAGAACGGCGCGCGCCAGCGACTCCAATGGGTGTGGGCGCGGACCGTGTCCCAGATAAACCAGCTGCCCTTCATTTCCGTCACGCCCAGCGTGCGGCTACCCCGGCTGGCCATTTGATCGGGCGAGAGCGGCAGGTTCATATGTTCGGCGGCATTGCCATCCAGATCATAGACGCCAAGCGGGCTTTTGCAGTTGGGAAAGCTGCCCGCCGGATACGTGTTCGACCCACAGCCCGAGAAGCTGCCGCCATTGCAGCTGGCATTCTTGATGGACCCCGTGGCGCAGACGCCAGAGCGCCAGTTCTTGCCAATCGAATAGCGCGCAGAAGACTGGTATTTCGCGTTATGCGCGGCACGGGCGGCCTGCACCGACATGCCGAAGAAATAATCCGGCTCCGTCAATGCGCCGTGGGAGGCCCCTTCCCATTCATGGGCATCCCCCATCCGCTTGCCTTCGGCCCAGCACAGGCGCGCGGCCTCCGATGCCTTCACCCATGTCACTGGGTACATGCCCGGCACATTGGGGTACTCAAACATATCGGCACACACCTTGGCATCCGATGGCGATTGCGTCGCCGGATCATAAAGCGGCGCCATCCACTTTTCCCCGCAAATGCGTTCAAACTGGGAATTGCGGTAATAGTTCTTGGGATCCTGGCCCAGCTTCGCGGTCAATTGTTCGCGCGTCAGCGGGCGACGGGTCACGGCCGGATTGCCCTGACCAATCACGCTGCTGCCTGCAAAAATCTGGCGGATCTTCTGCATTTCACCGCCCGACAGGCCGCGAGCCTGCTGCATTTCGCGGAACATCGCCTCATTGTTTTGTTGCAGTGTCTGGGCCTCAGCCCCCGTCGACAACGTCGCGGCCAAGGCCACGGCAAAAACCTTCGTCAAAAATCGCATTTGCTCTCTCTCCCCGTTTATTTTCTGAGCAGATACATGAAATCCCGATTGTCCGAGAAACCCACAAAGCGCGGAATGGGCTGCCCGTTATTGGCCGTCTGATCAATCGCCGACATGCCGCGCACCAAGTGTTCAGGCACAGGCGTGCCGTTCACCTCAGTATAAAGCGCCATGTAGGTGTGATCCTGGCTGTTCATGTCCAGAAGCATGGCATAATCGCATTCGTAAGCTTGGAACGTGCGCGCCATGGCAGAGGGTGTCGCGGTGGAGAAATAGGCGTAGATCAGGAACTGACGCTCATCCACTTCGCGCATGCAGGCCCCACCGCGCAGGGTCCGCAGATCAGCCTCGGCAGAGCCAGACCAGTTGCCGCCCAACCAGCTGATCACCTGATCGCCGGGCAGGCCATTGTCGATCACCGGTACGCCGTTCTGACGGGCGAACTTGATGGAAGGGAGCAGCTCTTCATCGGCTTCCGTCCATGTGCGCATGCCGATGGTGCCGTCATCCAGCACATAGATCGTGGCAAGTCCCGGATGCAGGCGGCTGAACACCACGCCGTTGGACACAAACCCGTAGTGATGGCCCTGATTTGTGATCGATTTGTCGCCCGCGCGCCACGCCCCGTGGCTGCGCTTGAACCCGGCGGCAAAGGTCGCGGCCACGCGCTCTGTCAGCGCGGGGCTCAGCATGCCAGTTCGCACAATCGCACCGGAGTTATTGAACCCATCCGGGCCCGGCAGACCCGCGCGGTTCAGTTTCGGGCGCGGGGACCAATCCAGGCGCGGGTGATCCGTACCCACTTCATAGCCCAGCTCAAAATTCGTCATGTCGAAGGCGACCAGATAGACATCCGCGCGGCTTTCTACGCCGTCGAGTCCGTTGGTACGCCCTTCGGAGAACACGCTGCGGTCAATCATGCCAGGCTGCATCGCGCTGGCGAAAATGCCCGGCGCGTCCTTCACGGCATACCAGCTGCCCGCCTCCATACCGCCATCCGCACCGTCCAGTTCAAACCCGAAATAGGCGCGGAACACAGGGTGGCTGGAAAGCCTCGCCTTGCCCAAGGCGGCAGCAATCTGGCCAGCGTCCCCGCCGTCGATCACTTCGCCCGAGCTCATATAGGCGTCCTCATAGAAGGACCCTTTGATCAGCGTCACGATGCTTTCGCCGAAGACCACATTGTCGCGCAGAAATTCCGCCACGGCCTCCCGGCTGGACCGGTTGCCGCGCACCACGTTGCGCACGAACGCATTGTCGTCACAGATGGGCGCATAAGGCAGGCCCGAGGATTTCGCGCGGTCCAATTCCGACACCCGGCCTGTCCACGGGGCGCAGCGGGTCATGGCCCCATTGTTGTCGAAAATCAGTTCGGGATTATCGCCATCTGACAGCGTCAGATACGTGTCTTCGGGGTTGGTGAGTTCGATGTGGAACGTGTCCGTTGTGGTCGTGCGCTGCGCGCGGGTCAGATCCAGCAGGAACCACTTGTTGAACCGCGGGTTCAAAGAGGTCAGCGTGATCTCTTTGCCCTCAGACGAGGTGACAGCGCTTGTCTTGCGGAAGGGCTGAAAATCCCGCATCGCGCGCGTTTTGTTGAGTTTGAAATCCTCATACTGCTGGGCAATCACCGGATCGCTCAGATCAGCGGCAGCCGCCGGTGTGGTCATCGCAGCAACACCAAAGGCCGCGGACACGCCCATCATCTTGAACATGCTCTTGAAGTTGAACACGGAAATCATCCTCTTTCCAAACACTGCTCGAACCCCGACGATTCCGCCGGATTCGTTCAAAAAACGCCAATAAAAGGTAAGTACACCCCCAGGCGTCCTTAACGATGGGCATGCTATTGTTCGCGCAGCCCAGATACAAGTCACGTTAGGCGCGAAAGACGTACCTACAGTAAATTTTTCAAGGCAATCGCCGGAATTCCGGGCGGTGCGACCCAATTGCCGCAAAAGCCTGTGGGGGTGGGGCAAGACCGTGCTTGAAACACCGCTTCACAGTGCCGCGAGACAGAGGGGAATGTGTTGCGCGCGCCCCTATCTGTGACGCAAGACGATGACACAAACCCGAAAGAAAGGCGCTGCGATGAAAAGGATCTCCCGCAGAATGATGATCGGAGGGGGTCTCGGCCTCGTCGCGGTGGTGGGTGCAGGCGCAGTCTACCTGGCACCGACAGCCGCCGAAGACGTGATGACCCCGCCCGAGGCGCTGGCAGCAGCACGCGACGGCACGATCCTTCTGGTTGATATCCGCAGGCCCGATGAATGGGCGGACACCGGTGTGCCCGAAGGTGCTGTGCCGATTGATTTGCGCCGCGATGATTTCGCCCAAGCGGTCACTGCCGCGCGCGCCTTTGATGATCAGCCGGTCGCGGTGATTTGCGCCCGCGGGGTACGGTCGCGGCGGATCACCGTTTCGCTGGATGAGGCGGGCATCGAACCGATCATTGATATTCCCGAAGGCATGCTGGGCTCTTTTGCAGGTCCGGGATGGCTGGAACGGGACCTGCCTGTGGTGGCGTGGAATGCGTAACACGCTCGCAGCAATTGCCCTTTGTGCAATGGCCCTGCCCAACGCGGCAGCGGCTTGTTCCGCCACCACGCCCTGCGCGGTTGAAGGCGGCGAATACTACATCGCCCTGCCAGACGCCCCTGACAGCCCGCCGCCTGCGATCCTCTACATCCACGGCTATGGTGGCAGCCCGGTGGGCGCGTTGCAGAATGACACGATGATGCGCCCCTTCCTGGATCGCGGCTATGCTGTGATCGCGCCGCAAGGCCTGCCCTTTCCCGGCGGCACGGTAACGGGTTGGTCGTTTCATCCCGACACCGTGCAGCGCCGCGATGAGGTGGCGTTTTTGCAGGCGGTGCGCGATGCGGCCGTGGCCACCCATGGGCTAGACCCCGACCGCGTTATTTTGACCGGATTTTCAATTGGCGGCTCGATGACCTCCTATCTGGCCTGCGACGTGCCGGATGCGTTTTCCGCCTATGCGCCCCTTGGTGGCAGTTTCTGGCGCGAACATCCCGAAGGCTGTAAAGGGCCTGTGCGCCTGCTGCACACCCATGGCTGGCGCGACGGCACCGTCCCGCTGGAAGGGCGCAATGTGCGCGGGGGCGCAATTGATGATCCGGAGGGGTTTTCCCAGGGCGATGTGTTTCACGCGATGGAAATTTGGCGACAGGCCAATGGCTGTGTCTACGGCAAGGCCGATGCGTTCGACACGGTGGGCCCGTTTTGGATTCGCAAATGGCAGAGATGCACACAAGGGTCCGCACTGGAATTCGCGCTTTTCCCTGGCGGGCATATCGTGCCGGACGGGTGGGCAGACATGATGCTCGATTGGTACGAGGCGCTTTAGCCGCGCTGAACGGCACTGACGTGATACCGACGCAATACCGACGTGATACCGACGCGGGTTTTCGGGGCTCAGGTCCGCTTTTTCTTCCACGGTTGAGATTTGAACCAGCCCGCGCCATAGGCAATCGCGATGATCAGCGCAAAGCCCAACGCGTTGACCCACAGCATGGTGAAATGCGTGCGCCCCACCTGGTCAAACAAGGCCCCAAGAAGACGCGCCAGATACATCGACGTGATGAACACCGCCAGCGATTGCTGCCCCACTTTCATGATCCATTTCAGGATCACCGTCCAAACCCGCGCGCCCATACCGTCACCGCGCGGTTGGATGTTATCCCCCTTGGGGCCCACCAGCACCCAGGCCACATAAGCTACGGCAAGAAAGTGGATATAGCGCAGCACGCCAAAGTCGGTCTTGGTGAAGAGGAAGCGGTATTCGCTGCGCCATTCCTGGATCCATTCGACCTCGCGGTGAATGCGGAAATACGCCAGCGGCAGGATGATCAGGATCACCGCCACCGCCGTCCAGAAAAGCCGTCGATCCACTGGCGGCGGGCGGAACCAACCAGCCATGAAGGCAAACCCGGTGTAGAAAATCAGCTGCCAGCCCAGCGGGTTGAAGAACCATTTCCGATCTGACCAAGGCTCCGCGGGCAGGTTCAAATCGCCCCAATTGCCCAAAAGCCAAACGCCGACAGAGGCCGCAACTACCAGCAAAACATGGATGCGGGCGAGGAAAATCATCACCGGCATCATCAAGAGCACGATGATATACATCGGCAGAATGTCGAAATAATTCGGCACGTATGTGAGCGTCAGAAGCCCCGGCAACTGCTCCATCGGGCGTTCAAAAAACGGATAGAGATTGAGCTGCCCCACATAGTCGCGCGAGTCCTCACCCGGAAAGAGCAGGTTGAGCGCCACCATCGTCGCCGCAATCGCAATGAACAGCGCCACATGCGCCCAATACACCTGCCACACGCGGAACCCCACGCGCGCCGATCCCATCGCCAGCCCCTGTTCGCGGAAGACCCGCCCAAAGGCGATGGCCGACGCCATGCCGGAACAGAAAACGAAAATCTCTGTCGCATCCGAGAACCCGAACCGCGCCGGGATCCAAAGCGTCAGCCAATTGCCCGGGGTGTGGGCGATGAGGATGATGAACATCGCGATGCCACGAAAGAAATCGAGCCGCGGGTCACGGATACCCACCGCATAGCCTGCGGCAGGTGAGGCGGGTTTGGCACTCATCGATGGATCAGCAACAGACATGAGCCGCTTTCGTAAATCCGGTTTTGGGCGTTTTACTCTGCCGCAACGGTGGCCTTCAAGGCGCGCGCGTCCTCAATCTGCTTCATGCGCGTATCTGCAAAGGCATCAACGGCACCATTCCGCTTATGGGTGCGCTCCGCGATGAGGGCCGCCGTTTCATTCAGCTTGCCCGCGCGCAGACCCGCATCAATCGTCACGCGTTCAAACACGTCGCGCTGTGCGTGGCTGCCGCCCATGATCTGGAACGCAGGCTGGGCTGTGCGCAGATGGGCGAAGGCCACATCATATTGCCCCTCCCCAAAGGCAGCGAGGCCCTCGGCGGCCGCAAGACCGGGGTTCTTCATCACAAGCCCTTGGTCATTGTCTTCCTCAGCCGACCCAGCCACGCGCGCCGTCAGACGGGCGGCGGCATCGGGGCGGTTGTCGCCCGCCAGCGCCAGCATGTAGTGCAGATCGGCAAACACCAGACAGCCATCGCCTGACCGGCTTTCGGCCAGATCGGCCAATTCGGCCCAGCGGGTGCCCACATCCACGCCTTCCAGTTCAAGCCGCAAGAGCAGCGAGCTGGCGTTGGAAAAATCGCGGTAATCGTCTGTTTTCTCTTCACGAATCTGCGTGTCGTAAAGGTTCAGGACCAGATCAAACTCCCGCTGGTCCAGCAGCAGAAGCGCCTTGTGCCACCACACGTGGTAGCGGAAATTGTTGCAATGCCCCCACGCCCCGGGGTTCTTTTCAATGAGGTCAATCCCCGCCTTGGTCTGGTGCGTCATGTCATAGACATGGGCCACCGAATGCATGCCCCAGGCGTCATCAGGGGCAAAGCGCAGCGCCTCAAGGCCCGACGCCTCAGCCAGTTGATAGTCGCCCGTCTCTTCCTGCGCGAAAGACAAACAGCCCAGCGCATAGCCGCGCAGCGCGTGGTCTTCGTCATGGGCGTCAATCACCCGCTCCACCGACCGGCGCATGCCGTGATTGTCACCCACCATGAAGCGGATCGCGTGGGACACTTTCATGCTCATCGTATCTGCGGGGTTGTCGCGCAGCGCGGCCTCAATGCACTGAACGGCCTGTACAGGGCGGCCCTCCACCCAGCATTCCAAGGCCGCACACCAGCTTTGTTCGCGCACCGTCGCGCCGCCCAGCGCCAGAGCGCGTTGAGCATTCTCATGGGCTTCTTTCGCGGTGGCGTACAGCTCCCGCTTGCCCATCATCATCGCAAACAGCCCCTTGGCCGCGTGGGCCATGGCGTAATCCGGCGACATTTCCAGCAACCGCTTGAGGTATCCCGGCACCGTTTTGGAATGGGACAGAAAGCCCAGGATCATGCCGTTCCATTCGGCCACAGATGCCGCATCTGTCAGTGAGACGCGACAATTGCAAATGTCCATGTGCATGGATGATCCTTTCGTGCAGCACGTGCGGTGGACTGAACCTAGTCGGTTCGGGCCCAAAACTCACATCACGGTTTTGCTATCGCACCAGATCGTGAGGACGGGCCTCAGTTTTCGTGATCTTTGTTGCCCGCATCCCCGGATGTTTCAGTGATATCAAACATTTCGCGTACCGTCTGCGTGTCTTGACCAAAGCGCGGCGGCGGTCGGCGGAATGTAACCGGTGTGGCCGAAAAATTGAGCGGATTTCCGAGCAGTGCGACCTCTCCGGCCGTGGCATCGGGGTGTGGCATGCGCTGCACCATGCCCCGCGCGACCGCCTGATCGGTGCTGAGTGCCTCATCAATCGTGTGGATCGGACCGCAGGGCACGCCCGCATCTTTCAGCGTTTGCAGCAACTGAGCGGTCGTGAAGGCACCAAACAGCGCGGCGATCTCTTCCGTCAGCGCATCGCGGTTGGTGATGCGCAGAGGGTTGGTTTGAAATCGGGCATCTTCGGCCAGATCAGGCCGGTCAAAGGCCTGCATCATACGCTTGAATTGGCCGTCATTGCCGCAAGCGAGGATAATGTGGCCGTCACTGCCTGCGAAGACATCATAGGGCACGATGTTGGGGTGGGCATTGCCCCGCCGGATGGGCGCTTTGCCAGAGGTCAGCGTGTTCAGGCCTTCATTGATCAGCCACGCCATCTGCGCATCGACCAGCGCGAGGTCGATATGCTGCCCCTCCCCCGTCTGATCCCGGTGGCGAAGCGCTGCGAGGACCCCGACAGTGGCATACATCCCGCACATCACATCGGCGATACCCACACCCACTTTCATCGGTGTGCCATCGGCCTCACCGGTCACGGACATGATCCCGCCATAGCCCTGCGCCATCAGGTCATAGCCCGGCAAGTCGCGGTTAGGGCCGGTCTGGCCGAAACCGGAGATAGAGCAAAAGACAAGGCCGGGATGCGCGGCGAGCAGCGTGTCATAATCGAGCCCGAATTTAACCAGACCGCCGGGTTTGTAATTTTCAATCACCACATCGGCCTTGGCCGCGATGGCCTTGATCAGGTCTTGGCCTTCTTGCGTTGAAAGGTCCGCCGCGACGGAGAATTTATTGCGATTGGACGACATGAAATAGGCGCTCAGATCGCTTTCCCAATCATGGGTTTCGGCATAGGGGGGACCCCAGGCGCGGGTATCATCGCCGCCTGTCTTGGGATTTTCGATCTTGATCACCGTGGCACCCATATCGCCCAGAAGCTGGGTCGCCGTGGGCCCCGCAAGGATGCGCGACAGATCAAGGATCAGCAGGCCGTCCAACGCGCCTTTGGTCTCAGAAGGTGCCATCATAGGCCTTTCGATCAATCTCCACCGCGATGATGCTGAACGTGTCTGCCGCCATGGCCGCACTCAGCGCCGCTTCCAGTTCCGGCCCAGACCGCGCCGTATGGCCCTGCCCGCCAAACGCCCCTGCGATGGCGGCAAAATCCACGCGGCCAAAATCGACGCCGGTGTTTGTCATCTGGCGTTGGCGCTGCTTGAGTTCAATCAGCGCGAGTGAGGCATCGACAAAAACCACGAAGATCGTCTTGAGGTTCTGTTCAGCCGCGGTGGCCAATTCACCCGCGACCATCAGGAAACCTGCATCCCCTGAGAAGGACACAACGGTGCGCTCCGGCTCCACAATCTGCGCGCCCATGGCCAGCGGCACGGCGCAGCCCATTGTGCAAAGCGCGGAGGATTGCGTGAGCGCGCGGGGGAATTCGCATTGCCACATCTGCGACAGGAGAATCCGGTGCGCACCGCTATCTGCGGTGGCGAGCGTGTAATCGGGCAGCATCCGGCGACAGATCGCCATGGCCTGCCCCGGGCCCCATTCGGCGGGTGGCGTGAACATGTCGCTCAGCGCCTCTTTCGCCGCCGCCGCTTCGCCACCGGGCCAAAGCTGGCCCATCTGATCGGGCAAGAGCGCATTCACCGACGCTGCGCAATCGCCGACGATGTTGTAGGTGGCGTGGTGCATGTAATGGTGGTTGGGTTCGGCCATGATATCGATCACGGTCTGGCTGGAAGGGTCCCACGGGTCGGTCCAACCGTCGCGCATTTCAATGGGATCATAGCCGATGCATAGGACTAGATCGGCCTTACGCAACAGCGGCAAGAGGATGGTGTCCGCCTTTGGCGACAAGCCAGCCCCGCCCAACGCTTGGATGTGGCTTTCGGGGATGATGCCTTTGGCCTTGTAGGTGGCGACAACCGGGATGCCCAGATCAGCGGCGCGGCGAACCACGTCTTCGGCACCCTCTGTCACCGCATCGACACCGGCCAAGATGATAGGTCGCTCGGCGCTGGAAAGCGCCTCGCTCGCGCGGGTAAAATCGGGACCGGTCGGAGCGACGGGCAGCGCAGGTTTGCGCAAAATGCCGGTTTCCTGTGCATCCGCATCCGCCACAGAAATCGGCACGTCGATATGCACCGGGCCCGGGCGGCCCTCCATCGCGATGGTCACAGCCTTGTCCGCCTGCACGCCCGCAGCTTTTGCCGAGAGCGTGAATGTCGCTTTGGTGATGGGCCGGAACACCTGCGGCTGATCCAGCACCTGATGGGTATAGGTTTCCGCCTTGTGGGCATCCACGCAGCCCGTCAGCACGATCAGCGGCACGCGATCTTGCCGCGCGTTTTCCACCACATTGATGCCGTTCAGCGCCCCCGGCCCCACGGTTGCCAGCAGGATCCCCGGCGCGCCCGTGCGATGATAGGTGCCTTCCGCCATGAAGCCTGCCGCGTTTTCATGCTTGCACAGAACAAAGGTGATCCCCGCCTTTTCCAGCGCATCCATGAGGGTCAGAACCTCACCCCCCGGCATGCCGAAGGCCCAGCGGCACCCCGCATCATAGAGGCGTTTTGCGACGACATCGGCTGCGCGCATGGCACTGTCCTTTCCTTGGGTCTGTTGGGTGAAATGGCGCATCAGGGTGGCTTTCGCAAGACACCATCGGGTTATTGCCCTGTCACAATTGAAGCGCGGCACAGCGGCTTCGACAGGCCATGGCGTGGCGATCCGGGCTTGGAACTGCAGCGCTTTATCCATGGGTTCTCGGACTCCATCTGAGCAATGCACTTACCTCACCCATTCGCCAGGCCCCGGGACGGCCTGACGAAGGCGCGGCGGGCTACGCCCTTGATTCCGCGCCGCTGCAAAAGAAACTGCTGGACTCATGGCGACGGTCTGTTGCCTCATCATGGTAAACTGAAACTGGAAGACCCATGCCCGACATCGTGATCCTCAACGGAAAGCTTATCACCATGGCCGGCCCAGACGCCGAAGCGCTGGCCATCACCAACGGTCGGATTGAGGCGGTCGGCACCACGTCTGAGATCCGCGATATCGCGGGCGACGCGCGCATCATCGACGCGGGCGGCTGCACGGTGCTGCCCGGCTTTATCGACAGCCACGTGCATCTTTTCACTGGCTCGGCAGAGCTGGATTACCTCAACCTGATGGATGTGAAGGGCATCGATGCGCTGACAGCCGCCGTGCGCGCCTATTCGGCGGAACGCCCGGATGACAGGCTGCTTTTTGCCACCTGCATCGACTATCACGTCATAGACGACCGCGCCGCCACGCGCCAGGATCTGGACCGCGTGATGCCGGATCGCCCGTTTGCCGCCATGGCCGCGGATCACCACACGGTCTGGGCCAATACCGCCGCGCTGGACATGGCCGGGCTGCTGCACGGGGCGGAGATGCCCGAGGGCAATGAGGTGGTGATGGCCGAGGACGGCACCGCCCATGGGGAGTTGCGCGAATTTGGTGCCTATGGCCCGGTCATGGCGCTGACCCCGCTGGGCGGGCGCGATCTGGAAGGATTGGTGACAGGGCGCGATCCCAGCACCACGGCAGCAGATCGCGGGCTGGATAAGGATGTGATCGCCAAGGGCTTGCGGCACTGCGCCTCTCATGGGATTACCGGGCTGCACCTGATGGACGGGAATTTCTACCAAGGTGAATTGCTGTCGGAACTGGACGCAGAAGGGCGGCTTTTGTGCCGGTGCGAGGTGCCGATGCACCTCAAGAATACCGATCCCATCGACCGGCTGGAAGAGGCCAAAGAGATGCGGGCGCGGTTCATCACCGATATGGTCTGGTCGAACCGCGTGAAGATGTTCATGGACGGCGTGATCGACAGCTACACCGCCTTCATGCTGGAGCCCTATCCGAACACCGATACGTGCTCCGAGGCGCTGTTCCAGCCCGGTCATTTCGCAGAGATCTGCCGCCGCGTCGATGGCTGGGGGATGCAGATCGCTGTCCATGCGATTGGCGACGCGGCCGTACGTGCGACGCTTGACGGCTATGAGGCCGCGCGCGATGCCAATGGCCCCCGTGACAGCCGCCACCGGATTGAACATATCGAGCTTCTTCACGCCGATGATCTGGCGCGGTTGAAGCCTTTGGGGGCGGTTGCCTCCGTCCAGCCGCTGCATTCCCCCTCGGGTGGGCTGTTCCCACCTTACCCGCCCGACGTGATGGTGCGGGCAGACCAGATCCCGCTGGCCTTTGCGACCAAATCTATACGGCAAACTGGCACGCCCGTTTGTTTTTCCACCGATTGGCCCGTGGTGCCGGTGGATGTGATGCCATCGGTGAAGGGCGCGGTGCACCGCCCCGATTTACCGGAACTTTGGGGTGATCAGACATCGACCCTGCGCGAGACGCTGGAAAGCTACACCGCGCTGAATGCTTGGGTGGAATTCAATGAAGACCGCAAAGGTAAACTGGCGCCCGGATGCATGGCCGATGTGGTTGTGATGGATCATGACCTTGAGGCGCTGGCCCCTGCCGAACTGGACAAAGCCCGCGCCGCCATCACGCTGATGGGCGGTCGCATAACGTGGGAGGCATGATGACCAGCTACAAAAACTCTGACCCGCGCCCGCCGATCATGGAAGGCACACCGCCGCCGCCCGAATGGCGCGTGCCAATGATGGATTGGGATCGGCCCCCGTGGAACCGCTGGGCGTTTCAGCATGTGCGGGAAATCTTGCCCACGGGGCCTGTGCCTGCCTCGGCCTCGCCCTCTGACCTGCCCGAGGCGTTAGAGCCTATCGAGGAGATCGCGTTTGACGCGCCGGGCGGCCCCACCACCGTGGCGCAATGGATCGACGATGATTACACCGACGGGCTGCTGGTGATGCTGGATGGCAAGATCATCCACGAAAGCTATTGGAACGGCATGACGCGTGGGTCGGTGCATCTGTGCCAATCGGTGTCGAAATCCATCACGGCCACCACGGCGTCGACGCTGTTTGACGAAGGGTTGCTGGACCCCCACGCCCCTGTCACCGAAGCCTTGCCGGAACTGGCAAAAACCGCGTGGAACGGGGCCACGTTGCAGCAGGTCATGGATATGGCCTCGGGCGTGAAATACGACGAAACCGATTATTTCAACCGCGCCAGTGACGTGGGCAAAACGGATGTGGCGGCGGGGTGGAAGCCTGTGCCAGAGGGGTATAAAGGCGAAGACTGGCCGCAATGCATCCATGATCAGATCATGACCCTGACCGCGCGCGATGCCGAACACGGGCAGCGGTTCGAATACCGATCGATTGAAACCGACGTGCTGGCCCATGCCATGGAACGCGTGACCGGCAAACGCCTGCCGCAACTGGTGTCAGAGCGGTTGTGGCAACCCGTTGGCGCGGAAACGGATGCCTATTTCACGCTGGATCCATCCGGCTACGCGCTGGCCTGTGGTGGGTTCAATGCGTCCCTGCGCGATCTTGCGCGCGTGGGGCTTGCCTATCTCAATGACGGGCAGGTGGACGGGCGGCAGGTGATCCCACGGACCTGGGTGGAGGATGTGCGATCCGGGCCGCATGGGTTGTTCAATGACTATGGGCGCGGGCACTTCCCGAACGGGCGCTACCGCAATCATTTCTGGATCGAGGATGTCGACCAGACGGGGCATTACTGTTTGGGGATTTTTGGGCAAATCATCTACGTATCACCGGAACGCGGTATGGTGGCGGTGAAGCTGTCCACATGGCCCGAGGCGGTGAACAATGACCACCACGATGCCTGCGTTGCGGCGTTTCATGCGATTGCCCGCGCGTTCGGGCGGGATGTTTAAACCCGCGATACGCCCCCCTCAGAAACGACCCATTGGCTGTCGTAAACCGGCCAGACGGGCGCGTTAAACCTGCCATCCTAGCACCTTCCCTGACCCACAGGTGCCCCATGGCAGACAGCGCATCCCAAAGCGACGAAAGGCCCTTGGTGGGCATTGCCTTCCTATTGGCGGCCACCACGATCTTTCCGCTGCAGGACGTGATCATCAAGCTGTTGTCAGATGCCTATGCGGTGCATCAGGTTGTGTTCATCCGCAGCCTCTTTGCTCTGCCCCTTGTCGTTATCATAGCGCGCTTTGAAGGTCAGCTTTGGCCGCTGGAGATTGGATCCTGGCCGCTGCAACTGACCCGGTCCTTGGCGGCGTTTGTGTCCTACACCTGTTACTACCTCGCCTTGTCGTCGATTGGCTTGGCCGAGGCCGTGGCAATCGCCTTTTCGACGCCGATTTTCGTCACCCTGTTGGCGATGCTGTTCCTGAATGAAAAGATCGGGCTTTTTCGTGTTCTGGCGATCCTGCTGGGGCTTGCGGGCGTGTTGGTGATCGTACAGCCCGGTATGGGTGTCTTTCAACCGGCTGCTGTTTTTGCGCTGCTGGCGGCGGTGTTTTACGCCGTGTCCATCATTGCCACACGCAAACTGGGCAGGCGCACGAATGGCACCACCATGACGGTGATCACCATCGTGACCTATATCATTGGCGGCGGGCTGGTGGGCCTTTTGTTTGTACTGGCGCCCTTCACCTCCCCCCATCCCAGTCTTGATTTTCTGTTCCGCGACTGGACCATGCCGATGACAGAAGACTGGGTGCTTTTGGCCATCATTGGCGGCACGGCGGCGGCCGGGTTCTTTTGCCTCGCACAGGCCTACCGCCTGGCGGAGGCCAGCGTTGTCACTCCTTTTGAATACACCGCCATGCCCTGGGCCGTGCTTTGGGGATGGGTGTTCTTCTCTGACCTGCCGGATGCGGCCACATGGACCGGGCTGACCATGATCATCGCCGCGGGGCTGCTGATCGTCTTCCGCGAAACGGTTCAGAACCGCAGGTTGGTGCGCCGCAAGGGCCTTGGCGTGTTCCGGCAACGATAAAAGCTTCGTGATCCGATGATGCGGGATAGGTAAATTGCACTGGGAAACTGTGATAAGGTCCCTAAATAAATGTCCATGCGAGTGAAAGCCGCCATATCCTCGGCCATTATAGGCCTTGCCGCATCTGCCGCTTGGGCAGAGGCGCCGGATGAATTGACGCTGATCGTCAATCGGGATGAGGACTCGGCCACCTATTACCTGTCCATGCCCGCCGATCTGATCGGGCCTGTGCTGGCGTCTGATCCAGCGCTTTTGTTCAGTGACAATGGCCGGGTGCCGATTGAGGAATTTCGCCGCGTTGGCAGCTTCGATCTGGCCGATGACATATTTGACAACATCACCGGCAGTCAGGGCGGCGATGCCTTCGCGTTTGAAGCGATGTCGATGATGGTGCATCCCACCGATACCCCCTTGCCCTTTGAGGCGCCATGGGATGCCTATACCGCCATCGCCGTTTGCACCGTGCAATATGACCCTGACAAACTGGTGCCGGGGCTGTTGCAGACATATTACGGCGGCTTCACCGATCAGATTTCGGGCGATGCGCCACTGTCGCTGCATTTCCCCGAAACCGGCCGTGACGCGCTTGAGATTGTTGTGCACCGCTATGAAAGCGGGCGCTTGATGGGCACCGATGTGCAGGTGCTGGATGATGGCGGCAGCCTGATGATCGAAACCGGCAAGACGGTTGCGGGATCGGGATGGATGCGGTCCGTCGGGTCGTGGCTGGGCCTTTTGTAATTGGATGGCAAAGCGCGCGACGCGGTGCCCATCAGATTTCGCATCAAAATAGTCATTTTGCCATTGCACCCAGATTTCGACAGGCATAAACAGCAGGTCTACTTGGCGCGGGATGGAGCAGTCTGGTAGCTCGTCAGGCTCATAACCTGAAGGTCGCAGGTTCAAATCCTGCTCCCGCAACCAACTTCCTTTTGAAAATCTACCGCTACGGCTGGCCTTAATGGTCGGCACGGCGGGGTTTTCGCGGCCTTGCCGCCGTCGCATGATGTTGGCCCGTGACGTTGACAGCTGCCAGGCGCACATGGTTCGATCCATGCAGCACAACGACATTAGGTTCAGACTTCCATGGCCCGTCCCCTCTTTCCTTTACTGGGTTCTCTCCTCCTTGCGCTGACATCAACAGCCTCGGCAGAGACCTTGTTCTACAGCCGCGCCGCGCAATTGATCGAAAACCCGCCGGGGAAATTTCGGGATGTCTTTGACATTTTCGCGGTCGATCCAACCACAAACATCACAACGCGCCTGACCGTCACGCCGCCCGGGAAAGAGTATGACAATGCGGATGGGGTGCTGAACGCAGCTGGCGATCGCATTGTGTTTTATTCCTATCGTCACCGGGGGGAGGCCGGAAATGGCAACACTGCTGAGCTTTACACCATGGCCCCCGATGGCAGCCAGGAAACGCGGATCACGACCAATGCGGGCATCGATGATGCCTTTCCCAAATGGTGCGGGGATTTCATCGTCTTTGCCCGATATGACAACAATGGCACGACGGAAAGTGATATCTATCGCATCAATCCGGACCGGTCCGGCCTGCAACCCATCATTGCGACGGGGGCGGATGAATTTGATCCCGATTGCCACGTGGCCAGTGGGAAACTCACCTATGTCCGAACGGTCGCTGGCAACGACCGAAAGATCATGGTGGCTGATCTGGATGGATCCAACATTCAGACCCTGACCACGTTGCCATCCATTTGTGGCGCACCGCGGTGGTCACGGGATGGGCAGTGGATCGTCTATGCCTGCGATCATCACAACCCGCAAACCTTTGAGCAGGATGTCTATCGGATGAAACCCGTCGACGTGGCCCCTCAGGACGGCGAAGGCGATGGGCGTGAAAGGCTGACCGTGTCACCCGCCGGATCCACCGTCGCGGCGCCGGTCTTTTCGCCGGATGGGCTGCGCATTGGGTGGACGCGGGTCACGGGACCGGAACAGACGGTGTTTTCCAAAACCATCGGCGCGTCCGATGATGCCCCAATGGCGGCCATAGACGGTCGTAGTTTTCTGAGCGATTGGAAATAGGCCCACGCCGACGGGTCAGACCTTGACCAGGTCCTCCAGCAGATCGCGTGCTTCCTGCAAACGCGGCAAATGCTTCAGCAGGCTGACCAGATCGAGCCTTTGGTTGGGCACGTGGATCGACAGTGTCGACAGCAACCGGCCTTGGTCATCGCAAATGGGCACCGCCAGCGCGAGCATCCCTTCCATGAATTCCTGATCGTCGGTCGCATAGCCTTGCGCGCGCGTGCGGGCCAGTTCCTGTTTTAGTCTATCGGGATCGATCAAGGTATGGGCCGTGTGAGGCTTTAGCTCAATCCCCGCCAAAAGGCGATCAAGCTTGTCTTGCCGCATGGACGACAGATACATCTTCCCACTGGCCGTGCAGTAAAACGGCACCTGCGTGCCCACGGGCAACTGAATGCGCAGGGGCCAATGGGTTTCCACCCGGTCAAGATAGACCATCCCGTCCCGACCAGGTGCTGCAAGGTTGCAGGTTTCGCCGACGTCTTCGGCCAAGGTGCGCATGATGCGCAGGCGTTCTGTGCGGATGCGTTGAGACGACAGCGTGTTGGTGGCCAAGCGGCGCATCCTATAACCAGGGCCATAGGATTTACCGTCCACGTCGCGCTGCAGGAACCCTTCTTGTTCTGCCGTGTGCAGTAATCGGTGCACCGTTGGCTTGGGCAATCCCAACGCCCCCACAAGATAGGATGGCGACACCGGCGTGCCCATCTGGGCCACCTCCTCCATCAGGTAGAGGAGGCGCAGATTGGTCGGCATTTGACCTTTCTTGGTGTCGATATCCTGATCTTCGGGCATAGCCTCGTCGTTTATCTATCCGGCAGCAACATCAAGGCCAGATCGGGTGTCAGTGCGACAAGGATCCAGACGCTGATCAATGCAAAGAGGTACATCGTCGTGTAGCGCAGCAGGCGGAAATAGGGAACGCCTGTCACACCTGATGCGACGTAAAGGTTAAGCCCGTATGGCGGCGTGATGAACCCGATGGACGCACCAACAAGGAAGATGACCGAGAAATGCACAGGATCTACGCCGACACTTGCTGCGATTGGCGCAAGAATAGGCGCTAGGATGATCGTGACCGGCAAACTTTCAAGGATCATGCCCGATACGAACACGATGGCCATCGCCGTAAACAGAACCGCGTGATAGCCGCCCATGGAGGTGACGAAATCGCCGATCACCTGTTGTGCGCCCAGAAGGGACAGGATCTGCTGCATCACCACGGAGACGGCGATGAGCGGGGCAAGGATCCCCGTGATCTGCGCAGACCGCATCACGATGCCCGGCACCTGTGGGATGGTGAACCCTTCGACCACCAGCATGGAGGCGACTGATTTTTCCGACCAGTCCTTGGTTTGGTCCATCTTGAAGAAGTAGGTGACCACAAAGCTGGCCAGACCCGCAATGATGCCGAAGCCCACGGTCACGCCAGCGGCCTCTGTTGGCGAGAACTTACCGGTGTAGATGCCCCAAAGCACAAGCCCGATGGCGAAGAAACCGAGCCAGCCACCAACGGCTGTTTTGATCACGCGCATCGGGTTCAGGGCAATGATATAGCCCCAGCCGTTCTTCCAGCAGACAAGGAAACAGGCCAGCATCATGCCAAAGACCATCATCGCACCGGGGATGATCCCCGCGACAAAGAGGTCAGAAATGGGCAGGTTCATCAGGAAGCCATAGACGATGAAGATAATGGACGGCGGGATGATGATCCCGACCGTGCCGCCTGCCGCCGCCGTGGCGGCAGAGAAGCGTTCGTCGTATCCACCCTTCACCATTTCGGGGTGCAGCATGGACCCGATGGTCGCCGTGGTGGCGGAGTTTGACCCCGAGATCGCCGCGAAAAGACCGCAAGCGCCAAGAGAGGCCATCGCCAAGCCGCCCCGGATCCAACCAAGACAAGCATAGGCGAAATCACTGAGGCGTCGGGCAATACCAGAACGGTTGATCAAGTCACCGGTGAGAATAAAGAGCGGCATCGCCAGAAGCGCGAAACCGTCTGTGAACACGTCCTGAAGGGCGGCTCCCATGTTCAGAAGCTGCAATTCCAGCACGAAGGACATGCCGATCACCCAATAGGCAATGACCAGAAAGACAGGCACGCCCATCATGAACAGGATCGTCACTGCGATGGAGATCAGTGTGATGATGGTTGGATCGCTCATGTGTCACCCCCGATCACAGCGGCTTCGATCATCTCGTCGCCGTTGCGGTATTTCTTGAGATCCGCGATGGCATTTTCCATGACCCGTGCGGTCAGAAGGATGAACGCGATCGGGACAGTGCCCAGGAACCACCACTGCATCACGTTGTCCGTGCCCAGCATGATTGCAAAGTTCGCCGCGGCCCGAACGGTTTCCTGCGTGGTCGTCACAACAACGATCCAGGCAAAGCCCAGCCACAGCAGCGCATCGAGAAGCAGCAGGAACAACTGCACCACCCTTGGCGCAGACTTGCGGAATTCGGCAAAGGCCAGATGGGTGCGCAGTTTCACGTTATAGCTGCACCCGACCCAGGCCATGATGAGGAATAGGAACGGCGGGATGGTGGTAGACCACGGTGGCTGCCCCGACAGGTAGAACCGCTGCACCACGCCTGAGAAGATGATGTATCCGATGGCGAGGTAGGACACGACCATGATAGTCGGTTCAAGGTGGCGTTCAATGAATGGCACCGCGCGGTAAACCAGCGCCATGATGGCGCCGCCCACAAGCGTCACGATCAACCCAAGCGGCCAAATGCCGGGGTTACCCCGCATCGCCGATTGCACATTGAACGAGTCGCCGCTCATGAAGGCAGAGATCACCTCGCCCATGCCGCTGATCATTTCCATGATCGCACCTCCCAGTGTCCCCCACGTTTCGCCGTGGTCCGCGCCGTGCGAGCTCCTCACTCGGACGCGTGATTCTTTATAAGTAGATTGGACCCTACATGCCCCGGGCGCACAACGCCCGGGACAATTTTATCGCGAAACCCGTTTCCGGTTTCACAGAAGATCAGGCTGGGATCAGCCCTTCCACCAACGGCGGGGTTCGACATTTTCCGCCAGCGTGATGTCATGTTCACGCACGGTGTCGTAGATCTCTTTGTAGGTGTCGAGACCACCGGACCAGCCGTTGATCCGCTCACGCCACTGTTCCCACAGCTGCGGTTGGAACTCGGGTGAGCACATCTCTTCGGCGCGGCGCACTTCGGAGTCTGCCAAGGTCGCAACGCGCACGTTGTTCTCAGCAAAGATCGTGCCAGGACGTGGCGGATCGGTGTGACCCACGGTGTTGACCAGGGCAGCCTCATTCGCGGCCTGCACGTGGACCTGCGTCAGGTAAGACGCCTCCATGACCGCATCCTGCAATTCGCCGCCCAGGGCGTCGAAGCTGGCTGCGTTCATGGCCGTGTGCTCCGTCCCGCAGAAGAAGCGCAGGTCGACAACCTGGCTAACCACCGGCGACATGTTGGCATAGGCCACGGCAGACGCCCATGTTTCCGCACCGTCGATCAGGCCCTGCTTCAGACCATCAAGCGTTTCTTCCCAAGCCACCGGCACCGGGTTCAGATCCAGCGCGTTCATGGCGATCCGGCCAAGCTGCGTGCCCGTCACACGGTTCTTCGTGCCCATGATGTCTTCGAGCTTTGTCACCGTCGGCTTGTCGGCAAAGTTCTGGCCCATCATGATCCCGCGCAATTCGGCGTGGGTGAAGAGGAACTTCAAGCCATGGCGCTTCTCGAAGGGGTCACGCAGCACTTCCTGAGATTTCGGGTGATACATGAAGTAGTACTGATCGGCCCGGCTACGGAACATGTAGGCGTAGTCCAGAACGTTCAGGTACGGCGCACCACCGGCAGAGTTCTGCGTTGAAGCCGCGTAGATATCGATGATGCCCTGCTGGGCCTTCTCAACACAGGACAGCTGACCACAAATCTGGTTGTTGCCGATGAATTCGATGCGAATTTCACCATCTGTGCGTTCTTCCAGATCACGGGCGAACTCAAGGCAGCCCGCGCGTTCGATCAGCAGGTTTTGCTGGTTGAAACCGGCCGCGCCGAACTTCAGCGTGTGCTTGGGTTCCTTGGAAAACCGCTTGTTGTAGGTCGATTCTGCCGCCGCGGCGAGGTTCGCTGCGGTCATGGCCCCACCAAATGCACCCGCCGCCATCAGCGTCGAGCTCATCCCGTAAGTCCCGGCAATCCTAAAGAAATCCCGGCGCGTAACACCACGCACCCGATCATAAAGTCCCATAGTTTCCTCCCTTTTGGCAATTATTGAGACGTTTAGTTTCAAAAAAGCCTAGAAGAGTATTTCTCTTTTGGCTACATTTTTTTTCGACTCAGGTGGAATTTGTGGGAGGACGGGGCCCGTGGAGGCAGACTATATCATTATTGGCGCGGGATCAGCAGGGTGTGTTTTGGCCAATCGGCTGAGCGCGAAGCCCGGCAACCGCGTTGTCCTGCTTGAGGCAGGTGGCAAAGACACCAACCCGTGGATCCACATTCCCGTTGGGTATTTCAAAACCATGCACAATCCGAAACTGGATTGGTGTTATCACACCGAACCTGATCCCGGGCTCAACGGTCGGTCCATTGATTGGCCGCGCGGCAAGGTTCTGGGCGGATCATCGTCATTGAACGGCCTGCTCTACGTACGCGGCCAGGCCGAAGACTATGATCGCTGGCGCCAAATGGGCAATCCCGGCTGGGGATGGGACGATGTTCTGCCACTCTTCAAACGGGCGGAAACCAATGAACGCGGGGCCGATGAGTATCATGGCGATCAAGGCCCGCTTTCGGTGTCCAACATGCGCATTCAGCGCCCCATCTGCGATGCCTGGGTCGCGGCGGCGCAGGCGGCGGGCTTTCCATTCAATCCAGATTACAATGGGGCAGAACAGGAAGGCGTTGGATATTTCCAGCTGACCACGCGAAACGGGCGGCGGTGCAGTTCGGCTGTGGCCTACCTTAACCCCGCGAAATCACGCGATAATCTGGAAATCATCACCAACGCCGCGGTAGACCGTTTTGAATTCGAAGGCAAACGCGTGGTCGGTGTCCGCTACACGGATCGGTCGGGGCAGCAAAAGCTGATCAAGTCCCGCAAAGAGGTGATCCTGTCTGCGGGTGCCATCGGATCCCCGCAAATCCTGATGCTGTCGGGGATCGGCGAGGCGGATCAGTTGAAAGAGGCCGGGATCGACGTGGTGCATGAATTGCCCTCGGTGGGCAAACACATGCAGGATCACCTGCAAGCGCGGCTGGTGTTCAAATGCAAGGAACCCACGCTGAATGATGAAGTCCGCAGCCTGTTCAACCAGGCCAGGATCGCACTGAAATACGCCATGTTCCGCGCGGGCCCCATGACCATGGCCGCGTCGCTGGCCACGGGATTCATGAAAACGAACCCGGATATGGCCACGCCGGATATTCAATTCCACGTGCAACCGTGGTCCGCTGACAGCCCCGGCGAAGGCGTTCATCCGTTCTCTGCCTTCACCATGTCGGTGTGCCAGCTGCGCCCAGAAAGCCGGGGGGAAATCCGGCTGCAAAGCTCCGATCCGCGGGCGTATCCGAAGATTTTCGCCAATTACCTCAGCACGGAAACCGACTGCCGGACGATCGTGGCAGGCGTGAACATCGCGCGCGACATTGCCCGGCACGCGCCACTGACCTCCAAAATCTCCGAAGAATTCCGCCCCACGGGCGATCTTGCCATGGACGATTACGAAGGCACTTTGGATTGGGCGCGCAACAATTCGGTGTCGATTTACCACCCGACGGGCACCTGCAAGATGGGTCAGGGCAAGGACGCCGTGGTCGATCATGAACTCAAGGTTCACGGGATCGACGGGCTGCGCGTGGCGGATTGTTCGATCATGCCGGAGATCGTGTCAGGCAACACCAACGCGCCTGCGATCATGATCGGGGAAAAGGCCTCTGACCTCGTTCTGGCTTAAGCGCTGATCGAGGCGACGGGAGGCCCGAGCAGATCCCAGTTGGGTTCGACCCCGAGGCCCGGGGTTTGCGGTGCGGTCATGTAGCCGTCCTCAATAACCGGCGCGCCGGTGGCGATATCGACAGTGGCGTATTCGTGGAACGCGGAGGATTGAAAGTGGAAATCCTGCGGCGTGGCATGGGCCAGATGGGCGATGGCAGCGTCTGCAATTTCGCCGCCCCAGCTGTCCTCAATCGTCATGATAATTCCGAGATTGACGCAGACATCGCGGATGAGACGGGCCTTGGTGAGGCCGCCTAAGCGATTGATTTTCAAGTTGATAACGTCCATCGCGCGGTCCTGATGCCCGCGTAGCACGGCCTGCAGGCTGTCCATGCATTCATCTAGGATCATGGGGTG
>JBCBAT010000011.1:0-126030 GCA_038532355.1 Pseudomonadota bacterium | reverse complement strand
CATGGGCCTGCAAAAAGCGGCTGGCGCACAGGCACCAGTGATCGCCGGGCTTCAATCCCGCGAAGCCGTATTTGGGATGCGGGGTGGACAGGTCATTGCCGACATATTTGGAATAGGCCAAAAACTCCGCCGTCATCTGCGCACACACGGTGTGAGAGCCGCGGTCCTGTGCGCAGGTGTTGCACGCCCCGTCTCGGAAAAACCCGGTGAGCGGGTCATCAGAGCAGGGCTCCAACGGCTCTCCCAATACGTTGATGGACGGGTCCATCATGGATCAGCTTCCTTTCATGTCCTGATAGAGGATGGTTTCAAACCCTTCGAATTTGGGTGGGCCCATGATCGCCTTGCGCCCTTCGGATTTGCCCACATTGGCATGGGCGGCGCGGAAATGATCAGACTGGGTCCAGTTTTCGAAATCCGCTTTGCTTTCCCAGATGACATGGCTGGAATAGGTGCGGATGCCATCTTCTTCCGCGCCTTTGAGCATGCGGAATTCGATGAAGCCGGGCACCTCTTGCAGGCGGCTTTCGCGGGTGCGCCACATATCTTCAAAATCGGCGGCACCGTCGACGCTCACGCGGAAGCGGTTCATGGCGATGTAGTTCATGGGGGTCTCCTGACTGGGTAATGAGTGCTGAGCGACAGGGACTGGCGAACGGCTAGCGAAATTTGTCGATAAGCCTTTGTAGGGGAGATGCGGGGGAGGTTTCAACCGGTGGCGCGTCCGTCTTTGTCGGCTTGGTCTTTTGTGGCGTCGTGGATGACCGGGGCGGGGCGGTGCGCAAGCTGACGGCATTGAGGAATTTGTCATGATGGCCCGCAGCCAGTTGAGCCGCGCCGTCAGAGAGCCCGCGCAGCAGGTCGTCGAGCCATGCCTCATCCGCCTTGGCGAAATCCGACAGGACATAACCGCTGACACGGTCCTTGTGGCCGGGGTGGCCGATGCCCAGGCGCACGCGCGTGTAATCTGGCCCGATATGTTGGTGCAGGGATCGCAGCCCGTTATGGCCGGCGTGCCCGCCACCGTCCTTGACGCGGCATTTGCCGGTGGCGAGGTCGAGTTCATCGTGAAAGACGATTACGTCCTGCGGGTCCAGCTTGTAAAACCGCATGGCTTCGCCCACGGCCTGACCGGACAGGTTCATGAAGGTTTCGGGCTTGATCAAGAGAACCTTCGCACTGCCCAGACGGCCTTCGGAAATGGAAGATTGGAACTTCCCTCGCCAAGGTGCGAACCCGTGATCGCCGGCGATCCGGTCAAGCGCCATGTAGCCGATATTGTGCCGGTTGCCCGCGTATTTCGGGCCGGGATTGCCGAGGCCTGCGAAAATCAGCATTGCGTCCTCCGGGGTGGCGTGGCCCCGGTTTAAAACGGGGCAGACATACAATCAACATGTGCCAATGAAAAGGGCGCGAGGTTTCGCCCGCGCCCTTTTCGAATTCGGTCAGAGGTGGCGTTACTCTTCGCCGCCCTCGGCCCCCTCATCAGAGGTGGTGGGCACGTCGGCTGCATCCACGGCGTCTTCTTCGCCCTCATCATCTTCGGATTTCAGCGCGGATGGCGCCGAGATGTTGGCGATCATGAAGTCGCGGTCGATGGTGGTCTTTGCACCCTGTGGCAAGGTCACGTCAGAGATGGTAACGGTGTCGCCGATATCGAGACCCGCCAGATCCACTTCGATCTTTTCGGGAATGTCGCCTGCGGTGACCACGAGTTCAATTTCATTACGGATGACGGTCAGAACGCCGCCCTTCTTGAACCCGGGCGCTTCCTCTTCGTTTATGAATTCAACGGGGATGAAGAGATTGATCTTGGTGTTCCGGCGCAGGCGCATCAGGTCCAGATGCGTGGGCAGGTCCTTCACCACGTCGCGCTGTACGTCGCGGCAGATGACGCGCACGTCGTCATGGCCATCAACCTTGAGGTTGAAAAGCGTGGACTTGAACCGCCCCGCTTTCAGCATTGTCAGCAGTTTGTTGAAGGGAATGTTGATCGGCAACGGATCAACGTCGCCCCCAAAAACGATCCCGGGAACCATGCCATCGCGGCGTGCTGCACGAGCGGCGCCCTTGCCTGTCCCCGTGCGTTCCTGGGCGTGAAGATCAGGAATTTCTCCAGCCATGTGTAGTCTCCAAAAATAAGGGCAGGGTGCCTCCAAGGCTGTCACCCCGCGTGAAGTGCGCCGTATAGGATGATTGGGTGGTTTTGAAAAGGGCTAAATCGCGCCTGCTGCCGCGCCTGGATTTGAGTATTTATGGCCAGAAAGAAGCCGTTTCTCATCTGGCTTCTTTCTGGCTGACAATACTCCCGCCGGAGGCATCTTGGTTGTGCAGAACGCGCGAGGGCGGGTCAGTCTTCCCAGCGACCTGAAAAGCCCTCGGGCACCATCAGGATATCCCGGTCGAGGGTTTTGACATCGGTGCGGCCGCAAAAGGCCATGGAGATGTCGAGTTCTTTGTGGATGATTTCGAGGGCCTTGGTGACGCCGTCTTGGCCCATCGCGCCCAACCCGTAGACGAAAGACCGGCCGATATAGGTGCCTTTTGCGCCAAGCGCCAAGGCCTTCAGCACGTCTTGGCCGGAGCGGATGCCGCTATCCAGATGCACCTCGATTTTGTCGCCGACCGCGTCCATGATCGCAGGCAGGGCGCGGATCGACGATAGAGCGCCATCGAGTTGCCGCCCGCCGTGGTTCGACACGATGATCGCGTCTGCGCCGACATTGAGCGCCTCCAGCGCATCGCGAGGATCGATGATGCCTTTGATGATGAGCGGGCCATCCCACATTTTGCGGAACTGACGGATGCGGTCCCAATCCAGAGAGATGTCAAAGGCTTCCGCCGTCCAGGACGTGAGGGAAGACGGATCGTCGACGCCCTTTGCGTGGCCCACGATATTGCCGAAAAAGCGGCGTTTCGTGCCGAGCATCCCCAGCCCCCATTGCACCTTGGTCATCATGTTGGCGATGTTCTTGAGCGTGGGTTTGGGGGGCGCCGAGAGGCCGTTTTTGAGGTCCTTGTGGCGTTGGCCCAGGACTTGCAGATCGACGGTGATCATCACGGCGGCACAGTTCGCGGCCTTCGCGCGGTCGAAAAGCCGCTGCATGAAATCATCGTCCTTGAGGGTGTAGACCTGAAACCAGAAGGGTTTTGTGGTGTGTTCGGCCACGTCCTCGATGGAGCAGATCGACATGGTCGAGAGCGTGAAGGGCACGCCGAACGCCTCTGCCGCGCGGGCGGCTTTAATCTCACCATCGGCGGCTTGCATTCCTGTCAGGCCCACAGGGGCGAGGCCCACGGGCATGGACACATCTTGCCCGATCATCCGGGAGGCGGTCGTGCGGCCGGACATGTCCACGGCCACGCGCTGGCGCAGGTAGATATCCGCGAAGTCAGAGGTGTTTTCGCGGAAGGTCTGTTCCGTCCAGCTGCCCGACTCGGCGTAGTCATAGAACATCTTCGGCGTACGGCGGGCGTAGATTTTCTTCAGGTCGTCAATATTGGTGATCACGGGCATGGGCGCGGTTTGTCCTTTAAACACTTGGTGTTGTGGTAGCGCAGGGGCGGGGTGGTGTCTATCGGACTCAATCCTTGATTTGTTCGATATCGTACAATAATAGTACGACATCGAACAAAATTGGAGAATCGCATGTCGAAGATATCAAGACGCAAAGCGCTGGGTCTGATGGGCGGGGGCGCGCTTGTGGCGCTGGCTGGCGGGGCCTGGCATGTTGCCCGCCCGGTCGGAGCGGCCCTGGCCCCATGGGATGCAGCGGGGCAATACCCTGAGGCCCGTCTGCGCGCGCTGAGCTGGGCGATCCTGTCGCCCAATCCACATAACCGTCAGCCATGGTTGCTGGACCTGTCGGAACCGGACGCGGCGGTGCTGTATGTGGATACGCAAAAGTTGTTGCCGCATACCGACCCGTTCAGCCGTCAGATCGTGATCGGGTTGGGATGTTTTCTGGAAACGCTTCAGATTGCGGCGGCGCAGGATGGGCTTTTGGCGGATATTGCGCTTTTCCCGGAGGGGTCGGACGCGGAAGTGCTGGATGGCCGCCCAGTGGCGCGGATCACCTTTCGACCCGGGGCGGAGGCGGATCCGGATTTTGCGTTGCTGGCCCAGCGGCGCACGCAGAAAGAGCCTTATGATCTGTCCCGGCCCGTTGCGGCCTCTGAGGTTGACCGGCTTGTGGCCTCCGTGCGTCACGGCACGCGCGCCGATGGCAGTGTGGATGCGGGCGATATCCAGACCTTCCGCGCGCTGAGCGAGGCGGCGATGCAGTTGGAGATTGATACGCCCCATACGTACAAGGAATCGGTCGATCTGTTTCGCATTGGGCGGGCAGAGGTGAATGCGAACCCCGACGGGATTGATTTCACCGGCCCGATGTTTGAGGCGCTGCACTTGAGCGGGCAGTTTTCGCGGGACTTGGCGCTGGATCGGGACAGTATGGCTTACAAGGGTGGATTGGATGCCGTTCTGACAAATATGCGCACGGCGATGGGGCATGTCTGGATCAACACGTCTGGCAATAGCCGGACAGATCAGATTGCCGCCGGGCGGGATTGGATGCGCCTGCATCTGGCTGCCACGCGGGCGGGTATCGCGATCCAACCGCTGAGCCAGGCCTTGCAGGAATACCCCGAGATGGCCACGCTTTACGCCGATGCGCATCGCAGGCTGGCCAAGCCCGGGGAGACCGTGCAAATGTGGGCGCGCGTGGGCTACTGCGCAGAGGTTCCCGCCAGCCCGCGCTGGCCGCTTGAGGCAAAGATTTTGCATGGATGACGACAAGGTCCCGATCTTATTCGCGATGTTCAATGAGATCGGGATTATCGCGCAACTGGCCCGTGCGGCGTTTGAAGAGCAGTTGCCGGACGGGATGATCCTGCCGCATTTCACAGTTCTCAATCATCTGATCCGGGTGGGTGACGGGCAGACGCCGCTTGCCATGGCGCGCGCGTTTCAGGTGCCCAAGACGTCACTGACCCATACGCTGGCGGTGCTGGAGGATCGGGGCTTGATCGACATGCGCCCCAACCCGAAGGACGCGCGAAGCAAATGTGTGTGGATCACGGTCAAGGGGCGGGCGTTTCGCAATGATGCCATTGCCGCGCTGTCAGAACAGTTTGGGCCTTTGGAGGCAGAGTTTTCACAAGAGCGTATCGTGCGGATGCTGCCGGATTTGACGGCGCTGCGCAAATTGATGGATGCGGCGCGGGATTGATGCGCCTTGCGGTCTATTCAAAGATGCGGCTGACATCGGGGCGCGCTGTGGCGGATCTGTAGGCATTGGTGAGGGCGATCACGCTGAGGTAAATCGTCCATGATCCCAGGAGGGATCCAATGAGGGACATGAGCGTGCCAACGGGTGAAAAGACGCTGTCTTCCGTCACAAAATCAATCGCGATGCCAAAATTCGGGGCCAACCAAAAAAAGCCGAGCAGCAGAAGGTTGAACAGAAAAACCCCTCGGGCCAGATCGAACAGGAGGCGCGGCCAATAAGGCCGCACGGCGCGAAAAGACCATCTGAGGCGCAGCTTGTTTTCAATGGCAGCGGCGGGAAAAACCAAACCGAACTGCGACAAGATCAGCAGGTAGACAATGACCGGCACCAAGAGCACTAACCCGTAAGCGGCGTCTGGTTCGACGACACCGGCGACGATCAACAAGGGTGTTGCGGTCAGGAAGAGAAAGATCGTCACACCACACAGGCTGATGCCCTAGAAACGCAGGTTTGGGTGGGTTCTGCGCGAAAAGAGGTGGATGGCCGTCAGCCGTTCTCCCGTGGCAAGGGATATGTAGCCACTATGGGCCGTCCATATCCAAATCCAGAGCATCACGAAGCCGAAGATCAACGCGTGCAAAGCAGTGGGGTTTGCGCCAATCGCAAAATCGACCGAAAGCTCAAGCGCCACTATGGCGAGCAAAAACCCGATATTGCGCCGGAAAAGCGCGGTCGCGCCCCGATAAAGAGGGATCGGCGAGAGGCTGTCGTTCAAGCGGCGTGGGCCCCGTCGGACAGGGTTTTGACGAAGGTGAGCACCTCGGGCACGGGTTCTCCGTCGCCCATTTTGGCCACGATGGCGGAGCCCACGACCGCACCATCGGCGACAGAGGCGATGGCCTTGGATGTCTCTGGCGTGCGGATGCCGAAGCCCACGATGACGGGCAGGTCGGTGGCAGCCTTGATGCGGGCCACTTCGGGGCCCACATCGCCGGCCTCTGCCGCCGCCGCACCGGTGATGCCGGTGATGGAGACGTAGTAGACAAAGCCCGATGTGTTGGTCAGCACCTTGGGCAGGCGTTTGTCATCCGTGGTGGGTGTGGCCAGACGGATGAAGTTGATGCCCTGTTCCTGCGCGGGAATGCAGAGTTCATCATCCTCTTCCGGCGGCAGATCAACCACGATCAGACCGTCGATGCCAGCGGCCTTGGCGTCGCGCAAAAATGCCTCCACCCCGTGGTTGAAGATGGGGTTGTAGTAGCCCATCAGCACGATGGGCGTGCTGTCATCGTCCTTGCGGAATTCCCGTGCCAGATCCAGCGTTCGGTTGAGCGTCATGCCCCCTTCCAGCGCGCGCTGACCGGCGAGCTGGATGGTCGAACCATCGGCCATCGGATCGGTGAAGGGCAGGCCCAGTTCAATGATATCCACACCCGCGCCGGGCAGACCTTTGACCAGTTCCAGTGACCGGTCGTAATCGGGATCGCCTGCCATCACATAGGCGACAAAGGCCTTTTTCCCGGCGGCTGTGAGATCGGCGAATTTGGCGTCGATGCGGCTCATGCTGTGGCTGTCCTGATATGCGTGTCTTGGCGTGCCGGGTCTGGCGCAAATGGGCGCGGAAATCAATGGGGTATGGGCGCGCGGAGAGGACCATTGGCGCAAGCGCAGGTCAGGTGTTAGGCTGCGTGAAAAGTCAATCGGGGGATATTGTGATGAAAAAGATGATTTTGGCTGTTGTGCTGTCTGGCCTCAGCGCTTTGCCGGTGGCGGCGGAATACACGGTAAAGGGCAGTTTCAGTTGCGAAGCGGCCATGCGTGAGGATGGCAACGAACATTACCGCGAATACAACAAGTGGTGGCTGCTGGGGTATTTCACGGCGCGCAATTACGAATTGCAGCAAAGCGTGGGGTACGGGATTGAAGATGACAACATCTATCAAATGGCGCTGAGCTACTGCCAGTCGAACCCGGGCGGCGACTGGGATGATGCCGCGATCCATATCTACGATTTGCTGGACTGACGCCCGCGCGCCTTACTCGATCGCCGCGGGGCCGCTGAGCATCCAGGATGTGCCGAACCGGTCGGTGAGCATGGCAAAGCCTTCCGCCCATGGGGTGGGGGCGAAGGGCATGATGATGCTGCCGCCTTTGACCAGTTCGTCATAGGCGGTTTTGGCGTCATCAACGGAGGGAAACTCCATCATCACCGAACAGCCCGCCATGCCGGTGGTGCCTTCCATCAGGTCATCAGAGGCCATGAGGGTGCCGCCGTCAAAAGCCAGTTCTGAATGCATGATCCAGTCGGCTTTATCCTTCGATACGCCCATTTCCGGCATGTCGGATCCGGTCATCATCATGGTGATCTCACCGCCGAAAATGGCGGCATAAGCTGTCATCGCCTCACGGCATTGGCCTTGGAAAATGATGTAGGGTGTGGGGTTCATGGCGCGTGTTTCCTTGCCGTGATGCAGGGCTGCCCGTTGCAGCCATGCGCATTTATACGTGGAAAACGGGAATTTTGGAAGTGGAGGCAGGGCTGCGCGTCACCGCATCGCGATCCACCGTGACATTGCCAAAGAGGATCGAGAAGGGCAGCGGCGGCGCGCCCAGCAGGCTGAGATAGGTGTCAGGCATGTGCTGGTGCAGGGTTTCGACAATGAAGGCCACGAGGCCGGTTTTGGATGGGTCTTTGACAGACCCTTTCAGCGGCACGCTGTCACCGATGGCGGTATAGCCGTATCCACCCAGTTTGAGCCGCAGCCAGGCAAAGACCAAGAACAGCGTCACCAGCCATCCGCCCTGCGGGTTGGGTTGGAAGAATTTTCGTGTGGCCAGCACGCTGTTCCAGCCGTAGCTGACGGAATCTATCGTGTTGAAAACACGGCGCGTTTTGCCCTCAAGCGGGCCGGTAGAGCCGCAAAGCTTTGCTAAGGCGCGGTTGCCCGGTGTCATGCCCGCAAAGCTGACGGAAAAGACCGTTCTCGATGCCTCATTCTGCGCCAGTTTGAGCGCCAGAACCGGTGTCAGGGTGCCGCCCAGGCTGTGGCCGGTCACTGTGACAGACACGGACGGGTCCAGCGCGGCGATTGCGGCCTCCAGCGTCAGGCCCGCATCATTTTTCAGGGCGATCAGGTTGGTGTAGCCGGTATGCGTGCCCTCGGAGATTTTGGCGGTGGAGGACCCCTCCCAGGGCTGCATTGTACCGAAGGGGCTGTCTTGTTTGCCATTTTCCCAATAGATGGGGGAGAACGGGTTGGGATAGGTGCCGCGAATGGCGACGACCGCCTGACCGGCTGTCTGATTCAGCGCGATATAGGCCAGATTGTCGGGGTTTTGCCCGCCCGCCGGCCACCAGTGATAGGACCAATCCTCAGAAATCTGCGTGGCCTCTTTCAGGTAGCGGGGGATCTTGCTCAATGCGCCATAGGCGATGCCCGCGAATGTCATCAGCGTGGCATCATCCACGGGATAATCGGTCATGGGTTTGCTCCGCTCAGGCGAGGTTGTCTTCGATGGCCTTCAGCCACGCGCCATCCGGTTCCCCGGTCACAGACGTGATGTCTGACGACAGGTTCCACAGCATCATGCCGCCCTTTTGGCCCGTGCTAGGGTTCCATGCGGCCAGTTTTTTGGTGTCAGCCAAAGATGTGCCCTGACTGATGGGGCCCACCTTGTCGGCCTTGACCCCGATCATGATTTTTTCAGGCGGGATGACGGATGCGTATTGCTCAACCAGTTGCGTCATGTCCTCAAATTCGAGGAAATAGGCCATCGTGTTGATATTGGTCAGATCGTCCTTCAGTTCAGCGATCACATCCTTGTCGCGTTCGAAAATATAGGTATCCAGCGTGATCGTCTTGTCGGGCATCGCGGTGCGCATGGCTTTGACGGTTTTGACGAACTGTTCGCCCGGGTTGGAATTGAGATCTTCGTTGTCGACGTCAAACCCGTCCAGCCCCCAGCTTTGTGCGACATAGGCCAGCCATCCGGCAAACGCGTCGGGGTCGGTTATCCCGTCATTCCATCCCACTTCGGGGTTGGGGGTTCCGATCAAGGACAAGATCACCTTGGTGTCGGGGTTGCGGTCTTTGATGGCAGCGATCCCGGCGCGTATCTTATCCTCGCTGTTGGATTTTTGCAGAAACCCGTTGCAGGTGACATTGCCGGGATAAAGGTTCGCAAACGCCAGCGCGACGGTGTCGACACTGCCGGGCGTGTCGCCCAGCAGTGGACCCTGATCCGTGCCACCGGAGGGGACATAACCCAACCAGAATGCAAGGATCCTTTGATCTGTGGCGGTCATACCGCGGTGGTGGAAGCCGCGGGCACGCCGTAAACGCAAGCCGTGATCACGTGATCTTTCAACGGGTTGGGGCCTGTGTAGTAAACCAGCCGCTGTGTGGCCGTGGCCAGCAGCTCGCCCCTCGATGCGCCTTCTATGCGCACGGTGCCGCGCCAGCCGGTGCCGGCCTGGGGCAGTTTCTTGGCGTCCACATCTGCACCAACGAGGCCGGGGATGCATTGCACACCGTAAATCAGTGTCTGACCGAACGTGATTTGCTGGCCCAGATATCCGTTGCCTGTTGACGCAAAGAACTTGTCATAAAGCTCAACTTCGCCGTCCGCATTGATCACTTGCGCCTGCAAAGCATCCTTGCCGAGCCCTTGTGTGAACTTGGTTGTCTCCTCAAAGATCACGTTGAATTTTGCCGATGATCCCGAGATCAGCGAGACCTGCACGAAGTACCCCTGCACAAGGAACGGGTTTTGAGGGCCAGACGGGATGAGATCGGTCGGGACCAGATTTTGGGCGAGGATTTCAAAGGACGACACGTAAGACATGAGGTGGCTCCAGTAATTCAGATTGACGATAAAAATTGAGTATTCAGAGATAAAAGCCCCTCTTTTGTGTCAGATAGAATTGAGACGCGTCAACAATTTTGTGGTGAAAATGTCTTAAACAATCAACCCTTAGACGAGTTTTTCGGCAAGGGATTCAGCGGCTTGATGGCGTTCTGTTTCGTGCCGGGATGCGCGGGTGGAGCGCAACGAAAAAGGCTGGTGCGGTTCTTTATGAACGCACACCAGCCAATGTCGGAGGGGTCGAATCGCGCCCCGCTGGGCGCGGTCCGTGTTATTCAGCCGCGAGGGTCGCGGCCTCTTCATCCTCTTCGCTATAACCCTTGGGCACGGGCAGGTCGCCCAGCGTGGCCGCGCGTTTTTGCAGGGCGCGCCCGATGACGACGCGGCTGATTTCGGTGGTGCCATCCACGATGCGCAACATCTGCGCCAGGCGGGACAGGCGATCAAGGCCGTAGGGCTGCAAGAGGCCCATGCCGCCCAGAACCTGCGTGCACGTGTTGGCGGCCTTCACAGCGGCGTCCGGCACGAAGCGCTTTGCGTGGGCGGCCATCAGCGGGCCTTCGGGCGTGCCAAGTGCCTCGGCTGCCTTGCGGTAAAGCAGTTTGGAGGCTTCCAGATCGGTCGCCACCTCGCCCAGCATCCACTGGATACCATCCAGCTGCAGGTTCTTGCCGCCGAACATCTTGCGGTTCTTGGAGTAAGACAGCGCGGTGTCGAGGGCGGATTGCATCAGGCCACAGCAGCCCGACGCGATGGACACGCGCGCGATGTCGATTGCCATCAGAGAGCCTTGCAGGCCCTGACCGATGGGCAGAATGATGTTGTCTTCGCTGACCACCACGTTGTCGAGATACATCTCCGACATGGGCAGGAAGTTGTAGGAGGGCGTCTCATAAAGCGGGCCGAAGCTGATGCCCTCGGCGGTGGCGGGGATGGCGATCATGGCCATGTCCGTGTGGCCCGGTTCGTCAGAGGTTTTGACGACTGTGAAATAGATGTCGGCTTCCGTGGCGAGGCTGACCCAGGCTTTCGCGCCATTGATTGTCCATGTGCCATCGCCGTTGATCGTTGCACGGGTGTACATTTTCATGGGATCAGAGCCGGATTGTGGTTCTGTCAGCGCGAAGTTGGCCAGTTTGCGGCCCGAAGTGAGGTCGCGGACCCATTCCTTTTTGAACGCGTCCGTGCCGTATCCGCAGCCCGCAAACGTGCAGATGTTGTGCATCGACAGCGCGAAGGCATAGGCGCCATCGCCAAGACCCAGCTGTTCGTAGACCTGAATGCCCTCGGCCAGCGACAAGCCCTGGCCGCCCAGTTCCTCGGGCGCGTAAAGCCCGGTGAGGCCAGTAGCGCCTGCCTTGTCAGAGGCATCGCGCGGCCATGTGCCAGCGGCGTTCCAGGCATCGACATTGGGGGTGATGACCTTTTTGGCGTGGGTATGGGCAGCGGCGAGAACTTGGGTGAGCTTGTCAGACATGGGGCGGGTCCTTTCAAAAGGCATGGAATGTCGCATTACGCCACGGTGGGCGGCTTGAATGCCAGATATCAGCCCGAATACTGCAAATCTATTGCATCGGGTGACAGGATATTGTCCAAAAGTGACAAACTACAGTTTGCGGCGGTAAGTGCTTGGGGCGTTTCCCGTCCAACGTTGAAACGCCTTGTGAAAGCTGGCGGCGGAAGAAAATCCAAGATCCTGCGCGATGGAATCCACGCTGTGCCCGCCTGTTTGCAAATGCCGGATGGCGATGTCACGGCGCAGCGCATCCTTGATCGCCTGAAAGGAGGTGCCATCGGCCTCCAACCGTCGGATCAGGGTGCGGGGGGTCATATGCATGGCCTGCGCGGCCCCTGTCAGGTTCGCGCCTTCCCAATCTGTCTGGGACAGGTAATGGCGCACGCGCAACGCCTGGCTGTGGGTGCTGGAGCGCGTGAAGATCCAGTCGCGCGGGGCGTTTTGGAGGAATGCAATGAGGTCATCGGCGCTGCGCAGGTCCACGGGGCCGAGCGTGGTAGTGGCAAAGGAAATCGAAGAGGCGGGGTGATCAAAGCTGACCGGGGCAGGGAAGATGACGGCGTAATCCTCAAAGAAAGCGGGTTGCGGAAAGGCAAAGCCCACGGAGGCCACGGGCACCTCGTAGCGTGCCAGCCATGACATCAGCCCATGGGCCAGTTTGAGGATCAGCATATGGCCGAACCGTTGGGCAGGGGTGTCTGAGTTGGGGGTCAGTTGGAGCGTTGTAATGTCGCCATCATCCTGGAGCGCGAACTGATGGTCATCCAGCAGCATGTTCCAGAAGGTGGAAAATCGGTAGAGGCCGGCGGGCAGGGAACGCGCCTCACGCACCGTGGTCAGCAGATGTTGCAGAGCGCGGGGCCGGATCGGGCGGGACCAGAGGCCCATCATTTCATCGCCCGTCTCCACCGCTGCCAATTGGTAAAGCCGCACAATCTGATCCAGCGTCACGCGATCCTGGGTCTGCGCCGACAGGTTCGCGCGATCCAACAGCCGCGCGAAATGGCTGGCATCGCACAAGGGGCGCAGGGCGGTGAGCCAGTCTGCGATAAACTGGCCGGAGACCGTGGCGTATTGGGTGGGCGTGATCGTCGACATGGCGAGTGCGACTGTACCACGGCGGCGGGCGCGCTCAATGGGGCGGGGTAACGGGGCACTTGGTCGGACGCTCTGTACAACAGAGTAACTCTGCATTACAGAGTAATTCACCATTCAGGAGGTCGCGATGAGAGTTTTGAACATCACAAATGGCGATGGCGCAGCGAACACAATCAAGCAAAGTGCAGTGGGCGGCGATGTTCTGGCGTGGCGTGACCCCATGCATCACGGCCCGTTTCCTGAGAACTTGACCTTGCCCGAGCTGGCCAAGGTGCGGGCGCAGTATCTTGCGGGCCCTGGGGGCGATGCGTCTGAGGTTGAACGGGATTTTGATCTTCGCGATGGGCATCTGGGCGCGGCACAAGGGTATGACCGCGTTGTGTTGTGGTTTGAACATGATCTGCTGGACCAACTGCAAATCCTGCAAATTCTGGATTGGTTCGCGGCGGCTGGACTGGACCACACGGAACTCGAAATGATCTGCGTGAATAGCTTTCCGGGCAAGCCGGGGTTTCGCGGCATCGGGGAGTTGACGCCTGCGGAGGCTGCAACCCTGGTCACGCATCAAAGGCCGGTCACGGCCCCGATGCTGGCTTTGGCGGTGGCGGGTTGGGCTGCGTTTCGATCAGATACCCCAGAGGATTTGGTGGGTTTTCTGCGCGGTGATCTGAGCGCTATGCCCTTTCTGGAGGCCGCGCTGCGCCGACATCTAGAAGAGTATCCCGATGCCACCACCGGTGTGACCCGGACGGAGGCGCAATTGCTGCGCTTGATGGGCGAGGGCGTGCATGGCGCGCGCGTGTTGTTCGCTCGAAACATGGATGCCGAAACGGCGCTGTTTATCGGGGATTGGGGGACCTACAGGATCCTGGAGAGGCTCTGCAACGCCGGGCTTGCCGCTTGCGATCCGGGGCCGTTTCGCTACCCCAGTTTTGACCGTGATGCGCCTGATGATTTCGATGCGCAGCGCCTGAGCCTGACGGAGATGGGGCGCAAGGTCATGACCGGGGACCAGCATGCGTTTGGCGTGATGCCCCGCGATGGGTTGCTGGGTGGTGTTGAACTGGCCAGGCAGGGCAAGGTTTGGACATGGGACAGGACTGCGGCGCGGGTCCTGCGTCGGGCGATCTGATGCGCGCGCCAGCCATTGCAAACCCGATCTTTCATCAGCCCGTGCGCACGCGGTTGGGGCTGCTTTTGTACCGCTCAGAGCCGAGTTTTTCCGAGTTGAAAACGCAGCTGGAGATCACCGATGGCAATCTGGATGCGCATCTCAAAAAGCTTGGCGCGGCGGGGTATCTGCACAGCCGCATGGTGCTGAAGGGGCGGCCGCATACGGTTTATTGCCTGTCCGAAAGCGGTGCTGCGGCGTTTCGTGACTATATTGAGGCACTGGGCGAAATCTGTGACATCGCTTTGGCGCCGCCCACGGAGGATGGCGCATAGCCCACGAAAAAGGCCGCCCCGACCAGGGCGGCCTCTCAATGGTCACAGGGACCAGATTTATTCTTCTTCGAGCGCCTCAACCGCTTTTTCAAGCGCGGCTTTCTTGACCTCTTTGTCCTTCACCTCGGCCTGTTCAAGGATGTGGTCGATGACCTTTTCCTCAAAGACCGGCGCGCGAAGCTGCTGCTGCATCTGCGCGTTTTTCTGGACGAATTCGAAGAATTCACGTTCCTGCCCCGGGTAGGCGCGGGCCTGTTCCATCACGGCCTGGGACATTTCGGCGTCGGTCACTTCAACCTCGGCGCGCTGGCCCACTTCGGCCAGCAGAAGCCCCAAACGCACGCGGCGTTCGGCGAGCTTGTTGTGCTCATCGGTGGGTTCAATCTCCGGGTGGTCATGGCCTTCGACATCGGGGTTTTCATCGTGCCACAGCTGATGCGCGATGGATTTCGCCTCAATCTCCACCATGGACGGGGGCAGATCGAAGTTGACCTTTTCGTCCAGCGCGTCGAGCAGTTTGCGCTTGAGCACCGCGCGGGCGGCACCGGCATATTCCTGTTCCAGACGCTCAGAGATTTGCCCCTTGAGGGCATCCAGATCATCGGCCCCGAATTTCTGGGCCAGTTCATCGTCGATCTCTGCCGGGGCAGGTTCTTTCACCGCTTTGATGGTGCAGGTGAATTCCGCGGCCTTCCCGGCCAGATGCGCGGCTTGGTAATCTTCGGGGAAGCTGACCTCGACCACTTTTTCCTCTTCGGCCTTCACGCCGACCAGCTGTTCTTCGAAGCCGGGGATGAAGCTGTTGGAGCCAAGCACCAGCGGGTAGTCCTCCGCCGAGCCGCCTTCGAACGCTTCGCCATCCACGCGGCCCACGAAATCAATGGTCACCTGATCGCCGTCTTTGGATTTGGTGCCCTTCTTGCGATCCTTGAAGTTCTGCGCGCCTTCGGCGAGGTTCTTCAGCGCCTCATCGACGGCCTTGTCATCTGCCTTGGCGACCAGACGCTCCAGCTTGATGTCGTCAAACTTGACCTCGGGGATTTCGGGAAGCGCCTCGTAGGACATGTCGACCACGACATCGTCGCCTTCTTTCCAATCCTTGTTGGTCATTTCCATCTTGGGTTCCGCCGCCGGGCGGTCGCCTGAATCCTCGAAATGCTTGGCCATCGCGCCATCGACTGCTTCTTGCATCGATTCACCCAGCACCTGGGAGCCGAATTGCTTTTTCAGCAGCGGCAGCGGCACCTTGCCTTTGCGGAAGCCCTTCAGCTCCACATTGGGCTGCGCCTCTTTCAGCTTGTCCATCACCTTTTCGTCCAGCTCTGCCGCTGTGACGGTGATTGTGTAGCCGCGTTTCAAACCTTCGTTCAGTGTCTCGGTGACCTGCATGTCGTCCTTATCCATCGCATTGTGGCTGCGGGGGCGCCCGCAGCGGTCAAAATCATGGGGCTTCATAGGGATGGTGTGGAAGGGGTGCAACTCTAAAACGGCGCATGGTCATGCAGGGGCAAAACCTTTGCCAAGTATGGTCAGTTTGATGTAAAACGCCGCAATCACCGCGGCAAAAGATTAACGATCGCGGGCTAGAAGGGTCCGGCTCGCAGGGCGAACGGGCATGACGTTGAGGCACAAGGCAGGCTGTGGCAGATTATTCCGTCTGGATTCTGGAGAAGGGCAATATCTCCATCACCAATGGTGTGTCCCTTGATGGGCAGACCCAGGGTGACGGGCGGCATCTGGATGGGGAATTCATCACCCTCAACAACAACAACTGGCTGGAGGTGGAGATCCGCGACAACGGATCGGACGCCAATTTCGACGACAATGACGGCAATCAGCGTCTGGACGGGGCGCAGACGATTGACGGGGTCACCTATGGCGATGGCACGCGGGTGGAGGCGGAATACTATATTGAGCTGACCGGCCCGGATGGCACGATCTATGAGGCGGTCAGTTTCAATGTCCGCAATTCCAGCCCCGCCTATGCCACGGTGGAAGGGTTGGCGTTTATCGGCCCACCGCAAGCCTGGCCGCCCGTGGGTGTCGCCCTTGAGGTCACCGAATGGCGCGAAGGGCCGGGCAGCTCAGGCCAGGCCGCGCTGCCGGCCGCGGATCTGGTGGTGCCGTGCTTTACGCCCGGAACGATGATCACGACGCCCCATGGTCCCAAACCGGTGGAGACACTGATGAAGGGCGATCTGGTGCTGACGATGGATAACGGGTTTCGCCCGATCCTGTGGATCAACCATGCCAGTCTGAGCGCCCACGATCTGCGCCGCGATCCCGCTTTGCGCCCGGTGCGGGTGCGCGCAGAGGCCTTCGGGGAAAACCAGCCCTGCCGCGATATGCTTTTGTCGCCGCAGCACCGGGTTTTGTTGCGCGGCTGGCGGACGGAATTGCTGTTGGGCACCAAGGAGGGGCTGGCGGCGGTTGTGCATCTGATGGATGACCAACGCGTCACGCGTGCCACGGATGTGGAGGAGGTAACCTACATCCACTTCATGTTCGACTGCCATGAGGTGGTTTGCGCCGACGGGCTTTGGACCGAAAGCTTCTTGCCGGGGCCCTACACGGTCAAAGGCCTTGAGGCGGGCCCGAGGGCCGAACTTGTGAAGCTGTTCCCGGAATTGGACGAAGATGAGGTGCCACGCATGGATCCGGCGCGCCCGATCCTGAAGAAATGGGAAGCGGCGTTGTTCTAGGTCGCTAGTCTTGCGAGGTCGCGTAGCGTTTGACGATCGCGACCACCTGTTCCACCGGCAAAACCGGGGGCAGGAGGGTCAGCACTTCGCCTTCGGGATCCAGCAGATAGATATGCGACCCATGGGCATAGATCGGCCCGTATTCGGGGTCGACAAAAAGCTGTTCGATGGAAATCTGGTAGGCGTCATACGCGGCATTCAGCGCCTCAGGCTCTCCCGTAAGGCCGATGAAGTCCGGTGACAGATCGGCCAGGGCCGGCCCCATCTTGTCCAGCGTGTCGAGCGCTGGATCAATCGTCAACAGAAGGGGGCTTACCTGCACGCCCTCTTCCGCCAGCGTATCGACGGTGTCGGCCATCAGCGGCAAAGCCGCAGAACAAATGCCGGGGCAATCGGCATAGCCGAAGAAGAGCAATTGGTGATGGCCGTCCGGGTCCACCTGAGTGCGGGCCGCGCCGGTGTGATCCATCAGGGAAAAGGGCCCGCCCACCTCCCAGGGCAGGGCCGTGACCGCGCCCGACAGATCCAGCGGTTGAGCGGGCGCGCCGTGGTCTTCATCCCCATGGGCAAAGGCCATGCTGCCGAGGCACAGCGCCGTCGCAAAAGCCGATATGCGCATCAGAACCATTCTTCGATGAAGGCGTCATCCACCGCCTGGCCAAGGCCCAGGTACCCGTCTTTTTCGATGAACCCATTGATGCGCGGATCGCGGCGGAACCACGGGCCCTTGCCACCTGCATCGGGGTTTTCTTCGGCCCAGACTTTTGTCCAGCGATTGGCCTTCGTCCATTCGGTGTCGCCCAGTTTGCGGATCGTTTGCACCAGATAGACATTGTCCACATTCAGTTCGGGATCGGTGATCATCAGCCCATCAACTTCCACCTCTTGCCCGCAAAAGGGGTGCAGTTCGACCACCGCACCGGTGAAGGCGGGTTGGGAGTTTTTGTTGGGATAAACCAGCACGCCATCCGCGCTGCGCAGAAGACCCAGTTGCCGGCGGCCATCACCGCAATTGGCCGGGCAATCACCCGCCAGTTCGCACAGCAGATCCACCACGGTGGCTTCAAAGCGGGCAGGCACTTCGGCGACAAGGTTCCAGGGCCGCGCCTCAGAATTGACAGAGAAATCCTGCGCGGTGGCAGGGGCGGCCAGAAGGGCGATAAGGGCAATCAGTTTTTTCATTGGTCTCACTCCCCTTCCGGGTCCGGAATGGCAAAGCCCGGTATCACGCCCCAGTCATCATGGGTCTGGTTGACGATGCCATTGTCGGCCACGACCGTTTCCACCACCAGGTAATTCAGCCCGTCGCGGCGGTAGAGCATCCCATCGGCCACGATTTCATGACTGGCGAGCCGCAGCTGCGTGTCGCCGCTGGCGGATGTGTCATCGCCTTCGATCTTGAGCACCATGTAGACCTCACCCTCCGCATCGCGCAGACCTACGGGGATTCCACCTGCCGAACACCAAAGCGCACAGGTGTGATGGGCGGTGCCGGTGGTGGATTCAGGCGGCCCCATGACGCCGGAATAGTAGCACCATGTGTCGATGATTTCCCCGGTGATCTGAACGCGTTCGCCCTCCGTGGCGTGCTCCGTTGCGTGTAGTGGCGCAACCAGGCACAACAGGGCGGCGGCGGTGGCAGCGTGTTTCATGAAGTGTCTCCGTTAGTTTACACATGGACTATCACACAGGATAGACATTCCGCCAAGACGTCCGATGATCACATTTTTGTTCTTGTTTTGTCTGGTCTTGGGCGTGACCCAAGCCTAGGCTGGTTGCCATGATCCATGCCCCGCGCCACACCATCGTTACATCCCGCACACCGCTTCTGCCGATGCCAAGACTGTCGGAGGCCTTGGGGATTGACCTTTGGTTCAAGCGCGATGATCTGGCCGGGCCGTCGCTGGGCGGAAACAAGTCGCGGCAGTTGGAATACTACTTTGGGGCAGCCCTCGCGCAGGGGGCGGATACGATCCTGATCACCGGTGCGGTGCAATCGAATTTCGTGCGGCTGGCCGCGGCGGTGGCGCGGTCGCTCGGCATGGACGCCGTGGTGCAGCTGGAACATCGGGTGAAGACGGATGATCCCAGTTATGCGCGGTCCGGCAATGTGGTGTTGAACCGTCTGCTGGGAGCGGAAATCCTGTACTACCCCGAAGGAGAGGATGAGGCCGGGGCGGATGCCGCACTTTATGCACGGGCGGAGGCGTTGCGGGCCGCAGGCCGTGTGCCTTACGTCATCCCGCTCTCTGAGGATCATCCGCCGCTGGGCGCGCTGGGCTATGTGAACGCCGCCCAAGAGATCTTGGAGGAGGCAGAGTTTGATATGTTCGTCGTGGCCTCGGGCAGTGGAGCCACCCATGCGGGGTTGCTTGCGGGCGTTCGCGGTGCAGGATCTGCCGCGCGGGTGATCGGATCTTGCGTGCGGCGGGCGCGTGATTTGCAGGAGGCGCGGATCGGGCGGATCATGAACCGGCTGGGCGCGCTTTATGACGGTGCGGATCGCGTGACGCCAGACGATATCGTGATCTGGGATGGCGCGCTGGCCCCCGGATATGGCCAAGTGGGGGAGGCCGCCCTTGGCGCAATGCAGATGGTCGCGGGGCAGGAAGGTGTGCTGCTCGATCCGGTCTACACCGCCAAATCCTTCGCCGCGATCCCGGCCCTCGTGGCGGATGGCACGATCCCGAAGGGCGCAAGGGTATGCTATGTGCATACGGGCGGATTGGCCGGGTTGTTTGGCTATTCCGATATTTTGTCAGATATGTTGTGAAAGCTCGGCTCGATCTTCGGGTTGGCCCCGATGTCTTTCAGCAAGCGCATCACCTCCTCCTGCCAGGCCAGTTTGATCTGGTAGGCAAAGATCGAAATCGGGGAATGTTGCGGCTCCAGGATCGCGTAGCGGTAGCGCAGTGGCTCTTTGAGCGGGCGGATGACCACGCTGTCGGACAAGGCGGGGATGGTTTGAATATGGGCCACCGCCAGCGGGTCAATCACCGCGCAGCAATGGCCGGCGCTGACAAACTGAATCACTTGCAGGAAGGTCTGGCTTTCGATGGTGAAGGTGGCGCGCACGCCCTGCGCCTCCAGGATCGCGGCCAGTTCCAGACGGTGGGGATGGGATGACAAAAGCGATCCAAGCTGCACGCCATCCAGATCGGTGACAGAGATCACCGGTTTGGCGGCCAGCGGATGATCGACGGGCAGAACCATGAAGGTCAGCGCGGATATGACCTGCGCCTTGTACAGAGCCTCAGCGTCCATATTTTCGGGCGCGTCAGTGAAGCCGAAATCAATGCTTTGCGCGCGGGCCAGTTCGGCGATCTGGGCAGAGCCGCGGGCGAGGATGGACACGGGGATGCCCTGATCCGGGGCGACATTCTGCGCGATGAAGCGGGGGAAGAGGATCGCGGCCGGGCCGGGCATGGCGGCGATGGTCAGCGCGCCGGTTTGCCCGTCGGCAAGGCTTTTCATCGTGCGTTTGACGCGCGTGACCTGGCCGAGGATCGTGGTGGCCTCTGTCAGCAGGTATTGCGCTTCGGGCACCGGGGTCAGCTTGCGGCCTTCGCGTTTGAACAGCTTGAGGCCCAGTTGATCTTCCAGCGTTTTGATCGCCGCGCTGACAGCGGGTTGCGTCCGGCCCAGTTTCTTGGCGGCCTCAGAGAGCGAGGTCGAGGTCATCACCGCGTGGAAGGCCTGGATTTGGGACATGTTCATGGGTAAGGGTCCTCAACTCTGGCGCCCGGCGCGGATTCAAGGGCGTAAGCCCGCCGCGCCTTCGTCAGGCCCCACCCAGGGCCTGGCGAAACTGTGACGTTGGCGCACCGCGCGACCCCACGGCGGTACGTCATGATAAAGAGCCCTCGCTTGAGGTCAGGATCGCCAGACCGGGGCCTGACGATGGCGCTATCCTTCGCGGGGAAACATAAACAAAATTTATCAAAACCAAAGATAATAAAGTTTGTTTTTATTTTTTCGTCGGGCCACGCTGAACGCAAGACTCACGTTTGAGTCTCAATACAGGGAGCTATAAATGACACTCATTTCAAAACTTACCGGGGCCGCCGTGGCGCTGACGCTGGCGGCGGGGACGGCCGTCGCGCAGGACCCGACGTTCTTCCGCATCGGCACCGGGTCCGCCGGGGGCACGTATTTCCCCATCGGCGGCACCATAGCTAATGGCATCTCCGCTCCGCCCGGTTCGCGCCCATGTGACCAGGGTGGTCAGTGCGGCGTGCCCGGCCTGATCGCGATTGCGCAATCCACGACCGCATCGGTGTTCAACAACACCGCCGTGCAAAACGGGGAATTGGAGGCCGGTCTGGCCGCGGCGGACGTGACGCGGTCGATGTTCCTCGGTGAGGGCAAGTTTGACGGCAAGCCCCATGAGAAGCTGCGCATCGTGGCCAATCTTTACCCCGAGGACCTGCATCTGGTGCTGCCCAAGGGCTCCAGCATCGACAGCCTTGCGGACCTTGCCGACAAGCGCGTGGGTATTGCCCAGGCGGGATCCGGCACGCAGGTGGCCGTGGAGCAGATGCTGGCTGAGTGGGGCGTGACCCGTGACAACATGGATGAGGCGGAGTTGAACAATTCTCAATCCGCTGAACGCATGGCCGATGGTCAGTTGGATGCGTATTTCTACGCCGCGGGCTGGCCCGTCTCTGCCATGGTGCAACTGTCGACGACCAAGGGGATGGAGTTGCACAGCTTCTCCGAAGAAGACTTGGCCAAGATCAACGGCATCATTCCGGCCTATATCCCGTCTTCCATTCCGTCGGGTGTCTATGAAGGCGTGGACTATGAGGTGAAGACTCCGGCGGTGTCGGCGCTTCTGGTCGTGTCCTCTGATCTGTCCGAAGAGCTGGTCTATGGCATCACGGCGGCCATGTGGAACGACAACACCCGCAAGCTGCTCGATAACGGTCACGCGAAGGGCAAGCAGATCACACCCGATACGGCGCTTGACGGCATTGCGGCCCTTGGTGTGCCGCTCCATGCCGGTGCGGAGAAATTCTACAAGGAAGCCGGGCTGCTGGAGTGATCCGCAGTCAAGCGTGACAAGACGATGGGCGGCAGGGCAAGCTTTGCCGCCCTTTTTGATCCCACATTCAGGGCGGGGGACGCGAGATGAGTGATCCGCGATCAGATGAGGTGCGCGAGCTGACGGAAGAAGAGCTCGCCGCGATTGAGGAAAAATACGACGAAGGTGCCGCCACGCGGAAGGTGACGCCGGGCTTTGGTAAGTTCCTGCGATATGTCGCGCTGACCTTTGCCGTCTATCACTACCTCACCGCCGGGTTCGCCCTGCCCACGGATTACTGGCACATGGGCTGGCACCTGAGCGGGCTCTTTATTCTGACGTATTCCTTTTATCCGCTTGTGAAGACGAAGGGCGCGTTTGACCTGAACAACGGCCCGCTGCGCATCGGTGGCGTGCCGATCATCGACATTTTGATGATGATCATGGGGGTGGCTTCGGCGCTTTATCTGGGCCTTGCGTGGCGCGGGATCGAATGGCTGGGCGTGGAGGAGATGACCTTCCGCATGGGCAATCCCAACGGGTGGGATTTGCTGTTTGGCTGCACGCTCATTGTGCTGGTGCTGGATATCGCACGGCGGACGCTGGGGTGGATCCTGCCGCTGATCATCTCGGTTTTTATCTGTTACGCGCTCTTTGGGCCCGTCTTCCCGGGGCTGCTTCAGCATCCGGGCGTGAAATTCAACACCTTCGTGTCGTCGATGTATTTCCCGCAGGAGGGGATTTTTGGCGTGACGCTTTGGGTGGTGTCGACCATCGTTTTCCACTTCGTGCTGTTTGGCGTCATTGCCCAGCGGACGGGGCTGGGGCAGCTGTTTATCGACAACGCGACGATCCTGGCGGGGCGCTATACGGGCGGGCCTGCGAAGGTTTCGGTGGTGTCGTCGGCCTTCTTTGGCACGATTTCGGGGTCCTCGGTGGCTAACACGGTGTCCACTGGCGCGCTGACCATTCCGAACATGAAACGGCTGGGATATCCGGGCCATTTCGCGGGGGGCGTTGAGGCGGCGGCCTCTGCAGGCGGGCAGATCACCCCGCCAATTATGGGGGCGGCTGCCTTCATCATGGCAGAGTTTTTGGAGCTGCCTTACACCACCATCGTCATCGCCGCGATTTTCCCGGCGCTGCTGCATTATGTGGGCGTGTTCGCCGTGGTGCATCTGATGGCGCGGAAGCTGGGGCTGAAAGGGCTTGCGAAGGATGCGATGCCGCTGCTGGGGGCGGTGTGGCGCGATGGGTGGGCGAATATTGTGCCGCTGGTCGGGCTGCTGGTGGTGCTGTTTTCGGGTTATACGCCGTATATGTCGGCCTTTTGCGGGATATCGCTCGCGCTGGTGGCGGGGATGTCGCGGATGCGCGAACCCATCACGCTGGTCTATGCGGCGGCCTTCATTGCCTTTGTGGTGTGGAAGTTCACGGGCGGGGCGTTTGACCTGACCATGTCGGCTATTCTGATCGGCGGGGCGGTGATTGCGACGCTCAATCCACAGCGGCGCATTCTGTTGCCGGAGATGGCGGATACGTTTGAGACAGGCGTGAAATACGCGCTGGCCGTAGGTGCAGCATCGGCCGCGGTGGGGATCGTGATTGGTGTGATCAACACCACCGGCGTGGGCTTCCGCATAGGGTTCATGGTGACGCAGGCGGCCTCCAATCTGGGGACCGATCTGGCGTGGCTTTTCACCTTTGGAAACTACACGCTCTTCACGGTCGAGGATCTGACGCTCTTCATCTCCCTCGTCTTCATCGCGCTTGCTTGCATCCTCATGGGCGCAGGCGTGCCGACAACGGCGCTTTACATCATGCTCGTTTCCGTCGCTCAACCTGCGCTGGCGCAGTTGGGCATCCCGCCCATCGCGAGCCATATGTTCGTGCTCTATTATGGCGTTGTGGCAGAGATCACGCCGCCGGTCTGCACCTCGGCTTATGCGGCGGCGGCGATTGCCAATTCGAACCCGTTCCGAACGGGGATATCGGCCTTCACGCTGGGCCTAGGCAAGGTCGTGGCACCGATGGCGTTCGTATATGCGCCGGTGCTTCTGTTTGTGTCGTCCACCGGATTTGATCTGTGGGAGTTCACCTATACGGCGGCCAGTTGCATCGCAGGCGTGATCGCGCTGTCCTCGGCGGTGGTGGGGTATTGGCTGGCACCCATGGGGGCGGTCTATCGCTGGTTGATGGCCATTGCGGGGATCGTGTTCATCGCGCCATCCCTGTCGGCGGATCTGGCGGCGCTGATCATCGCGGCCCCGGCGATCATTTCGCAGGTGATCGCGCGCAGGCGCAACCCGCTGCCGGCCTGATCGATGCCCAAAGAGGTTACGGTTCTGGGCGCGGGTATTGTCGGCATCTGCACCGCGCTGTCCCTTCTGGAGCGAGGGGTGACGGTTCGCGTCATTGATCGCGGGCCGCCGGGGCAAGAGACAAGCTTTGGCAATGCGGGCGTGATTTCGCCTTTTTCGGTTGTGCCACACGCCCATCCGGGCATCTGGAAAGAGGTGCCAAAGCTGATGCTGGGGCGGTATCGCCCGCTGAGCGTGCGGGCGCGGGCCTGGCCGCAGATGCTGCGCTGGGGCACCGCGTTTCTGCGCAACGGGTCCGAGGCGAAGCTGCGCGCGGTATCGGATGCGATGGAGTATCTGTGCGGGCCGTCGGTGGATCTGTATCGCCAGCACCTGAAGGGCACGGGCGCGGAAGATCTGATGACGGATGCGATGTATGTGCAGGCTTACCGCGATCCCGCGGGTGCGTCACTGGAGACGTTGGGCAGTCGGGTGCGCATGGAAAAGGGCGCGGAGATGGAGGTGATCGGCGCGGATGAATTGCGCCGCCTTGAACCCGCGCTGAGCCGTGATTTCAAGGCGGCTGTGTTGATCAAAGGGCAAGCCCGCGCGCGCAATCCGGGGCGCATCGGGCAGGTTCTGGCCGACAAGGCGCGCCGTCTGGGGGCGGAGTTTCTGACCCGAGAAGTGCGCGCACTGACCCGGGGTGAGGCAGGGTGGCGGATTGAGTGCGAGGGACAGGTGATTCACAGCGACACCGTGGTGCTCTGCATGGGGGCATGGAGCGGCGATCTTTTGCGCCCGCTGGGCCACCGCCTGCCGTTGATCACCGAGCGCGGCTATCACGTCCAATTTGCCGATCCGGGGATCACCTTGGGCAACTCGGTGATGGATGTGGATGCAGCCTGTATCGCCAGTTCCATGGAGCATGGTGTACGCTTTGCCGGTCAGGCGGAATTTGCGCCTAATGATGCGCCGGTTGACCCACGGCGGCAGGCCCATCTGACGCGGCTTGCGAAAGAGGCGTTTCCGGAGCTCAACACGCAACACACGCGGCTTTGGATGGGGCGGCGGCCCTCCTTTCCCGACAGTATCCCGGTCCTGGGGGCATTGGGGCAGGAGGCCGGGCTTTACGTCAATTTCGGCCATTCCCATCACGGGCTGATGATGGCCCCGAAATCGGGCGAGGTGCTGGCCGATATCGTCACAGGCACCACGCCCAACCGCGATCTGGCCGCGTTTTCAGCGGATCGGTTCTAAGCCGTTATTCCGCGACAGGCGGATGCCATGTCAGCGAGGAATGGTGCAGACTGATCAGCACTTTGCCATCCAGCTTGTGATAGGCGAACGTGTAATCGGCCTGCGTTGCATCGCCCGCGCCGTTCACGAAGGTGTAGTGGCCCATGTCCTTGTAGCCGAGGCCCCCCGCCTTCAGGATCGGGCCCACGGCGCTTTGAAATTCGACCTTCTTCCAGCCGTTTTTCAGAAACCCGTGATCGTCAGGATAATCGGGATCGCCGCCGATGAAATAGGCCTTTGCCCCCTGACGATCCAGGCGGATCACATCGGCCAGCGTGGGCTTGAACAGAAGCGGTTCATCCGGGCTGCCGAAATCATACAACCCCAGCAAATCATCGACATTCTGGTCGGTCACATGTTTGGCCCAGGCGCGTTGGGCCGCGATGACCTCTGCTTTGGTCATCGGTTCATAATTGCGGTCGGACATTTATGTATTCCCTCGTGGCGCGATGTTGGCCGTGTGTTTAGCGCAAGGGCTGGCAAAAAGACAAATGTGAATGCGTTCCCACCTTCTTTGAAGACATGGGAACGGCTTCATGGGGCCGGGGTATGGTGGAATGCCGCTTGAGATTTGTTATAATATAACATAGAGCCATCTATCTGAGTGACCGGGTCGTGGACCTGCGGAGTCAGGGGGTTGAAATGCTGGACAGACACGGCCGGGTGTGTCCCGATCACGTCAATGTCGCCATCATCGGCGCGGGGCCTGCGGGCCTTGGCGTGGCGCGGGTTCTGCGGGATTTACAGATACCCGATGTCTGGGTTCTGGAACGCGGATCTATCGGGCAGAATTTCCTCAACTGGCCCAAGGACACGCGGCTTCTGACCCCGTCTTTTCCCGGCAACGTGTTTGGCATGACGGACCTCAACGCGATCAGTTTTGACAGCTCCCCGGGATGGGCGTTGAAGCGTGAACATCCAAGCGGGCGCGACTATGCCCGGTATCTGGATCATGCGGTGCAGGCCTTTGACCTGAACGTGCATTGCGGGATTGAAATCCAAGGGCTGGAACCCGAGGGCGATGGCCTGACCCTGCACACGGATCAAGGTGAGATCCGCGCCGATTACGTGATCTGGGCAGGGGGTCAGTTCGGCGCGCCGTCTGATGCCGGGCTGGTTGGGTCCGAACATGGATGGCACTATTCCACCATTCAAAGCTGGCGCGATGTGCCCGGTGATGAGGCTTACGTGATCGGCGGCTATGAAAGCGGGATTGATGCCGCCGTGGGGCTGGCACAAGCGGGCAAAGAAGTCACGGTATTTGACATGGGCGCGCCGTGGGAGGGGGCGGAGAAAGACCCCAGCCGCACCCTGTCGCCCTTCACCCATCAGCGCCTTGATGCCGCACGTCAAAGCGGGGCCATAACGCTTGAAGGCCATGAAGAGATCGTGGCCCTCGAACGCCAGGAGGACGGCGTGCTAATTCTGGGTGGAAATGGGCGCAGCTGGCTGTCGCCTCATCCGCCCATTCTGGCCACCGGGTTCAAGACCGGGACCATGCCGGTGGTGCAATGGTTTGATTACGGCGATCACGGTCTACCGCTTTTGACGCCGCAAGACGAATCCACCGCGCTGCCGGGGCTGTTCCTGGTGGGCCCGGAGGTGAGCCATAACGGGCATCTGTTCTGTTTCATCTACAAGTTCCGTCAGCGGTTCGCCGTCGTGGCGCGTGCCATCGCCGGGCGGATGGGGGCGGATACCTCGATTTTGGAGCTTTACCGCGACAACAACATGTATCTGGATGATCTGGCCTGTTGTGACGCGGATAAATGCCTGTGCTGAGGGGGCCCGGGATGACACCTGCTGCGAAAACGGTTGGGCCGTCCTTGCCCGGTTTCGGGGTGACTGCGCTTTTTCTGGGCGCGATCGCGCTGGGGGGTGCCGTAGGTCTTGGTGCGCCGGACCTGGGGCAGGAGATGTCGGGCAGTGTTGATCCGACGCTTTTGACGCTTGTCGCACTTTTGTTCTTTGAGGTGCGCCTGCGCGCCGTGGTGGCGGGGTTTGGCAACCTGCGCTTCATTGGGCTGGCTTGGGCTGCGAATTTCATCGTGGTGCCGGTCATTGCTCTGGCGGTGGCGTCCTTGTTCTTGTCGGGGCAGCCTCTGCTTTACAGCGGGCTTTTGATCTATTTTCTGGCGCCCTGCACCGATTGGTTCCTGGGGTTCACACGCATGGCGCGGGGCGATACCGCGCTGGGGGCCGCGCTTTTGCCGGTTAACATGGTGACGCAGCTGCTTTTGTTGCCTGTCTGGCTGTGGCTGTTCACGCGGCACACGGGCGTGGTCGATTTTTCGACCATTCCAGAGACGATGTTGCACTGGTTCGTTTTACCTTTCATCATCGCGCAGGCCCTGCGCTGGGGGCTGCATGCTGCGCTGCCCCAAGCCGTGTTTGATCGGCTGAGCGGCGGTGTGAGTGCAGCGATCCCATGGGTGACGGCGGCGCTGATCCTGCAGCTTTTCGCGCTGCACACGCCGGTGATCGCAGAGAACCTGAATGTGCTGGGCTTGGTGATGCTGGCGATTTTCGTGTTCTTCGCCGCGACCTATCTGATGGCTGAAGGCGTCGCGCGGGTGTTTGACCTGCCCTATCCCGAACAGGCGCTTCTGGCGATGACCACGGCGGCGCGCAATGCGCCCTTGATGCTGGCTGTGACGGCGGTGGCGATCCCGGATCAGCCGATCATTTATGCTGCGCTTGTCATCGGCATGTTGGTGGAGTTTCCGCATCTGACCGGGTTGAAGCAGGTGCTTTTGGCGAAGGCAGCACGGGCGCGCATTTTTTAAAAGAATGCGGTCGCAACCTTTTAAAGACTTCGGGGCTCAGGAAATCTGTTTGGTGGCTTTGGGCCACGGATCGTCGAATTCCTGCCCGGCTTTCCACATCGCCACTTCCTCATCGGTGCACAGACAATCGCGCACGGCTTGCGCGAAGGTGGGCAAGCCATCCCGGTCTCCGATCACGGTCAGGCGACAATGCCTGTCGCCAAAATCGGGGGAGGCATCGGCGAGCCTGCGGCGCATCTCGGCGCGCTCATCCGGCATCAGGTTGAGGCTTTCATCCTCAAGCGCCGCGATCTTCCAATAGTTCAGAATTTCCAACCCGACACTGCCCGCCGTCTGGTTCCACAGAAGTTGAAGCCGGTCGCGGGAGGGCAGCCAGAAAAAGCCTTTGGAGCGATAGATCGTCTCGCCTAGGAAATGATTGTAGGTATCCCAAAGCCGCTGGGGATGCATCGGACGAGGGTCGGAAATGACGATGCTGTCGATGCGGTAGTCGGCAGCACTTGCCATCGAACTGGTGCCGTGATCGGCATCCCACTTGGTCAGCTCCGCCCCCAATTGCGCGACGCGCGCGTGGTCATAGGGCGGCATGGCCAGAATATCGGCCAGTTTCACATTGCCCCATTTCATACCCACGATATCGGCGCCCGTGTTTATCGGGTGGATGGCCTCAGCCACCCGGCGCACGGCGTCCATCTCCACCCGGTCGAGTTTGCTCAGCAGGATGCGGTTGGCGAACATGATCTGTTCGGCGAGCAGGTTTTCGATGCCGCGGGTGTCATTTGAAAGGTTGCTTTGCGCAGTGGGGATAATGGCCTGACCCGCGTCGTGATCCTGGATGAGAGTGACCGTATCCACGACCGATAGAAAGCCGTGCAGGCGGGCACCATCATGGGTTCGGATCGCCTCCAGCAGGGGCCAGGGATGGGTGCTGCCGGAGGTTTCAAGGATCACATGCGTCGCGCCGCCCGCGCGCAGTTTACGGAGGCTTTCATCCAGTTTGGCCAATCCCTCCGCCCCGCTGATGCTGCCGGCGGGGATTGAGGCAAAAAGTGCATCCTGCCGCGACAGGATCTCAGTGGCGTCGAGGATGCGACCATCGACATCAAGCTCACTCATCTCATTTATAATCACGCCAAGGCGCACGCCCTCCATCCCGCGCGATTGCACGACGAGGTTTTGCAGAAGCGTTGTCTTGCCGGAGCCCAGAAAGCCGTTCAGGATGGTGATGGGTAGCGGGCCTGCGGGCGGCGTCATGCGCTGAGGCGCGCCTTGGCCTGTTCGAACCACGCAAGCGTCTGATTGTGATGCGCCTGGCCCCATTGTTCGATGATTTTCTGGGTGTGGAAATCGTTTTGATCCTGCATGGCAGCGATCCGTTCGTCTATGAATTCGGGCGTCAGGGGGATGCCGCATTGCACGGTGATGCAGTGTTCCCATTCGTCATAGGTGGTGGGTACGACAGACATGGTTTGGTCCTTTCCAATTGGAATTCAGTGCGGGCGCGGAATCAAGGGCGCAGCCCGCCGCGCTTCGCCAGGCCGTCCCGTCGGCATGGCGAATTGGTGAAGTACGTGCATCGCTCTGAGTGAGCCCGAGAACGCAACCATAAAGCGCGGCTGTACAGTCGCCGGATCGCCACGCCACGGCCTGACGAAGCGCTCTGTTGCGCATAAAGGTGACGGATCACTTGCATGTCAGCGCGATCCGGTCGGCAAAGAGGCGCCCCACGTTTTCATTCTCCGGGATCTCTTCGCGGCTGAGGCTGGCGAGTTTGGCCAGAAGGAAATTGTCACCCGGGTCGGCCTTGAACGGGACCACATCGGCGGTGCACGGGGGCGTGCCCATCAATGTAGGAGCATTGGTGATCTTGAAGGCGAAAAAGTACGTGGATTCGTAAAACGCCAGTTCCAGCGCATCCCCGGTCAGGGGAAGGGGCGTTTCAAGCACGCGGTCAAACACCGCCTGAATGCGGCCATCGACCACCTGCACCTGTGGGTCAGTGGGCCAGCGCAAGGCCACGGGCGCGCCGTCATGTGTCAGATGGGCAGAGCCGTCGAAATCGTCCGGCCATTGGCTGAAAACCTGTTCCAGCGCCAATCGATCCACCTCTGACAGCGTGCCCTCAGGCGTCAGATCAAGGTTGTTGTTGGCAAGAATGTAGAGGGTTTCGAATTCATCATAAAGCCAAGTGACCTGAAGCGAGGTCAGCCGGGCCGCATCATCAAACCGAAAATCAACGCCGCCATCAATGAAGACATGCGGGTGGGCTTGCGCGGGGGAGGTAACGCTCAACCAAGCGGCAGTGCTCAGGCCGATGAATTTGGAAAGGGTCCCTATCATAGGGTGTAATTTAAGCGCCTTCAGCGCGGGGGTGAACCTCTCCCCAAACCTTTTTGGCATCCTTGGCGATCAGCCGCTCTTGCAAGCGGTCCAATTCTTCCAGCGCGCGGGTCACATCGCCGGTGTCGCGCAAGGCCCGTTCAAAGGATCGCCGCACCGAACCGGGCCGCCAGGGCAGATCGGCCCGGGCGACCCAAGCGCGCAATTCCTGCGGCAGGCCGTCATATTCGCGCATGGGGTCGGTCGCACGCGGTTTGCGCTTCAGGCTGGTATGGCCGGAATTCATGCGCATCTTGCGCGTGCGGACCGGTTCGTGCGTCATGGCTTCACGATGTCTCCGGGCAGGGAATTGACCGTCATCGTGGCGCTTGGGTCAAAATGAATGACTGAGCGGATGGATTTGCCTTCATGCAGTAGATCAAAGGCCGTGTTGATCTGATCATGGGTCATGTGATGGGTGATGTAGGGATCAACGCTGAAATCACCGTTGAGCCATTCATCCACCATGCCCGGCAGCTGGGACCGGCCCAGAACCCCGCCAAAGGCCGTGCCGCGCCAGACCCGCCCGGTGACCAGCTGAAACGGCCGGGTGGAGATTTCCTGCCCTGCGCCTGCCACACCGATCACGGTGCATTCGCCCCAGCCTTTGTGGCACGCCTCAAGGGCAGAGCGCATCAGCCCCACATTGCCCACGGCCTCAAAGGTGTAATCCAGCCCGCCATTGGTCATTTCCACCAGAACTTCGTGAATGGGTTGGGCATGATCCTTGGGGTTCACGCATTCCGTCGCGCCCAGTGATTTGGCCAGCGGGAATTTGTTGGGATTGACGTCGATCCCGATGATGCGGGACGCACCGCGCAGGACAGCACCCTGGATCACGGCCATGCCGACAGCACCAAGGCCGAAGACAGCGACGGTGGCACCCGCCTCCACATTGGCGGTGTTGCGCACGGCGCCGATGCCGGTGGGCACGGCGCAGCCCATGACGGAGGCCTTCGACAGAGGCGCATCCTTGGAAATCTTGGCAACGGAAATCTCCGGCAGCACGGTGTATTCGCTGAACGTGCTCGTGCCCATGTAGTGCAGGATTTGCTTGCCTTTATAGGAAAAGCGCGACGTGCCATCAGGCATCAGGCCTGCCCCTTGGGTGGCGCGGATGGTCTGGCACAGGTTCGTTTTGCCGGATTTGATATAGGGGCATTCGGGGTCTTCGGGCACGTAAAGCGGGATCACGTGGTCGCCGGGTTTTACCGAGGTCACACCGCGCCCCACCTCTTCAACAATCCCGCAGCCTTCGTGACCCAAGATGCAGGGGAAGAGCCCCTCGGGGTCTTCGCCCGACAGGGTGAAGACGTCTGTGTGGCACAGGCTGGTGGTGACGATGCGCACAAGCACCTCACCGTCTTTGGGGCCTTCGAGGTCAATTTCTTCAATCTCAAGCGGCTGGTTTGGGGCCCATGCGATGGCGGCGCGGGTTTTCATTGTGGGTGTCCTCCTGTCCCTAGTGAAGTGTGGTCTCAGCTTGTGTGCCGGGATCCGTGATGGGGTCGATGACCAGAAGCAGGCGGGTTTCTCCGCTGCCTTCGATGGGCGGTGAGCGGTGGACAAGGTTGGAGCCCGTCACAGGCCAGTCCTTGCCGCGCAGGATGATGGGGGCGCAGGCGGGAACTGTGAAAATCTGCGCGGGGTCATGGCCCCCGTCCGACAGACCGTATTGCGTGCCGGTGCCGCGATAGGTGCAGATAAGACGCGCGGTCACCGCATCCATGTGGAATTTGCGGCAGGCATTGTGGCGGATCACGTCGAGGCGCAGGCGTATGTAAGGTGTTTGCATCACGTCTGCGAAGATCGTCGCAAGCGCTGCGATATCATCCACCAGCATGCCGCATTCGGGGCAATTGGGCGTGCCGCAGATCAGCGCCGTTTCCGACAGCGCATCGCGCACGGCATCGGGGGCGAGGATCATGCGCGTATGAGGCAGGGCGTCTGGATCGATATGATCGATCCAGCGCTGAAACTCCGGCAAGGGCGCGCGATCCCATATGGCGGCGGCGCAACCGGGGGTGCGAATGGCAGAGAGCCCCTCAGGCGTTTGGGCGACGCCGACCGCGCCGGTTATGTCACTCATGCAACCTCTTCCATGCGTTTCCAGATCGGGAAGGGATCGGGCAGGTCAAGGGGCAGGGCATCGGGCCCGGGTGCCATCACCTCAGGCACAAGGCAGGCATCAAGCGCGGCCTGCATCGCGGGCCAGTCGATATCAGCACCAATGAACACCAGTTCCTGCCGCCGGTCGCCCCATGGCTCGGACCAGTTTTGGCGGATGTAGTTCAGCACGTCGCGATGCTCTGGCCAGCGTTCTTCGGGAACGGACGCCCACCATGTGCCCATGGGCTGCACCGAAGACAGCGTGCCCGCCAGAGAATATTCCGCCACCCAATCGGGCCGCGTGGCGATCCAGAGGTGACCCTTGGCGCGCAGCACGCCGGGCAGGGAACCGTTGAGGAATTCAAGGATCTTTTCCGGGATGAACGGCTGGCGCGCGCGGTAGACAAAGCTTTGCACGCCGTATTCTTCTGTCTCCGGCACGTGATCCTTGAAGCCGTAAAGCTCTTTGGCCCACATCGGATGTTCATGGGCGGCTTCAAAATCAAAGAGCCCGGTGCCCATGATCTTGTCGGTGGGCACTTCCGAGAAGTTGGTCTCAATGATCTCTGCATCGGCATTGAGGCTGCGGATGATGCGGCGGGCATCCGTGACCTGCGCGTCCGTGGCATCCTTGACCTTGTTGAGGATGATCACATCGGCAAATTCCATCTGGTCGGTCAGCAGATGGACCAGCGTGCGGTCATCCTCTTCGCCCATGCTTTCACCGCGATCGGACAGGAAATCATGGCTGGAAAAGTCATTGGTCAGGTTCACCGCATCCACCACCGTCACCATCGTGTCGAGGCGGGACACATCCGACAGGCTGTCGCCAAATTCATCGCGGAAATCAAACGTGGCGGCGACGGGCAGTGGCTCGGAAATGCCGGTGGACTCAATGAGCAGGTAGTCGAACCGACCCTCGGCGGCCAGGCGGCGCACCTCGTCGAGCAGGTCATCGCGCAGGGTGCAGCAGATGCAGCCATTGGACATTTCCACCAGTGTTTCATCGGTGCGGGACAGCTCAGTATCGGCGCGCACCAGATCGGCGTCGATATTCACCTCTGACATGTCATTGACGATCACGGCCACGCGGCGGCCTTCGCGGTTGTTGAGCACGCGGTTCAGAAGCGTGGTCTTGCCCGCGCCGAGAAAGCCGGAGAGCACGGTCACGGGAAGGCGATTGTCGGTATGGGTGTCTGGCATGTGCTGGAGACCTCATGGCAATGGGCTGACGCGGAGGCCGGGATGGGGATCACCGGGGACGGCAGCAGGTTTCGAGATGTCATTTTATGTTATAACATAACATCTCACAACCGGGCTTTGGTCAGTCAGCAACGGTTAGGTCTGCGGGATACGGTACGCGCGCAATGTATCGAGGCTTGCTTGCAATTCCCGGCGGTTGAGATCGCGGGCGATCACCACGATGCGGGTGCGCCGATCATCGCCTTGCCAGTTTTTCACCGGAAGGGGCGGGTCAAAAATATGTTGCACGCCGTGGAAGACGAAGGGCACGTCAATCCCCTTGAGAAACACGATGCCCTTGACGCGCAAGATATCCTCACCCCGCAGGGAAATCAGCGTATTGAGCCAGTTGTCGAAGACCTTGTCGTCCAACGGGTCATCCAGCACGATAGAGGCCGTTCCGATGCGCGTGTCATGGGCAGATATGGGCGCGGCTTGCGGGGCAGGTGCGCTGAAGCCGGACAGATTGGCCAGCGGATCAGGCGTGGGCGCTTGCAACGTCATCCATTGCAGCGCTTGCGCTTGGTTTACATCCGCGCGCAGACCGGACAGCCCCCAGATTTTGCCGCCAAGCCCTTCGCCCATCACGGCGTGGACCATAGGCGCGGTGGTGTTCAGGCTGCGCAAACGGGCCTCAAACCCTGCGACATCTTTGGCCAGATCGGTTTTGCTGAGCACGATCATATCGGCCATGGCAACCTGAGACACCGCCTCAAACTGCGCGTCCATCGTGCCCGGGCCATTCACGGCATCGACCACCGTCACGACCCCGTCCATCCGCAACACCGGGGCCAGATCGCCATCCACCAGCATGGTTTGCAGAATGGGGCCGGGATCGGCCAGCCCGGTGGTTTCGATCACGACGCGATCAAATTCAAACGCACCCGATGCGCGCCGGTCCAGCAAACCGGTCATGGTTTTGGACAGGTCCCCGCGCACCGTGCAGCACAGGCAACCCGAGGACAGCAACACCACATCATCGCTGCTTGTCTCGATCAGGTCGTGATCAAGACCGGCCTCGCCAAATTCATTGACGATGACGGCGATGCGCCCCGAAGACGCATCCGACAGGATCGCGTTGAGCAAGGTGGTTTTCCCTGCCCCCAGAAAGCCCGTCAGAAGCGTCACCGGAACGCGTGCGTCGATCATGATCAGGACCCAAGCACGCCCGCGATGGTGGCCGCGTTGTGCCGCATCAGATCAAGGTAGGTGGCAGCCGGGCCGTCTTCCTTCGACAAGGCACCGGGAAACAGCGTGCCCCCAATCCCCGCGCCGGTTTCCGTCGCGATCTGTTCCAGAAGCCGGCCATCGGCGATGTTTTCGACGAAGACTGCGGAAATGCCTTCCGCGCGCATGAATTCGATCAGCTCGGCCACATCCTTGGCGGAGGCTTCGCTTTCCGTGCTCAGCCCTTGTGGGGCCATGAATGTCAGACCGTAATCGCGGGCGAAATACTGGAACGCATCGTGGGATGTCACGACGGTGCGACGATCCTCTGGCAGGGCTGCCATCATGGCGGTGATGTCTGCGTTCAGGGTTTCAAGCTCTGCTGAATAGGCGGCGCGGTTTTCATAAAAAGCGCTCGCGCCTTCTGGTGCAGCGTGGGCCAGACCGGCGGCGATGTTGTCAACGTATGTCATAGCCAGGGTCGGGCTGAGCCACGCATGGGGATCGAATGCGCCGTGGTTGTGACCTGCATGGTCATCATGGCCTGCGTGATCATCATGCTTTTCTTCGCCGTGGGCGTGGTCGTCATGCCCGTGCTCATCGTGCTTGTGTTCGGCGTGATCCTCGTGCCCGTGGTCATCATGCTTGTGCTCGGCATGATCGTCATGACCGTGAGCATCATGATCGTCGTGATCATCGTAGGCGATCGCCTCAATACCGTCCGTTGCCACCACCAGCTTACCGTCGAAAGACGCGGCCTCCATCAGGCGTTCCAGCCAGCCCTCGAACTCCAGACCGTTGATCACCAGAACATCCGCATCGCTGACCGCAGCAGCGGCTTGCGGGGTGGGGGAATAGACATGCGCATCTCCTTGAGGACCCACCAGCGTGGTCAATTCAATGGCGTCCCCACCGATGACCCCCACCATGTCACCGAGGATGGAGAACGTGGCAACCACCTTGATCGGTTCATCGGCCTGAACCGAAGCGGGCAGGGTGGCGGAGGCGGCGACGAGGGCTGTGGTCAGAAGAAGACGGCGAGAGATCATGGGCGTATCCTGTCAGGTAAAGAGTATTTCAGGAGGGTCAGCTGGCTGTGCGCTTGCGTGGTCGGTTTTGAGCAATGAGGCCCCCTACAGGCCCTATGATCAGAGAAATTGCATAGAGGATCCCAGCCACCAGAATGATCGCGGGGCCGCTGGGCAGGGAGTAATGATACGACAGCAAAAGGCCCGAAAAGCTCGACAGGATCGCGATGCCCATGGCGAGCGTGAGCAAACCCCCGATGCTGTCCGTCCAGAACCGCGCCCCGGCGGCAGGCAGGATCATGATGCCCACTGCCATCAGCGTGCCAAGTGCGTGAAAGCCAGCCACGAGGTTGGCCACGACAAGGCAAAGGAAGGTCAGATGCGTCACCGCGCTGAGGCGGCTGACAGAGCGCAGGAATTGCGGGTCAGCGCATTCCAGGACCAGCGGGCGAAACAGGATCGCCAACACGAGAATCGACAGGCTGGCGATGGAACACAGCAGGATGAGTGCTGCATTGTCCAAGGCGAGAACCGTGCCGAACAGCACATGCATCAGGTCCACGTTGCTGCCCCGGGTTGAGACGATCAGCACCCCAAGTGCGAGGGAAATGAGGTAGAAGGCAGCAAGGCTTGCATCCTCCTTGAGCGCCGTCATGCGGGACACAAAGCCAGAAGCCAGCGCCACCAGCATGCCCGCCACAAGCCCACCTATGGTCATTGCACCGAGCGACAGGCCGGAAATCAAAAACCCTACAGCGGCGCCCGGCAGGATGGCGTGGGCCATGGCGTCACCCGTCAGGCTCATCCGGCGCAGCATCAGGAAAACGCCCACGGGCGTGGCCCCTACGGCGATGGCCACGCAGCCCAGCATCGCCCGGCGCATGAAGCCGAATTGGGCAAAGGGTTCCAGAAACAGCTCCCAGATCATGCCGCTGACTTGCCGCAGATATGAGGCGTGGCCTCGCAGGCCTCGCACATGAGGCGCGCGCGCATTTGGTTTTCAGATGTCATGACAGTCGCGGTTGGCCCGTGATCCACCAATTCACGCGCCAGCATCAGGGTTTGGGGGAAGTGGGTTTTAACCGTCTCATAGTCATGCAGCACGGCCACCACGGTGCGGCCTTCTTCGTGCCAGCGGCGGATCACCTGCAACAGGTCGGCCATGGTGCGGGCGTCAATGGCGGTAAAGGGTTCGTCCAGCAGAACCAGCTGCGCATCCTGCAACAAAAGCCGCGCAAAAAGCGCGCGCTGCATCTGCCCGCCCGACAGCGACCCGATGGCGCGTTTGCCAAGCCCGGTCAGCCCCACGGCGGCAATCGCCTCTTCAATACGGGTGCGTTGCGCGCGTGTCAGCCAGCCAAACGATCCGATTTCGCGCCAAAGCCCCATGGCGACCAGATCTGTCACCGTGATGGGAAAGCTGCGGTCAATGTCGGATTGTTGCGGCAGATAGGCGATTTCATCGCGGTGAAACCCGCCCAGGTCGATGCGCCCCTCGATGGGGGAAAGCACGCCTGTCACGCCTTTGAGAAGCGTGGATTTGCCCGCGCCGTTGGGCCCCACGATCGCAGTGAGCGACCCTTCGGTGATCTGGGTGTCCAGCTCTTTGACGGCAGGCAGGGAATCATATCCCAACGTGAGATTGCGAAAGGCCAGCGCGGTCATAACGTGCCCTCTATCACAGCGCGCCCGGTGTGGCCGTGGCCCAGAAAAAGCCAAGCCACAGCAGGGCGACGATGGCCGCGGCCATCAACAGGCGCGGGCCTGCCCCGATCAGAAGCAGGCGAAAGGGTGCTTTTTGCGGTGTCACGGTTTGCGGCCTTCGGCGCTGTTTTCCGTGCTGCAATCCGAACAAACGCCGTGCACTTCAATCACGTGGCGCTGGGCTTCGAACCCGGCTTTGCCAAGAAGGCCGGATAGGTTGTTGACCACCTCTGGCGCGGCGTTCTCCTCGACCGATCCGCAATCATCGCAGATTGACATGATGGAGCCGTGATCGTGATCATGATGGTCGCTGTTGCATGCGATGAACGCGTTGAGAGATTCCACCCGGTGCACGCCGCCTTTGTCAATCAGCGCGTTGAGCGCGCGATAGACCGTGGGCGGCGCGATCTTGGGGTGATCGGCACGCAGCGCGTCCAGCACGTCATAGGCCGACAGGGCCGCGCCTTCGCGCTTGAGCACGCGCAAGACATGCGCCTGCATCTGTTCTCCGCGTGTGGTCATTATCATCTCCTGCAGCTCATGAGGGTTACTAGAATATGTTATATTGTAACGCAAGTCGCCGCCGTCTGCCCCAAGCAATCTGAAACCGGGTGCATTCTGATCTTGCGACGTGGGATCATTGAGCCTACCAAATCCCGATCAGGGTGTCATACCCGGCTGAGTGAAACATGAGGGTCGCATGGATATGTTCAACATGGGCCGGGTTCCCCCGGTGACATTCGGGGCAGGGCGCGTGCGCAAGCTTCCCGCTTTGGTGACTGAACTTGGCGGCGGCCCGGTTCTGATGGTGGCCGATGCCGTACTGGCCGATTTGGGCGTGACGGATCGGCTGGCCGGTGACATGGCCGCCAAGGGACTGACCTGCGAAGTGGCCGCCGATGTGGCGGGTGAACCCAAGGACACGTTGGTCGATGATCTGTGCGATAAGGCCCGCGCGATGGGCGCACGCGTCGTGGTGGGCATTGGCGGCGGGGCGGCGATGGATGCCGCCAAACTGGCCGCCGTGGTTGCCGCCGGTGATGCGCCGACGCGTCACTATGCGCTGGCCGCCAAGCCCTTGCCAGCCAACGGGCTGCCCGCCATTGCCATTCCCACCACCGCAGGCACCGGATCGGAAGTGACACGCACCTCGGTGGTGTCTGCGCCCGATGGCTACAAGAACTGGTACTGGGGGGAGCAGCTTATGTTCTCCCAAGCCGTGCTGGACCCGGAACTGACGCTCAGCCTGCCGCCTGCGATCACCGCCTGGACGGGCGTGGATGCCGTGGCCCATGCGCTGGAAGGATCCACCGCTGGCACGACAAGCCCGGCGGGCCTTATGTACGGGTTGGAAGCCCTGCGCCTTTTGCGGGAATACCTGCCGCGCGCGGTGGCGGATGGACAGGATATTGAAGCACGCGGGCATGTCCTGTGGGCCAGCACGGTGGCGGGCCTCGCCCTGCACAATTGCAACACGCATATGGGCCACAATATCAGCCATGCGCTAGGATCGCTGTCGCGCATTCACCATGGCTTGGCCACGGGCCTTGCGTTGGAGGTGAGCCTGCCATGGCTGGTCGACCGGCCAGAGGGTGCCGGGAACTATGCCCGCGCATCAGAGGCGCTGGGCGGCGCGCGTGAGGCAGGGGCGCTGCCGGGGGCGCTGGCGGCCTTGATGCGTGATTGTGATATCGCGGCAGAACTGCCCGGCGTGTGTGCCGGCGTCACCGCCTCGGCGCTTGCGACCGAGATGAAGAACGACGCCAATCGCGGCATGTCCCAGAATGCGGCCTGCCCGGTGGGGGATGCGGATCTGGATGAAATGGCCGGTATGATGATGGCCCTGCCCGTGGCCTCGTGATGGGTGCGGATGATCCCGTGTGGCAGTGGAATGCGACGCAGATTGTTGCGGCCACCACCGTAGGGGACATCAAAGTTAGAGAGGTGACTGAGGCCGCGATTGCACGGATGGAGGCAGTGAACCCGTCGCTCAATGCCGTGGTGGCCGGGCTGGCGGATGAGGCGCGGGCCGAGGCCGATGCGCTGGATGCCAGTGACGCCCCGAAAGGCCCGCTGCACGGGGTGCCGATTACGATCAAGATCAATGTCGATCAGCAGGGCCAAGCGACCTCCAATGGTGTGCCTGCCTTCAAGGATGTGATCGCCCCGGGTGATGCGCCGATTGTCCAAAACCTGAAGGCCGCAGGCGCGGTGGTGATCGGGCGCACGAATACGCCGGAATTTTCCTTTCGCGCCGATACGGACAATCCGCTATTCGGCCGCACCCATAACCCGTGGGGGCCGCATGTATCGGCGGGCGGGTCTTCGGGCGGGGCAGGATCGGCGGTGATGGCGGGCATAGGCGCGCTGGCCCATGGCAATGACATTGGCGGGTCCCTGCGCTTTCCCGCCGCGGCCAATGGGGCTGTCACGGTCAAGCCCGGGCTTGGCCGCGTGCCTGCGTGGAACCCCAGCCAAACGGCGGAACGGGGTTTGCTGGCGCAATCCATGTCGGTGCAGGGGCTGATTGCGCGCAACGCGGGCGATCTGCATTTGTCCATGCCTGTGTGCATTGCGCCTGATCCGCGCGATCCTTTCCATGTGCCCTTGCCGTGGCGCGGGCCAGAGGTTGAAGGCCCGATCCGCGTGGCGCTGTCTTTCGATGATTTCGGCTTTGGCCTGCACCCGGATGTGCGCCGCGCGATTGAGGCGGCGGCGGATGCCCTGACCCATGCCGGTTACGCGGTTGAAGAGGTGGAACCGCCGCTCGCGCATGAGACCGGAGAGATCGGCTATCGCGCCCTGATGGGGGAGGTGAAGGCGCTTCTGAATGCCGATATCAAGGCTCATGGGTCCGACACGCTCAACGCAATTTTTGAAGAATATTTTCGCCAGTTCCCGCCCTTTGAAGGCACGGAGATGTTGCGCGCGCTGGCGCAGCGGTCGCATTACGCGCGGGCGTGGTCGGTGTTTATGGAGGACTACCCGCTGGTCCTAAGCCCCTTCATGTTGCAGCCCTTCTTTGCGCCCGGTCGAGATGCGGAAGGCGCCGATGGTGTGGCGGACGCACTGGGCGGGGCGCATTGGTCGTTCATCATGAATTTTCTCGGCCTGCCGGCGGGCAATCTGCCCACCCATGTGGCCGACCTGCCGCAAGGTCCACAGCCCATTGGCGTGCAAATCGCCGGTCGGCGCTGGCGCGAAGATTTGATCGTGGATGCAATGGCGGCGATTGAAGCCGCGATCCCGCCGGTAGCGCCGCAGCTGTGGGACCGGATGGGCTAAGCCCACCCGCTGGGGATTGATCTTTGCGGTCAAATAGGGCGACGTAAGCGCCATGCGCCTTGCCTATGGATTGATATTTTTTGTGGTGTGCGGAGTGGCCATTGCCCTGTTTCAGGGGGCGTTTGCCTATTTCAAAGCGCAGCAGGCCGAACAGGCGGCAGCGCGTCTGACGGTCTACCAGAACACGCTTCAGTCCGAGATCCGCCATTTCGCCCACTTGCCGTTTTTGCTGTCGCAAGACCCAATGGTGGCGGATGGATTGACAGTGTCGGACACGCGCGCCCTCGATAACCGCCTCGCGCGGTTCGCCCAAAGCGCGGGCCTTGATGCGATTTACCTGATGGATCACACCGGCCACACGATTGCCGCATCCAACGCGCAGACGGAGGCGTCGTTCAAAGGGCAGAACTACGGCTACCGCCCTTATTTCACTCAGGCCCAAGCAGGCGCGCTGGGGGAGTTTTACGGGATTGGGGCTACTACCGGGCAGCCGGGGTATTTCTACGCCATTGCGGTGAATCATCCCGCGGGGGGCGCGGACGGGGTGATCGCCATCAAGGCCGATCTGTCCCCCATTCAGGAGGCATGGCAGGCCTCGGGCGAACGGGTGGTGTTGGCCAATGCGGATGGGGTGATCCTACTGGCCTCGGAACCCGACTGGCGCTACCGCACCCTGCGCGCGCTGTCAGCGACGCAGAGGAACCAAATCGCGCAATCGCGGCAGTTTGCCAATGAGGCACTGCCGCCGCTCGATTGGTCGGCGGATGAAGCCGCGCAGACAGCCGTGATTGGCGGGGAGGAGTTGCTTTATTTGCGCAGCGCCAACCTGCCCAACAGCTGGTCACTGCACTTTCTGGAACCGCTCGACACCACCGTGAACCGCGCGTGGCTGACCACGGGCGCGTTCGTGATGCTGGCGATGATGAGCTTCATCCTGTTCCAGATGGGCCGCACACGGCGCGTGAAACTGGCGCTGCAAAAGTCCGAACAGGAAGAGGCATTGCTGCGGCAGGCCAATGCGAAGCTTGCCGTGGAGATCGAAGAACGCCGCGCGGCAGAACGGAACCTGCAAAAGACCCAAGCCGAGTTAGAGCGCGCGGGGCGGTTGGCGGCACTCGGGCAATTGGCCTCTTCCGTGACGCATGAATTGGGCCAGCCCATTGCCGCCATGCGCAACCAATTGACCGCCGCAGAGATGACGCAAGGCACGACGCCGCTCAATGACAAAATGCAGGGCCTCGTCGCGCGGATGGAAAACATCACCAAGCAGTTGAAGCTGTTTTCCCGCAAGGGCCGGGACAAGTTTGAACTGCTGGATCTGCGCGACGTGGTGGCCGCTGCCCGCGAACTGACCGCGCCCAATGTCGAACAAGTGGGCGCGACGGTGTCGGTGATCCGGCCGGAAGAGGCGCTTTATTTGAAGGGCAACCAGATGCGGCTGGAACAGGTGGTGACGAATATTCTGCGCAATGCCCTGGATGCGGTGGAGGCCAGCGAAGATCGGCGGATTGAAGTGACCATGGGCGCAGATGATGGCGCTCTGTGGTTGGAGGTTTCTGACACTGGCCACGGTCTGGGTGAAAAATCTTTTGATGAGCTGCGCGAGCCCTTCACCACCACGCGCGAAAGCGGGCGTGGGATGGGGCTGGGCCTGACCATTTCCGCGGGCATCGTGTCTGACCATGGCGGCACGATCACGGCCCAAAACCGCGCCTCGGGCGGGGCCGTTTTCCGCGTGGTGCTGCCCTCTGACGAAAAGGCCCGCGCCGCATGACACCGCACCGCGTGTTGATCATTGATGACGACCAGATGATGCGCAATTCGCTGGTGGATCTGGTGGAGGCGGCGGGCTGGACAGTCAAGGCGCTGGCCCGCGCCACGGAAGCTGCCCGCTGGATCACGCAGTTTCAGCCCGATGTCATCCTGTCCGATCTTCGCATGCCGGAGATGTCAGGGCTTGATCTGTTGCGCAGTCTGGATGGCGGGGTGCCCTTGGTGCTGATTTCGGCCCATGGCGACATCCCAGTGGCCGTCGATGCCATGAGCGCGGGCGCCTATAGTTTCGTGGAAAAACCCTATGATCCCAAGCGGTTGCTGCTGATCCTCGATCATGCTGCCGAACAGCATCAGATGCGTCAAAGCAATCTGCGGCTGAAGGATCGGTTGCAGGAACTCTCTGGCCTCGACCGTATGCTGGTGGGTCAGACGCCTGAGATTGTCGACCTGCGCCGGACCATCGCCGCCTTGGCCGATGGACCTATGCCCGTGCTGATCCGGGGGGAGACGGGTACGGGCAAGGATCTGGTGGCGCGCGCGTTGCATGATACGTCTTCGCGCTGTGACGGGCCGTACATCGCCGTCAACGCCGCGCAGATCACGGTGGCGCAGCTGCCGGTGGTGGCGCAGGGGGCCTCTGGGGGGACGCTGTTTCTGGATGAGGTCTGCGCCTGTCCGGGTGATGTGCAACCTGCACTCTTGCGCCTGATTGAGGCGCAGGAGATTTTGCCGGAAGGGGCTGCGCTGCCCGAGAAGGTGGATTTGCGCATTGTGTCGGCGACCAATGAAGACACCGCGCAGGCCATCGCGGAAGGGCGGTTGCGGGCCGATCTGATGTTCCGGCTGGAAGGTTTCGCGCTGGCCCTGCCGCCGTTGCGGGCTCGGCTCGATGATATCCCGCTGCTGGCCAACCGGTTTTTGCAGGACAGCGCAACCGAGACCCAGCTTGTCCAAGACGACCTGAGCCACCTTATGGCCCATGACTGGCCCGGCAATGTGCGCGAGCTGCGCAATGTGATGGAACGGTTTGTGCTTCTGTCGCGCATGGGTGAGGCGAAGATCAAGGATGCCATGTCGGGGGCGGCTGACTATGCCGCGACCCGCCCGGGTCTGCGCGAATCGGTGGCCGCGTTTGAGCGGCAGATGATCGCCCGCGCCTTGCAGGATCACGGCGGGCGCATGGATGACACGGCGGAAACCTTGGGGATCGGGCGGCGCACGCTCAACGAAAAAATCGTGAAACTGGGCCTCGATAAAGACGCCCTGCTTTAACCCTGCGGATTTCCGCAGGGCGCGCGCGCACCCTCGTGCAATTTTCTTCATTTGTCCTGCGCCGCGAAATCCGCTTAGCTATGCCCATCAAAAAAGGGAGGAAACCTTATGAATAAATATCTCAGCCGCGCATGCGTCGCCGCGATCGTCATGGCCTTCGGGTCAGAGGCTATGGCCACCGAATGGAACGTGTCCCTCTGGGGCAAGCGCCGGGCTTTTACAGAGCATGTGGAAAAGCTGGCCGAGCTGGTCTCCGCCAAGACCAATGGCGAGTTCACGATGAACATCAGCTATGGCGGTCTGTCCAAGAACCGCGAAAACCTCGACGGTATTGAAATTGGCGCGTTTGAAATGGCGCAGTTCTGCGCGGGCTATCACCGTGACAAGAACCGCGTGATCACCGTGCTGGAATTGCCGTTCCTGGGTGTGTCGAACCTTGATGAAGAAATGGCCGTATCCGCGGCTGTCTATTCTCACCCCGCCGCGGCTGAGGAAATGGCGCAGTGGAACGCCAAGCTGCTGATGACCTCACCCATGCCGCAATACAACATCGTGGGCACGGGTGAGCCGCGCGATTCTTTGGCCGAAATGGAAGGCATGCGTGTCCGCGCCACGGGCGGCATCGGCAAGGCGTTTGAAGCCGTAGGTGCCGTGCCCACATCCGTGACCGCGACAGAGGCCTATCAGGCGATGGAATCTGGCGTCGTGGATACCGTGGCCTTCGCCCAGCACGCACATCTGAGCTTTGGCACCATCAACCAGGCATCCTGGTGGACGGCGAACCTGAACCCCGGGACGGTGAATTGCCCGGTTGTGGTGAACATTGACGCCTATGAAGGCCTGAGCGATGAACACCGCGAAGCGCTCGACAGCTCGGTGCCGGAGGCGCTGGATCATTACCTCGCCAACTATGGTGAACTGCTCCAGAAATGGGACAGCGTGCTGGAAGAAAAGGGCGTCACCAAAGTCGAACTGCCCGAGGCAGAGATCAACGCCTTCCGCGAAACCGCCGCCGTGCCGATCCGGGATGCGTGGATTGCCGACATGGAAGCCCAGGGCCTGCCGGGTCAGGAGCTTTATGATATGGTGATCAAAGCCCTCGAAGATCACCGCAGCGGCAGCTGATCATTGAAGATATAGGCCGGGGAAATCCGGCCTATGTTCGGGGGGTATCATGGCCAGCGCAGCCCTTGTTCTGGAAGATTCCAGCTTGCTCAGCCGTCTTGACCGGGCGCTCTTGAAGCTAGAGACACTCTTTGCCTTTTTCAGCGGGTTTGCGGCGTTTTCGCTGATGTTTCTGGCCGTCTATTCCGTGGGCGGGCGGGAACTCTTTGAATCTCCCATGCTCGGCTATGTCGATTGGATCGAACTTCTGATGCCGGTCATAGCGATCATGGGCGTGGCCTATGTGCAGCGCAACGGGGTGCATATCCGGATGGATATCATCATCGGTGCCATGAAGGGGCGTGTTCTGTGGGCGATTGAATTTGTGATGATCCTGCTGATGCTGTTGGTGATCCTCGCGCTGGTCTGGGGCAGCTGGTCCCATTTTGATCGCAGCTTTGACATGACCAAACCGCTCTGGAGCCGGGACAGCACCATCGATGTGAGCCTTCCCATTTGGCCTGCGAAACTGATCGTGCCTTTGGCTTTTGGTCTGCTGTCCTTGCGGTTGATGTTGCAGGCGGTGGGCTATGGCCGGGCCTTCGTGTTGGGGCTGGACCGGCCTGTGGCGGTGCCGTTGCAGCAATCCGTGGCTGAACAGGCCGCGGCTGAGGCCGAACAATTGCAAGGGCGGGGCTGATGGATCCCATTACAATCGGCCTTTGGGTCACTGGCGGGATGCTGGTGCTTGTTTTCCTGGGTCTGCGCGTGGCCTTTGCCGCCGCGTTGGCAGGGTTTCTGGGGCTGTTTTGGCTGCGCTGGAACGGGTTTGATTATGATCCCGACAGGTTCTGGAAAGCGCTGGAAGTCAGTGTGAAGATCGCAGGCCAAGTGCCCCATTCCAAGGTGTCGGCCCATGCGCTGAGCCTGATCCCGACCTTCATCCTGATTGGCTATCTGGCCTATTATGCGGGCCTGACCACCGCGCTGTTTGAGGCCGCCAAACGTTGGATCGCCTGGGTGCCGGGGGGCTTGGCCGTGTCGACCGTGTTCGCCACGGCAGGCTTTGCGGCGGTGTCTGGCGCGTCGGTGGCCACGGCGGCGGTCTTTGCCCGCATCGCCATCCCGGAAATGCTCAAGATCGGCTATAACAAACAATTTGCGGCAGGCGTCGTGGCGGCAGGGGGCACGCTGGCAAGCCTTATCCCACCCTCCGCCATTCTTGTGATCTACGCCATCATCGTGGAACAGGACGTGGGTAAATTGCTGCTGGCAGGCTTTGTGCCCGGGGCATTTTCGGCGCTGGTTTACGCGCTGATCATCATCTCAATCGCGGTGATTTTCAAAACCGTGGGCCCGCCCGTGCGCGGCTTCACGTGGGGGCAACGCTTTGCCGCCTTACCCGCCGCCCTGCCCATCGTCGCGGTGGTCGTGATCATCATCTTCTTTGTCTACAACCCGTTCGGTGATGCCTGGGGCACACCGACCGAGGGCGGTGCGGTGGGGGCCTTTATTGTCTTCTGTATGGCGCTCTATCGCGGCATGCGCTGGGCAGAGTTGAAATCGGCGCTGCTGGAAACCGCGAAACTGACCGTGATGATCTTCACCATCATCTGGGGCGTGCTGATCTATGTGCGGTTCCTGGGCTTTGCCGATCTGCCCGGCGCGTTCTCTGACTGGATCACATCGCTGACCATGTCGCCCTGGCTGATCCTGGTGTGCATCCTGCTGGCCTATGCGGTGCTGGGCATGTTCATGGACGCGATTGGCATGCTGCTTTTGACCCTGCCCGTGGTGTACCCGGCGGTGATGGCGCTGAATGGCGGCGAAAACGTTGCCGCCGCAGACAGCGCCTTTGGCATGTCCGGCACCATGTGCGCGATTTGGTTTGGGATTTTGGTGGTGAAAATGGCGGAGTTCTGTTTGATCACGCCGCCCATCGGGCTCAACTGCTTCGTGGTGGCGGGCGTGCGCGATGATCTGAGCGTGCAAGACGTGTTCAAGGGCGTCACGCCATTTTTCATCGCCGACGCGATCACGATTGCGCTTCTGGTTGCGTTCCCGGCCATCGTGTTGTGGTTGCCGAGCCTCGCCTCCTAGACGCGTCAGGATTGCCGCAGCGTGATCAGTGCGTGCATGAACGATGCGCGGGTTTGGCAAACCCCAACATCCGCGAAACGACCCCTCGACGACCGGTCAGGCCGCCCCATCGGAGGCGCCACGCGCCGTGAGATAAAGAATGGTGCGGGTGAGAGGAGAAACCTCGAACCAAACCGGGCCTCAAGTAGCGCCCCGCGCGGTAGGCCAAATAAAAGTGGTGCGGGTGGAGGGACTTGAACCCCCACGCCTTGCGGCGCCAGAACCTAAATCTGGTGCGTCTACCAATTTCGCCACACCCGCATGCGGGCGGGTATTAGCAAAGCGCGCCAAGACAGGCGAGAGGAAATCGTACAACAGTTCCCGGCCGCCGCCGCATAAAGCGGGCGACATTAAGAAAAAATTGCCTTATCCTGTCCAAAAAAGAGCAGACAAAGATCTGAGGACAGGCACATGACACCGACACATAATCGGGACGACGGGATTGTTACCCTTGAGGCGACGCAGTCGACCGGGGGCTTTCTTGCACATTCAAACATCATGACAGCGGCGGGGGAACGGCCCGTTCAATCGCTTCAACCGGGCGACAGGATCATCACGCGCGATCAAGGGATGGTTGTCCTTGATGATCTGCGCGCGCGCGAGGGTGAGGTGCAGTTGATCAAGATCGCCGCGCGCTCACTTGGCCATAACCGGCCGGAGGAGGACACGTTCTTGCCCGCAGGCCAGCGGGTGCTGATCCGCGATTGGCGCGCCTCTGCGCTCTTTGGGTCGAGGACAGCGTTGGTACCGGCGGAACGGCTGGTCGATGCAGAGTTCGTGACGCTTGGGCCCAAGCAGCGGATGACGGTGTACGATCTTCTGTTTGATGATCCGCATATCGTGTATGTCGACGGGCTGGAGCTGGCCAGCTACATCGACGATCACGCGTTCTTCTAAGGTCGGTGCCGCATTTTCTTACGAAGAAAATGCGCAAGAAAATTCGAATTTTCTTGCGCAGAATTTTTCAAAAATTCTGCTCGCCCCGGGATCACGATCCGTCTTTGTCGGACGCGTCCGGATCGGGTTGACCAACGCCCAAAAACACCCGTTTGAGCGGCAGCGCCCAGATGATGCCCAGCACGACATAGATGATGAACTCCACCGCGATGGGGGGGCGATCTAGCATGTTCATGATGGTGACCGCCGTCACGATGTAAGCGGGCAGGGCCACCAGCAAAATCACCAGAGACCAGCGTTTGCGGGCTTTGTAGCTGAGCGCCATGCGTGCCTCTTTGCGTCAGTCGTTGAACGGGTCCGTCACAAGGATCGTATCATCCCGCTCCGGTGAGGTGGAAAGTAGGGCGACAGGGCAGTCGATCAATTCCTCCACCCGGCGCACATACTTGATCGCGTTGGCGGGCAGATCAGCCCAGCTGCGCGCGCCTTCGGTGCTTTCATGCCAGCCGGGCATTTCTTCATAGATCGGCACACAGCGCATTTGGTCTTCAGCCGCCATAGGAAGGTAATCAAGGACCGCACCGTCCAGGTCATAGCCCACGCACACCTTCAGCACGTCGAACCCATCCAGCACATCCAGCTTGGTGAGCGATATACCGTTGATGCCCGAGGTGGCACATGTCTGGCGCACGAGGCAGGCATCAAACCACCCGCAGCGACGCTTGCGGCCTGTGGTGGTGCCGAATTCATGACCCCGCTCACCCAGTCGCTGGCCATCAGCATCTTCCAACTCGGTCGGGAAGGGGCCTTCGCCGACGCGGGTGGTGTAGGCCTTCACGATGCCCAGCACGTAATCCACGGACCCCGGCCCGATGCCCACGCCGGTGGCGGCCTGACCGGCGATCACGTTGGACGAGGTCACGAACGGATAGGTGCCAAAATCAATGTCCAGCAGCGCGCCTTGCGCCCCTTCGAACAGGATCCGTTTGCCTGCCTTGCGCTTTTCGTTCAGCACTTTCCACACGGGTGCGGCGTAGGGCAGGATGTGGGGCGCGATCTCTGACAGTTTGGTCAGCAGCGCGTCGCGGTCTACGGGGTCAATCCCAAGGCCCTTGCGCAACGGGTCGTGGTGCTGCAACGCGCGATCCACGCGCGCCTCCAGCGTGTCGGCATCGGCAAGGTCGGCCACGCGCACTGCGCGGCGGCCCACCTTGTCTTCATAGGCCGGGCCAATGCCGCGGCCCGTGGTGCCGATCTTGGTGCCTTTGCTGGCGGCCTCTTCCCGGGCGCGGTCCAACTCTCCATGGATGGGCAGAATGAGCGGCGTGTTTTCAGCGATCATCAGGGTTTCGGGGCTGATATCCACGCCTTGTTCGCGCACCGTGGCGATCTCATTCACCAGGTGCCACGGGTCCAGCACCACACCATTGCCAATGACCGACAGCTTGCCGCCGCGCACCACGCCCGAGGGCAGCGCATGCAGCTTGTAGACCTTGCCATCCACGACCAGCGTGTGGCCCGCATTGTGCCCGCCTTGGAACCGCGCAATGACGTCGGCGCGCTCAGACAGCCAATCGACAATCTTGCCTTTGCCCTCGTCACCCCATTGGGCGCCCACAACCACGACATTGGCCATCTTGATCCCCGCCATATTCGAAAAAACCAAAAGCTTCATACCCACAGGTGCGAAGGGGCGAAACCTCAAAGTGGCCTGTCCGGGCTAGACAGGCCCGCGCGGTTTGGGAATTATCGGCGTAAACGAAGATTTGGGGGGCATCATGGCAGGGTTTTTTGCGCGCTGGGCGGTGGCGTTTGTGTTGCTGGCGGCCACGTTCAACCCCACGCGATTCAACTATATCGGCTGGACGCAGCGCAATTTTAACGACCAGATGCCGATTGCCATTCTGGCCGGGCTGATCCTGCTGGTGGGCTACATCATCTATCTGCGCGCCACGCTGCGGTCGATCGGGGCCTTCGGGATGCTTCTGGTGCTGGCGCTTGTGGGGGCGCTGGTTTGGGTGCTTTATGACTATGAGCTGCTCAACCTGACAGAGACATCCGACATGGTCTGGCTGGCGCTCATTGCGCTGTCGCTGGTACTGGGTGTGGGCCTCAGCTGGAGCCATGTGCGGCGCTATCTCTCCGGTCAGTCGGATATGGACGATGTGGATGAGTAGACGGGTTGCGGGCGACACCTGAATTGCATAAGTAAGCGCGACACTCACTTTGGCGCCGGTTTTCCGTACATGCAAAACGTCATCCTTCTTGTTCACCTGCTTTTGACGCTGGCTTTGATCATCGTTGTTCTTTTGCAGCGCTCTGAGGGCGGTGGCCTGGGTATGGGCAGCGGTGGCCCGGCGGGCACGGGCCGTGCAGCGGCCACTGGGCTGGGCAAGGTGACGTGGCTTTTGGGGATCAGCTTGTTTGCCACGTCGATCACTCTGACGATTATTGCTGCGCAGAATTCTGCCGGGTCGTCGGTTCTGGATCGGTTTACGGATCAGCCTGCGGCGGTGGAGGACAGCGCACCGGCGGATGGTGGGCTGGGCGACAACCTGTTGCCGCCTGCGCCGGGTGATGATGGCGCGCCGCTCTTGCCGACGCTGGATTAATCTTAACACTAATCGCCTGGCGCGGAATCAAGGGCGAAGCCCGCCGCGCCTTCGTCAGGCCCCACCCAGGGCCTGGCGAATTGTCGACACCCGCGCGTCGCTCCATCACACGGCGGATTTTCTGGATAAACTGCTCTCGCTTTACAACGGGATCGCCAGACCGGGGCCTAACGAAAGCGCTCTATTGCACACTAACCGTTGCGTCACCCATAAAACCCGCAACATCATGTTGCGGTCGTCTTGCGCAAATTCGGGAATGGCTGTATTACTCAAATCCCGTGGTGCTCGGCCCGAATCGTGGTGAGAATCGGCCTGCGGGGACCTCTTGAAATGACAAAAACAACGATGCTGACTGCCTTCATCCGGTGGCGCGGCGGCAATGGGGGATGAGCATATGGCGCGATACGTTTTCATTACAGGTGGCGTGGTGTCCTCCCTCGGCAAGGGGCTCGCGTCCGCCGCGCTTGGTGCGCTGTTGCAGGCCCGTGGGTTTTCCGTGCGCCTGCGCAAGCTCGATCCGTATTTGAACGTTGATCCCGGCACCATGTCGCCTTTTGAACATGGTGAGGTGTTCGTCACCGATGATGGCGCGGAAACCGATCTCGACCTTGGCCATTACGAACGCTTCACCGGCGTGCCCGCGCGCATGACGGATTCTGTCAGCTCGGGCCGTATCTATTCAGATGTGTTGGAGAAGGAACGCCGCGGCGATTACCTTGGCAAGACGATCCAGGTCGTCCCCCACGTCACCAATCAAATCAAGGAATTCATCGAAATCGGCGATGACGAGGTGGATTTCATGCTGTGTGAAATCGGCGGGACGGTGGGGGATATCGAAGGCCTGCCGTTTTTTGAAGCCATCCGCCAGTTCGGTCATGACCGCCCGCGCGGGCAGTGCATTTTCATGCATCTCACGCTGCTGCCATGGCTGGCCGCAAGTGGGGAACTCAAAACCAAACCCACCCAGCATTCGGTCAAAGAATTGCAATCCATCGGGATTGCGCCGGATATTCTGGTCTGCCGGTCTGAACAGCCCATCCCGGAAAAGGAACGCGAGAAGATCGCGCTTTTCTGTAACGTACGCAAAGAGGCGGTTGTGGCGGCCTATGATCTGAACTCCATCTATGAGGCCCCGCTGGCCTATCACCGCGAAGGGCTCGATCAGGCGGTGCTGGATGCGTTCAACATCTCCCCCGCGCCACGCCCCGATTTGACGGTCTGGCAGGATGTTGCAGACCGGATCCACAACACCGATGGCGAAGTGAAGGTCGCCATCGTGGGCAAATACACCCAGTTGGAGGATGCCTACAAATCCATCAAGGAGGCGCTGACCCATGGTGGCATGGCCAACCGGGTAAAGGTGCAGGTGGAGTGGGTCGACGCAGAGATTTTCGACAATGAGGACCCCGCGCCGCATCTGTCGGGCTTTCACGCCATTCTGGTCCCGGGCGGCTTCGGCGAACGCGGCACAGAAGGCAAGATCAAAGCGGCGCAATTCGCCCGCGAACGCAAGATCCCTTACTTAGGCATCTGTCTTGGCATGCAGATGGCCGTGATTGAGGCCGCGCGCAATGTGGCGGGATTGAAAGACGCCGGATCAGAAGAATTTGACCATGAGGCAGGCAAGAAACGCTTCACGCCCGTGGTTTATCACCTGAAGGAATGGGTGCAGGGCAATGAAAAGGTTCAGCGCAAGGTGTCCGATGACAAGGGCGGCACGATGCGGCTGGGGGCCTATGACGCGGTGCTGACGGAAGGCACCAGAGTGGCGGGGGTTTATAACACCACGGCCATCGATGAACGCCACCGCCACCGTTATGAGGTGGATATCAAATACCGCGACAAGTTGGAGGAACGGGGCCTCAAGTTCTCCGGCATGTCACCCGATGGGCGTCTGCCGGAGATTGTGGAATGGGAAGACCACCCGTGGTTCATCGGTGTGCAGTTCCATCCGGAGCTGAAATCAAAACCCTTCCAGCCGCATCCATTGTTTGCGGATTTCGTACGCGCGGCGCTGGAAAACTCCCGGTTGGTCTGAACACGTCCGGCGCGGGTTATCCCGCTTTTCGCCCCGGAAAGATGTCAGACAACAAACTCGACACACGCCGCCCGATGGCTGATGTCACGGGGCCGGGCTCAATCACAGCAGGGGCAGGTTCAGACGGGCGCAGGTCTTCCACGGCCTGCAACTCTGCCGACGGATGTGTGGGCGCAAAAGCGCTTTCGATGATCGTCTCATCCAGGATCCACCGCCCGCGGCGGCCTTCCACCCGATCTGCGGCCTGAAATTGCAGCCACCTGTCCAACTGGCGGCGGTTGTCCACGCGCACTGCGTTCGACGTGCGATAAAACCCGCTGTTGATCCGCAGGCAGATGTTATCCAGCAGTTTGGTCGCCCCACGATATTCCACCGGCACCGCGCGTTTTGAGATGTAATTGAACCGCGCCGGATCGCCGTTGAAAAACACTGTGATGGCAGAGGCCAGATCCATCGCCTTGTTGGCCATCATCCAGCTCAGCACGGCTTCATGATCGGTGGACCAGTCAAAGGCGCGGGCCATCAGGCGCAGATCTTCGCGCGAGGCGCGATGCGCCATTCTCAACTGTTCTTCCTTGGTTTGGTTTGACCATGCAAACCTGTTGCGCCGGGGCATATAAAATTTCCTTCGTCCTAAGTAGGACCCACCATTTACCAATGCCGGGTGTCGTGCCGGAGTTCGATGATTTAAGGGAGCAAATGTGACGCTCTGAGGGCCATTTGGTTAAACCGGGCACGAAGCATTGCCAAACCGGTGTCAGATGGTCAGATTGTCGCCGATTGAGTGACAAAGCCGTTTCACCAACAGGGACCGGAACGGCATAGACAAAGAGCCAAAGATGGAAGCCAAAGCCCTTTTGCATCGCCTGCTTCACGCCTTCGACGCGCCTGAACCCGCGCCGCTGCCGGAGCCTGATGAAAAGCTTGCGTTGGGGGCGTTGATGGTGCGCGTGGCGATGTCGGATCATCACTATGAGGTGTCCGAGATCAGCAAGATTGATCGCCTGTTCGGCCGGCTTTACGGGCTCAAACCCATCGAGGCCGCCAAGATGCGCGCCACGTCTGAGAAACTGGAAAAGCAGGCCCCGGAAACGGATCGCTTCGCCATCATCATCCGCGAAACCGTCAGCTTCGAGGCCCGCGTTGATGCGCTTGAGGCGCTTTGGGAAGTGGTTCTGGCCGATGACGATATCGCCGACGAAGAACTGCGCGTCATTGAGGCCGCGCGCAACGCATTGGGCCTGTCCGAGGATGACAGCGCACGAGCACGGGCAGTGGCAGAAGCCAGCTAAGAAGTGACTTTGTGTTTGCGAAGTTCTGCCATCCTACCGCGCGGAACAAAGGCGGGCATGCCCGCCGCCGCGCATCGCCAGGCCGCCCCCACGGACTGGCGATTTGTTATAGCCGGGCGCGGCTCTGGTTGCGCAATGACACTGCATGATAAAGCGCGTGGATCATACGTTGCATCGCCACTCCGCGGCCTGTCAATGCGCGGCTCTGTGGTTGATAGCGTTACGTGACCCCTTCGTCCGCGTTCTTCACACATCCCCATCTGTCGCTTTAACCATTGGCCTCGCCGCGGGCCTTGCCTATATCACATCCATGTTTGCAGATTTCCTTTCCCGCCTCACCAAACCCGATCCCGAACCGCTGGGCGACAGCGATGCCCGCTTGGCGCTCACCGCACTTCTGGTCCGCATCGCGCGGTCGGATGGGGTGTATGACGCATCTGAGAAAGAGCGCATCGCGGCCATCGCTGAGACGCGCTATGGCCTGACCGATGCGGATGCCGCTGACTTGCTCACTAATGCCGAAGGGCTGGAATCTGAGGCCCCTGATACCATCCGCTTCACCCGCGCGATAAAGGATGCCGTGGCCTATGAAGATCGCATCGCCGTCATCGAGGCGCTGTGGCAAGTGGCGCTGGCAGATGGGGAACGCGATGCCAAGGAAGATGCGCTTATTCGCATGGCGTCCAGCTTCTTGGGCGTGAGCGATATGGACAGCGCGCAGGCGCGGCGCAGGGTGGATCCCTCCTGATGCATGCCAGTTTGCCGATGTATGATTTCGCATCCGTCCGTGGTGCGACAGACAGGTTTTGGCAAGCTATTCGCGCAGCACTGGGGCAGGGGCCAGAAACGCTCATTCGAGATCTGGGCGTGTGGCAGGCCTGGGCGCAACCCGATCTTTTGCTGTCCCAGACCTGCGGGTTGCCCTACCGGTCGCGGCTGCATGGAACGGTGACGCTTGTCGGCACGCCAGATTACGGCCTGCCCGGGTGCGGCCCCGGGGAATACAATAGCGTTTATGTCGCGCGCGCGGATGACCCACGCGATGGGCTAAGCGATTTTGACGGGGCCTACATTGCTGTGAACAGTGCCACGTCCCAGAGCGGCTGGGCGGGGCCGATCCTGTATGCGCGCACCAACGACGTGCGGTTTGGGGGCGCGGTGAAAACCGGAGGTCATGTTGCCTCCGCGCGGGCCGTGGCCAGTGGTCAGGCGGATATTGCCGGGCTCGACGCGCTGTCCTGGCACTTTATTCAGGTGGAGGAAAGTTTTGCCCCTGACCTGAAGGTGATTGATGCCACCCCACCCACGCCGGGCCTGCCCTTCATCACCCGGCTGGGTCAAGACCCGGTGCCGATTTTTGAAGGGCTAAAGGCCGCCATCGAGAGCCTGTCCGAGGAGGATCGAACAGCGCTCTGCCTTAACGGCCTGGTGCGCATCGAACCTGAGGAATACCTCGCCGTGCCCACGCCTGCGCCCCCGGTGTTCAACTAGGGCGCGAACTCTTTGAAAGAGTTCGGCCGCATTCTTTCAAAGAATGCGCGCCCTAAGCCTCGAAATCAGGCTGACGCAGGGTCATCTGGGCTGACAGCGGCCCAAAAACCTCAGTTGACCGTTGCAAACCATGGGTTTTTCCGCCCTACTGCCGTCTGTCCAAGACCAGATGAGATTCCTTCTTGCCAGAAAACGCGCCCGTTCTTGAGATCAAAGACCTCCACAAAGCCTATGGCGCGTTGAAGGTGATCAAGGGCGTGAACATCACCGCCGGGCGCGGCAAGGTGGTTTCGCTGATCGGGTCGTCTGGGTCGGGAAAATCCACCATTCTGCGCTGCGCGAACTTGCTGGAGGACAGTCAGCAAGGGGAGATCCTGTTCAAAGGCGAACCCGTCGCGTGGAAGGGCAGTGGCCACAGCCGCCGCCCCGGCGATCCCAAGCAGGTGCTGCGCATTCGCACGAATCTTTCGATGGTATTTCAGCAGTTTAACCTCTGGGCGCATCTGACCATCTTGCAAAACGTGATGGAAGCCCCCGTGACCGTGCTGGGCCGCGACAAGACAGAGGTGGAAGAAAAGGCGCGCCACTACCTTGATAAGGTGGGCATCGGTGACAAGGCCGATGTGTTTCCTGCGCAGATGTCGGGTGGTCAGCAACAGCGCGCCGCGATTGCGCGCGCGCTCGCGATGGAACCTGAGGCGCTTCTTTTTGACGAACCCACCTCCGCCCTTGACCCGGAACTGGAACAAGAGGTGGTGCGCGTGATCAAAGGTCTGGCCGAAGAGGGCCGGACCATGATGATCGTCACCCATGATATGAAGATGGCCGCCGACGTGTCGGATCACGTCGTGTTTCTGCATCAGGGCCTCATCGAAGAACAAGGCTCGCCAGAGACCCTCTTTGGCGCCCCGAAATCAGAGCGGTTGAGACAGTTTCTCAGCTCGACCATGGCTGCGTAACCAAGGCCGCGTGATACAATTGAAAGACCAGAAGAAGACCAACAGGGAGAGACACCGATGAAAAAAATTCTTCTCACAACCGCAGCGCTTGCGTTGACCGGAACCATGGCCATGGCCGACACCGTGCGTCTTGGCACGGAAGGGGCCTACGCGCCTTGGAACTTCATCAACGATGCCGGTGAAGTGGACGGGTTTGAGCGTGAGCTGGGCGATGAGCTTTGCATCCGCGCTGAACTGGAATGCACATGGGTCACCAATGACTGGGACAGCATCATCCCCAACCTCGTGAGCGGCAACTATGACGCCATCATCGCGGGCATGTCGATTACGGCAGAGCGTGATGAGGTGATTGATTTCACCCAGAACTACACGCCGCCGGATCCGTCTGCCTACGTCGCAGCCTCTGCTGATGTGGATGTGGAATCGGCCGTGATCGCCGCGCAGTCCAACACCATCCAGGCCGCGTTCATCGCTGAAAAAGGCTGGACGCTGGTGGAATTCCCCACGCCCGAAGAAACCGTTGCCGCTGTGCGCGCGGGTGAAGCCGATGCCGTTCTGGCCGATGAAAGCTTCCTCAAGCCCTTCGCCGAAGAAGACGGTTTGGTGATGCTGGACCGCACTGAGATGATCGGCGGCGGTGTCGGCATGGGCATCCGCGAATCCGATGGGGAGTTGAAGGCGAAATTTGATGCCGCCATTCAATCCATGAAGGCTGATGGCACGCTGAACACGCTGATTTCAAAGTGGGAAGTCGCCTCGACCTTCTGATCCAAAAGCGTTTTGCACAAACGGACAGGGCCGCCCCAAACCGGGCGGCCCTGTTTTCATGAGGGCCTAGGAACAAACTGCCTGTCCCGGTCGTTGATGTTTCAGACATTTGACAGACAGGAGAATAACATGCCCCGTAGCACCGATGAATTCTGGACACTCCTTGCCGACATGACCGCCTGCATGGTCACGACGCGCGACGGCGATGTCCTGCGCTCCCGCCCGATGGCACCCTATATCGACACGGAAAAGCGGACGATCCGGTTTCTCACGGATCGGGCCAGTTCAAAGGTGTTCGAAGTGAAGGCCGAACAGGACATCAATCTAAGTTTCGCCGATCAATCCAAGATGATCTTTGCGTCTGTGTCTGCCACGGCGAGCCTGCTGCATGATGAAGCGCTGATTGACGACATGTGGGGGCCCTATGCCAAGGTCTTTTTCGGCGAACGTGAAGACGCCGATGTCGTGGTGATTGACGTCAAGCCGACGCAGGCCGAACTGTGGGACAATGACAAGAACATGGTCGCCATGGCGCTGGAAATGGGGCGTGCCTATTTCAGCGAAGATGGCCCTGACCTTGGCGAAAACCAAAAGATGAGCATGGTCCGCTAAGCCAAGTGTTTCGCCCGTTGGGCGAGACGCGGGCTCACGATGACCTTCGTGCGCGGCCTTGTTTTCTGGTCCGCGCGCGAAGGTCGTAAAGAACCCGGGCCAAGGCCGCTAGCACAAGCACGCTGAGCGCGATCTTGCTGAACATTTCCATCGTGCCCTCAATCAACAGGGCATGGGCGACGGTGCCCATCACGGTCACTGTCGCCAGCCCCAGATGCACCCGTCTCCAAGTGGGAAGACGCAACCGCAGCCGACGGCGCAGCGCGGCCAAAAGGGCCGCAGCAATCACCGCCCACATTGCAATCACACCCCAGGCCGAAAACGGCGTGGGGGAGGTGAAGGTAAGCGCGTCAATCACATCGGGCGGGCTGGTGATCCACAGCCCTGCCACATGCAATAGCACCGACAGTAAAAGTGCGATCCCGCACAGGCCGTGCAAACGCCGCGCCGCGGCAGGGTGCAGCCCCGGCAACAGACCAGCCGCTAACAAAGGCTGCACCAGCAACAATGCCATTCCGACGATCCCGGCAAAGCCCGCGATGATATAGACAGGTTCCCGCCATTGCAGCAAAGGGCTGCCCGCCGCCGCCACGATGGGCACGACAATGGCCAGCGCAAGCCCGGCCCAGATCAGAACGGCGCGCAAATCAGCAGATCAGGCCGGTTCCAGCACGAAATGCGCGGCCAGCGTGGTGTCAGAGGGGCTGTCCATCAGCGGGCGTAGGAACACGGTTTTGAAGCCGCCCTCACCATACGCCGCATCGTAGGCCAGATGCCCATGGGCCTGCCCGAAAGCAGGCACGATCTGCGGCATCTCAAGGCGAAAATCGCCGTTGGCATCCGTCAGGGTCGCCCCATGGCTTTCAGGCTCGCGTTCGTGCCCTTCGGTGGTGTGCGCCCAAATCTGGATGCGTTGGCCTGCCAAAGGCGCGCCGTCGCCTGCGCGCCTGACTGACCCCGTCATCCAGAACCCGCCACCGCCGATGCGGTCGACGATGGGCGCGTTGGGGAAGTAGTTGTTCGACCCGCCCCGCATTGTCGGCGTGGGGGCAAGGCCTGCCGCCCGGGCGGGAACGGTGAGGCCGGTGGCGGCCGTCGCGGCGGCCCCTGCCAGAATGGTGCGTCTTGTGATGAGGGAAGTCATGTTGCTCTCCGATCTCAGAACCAATTCGTTCGCTCTAATATAGGTGCGCGACGTCCAAATCGAAGGGGCGCACGCGATGGATCGCCTATCCCCGGCCATGCGGTGCCTCAAAATCCAGCACCGGGTTGATGGGGATGATGCGATGTGGGTTCACCGTCTCGTGGCTGTAGTGATAATGCCGGACGATGTGGTCGAAATTCACCGTCTCCTTGACGCCCGGCCACTGGTACAATTCCCGCAAGTAGCCCCACAAATTGGGGTAGTCGATGATCCGCGCGCGGTTGCATTTGAAATGCAGGTGATAGACCAGGTCGAACCGGATCAGCGTGGTGAAAAGCCGCCAATCGGCTTCCGTGATTTGATCCCCCATAAGGTAGCGATTGTCCGCAAGCCGCGCCTCAAGCCAATCCAGCGTGTCAAACAGCGGATGAACCGCCGCGTCATAGGCCTCTTGCGACGTCGCAAACCCCGCCTTGTAGACGCCATTGTTCAGCGTGCCGTAGATCCGAGCGTTCACGGGCTCTATCGCCTCGCGCATGTCCTCTGGCCAGAAATCGAGGCTGTTATCGGTCAGACCATCGAAGGCCGAATTGAACATGCGGATGATCTCGGAGCTTTCGTTGGACACGATCGTCTCGCGCTCCTTGTCCCACAGCACCGGCACCGTCACCCGGCCCGACACACCCGGATCGGCCTTCACATAGATGTCGCGCAGGAACGGCAGGCCATAGAGTTGATCGCCCGTAGCCCCCTCATAGCCTGCATCAAACGTCCATCCATCTTCCCCCATATCCGGATGCACGGCAGATACGCCGATGTGATCTTCCAACCCCTTCAGCGCGCGAAAGATTAACGCCCGATGCGCCCAGGGACAGGCGTATGACACATAAAGATGATACCGCCCGCTTTCGGCGGCAAAGCCCGCATCCCCTGTCGGCCCCGCGCGGCCATCTTCGGTGATCCAGTTGCGAAATGCGGACGTGCTGCGCTTGAACGCCCCCCCGGTGGATTTGGTGTCATACCATGCGGTAGACCATTTTCCGTCGATCAGTTGACCCATGGGTCTCGCTCCTTTGCCAGTGTTCTCATCCAGATAGGTCCGTCCCGGCATCCCTGCTACACACATCCGGGCGCAAAAGACCTGCACCCGCGCACATGTCGGAATTCGAGTGCGGCGCGGCGTTTCAGGCATTGGCAAGCCTTGCGCGCCGGTTCTATAGAGGGATCAGGACGATGCCCGGGGTCACGGGCCGGACAGGAGTGTGAGGGCGGGCCGACCCAATCCGGGGGTCCAAGCTCAAATCGTCAAAGCCTCCGAAGTTGTGACCGAGTGAGAAACCTGTAGGGGGATCAAAATGCGATATGTTCTGATGTTTGCCATGCTGGGCACACCTGTGTTTGCGCATCCCGGCCATCTGGCCGAAGTGGCAGGCCACGGCCATTGGCTGGGCGCGGCAGCACTGGGTGCGGCCATTGCGATTGGGCTTTATGCCGGTCTCAAGGGCCGCAAAACCAAAGCCGAAGACAGTGTTGAGGATGCCGGGGAAGACGCTGAAGACACACAAGAAGCCTGACCCATTTATGCGCCCGTATGAAAAAGACCCTTCCGCGATCTACGCTGAGAGCTTCGCCACCGTGCGGCGCGAAGCGCGGCTTGATCGGTTCGGCCCGGGTTTGCAGGCGCTCGCCATCCGCGTGATCCACGCCTGCGGCATGGTCGAGGTGGCGGATCGTCTGGATTTTTCGCCCTCGGCCTTCGCGGCAGGGCAGGCGGCACTGCAATCAGGTGCGCCTGTCTTTTGCGATTGTGAAATGGTGGGGGCGGGGATCATCAGGCGCTATCTGCCTGCGGAAAATGATGTGATTGTCACGCTCAATGACCCGTCGGTGCCGGATCGCGCCCGGGACATTGGCAACACCCGTTCTGCTGCTGCTGTTGAACTTTGGGCCGACCGCCTTGCAGGCGCTGTCGTGGCCATCGGCAACGCCCCCACGGCGCTCTTTCACCTGCTAGACCTGCTGGATCAGGGCGCACCCAAACCGGCCGTGATCCTTGGCTTCCCGGTTGGCTTTGTCGGCGCGGCGGAGGCGAAGGCGGAACTCGCCGCAAACCCGCGCGGTTGCGATTATGTTGCCCTGCGCGGGCGGCGCGGCGGATCGGCCATGGCCTCCGCTGCCGTCAATGCACTGGCCGCGGGCGTCCCGGAAGGGGGCGTTCACTGATGGCGGGCCCTTGGCTTCATATCGTGGGCATTGGCGAGGACGGGATGGCCGGTCTCCAACCCGCCACCCGCGCAGTGGTTGAGGCCGCGGAGGTAATCGTAGGCGGTGATCGGCACCATACCTTGGCGGAAGGTTTGCCCGCCGAGCGCATCCGCTGGCCATCCCCGTTTGATGCGTTGGTTGATCTGCTGCTCTCCATGAAAGGCCGCCGCGTTGTGGTTCTGGCCACAGGAGACCCGCTTTGGTTTTCCGTGGGTGCCCGCATTGGCCGGGCAATCGACCCCTCGGAAATCACCTATCACCCGCAGCTTTCGGCATTCCAACTCGCCTCCGCCCGCATGGGGTGGAGCCTTGCCGATGTGGAAACCCTGACCGTCCATGGCCGCCCGGTGGAACAGATGATCGCCTTCATCCAACCGCTTGCGCGCCTCTTGATCCTCACGACCGGATCCGACACGCCGGGCCAAATCGCCAAGTTCCTCACCGACCGTGGCTTTGGCAAATCGCCGATGACTGTGCTGTCGGAAATGGGCGGCGACAACGAAGCCCGCTTTGACGGTATCGCGGAAAACTGGGACCACGACGTGCCCCCCTTCAACACGCTGGCTGTAGATTGCGTGGCCGATCCGAACGCCGCCCTTCTGCCCCGTGTGCCGGGGCTGGCGGATGACCTTTTCACCCATGACGGCACCATGACCAAACAAGAGGTCCGAGCAGTCACGCTGGCCAAACTCATGCCCATGCGCGGCGCGCTGCTTTGGGATATCGGCACGGGCTGCGGGTCTGTCGCCGTCGAATGGATGCGCGGCGCGCGCTATGCCCGCGCCATAGGCATTGAGCCCCGCGCCGATCGCCGCGCCATGGCCGCGGAAAACGCCCTCGCATTGGGCGCGCCACGGCTGGAACTGATCGACGGCAAGGTGCCCGAGGCCCTCGACGGTCTGGAACCACCCGATGCCGTCTTCATCGGCGGTGGTCTCAGCCGAGAGGTGTTCGGGGCCGCATGGAATGCCCTGCGCCCGCTCGGGCGGCTGGTCTGTAATGCCGTGACGCTGGAAAGTGAAGCGGTGCTGCTCGATCTGCACAAAACTCACGGCGGTGAATTGGTGAAGCTGAGCGTCGCCCGCGCTGACCCCGTGGGCGACCTAACAGGTTGGCGGCCCATGATGCCCGTGACCCAGTGGAGCCTCGTAAAACGATGAGCGGCACGCTCTATGGCATCGGCCTTGGCCCGGGCGACCCGGAACTTATGACGCTCAAGGCGCATCGGCTGATCTCAGGCGCGTCCGTCATTGCCTATCCGACGCTTGCCGGTGCCGACAGTTTCGCCCGCTCCATCGCCGCAAGCTTCATCCCTGACGGCGCGCGCGAGATTGTCATGGACGTCCCCATGAGCGTCGAACGCGCCCCCGCGCAAGCCGCCTATGACACCGGCGCAGAACAGATTGCCGAGGCGCTGGAAACAGGAGAAGATGTCATCTGCCTCTGCGAAGGCGACCCGTTCTTCTACGGCTCCTTCATGTATATTTTCGCGCGTTTGTCCGCCCGGTTTGAGGCGGTTGTCGTGCCCGGCGTCACCTCCGTCACCGCCTGCGCGGCCAAGGCGGGCCTGCCGCTGGCCGCGCGCAACGAACGCCTGACCGTGCTGCCTGGCCCCCTGCCTGAGGACGAATTGCGCACGCGCATCGAAGGCGCGGAAAGCGTGGCGATCATGAAAGTCGGGCGGCACCTGCCGAAGATCCGCGCGGTGATCGAAGACCTCGGTTATGCCGCCGATGCCGTCTACGTGGAACGCGCCAGCCTGCCGGATGAAAAGATCTGCCCACTGACGCAAGCGCCTGAAAAAGCACCGTATTTCTCGATGATCCTGCTCACCAAAGGGGCCGACCCATGGCTGTAAAACCTGTCGTTCTGGCCCTCAGCCGCTCGGGCGAGGCCACCGCCCACCGCGTGGCCGCGCATCTGGGCGCGCAGGTCCATGGCCGCGAAGACCGGGTCGATCAGGCCGACGCCTTCTTCGCCAACGCGCTCGATCACATGCGCGATCTGTTCCTCTCCGGCACGCCCGTGGTGGGCGTCTGCGCCAGTGGCATCCTGATCCGCGCAGTAGGCCCCGTGCTCTCCGATAAACGCACTGAGCCGCCCGTGGTATCCGTCTCTGACGACGGCGCTGTCGTGGTGCCTTTGCTGGGCGGTCATCGCGGAGCCAACCGTCTGGCACATGACATCGCCGCGCATCTAGGCAGCACCGCCGCCGTGACCACAGCGGGCGATGTCGCCATGGGCGTTGCCCTGGATGCGCCGCCGCCAGGCTACCGCCTCGCCAATCCCGAACACGCGAAATCCGCCATGGCCGCCCTTCTGTCCGGCGCGGGCGTGACCCTGACAGGCGAACCGATCTTTGACATCGAAGACACCGGCGGCCGGGTGGAACTCATCGTGAGCGAGGCGCGCGCGGAAGCAAGCGACGAGCGACTGATTTATCATCCCCAACGCTACGCCCTCGGCGTCGGCTGCGCCCGCAACGCCGACCCCGAAGAGATGTGGGATCACGTGACCCAAACCCTTGAGGCCGCCAACATTGCCCCCGGCGCGATCGCCTGCGTCGCCACCATTGACCTCAAGGCCGATGAACCCGCGATGAACACGCTTGCCAAGCGCCTCGGCGTGCCTCTGCGGCTCTTCACGGCGAAGGAACTGGAGACGCAAAGCCCCAACCTCGCCAACCCCTCCGACGTGGTGTTTGCCGAGGTTGGCTGTCACGGTGTTGCGGAAGGGGCCGCCCTCGCCATCGGTGGCACGCTCACGGTTGAGAAATCCAAAACCGCCAACACGACCTGCGCGCTCACCCGCTCTGAGAATCCCATCACCGAATTCCCCGGCCGCGCCCGTGGTCGGCTCTCCGTTCTGGGTATCGGCCCCGGTCAGGCCAGCTGGCGCACGCCTGAAGTCAGCCGCCACGTGGCTGACGCCGAAGAACTGGTGGGCTACGGGCTCTATATCGACCTGCTTGGCTCGCTGGCCGCTGGCAAAGCGCGTTCTGACTTCCCGCTGGGTGGAGAGGAGGCACGCTGCCGATACGCGCTCGAACAGGCAGGGCAGGGCAAGAACGTCGCGCTGATTTGTTCAGGTGATGCAGGCATTTACGCCATGGGCGCGCTGGTTTTCGAACTGCTGGACCGCACCGAAGAGGACGGCGGTGTCTCGGACGCGGCGCGCCGGGCCGAGGTGATTTGCAGCCCCGGTGTCTCTGCCCTACAGGCCGCCGCGGCCCGGGCAGGCGCGCCGCTGGGCCATGATTTCTGCACCATCTCGCTCAGCGATCTTCTGACCCCGCGCGATGACATCATCCGCCGCCTTCATGCCGCCGCTGAGGGCGATTTTGTGATCGCCTTCTACAACCCGGTCTCCAAAACCCGCCGTACCCTGCTGGCGGAGGCGCGGGATATCCTGTTGCAGCATCGCCCGGCGGACACGCCCGTGATGCTGGCCACCTCGCTTGGCCGTCCGGAGGAGCATCTGCGCTATCGCCGCTTAGATGAACTGCAGGTCGATGAGGTGGATATGCTGACCGTGGTTCTGGTGGGTTCGTCCAATTCGCGCCTCGCCGCGCTGGATGAAGGCCCCCGCATGTTCACGCCGCGCGGCTATGCGCGCAAAATTGACGGTGATCTGGCGGAACCATCGGATGTGAGTATTTTTGGAAAGATGAAGCCGGGGGGTGGCGCGCAATGACGGTTTATTTCATCGGGGCGGGCCCGGGCGATCCGGAGCTTTTGACCAAGAAGGCCGAGCGGGTGATCGGGGAATGCCCTGTTTGTCTTTATGCAGGCTCGCTTGTGCCGGAAGAGGTTGTTGGCTGCGCACCAGAAGGCGCCCGGGTCATGGATACCGCGCCCATGACGCTTGATGAAACCCATGCGGAGATCGTGGCGGCGCATCAGCGTGGTGAAGACGTGGCGCGCGTGCATTCGGGCGATCCGTCACTTTACGGCGCCATCGCCGAACAGATCCGCCGGTTGCGCGCGGATGGGATCGATTATCAGATCATCCCCGGTGTGCCGGCCTATGCTGCGATGGCCGCCGAACTGGGTCAGGAATTGACCATCCCGGAGGTTGGCCAGTCTATCGTGCTCACGCGCGTGTCGATGAAATCCACCTCCATGCCCGCCGGGGAGACGCTGGAGAATTTCGCCCGCACCGGCACGACACTGGCCATCCACCTTGGCATCCGCAATCTGCGCGCCATTGAGCGGGAATTGACACCGTATTACGGCGCGGACTGCCCGGTGGTCGTGGGCTATCGCGTGGGTTGGCCCGATCAGATGTTCATCCGCGGCACGCTGAGCGATATCCGCGAAAAGGTGCGCGCGGAAAAACTGACCCGCACGGCGCTGATCCTGGTGGGGCCGGTGTTGGGTCAGATCGCCGATTTCAAGGACAGCGCGCTTTATGATCCGGCGATGGAACATGTGTTGCGCCCCAAAGCCACGGCCGATTAAATTTGATCTTTCATAAAACTTTAGCGTGACCTGACGTAGAGCGGCCCTAACTTGCGACTCACCCGATAGATTGGAGCTGCTGCCAATGTCGACCTTTTTGCCACCTGATGTGCAAGCCGGGCTGGATGCCGCCCGCAAACAAGCGCTGCGCAACAAGCATCGTTTGCGGGTGCAGGCAGGCGAACGTGTCTACCGTGTGATCAATGCGTGGGAAAACGGGTTTTCTCTTGAACTGGCGGGCGAAGATACCCTACGGGGCCGTGTGGATTTGTATGATGGTGCGCGGCATCTGTCCCAGTGTTTGATCGTGGCCTGCGAAGAGGACGGCGACGAAATGCGCTTTGAATACAAGCGGATGACCGAAGCCTCTGAAACACAGCCACTGGATTTCGTTCGGTCCAACGACGCACCTGCCGCGTTTATCGGTCGAGCGTGAGGCACGCCTAGGGTCGGATCACGACCTCTGTTCCCAAATCGGCCACGCGCCAGATTTCTTCCATTTCCACGTTGCTGACAGCGATGCAGCCTTCTGTCCAATCCCCGCGCATCAGTTGACCGGGGAACCAGTTGGGTTGGCCGTGAATGAAGATATCGCCACCCGGTGAAAAACCATACGCTGCCGCATGTTCAATGTCTTCGGCATGCGGGTAATCCAGCCCGAGTGACAAATGAAACTTGCTGTTCGGATTGCGCCGGTCGATGCGAAAGCGGCCTTCGGGTGTGCGGCCATCACCTTCTTGCGCCTTGTCCCCGGCAGGCGAAAACCCAAGCGCCACGTCATAGCTGCGCAGGGCGACGCCGTCCTGGTAGACCGTCATGCGCCGGTCGGACTTGTCGATTTCAATCAGGTCGATCTTGCCTGTCAGAGGCGGCAACACCGGGTCCGGCACAGGTTGCGACACGATGCGCCAGGTCACGACCGCCAGCAGCACGAAAAGCGCCGCCGCTGTGAGCCGTGTGAGCGCCTGGATCATCAGCGCGCGCTCATTGCAGATCAGAGAACGCGGCTTGCAACCGTTCCACCGCCTCTTCCACCCGGCAGCGCGATGTGCCGAGGTTGAAGCGCAGGCAGCTTTCGCCGCCGGTTCCGAATTCCGCGCCCACCGAAGGCGCAATGCGCGCGTCGCCTTTGACGCGGGCGATCACCTCTTGCATCTCCATCCCGGTGCCCGCGAAATCGACCCAGGCCAGATAGGTCGATTGCATCGGCATGGCCGACAGCCCCGGGATCTCTGCAATGCCGTCGCGGAAGATGCGCGCATTCTCTGCCAGATAGGCGACCAGTTCATCGGTCCACGCCGCGCCATCGGGTGAATAGGCCGCGCGGGTCAGTTCCACCCCAAGCAGGTTGGGCTGTGTCTGATGGGTCAACAGGTGATGGCGGAAGGCGGCGCGTTTTTCATCATCGGGGATCGTCACTGTGCCAAGCCGCGCGCCCGCGATGTTGAAGGTCTTTGAGGCCGCCGTCAGCACGAAGGTGCGGTGCGCCGCCTCGGGCGCGGCATTGAGAAGCGGCGTATAGTCAAAACCCGGCAGGACCAAATCATGGTGGATGTCATCTGACATGAGAAGCAGGTCGTGGCGTTCACAGAACGCCGCGACCTGGCGCAATTCATCCGCCGACCAGATGCGCCCGGCCGGGTTGTGGGGCGAGGAAATGATCATCGCCGTCTCCCGCCCGGTCAGCCCGGCCTCCAGCGCGTCAAAATCCATGTGGAAGACACCATCCCGGATCACCAGCGGGCTTTCATGCACCACGCGCTCTGTCAGGTTAATCTTGTTGGTGAACTCATGATAGACAGGGGTGAAGATGATGATCTCATCGCCGGGGTCCGTGAAAGTTTCAAGAAGGGCTGCAATCGCATGGCCCAGCCCACCCGTGCTGATCATGTGATCCGGGTCAACATCCCAACCATGGCGGGTCTTCATCCACCACGCCACTTGCGCGCGCATCTCTGCATCGCCTGCGAAATAGCCGTAATTGGCCTGCTCAATCAGCTTGTACATAGCCGCCTGCAGGAAATCCGGCGCGCGGAAATCCATGTCGGCCACCCACATGGCGATGGCATCCTCCGCGCCCACACCTGTCGCGCGTTCCATCCCGTCCCACTTGCTGGAATTGGTGCCGCGGCGGTCGATGCGTTCGTCAAACATGAAGTGGCCCTTTCTCTTGTTGGCTCATAGCTAGCCATTTGAGCCGCGGCTGCAAGAGGCGTTGCACGCGCCCGCGCGCTGGCTTAAATCACGAGGCATGTTGAAGCCTATCCTCATCCATCCCGACCCGCGTCTCAAGAAGGTGTCAGACGTGGTGCCCGACGTCAGCGATGAGCTGCGCACACTTGCCGATGACATGCTGGAGACGATGTATGACGCGCCGGGCATTGGCTTGGCTGCGCCGCAGATTGGCGTGCTCAGCCGTCTTATCGTTCTTGATTGCGCCAAGGATGAAGGCGGGGAACCCCGCCCGCTGGTGATGTTCAATCCCCGCGTCGTGGCCAGTTCGGATGAGACGAATGTCTATGAGGAAGGCTGCCTGTCGATCCCTGATCAGTTCGCCGATGTGACCCGACCCAAGGTGGTGGACGTCACGTGGATGGATATGGACGGCAAGGAGCAGACAGAAACCTTCGATGGTCTCTGGGCCACCTGCGTGCAGCACGAAATTGACCATCTCGATGGCAAGCTTTTCATCGACTACCTGGGTGCGATCAAGCGCCAGATGATCACCCGCAAGATGCAAAAGCTGAAGCGCGAGAAGGCGCGGGCCTGAGCGGATGGCGCCACGGCCTTGCCTGCTTTGGCCTGATCCCCGCCTGCGCACCCCGGCAGACCCGGTGGCGGCGATCACCGATGACATATGTGCCGTCTGGGACGACATGATCGACACGATGGAGGGCGTGCCGGGTGTGGGCCTTGGGGCCAATCAGATCGGTGTGATGCAAGCGCTGGCCGTGGTAGATTGTTCCGACGAACGAGGCCAAGCGATCCGGCTTGCGAACCCCGAGGTGATCGCGGCCAGTGATGATCTGCGAGTGCATGAAGAGGGCAGCCCGTGTCTGCCCGGCGTGTCGGCGAAACTCAAACGCCCGCGCGTGGTGACGGTGCGTTACATGGATGACACCGGCGCGGTGGTGGAGCGGGACTTCGAAGATCTCTGGTCGACCTCCGTTCAGCACCAGATCGACCATCTGGCAGGCCGCATGTATTTCGACCGCCTCAGCAAAGTGAAACGCGACATGCTGCTGCGCCGCGCGAAGAAAGCGGGCCGTTGATGCGCGTCATTTTCATGGCCACACCCGATTTCTCCGTGCCGGTGCTCGATGCGCTGGTGGACGCGGGCCACGACATCGCCGCCGTTTATTGCCAACCCCCGCGCCCCGCAGGTCGCGGCAAGAAAGACCGCCCCACGCCGGTTCATGCCCGCGCCGACGCACTGGGCCTAGAGGTGCGCCACCCGGTGACGCTGAAGGGTGCTGAAGACGATATTCGCGCTTTGAATGCCGATATCGCCGTGGTCGTCGCCTATGGCCTCATCCTGCCTCAAGCCGTGCTGGATGCGCCGCGCCTGGGGTGCCTTAACATCCACGCCTCCCTTCTGCCGCGCTGGCGGGGGGCCGCGCCCATTCACCGGGCGATCATGGCGGGGGACGCGGAAACGGGCGTGTGCATCATGCAGATGGAAGCGGGGCTCGACACCGGGCCGGTCCTCCTGCGCGAGGCGACCCCGATTGGCGCAGAAGACACGACCGGCGCGCTGCATGATCGCCTGTCGGACATGGGCGCGCGCCTGATCGTGGAGGCGCTGGCCGGGATAGACAGCCTCACACCTGTGCCTCAACCGACAGATGGCGTGACCTACGCCGAAAAGATCAACAAGGCGGAGGCCCGCGTCGACTGGACCGCCCCCGCTGAAGAGGTTGATCGCAAAATCCGCGGCCTGTCCCCGTTTCCCGGCGCTTGGTCCGAAGCAGAGGGCCAGCGCCTCAAATTCCTCGCCTCCCGCGTGGTGGCGGGCACGGGCGCACCCGGTACGGTGCTGAATGACACACTCACAATCGCCTGCGGCACCGACGCGGTAGAGGTTTTGCGCTTGCAACGGGCCGGCCGTGGCCCGCAAGATCGCGCGGAGTTCCTGCGCGGCATGGCACTGCCACCCGGCACGACATTTTCAGGGGAGTAACCCATGTTCCTGCAGCTTTTCGGCACCGTGGTCATCGCGGGCATCATCGGCTACGCCAGCGAACGGTCGGGCTTCACCCATAACGGCTACATCCAGTCGATCATCATCTGCGTGGGCGGCGCGTTCCTGTTTTACTTCGTGCGCATCATGTTCGGCATCGGGTTCGGATCCCCCGGCTTTGATGCGATCCTGTCCTCGGTCGGCGCGCTGATCATCGTGCCGACGCATTGGCGCAAATAGATTTAATGCCTCCGGCGGGAGTATTTCTGGAAAGATGAAGCGCGGCCCCTGTCCTTCATCTTTCGAAAAATACTCAAATGCCCACTAATCAGCCCGCGCGGCTTTTGAACGGCTTCATCCCGGCCCGTGCCAGTTCGTCGGCCCGTTCGTTTTCCGGATGGCCCGCATGGCCTTTGACCCATTGCCAATCCACGTGGTGGCGCGCTTGCGCCTCATCCAACCGCTGCCACAGATCGACGTTTTTCACAGGCTTCTTGGCAGAGGTTTTCCAACCGTTTTTCTTCCAGCCAAAGATCCAGCCAGTGACACCGTTTTTCACGTAAACGGAATCTGTCACCACCGTGATCGTGCTGGCCGTTTTCAGCGCTTCCAACGCATTGATCGCGGCCAGAAGTTCCATGCGGTTGTTGGTTGTCTCGGCTTCCCCTCCGGACAATTCCCGTTCCCGCAGCACAGTGTCTCCGTCGCGCGCGATCAAGAGCGCGCCCCAGCCCCCCGGGCCGGGATTGCCGGAGCACGCCCCGTCGGTATAGGCGAAAAGTTCAGCCACGGCAGAGCAACGTGACCCACGGGTCCATCGTCCCGGCTAGGCCTTCTTCGACACCGGTGTGGGATTTGAACGGCTCAAACCCCGCCGCGCGCAACAGCCCGGTCAATTCGTCAGCCGTGTAGTAGGTGTAGAACCGCCCGATCCCGTCCCGTTCGGCCCCTGTGCCGGTTTTCATCCCGATATGGAACGCGCCCCCCGGTCGCAAGGCGCGGCGCAGTGCGGCGAGGTGGCGGGGCATGTCGGCGCGGTCGGCGTGCAGCAGGCTGAAATTGGCCCAGATCCCGTCATGGATATCCTCACCCGTGATGTCGTCGAAACTGGCCTGCCGCGCGGTGACGCCCGGATGCGCCGCGGCCAGCGCGACCATCTCGGGCGAGGCATCCGTGGCCACCACCCGGAACCCTTCACGCGCCATCATCGCTGCCGAATTCCCCGGCCCGCAGCCCAGATCAAGCACATCGCCCCCTTTCGGCAGGGCCACCATGAATTCCATCAACTGCGTCGTGGGCGCATCGGCCACAAGCTTGGCGTAGTCTGCCGCCTTGGCGTCATAGACGCGTAGGGTTTCATCATCCGCGCTCATCCGAAAAACACAATCACGGCCAGCGATCCCACCACGATCGCGGTCAGCAACATGCGCAACTGCATCCACCAATCGGGTGCGGCACCCATGCGCCAGAAATAGTAATCAAGCCCTAGCACGCCAATAAACCCCGCCATAAGGGACACGGCCGCGCTGGTCACGCCGCCACCGGTGGTGAAAAACGCCCAAAGCGCTGGCAGCACAGACAGGAAAAACCCGGTGGCCGCCTGTTTTTCTTCCAGCCGCGCGGCAAATCCCCAAAGCACGCCAGACATGAAAGACAGGATAATCGCACCGTAAAACAGCGCCACATAAGGGCCCACGAAACGCGGGCCCAGCAGGTCGATCCCAAGTTCCTGCAGTGCGGGGAAGACCGCGCTCAACGCACCCCAAACAAAGGGGATGAGGCCGGCAAGACCCAGATAAAGCGGCATGCGCGGCACGGTTGGGGTCATGAAGCTTTCTCAAAGGCAAGGCGCGTGCCAAGGGCTGCGAATGTGGCGGCAAACCCGCGGCTGATCCAGCGCATAGCGGCCTCAGACGCCAAAAGCCTGTCCCGCGCGGTGGCGGCAAACAGCCCGTAAAGCACGAAGACGGCAAATGTCATGCTCATGAACACCGCGCCCAGCCCCAGCATTTCGGCGGTGGCCGTGGCCGGGTTGCCCGACAGGAAGGGCGGCAGCAGCGCCAGAAAGAAGATCGACAGTTTCGGGTTGAGGATGTTGATCAGCATCCCACGACGCATGATCACCATGGCGCGTTCGCGGGCCTTGTCTGGTTCAACCGACAGCGCGCCACCCGCCCGAAGGCTTTGCCACGCCAGATACATCAGATACGCGACACCTGCGAATTTCACGATCTGAAACAGCAAGGCAGAGGCATGCAGGATCGCAGCCAAGCCAAAAGTCGCGGCCAGAAGGTGCGGTACGATCCCGGCGGTACATCCAAGCGCGGCAAAAATGGCGGCGCGATGGCCCTGACCCAGGGCAATGGCCAGCGTGTAGATTACCCCGGTGCCCGGTGCGATGACCACGACAAAGGCGGTAAGCAGGAATTGCAGGCTCATGATCTGTCCCGAAAGATGTCAAAACGTTCAAAGGGTTGGGTCAGTGATCGGCACTGCCCGACACATCAACTTTAGCGTCTTGGCACCCCGCGTCTAGGGGGGGGGCGGGACAGGGGCGCTGTCAGAGCGCCCCCGTCTTTTCTTTCGGTCCTGTTTGGCGGTCTACTGCGCCAGCGCTTCGTCGCGGCCCACTGGGTTGCCTTCGCGCGGGGGGCGGCCAATCACGTCCTTGAGGTCTTCAAGTTCGATGAAATTGTCTGCCTGGCGGCGCAGTTCATCCGAAATCATCGGTGGCTGGCTGCGGATCGTGGACACGACCGACACGCGCACGCCTTGACGCTGCAGGCTTTCCACCAGCGGGCGGAAATCGCCATCGCCGGAAAACAGCACGATGTGGTCAATGCGCGGGGCCAGTTCCATGGCATCGACAGCAAGTTCGATATCCATGTTGCCCTTCACCTTCCGGCGCCCTTGGCTGTCGGTGTATTCCTTGGCCGGTTTGGTCACCATGGTGAAGCCGTTGTAGTTCAGCCAGTCCACCAGCGGGCGGATCGGGGAGTATTCATCGTTTTCCAGAAGCGCGGTATAGTAAAACGCACGCAGAAGTTTGCCGCGACGCATGAATTCCGAGCGCAGCAGTTTGTAATCAATGTCGAAACCAAGGGATTTCGCGGCCGCATATAAATTCGACCCATCGATGAACAGCGCAAGCCGTTCGTCCTTGTAAAACATACGGACATCCTTTTCAGAGCGGACCAGCCAAGTTGGAGTAACCCAACGCAAAAAAGGGAGGCTGGAATTGGGCAAGGAAACTATGCTGTGTTCAGTAGAACTGCAATAGTTTCCCCTACGTCACAAAAACAGCGTCACCGTTAGCGATAAAGGGTCGCAAAGCCAATGAAACAAGTCGTTTTGATCGCGCTGGGCGCCAATCTGCCGTCTGAGGCCGGACCGCCTGAGCAAACATTGGCCGACTCACTGACCAAGATGTCCGAATGCGGTTTCCAAGAGGTCACGCCCAGCCGGTTCTACCGCACCCCGTGTTTTCCACCCGGGGCAGGGCCGGATTACGTCAACGCCGCGGCCACGGCATTGGTGGAGGCGGGCGCGAATGAGGTTCTATCCCGGTTGCACGGGATTGAGGCAGAGTTTGGCCGTGAACGGCAGCAGCGGTGGGGGCAACGCAGCCTTGATCTGGACCTGATCGCGATGGGCGGTGCCGTGCGCCCGGATCTGGAAACCTTCCGGGCATGGCGCGATCTGCCTGTTGAGGCGCAGCGGCAAGAGGCGCCGGGTCAACTGATACTGCCACATCCGCGCCTGCAGGATCGGGCCTTTGTCCTTGTGCCACTGATGGATGTGGCGCCCGATTGGGTGCATCCGGTGTTGGGTTTGAATGTGCGGGAGATGGTGGCGCGTCTTGATGAGGCCTCCGTCAAAGAGGTCGTCGTCCTTTAGCACCCGGCGCGGAATCAAGGCCGTCAGGCCGCCGCGCCTTCGGCAGGCCCCCCTCAAGGGCCTGGCGAAATGTCGACGTCGACGCGCAGTTCAATCCCACGGCGGTACATCATCATAAAGCGCACTCGCTTCACATCTGGATCGCCAGACCGGGGCCTGACGAAGGCGCTCTGTCCGTCTGCGGTTTGACGCTGCAAACCCCCATTATCCGCTTGTGTTTCCTGCATCTGCGCCCTACATACGGGGCTTCAACCCCGCATTTCCGCAATCGGAGGTCCCATGGCCCGCGTTACAACTGAAGACTGCGTTGACAAAGTCCCGAATCGGTTTGATCTGGTCATGCTCGCCGCCCACCGCGCGCGTGAGATTTCGTCTGGCTCGCCGATCACGGTGGATCGCGACAATGACAAGAACCCGGTCGTGTCCCTGCGGGAGATCGCGGATGAAACGCAATCAGCCGATGAACTGCGCGAGCGCCTGATCGAATCCAACCAGACCCAGATCGAAGTGGATGAGCCGGAAGATGATTCCATGGCCCTGCTGATGGGCGGTGAACCCGACAAGCCCGCCGATGGTGACATGCCCGAAGAAGATCTTCTGCGGGCGCTGATGGAGGCGCAGGGCGAGGGCTGATTTTCATCGCCTGATGCCCCGCTTGGGGGTGCGGACATGACCATCGCAACCCAAGATTTTGCCGCGACCGACCTGTTGGAGTTGGTCCGGCACTACAACCCCAAAACAGATGCCGCAAAGATTGCCGCCGCCTTTGAGTTTGGCGCACAGATGCATGATGGGCAGATGCGCCATTCGGGGGAGCCGTATTTCACCCACCCCGTTGCCGTGGCCGCGATCCTGGCCGAACAGCGGCTGGATGATGCCACGCTGATCACCGCGCTGTTGCACGATACAATTGAAGACACGCGCGCCTCCTACACCGTCATCGAAGAAAAGTTTGGCCGAGAGATTGCCGATCTGGTCGACGGGGTGACGAAGCTTACGAACCTGCAACTGTCCTCCACGGAAACCCAGCAGGCGGAAAACTTCCGCAAGCTCTTCATGGCCATCTCCAAGGACATGCGCGTGATCCTTGTGAAGCTCGCCGACCGGCTGCACAACATGCGCACGATCAAGCATATGCGTCCGGAAAAGCAGCTGAAAAAAGCGCGGGAGACGATGGATATCTTCGCCCCGCTCGCAGGCCGCATGGGCATGCACTGGATGCGCGAAGAGTTGGAGGATCTGGCCTTTCGCGTGATCAACCCGGACGCGCGCAATTCCATCATGCGCCGCTTCATCACGTTGCAACGCGAAACCGGCGACGTGATCGAACGCATCACCAACGATATGCGCACGGAACTGAAAAAGGCGGGCATCAAGGCCGATGTGTTTGGCCGGGCCAAGAAACCCCATTCGATCTGGCGCAAGATGCAGGCCAAGGAAATCGGCTTTTCGCGCCTGTCAGACATTTACGGCTTCCGCATCATCACCGAGAGCGAGGAAGACTGCTACCGCGTGCTGGGTGCAATCCATGGGCGTTGGCGCGCCGTGCCGGGGCGGTTCAAGGATTACATCAGCCAACCCAAATCGAACGGCTACCGATCCATTCACACCACCGTGTCCGGCCGCAATGGCCGCCGGGTGGAGGTGCAGATCAGAACGCGCCAAATGCATGACGTTGCTGAAACGGGTGTCGCCGCGCATTGGTCCTACCGCGATGGTGTACGGTCGGAAAACCCCTTTGCCGTCGATCCCACCACCTGGATTTCCAGCCTGACGGAACAATTCGAATCCACCGAGGATCACGATGAATTCCTAGAGGCCGTGAAGCTGGAGATGTATCAGGACAAGGTGTTTTGCTTCACGCCCAAAGGCGAGGTCGTGAAACTGCCCCGCGGTGCCACGCCGATTGATTTTGCCTATGCCATTCACACGCGCATCGGCCATGCCTGCGTAGGGGCGAAGGTGGACGGGATGCGCGTGCCGCTTTGGACACGCATCAAGAACGGCCAATCGGTTGAGGTGATCACCGCCGATGGTCAGACGCCACAGGCCACATGGCTCGATATCGCCACCACGGGCCGCGCGCGCGCTGCGATTCGCAAAGCGCTTCGCGAGTTGGATCGCGACCGGTTCATCAAACTGGGCCGGGAACTGGCGCGCTCCGCCTTTGACAATGTGCGCAAACGCGCCACCGATAAGGCGCTTGGCACGGCGGCCAAAACGCTGCGGCTGGACGGGGTGGATGATCTGCTGGCGCGGCTTGGCAGCACCGAACTGACAGCGCAGGAAGTGCTCAATGCCGTCTACCCGGATGTGGCGCGCAAAACCGGCGCGCTGGTGCGCCATGATCGCGCGGTGATCGGGCTTGGCCGAAATCAGAATTTCACCCGCGCCAAATGCTGTCAGCCGATCCCGGGCGAACGCATTGTCGGCATCACCTATCGCGGCAAGGGCGTTGTGGTGCACGCCATTGATTGCGAAGAACTGTCCCAGTTTGATGATCAACCCGACCGCTGGATGGATCTGCATTGGCACGCGGGCGAACATCCCGCTGAATATGACGTCACCATTGAAATCACCATTGGCAATGACACCGGTGCCTTGGGGCGAATTTGCACATTGATCGGAGAGCAGAAGGCCAATATCTCCAACTTGACGTTTCTGGATCGGAAGCCGGATTTTTTCCGTTTGCTCATTGATGTGGATGTAAGCGACGCAGGTCACTTGCATACAATCATTTCCGCGCTTGACGCGGAAAGCAATGTCGCCCAGGTCGCACGCCATCGCGACCCGACCCGGGCCGCTGAGGATGCAGAGCGTTTGGTAAGGTAGGAGACAACTGGACGTGGTGTTCAAGCGTCGCGAAAAACTGACCAATGCCCGCAAGGTGCTGGAATTTCTCTGGCCCAAAAGCGGCTATGCGCGCGCGTTCAACTACGTCAAGCTGCGGGTGCATCGCATCCCCGACCAACCGCACCGCATCGCGCGCGGCATTTTTGCAGGCGTCTTCGTGACGTTCTCGCCCTTCTTTGGGCTGCATTTCTTTCTGGCCGCAGGGCTTGCGAAACTCATGCGCGGCAACATCATCGCCTCGCTTTTTGCCACCTTCGTGGGCAATCCGTTGACGTTCTTTTTCATCGCCTCTGGGTCGTTTTACACGGGCAACTTTCTGCTAGGTCGCATGGGCACCATCAGTGATGAGGCGCACCGATCCCTGGGCGGCAAATTCGTGGATGCCTGGCGCGACCTGAAGAACAATTTTTTTGCGCTGTTCACGGAAGTGAAGGCTGATTGGCACAACCTCTATGTTTTTTATGACGAGGTGTTTTTCCCCTACATGGTGGGTGGTCTGGTACAAGGGGCCCTGTTTGGCGTTCTGTCTTACTACATCAGCCTGCCGGTCATTGAGGCCTATCAGAACCGCCGCAAGGGACGTCTGAAAGAAAAGCTGCTGGCTCTGAAGGAAAAAGCGGCCCCCAAGGCTGACAGGAAGACCCCTCAGGACTAGTTTGAAGGGAAACCTATGCAGGAGGGCATGACCATGTCTGACAACGATCTACGGCTCGGCGTGAATATCGACCACGTGGCAACCGTGCGCAACGCCCGCGGCGGGGCCTATCCCGATCCCATCCGCGCCGCGAAAATCGCCGAAGAGGCCGGTGCCGACGGCATCACCGCCCATCTGCGCGAAGACCGCCGGCATATCTCCGACGATGATATCGAACGGCTGATGGAGCATCTGACCCTGCCGCTCAATTTTGAGATGGCCGCGACGGATGAGATGCAGCAGATCGCGCTGCGCCACAAACCCCACGCCGTGTGCATCGTGCCCGAAAAGCGCGAAGAACGCACGACGGAAGGTGGCTTGGAAGTCGCGCGCGAAGAAAATCGCCTGGCCCATTACATCGCCCCGCTGCGCGAGGTGGGCTGCCGTGTCTCCATCTTCATCGCCGCGGATCGGCGTCAGATTGAGGCGGCAAGCCGCATCGGGGCGGAGGTGATCGAACTGCACACCGGCGCCTATTGCGATGCCCATGCCGAAGGCGACATCGAAACCCGCGACCGCGAATTGCAGTCTTTGCGCGAAATGGCCGCGTTCGGCGCGTCGCTGGGCCTTGAGGTGCATGCAGGCCACGGCCTGACCTTTGACACTGTTGCCCCCATCGCCGCCTTCCCGGAAGTGAAGGAACTCAATATCGGTCACTTCCTGATCGGCGAATCCATCTTCCTCGGGCTGGGTGAGGCGATCTCTGAGATGCGTCGCCTGATGGATGAGGCGCGCGGCGCACCTTTGCGGACCGCCGGGTAACACACGCTTTGACCGATCCTGCGACCCAAGCCCCCCCGCAGGCGACGGGCATGTCAGCCCGTGCCATCCTGCTGACCATACTCGCGCTGGTCTTGGGCGCGTGGGCCATCTGGATGCTGGAAAGCTCCCGCGCAGGGCTGACATTCGAAGAATTACGCGACGGCCCTACGCCGGTCACCCGCATCTCTGATGGCTCCGGCGGCCCACCCGTGGTGATCGCCCACGGCTTTGCAGGCTCCCGCCAGATGATGCTCAGCTACGCCAGCGCCTTGGCGCAGGGCGGCTACACCATCTACAGCTTCGATTTCGAAGGTCACGGCCGCCACCCCGACCCGATGCGCGGCGATGTCACTGCCATCGAAGGCACCACAACGCGGCTCGTCAATCAGACCATCGGTATTGTCGACATGGCATCTGACGGGGAAACCCCCGTCGCGCTTCTGGGCCACTCCATGGCCACGGATGTGCTCGTCCGCGTCGCCCGCCAGAAAGAGGCGGTGGGGCCTGTGATCCTGCTCTCGGCCTTCTCGCAGGCCATCGACGCCACCCAACCCGACGACATGCTGCTGATCACCGGCGCATGGGAAGGCGCGCTGGCAGAATTCGCCGAAGACGCCCTGCAAATGACCCAACCCGACGCGACGCTGGGTGACACGGTGGAGGAGGGCGACGTGCGCCGCAAAGCCATCCTCGCCCCCAATGTCGAACATGTCGCCATCCTTCATTCCCGCGTGGGCCTCACTGAGGCCGAGGATTGGCTCAACACCTTCTATGACCGCCCGCGCACCGATCACTTGGCCATTCAAACCGGCTGGCCGCTCATCGCGCTGCTCTTTGCCATCACCGTCCTCTTCCGCCCAGTGATGCAGATCTATCCCCCAGCCGAACAGAACACGCCGTTCCTTAACGCTTACGGTTTTGCCATTGTCGCGCTGGTGCCTGCCATTCTGACACCGCTACTCGCCTATCCATTCGAGATCGAGGTGCTGCCCGTCCTCGTCGCCGATTATCTCGCCCTGCATCTGGCCATTTTCGGCCTCATCCAACTGGGCCTTCTTCTCTGGCTCAAAGGCCGCCTCGCGCGCCCCGATCTGACCGCCGCAGCGCTTCTCGCCGCCTGGGCCATCCTGATCTTCGGCACCGCGCTTGACCGCTACGGCGCGAACTTCTGGCCTGCCGAGGGCCGCCTCAGCCTCATCGCCGCGCTTTGCCTCGGGGCGATCCCCTTCATGATCGCCGACAGCTATTTCGCCCATGGCGCACCGTTCTGGCAGCGTATTCTGGGCCGTGTGGCCTTCTTTGCCTCTCTCGGTGCCGCCGTCGCGCTCGATTTTGAGGGGTTGTTCTTCCTGCTCATGATCGCGCCGGTGCTGGTGCTATTCTACTTCACCTTCGGCGTCATGGGCCGCATCACCGCCAAGATCGCAGGGCCATCGGCCGCCGGATTGGGCCTCGGCGTGGCGCTCGCCTGGGCGCTGGGCGTCAGCTTCCCGCTCTTTGCCGCAGGGGGCTAACATGATCCTCGGCATCGGAACAGATCTCGCCAATATCGACCGCATCCAGGGCACGCTCGACCGTTTCGGCGACCGCTTCCGCAACCGCGTCTTCACCGACCGCGAACAATCCAAAGCCGAACGCCGCAAGGACACTGCAGGCACCTATGCCAAACGCTGGGCCGCGAAAGAGGCCTGCTCCAAAGCGCTCGGCACCGGCCTGCGCATGGGCATTTCATGGAAGGACATGGCCGTCAGCAACCTTGAGACCGGCCAGCCCGTCATGCATGTCACCGGCTGGGCGGCTGAGCGGCTGGCAGACATGACACCCCCGGGCCATGAGGCCATCATTCACGTCACCCTCACCGATGATCACCCTTGGGCGCAGGCTTTCGTGGTGATCGAAGCGCGACCGCACGCTTGACACCCAAGCGCCATCCCCCCAAGAGAAACAAAGTCAAAAAAAGCGGAGCAGATCATGTCCACTGAGGAGAAATCATCAGGCATCTGGGATACCATCAAGACCGTGTTCTGGGCACTGGTCATCGCGCTGATCTTCCGCACGATCTTTTTCCAGCCCTTCTGGATCCCGTCCGGATCGATGAAAGACACGCTTCTCATTGGTGATTTTCTCTTTGTGAACAAGATGGCTTATGGCTATTCCTACGCCTCGTGCCCCAACATCGCGCCCTTGGGCGTTGATGCGCAGAAAATCTGCGGGTTTCTCGACAATGACAACACCCGCCTTCTGGGCGGCACGCCGGAACGCGGCGACATCATCGTCTTCCGTCACCCCACCAATGGCAGTGATTTCATCAAGCGCCTGATCGGCATGCCCGGTGACAAGGTGCAGGTGCAAGGCGGCATTTTGTCGATCAATGGCACGCCCGTGGGTGTGGAAGAGGCCGGGACATTCGTGGAAATCAAGGATGCCCAAGGCCCGCTGCGCAACGTGCCGCGCTGTGCCAATGATCCGGTGGGGCTGGGCGCGTCCTGCGAAAAGCCGCGTCAGCTTGAAACGCTGCCCGGAGGCCACACCCACAACATCCTCAACATCGCCAACATGCCGGCCGACAATACGCGCGTCTATAACGTGCCGGCTGGGCACTATTTCTTCATGGGTGACAACCGCGATAATTCCACCGACAGCCGGGTGCCAAGCCCCGCGGGCGTGGGTTTTGTGCCGTACGAAAACCTCATCGGTCGCGCGGACCGGGTGATCTTTTCGTCTGCCGGGCGCTCCATGCTGTTTTTTTGGACATGGCGTGGGGATCGCTTCTTTGAGAAGCTCGAATGAAGCTCTCAGCGGAGCTTAAGGAGTTCGAAGCGCGGTTGGGCTATAGTTTCGTGAAGCCCGAACGGCTGGTGCGGGCTGTAACGCACGCGTCCATGTCGTCGCCCAACCGCGATGACAATCAACGCCTGGAATTTCTGGGCGACCGCGTCCTGGGCCTTGTGATGGCCGAGGCGCTGCTGGACCAGGATAGGGCCGCGCAAGAAGGTCAGCTGGCCCCGCGTTTCAACGCGCTTGTGCGCAAGGAAGCCTGCGCCGATGTGGCCCGCGAGATTGACCTCGGAAAAGTGTTGAAACTAGGCCGGTCAGAGATGCTGTCCGGCGGGCGGCGCAAACAGGCGCTGCTGGGCGACGCGATGGAGGCCGTGATCGCCGCTGTCTACCGCGATGGCGGGTTTGAGGCCGCAAAAGACCTCGTGATACGCCTATGGGGCGACCGGGTGGCCCAAGTGGACGATGACGCCCGCGATGCCAAAACCGCGCTTCAGGAATGGGCGCAGGCACGTGGCCTCTCCCCGCCCAAATACATAGAGCTTTCCCGCGACGGCCCCGACCACGCCCCGCAATTCACCATTGAGGCCCGCCTCGAAAGCGGGGGGGCGAGCCAAGCCAAAGCAGGCTCCAAACGTCAGGCCGAACAGGCCGCAGCCGGCGCGTTGCTGGAAAAGGTACAGGATCAATGACCGAAGATACCCAAACCCGCGCCGGCTTCATCGCCCTGATCGGAGAGCCGAACGCAGGCAAATCCACGCTGCTCAACCGCATGGTCGGCGCGAAAGTGTCCATCGTGACCCACAAGGTCCAAACCACCCGCGCCCGCATTCGCGGCGTGGCGATCGAAGGCGACGCTCAACTGGTCTTCGTCGATACGCCGGGCCTTTTCCGCCCGCGCCGCCGCCTTGACCGCGCGATGGTCGCTGCCGCCTGGGGTGGGGCCGCCGATGCCGAAATCGTCGTCCTGCTGGTGGAGGCCCATCGCGGCATCACCGAAGGCGTCGAACGCATCCTTGAAGAACTGCCCAAGGCCGCCAGATCCCGCCCTGTGGCGCTCGCCATCAACAAGATCGACCGCGTGAAATCCGATGCGCTGCTCAGCCTCACTAAGGATCTGAACGACCGCTATGAATTCATTGAGACCTTCATGATCTCCGCCGAAAAAGGGCATGGCGTCCAAGACCTGCGCGCGTGGCTCGCCGAAACGCTTCCAACAGGCCCATGGCTCTACCCCGAAGACCAGATCGCCGATCTGCCCATGCGCATGATCGCGGCAGAAATCACGCGCGAAAAACTGACCCTGCGCCTGCATCAGGAACTGCCCTACCAACTGACGGTCGAAACCGAAGGGTGGGAGGAACGCAAGGACGGCTCCGCCAAGATCGACCAGATCATCTACGTCATGCGGGATGGCCACAAAGGCATCTTGCTGGGTAAAAAGGGCGAAACTATCAAAGGCGTCAGCCAAGCCGCGCGCACGGAATTGGAGGACTTCCTCGGCCGCCGCGTGCATCTTTTCCTGCAGGTCAAAGTCCGCCCCGGCTGGCTAGAAGAGGCGGAGCGCTACTCAGAGATGGGGCTTGATTTCAAGGATGGGGCGGGGTGACCCGGCTCACCTCCGCGTTCTGGGTGCATGCCTATCTGGCGCGCCTGCGCATGTCGGGCATCCCGGCTTTCGTGACAAGCCATGGCGATGATACGGCAGGCGCCATTCTGGTGAAACTCAACACGCTCAACGGGCAGGCGAAGGTGTTCCAACGGGGTTTTGACCTGCTTTCCGACACACGCAGTTGGGATGTTCTGGCAGACGGTCCAGAGGCGGATGTCGACGCCGCCATCACCCGCCAACGCGGCTTTGATCCCGACCTTTGGGTGATCGAAGTGGAAGACCGCGGAGGCCGGCACATGCTGGATGAACCGGGGCTGTCTGACTGATGGAATGGCGCGATGAGGCAATTCTGCTGCAATCCCGCCGCCACGGTGAAAGCTCTGCCATCATTGATGTGTTCACCCCAGATCAGGGCCGTGCCAGCGGCGTGGTGCGCGGCGGCGCCTCGCGCAAACTGGCCCCCATCCTGCAACCCGGTGCACAGCTGGATGTGACATGGAAGGCGCGCCTGGAGGATCATCTGGGCAGTTTCACGGTGGAACCCATCCGGTCCCGCGCGGCGGCGTCCTTGGGTGACCGCCTGTCGCTGTCGGGTCTGAACGCGGTGGTGTCTTTGCTGCTGTTTTGCCTGCCCGAACGGGAACGGCACGGGCGGCTTTATGAAAAAACACGGGCGCTTCTGGATCTTCTGGGACAAGCAGAGATCTGGCCGCTGGCCTATCTGCGCTGGGAAACCGTGCTTCTGGATGATCTTGGGTTTGGTCTTGATCTGACCGAATGCGCAGTGCTGGGGCAGGGCGGGGATGAGTTGATCTATGTCTCCCCCAAAACCGGGCGCGCGGTGTCGCGCGCGGGCGCGGGGGACTGGGCGGACCGGCTTTTGCCCCTGCCGCCCAGCCTTTTGGGCCAGGGGGAGGCGGATGATGATGACGTGTTGGAAGCACTGGGCGTCACCGGATACTTCCTGGCACAACGCGTGGCCCCCGAATTGGGCCACAAACCACTGCCTGATGCGCGGGCGCGGTTCATTGAACGGCTTGAACGGCGGGCACGGGGTTAGTTTTCCGCCCGAAACACCATCTTGCGCCCGTCATCATTGCTCAGAAACAGCGTATCGCCACCGACTTCTGCCAATGTCATGGCCTGCAACGCGTCGAAAAACGCGGTTTCCGCGGGCAGGTCAGGACAGGCCATGCGCGTCACGGCAATCTCTTCGGCCTTGAACCACGGATAGGGCACCGTCTGCGCGCCGCTGAAAGAATTGCAGGGCGCTTGCCCTTGAATGCGCCCTTCTTCGGGGAAGGTCAGCTCGGCACGTGCCTCAAATGCAGCACTATCAATTTCCGTCAGAACCCATGTCACGTCTGAGGCGCCATACCCGCTCAGCGTTTCGTCGCCGCAGGAAAACAGCCCCAGCATGGCCGTCAGCCCGACACCGGCGCGCATCACCGAAGCGCCAGCACCAGATCCACAAGGGATCCAATGGCCTCAGATCGGTTTTGCTTGCCCACGTCAACCATGCCAATCCCGATGGCCGCACCATAAAGCATATGCGCCACGTCCGGATTGCCAATGTCGATGCGTTTCAGCACGGTCATCAGCACATTCATGCGCGCCGCATCCACCTGCGCCACCACATCGCGGGCCAGTTTCCCGTGGGTGGACCATGCCCTGACAGCCGTTTCCGCCTGTAGAATCGGGTTGGAGGGGTCGGGATCGGCCAGCGACCGGGCAAGCGCCTGAAAACAGGCAACCTCGCCCAAATCCTCCTCCAGCAGGCGGGACAGTTCCGCGATTGCGGCCTGTTCCCACAGCGTCAGGATCGCGACGTGGAAATCCTCTACGTCCTTGAAATGCCAGTAAAATGAACCCTTGGAGGTCTTCATGTAACGCGCCATGGGCTCTGCCTTCAAGGCGTCCGCCCCCTGGCTACGCAGTACGTCAACGCCTGCGTGCACCCAATCAGACCGTTTCAGGCGCTTATTTTTCTGCACTTGCATAATCGGTCCATACGCCTGCGTGCGCGGCCGTGCAAGGGATCACCCGGGCGCGAAGGCCCTTATGCGCAGATACGTGCGAGAAACGGATGTTTTATGGGCAAAAAGGCGCGTCACCCAAGGGCACGGCGGCGCTTCAATGGCTCAGACTTGACCGCTTCTTTCTGGGTTTTCTGCAAAAACTTGATCGCTTTGAGGAATTCGCGGTGGCTGTCTGTATGTTCCAGGTAATCCATCAGTCGAAAAAGGTTGATGGGCTGCACCCGGATCAGGTTCACAATCCGTTCCACCGCCTCTTCGTGATCATAATGATCAATGATCTGGCAGGCTGTTTGCGTGGGCGTCAGCAGGTAAAAATCCTGCGCCCGGCGTGGCGTGTAACGCGTGATGTCAAAGGGTGACGCCCCAAGCGCATGGGATTTGGGCATCAGACACCGCCGATCGGCCGCGCGATCCTCCAATACGTTGCCGGATATTTGGCGAAACCCGATGCGGCCAAGCTGATCAATGGCATGGTTGCGCATGGCAGGCGACAACATGTCGGCATCCGCGCGGTCATAGTAAAGATCATCAAACACGGAAAACAGCTGCAATCGTTGATCGGCATAAGACATGTAATGGCCGAAACTCACCCCGGCCGGGTCAACGGATGGCGCGTCATCAGCGGTCTTGGCGGTGAAAAATCGAAACATGTGCGGTCCTTGTGGCTCGCCCAAAACCATAGCCCGCGCGCCGCCCGGATCAATCATCTCCGACGGTCAGAGTGACGCGGTCACCGGCAAACCACGTGTGGCCAAACTCCACCGGCACGCCGTGATCATCCACGCTCAGCGATACGGTTCGCAAAAGCGGCGCGCCTTCCGCGATATGCAAATGACGCGCCTGGGTGGGGGAGGCATGCTTGGCCGTCAGCCGGGTCCAGGCGCGGGTGTAGTCAGACAGCCCGTTTTCCTTGAGCGCCCGGGTGATCGAATTGTGCCGTCTCAGCGCGCCGGGCAGATCGGGAAAGCGATCCGCAGGAAATATCGTGCGGGCCAGTGCCACAGGCTGATCATCCGCGCGGGAAATGCCCTCATAGACATGCACCATGTCACCGCGCGTAAGCGCCAACACTTCCGCCTCTTCCTGCCCGGCCATGCGGGTTTCCAGCGCCAGCACTTCCTTGGTAGGCATCCGGCCCGCGGCTTGCAGGTTTTGGTGAAACCGCACGCGTTTGCCGATGGGATAAAGCGTGGGTTCATGGGTCACGAACACACCCGCCCCGCGCCGGGCATGAACCGCGCCATCGTCTGCCAACTGCGCGAGCGCACGCCGCACCGTGTGGCGATTGACGCCAAAGCGCTGGGCGAGCGCGGCCTCTGTCGGCAATTTATCCCCCGGCGCATAGCGACCGGCCCCAATGTCGCCGGCCAGCGCGGTGTAAATTGCCCTCCACACAGGGATTTTTTGCGGATCGCTGGGCATGACCGGCCTCTTGTCACAGAAATTTCACGCAGCCATGGCTTGTCAGGAATAGCAAAGACCGCTAAAGATTTGTCTAGTTGTATAGTAATATAGACAAATCCGCAAGGTGTCTAGATGACCCCCGATGAAGATCGCAAATCCTGGATGAGCCTTTTGGCCAAATCCCCCGCCGATATGTTGCAGCAGCTGTGGGACGGGTTTGAAGGGGTCGAACCCCACACGTTCCTGCGCGCCCCCGAAGCGGGCGGCGTCATGGTCCGGGGCCGCACGGGGGCCACGGGCGCGCCCTTCAATCTGGGTGAGATGACAGTGACGCGCTGTTCGCTGAAACTGCCCGGCGGTCAGGTGGGTCATGGCTATGTGCAAGGGCGTGACAAGGCCCATGCCACGCGCGCGGCGCTGGTGGACGCGCATATGCAAACCGATATCGCGCCCAAGCTGCGCCGTGCCGTGCTGGACCAGCTTGAGGCTTCCATGACTGCGGCGCGCAATACACGGGCGGCCAAGGCTGCGGCCACCAAAGTTGATTTCTTCACACTGGCAAGGGGAGAGGACTGATGGACGGGAAAAGCCTCGAAGGCGGGTTTCAGGATGCACCCACGGAAGCCGCACGCGCCTTTCGCGCGGCCATGGCGGCCATGGCGCGGCCCGGACGGATTGAACCGCTGGATGCCGCCACACCGCCTGCGCCCACATCCAAGGCGGCAGGATCGCTGCTGCTGACGCTGGCCGATCACGAAACAGGCATCTACTTGGCGGGCGACCATGATTGCCCTGCGATGCGCGAATGGCTGACCTTTCACACCGGCGCGCCATTGGTCGGGCCGGGCGAGGCTGATTTCGCCCTTGGCACGTGGGAGGCGCTTTTGCCCCTGTCGGCCTTCCCTGTCGGCACGCCCGAATATCCTGACCGCTCCACCACCCTGATCGTGGAAATGGAGGATCTGCACAGCGAAGGCGCGATCCTCAAAGGGCCGGGGATTAAGGATGTCGCATCGCTCAACCTGCCCGACGCCAAGCTGATGCAGGCCAATCATCAACATTTTCCCATGGGGCTGGATTTCTTCCTGACCTCCGGGTCGCGCGTCGCGGCTTTGCCGCGCTCCACCCAAGTGTCGGAGACGCGCTGATGTATGTTGCCGTCAAAGGGGGCGAACGGGCGATTGACAACGCCCATGCCTGGCTTGCCGAAGAACGGCGCGGGGATCCGGCGGTGGACGACCTGTCACTTGCGCAAATCCGTCAGCAGCTGTCCCTTGCCGTGGCGCGTGTCATGGCCGAAGGCTCGCTTTACGATCCTGATTTGGCTGCGCTGGCGATCAAACAATCCCGCGGTGACCTCATTGAGGCGGTGTTCCTCATCCGCGCCTATCGCACGACATTGCCTCGCTTTGGGGCGTCGCGGCCGATCGATACTGGCAAAATGGCCTGTGACCGGCGCATCTCTGCCACGTTCAAGGATGCGCCCGGTGGTCAGGTGCTGGGGCCGACCTTTGACTACACTCACCGTTTGCTGGATTTCAAACTGGCCGCTGACGGCGATCGCCCCCCCGCCCCCGAAGGTGAGGCCCCAAATCGGGATGTCCCGCATATCACCGAATTTCTGGGCCAGGAGGGCCTGATCCAGTCTGAAGCGCCCAGCGAAGAAGAGCCCCCCGATCTGACCCGCGCGCCGATGGAATTGCCCGCAAACCGCGCCCTGCGTCTTCAGGCGCTCACGCGCGGGGACGAAGGGTTCATCCTCAGTCTCGCCTATTCCACGCAGCGCGGCTACGGTCGCACCCACGCCTTCGTCGGCGAATTGCGGATCGGGGCGGTGGCCGTGGAAATGGATATCCCCGAACTGGGCTTTGCGATTGAAATCGGCGAAATCACCATCACCGAATGCGAAACCGTGAACCAGTTTCAGGGCTCCAAGACCGAACCCGCGCAGTTCACCCGCGGCTACGGCCTCGTCTTTGGTCAGTCAGAGCGGAAATCCATCGCCATGTCGCTGGTGGATCGTGCGCTGCGCTGGAAGGAACTGGGCGAAGAAAACACCGGCGCGCCGGCGCAGGATGAAGAATTCGTGTTGATGCATGCCGATAACATCCAGGCGACCGGGTTCCTCGAACATATCAAGTTGCCGCATTACGTGGATTTCCAGTCAGAGCTGGAACTGGTCCGCAAAATAAGGGCGGAGGCCACCGCCCATGCAGAAGCCTCCGCCCATCACGACCACCAAGAGGCCGCGCAATGATGGGGTTTACACGTTCACTCTCGCGCGTCTTCGTCGGCCTTGAACCCGTTGGACATCGTGCCGGGGAACATATCCTTCAGCATTTTGCCCGCCAGAAGGGCGCCGAACAGCACCAAAAGCACAACGCAAACTGTTGTCGTCGACATAACCAAAATTCCCTCGTTTGGTATTGCTTGTGGTCCAAATGCTACGGGTCCTTTGCGGCAAGAGCGTGGCAGAAAGCGTGCATTTCATGACAGTGACAGCCGATATCGCCCCCGAGTTGGGCCCCGAACTGGGCCAGGATTACAACTTCGCCTATCTCGATGAACAGACAAAGCGGATGATCCGCCGCGCGCTGCTGAAGGGGCTGGCGATCCCGGGCTATCAGGTGCCCTTTGCCAGCCGCGAAATGCCCATGCCCTACGGCTGGGGCACCGGCGGCGTGCAGGTCAGCGCGGCCACCTTGGTGCCAGAGGATCGACTGAAAGTGATCGACCAAGGTGCCGATGACACCACGAACGCGGTCTCCATCCGCAAGTTTTTCGAAAAAACCGCAGGTGTCGCGACGACGGAAGAAACGGCTGAGGCCACCGTCATCCAAACACGCCACCGCATCCCGGAAGAGCCTCTGCGTGACGATCAGATCCTCGTCTACCAGGTGCCCATCCCCGAACCTCTGCGTTTTCTGGAACCGCGCGAAACTGAGACGCGCAAGATGCACAGCCTCGAAGAATACGGGCTGATGCATGTGAAACTATACGAAGATGTGGCCCAGCACGGCACCATCGCCACCTCCTACGCCTACCCGGTGAAGGTGGAAGGGCGTTACGTGATGGATCCCTCGCCCATCCCCAAATTCGACAACCCGAAACTGACCATGGACGCGATCCAGCTCTTTGGTGCGGGCCGCGAACAGCGCATCTATGCCCTGCCACCGCACACCGAAGTCGTGAGCCTCGATTTCGACGACCACCCGTTTGACCCCTCCAAGGCCGATCACCCCTGCCATATCTGCGGCGCCGAAGATGCTTATCTGGACGAAGTCATCATTGACGACGATGGTGGACGCATCTTTGTGTGTTCCGACACGGATTACTGTCGGTCACGGGTGGATGCGCAGAATGAAGAAGACAACTGAGATGGTGTATTTGCACGGCGCAGGGCTGAATGCCGACATCTGGGGCGATGTGCCGGGTCGGGCCATCAACCTGCCGGGTCATGGCGGACGCACCCGCGCGCGGCGCGCCACAGCCGAGCAATTCGCCGAAGAGATCCTGCCCGACATCCCTCAAGGTGCTGTTCTGGTCGGGTTTTCGCTGGGTGGCATGGTGGCGCTGGCCTTTGCCAACCGCTACCCCGATCACCTGCGTGGGCTGGTTCTGGTCGACACGCCCTTGCGTGCGCCGCTGAAGATCATCTCCTGGTACACGCCTTTCGTGGCCCCCATCGTCACCCGCGTACCGGGGATGGGCACGATCGCCAAGGTCGTCGGCAGCCGCATTGACAACGCGCAAGGCCAGGCGCGGTTCCGCGACACGCTCCGCAACGGGGACCCGTCCGGCCTGTCGGATGCCTTGATCGTGGCGGGCCGCTTTGACGGGGCCGCGGCACTCGAAAATCTGCGCGTGCCGTTGCAGGTGCAGGTGGGCGCCCGCAGCTTGCTCACCGGAGAAGCGTACCGAGACATGGTGCGCGCGGCCTGTCCGCACGCGGAAATCGTCGAACTCGACACCGGCCACCACATCCCCTCCGACGACCCAGAGGCGATGAACCGTGAAATCCTGCGTTTCGCAAAGGAACTGCCATGACCCCGCTTCTGTCTGTCCGCGACGTGACCAAGACCTACGGGTCCCGGATTGGCTGCGCTGATGTCGGCTTTGACCTCTATCCCGGCGAAGTTATGGGCATCGTCGGCGAAAGCGGGTCGGGCAAATCGACCCTGCTTAATTGCCTTGCGGGCCATTTGGACCCGGACAGCGGCGAAGTCATGTTCGACACGCGTGAGGCCGGTCTGCGCGACACCCTCACCATGTCCGAACCCGAACGCCGCATGCTCAGCCGCACAGATTGGGCCTTCGTCCATCAACACGCCCGCGACGGGCTGCGCATGGGGGTCAGTGCGGGCGGCAATGTGGGTGAACGCCTGATGGCCGTCGGCGCACGCCACTATGGCGATATTCGTGCAGCCGCCGTCGATTGGCTGGGGCGCGTGGAAATTGCCGAGGACCGTGTCGATGACCGCCCAAGCGCATTTTCTGGCGGCATGCAGCAACGCCTTCAAATCGCGCGCAATCTGGTCACCGGCCCGCGGCTGGTTTTCATGGATGAACCCACCGGCGGTCTGGACGTGAGCGTCCAAGCGAGGCTTCTCGATCTTCTTCGCGGGCTGGTGCGCGAAATGGGGCTGTCGGCCATCATCGTCACCCATGATCTGGCCGTCGTGCGCCTTCTGGCGGATCGCCTGATGGTGATGAAGGACGGGCGCGTGGTGGAAACCGGGCTGACCGATCAGGTGCTGGATGACCCTCAGCATGGCTACACGCAATTGCTCGTCTCGTCGGTGCTTCAGGTGTGATGGGGCAGGGCGGGATATGAGTATTTTTGGCAAGATGAAGGACGGGATATGATCGAGGTCGCGGAACTGTCCAAAAACTTCACCCTGCACAATCAGGGCGGAGCGGTGATCCCTGTCATGGCGGGTGCGTCCTTGCGGGTAAGCCCGGGCGAATGCGTGGCACTGACCGGCGCGTCGGGCGCTGGCAAATCCACGCTGATGCGCATGATCTACGGCAATTACCTCAGCAATTCCGGGAAGATCCTTGTGGGCGATGTCGATGTGGCCCGCGCCCAACCGCGCGAGATTTTGGCGCTCCGCAAAGACACGCTGGGCTATGTCTCCCAATTCCTGCGCGTCGTGCCTCGCGTCCCCACCGTCGATGTCGTCGCAGAGCCGCTTTTGATCACCGGGTCAGATGCAAAGGAGGCGCGCGCCCGCGCGGAAGATTTACTGACCCGCCTCAACATTCCTCAGCGCCTTTGGTCACTCAGCCCCACCACCTTTTCGGGTGGCGAACAGCAGCGCGTTAACATCGCGCGTGGCTTTGCCTATGACTACCCCGCGCTTCTGCTGGACGAACCCACCGCCAGCTTGGACGCCACCAACCGCGACACGGTTCTCACCTTGATCGAAGAGGCCAAGGATCGCGGTGCCGCCGTGCTGGGCATCTTCCATGACGTTGCCGCACGCGACCGCGTCTGTGACCGGGAGGTGGACGTGTCACATTTCACCCCGCAGGCCGCGTGATGGCAGGGCTTCTGGTGGGTGTTGTTGGCCCGTCCGGCGTTGGCAAAGACAGCGTGATGGAGGCGATGGCCGCGCGCGCGCCCCATGTCACCCTCATCCGCCGGGCCATTACCCGGTCCGAACATCTTGGAGGGGAGGCATTTGACGGCGTCACGGAGGCGCAGTTTGACACCATGATCGCGGCGGGTGATTTCGCGCTCCACTGGCCTGCCCACGGGCTGCGCTACGGTGTGCCTTGGGCGCAGTTGGGCGGCGACGGGATCCAGTTGGTGAACCTGTCGCGTCGGGTGCTGGGGCAGGCGGCGGCGCAGTTTGACCATTTCGTCACACTGTCCCTTACGGCACCGGTCGACGTGCTGGCCCAGCGGCTGGCCACACGGGGGCGGGAAAGCGCGGATGACATTGCGGACCGGCTCGCGCGGGCGGCGTTTGACTTGCCAAAGGATGCAGGCCCGGTGATCGAGATTGCCAATGTCGGGCCACTGGAGGACACCGCCGCAAAAGCCCTGACCGCGCTTGACCGGTTTCAGGCCGAAAGCGTGTGACGGTGCATCAGGTGAAACCGCCCCTCATCATCCTCGCCCACCAGGCAAATCGTATCCAGTGCGAAAGGATCGGGGATCACCCCATCCAGCGCTTGATCCAACACCGCATGCACCTCAGGCAACACCGCTTTGGGCAGTTTGCCCGTCAGCGTCATGTGAAAGCGGAACTCATCCATCACGTAAGGGTAGCCCCAGCGCACCAGCATCGCCTCTTGCCCCGGGCTAAGCCCCGCCCCGCGTCGCCGCGCCAGTTCCGCCTCGCCAGCAGGCGCGCGGAACATATCCAGCGTCTCAACACACATCGCCGCCAACCCACTCAGCTGCGCCACATTGCCCTGAGCCGTCAGCGCCAAGAACCGACCCAGCGCCGTCACGTTCAGCCGCAAATCCTTGACCGGATGAAAGGTGCGCGACCCGAGGATGGCCACCGCCTCCACCAACTCTGCCTCGGTACGTCCTTCAGCCAACCGAAAGGGCGGCTTCAGGGTCGCATGAAACCCGTATTTGCGCGGTGTGGCGGTGATCTCCTCCACCGGCAAGGGCAGGCCGGGCAAATCGGGATGCGCCACAGCCGCGCCACGCTCCATATCCCATCCCAGCCACGCCGCTCCGAATTCGGCCAGCGGCCCGGGCGGCGGCGCGTAGTAAACGGCGTAGCGCTTGAAATTCATGACCCTCTCCTGCGCAGGTCCAACCCCGAGGTTAAGCCATGACACAAACCCATGTCCTCGCCAATGCCACATTGATCTTGCCGGGGGAAACCGTGACCGGTGCGATTGCTTTTTCGGGCGATCAGATCACCGACATCTCCAATGGGTCAGCCGTGCCAGCGGGTGCCACGGATTGCGATGGCGACTATGTCTCCCCCGGCCTCATTGAGTTGCACACCGACAACCTCGAACGCCACATCCAACCGCGCCCCAAGGTCGATTGGCCCCATGACGCCGCGATCCTTGCCCATGACGCGGAACTGGCCGGCACTGGCATTACGACCGTGTTCGACGCCATGCGCGTGGGATCGATCCCCGAAGGTCAGGCGCGCTATGGCAAATATGCCCGCGGCCTCGCCACGGAACTTCTGGACATGCGCGAGGCTGACGCGCTCAAGATCAGCCATTTCCTGCACCTTCGGGCCGAAGTCTGTTCGGCCACCCTGGTCGATGAACTGGATGAATTCACCGATCAGGACCGCGTGGGTCTCGTCAGCCTGATGGACCACACCCCCGGTCAGCGCCAGTTTCGCGATATCTCAAAGCTGCGGACCTATGTGATGGGTAAGCACGGGCTTACGGATGAAGGCTTTGAGGCCCATATCGCCCAACTTCGCGAACTGCGCGACACTTATGGCGAACGTCACGAACAGGAAACAGTGAAGGCTGCCCAGCGGTTCGGCGCGGTTCTGGCCAGCCATGATGACACGACCAAAGACCAGGTCGCCACCTCCGCAGGCTACGGCATCAAGCTTGCCGAATTCCCCACCACGCGGGAGGCGGCAGAGGCCTGCCATGCCCACGACATCGCGGTGATGATGGGTGCGCCCAACCTCATTCGCGGCGGATCCCATTCGGGCAATGTGGCGGCCGCCGATCTGGCGGAGACCAGACATCTGGATATCCTGTCCTCTGACTATGTGCCCTCTGCACTGCTTATGGCGGCGGTGCAATTGGGGGATATCTGGCAGGACATGGCGCGCGGTATGGCCACGGTCACGGTGAACCCCGCCCGGGCGGCGGGGCTTGCCGATCGTGGCACGCTGGAGGTGGGCGCGCGCGCTGATCTCATCCGTTTCGCCCGGCGTGGCGTCGCCCCTGCGGTACGCGAAGTCTATTCCCGCGGCCGCCGCGTGGCCTAGTCTTTCACGGTTGCATAACGCTCAGGATCGGTGTCAGACTGATGGGCGACCACGGGCGGAACAGCCGCGCGTAAGACCGGCTTCCAAGGGAGGAGACCCAGATGACATTCATGAAACTTGCGGCCCGCACCGCCGCTGCGGCGCTTATGGCCGCCAGCCTGAGCGGGGCTGCCCTCGCCCAGGACGTGACGCTGAAGATGCACCAGTTCCTGCCGCCGCAGGCCAATGTGCCGAACCTCATCCTCGTGCCTTGGGCCGAACGGGTGATGGCCGCCTCCGACGGGCGCATCCAGATTGATCACTTCCCGTCGATGCAGCTGGGCGGCAAGCCCCCGGAACTGGCAAGCCAGGTCGTGGACGGTGTAGCCGATATCATCTGGACGGTGGCAGGCTACACGCCCGGTCGCTTCCCGCAGCTCGAAGTGTTTGAACTGCCCTTCATGATGACCAATGCCGAAGACACCTCCCGCGCCTATTGGGAATATGCCGAAGCCAACATGATGGACAGTGATTTCAAGGACATGAAGATCCTCGGTGTCTGGGTCCACGGCCCCGGCGTGATCCATTCCAACAAACCCATTGAGTCCGTGTCCGACCTCAACGGCATGAAGGTGCGCGGCCCGACCCGTGTGATCACCGGCATGCTGGGCGAATTGGGCGCAACACCCGTGGGCATGCCCGTGCCCGCGATGCCTGAGGCGCTCTCCAAAGGTGTGATCGATGCGGGCGTCATCCCGTGGGAGGTGACGGCCGCTTTGAAAGTGCCGGAACTGGTGAAAAACCACACGACCTTCGGCGATGAACCGCTCTACACTGCCGCCTTCATCTTCGCGATGAACAAGGACAAGTGGGACGCGCTGCCCGATGACCTCAAGGCGATCATTGACGCCGAATCCGGTGCGGATTTCTCCGCCCTCGCTGGCAAGACCATGCAGGACAGCGATGGCCCCGCGCGCAAACTGGCCGAAGATGCTGGCAACAACATCATCGACCTGACGCCCGATCAGATCGCCGAATGGAAGGTCGCCGCGGGCAATGTGGAGGCCAACTGGATCGCCGAGATGAACGAGAAGGGCTTTGACGGCCAAGCGCTCGTGGATCAGGCCAAGGCGCTGATTGCCGAGAAGTCTCAGTAATTCAGATTGATCCGCGACCGGCGCCTCTGGGCGCATTTGCGGGATTGTCGGTAAAATGTATCTCTTTTCGCGTTCGAAGAGACAGCGAAAAGAGATTCCGATTGTCCCGCAAATGCGCTAAGGGGCGCCGGTCCGCTTTTGAAAAGGGTGTTTGATGCACAAGGCTGTTCTGACACTGGCCCGATGGATGGCCGTGCTTGGCGGTTTGGTGCTGTTGGCGCTTGTCCTGATCACATGTGTGTCCGTGGCAGGCCGCATCCTCAACGGCTGGCTGCACAGCGATTTTCTGCAAGGCCTGATCCCCGGGCCTGCCGATTGGCTGATCGGCATCGGCGTGGGGCCGCTTTTGGGCGATTTTGAACTGGTCGAGGCAGGCATGGCCTTCGCCATATTTGCCTTTCTGCCGCTGTGCCAAATCACCCGAGGCCATGCCAGCGTCGACATTTTCACCTCCCACATGCCCGCCGCTTTCACCCGGGTGATCGGCGTGCTGGTGGATTTCATCTTCGCCGCTGTTCTCATCCTGATCGCGCAGCGGCTCTATGTCGGCACGCTCGACAAAATGGCGTTCAATGAAACCACTTTCATGCTGCAATTCCCCATTTGGTGGGCCTATGGCGCGAGCCTTTTTGCCGCCACGGTGGCCGCCCTCGTAGCCCTCTACATGGCGCTCGCCCGTTTGGCGGGCTCGCTCCCCGATCCGGGTGAGGTCGACCTGTGACTGCGCTGGAGATCGGGATCGCTTCCTTCCCTGTCCTGATGGGGCTGATCTTCCTGCGCGTGCCCATTGGCCTCGCGATGTTCCTGGTGGCGCTGGGCGGGCTTTACCTTGTCACGGATGGCATGACTGTCGCCCTCTCGCGCCTCAAGAACGAAACCTACTCCACCTTCTCCAGCTACTCGCTTTCCATTATCCCGATGTTCCTGCTGATGGGCTACTTCGCCACGCTTGGCGGCATGTCCCAAGCGCTTTTCCGTGCCGCAGCGGCCTTCCTTGGCCACCGCAAAGGCGGCGTGGCCATGGCCTCCGTCGGGGCCTGCGCAGGGTTCGGGGCCATTTGCGGCAGCTCTCTGGCCACGGCGGCGACCATGAGCCAGGTCGCCCTGCCGGAACTCAAACGCTACGGCTATTCCGGCGGCTTTTCCACTGCCACGCTGGCCGCTGGCGGTACGCTTGGCATCCTGATCCCGCCGTCTGTGATCCTCGTGATCTACGCCATCCTCACCGAACAAAACATCGCCAAGCTGTTCCTGTCGGCCTTTATCCCAGGCCTTCTTGCGGCCTTGGGATACATGCTGACCATCGCGATCTACGTCCGGCTGCGCCCCGACAGCGCGGGTCTCTGCCCTCCTGTTCCCGCCGCCGAACGCCTTCGCGCGCTGTTGGAGATCTGGCCCGTGCTGCTGGTCTTCCTGCTGGTTGTCGGCGGCATCTATATGGGCTGGTTCACCCCCACCGAAGGGGCCGCCGTGGGGGCCGCGGGCACAGGTCTGATTGCGCTTTTCAACGGCGGGCTGACGCGGGCCACGCTGATCGAAAGCTTTCATTCCACGGCCCGGAATTCCGCGATGATCTTTTTCATCATTCTTGGCGCGGCCTTCTACAACGGCTTCCTGGCGCTGACGCAAGTGCCGCAGGAACTCTCCGAATGGGTGGTGTCGCTGGGCCTGTCACCGTGGTCCGTTCTCATCTGCATCCTCGCGCTCTACCTCATCTTCGGCTGCCTCATGGACAGCCTCTCGATGATCCTTCTGACCATCCCGATCTTCTTCCCGATCATCTCTCAGCTCGATTTCGGCATGACCCCGGAAGAAGTTGCCATCTGGTTCGGCATCCTCGTGCTGATCGTGGTGGAAGTGGGGCTTATCACACCGCCCGTGGGGATGAACCTCTTTGTGATCAACTCCATGGATCCCAAGACCCGGATGATGGACACCTACAAATCCGTTATCCCCTTTGTGGCCTCTGATATCGTCAGAGTGGCCATTCTTGTGGCATTCCCGGGGATAACTTTGGTTTTGCTGCGCGCTTTGTACTAGCTTGTCGCGTGACCGTGTCAGGAGGACAGACATGCCCAACACAGCCCTCATCACCGGTGCTTCCGCTGGCATCGGCACAGAATTCGCCCGCTACCACGCGTCCAAAGGCGGCGATCTTGTCATCGCCGCGCGGCGGGAGGCGCCGCTCACTGCGCTCAAAAAGGAACTGGAGGCCGCCCATGGCGTCTCCGTCACCGTCATCGCCATGGATGTGGGCACGCCCAAACAGGCCACCGCACTTTTTGAGGCGGTCAAGGCCAAGGGCATCGACATCGACGTGTTGATCAACAATGCCGGCTTCGGCGGGCATGGCGCATTCCTGGATCGTGACATCGCGCAGGATCAGGCGATGATCGACCTCAACATCGGCGCGTTGGTCACGCTTAGCCATCTTGTGGGAAATGACATGAAGGGCAGGGCGGGTGGCAAGATGCTGCAAGTGTCCAGCACCGCCAGTTTCATGCCCGGCCCCTATCAGGCCACCTATTTCGCGACCAAGGCCTTCGTGACCTCCTTCAGCCAAGCCATCGATCAGGAAATGCGCGACCACGGGATCACGTCAACCGCGCTGTGCCCCGGGCTGGTGAACACCGAATTTGTCGCCACGGCGGATCTGGGGGGCACCGGGTTGGCCCGGCAAAAAGGGGCCTCTGCGGCCTCGGTCGCCAAAATCGGATATGACGCGATGCAACGCGGTGCCCTGATCGCGATCAACGATCCGCGTCTCAATGTCGTTCTGAACTGGCTGACCCCGCTGATGCCCCGCCGCATGATCCTGTCCATGGTGGCCCGGATGCAGAAAAAATAGCCGCGTCAGCAGGCCCCGCGCCCTGAACGCGGCCTACACCTTTTCCACTGCCAACATGTGGTCGCGCAGCATCTGCTTGAGGTTCTGCGGCGATAGCTCCCCCTTGACGATGTATTCCTTCACGAAATCCCAGTGCAAAGACCGATCCCTGTCTTCCTGCCGACCCGATGAGGTAAACATCACCACCGTGGGCGGTGCAAAGTCAGGCGCTGCGGTGACGTGGTGGAACGCGCTCAGAAACCCGAACCCGTCGAGGATGGGCATGTTGATGTCCAGAAACACGAACAGCGGCGGGTATCTGTCGGGGTCTGCATCGCGTTTGCTTTGGTAGTCTGAAAACACCTGCAACGCGGCCTCGCCGTTCTCCGCCTCCAACACCTCAAGGTCAATATCGACCTTCTTGAGCCGCCGTTTCAGCAGGTAGCGATCCGCAGGATTGTCATCAACGACGAGGATGGTGAGCGTCATTGTCGTGCCTCCTTGGCGTCGAAATCGGGAACCGTCACGCAGATCGCCGTTCCTGCATCACTGGATTTCACATCGATATGCCCCGACAGGGCATCGACATTCTTCTTCACGATGGCCAGCCCAAGACCGGACCCAATGCTGTCCTGATTGAACCGGGTGAAGCGATCAAAGATGCGGTTCCCGGCCTCTTTGGGGATGCCTCGCCCGTTATCCGCCACCTCAATGGCCACACCGGCATCGGTTAACATGCTGCGCACGCGCACGAATTTTTCGTCCCGATCAGGCGCATGATAGCGGATGGAATTGGCGATCAGGTTTTCAATGATCTGCCGCAAGCGCACTGGCTGCGATCGCAAGTGTCGCACGTCGAGATTGTTCTCAATGGCCACACCCGCACGGGTGGAATAGCCCGATAGCCCCTCACAGATCTCTGACAGAAGTTGCGAAAGGTCCACGGTGCAGGCCTCCCCACCGTCCAGATCAGCACGTGCCAGATCCAGCAGGGATTTCACGTTGCAGTCCAGCCGTTCCATCATCGTAATGATCTTCCTGGTGCTGTCGACAGCCTCATCCATGGCGCCGTCTGCGATGTCCTCCATGATCAGCCCGGCAAGCCCCTTCACCGTGGAAATGGGCCCCTTGAGATCATGGGATGCGCGATAGGCGTATTGCGTCAATTCATCATTGGCGCTTTGCAAATCCCGGGTCTTGTCATGCAGGCCCGTCACATCCGTGGCGATCACTGTCACGCCCCCGATGACCCCGTCGGAGAACGCCCAAGGGCTGATCTGCATTGTGTATATGCGCCCTTGTTGATCATCTGCGGAATCATCTGCCGGATAGGTGACCGTCAGGTTACGGCTTTCCCCCGTTCGCAAACAGGCGTCAATCCCTTGGGACAGCGCAGTCAGGCCGGGATAGGCGTCTTCGAAAAAACTGTTGGCCTTCACGTCATGGGCGCCAAATGTTGCCTCCCAAAGCGGGCTTTTCTGGATAACCCGCGCCTGCACATCGACCATCATCATCGGATTGGGAAACGACCGCGTCAGCACCTGAAGGGGGGCGACAAATGCTTTGGCATCATCGTGATTGATATGGCGCGTGGGGATATCCGTGTCCTCCAACAGCCGCGCAATGCCCACGGTGCGGGTCACGGTCTGGCCTTCAAAGACCGGGGATTTGATGGTGTGAAACAGGCGCACATTGCCATGAGCGTCGGTCACAGGTTCCTGCGGGATGTCCAGCGACTGCCCGGTGTCCACCACGGTCTTGTCGTCGATCACATATTGTAACGTGGCGTCCGGATCACTGTGGTCGGCATCGACCATGTCGATCAGTTCCGCTTCCGTCATGCCATAGTAATCCAGAAACGCCTTGTTGGCCCAAAGCAGATTGGATCGCGGCCCTTTGACCAACATCATGTCATGCATCGCATTCAATGTGTCTTGGAACCAGTCGGCATCGTAGCGGGGCATCGCGTCTTTCCTGTGTTTGAGCCTGTCTTTGGATCAAGACGGCGGGGCACACCCGCGCGGCTACGCATCAGGATCGCGAAAATAGGTTTCTATTCGGCTAACAGGTGCCAGGGCGCGATGTCGCCCATGGCCTTGGCGCTATCTGTTGAGCATGGCCTGCGCCATCGAAATCGCCTGATCGGTGGGCAGGGTTCCCTTGCCAAACTCCACCTTGTCGGCGGCCAGCGCTTCAGTGATGCGAGAGAAGTTATCCTTGTCCCACTCCACAAACATGTTCTTGCTGCTGGGCTGACCCATGCTCATCAATTCCAGAAGGTCCGCGCGTGAGGCATGAAACCCCGCCAGGCGCAGGTTGTAGCGATAAAGCGCCCCCAGCGTGGCCAGCAGGAACAGCAACAGGATACCGGGCGGAATTTGCTGCGCCAGCGTCTGCCACCAGGTCCCGGCTTCGGCTTCCAGTTTCTTCATCCAGGCTTGCGTGCAGGCCAGGGTGATCTCATCAGGGTCACCCGCCACCCCGTTCGCCTGAGGCGTCCCAGCCTGCGCAGAGCCCACCGCCACAGGCGTCACGCCTCGGCAATCCTGCATGAACTGCCGAAAGCTTTGACGTTGTTGTTGCAGGAAGTAGGCCCCTGTGGGCAAGTCATCCTGCGTGGCCTGCGTCTCCAGTTTCCGCGTCGCCAGCACTGTGCGCTGCGCGATGATCGTATTGATCTGGTTGAGTGCGGCATCCTTTTCATCGAAATCATAATTGGCGAGGTCTTCTTGCAGAAACACCCGGATCGCCTGATCCTGATCCGGCTGCGAAAAGCCCCGGATGGATGCCAACAGGTCATCAAAGTCCCGCGTTACACTGCCTGGAAATTTGCTTGCTGCTCCGGTCACGCTGTAGAAAACGGCGCTACCATCTTTCAGTAAGGCGTGGCCCTCGAATGGGGCCAGTGTGCCGCTTGGCATCCGCTCAACGTCCTGATTTTTTGGATCATAAGCAAAAACAGCGCCTTTGCTACCATACATCAGCAATCGTCCATCTGCGCGCGTGAAATGATTGCCGAGCCCTGCATCGACCGGGAGGGTGTGCTGTTTGATCGTACTTCGGTCAGGACTTATACTTACAATCGAACCTCTGCCGTAAATGACGGTCGCGCCGTCTTGAAGCTGTGCAACATTCAAGAGCTGGCTTTGGCTATCAAGGCTGGCAAGCAATTCCGCAGTTTGCCCGGTACCTTCAATGATCAGCGCGCTGCTTCCGCCAAAAAGCAGCGTGGATCCATCCTCTAAAATCTTATCGCTAAAGAAAATATCTTCAGCGCTGGAAAACAAAATGTCTATACTGCCTGATCCTTGCGGCGCATGAAGCACGCGGCCAGATCCGTAGATAATGATCGACCCATCCTTCAGCGATGCTGATCGCGAGAAAGTAACATCCCCTTGCACGAAACTCTCTTCGGTTTTCTGCGTCGTTGGATCATATTTGTAGATCGAGCCGCGCCCATAGATCAGCACAGTGCCATCATTCTGAACGACATGATTGTATAGCTGTTGGTTTTCTCCAATCATGACCGTTTCAACGATCTCGCCCAAAGCGTTTATGCGAAGCACGGCCTCGCGCCCGTACATAAGAAGGTTTTTGTCTTCAAGAACCGCAAACCCTTCGAGATTGAAGTTCAGGTCTGTGTCGATGACTTCAAACGCAAAATCGTTTGGTCCTGCGCGGTAGATGTCTTTCCCGTTGGTCGTCAATACAGTGCCATCCGTCAAAACGGTCTCGTAGTATGAACGATTTGTATCTTCGACGTCCAACTTTCGTGTCAGCTGTCCATTTTTATCTATCGCAAGGGCGACACCGTCTCCGTATACAACGAATGTACCGTCATCTAGCTGTATGTGTTCATTCAGAAAAACGTCCGGTACAGAAGCGATCACTGTTGCACTTTGCGCTTCTTTTCCCAAAAGAACCGCTCCTTGCCAGCCATAAAGAACATAGCCTCCCCCTGTCAGTGGCAGGATGAACTGGTATTCGTTGTCTGATGGTGGTGTTAAAGCCGTGGCCAGTTCACCTTCTTCATCCACCTTCGCGATCGTATGATCACCAAACAGCAGGTAAGAACCATCTTCCCTTTCATAATGATTAAAAAAGGTTGTTTGCTCCCGAAAAAATAGCGTTTCGTAGGTTTGCCCGTCCTCGTTGATGCGAAAGATGCCGTCTGAGCCATAAAGCAGATGCGCCCCATTCCCGAGTGCGACATAACCTTCCAAGAACCTGCTTTCGTTGGTCAGAAATTCGTCAAAGCTGTTTCCATCTTGGCCGATCCGAAGAAGTCCACCGTCGCGCCCATAAATGATGAGGCCGCCGTCCGACAGTTCGAAATGGCCTGTGTTGCCATAGACGACGACGTCCTGATCAAATGGTACGCCACCCGTGACAACATCGCCCAGCGAATCCAGCGACGCTCCAAGCGCTCCAATCGTTGTGTTTCGATCGCGGCTCAGATCCTCATCCGCGGCCTCAATCGCCTCCAGAGCGCGCTGCAATTCTGCGCGCTGTCCGTCCACATATTGCCGGACCACCGGCCACACGACATAGGCCGCCAGCCCAAAGAGAACCGCCATGATCAGCACGATCAGCACGCCGATGGCGCGCGTGTTGGCGACCCGTGCCCTGCGCCGCAGCTGCGCGACGATATCGGCCACGCTCTGGCTGCCCTCGTATTCTGCAATCCGCGCGGACCACGCGGCGTGATCCTTGGCCAGCCGCGCGCGTTCCACACGTTCATTGTCCGACAGCTTCGCCGGATCCCGTTTACCCGTCATGTCCCCTCCAGTCATTCAACCATCGGGGGAAGGGGCTTGGTCTGTCAAACAAAAATAAACCCGACCGCACGGGCCGGGTTTACCTATCAATTTGAACGGGTTGTCAGGCCAGCAGGCGCCGCGCAATCACTTGCGCCTGAATTTCGGCCGCCCCTTCAAAGATGTTCAAGATCCGCGCATCGCACAGCACGCGGCTGATCTTGTATTCCAGCGCAAAGCCGTTGCCGCCATGGATCTGCAAGCCGTTATCTGCCGCCGCCCAGGCCACGCGGGCGCCCAGCAGCTTGGCCATGCCAGCCTCCAGGTCACACCGACGACCATTGTCCTTTTCCCAAGCGGAGAAATAGGTCAGTTGCCGCGCCACCATGATCTCCACCGCCATCATCGCCAGCTTGCTGGCCACGCGCGGGAATTCAATGAGCGACTTGCCAAACTGCTTGCGGTCAATGGCGTATTGCATGGAGATATCCAGCGCCGATTGCGCCACACCCACGGCGCGGGCCGCGGTCTGAATGCGCGCACTCTCAAACGTCTCCATCAACTGCTTGAAGCCTTTGCCTTCTTCCCCGCCAAGCAGGTTTTCCCCTTTGACGTGGAAGTTATCAAAGCCCAGCTCATATTCTTTCATGCCGCGATACCCCAGCACCTCAATCTCACCGCCGGTCATGCCTTCGGTTGGGAAGGGGTTCTCATCGGTCCCCGGCGTCTTTTCTGCCAGGAACATGCTGAGACCACGGTGATCAGTGCTGTCAGGGTTGGTGCGCGCCAGCAGCGTCATCACCTGCGTACGTGTCGCATGGGTGATCCAAGTCTTATTGCCTGTGATGCGGTAGTCATCGCCATCCTTCACGGCCCGGGTGCGCAGCGCGCCGAGGTCAGAGCCGGTGTTAGGCTCGGTGAAGACAGCCGTCGGCAGCGTCTCCGCGCTGGCCAGCCTTGGCAGCCATTTCTGCTTTTGCTCTTCTGTGCCGCCCGCGATGATCAGCTCTGCCGCAATCTCAGACCGCGTGCCCAATGAGCCCACACCGATGTAACCGCGCGACAGCTCCTCCGACACCACGCACATCGACGCCTTCGACAAACCAAAACCGCCATATTCTTCTGGGATGGTGAGGCCAAAGACACCCATCTCAGCCAGTTCCTCGATGATCTCCATCGGGATCAGCTCATCCTTGAGGTGCCAGTCATGGGCAAAGGGCTCGACCTTCTCAATGGCAAAACGGCGGAACTGCTCGCGGATCATCTCCAGCTCTTCGTCCAGCCCGCTTGCGCCCACGGTGATTTCCGCCGCCCGCTCCTGCATCAACTCCACCAGCCGCATCCGCGCGGCTTGGGTGTTGCCGGTCTGGGTCAGCGTCTGGATTTCCGGTATCATCATCCCGCGCATGTCCTCCTGACTCAGGCCCAGATCCTGCAGGCGGATGATTTCCGCCTGGTTCATCTGCATGCCGCCATAGATTTGCCAGAGGTATTCGCCAAAGGCGATCTGATGGATCAGCTGTTCCACTTCGCCAAACTTGCCATCCGCGTCCAGCCGCTTGGCCCAGTTCTGCATTTGGCGCAGGGACTCAACGTATGTGGCCAGCCACGCCAACCCATGAGCGGCGGTCTGATTGGCCTCAATCTTGCCGCCGGAGACACGGCCATCAACCATCACCATATCCTCAAGCCGCGCCTTGGCCGTGGCCAGGATGCCCTCCACCGGGGCAACAGCGGCTTCTGTCAGCGACAGAAGGTTATCAAGCAATACAGGCGTGTTGAGCGCCATATCCTGTCCGTCATGAGCCATGAATCACTCTCCTTCATCTCCAGTCGGGCTGGTCTATCTACTTCGCACTTGCAGCGCAACTATTTTGCGCGTGCGATAAGTCAATTGTTCATTTATTGCGCCATGATGTCGCGCTGACGTGGCGAAGGGCGCGCTTGCTTGTAGCATATATAAGTCTTCTTGCCTCCGGCGGGGATTTTTTTAGCCAGAAGAAACACGGGGCGGCGCAGAAAACCGCCGCACGCTTCTTTTGGCCAGAAATATCCCGGGGGGGCGTCGAAACCTTGGTTTCGACGTCGGGGGCAGCGCCCCCTTTTCCCTATGAGGCATATCCGCTACATGCCCTATGGACATCAATCCGCAAGCGGGCGCCAAAGACATGAAATTCACCCTTTCCTGGCTCAAGGATCATTTGGACACCACCGCCTCGGTCGATGAGATCGCAGATGCGCTCACCGATCTGGGGCTGGAGGTGGAAGATATCTCGAACCCGGCGGCGCGCCTCGCTGAGTTTACCATCGGCAAGGTGCTGAAGGCCGAGGCGCATCCGGATGCGGATCGTCTGCGCGTGTGCCAAGTCGCTACCGATGAAGGTGAAACCCAGATCATTTGCGGCGCGCCCAATGCGCGGGAAGGCATCACCGTGGTCATCGCCAAGCCCGGCGTTTACGTGCCCGGGATCGACACCACCATCGGTGTGGGCAAGATCCGCGGGATCGAGAGCTATGGCATGATGTGTTCCGAGCGGGAAATGGAGCTGTCCGACGAACATGACGGCATCATTGAGTTGCCGTCGGGTGAGGTGGGTGACAAGTTCACTGACTGGCTGGCCGAGAACGACCCCGCCAAGGTCGACCCGGTGATTGAGATCGCAATCACCCCCAACCGGCAGGATGCGCTGGGTGTGCGGGGCATTGCGCTCGATCTGGCCGCGCGCGGGATTGGCACGATGAAGCCCGCTAAAACCGCCCATGTTGAAGGCCAGTTCGTCTCCCCCATCAAAGTCACCATTGATGAGGACACCCGTGACGGCTGCTACGTCTTCGCCGGTCGCCTGATCCGGGGCGTGAAGAACGGCCCCAGCCCCGACTGGCTTCAAACACGCCTGCGCGCTATCGGGTTGCGGCCCATTTCCGCGCTGGTCGATGTGACAAACTTCTTCACCTATGACCGCAATCGCCCGTTACACGTCTTTGACGCGGGCAAGGTCAAAGGTGACCTGCGCGTTCACCGGGCCGAGGGCGGCGAGACGCTGGTCGGTCTGGATGAGAAAACCTACACCTTCTCCAAAGGTCAGGTGGTTATCTCTGACGATGAAAGCATTGAGAGCATCGCGGGCATCATGGGGGGCCTCGCCACCGGCTGCACCGAAGAGACCACTGATGTCTTTCTCGAAGCCGCCATCTGGGACCACATCCAGATCGCCACGACCGGCCGCGCGCTCAAGATCAACTCTGATGCCCGCTACCGCAACGAACGCGGCATTGACCCCGAATTCAACATGGAAGCCATCGAACTGGCCACCCAGATGATCCTCGACCTCTGCGGTGGGGAGCCGTCGAATGTGGTCGTTGCAGGTTCTGTCCCCGACACTTCCCGCGCCTACAAACTCGATCCGGCCCGCGTCCAATCGCTGGTGGGCATGGAAATCCCCGAGGCGGAACAACGCCAAACCCTCACCCGCCTTGGCTTCCGCATGGAAGGCAATATGGCCCATGTGCCCAGCTGGCGCATGGATGTAAAAGGCGAGGCCGATCTGGTGGAAGAGGTGGCGCGCGTCGCCTCGCTCACCAAGCTCAAGGGCAAGCCCCTGCCGCGCCTGACGACCGGCGTGCCGCGCCCGATCCTCAGCCCCATTCAACGCCGCGAACAGGCCGCGCGCCGCACGGTGGCCTCGTTGGGGTATAATGAATGCGTCACCTACAGCTTCATCGATCACGCCTCCGCAACGCTGTTCGGTGGCGGCGATGACGCCACGATGCTCGCCAACCCCATCAGTTCCGAGATGAGCCACATGCGCCCCGCGCTTCTGCCGGGTCTCTTGCAGGCCGCAGCCCGCAACCAGGCGCGCGGGCAGATGGATATGGCGCTTTTTGAAGTGGGCCACGCCTTCCACGGTGGGGAACCCGAAGAACAGCACCTGTTGGTCAGCGGCATCCTCGTGGGCCGCACCGGGCCAAAGGACGTGCACGGCGCATCCCGCCCGGTGGACCTCTATGACGCCAAGGCCGATACCGAGGCCACCCTCGCCGCGATGGGTGCGCCTGCCAAGGTGCAGATCCTGCGCGGTGCGCAAGACTGGTGGCACCCGGGCCGCCACGGCAAAATTTGCCTCGGTCCCAAGAAAGTGCTGGGCATCTTCGGCGAATTGCACCCCAAGGTGCTGCGCGAGATGGATGTGAAAGGCCCCGTGGTGGGCTTCACCCTCTGGCCTGCGGAAATCCCCCTGCCGCGCAAATCCGGCGCCACCCGCGCGGCGCTCAGAATCAGCGATCTGCAAGCCGTTGAACGCGATTTCGCCTTCGTGGTGGACGAAAGCGTGGAGGCCCTCACCCTCGTCAACGCCGCCGCCGGTGCCGACAAGGCGCTCATTGAAGACGTCCGCGTTTTCGACGAATTCATCGGCGGCGCGCTGGGTGAGGGCAAGAAAAGCCTCGCCATCACGGTGCGCTTGCAACCGACGGAAGCCACGCTCAAGGACGCCGATATCGAAGCCGTCAGCGCCAAGATCATCGAAAAGGTCACCAAGGCCACGGGCGGCACGCTGCGGGGATGAGGCTCGCACTGGCCATATCGCTCACGCTCACGGGCGCGGCTCAGGCGCAAAGCGATATCGCACCGCAAGTTGACGCGATCCTGCAAGGCCACGTTGCGGAAGGGTGCCTAAACGGGCAAGGGGGGCGCTTTGTCGATGGTGTCTATCAGCGCGATTTAACTGGTGATGGCCTGGTCGATTTGATCGTTGATCATGGCGGGATGTCCTGCGTGGGTGATTTTGGCCGCAGTGGGTTTTGCGGCGCGCAGGTCTGTTCTGTGATTTTCTACGTCAACCAGGGTGGCACGCTGACCGAAGTGCAGGAAATCCTCGCCATCGTGGGCGAAATCTCAGACACGCCGGTGCCTCTGATCGGCCTGCATGGCCACGGCGGTGGCCGCAATTTCTGGCGCTGGAACGGGTCGGCTTTCGTCAATATCGGGGAATAACCCCGCCAGACGCGTCAGCCGCCGAAGCTGAAGATGTCACCGATGTTTTCAATGATGGCGACAAGGATCATCGCGCCAGCCATCAGCAGCGCAATCCACCACAGAAACTGCACCGTTATGGCCGCGACCCCAAGGCCTGTGCCATAGACCGCAAAACGCCAATTCTCGCGCCAGATGCCGGACATCACGGACAGCACGATGGCGATCACGGCCAGGATCGGCGCGACCATTGCCATATAGACCCACATGCTGGTCGCGGCCTGCTCAGACGCCGCCTCTGACCGACCCAGGAAAGAATTCCAGGCATTGCGCTTGATGTCGCCCGCGATCTCCCCGATCTGCGCGCCAACCGACGGTTGGGGCTCAAACATCGGACCTACCATTTGCGCGAAGGCCAGGATCAGGGCGAAAGACCCTGTAAGAAGGGCCCAAAACCCCCATTTGCTCAACACCTGCGGTGCCACGGCGGCGATACTGTCATCATGATGTGTCATGCCGCTGGGATAACCGACAAAGATGGTAAAACTAAGTCGCGTGCCCCCGGCGGTACGTTGCCCATCCGCCACAGGCGCGCTCGGGGTGCAGTGAACTGGCTTGAGCCGACTCACCTCCCCTCCTATCCAGCCCCCTCGCAACCCGTCTCACCAAAGGAACCCAGAGACATGTCCAAACCCAACCCTCCGGGCCCCGCGCCCAGATTTCGGACCTAAGTTGCCCTCGGTCTAATCCGGCAGGGCGGCTTTCGCCCATCAGCAGGATCAGACCTTATGACCCCCGATGCCACGATGGCTTTGCGGCAGAGCTTGCCGCCTTATGAGCCATTTCCATACTACCGCGACCGTGAGAGCGCTTGGCTCTTGGCCGCACATTTGAAAACCGACACGCCCGTGCGTGCCGTCCGGCAAGGTGCTTTCGCCAAGCTGCTCGACCGACCGCTGATCAAACCTTTGGCAGCGGGCGGTGGAGGTGTGCTGCGCGTGGACGATCTGGCGATGCTTGCGCGGGCCGATTGCGCCGTGGATTACGATGCGCTCTCCAACGCTGGTTACGCGGCGATGGAGGCGGTCTTTGACACTCCATGGCTGGATTTTGAGGTGACCTATGACATTTGGCATGACCGCGATTGGCAATGGGCGCAGATGAGCCGCCCCAGTGCCAACCTCGTCGTCCAACTGGGCTTCCCGACGGATCATGCGCAGCTTTTGCAGCGCACGATTGGGACACGCGAGAGAGGCAAGTTTGAATTTGATCTCCATCCCATCCGCACGCGCGGGCGGCCCACGCTCGCTTGGGCGCGGCTCGACGTGGATCAGGACGCGGGCGTCGCGCTCATTGAAGAGGTGCAAAGCGACTGGCTGCGCTTTGTGCGCGCCCATCTCAAGCGGCTTGGCCATGACCGGCCACGCTCGCGCGTGTTGCGCAATACGCAGGATTATGAGGCAGGGCTGACCGCGCAGTACGACAAGGTCTGGGCAAAGGCCTTGATGACCCACTTGCTGATCCTGCTGCGCGACAGGCTCGGGATGCGGGAGGTGTTCATGCATCAACCGCTTCCGGGGGCCACGCTCAAATGGATCCCCCACGATCTGCCGCCGCGCTCGCTCTATACCGATCTGCCGAAATCCTTCTGCTTCGCGCCCACCCGCGACGTGCCCGAATTTCTGCGCATCAAACGGCGCAAGCATTTGCGGCGGCTGGATCGGACAAAGCCCTTGTTCTGGAAGATGGCGTTCTAGGCTTGTCCTGCGGCGGTCTTGGGCTATTCCTTCCCTCAACTGATGAAGGAGAAGACCGATGGCCCTGCACGTGTATCTGAGCGGCGAAATTCACACCGACTGGCGCGACCAGATTGTCGAAGGGGCCAAGGGGCTGGACGTGACGTTTTCCGCCCCTGTCACCGATCACGGGGCTTCCGACGATTGTGGTGTGGCCATTCTAGGGGCGGAGCCGGACAAGTTCTGGCATGACCGCAAGGGCGCGCTGGTCAACGCGATCCGGACGCGAAAGGGGATTGAGGATGCGGATGTGGTCGTTGTGCGGTTTGGCGACAAATACAAACAATGGAACGCGGCCTTTGACGCGGGGCTGGCTTACGGGTTGGGCAAATCCATGATCATTCTGCAACCGCCCGAACATGATCACGCGTTGAAAGAGGTGAATGCTGCCGCCTTGGCCGTCGCGCGCGAGCCGGGCCAGGTGGTGGACATTCTCCGCTACGTGCTGGACGGCACCCTACCGAAGTAGAGCGCCTTCGCCTGGCCCCGGTCTGGCGGTCCATTCTCAAGCAAGGGCGTTTTATCGTCACGTACCACTGTTTGGTCGAACGAAGCGCTGACGTCACAGTTTCGCCAGGCCCTGGGTTGGGCCCTCCTCTCGGTGATTGCACGCAATCACCTGCCGGGCAGCGGACGAAGGCGCGGCGGGCTACGCCCTTGATTCCGCGCCGCAGTCTGCGCCTACCCCACCAACAACCCCGCCAAAGCCGGATGCGGAAATCGCCTCGGCACCGTCACCGCAAAAAACGGCTCCTCAATGCCCAGATCAAAGGGCGCCGTCGCCAAAAGGCCACTCGCAATCTCATCCGCCACAACCACCGCAGGCGCAACCGCCAGCCCGAACCCCTCCCGCGCCAGAAGCCGCACCATCGCCATGTCATCCACATGCGCCACCACCCGCGGCTCCACCCCCAGCTTGCCCACAAGGTTCTCAAAGCCCGCGCGAATGGTGCTCTCACTGGGCAGGATCAGCGGCGCAGTCCCCAACATCTCCTCCAACGTGCCATGCGCCAGCAATTCGGGCGTCCCATGCAACCCCACCGCCTGCGTCGAAATCCTCTGCGCGGCGAACCCCGGCGTTTGCGGCACTTCCGTGGTCAGCACCACATCCAGCGTCAGCGCCTCCAGATCGCTGAGCAAGCTGCGCATGTTCCCGGATTTCAACGTCACCCCATGGCGACCCTCCGCCATCAACGGCCGCATGAATTGCAGCTGAAAGTTCCGCGATAGCGTGGACAACGCGCCCACGCGCAGCGGCGCCGTGGCATCCGAGGTGGACGCAAGGCTCGCCAACAATTCCTCCCCCGCGCTGAAAATCCGGTCTGCGTGATCCAGCGCCACACGGCCGGCTTCCGTCAGCACCAGTTTGCGCCCCACCCGGTCAAACAGCGGATGACCCAGCCGATCCTCCAACTGCTTGATTTGCAGCGACAATGCCGATTGCGCCACGTTAAGCCGATCTGCGGCCTGACCCAGATGACCCTGCTGCGCGACTTCCCGGAAATACCGCAAGTGATGATAGTTCAGTTGAAAAGACATTCTTTTTTATAGAACGAAATGGTCTATTAGTTCTATTTTATTTTTATCCCGCGCCCCGCTACCTCTCCCCAAGCGCAGAACAGGAGACACGCGATGGAGCTTATCGTCACCTTTGCAGGCACGCTGGTTGAACAGATGCAAAAGCCAACCCTGGCCTTTTTGATCGTGGGCATGATGCTGGCTGCCTTGGGCAGCAAATTCGAAATTCCCGAACCGGTCTACAAATTCGTCGTGATCCTTCTGCTGCTCAAGGTCGGCATGGGTGCAGGTATCTCCATCCGCTCCGCCAATTTCGCCGAACTCATCGTGCCCGCGATAGGTGCGGTGGTCGTGGGCATCGCGATTGTTTTTCTAGGCAGCACGATCCTCAGCCGATTGGGCGGGGTCAATTCCATGGACAGCTACGCCACGGCGGGCCTTTTCGGCGCGGTCTCTGCCTCCACTTTGGCGGCAGGCATGGCGATGCTCGATGACGCGAATATGTTCTACGAAGGCTTCATCGGCGCGCTTTACCCCTTCATGGATATCGCAGCCCTCGTCACCGCCATCGTGCTGGCCAAAATGGCCGCGACCCGCAAGGCGACCAGCGCGACCGTCAATGCAGGCGGCACCGTGACACTGGGGGGCGGCACAGGCACGGGCCCACACGGGCAAGCGGGTGAGAATATGGGTCTCTTCCGGTCCATCCTGACCGATACGCTGAAAAGTGCCGCCATCTCTGCCCTTCTGGCTGGCCTGGCGCTTGGCCTGCTCGCCCGGCCCGACAGTGTCTATGAAAGCTTCTATGAACCGCTGTTCCGCGGGCTGCTGTCGATCCTGATGATCATCATGGGGATGGAAGCCTGGGCGCGGCTGTCTGAGATGCGCAAAGTGGCCCATGTCTACATCCTCTACGGTGTGACGGCCCCGTTCCTGCACGGCGCGCTGGGCTTCGGCGCAGGGATGATCGCCCATGAATTGACCGGGTTTTCCGCTGGCGGCGTGGTGCTTTTGTCGGTGATGGCCGCGTCAAGCTCCGACATCTCGGGCCCGCCCACCATCCGCGCGGCCCTGCCGGAGGCGAACTCCTCGGCCTATATCGGCACATCTACCGGGCTGGGCACGCCGATTGCGATCCTGTCGATCCCGCTCTGGATCACGCTGGCCGAGATGTTTGTGTAAAATGCGCTACGCCGGGGCGGCTCGTCCGCCCTGGCGGGCAGTCTCGCTCACGTCAGGATATCGGCACTGGGCCTGGGCAGGGAAGAGAGGGGAGGGGGTTGAGCGCTTCAGGCAGAATTTCAAATTCCACCTCGTAGATCAGCCGCCCGTCACGCGTGGCTGAAAACCGCCAAAGGCCCGGGGTCATTTCATAGGGTTCATCGAAGGAAAACCCTGCGAAATTCGTCCCATCCGCGGAAAAAGTGCTTTGCCAGCTTTCCACGGTCACCCCGTCTGCCCCGTGGGGCGGATGTTCGACAAGGATGGTGACCGTGCCTTCCAGCCGCGCGGTGATCTCGGCCTTCACGCCAAAGCCGATGCCAAGCGTCGCAGGGCCGGTTTGCCCGGGCGCAGAAAATTGCGGAATGATGTCCGGCACGCTGATCGTGCCTGTGATCGTACCGGGTGCTTCGCGTTCCAGATGCGACCCCGGATCGCAATAAAAGCCGTAGGTCAGGCTGATCACATCCTCGGACACGGATGGTCGTGACACCGCCTGTCCCGGCCCCGCCGCCACCAACGCCGCAAGCCCGCACATCCCCGCAAGGCGACGCGCGTGGCTAGGGTGCGGCAAGCCCGGCATCACCCGATGGCCGCCGCTTTCACATCTTCGTCGATATAGGGCAGGTATTGCTCAAAATTGTCGGCAAACATCTTCACCAGCTTGTCGGCCTGCGCGTCATAGCCTTCCGTGTCGCCCCAAGTGCGGCGTGGATCCAGCAGGACCTCAGGCACACCAGGCACGTTTTCAGGCACTTCGAAGCCGAAATTGGGATCCTTGCGGAAGCTTTGCTTGCTGAGCGTGCCATCAAGGGCCGCCGTCAAAAGCGCCCTGGTGGCCTTGATCGGCATCCGCGAACCGGTGCCATAGGCCCCGCCCGTCCAGCCCGTGTTCACCAGCCAGCAGGTCGCGCCATGCTTGGCGATCTTTTCGCGCAAGAGGTTGCCATAGGCCTCAGGCCTGCGCGGCATAAACGGCGCACCAAAACAGGTGGAGAATGTGGGCTGCGGCTCTGTCACGCCCCGCTCGGTTCCTGCCACCTTGGCCGTGAAGCCCGACAGGAAGTGATACATCGCCTGCGCCGGTGTCAGCCGCGCGATGGGCGGCAACACGCCGAACGCGTCACAGGTCAGCATGATGATATTCTTGGGATGCCCACCAAGGGCATTCGAAGACGCGTTGGAGATATATTCCAGCGGATAGGCACAGCGCATATTCGCCGTCAGGCTGTCATCGTCAAAATCCAGCTCCAGCGTCTCTTCGTCATAGACCATGTTCTCGATGACCGTGCCGAATTTGGACGTGGTGGCGTAAATCTCCGGCTCCGCTTCCGGGTCCAGATTGATCGTCTTGGCGTAGCACCCGCCCTCGAAGTTGAACGTGCCCCGGTTCGACCAGCCATGCTCATCATCGCCGATCAGAATGCGCTCAGGATCAGCAGACAGCGTCGTCTTTCCCGTGCCCGACAGACCAAAGAAAATCGCCGTATCCACCGGGTTGCCCTTGGCGTGGTTGGCCGAACAATGCATCGGCATGATACCTTTTTCCGGCAGCAGGTAATTCAGCAGGGTGAAGACCGATTTCTTGTTTTCCCCCGCATATTCCGTACCTGCAATCAGGATCGTCTTGCGGTCAAAATTCATCGCGATGACCGTCTCAGACCGGCAGCCATGCCTTTTCGGGTCGGCCTGGAAACTGGGGCAGTTGATCACGGTGAAATCGGCCACAAACCGATCCAGCGCCTCGCGCTCCGGACGGCGCAGCATGTGGCGGATGAAGAGCCCATGCCATGCCAGTTCAGTGATCATCCGCACATTGATCGAATGCGCCGGGTCCGCACCGCCGACCAGATCCTGCACGTAATAGGTGCCGCCCTGCATATGGGCCAGCATATCGTCATAAAGCGCGTCAAAGCCTTCCGCGCTCATCTCTGCGTTGTTGTCCCACCAGATGGTGTCGGCCACGCTCTCGGTCTTGACGACGTGCTTGTCCTTGGGCGATCGGCCCGTGAACTTACCAGTGGACACCAGGAACGTGCCCCCCCGACCCAACCGGCCTTCGCCGTTTTGCAACGCAGCCTCGATGAGGGCAGGTTCGATCAGGTTATAGTGAGCCACCTCCAGCCCTGTGATGCCTTGATCTTCAAGCCGAAATTCCGGGTTCACCCGTCCGAATGCCATGTGCTGGTTGCTCCTTGGTCGCGTTGGCCGCGTCAGGCGGCCTGAAATCCGGACGGAGAGTTGGGTCCCGTTTCCCCGTCCATCAATGTCGGTACGGCACGGTATACCGCGCCGTTCTTTCGGTCTTAACATGACGGATTTACGAAAGAACAGGCCGCTTTCAGGGCGTTAGCGCCACCAAATGCGGATCGGGCGGAAGTTAGCGCAACCATCAGCTGCAGTCGAAGAAACGTCTAAAATGCTAGGCAGAAAAGTGAGTCAATTTAGCCATTCGTAGGCAAATTCGCGGCACATTGGACACGCAAAGGCGCGCGAATCACACTTTTGGATTGATCGAAACGGCCAAAACTGAGCATAGTGTTGAAAAAAAGCAGGCAAACAGAGCAGTAATAAGGAACATTATCATGTCCAAGATCGCCTTGGTGGACGATGACAGAAATATTCTGACATCGGTATCCATGACGCTTGAGGCCGAAGGGTTCGAGGTCGAAACATATAACGATGGCCAGCAGGCCTTTGACGCCTTCAGCAAGAAACTTCCCGATATGGCCGTCCTCGACGTGAAAATGCCCCGGATGGATGGCATGGATCTGTTGCAGCGTCTGCGTCAGAAAACATCGATGCCCGTGATCTTCCTGACGTCCAAGGATGATGAAATTGATGAAGTTCTGGGCCTGCGCATGGGCGCGGATGACTACGTCAAAAAGCCCTTCTCCCAGCGTCTTCTGGTGGAACGCATCCGCGCGCTTCTGCGCCGGCAGGATGCCAACTCCGGCGAAATGGTTGCGGAAACAGAAGAACATAAAGTGATTGAACGCGGCGATCTGCGCATGGATCCCCTGCGCCACGCAGTGACATGGCGGGGCAAGGACGTATCGCTGACCGTGACTGAATTCCTGCTGTTGCAGGCGTTGGCACAGCGCCCCGGTTTCGTGAAATCCCGCGATCAGCTGATGGATGTGGCTTATGATGATCAGGTCTACGTGGATGACCGCACCATCGACAGCCACATCAAGCGCCTGCGCAAGAAGATGCGCATGGTTGATGATGAATTTTCCGCCATCGAAACGCTCTATGGCATCGGCTACCGCTACAACGAAGAGTAAGCGCCCAACCAGCACAAGCCAGAAGGTGAGCAGGTGCGTGACCATACGCTGATTGACGACGATGATGTCGTCCTCGGAGATGACTTTGTAGCCCCACAGGACGTGGTGGAGGACGAAGTGCGCCAGCGCCGCGAAAAGCGTGGCTACCTGTCCTCGACAGGGGCTTCGCTGACGCGCAAGATCATCACCTTCAACCTGATTGCCCTGAACATCCTCGTGGCGGGTATTCTGTATCTGAATGCCTCCCGCGAAGGGTTGGCGCAGCAGCATGCCAACGCGCTGCAACGCGAAACCATCCTCATTGCCGATGTCTTTGAAGCGCAGTTGCCCGAAGCCGCGCCCGTCAACCTGGTGACAGGGGACGGGATTGATGTGGATGCCACGCTGGCCGGGCTTGATGTGCGCGAAGGCGTGTCGGTTTATGTTTTTGATGCCGAAGGCCAACTGGCCGGAATGCGCAAAAGCGATGATATGGCCACGACCGAACGCCAGCCCACCTATATCATCAATGTCATTTCCTGGCTTTGGACAAAAATCTCAGCCCCCTTTTCCACAGAAGCCGAACGTCAGGCCCCAGTGACCACCGAAAACACCGCACGTGCCCTCGTGCCCGATGCCATCAGCGGCGTGGCGGAGGCTGTGCGCTCCCCCGGCACAGACACATCGCCCTTCACCGTGGCCGCGCCCGTGATGCGCGGCGACGTGGCCGTGGGCGCGGTTGCCATGGCCAGTGTGGGCGGGGAAATTGCCTACCTGATCAAGATCGAACGCGAAGGCGTGTTGCAGATGTTCCTGGTGGCCACGCTCGTGTCCGTCGGGCTGTCACTGATCCTGGCCTCCACCATTTCCAATCCGCTGGCCGAACTGGCCGCAGCCGCCGAAGTGGGCGGTGCGCGCAACCGCACGTCCAATCAGGGCAAGGGCGGGCGGGTCCGCATCCCCGACCTCACCGCGCGCCCTGATGAAATTGGTCGCCTCAGCGGGGCCTTACGCGGCATGGTGGGCGCGCTTTACCATCGCATTGAAGGCAATGAACAATTCGCCGCTGACGTGGCCCATGAGATCAAGAACCCGCTGGCAAGTCTGCGGTCTGCCGTGGGCACCATGCGGCTCGCCAAGCGCGAAGATCAGCGTCTCAAACTGCTCGACGTCATTGAACATGATGTGCGTCGGCTGGACCGGTTGGTCAGCGACATCTCCAACGCCTCCCGCCTCGACAGCGAGTTGGTGAAGGAAGAACAGGAAAGCTTCGACCTGCTGGTCATGCTGGGCAACTTGTCCCAGTACCTGACCGAAGAGGCCGAAAAGAAAGGCGTCGAATTCATCACCGATTTCCCTGATGAGCCCATCGTCATCACCGGGCTCGAAGGGCGTCTGGCGCAGGTTTTTGTCAACCTCATCACCAACGCGATCAGTTTCTGCGAAGATGGCGACGCGATCCGCATCTGGGCGCGCAAACGCGACAATCGCGTGGTGGCCGTGGTGGAAGACACCGGGCCGGGCATCCCAGATCAATCGCTGCAGAAAATCTTCAAACGGTTCTATTCGCACCGTTCTGAAAAGGATTTCGGCAACAATTCCGGACTGGGCCTCAGCATTTCCAAACAGATTGTCGAAGCCCATGACGGCGTGATCTGGGCCGAAAACATCCGCCCCACCGATGCCGATGCCACGTCTGACCCGCTGGGTGCGCGCTTCGTCGTAGGCCTGCCGGTGTAATCCATGACCGGGGGCGGCGTGTCAGACAGCCCCGAACCACCCAAAACCGAAACACTTCATGCCAGTTGCGTGGGCGTAGATGGCCGCGCGGTGCTGATCTCCGGCGCTTCTGGCAGCGGGAAATCGGGGCTGGCGCTGCAATTGATGGCCATGGGCGCCACGCTGATCGCAGATGACCGGACACAGGTCTGGGCAGAGGGCGACACCCTCATGGCAGGCGCCCCCGACCGCCTGCGCGGCCTCATTGAAGCGCGGCACGTGGGCATCCTGCGGGTGCCTCATGCGGGGCCTCAACCTGTGGTGCTGATGGTCACGATGGACGATGTGGAAACCGACCGTTTGCCCGATCACCACACAGCCCAAATCCTGGGGCTTCCAATCACGCTTTTGAGAAAATCCAACCTTCCTCATTTTCCCGCAAGCATCATTGCCTATCTAAGGGGACAGCGAGACGCTTGATTGCATATGATGACGACACCTGAGACCGAACAAGACACGTTCACCGATGGCACCCCCCGCCTTGTGCTGGTCACAGGGCCGTCCGGTGCGGGGCGCAGCACGGCGATCCGGTCACTGGAGGATTTGGGATATGAGGCGATCGACAATCTTCCCCTGTCGCTGATCCCCCGCGTCTTTGATGGGCAGGGGCCTGACAAACCGCTGGCCCTTGGCATCGACCCGCGCAACCGGGATTTTTCCACCTTTGGCCTGATCGAAGTGATTGATCGCTTCAGCGCGGGTCATGATGCCGCGCTGCAAGTGCTCTACCTCGATTGCAACCGCGATGTGCTGCTCAGGCGGTTCTCTGAGACGCGCCGCAAACATCCCCTTGCCCCCGCCGACAGCCCCGATGAAGGCATTGATCGCGAGATGGATCTGCTGGGGCCCATCAAGGCGCGCGCGGACCTGCTGCTTGATACATCCGAGATGTCGCCCAACGATCTGCGCGGGGAACTCGCGCGCTGGTTCGCGCCTCGCGGCTCGGCCCCCATTGCGCTGACGGTGCATTCCTTTTCCTACAAACGCGGCCTGCCGCGCGGCCTTGATATGGTGCTGGATTGCCGCTTTCTGCAGAACCCTTACTGGGATGCCGGTTTGCGCGCCAAAAACGGCCGCGACAGCGCGGTGGCGGCCTATGTCGCCGCAGATCCGCGCTTTGCGGCCTTCCGCGAAAAAGTGGTCGATCTGGCCCAGCTTTTACTGCCGGCTTATGTCGATGCAGGCAAACCTTACCTGGCCATCGGCTTCGGCTGCACGGGCGGTCAACATCGTAGCGTCGTGATGGCAGAAACCTTGGCTGAAGCCCTTGCAGAAAAGGGTTGGCTCGTATCTATAAGACACCGCGAATTGGAGCGTGCCACCCAAGCCACCCCACATCCAGCAGAGGCCAAAAGCCCCGCCAGAGCAGGAGACGTTAACCAGTGATCGGCATTGTGATAGTCGCCCATGGCGGTCTGGCCTGCGAGTATGTGAAGGCCATCGAACACGTGGTTGGCCCGCAAAACGGTCTGCGCGGCATCCCCATCGAAAATGACTGCAATCGCGGCTCCAAACAGGATGAAATTTGCCGCGCGGCCAATGATGTCGATGAAGGCGACGGCGTGGTGATTGTGACCGATATTTTCGGCGGCTCGCCCTCCAACCTGTCGCTTAAGGCCTGCCAGCCTGACAAGCGCCGCATCATCTATGGGGCAAACCTGCCCTTGCTGATCAAACTGGCCAAATCCCGGCACATGGATGTTGCAGATGCCGCCAATGCGGCTATGGATGCGGGGCGAAAATACATCAACAGCCACGTCGTCACCGCCGATTAGCCTTCTCAGCAGAGCAACACACCATGACCGAGACGATTTCCCGGCAAATGACCATCGTGAATGAGAAAGGCCTGCATGCCCGCGCCGCGGCCAAGCTGGTTGAAACCGCCGAAGGCTTTGATGCCCGCGCCGAGGTCACACATGATGGCCAATCCAGCGGCGCCGACAGCATCATGGGCCTTTTGATGTTGGCAGCGTCCAAAGGAAAGACTATTGACGTGCGCGTCTGGGGGCCGGAGAGAGAGGCCCTCGCCGGGGCCATTGAGACGCTGGTGGCCGACCGGTTCGGAGAAGAAATGTAAGGCCGGCCTGCGCGGGCGGCGATACATGGGTGGGAAAAAACCAGGTGGCGGACCTTCAAGAGGATCAGACCAAAAGTGATGTGGGCGGGGTGAACTTCACCAAGTATGACCGCCGGTCGCTCACCTATGCCAATTCCTTTGACGCGCCGTTTACCTCCTTTTGCATCCGCACGATTGAATGGTTCACGGGCAAGATCGCCATCGTCAAAATGATCAAGGCCTTTGAAAAGAAAGGCGCGCCAACAGGGCAGCCGTTCTGGCGCGCGGCCCTCGATACCATGGGCATCCCCCTGCTGACCCCGCAGGAAGAGATCGACAACATCCCCCAGGACGGCCCCGTTGTTGTGGTGGCCAACCACCCCCATGGGCTGGTGGACGGCATGATCCTTGCCGATCTCATCGGGCGGCGGCGGACGGATTACAAAATCCTCACCCGTGCGCTTCTGACAGGGATTGATGAGGTCGCCGCCTCCTACATGATCCCGGTGCCCTTTCCCCACGAACCCGACGCGCAGCGCAAATACGTGGAAATGCGCGCTCAGGCCATGGCCCATCTCAAGGAAGGCGGGCTGATTTCTGTCTTCCCTTCGGGCGTTGTCGCCTCCTCGGATACGATGTTTGGCCCTGCGGTTGAACGCGAATGGGCAGTGTTTACCGCCAAGATGATCCGCCAATCGCGTGCGCGCGTCGTGCCGATTTTCTTTCCCGGCGCCAATTCGCGCGCCTACCAAATGGCCAACCGCATCGCGGCCACCTTGCGCCAGGGTCTATTGCTGCATGAGGTGGTCAACAGCTGCAACAAGCCGCAAAAACCCGTGGTCGGCCCCGCGCTGACCGACGAACAACTGGAGCTTCTTCACTCCGATCCGCGCGGTTTCATGGCGTGGCTGCGCGACCACACGATGTCTTTGGGCGACAGGTGACACGCGCGGTCTAGTCCAGCGTGAACAACTCCTGCCGGTCCCGCACCCCGCGCAATCGATACTGTCCCAGCGACACCAATTCCGGCACAAGATCCAGCAAGGGCCGCGCCACCTTGGCCGAAATCACGATGGACTGATCCACCGCGCTGCACATCCCCTGCATGCGAGAGGTCTGGTTCACCGCAGGCCCGATCACCGTGAAATCCAGCCGCGTCTTGCCGCCGATATTGCCGTAAAGCACGTCACCCGCATGCAGGCCCAGCGTGAAGCCGGTCGTGGCCAGCCCCGCCGCCGCGCGCTGTTCATTCAACGGCCCAAAGGCCGCGCGCATCTCCAACGCCGCGCCAATGGCCACACAGCCCGCATTGGGGATGTCATCCATACTGAAAATGGCTAGCATTCCGTCGCCCATGAACTTCAGAACATTGCCGCCCCGCTGCTGAACGATGTCCACCACGACGCCGAAATAGTCGTTCAGCATCTCAATAATCGCCGCGCCGGGCAGGGTCTCCGACAGTTTGGTGAAGCCTTGCAGATCGAAATACAAAATCACCGCCGACAGGGTTTGCGAAGACCCGCGCGTCATATCCCCCGACAGCACCCGCCGCGACGCATCGCGCCCCATATAGGCGGCGGTGATGTCTTCGGCCATCACCCGGTTGGCCCCGCATTTCAGTGTCAGGCACAGGGGCGGCAACATCTTTCGCACCCCCTCCAGATGGGCATCCGTAAAGCCACCCGGCGCATCGGTGGCCAGCGTGATGACCATGCCTTCTTCTGGCTCCAGCGGGTCGGGCGACGCCGTGTCATCCTCCACGAAGAAGAAGCGTTTCGCGGCATAGTAATCCGTGGCCCCTTGCGCGCGCAGGTCATCGAAGATGGGAAAATGCAGCGTCGGATCGGTCTCTGTCAGGCTTTGGCGCAGCTCACAAATCGGGTTGGCCTGAAGGTAGTAGATCGGGCTCGTCAGGTATTCCTGCGGGGCTTCTCTGTCCCGCTCAAAGGTGAGGCGTTCGTTCTCCTGATCGCGGTGCCAGCGAAAAGACAGCGACCCGATTTCGGGGTGATGGGCACGGGTGATCACGTTGACCCGCAACAAAGGGATCCCCGCCGTGACAAGACGACAGCAAAAATCCTCCAACAGGGTTTCAAGCGGCGTGTCCTCCAACCCTTGCCGGATCAGCCAATCCGTCAGGTCCGACAGCGCCGCTGTCATTTCCCAGTTTTCAAGCGTCGGAGCCGCCATGTCGCCTCCCCCTCGTGATCACGTCCTGATGTGTTACATAGGTCAGCTTTGGCCGCACCGCGCAAGAAACTTTCCCTCAACGCGGGTCAGGGCCTATTCGCTTTGACCGCCATGCAATCGCGCTACCTGATGCAATGAGCAACGGAACGGAGGCGCAGATGTCCCAAAACCCGAAAGACAGGCGAAAGGCTGGTCCATCCGCGGTGCTGACAGCCGCTGTCCTGTCCGCAGGTCTGATGGCAGGGGCAAGTGCGGCGCAACCCATGATGATCGAAGACTTTTCAGACGGTAAGGCACCCGATTGGCGCTATGTCAGTGACCGCGTCATGGGCGGTGTCTCGGATGGTGAAATGCAGATGATCACGCAAGGCGACAGCACGTTCAGCCGCCTCACGGGCACCGTCAGCACCGCCAACAATGGCGGTTTCATCCAGTTCCGCCGCGCGTTGGAGGTGCCGTTTGGGGCTGAAACCAGCGCGCTCAAACTGCGCGTACGCGGCAATGGCGAACGGTACTACATCCATTTGCGTCCAAAGTCCTCAAACCGCCCGTGGCACTATTTTGCCGCCTCCTTTGCGGCAGGCGAGGATTGGCAAGAGATCACCCTGCCGTGGGACAGTTTCACCGCGCAGGGCGGTCTTCAGGCTGAATTTGATCCCACCGAGGTGACGAGCATCGGTGTCGTGGCCTACGGCGCGGATTATGAGGCGCAGCTGGACGTAGCTTGGATCGCCGTGGACTAGGGCGCGCGGGCAGGGGACTGCCCTGTCCCACCCCCGCAGCTTGAAAATCACATGGATTTACGTCTGATCGGGCTTCTGCACCACAATCTCAGGCGTGCAGTTTTTCTGATTGTAGATGTTGATCAGGCTCTGATTGCGGTTCTGAAGCGCACGCGCCTCTTCGCCTGCCGCCCCTTTGGCATCAATGAAGAACCACGGCACCAGAAGAAACGCACCCGCCACACCCGCGACCGCGTTCTTGGCCGCCTTGTCACCGGATTCCGCGCGCAGCGATCCAATGGTCTGGGTGTTCGTCGTGATCTCCGTGCGCAGGTCAGCGCAGCTCAGATTGCGGTCACCGGGCTGCAAGACCTGCACCGGGTTCGGGTCACGGCCCGCGCAGGCCGACAGAATCATGGCGGCCGTACAGGCCAGGATGGTGACGTTTTTCATGGCTCGATATCCCTCGTTATGGTTGTGGCCGTCCTACAACCTGTCGGGGCAGCGTCAACCGGATTATCGCGCTGACCGAGCGTCACCTAAGGTATCGAAAAAAGCCCCTGCACGGGCCGCCGGCATCACCGCGTCGGGACAGGCGCGTCCCCGCGATAATCGTAAAAGCCACGGCCGGTCTTGCGCCCCAGCCACCCGGCTTCCACGTATTTCGTCAGAAGCGGGCAGGGCCGGTACTTCGTATCCGCCAACCCATCATGCAGCACATTCATGATCGCAAGGCACGTGTCCAACCCGATGAAATCCGCCAGTTCCAGCGGCCCCATCGGATGGTTCGTCCCCAGTTTCATCGACGTGTCAATCGAGGTGACATTCCCCACGCCTTCATACAGCGTATAGACCGCTTCATTGATCATCGGCATCAGGATGCGGTTCACGATGAAGGCGGGGAAATCCTCGGCACTCGCTGCCGTCTTGCCCAGCTTGTCCACCACGCCGTGGCAGGCGTCATACGTGTCCTGATCCGTGGCGATCCCCCGGATCAATTCCACCAGCTGCATCACCGGCACCGGGTTCATGAAGTGAAACCCCATGAATTTCTCCGGCCGGTCCGTGCCGCTCGCCAATCGTGTGATCGAAATAGACGACGTGTTCGACGTCAGGATCGTACCCGGCTTCAGATGCGGCAACAGATCCTCGAAAATCGCCTGTTTCACGGTCTCGCGTTCCGTCGCGGCCTCCACCACCAGGTCGGTCGCCCCCACATCCGATAGGGTCAGCGTGGGCGTGATCCGGGCCAGCGCCGCGTCCATATCCGCCTCGCGCATCTTGTCGCGCACAACCATGCGTTCCATGTTTGATCGGATCGCGGCAACGCCCTTGTCCAGCGCCTCCTTGCTCACGTCATTGAGCACGACATCATAGCCCGCGCCCGCCATCACATGGGCAATGCCGTTGCCCATCTGCCCTGCACCGACCACGCCGATTGTTGTGATGTTCATGGATGTCCCGCCTTTGTCCGCGATGGCCTCACCTTAATCCTGTGCCGATACCAACTGCAAGCCGGGTCGCTGTTCCATCAAATTTGATCTTTAGACATTTGGTAAACCCGGGTGTGCAACTTGGCGCCTCACCCTGCATGGCACCAAGGCACATTTCATGACCGCACCTGATATTGACCGCGTCCAGTATGACGGCTCCAGATTGCACTGGCGCGGGCCCCGGCGCGATCTGGGTGGTGCGTTTGTGGCCTGCATCGGCGGCACCGATACCTTCGCGTCCCACATCAAAACACCCTATCCCGATATTCTGGAGGAGGCGCTGGGCGTCACCTGTGTCAATTTTGGCCTGCCCAATGCGGGAATTGACGTGTTCCGGGGCGATGCGGCCTTGATGGATTGCGTCAGTCGGGCGTCGGCCTGCGTGCTACAAGTGCCCAATGCCATCAACATGACCAACCTCTATTACCGCGTGCATCCGCGTCGCAATGATCGCGTGCTTGAGGCGACAGATGCCATGCGCGCGCTCTTCCCTGCGGTGGATTTCGCCCGCTTCAGCTTCACGCGCCACATGCTCACGGTCCTGCGCACAAAATATCCAGGCCCCTTCGCCTATGTGCAACGCGAACTGACCGCCGTCTGGATGACCGGTATGATGGACCTGCTGAACCAGATTGATGCGCCGGTTGTCCTGTTATGGCTGTCCCCGCGCAGCCCGGATGAACGGTTTGATGACCCCGGGCTGACCGCAGATCCCGCCCTTGTCAGCCGCAAAATGCTAGAAGGTGTGCGCCCCCATGCGGACGGCCTGATTGAGGTGCCTGTGCCGATTGATACCGAAAACGCAGGCGCCACCCCCAAAGCCCCGACACTCACGTCTGAAATCCACGGCGACACCGCACTTCGGCTGCGGCCCCAGATCGCCCGCATCCTCGATGCGTAACTTGCCAATGAAAAAGGCCCGCCAATCAAGGCGGGCCTTTTCACAGCGATTTACCGCCAGTTTTAGCTAAGTTTTTCGGTCAGTTCGGGCACAGCCGCGAACAGATCCGCCACAAGGCCGTAATCCGCCACCTGGAAGATCGGCGCTTCTTCATCCTTGTTGATGGCCACGATGATCTTGCTGTCCTTCATGCCGGCCAGGTGCTGAATGGCACCGGAAATACCGACGGCGACGTAAAGATCAGGCGCGACCACCTTACCGGTCTGACCAACCTGCCAGTCGTTCGGCGCGTAGCCGCTGTCGACCGCGGCGCGCGACGCACCCACAGCCGCGCCCAGCTTGTCTGCCAGACCTTCGATCAGTTTGAAGTCATCCTCAGAGCCGACACCGCGACCACCAGAGACCACAACACCGGCAGAGGTCAGCTCAGGACGGTCGCTTGCCGCCACCTTGTCCTCAACCCATTCCGACAGGCCGGGGTTATCCGCGGCAGAGACGGTCTCCACCGACGCGGACCCACCTTCACCGGCTGCATCAAACGCCGCCGTCCGGATGGATACGACTTTCTTGGCATCCGATGATTTCACGGTCTGGATCGCGTTCCCGGCATAGATCGGGCGCTCAAAGGTTGACCCATCAACCACGCCGGAAATGTCAGAGATCACCATCGCATCCAGAAGCGCCGCCACACGGGGCAGCACGTTCTTGGCGTCTGTCGTGGCAGGTGCCACGACATGCTCATAGCCATCAGCCATGGACACGATCAGCGCCGCGGTGCTTTCGGCAAGACGGTGACCCAGCGAGGCATCCTCGGCCACGATCACCTTGGACACACCATCAATCTTGGCCGCCGCTTCACCAGCAGCCGCCGCCGACCCGCCTGCGCACAGCACAGTCACATCGCCCATCTGCTTGGCCGCGGTGACCGCCTTGGCGGTTGCGTCCATGGACAGTTCGCCATCATTCACTTCAGCAAGAAGAAGTACAGACATTACACAGCTCCCACTTCTTTGAGTTTCTCGACCAGCTCTTCCACAGAGCCGACCATTTCACCGGCCTTGCGGGCCTCGGGTTCTTCGGTCTTCACGATCTCCAAACGGGGGGAGACATCGACGCCGTAATCCGCCGGAGTTTTTTCCTCCAGCGGCTTTTTCTTGGCCTTCATGATGTTGGGCAGCGACGCGTAGCGCGGCTCATTCAGACGCAGGTCTACGGTCACGATCGTGG
>JBCBAT010000010.1:0-129795 GCA_038532355.1 Pseudomonadota bacterium | reverse complement strand
GTTTGATGAGGTGCGCATCTACGACGCCGGTCCATTGGGCAGGTTGTGTTTGAGAATGCAGGCCTGCACCTGCCCGGATTTGAGAATGTAGTAGCCATTGTGCAGCGCCCCATCGACCACCGCAGGCCCGCCGATGGCCATCGCAGGCCCGTCTGCGCAATCTTTCGCCAATGCGTGGATCGCCTGGGTCGCGGCCTTGTGAAAGGCAGGCTTCATGATCAGGTCTTGCGTGTTGTAGCCCGTGATGAACATCTCGGGCAGCGCCACAAGCTGCGCATCCGCCGCACGCCCCTCTTCCCACGCCTTACGGGCGCGCGCCGCGTTGCCCACCAAATCGCCCACGGTCGCATTTAGCTGCGCCAGAGTGATGCGAAAACGATCTGTCATGTGGGGCGTGCTCCTGCTTTGGCATTGATTTAGCAGAAGCTTAGGCGAGGGAAAGCGCTTTACACCTATTGGTGAGGCGGTTTTGCCCGAAACACGTTGTCACGCCGCTGAGGCTCAATTAGAATTTTAATCAACCACCCCCGGGACCGCCATCAAAGAGGCATCGATAACCATGAGGCTGATTGCACCGCTTGCACTGGCATTGACGATGACGACAGCGCCGATTGCGCTGGCGCAGGACGGGTCCGTGCAGACCAAGCAATATGAGGATGGCGGCATCTATGAGGGCACGTTCAAGGACGGGCTTCAGCATGGCACCGGCACCTACACGCTGCCCAATGGCTATGAATACACAGGCGAGTGGGTTGATGGCGAAATCCTCGGCCAAGGCCGTGCGGTCTTTCCCAACGGGTCGATCTATGAAGGCCAGTTCGCCAAGGGTAAGCCCGAAGGCGTGGGCAAAATCACCTTTTCCGATGGCGGCACCTATGAGGGCGAATGGCTGGATGGCAAGATCACCGGTAATGGGCTGGCGATCTATGCCAATGGCGTGCGCTATGAGGGCGGGTTCCTCAACGCGATGCATCACGGGCGCGGCCGGATGGAAAGCCCGGGCGGCTATATATACGAAGGCGACTGGGTCGAAGGCGTGAAGGACGGCACAGCCGTGGTCACCTATCCCGATGGGGCGGTCTATGAAGGTCAGGTCGCCAACGGCGCGCGCGAAGGCGAAGGCACGCTGCGCATGTCCGATGGGCTGGTCTATACCGGGCTTTGGAAGAACGGCCAGATTGATGGTCAGGGCCGGCTGACCCAGCCCAATGGTGACGTCTACGAAGGCGATCTGGTCAGCGGGAAACGCCAAGGACAGGGGCGCGTGGTCTACAACAATGGCGACACATATGAAGGCGCATTCGCCGAGGATCGCCGCCACGGCCAAGGCACGTTCGTGGGCACCGATGGCTACCGCTACGAAGGGGAATGGCGCGAAGGGAAGATCGCAGGCGAAGGCACAGTCACCTATCCCGATGGGTCGGTCTATGTGGGCCAGTTCGCCGATGATCTGGCCAACGGGATCGGCAAGATCACCTATCCGGACGGGTCCACCTATGACGGGGAATGGAAAAACGGCGTGATCGACGGCGAAGGGGTGGCAACCTATCCCAATGGGCTGGTCTACCAGGGGTCATTCGTGAATGCCCGCAACGAAGGCTTTGGCATCATGACCTATTCCGATGGCTACCGCTATGAAGGCGAATGGCGCGATGGGCAGCGCCATGGTCAGGGTAAGGCCACCTATCCCGATGGAACGGTTTATGAAGGCAGCTTTGCCAACGGTCAGCGCGACGGCACCGGCAAAATCACCATGCCCGATGGCTTCACCTATGAAGGCGACTGGCAAGAAGGTGAGATTTCGGGCGAAGGCGTCGCGACATACACCAATGGCGATGTCTATGAGGGCACATTCCTGCGCGGCAAACGGCAGGGCACCGGCACCATGCGCTATGCCACGGGGGAAGAGGCGACGGGCACGTGGGAAGACGGCGCATTGGCAAACGCGTCAGAGCCGGGCACCGACAGCGACACGCAAACCGAATAACGTCACTGTTTCGCAGGCGCACCTGCTACCAAGGGATGCGCTTGCCTTGCCAGTCAAAGAACCCGCCTGTATCGTCCACAGTCAATCCGTCCATCACGTTCACCAGGTTCTGAGCGGCCTCTTCCGGTGCGACAGCCGGGTGGTTGCCGACATATTTGCGCGTCAGGGACGTGGCCACCGTGCCCGGATGCAGCGCCACGCAAATCGCCTGTTTGTGGCTGCGCCCCAATTCAATCGCCGCACCATGCAGCATCTGGTTGAGAGCGGCCTTGGCAGTGCGATAGGAATACCACCCCCCCAGCTGATTGTCGCCAATGGACCCGACCCGCGCTGACAGGGCCGCAAAAACGGCGCGCCTGTCGCGGGGCAACAACCGCTGCGCATGTTTCAGCACCAGCGCCGGGCCCATGGTGTTGAGCTTGAACTGCGCCAGCATCGCCTCCGCGCTGAGATCCTTGAGGGATTTTTCGGGCCTGTGATCTGAAATCTCCAACCCGCCGGTGGCCACGAAAACCAGATCAAATGTATCGCTCAACGGCCCCAATATGTCCGCGACCGATGCCTCATCCGTCACGTCCAGCCCGTGTTCGCGCCGTGACAGACCTGTGACGGCCACGCCCTGCGCGGACAAGGCGTGGGACAAGGCAGATCCAATCCCGCCAGACGCACCGATAATCAAAGCATTTTGCATGGCGCTGAGGTAGCGGTTCGCCCCCGGTGATCAAGGGGCACCCGCCGCCGTCACAACATCAATTGATAGGAACTGGGCACGTAGCGGAACGCGCTGCCGGTTGCCTCCACATAGCCCACACCGGGCCAGGGCATATGATAGCCCGCAAAGGCCAATTTGTCGGCGGCCAGCATATCCAGAACGCGCCGCCGTGTCTTGGCGGCGGCTTCCTTATCCATGTCAAAAACCACGTGCCAATCGGGATGGCCTAGAGACCAGACATAGTGATTGGCAAAATCCGCCGCGATCAGCAGGCTTTGACCGTCCGATTCAATCATATGCACCATGTGGCCCGGCGTGTGCCCAAAGGCCGCCATGGCCGTGTGACCGGAAAAGCCGGAGGCCCCGTCTTCCATCATCACCATCTTGTCGGCCAGCGGGCGCACCTTGCTGTCAAACCCGTCGCCCCCTGCCTTGGCCCAGTGATCAAACTCCACCCGGCCGGTGGCGTATTGCGCGTTCGGGAATGTCTCTGCCTCCGCCTCCATCAGCCCGTTAATGTGATCGCCGTGCATATGCGTGATCACCACCAGATCCACCTGATCGGGGCTGTAGCCCGCATCCTCAAGCGCGGTCACGATGGCATCCCTGTTGAGACCGGTGTCAAACAGAACAAGCTGCGTCCCGGTGTTTACCACGACAGGGGTGAAGAAAAACTGCGCCTGATCGGCGGGGATGTTCGCGGCCTCTGACACGGCGGCAAAATCAGCCTCAGATGCGTTGAGACCGAAGATCGACTGAGGTTCACCTCGCGTGGCCGTGCCCGCCAGCAACATGGTGACCTCAAACGCGCCCAGCTTGAAGCGCCGATGCCGGGGCGTGCTGACCCCCAACATGGGCGCTGCGGCCCAGGCTGGCGCGGACAAAAGCGGCAATCCGGCGGCGGCCTGGATCACGGTGCGGCGGGTGGGATTGTGCAGGTTGGTCATGGAACACTCCTCAGCTGTCTTTCGCAGACGTAGCGCTGCACCGCGCCGCACCCATGGTTTTGCGTAGCCCATCGCGCTATTGTGAGGCGGCAAGGAAGGCCCATGCCCGACACCACGCTGACACCTGCCGCGTTCATCGCCACCGTCGACCACGCCCACAGGCGCGCGGATGCCGAAACACTTTTGCCGTTCTTTGAAGACGTCACCGGTTTTGCCCCCAAGCTTTGGAGCGGGTCGATGATCGGCTATGGGCGCTACACGTACCGCTATGACAGCGGGCGCGAAGGCACGTTTTTCGCGACCGGCTTTGCGCCGCGCAAGGCGTCCATGTCGGTCTATATTCTGCCGGGCTATCAGGATTACGGCGATATCCTCACCCGCTTGGGGCCGCACAAAACCGGCAAATCCTGTCTCTACATCACGCGTCTTGATCGCATTGATATGGATGTCCTGCGGGAATTGATTGAGGCCGGATTGCGCGATCTGGCCCGGATTTTTCCACCCGTGATGCCAGAGTAACGGGGGCTCTGCCCCCACCGCCGAAGTCTGAAGGCTTCGACGCCTCCCCCGGGATACTTATGGCAAGAAGAAAGGCGGGCCTTGCGTCAGACGGGTTTACGCGCAGAAAGACGCAGGCCGCCGACGACCCCATCGGCGAAGTAACTGGCCATCTTGTCGTAAAATAGGTGCAGCGCGGCATAGCCATCCGTCCCGTGGCGGGCCTCATAGTCAGGGCGCGCGGCGCGGAACGCCTGCAACCGATCCGCGGTAAAATGGGCCCAGTCCTGCGTCATGTCGGTCAGGAGGGGCGCGTCAAACCCGGCCTCTTGCAAGGACGCCTCATAATCTTCGCGCGATACGAGCGAATTGGGAAACAGGTGGCGGGCGAAATCCTGTGGATCGGTGGGCGGTTTGATCAGGTAGAGGTCTTCGGCAAAAAGCGCACCGCCTGGTTTGAGGGATGCGTGGATCTTGGCGAGGTAGCGCGGCCTGTCGGGGATGTGAAACAGCGCCAGCCAACTGACCGCGTGATCATACCCTGCCTCGGGAACCGCGACCTCAAGGAAATCTGCATTCACATGGGTGACATGGTCGGTCAAACCCGCCCGCGCGGTCAGGTCTTGGGCCACATGGTGGTAATCTTCCTGCAACTCCACCGCGTCGAGCGCGGCACCGCTTCTTTGCGCCAGGTAGCGCGCGCAGCCGCCCCAGCCGGACCCAACCTCAAGCACCCTTTGGCCAGCCGCCATGCCACAGGCCGCAATCGCGGCATCCAGCGCCTCTGTCCCGTGGTAATGCAGTTGATCAAACTGGTTCAGGACTTCGATGGGCACGGGCGCGCCGGGGCCGTATCCCAGTGCCTCAAGATCGGCATAGATCCGTTCCGCCCTTGGATAGAGCTGCATCGATTTGATATGGTCTGACATCCCCACCCCCGCGACGACATGAGGGTAGCCTACAGCCATTGCCGCGCTTGGCAAATACTATGACACGCTTTCGCGCAGCTTGCGCACAAGCCACCAGACCGCGCCCACCACCGGCAGCGTGATCGCGGCGGTCAGAACCCCTTCGCTGATCCCAGTCGGTTCAGAGAGCGGATAGATCAGATACCCCGCCAGCGACACGGCGTAATAACTGATCGCCACGACAGACAGCCCTTCCACGGTGCGTTGCAGCCGCAGCTGCAAATCCGCGCGCCGGTCCATGCTTTCCAAAAGCGCCTGGTTCTGCGCGCTGCGTTCCACGTCAACCCGGGTGCGCAACAACTCACCTGCGCGGCGGGCGCGTTCCACCATGGCATCCAGTCGGCCCTTGGCCGCCGTCACCGTGCGCATCGCAGGCTCATACCGGCGCATCATGAATTCATTGAAGGTCTGACGCGCGCCAAACCGTTCTTCACGCAGCACTTCGATGCGTTGATGCACGATCTGGCGGTAGGCCTCCGTCGCGCCGAACCGGAAAGAGGACATGGCATTCATCCCCTCCATCTCTGCCGAGATATCCAGCAATTCGCGCAACGTCTCTTCGGCCTCGTCATCGCCCGCGCTGAGCCCACCGATGATCCGGCTCAGACGTTCTTCCACCTCGCCCATCCGCGACTCCATCCCGCGGACACGGGAAAAGCCCAGCATGGACATCGCCTTGTAGGTCTCAATCTCGCAAAGGCGCTGCATCACGCGGCCTGCACGGCGGGCGCCAATTTCCGGGTCCACGCTGATCAGAAATCGCTGATGGCCCGCCGGATCAATGCGGAAATCAGCCGCGATGACGGCCGAATCCTCCACCACGCGGGCGACGGCCACAGATTCAGAGACAAACCACTCCGCAATGTCACGTTCAATCGCGGCATCGTCCTTGCGCGGCTCCACCCGAATATGGGCAGAGGTGATGCGCGTGCCGGGTGCCTTTTCCAGCCAATCTTCGGGATAAACCTCAAAATCTGCGGGGTCAAAAGGCCGCCCGCCATTGGCCGGCACAATGGCCGAATAGCTGACAAATTCCGCGTGGCTTTCCCAGGTCAGGTGATGCCGCCCGATCATACCCGTATAGTGGTTGGCCCCGGGTTTGGGGTGATCCGCACCATGCCGGTCGAGCAAGTCCACCAGATGTTCCATATCCAGCGCGCGATCCCGCCCGGCGGCGTTTTCGTTCTTCTTGAGCACGAAATAGACAATCGTCGCAGGCGCTTCCAATGTCGGAAACGGGCGTGCGTGCAGTTCGTTGGCCAGCTGGTATCGCAGCGGGTGGTCTTCAATCGGGGCCATTCTGGTTCCGTTGTTTTGGGTCGCAAACTGCTCTAACGCATCCATGGTTAACGAATTGGAAGCGCGGGGCGATCCGGCGATGTTGTCCACGTAGCATGTCAGATGACACTGACAACCCGGCGTCTTCATCTTGCCTCAAATACTCCAGCCGGCGGCATCCAACCGCCACAAAAAAGGGCGCCCGATCTCCGGACGCCCTCATTTTTTTCGCAGAAAAAAGCCTACTCCACCAAGGGCAACAACTTGCTGACAGAATCCTTGGCATCACCATAGAACATCCGCGTGTTCTCCTTGAAGAAGAGCGGGTTCTCGATCCCGGAATAGCCCGTGCCCTGCCCGCGCTTTGACACGAACACCTGCTTGGCTTTCCACACTTCCAGAACCGGCATCCCCGCGATGGGAGAATTGGGATCGTCCTGTGCCGCCGGGTTCACGATGTCGTTGGAGCCGATCACGATCACCACGTCGGTGTCCGGGAAATCGTCATTGATCTCATCCATTTCCAGCACGATGTCATAAGGCACCTTGGCCTCCGCCAACAGCACGTTCATATGCCCCGGCAGACGACCCGCCACCGGGTGAATGGCAAAACGCACGGTCTTGCCCTTGGCGCGCATCTTGTTGGTCAGCTCACTGACCGCCTGCTGCGCCTGCGCCACGGCCATGCCATAGCCCGGCACGATCACAACGGAGGAGGCTTCATTCAGCGCCGTCGCAACACCATCGGCATCAATGGCCACCTGTTCGCCTTCCACGGCCATCTGTTCGCCCTGCGCGCCACCAAAGCCGCCCAAGATCACAGACACGAAACTGCGGTTCATCGCCTTACACATGATGTAGCTGAGGATCGCACCCGAGGAACCCACAAGCGCGCCCACAACGATCAACAGGTCATTGCCAAGCGAGAACCCAATCGCCGCCGCCGCCCAGCCGGAATAGCTGTTCAGCATGGACACCACGACAGGCATATCCGCGCCGCCGATCCCCATGATCAGGTGATAGCCAATGAAAAGTGCCAGCAGGGTCAACAGAACCAGCGTCCAGCTGCCTGAGCCGCCCAGATACATCAGCGCCAGCACCAGAGAGGCCGCCGCCGCCGCCGCGTTCAGCAAATGCCCACCGGGCAACTGCTTGGCGGAGGTATCCACCTTGCCCGCCAGCTTGCCATAGGCAATGACAGACCCGGTGAAGGTCACGGCACCAATCCAGATGCCCAGGACCAGTTCAACCCGCAGAATGGTGATCTCAACGCCCGATTTCTTCGCGATCAACTGACCGAAAGACGACAAGCCGTCATAGATCTCCTTGGGCAGGCCAATGGCGGTGAAACTGTCCCCCACCGTGGCACCCAGCACGCGATCATTGGCGGCAAAAAGCGCGTCCATATTGTTGATCATGATATCGGCATTGAAGCCCACGAACACCGCCGCAAGACCCACAAGCGAGTGCATGATCGCCACCAGTTCGGGCATTTGCGTCATCTGCACGCGCGTGGCCAGTTGATAGCCGATGATCGCGCCCAGAATGACCAGCATGAAGGTCAGGAACCAATAGGCCTGACCGGGGCCAATCAGCGTGGCCAGCACGGCAATCGCCATGCCGACAATGCCGTACCACACCGCGCGCTTGGCGCTTTCCTGCCCCGACAGACCGCCGAGGGAGAAGATGAAAAGAATGGCCGCAACCACATATGCGGCGGTGGTGAATCCGAAATCCATGGTTCTTCCCCCTTACGACTTCTGGAACATGGCGAGCATGCGCCGGGTGACGAGGAAGCCACCGAAGATATTGATCGCCGCCATGAACACGGCAAGCGCCGACAGGATCGTGATCAGCACCGAACTGGATCCGATCTGAATAATCGCCCCTAGAATGATGATCGACGAAATGGCGTTCGTGACGGCCATGAGCGGCGTGTGCAAAGAATGCGATACGTTCCAGATCACCTGGAAGCCCACGAAGACCGACAGCACGAAGACGATGAAATGCTGCATGAAGCTTGCAGGCGCCACCATGCCCACGGCCAGCAGCAGCGCACCACCGATTCCCAGCAGGGTCACCTGATTGATCGTCTGCTTGCGGAACGCGGCCAGTTCTGCTGCGCGCTTTTCTTCCGCGGTCAATTCCTTTGGCGGCTCCGGCTTCTTGGCCTGTTGCGCGATGGCGTTCACCTTTGGCGGTGGCGGTGGATAGGTCACCTCACCCTTGTGGGTCACGGTGGACCCACGGATCACGTCATCTTCCATGTCATGAACCGGCGTGCCGTCTTTTTCAGGCGTCAGGTCGGTCATCATATGGCGGATGTTGGTGGCATAAAGCGTGGAGCTTTGCGCCGCCATCCGGCTTGGGAAATCCGTGTAGCCGATGATCGTCACCCCGTTGTCGGAGACGACTTTCTCGTCCATCACCGTCAGGTCGCAATTGCCGCCTTTTTCCGCCGCAAGATCCACCACGACCGAACCCGGCTTCATCATCTCGACCATATCTTTGGTCCAGAGCTTCGGCGCAGGCCGGCCCGGGATCAGGGCAGTGGTGATGACGATATCGATCTCCGGCGCCATTTCCCGGAATTTCTCAAGCTGCTTTTCCTGGAATTCGGGGCTGGAGGGGGAGGCATAGCCGCCCGTCAACGCGCCATCGGTCTGCGTTTCCTCAAAATCGAGGAAGACAAACTCCGCCCCCATCGATTCAATCTGTTCAGCCACTTCAGGGCGCACGTCAAAGGCGTAAGTGATCGCGCCGAGCGATGTCGACGTCCCAATCGCGGCCAATCCGGCCACACCGGCGCCCACCACAAGCACCTTCGCAGGCGGCACCTTACCGGCGGCCGTCACCTGACCCGTAAAGAACCGGCCAAAGTTGTTGCCCGCCTCAATCACCGCGCGGTAGCCCGCGATATTGGCCATGGAGCTCAACGCATCCATCTTCTGGGCGCGGCTGATCCGGGGGACCATTTCCATCGCCACGACCGTGGCACCTTTCTTGGAGGCCGTCTCAAGCCCCTTTTCATTCTCCGCCGGATTGAAGAAGGAAATCAGCGTCTGCCCCTCGCGCAGGCGCTTCACCTCTGTGTCGGTGGGCACGCGCACCTTGGCGACAATATCGCAATTCTTCCACAGCGTGGCCGCGCTCTTGAGCACCTGCACGCCTGCGTCTTTGTAATCTGCATCCGAAAACCCAGCCGCCGCGCCAGCACCGGATTCGACCACACAATCGTAGCCAAGTTTCTGCAACTGGAGCGCGGAATCGGGCGTCATTGCCACCCGGTTTTCGCCATCCATGACTTCTTTCGGTGTTCCGATCTTCAAACCATCGTCCCCCATATCTTCCTCGTCTTGCGGTTCGGCCCGCCTGTCTGGCGCGGGTGACAGGCTTTACCGAACCCCTCAGGTAGTGCGAACCGCCCCTTTGTCACAATCCATCGCGGATGTGAATGGCCCAAAGGCTTCATCGGTCACAGCCAACGGCGAGTCGCGCCCCTGTAGCGCAAAAAAGCATCACCAAAGCCGCGTTCGAGCCGCGCTTCCTCGGGAAGGATGAAGCGATGGGTGATGATCCAGGCCAATGCGGGAATCAGCGGCACCGCCAAAACCGCATCCCAGCGCAGGATCAACCCGGTGAGGATAATCACGTCCGCCAGGTAGATCGGATTGCGCGAGTAGGCGAAGACGCCGGTGGTGATCAGATGGCTGGCCTCCATGTGTGGAATGGGCGTTGTCCGGCGGCGGGTGAACTCCAACAGCGCCAGCGCCATGACGATCAACCCCACAACCACAAGACCGGTCCCCACAGGCACCGCCCAGCCCGCCCCGAAACTCAGCCCCATCGGCGCGAATTCCGCCTGTACCCACGCCAAGACAGCGCACGCCAGAAGCCACATGGGCGGGATATCAATCCATTTGAGCATCAAAACGATAGTCCAATAAGGTCACGCGAGTGTCACGCCTTTTGACCAAGCTGCGCCGCGATGCAGATCGATTATGTGGCGTGGCTGTCGGTGGCGAACCAAATAGATCACAAAACAGCAACCAAGACGGGCTGTCACCTTGCGGGAAGACGAGTCGAGCCTGTAGCATATCGTCATTGACAAATACTATTGGAACCAACCTTTTTGACTGAACACGTAATCCAAGGCGTTTTTTCGGTTCTCACAACGGCCCTCGGGGCGTTTCTGGGCGTGTATTTTGACAGGCGCTGGCCCCGGGACAGCGCGAAACCGGAGGCCGCTGTGGAAAATGTCGTGGATCAAGGCGAACCCATGGCCGCCGCGCCGCAGGCCTCCAGTCCACCAACCGGCAAGCGTAATGTCTACACGATCAACATGACCTCAACGGTGTTTTTCACGATCGCCGGGTTTTACCTGATGTATGACAACATTTTCGGGAATGACACGCTGTTTATGTTTGGCATGATGCTGCTGTGTCTGGACATCCTTCTGAACGTCTTCATATTCAACCCGCGACTGACCTACAAAATCCCGCTGATCTGCGCGGCCACCATGGCGGCAGTGTCGATCAGCATGACATTCATTGCAGGGCCGCGTGACTTTTCGACATCGGAACTTGATGAAGCCTTTCAAGCGTTTCTTGTGGTGTTTGCCAGCTACCTTGTTCTTGCCAGTGCGGGGCTCGGCCTGCGACGCAAGATTGTGGGTATGCCGTTGATGTGACGCGGTCTTTGCCTGATTGTCAGTTGCAAAACCATTCGATGGCACTCAGTCTTCCGCACGAACAGTCGCGTCGCCCAAAGGCCGACACAGCCACGCTAAAAGGAGTTCCGCCATGCTCAAAGGCTCACACGCCCTCGTCACAGGTGGTGGCACTGGCATCGGCCTCGCCATTGCCCGCGCGCTGGCAGATAACGGCGCCACGGTCACCATCACGGGCCGTCGCAAGGATGTGTTGGAAGAGGCCGCGGGGGACACGCTCCACCCCCTCGTCATGGACGTGACCGATGAGGCCTCCGTCGAAGATGGCGTGGCAGAAGCCATCGCCGCGCGCGGCCCCGTCCAAATCTGCGTCCCCAACGCAGGCGTCGCCGAAGGCCGGTCGCTCACCAAAACCGACACGGAATTCTGGCGCTGGATCCTCACCACCAATCTCGATGGCGCCTTCTGGACAATCCGCGCCTGCCTGCCGGGCATGCAAGAGACAAACTGGGGCCGGGTGATCGCCGTCTCCTCCATCGCGGGGCTGCGGGGCCTGCGGGGTGCACCCGCTTATTCGGCCTCAAAACACGGGCTCATCGGCCTGATCCGCACGCTCTCTGAGGATTACATGGGCAGCCCCTACACCTTCAACGCGCTCTGCCCCGCTTACGTGCGCACCGACATCGTCACCCGCAACCAAGAGGCCATCCAAACCCGCGCCGGCGTCAGCGCGGACGAGGCAATGAACATGATGGTGCGCGCCAACCGCCACCGCCGCCTCATTGAACCCGAGGAGGTGGCCGCCGCCGCGCTCTGGCTCTGCGCGCCGGGCTCTGAAAGCATCAACGGCCAGACCATCGAAATCGCAGGCGGGCAATGCTAAGTGATGGAAAACGATGCGCCCCGCGATGAGGACTTCACATGACTTCGCCTGACCCAAAGAAAGATGACCGCTTCCCCCCGCTTGAGGCACCACACGCCCCAAAACCCAAACGCGTCTTCCCGACAGCCACAGTTCTGGCCCTTTTGCCTGTCGGGTTCGGCCTCTACCAATTCCACTTGTCCAACGAATTCAAACAGGAAGACACCCAGACCCGCGCGCTTCTCACAGCACTTCAAGGGGATAGCCCGTCGGCCATTTGCGGCAACTTGAGCCTGTTGGTCGAAGGCGGGCTGGTGACAGACGAACGGCTGGTGGCCACCCAAGCCTTGATCGATGAAATCACCCAGAAAGACCTCCAGGAGGTGGATGGCGGCGTGGGCGGGTTTGATTGTCTGCCCCGGATCGCCGTGGATGATGACAGCACTGTTGCCCCGGTCGACACCGATGACGTTAGCCTCGCGGATCGTCTGGCCGCACCCAGTGCCTGTTTCTACGACACGGTTGAACTGGAAATGACCCCGCAAGCGGATCCCGAACTTATCAGCGCTATCACTGGATATCTCGAAGGCCAGGACATCACCTTTGCGGCCATCGCGCGGGACGGCAGCGCCGTTCAGGTTGAGGAATATTCCGGGCAAATCTGGTACTATTCGATTGAGGCACGGCGCTGTGCCAAGGACCTGTCACAGGGTCTGGCGCTTTTGGGCATCGACCTCAAACCGCGCTACTACACGCGCGAAGACTTGCCTCCGGATCTGCCCATCCGCATCTGGCCAAACATCTAACCGCGCCAGCCATCCCCGCGCCGTAGGCGCGCGACCTCCACCCCGCGCCGCAGGCGCGCTACCAGCACCCCGCCGAGGACGCCCGCCAGGGCGGACGAGGCGCCCCGCTCAGCGCGATGGCCGGTTCTTGAACCCCCACGCGCTGCGTTTTCCCGGATTGGCCCGGATCCCCGCAATCTGCCGGTCAAGCCGCGCGTCCACGCCGAAATCCTGCAGACGCGTCTTGGCGCCTCGCAAGGCCTCGATCATGGCGTCGTCATCCATCACATCCACGCCGCCGTCCAATGCCTCGGGGGTCACGTCTGCCACACAGCGATACACCATCATCCCACCCGGAATGTGACAAAGCGGCTCAAAGTGATCCCGCATCTGCTCCATCAACACCGCCGCCCAAGGCTCTTTCCAGTGCAACTCATCCTGCTGCACCAGAACCGACACGCCCGGGATCAGGCAGGGGAAAAACATCTCCGCCATCCGCGCTGTCGCCTCTGCATTCTTGGAGGCATCCTGCACCAGCACGGAAATCGCGCCCTCACGCCACTCCTGTTCTTCGATGCGGCCCTTGCGCAACGCCACCTTGGGCCATGGCGCGAGCAACTCTTTCGCCAAGGGCAGCATGTTCGTGCCCTCGAAAGGCGCGATCCCCTTGGCATAAAGATGCGCCTCTTTTGCCTTGTCAGAGACGTGAAACCGATCAAACGCAAAAACCCGCGCCTCGCCGCCCCCGGCCCGGTCGCCTTCCGCAAGGTAGGCCGTCGACCCGCCTGCAAAACAGCCCAAATCCACCACATGGCCTTCGGACCTGGCCATGTGCCGCGTCAGCCAAAAGTAAAACCGCGTTTCCTCATGGCTCAGCATGCTGGGAACGCCTGTGGCCGCGCCCAGATCAGACTGGGACAGCTGCAGCCAGGGCCGAGCCGAAAAAAAATCACGGGTCAGGACGGGATCGGACATGGGGGCCTTTGCAGTCATTGGGCCAAGTCGGACCACGCCTGGCCTGCGATGTAAAGCGCGCGTCAACAATACCGACGTAATACCGACGTGATGCCGATGCGCAAATTGGCCCTTTCTGGACAAACACGCCCCCGTATGACATTGCCGCCCCAAGATCGGAGCACGAGCCATGACCACCACCCGTTTCGCCCCCTCCCCCACCGGCTATCTGCATGTCGGCAACCTGCGCACCGCGCTGATGAACCACCTGATTGCCCGCAAGGCAGGCGGCACCTTCATCCTGCGCATCGATGACACGGATCCGGAGCGGTCCCGCCAGGAATACGTCGATGCCATCCAGCGCGATCTGGAATGGCTGGGCCTGACATGGGACCGCATGGAACGCCAATCGGAGCGCCTCGATCGCTACGCCGCCGCGGCCGATGAGCTGCGCGCCAAGGCCCGGTTTTACGAGGCGTTTGAGACGCCCGTAGAGCTCGACCTCAAGCGCAAAAAGCAACTCAACATGGGCCGCCCCCCGGTCTATGACCGCGCGGCTCTGGCCCTGTCAGAGGACGAAAAGACGGCCCTGCGGGCAGAACGTGGGAGCGGTGTCTGGCGCTTCAAGCTGGATCACGAACGCATCGAATGGACGGATGGCATTCTGGGCGATATTTCCATTGATGCGGCCTCTGTCTCTGACCCGGTGCTCATCCGCGGCGATGGGCAGGTTCTGTATACGCTGGCCTCAGTGGTGGATGACACCGATATGGGCGTCACCCATGTGGTGCGCGGGTCCGATCACGTGACCAACACCGCCACACAAATCCAGATCATCGAGGCGCTTGGCGGTACTGTGCCGAGCTTTGCCCACCACTCCCTTTTGACCGGCCCGCAGGGCGAGTCACTCTCCAAACGCCTGGGCTCCTTGTCCCTGCGCGACTTCCGCGAACAAGGTGTGGAACCGATGGCGCTCTTGTCTCTTCTGGCGCGGCTGGGGTCATCGGACCCGGTGGAGTTGCGCGATGATCTTGATGCGCTGGCCGACCATTTCGATCCCGCGCGGTTCGGGTCCGCGCCGACGAAATTCGATCAGGAGGATCTTTTCCCCCTCACCGCCCGGGTGCTGCACGACCGGCCTTTTGCGGATGTGGCACACGACATCGCAGCCCTGGGCGTGCCGGATGATATCGCCCCGGCCTTCTGGGACGTGATGCGCGCCAATATCACCACCATGGCCGATCTTGCGCCATGGTGGGCCATCTGCCGCGACGGCGCCGACCCGGTGATCGCGGATGAAGACACCGATTTCGTGGCTGAGGCCATGACCCTGCTGCCCGATGCCCCCTATGACAGCGATACGTGGCGCACATGGACCGGCGCGGTGAAAGAGGCGACGGGCCGCAAGGGCAAGGGCCTTTTCATGCCGCTGCGTCTGGCAGTGACAGGGCAAGCGCGGGGTCCGGATATGGGCGATCTGATGCCCCTGATGCAGGTCGTGCGGGCGAAGGGCTGATCAGCCCCGCACCAACCCTTCCGGCATGTCGGAAATCACCTCTACGTTCAGTGCAGCCAACCTGTCATCCACATAGCTTCGCTCCGCGTCTGAGAGCGTCTGGGCGCGCGGATAGATCGGTGCGGCGCGATCATCAAGGATTGGCACATTCCACCCGTCTGTCGTGTCGAAAAAGGCCTGCGCCCCTCCTTCACCGAATTCACGCAGGTACCCCTGCACAACCACGTCCAGATAACTGAGCAGGACCGGACAATCGCGCGTCGGTACGCCGTGCTTTCCGTCAGGAATGGAATAGACCACCACTTGGGGCGCAGGGGTGACATCATGGGTGATCTGTTCCCGCGCGTCGATCCGGTCATAGGCGCGTTCTCTGAAATCGAGCTCCGCCCAGCCGCCCTGTGGCACGGCGGCCATCAGCCCTGTCACTTCTGACCCTGCATCCGGCACCACGGTCAGATACGCCACCGGGCGCAGATCGGTGTGCCGCCAAACCCGTTTCCACCCCGACAGGCGCGCAGGGCGGGCATCTTGGTAGTCATGGGTGTTGCGGTTCACAAGGCTGCCATAGCCAAAGAAATAAGACCTCGCCCCATCAAGATCGTTCATGTTTTTTCCGTTTCACCGCCATGTGACAGGCGCATCAGAGATGCGTCTTGCTTGAACGGATGGGGTATACTACGCTCAAATTCAGTCAAGTCGGGAGAACTGGCCCACCCTCAACCGGGCCAGTGCCGAAGGAGCAACCGCCCCGGAAACTCTCAGGCCCAAGGACCGACGCGGCTGACATACACTCTGGAGAGACCTCGAACATGCGAGGCGCCGAAGGGATAGCGATCTCAGGCGAAAGGACAGAGGGGGCATCGACCCGCGCCAAGGCGCGCGGATACGGTGCCGGTTTCCCAAAAAGTGGCAAGCTCGGCGAGATCGACAACGGGAGAAATACGCCATGGCGGATGTCGCAAAGGATCTCAAAACCACGCCTTTGCACGCGCTGCATCAGGATCTCGGCGGCAAAATGGTCCCCTTCGCGGGCTACGACATGCCGGTGCAATACGGGCTGGGTGTGATGAAAGAACATCTGCACACCCGCGCCCGCGCCGGACTATTTGACGTAAGCCACATGGGCCAGGTGATCCTGCGCCATGATGACGGATACATGGCCGTGGCCGATGCGATGGAACGGCTGGTGCCTGTGAACCTGATGGACCTGCGCGAAGGCCGCCAGCGATATGGGTTTTTCACTGATGAGGCGGGGGGGATCCTTGATGATTTGATGATGGCGCGGCGGGAACAGGAAATGTTTGTCGTTGTGAACGCTGCTCGTAAGGAAGCCGATATCGCCCATATGCGCGCGGGCCTGCCCGGTGTCTACGTGGAAGAGGTGAGCGACCGCGCGCTTCTGGCGCTGCAAGGGCCCGCGTCCGAGGCTGTTCTGTCCGGTTTGGTGCCGGGGGTGGAGGAGATGCGCTTTATGGATGTCGCGATCCTGCCCAGCCGGTTTGGGGAGTTATGGATTTCGCGATCAGGCTATACCGGCGAAGACGGCTATGAGATTTCCGTGCCGGAGGGTCGCGCCACCGATCTGGCCCGCGCCCTTCTGGCCCATGACCTCGTGGAACCCATCGGCCTTGGCGCACGGGACAGTCTGCGGCTGGAGGCCGGGCTTTGCCTTTACGGCCATGACATTGACACGACGACGACGCCTGTTGAGGCACGGCTGAACTGGGCCATCGGCAGCTTGCGCCGCAAGGGCGGCGCGCGGGCGGGAGGGTTTCCCGGCGCGGACGTGGTCTTGGATCAACTGGACAATGGCGCAGACCGCCTGCGCGTGGGCCTGCGCCCGGAAGGCCGCGCGCCCATGCGCGACGGCACGGACCTTTTCGCATCTGAGGATAGCGGCACCCCCATCGGCACTGTTACATCCGGTGCCTTCGGTCCCACGGTCAAGGGCCCCATTTCCATGGGCTATGTCGCGCGCGCGCACAGCAAAGAAGGCACGCAGGTATTCGGCGAGGTGCGCGGCAAACGCCTGCCTGCCCGGGTCACCGCCCTGCCCTTTACGCCTGCCAATTTCAAACGTTGAACGATCCAAGAGGAGGGACAGATGAAATTCACCGAAGAGCACGAATGGCTCAAACCCGAGGGCGACACCGTTACCGTTGGCATCACCCAACATGCCGCCGATGAGTTGGGCGATATCGTCTTTATCGAACTACCCGAGGTGGGCGCGACCATCAGCAAGGATGATGAGGTCGTGGTCATCGAAAGCGTGAAGGCCGCCTCCGAGATCCTCGCCCCCGTGGATGGCGAGATCGTGGAAGTGAACGAGGCCATCGTGGAAACGCCCGGATCGGTCAATGAAGACCCGCAGGGCGAGGCGTGGTTTTTCAAAGTGAAGCCCAGCGACCCCAGCCAGATGGACGACATGATGGATGAGGCCGCCTATGAGGCCTTCATCGCGTGAACGATGCCGCCGGAGAATTCGTGCCTCCGGCGGGAGTATTTTTGGAAAGATGAAGCAAGCGTTGGCACGGAGTTGGGAGCGGCAACCATGCGTTTAAAGGACACAGAAAGAGACCTTATGCGCCGGTGGGGCCAATGGTTTCACCAAGATATCGACGTTCTCTACGAAAGTTGGGCCGAGGTCGTGCAAGACTCTGAAGAAAATTTCTCGCACGCACAAGCGGAGGAGCTTGCTGATCTGTTTGAAAGACTCCTTGAAAACTGCACAAACTCTGAACTGAACGGACATTGGAACCGATCTGGCACGGATTGGCACATCAAGACCAAGGACGTCAGAAAAATCTTTGAACTCACAAAAGATGCCCTGTCTAAAAAACAGTAGATGACGCACAAAGGAGGCGCGCCATGCCTTTTGAACCGACCGACTACCTACCCTATGACTTTGCCAACCGCCGCCATATCGGCCCCTCGCCCGAGGAAATGCAGGCGATGCTGGCGGAACTGAAGGTTGAGAGCCTTGATCAGTTGATCGACGAAACGGTGCCGGAGGCGATCCGGCAGGCCGAGCCTTTGGATTTCGGCAAAGCTAAATCCGAACGCGAATTAATGCACCACATGCGGGTCACGGCGGCCAAGAACAAGGTGCTCGTCAGCCTCATCGGTCAAGGCTATCACGGCACGGTCACGCCGCCCGCGATCCAGCGCAATATCCTGGAAAATCCGGCGTGGTACACCTCCTACACGCCCTATCAGCCGGAGATCAGTCAGGGGCGGCTTGAGGCGCTTTTGAATTTCCAAACCATGGTGAGCGACCTGACGGGGTTGGAGATCGCCAATGCCTCCCTTCTGGATGAAGCCACGGCCTGTGCCGAGGCGATGACAATGGCGCAGCGGGTGTCAAAATCGAAGGCCACCAAGTTTTTCGTGGATCGCGATTGTCACCCGCAAAACATCGCCGTGATGCAAACCCGCGCCGCTCCCTTGGGGATCGAAGTGGTTGTGGGCAATCCGGACAAAATGGACGCCAGCGAGGTGTTTGGCGCGATTTTCCAGTACCCCGGCACCTATGGCCATGTGCGTGATTTCACCGATCACATGGCGGCGCTGCATGACCACAAGGCGGTTGGGATCGTGTCTGCTGATCCTTTGGCCCTGACACTGCTCAAGGAACCCGGCGCGATGGGCGCCGATATCGCCGTGGGGTCAACTCAACGGTTTGGCGTACCGATGGGCTATGGTGGGCCGCATGCGGCTTACATGGCCTGCAAAGACGCGATGAAACGTGCCATGCCCGGACGGATCGTGGGTGTGTCTGTCGACAGCCATGGCAACCGGGCCTATCGGCTTTCGCTACAGACCCGCGAACAGCATATCCGGCGGGAGAAAGCCACCTCGAACGTCTGCACCGCGCAGGCTCTGCTCGCGGTCATGGCGTCGATGTATGCTGTGTTCCACGGGCCAAAGGGCCTAAAGGCCATTGCCCAGCGCATTCACCGCAAAACCGTGCGGCTGGCGCGCGGGCTGGAGGAGGCCGGGTTCAAGGTCGATCCCGGCAGCTTCTTCGACACGATCACGGTGGATGTGGGTCCGCTTCAGGCGGCTGTTTTGAAATCGGCGGTCGACGAAGGGATCAACCTGCGTCGCGTGGGCGAAACACGTGTCGGGATCACACTGGACGAAGCCACGCGCCCCAAAAACATCGAGGCCGTTTGGCGCGCCTTTGGGCTCACGCGAACCGATTGCGAATTCGCACCCGAATACCGCATCCCGGACGGCATGCATCGGCGGTCTGATTACCTGACCCACCCGATTTTCCATATGAACCGGGCCGAGACGGAAATGATGCGCTACATGCGGCGTCTGGCGGATCGCGATCTGGCGCTCGACCGGGCGATGATCCCACTTGGCTCCTGCACGATGAAGCTGAATTCGGCGGCTGAGATGATGCCTGTGAGCTGGCGCGAGTTTTCCCGGTTGCATCCATTCTGCCCGGCGGATCAGGCGGAAGGCTATCACGAACTAATCCGGGAACTGAACGCGCGGCTGTGCACGATCACAGGCTATGATGCCATTTCCATGCAACCCAATTCGGGCGCTCAGGGCGAGTATGCGGGTCTCCTGACCATCGCCGCCTATCACCGCGCAAATGGCGAAGGGCACCGCAACGTCTGCCTCATCCCCATGAACGCCCACGGCACCAACCCGGCCAGCGCGCAGATGGTGGGCTGGCAGGTGGTGGCGGTGAAGTCCGCTGACAATGGCGATATCGATATAGACGATTTCCGCGCAAAGGCCGAGGCGAACGCGGAAAACCTCGCCGCGTGCATGATCACCTACCCCTCCACCCACGGTGTGTTCGAAGAGCATGTGAAGGATATCTGCCAGATCACCCATGACCACGGCGGGCAGGTCTATATCGACGGGGCAAACCTCAACGCCATGGTCGGGCTCGCGCGGCCCGGTGATGTGGGCGGCGATGTCAGCCACCTAAACCTGCACAAAACCTTCTGCATCCCCCATGGCGGCGGCGGGCCGGGCATGGGGCCGATTGGTGTGAAGGCGCATCTGGAGCCGCATCTGCCGGGACATCCGCAGACAGGCGGCGCGGAAGGCCCGGTGTCTGCGGCACCTTTTGGGTCGCCGTCGATCCTGCCCATCAGCTACGCCTATACCCTGCTGATGGGAGGGGAAGGCCTGACCCAAGCGACGCGGGTGGCAATCCTCAATGCGAACTATATCGCCCAACGATTGGAGGGTGCCTATGACGTGCTCTATCGCGGCGGACAAGGCCGCGTGGCCCATGAGTGCATCATCGATACGCGGCCCTTCATGGAGAGCGCCCATGTCAGCGTGGATGACATTGCCAAACGGCTGATCGACAATGGGTTCCACGCACCGACCATGAGTTGGCCGGTGGCGGGCACGCTCATGATTGAACCGACGGAGTCCGAGACCAAGGCGGAACTGGACCGCTTCTGCGATGCCATGCTCGCCATCCGTCAGGAAATCCGCGACGTCGAAGACGGCCGCATGGACGCCGACAACAACCCGCTCAAAAACGCACCCCACACGATGGAGGACCTGGTGCGCGATTGGGATCGGCCGTACAGCCGTGATCAGGCGTGTTTTCCGCCGGGAGCCTTCCGCGTGGACAAATACTGGCCGCCCGTGAACCGCGTGGACAATGCCTATGGGGATCGGAACCTCGTGTGCACCTGCCCGCCGATGGAAGATTACGCGGAGGCCGCAGAGTAGCGCCTCATTTGCAAACCTTGGTCAGGAGGCACGTTCGGGAGCCTCCGGCGGGGATATTTATGGCAAGAAGAATGGCGGACCGCTCTAGGCCGTTCTTCTTGCTGAAAATATCCCGGGGGGTTGGGGGCTGGCCCCCAATCAGTCTGCGCTGCGCAAGACCCGCGCAGGTTTGGCAGACATTGGACCAAGCGCAAAGGCAAGCCCTGCGAGAAGCGATATGAGCGCGCCGCCCAACACGACGCCAATTGCCGGGCCCCAGGCGACCTCAAAACTGGTTTCCATGATAAACCGGCTGACGGCCCAAGCACCCCCCACCCCAGCGGCCAAGGCGACCGTTCCGGCGGCGGCCCCCAGCAGCGCTGCACGCAGGGTCAGACCCGCCAGAATACGCGCGCGCGTGGCCCCCAGCGTTTTCAGGATTGCCGCCTCATAGCTGCGGGAGCGTTGATCGGCCGCCGCGGCCCCGATCAGAACAAGGAATCCTGTGAGGAGCGTGATCGCCGCGCCCCATGCGGTGGCCGAGGCAAGCCCCGCCAGCAGCCCGCTGAACTGTTCAATCGCGTCGCGCACACGCACAGCGGTGACATTGGGATAGGCGCGGGTGATGTCGTTGAAGATCGCCGCCTCAGATGCGGCATCAGAATAAACAGTCGCCAGAAACGTATGCGGCGCCCCGGCCAGAGCGGCCTCATTCATCACCAGAATGAACCCCATGCCAGCGGTCGAAAAATCCACGTCGCGGAAAGAACTGAGCCGCGCCGTCACATCACGGCCCAGGATGTTGACGGTCAGCATATCGCCCAGCTGAAGCCCCATTTCCGCGCCTTCCTCTGCCGAGAAACTGACCAGCGGCTCACCTGCGTAATCTTCATCCCACCATTCGCCTTCGGTCACCGTCACACGGTCCGGCTTGGCCGCGGCGTAGCTGACACCCCGGTCGCCTTCGAGAACCCAATGGTTGCCCACGACCTCCGCCGCCGGTCGGTCATTGATGCGCGTGATGATGCCTCGCAGCATGGGCGCCTGATCAATGCGGCTGACACCGGCATCGCTTTCCATACGCTCCATAAACCCGGGCATCTGGTCTTTTTGGATGTCGACAAAGAAGAAGGACGGCGCCTGGTCAGGAAGATCCCGTTCGATCGCGCCGCGCAGGTTTTGATCCACCTGCCCAATTGCGGCCAGAACCGACAACCCCAACCCCAGCGACAAGACCACCGGTCCCGCGGTGCTGCCCGGGCCGCCGATGGCCGCCAAGGCCCACCCCAGCGCGGGCCGCCCCCGCATCCGCGGGCGCAGCGCCCGTGACAGAGACTGAATGCCAAACGCGGCCAGCACCAGCAGACACAGCGCCCCCAGGATCCCGCCCGCTGTCCAAAGCGTCAGCCAAAGCGTGCCGGAAAAGTATGATGCCGCGAAAAGCAGCGCCAGAAACAGCGCCGCCGTCCAAACTAGGAACACGGGCGCAGGCAGCGCGCGTGCCTGTGCCAGCGCATCCCGATAAAGCGCCGCGGCACGCACATCACGCGCCCGCGCAAGCGGCCAGAGCGTGAAGATAAGCACCGTCAGCACCGAGTAAAGTGCCGCCTCTGCCATCGGGCCAGGATAGGCACGGAACACAGCCGGGACAGGCAAACGCGCCTCAATCACCGGTGCAAGCGCCACAGGCAAACCCACGCCCAGCACAAGCCCCAAGGCGATGCCCAGGATCGCAAGCGCCCCCACTTGAAGGAAGTATGTGAGGAAGATCACCTTTTGGCTGGCCCCCAAGGTGCGCAGCGTGGCAATCACATGGGTTTTGCCCGCCAGATACCCACGCAACGCCGCTGAAATGCCCACGCCGCCCACGGCCAATCCGCTGAGACCCACAAGCACCAGAAACGCACCCAAACGGTCCACGAATTCCGCGGCCCCCGGCGCGCCGTTGCGGGCGTCAGACCACCTGAGCCCGCTGTCGTCCAAGGCGTCCTCGGCCTGCGCCTGCGTGGCGGCCAGATCGGTGCCGGGCGGCAAATCCAGCCGGTAGCGTGTGGTGAAAAGCGTGCCGGGCGCCAGCAACCCGGAATTGGCAAGCGCTTCCGTCGACACAATGGTGCGCGGACCCAGCGCAAACCCGGCAGTGACATTGTCAGGTTCTGCCACCAGTTCGGCCATCACGCGAAAATCCTGCGTGCCCAAGCGGATCGTATCGCCCGGCGTGATATCCAGTCGCGTCAAAAGCAGCGGGTGCACGATGGCCCCGGGCAATCCATCGCGCCCCGCCAGTGCGTCTTCGAGCGGCATTTCGGGGCTAAGCGTGACCTGCCCGACCAGAGGATAGGCGCCATCCACGGCTTTCACCTGCGTCAGCCCACGCTCTTCATTCCCGGCCACGGCCATGGACCGGAAATCCACGATTTCTGAGACTTCAGAAGCCGCGCTTTCCAGCCAGGCGCGCTCTTCCTCGGTGGCAAACCGGTAGGTCAGCTCAATTTCTGCGTCGCCGCCCAGCAGGCGCGCGCCCTCTTGCGACAGGCCTTCGGTGATGCTTTCGCGCACGGTGCCCACGGCGGCGATGGCCGCAACGCCCAAGATCACGCAGCCCAGGAACACGCGAAACCCGCGCAGCCCACCCCGCAATTCGCGCGCGGCAAAACGAGCGGCTACCGCCAAGCTCATGCAGCAGCCCCAGAGGATGCAGAGGCTTCCGCGATGCGCCCGTCCGTCAGGGTGATCACACGATCGCACCGCGCGGCCAAATCAGGCGCATGCGTGACCATGACAAGGGTGGCCCTATGCCGTTCGCGCAGACCAAAAAGCAGGTCTATGATCGCCTCCCCATTGGCCGTGTCCAGATTGCCCGTCGGCTCATCCGCCAACAGGATATCGGGGCGCGGGGCGGCGGCACGCGCCAGTGCCACGCGCTGTTGTTCCCCGCCTGACACCTGCGATGGGTAATGCCCAACGCGATCTGCAAGGCCCACGGCCTGCAACTCTGCCTCGGCCCTGTCATAGGCATCGCCCTGCCCCGCCAGTTCCAAAGGCGCGGCCACGTTTTCCAGCGCGGTCATGGTGGGGATCAAATGAAAGCTTTGAAACACCACGCCAAAATGATCGCGCCTGAGCCGTGCCAGCGCATCCTCTGACATGGTCGTCAGGTCATGGCCAAGCGCCGTCACCTTGCCCGATGTTGCCTGTTCCAGCCCGCCCATCAGCATCAGAAGCGAAGATTTGCCAGACCCTGATGGGCCTACCAGGCCAACCGTCTCCTGCCCGTGGACATTGAGGGAGATCGCATCAAGTATCGACACGGGGCCCGCATTGCCCATCAGGGACAGCGAAGCAGATTGCAAAGACAAGACAGGATCGGACATGGGAAGCCTTTTGATTGCGCAACTGACATATGGGGTGGCCAGGCGGCTGGGCAAGGTGGGGGCCTGTCTTGCGATGCTGGCGCTGCCCGTCTCGGCCGAAGAGGTGACCATTTATGCGTTGGGTGACAGCCTGACCCAAGGCTTTGGCTTGGCAGAAGCCGAGGGGTTTGTGCCGCAGATGCAGCGCTGGCTGGACGATCAGGGCGTCGACGCACAGCTGATCAACGGCGGCGTGTCAGGCGACACCACCGCAGGCGGTGCGGCTCGCGCCGATTGGAGCCTGACGCCCGACGTCGATGCGATGATTGTCACGCTGGGCGGCAATGACATGCTGCGCGGGCTCGACCCGGCGCAGGCGCGCGCCAATGTGGAAAGAATTCTGCAAGTGGCCGTGGCAAAAGAGGTGGAGGTGCTGTTGGTGGGCATGCAAGCGCCAGGCAACTACGGGCCGGATTACAAAACCGCGTTCGACAGTATTTTTCCCGACCTGGCCAAAATCTACGACACCTTGTTTTTTGAACATTTCTTCAAGGGCTTGGGGTCAGATGACCCAGCGGAACTGCGACCGTTCTTTCAACCTGACGGCATACACCCAAATGCCGACGGCGTGGCCCGCATTGTGGAAGCGATGGGGCCTGCGGTCGAGGCGCTGGTGGAGGCATCGCGTGATGCGCCCTGAAAGCGCCGCAGCGGACTGAAAACAAAGCTGTACAGCCCGTCATTTCGTCGCGATCGCCAAATGAGGAACGCCTGCCCGCGGCGCTGGTATCAACCTCGTTCGTTTTTCTACGGCCCGGCGTGAAACGAAACAAAATTCCCCGATGTCGACGGATGCGGGAACACTGTTCCTTATGCGCAAATTGACAAACACGTGACCGGAACGCATGTGCCAAATGCATCGCACTCTATTCACGCGCGGAGAATTTCCATGCTGCTGGAAACCTATGACATCGGCCTAGAGGCCCGGACCTTGCATTTGATCGCTGGCCTCGTGCTGGGCCTGATCTTCGGGATCGCGGCGCAAGTCTCTCGCTTTTGTTTTCGACGTGCGGTGGCCGGGGTCCCGGAAGAGCGCACCTCCGCTGCGACCACTTGGGCCATCGCCCTGCTAGCGGCGACGACGGCGTTTGCGGCGCTGTCCTCTCTCGGTTTCATCGATCTGTCGGGTCATCGGTATCTCAGCTCTGACCTGCCACTGGTCGGGCTGATTCTTGGTGGTCTTGCTTTTGGCGTTGGCATGGTGCTCACGCGCGGCTGTATCTCCCGGCTGACGGTTTTGTCGGCCACGGGCAACCTGCGTGCGCTGACGGTGCTTTTGGTGCTGGCGGTCACGATCCATGCCACGCTGAAGGGCGTGCTGGCGCCTTTGCGTGTTTGGATCAACGGGTTCACCGTCGATCTGCCCTTGGGGACGGTGACGGATTTGCCCGGTGGTGCCTTCCTTTTGGTCGCGCCCATTGCCGTTGGCGCAGCGCTTCTTATCCGGCGCGCGCGGCCCAGCCTGACGCATCTGGCTTTGGGCGTTTTGATCGGCCTTGTGGCCGCGGCAGGATGGGCGGCGACAAGCATTCTGCTGATGGATGAATTTGATCCCCTGCCCGTTCAAACGGCAGCCTTCACGTCACCTTGGAGCGATACGCTCTTCTGGGTCATCGCATCATCCGCCGTGCCGGCCGGCTTCGGTGTGGGCTTCATCGGCGGCGTGCTGGGCGGCAGTTTTCTGAGCGCCGCCGCACGGGGTGAATTGGCCCTGCAAAGCTTTGAAACACCGGCGCAATCGCTGCGCTATGGCCTTGGTGGCGTGTTGATGGGCGCGGGCGGCGCGATTGCCGGCGGCTGCACCATCGGTGCGGGCTTGTCAGGCGTGGCCACGGGCAGTGTGGCGGCCATCATCGTGCTGGCATCCATCGCGGCGGGCGGGTGGATCATGGGCGACGCGCTGCGCGCAACCCGCGCAGCCCTTGCGACAGCCTGATCCACAAACGTCACATCGCGGGTCAGATCACGTCTCAATCAGCTTTCGGGAATGTCGAACCCGTCCGGGGCCAGCTCAAAGTGATCAAACTCAAATCCCGGTGACACGGTGCAGCCGACCAAGCTGTAGCTTCCCGTGCATTCCGCCCGCTGCCACCAGCCGGGCCGGATGATCACCTGAGGCCGCGCGCCCGCTGCAAGGTCAGGCCCCAGAACATGCCGCTCCGCCGGGCCATCATCCGTTTGCGCCATGCGCAAAAGCAGCGGGTAGCCTGCGTAGAAGTGCCAGATCTCCGCCGCATCCACCTTGTGCCAGCGATTGATCTGGCCGGCTTGCAGCAGAAAATAAATCGCCGTGCCGGTCGCGCGCCCCGGCCCGCCCGCCCGCCAGGTTTCGCGAAAAAACCCGCCTTCGGGATGGGGCTCTAACCCCAGCGCGTCGATGATGGCCTGCGCGTCCATCACTTGAGGATGGACCGGCCCGCATATTGCGCCGTATCGCCCAGCGCCTCTTCGATGCGGATCAGCTGATTGTACTTCGCCAACCGGTCAGAGCGCGCGAGCGACCCGGTTTTGATCTGTTCGCAATTGGTGGCGACGGCCAGATCGGCAATGGTGGCATCCTCGGTTTCCCCCGACCGGTGCGACATCACATTGGTCATGCCCGCCCGGTGCGCCATGTCCACAGCGCGCAAGGTTTCCGTGAGCGAGCCAATCTGGTTCACCTTCACCAGCATCGAATTGGCCGCGCCCTTCGCGATCCCCTCGGCCAGACGCGCGGGGTTGGTGACAAACAGGTCGTCGCCCACCAACTGCACCTTGTCGCCAATGGCTTGCGTCAGCGCGATCCAGCCGTCCCAGTCATCCTCAGACATCCCGTCTTCGATGGAGATGATGGGATAGTCATCCACCAGCGCCTTGAGGTAGTCAGCATTCTCTTCAGGCGACAGCGACAGCCCTTCGCCCGAAATCTCATACTTGCCGTTCTTGAAATATTCCGTCGCCGCACAATCGAGCGCCAGATAGATATCTTCCCCCGGCTTGTAGCCTGCCTTTTCAATCGACTTCAGAATGAAATCGAGTGCCGCGCGGGATGAGCTGATGTCAGGCGCAAACCCGCCCTCATCGCCGATGCCCGTGGACAGGCCCGCCGCGCTCAGTTCTTTCTTCAGCGTATGAAACACCTCCGCCCCCATGCGCACACCATCGCGGATATTGTCCGCACTGACGGGCATGATCATGAATTCCTGGATGTCGATGGGGTTATCGGCATGTTCGCCACCATTGATGATGTTCATCATCGGCACTGGCAGCATGCGGGCGGACGTGCCGCCCACATAACGGAACAAAGGCTGCGTGGTGAAATCCGCCGCCGCCTTGGCGACGGCCAGCGACACACCCAAAATCGCGTTGGCCCCCAGACGCCCTTTGTTGGGCGTGCCGTCGAGGTCAATCATCGCCTCGTCAATGGCCACCTGTTCGGTCGCATCCATGCCCGCCAGCGCCTCGGCAATCTCACCGTTGACCGACGCGCAGGCCTCAAGCACGCCTTTGCCCAGATATCGCGCCTTGTCCCCATCGCGCTTCTCCACCGCTTCATGAGCACCGGTGGAGGCCCCCGAGGGCACCGCCGCGCGGCCCATGGTGCCGTCTTCAAGGATGACATCCACCTCCACCGTCGGGTTGCCCCGGCTGTCGAGGATTTCGCGGGCGTGGATATCGATGATCAGGCTCATGGGAGGTCTCCAATATGGTTGCGCGCTGCTTACCAAGTTTCGGGCCAGATGCAACCGTTTATGTTAGCGCTATCATTACTCGCAGACCGAAGTCTTTAAAAGACTTCGACCGCATTCTTTTAAAGAATGCGCGACCTAGTTGCGTTTGATCGGTTTCGGTTTGCGTCGCCGGGTCGGTTTGGCCCGGCCCGGGGTGTCGTCCTTGGGCGCCGCCAGCCCCAATTGATCGCGCAGGATGCGTGGACGCACCTCTTCCACCTGCCCCGGTTTCAACTGCCCCAGTTGAAACGGGCCATAGGATACGCGGATGAGCCGGTTCACCATCAGCCCTACCGCCTCCATCGCGCGGCGCACTTCACGGTTCCGGCCCTCTCGCAGCGCCACGGTGACCCACGCATTGGCCCCGGTCTGGCGATCAATGGTCACGGTCATGGGTTGGAATTTTTCGCCATCCACCGTCAACCCTTGGCGCAACGGCTCCAGCGTGGCGTCCTCGGCACGGCCTTTGACCCGCACGCGGTAACGGCGCAACCAGCCTGTGGAAGGCAGTTCCAGCTTGCGTTTCACGCCCCCATCATTGGTCATCAGCAGCAGACCCTCAGAATTAAGGTCCAGCCGTCCCACCGTCATCACACGTGGCATATCCTCCGGAAGATCATCAAAAACGGTCGCACGCCCCTGTTCATCGCGCGCGGTCGTCACAAGGCCCGTCGGTTTGTGATAGAGCCACAGCCGCGGCGGCTCCGGTGCGTTGAGCGGCACGCCGTCCACCTCGATCTTGTCCGTGGGCAGGACATTCAGCGCGGCCCGTTCCACCAGCTTGCCATTCAGCGTCACTTTCCCGGCTTCAATCAGCCGCTCCGCCTCACGACGACTTGCCCGGCCTGCGCGGGCGATGACTTTGGCAATGCGGTCGCCTTTTGGGGTGTCTTTGGTCATGAGGCGCGGCTTAGCGCAAAAGCATGGCTTGCGAAAGGCGCGCTGTCGGGGCATTCGAGGCCATGGTGTTTCGATCTTTCATGGATGCGGCATTGGACGAGGCCCGTGCCGCCGGGCAGCGCGGCGAAGTGCCCGTGGGCGCCGTCGTGGTCAGCCCATCGGGAGAGATCATCGCCCGCGCTGGCAACACCACCCGCGCAGAAAACGACCCTTCGGCCCATGCAGAACTGTCAGCCATCCGCGCCGCCTGTGCGGCACTTGGGCAAGAACGGCTGACCGATCACGACCTCTATGTCACGCTAGAACCCTGCCCGATGTGCGCGGGGGCAATCTCTTGGGCGCGGATCAGGCGGCTTTATTTTGGTGCATCCGATCCCAAATCCGGCGGCGTCCTGCACGGCGCGCGGGTTTATGATCACCCCCAATGTCACCACGCGCCCGAGGTCTATGACGGGATCGCCGCAGAAGAGTGCGAGGCCCTGCTAAAACGCTTTTTTGCCGAGAAACGATAATAGGATTTCATGCCTCCGGCGGGAGTGTTTTTAGCCAAAAAGAAGCCAGATCCGCGGGGAGCCGCGCCCGCGAGAGAGCGACGCGCTGGCCCGTCAGAATTCAATCGCGACCATCACCTCAGGCTCAATGACATTCACACCGGGCAACGCGTCAATCAGCGCGGCGGCGGATTGTTCTAGGATCGGAAAGGTCTTGTAATGGCAGGGGATGACCGTTTTGAAATCAAAGAAGGCTTTCGCTGCATAGGCCGCGCGTTTCATATCCATGGTGAAATGCCCACCCGCACAGAGGATACCGATGTCGGGCGCGTGAAGGTCGTTGAACACCTTCATGTCGGCCATCACATCCGTGTCGCCGCTGGCATAGATCGTGTGGCCTTCGCCCGCGATCATAAAACCGCACTCGGTGCCCGGCACATTGGGGCCATCCGGCCCACCAAAGCTTGAGGAATGAACGGCATGCACCATCGTCACCGCCGCACCGCCCAGATCGACCGTGCCGCCCTTGTTGAAGCCCACCGTGGCGATGCTTTCCTTTTCTTCCCAATAGGACATCAGGTCATATTGCCCCACCACGGGCACATCCAGTTTACGCGCCAGATCAAGCGTGTCGGCCACGTGGTCAAAATGCGCGTGGGTCAGCAGGATATGCGTCGCGCCTTCCACCGCCGCATCATGGGCATCCTCAGGCAGCATCGGATTGCCCGTCAGCCATGGATCGAGCAGCAAAACCTGCCCGCCGATCTCAATCCGGAAAGACCCATGTCCAAGCCATATGATTTTCATCGCAACCTCCCTATCTGTCACCTGAGACACTAGCACCAAGCGCAAAGGATGACAGCGTGGAGTGGACGCGCCAGATTGATATCTACTGCGAACGGCTGGATGCGAGTTACTGGTCTGAGCCCATCAACGCGTTGACCAATGCGGCCTTTCTGTTTGCCGCCGGTGTGATGGCCTACCGGCTGCGCGACGACAATTTGCCCATCGCCTGGGGGCTGGTGTTCATCCTTGCCGGGATTGGCGTGGGCAGTTTTCTGTTCCACACGCACGCGCAAAGCTGGTCCGCGCTGGCCGATGTGGGCGCGATTGCGCTTTTTATCCTGCTCTATCTTTTTGCCGCGAGCCGCGACTATTTGGGCTTTTCGCCTCTCTGGGCCGGCGCATCTGTCTTCGCCTTCTTTCCCTATGCCGCTGTGATGACACCGCTGTTCGAACACGTACCCCTTCTCGGCGTCTCCTCCTCCTACTTGCCCGTGGCGCTGCTGATCGGCATCTATGGCGTCATCCTACTGCCCAAAAACCCCGACACAGCGCGCGGATTGCTGATCGGGGTGGCCATCCTCATGATCTCCATCACCTTCCGATCCCTTGATGAACCGCTCTGCGCGCAGATCCCCATCGGCACGCATTTTGCCTGGCATATCCTCAACGCGATCATGCTGGGCTGGATGATTGAGGTTTACCGCCGCCATATGCTTGCGCGGGCGGGCGCGCAGGGCTAAACGAGCGCCATATTCAGGAGACACCCATGTCCATCGACACCCAAACCGCCGCCCGCGTTGCCAAACTGGCCCGCATCGAAGTGGATGAGGCCGATCTGCCCGCCCTCGCGCAGGAGTTCAACACGATCCTGGGCTTCATTGAGCAATTGGGCGAGGTGGATGTTGAGGGGGTGGAACCTATGACCTCTGTCACCCCCCAGCGCCTGAAACGCCGCGAGGATGTGGTGAGCGACGGCGATCAGCAAGAAAAAGTGCTGAAAAACGCGCCCGATGCGCGCGAAGGGTTCTTCGCCGTGCCCAAAGTGGTGGAGTGAGCGATGACAGATCTGAACACCCTGACCATTGCCGAGGCGCGCGACAAACTGCGCTCGGGTGAGATCACCGCCGCGGACCTAACCGAGGCTTGCCTCAGCGCTGTTGAGGCGGCTGGCGAACTCAACGCTTTTGTGCACCACACACCCGACATCGCGCGGGAACAGGCCAAAGCGGCGGATGCCCGCATCAGCGCAGGCGATGCCCCGTCCATGTGTGGCATCCCTTTGGGCATAAAGGATCTTTTCTGCACCAAGGGCGTGCCGAGCCAGGCCGCCAGCGCGATCCTGAACGGCTTCAAACCCGAATATGAGAGCACCGTCAGCCAGAACCTCTTTGACGCGGGCGCGATCATGTTGGGCAAGCTCAACATGGATGAATTCGCCATGGGGTCATCGAATGAGACCTCCACCTATGGCAATGCGGTGAATCCATGGCGGCGCGGCAATGACGACGCGGCTTTGACACCCGGCGGGTCCTCCGGCGGGTCGGCGAGCGCCGTGGCCGCAGACCTTTGCCTTGGCGCCACCGGGACCGACACTGGCGGGTCCATCCGTCAGCCCGCCGCCTTCACCGGCATCACGGGCATCAAGCCCACCTATGGGCGCTGTTCCCGCTGGGGCATCGTGGCTTTTGCCTCCTCGCTTGATCAGGCAGGGCCGATGACGAAAGACGTGCGCGATGCGGCGATCATGCTGGAGGCGATGTGCAGCCATGATCCAAAGGACAGCACATCTGCCGATCTGCCCGTGCCCAATTTCGAGGCCATGCTGACCGGCGACATCAAAGGCAAAACCATTGGTATTCCGAAAGAATATCGCATGGACGGTATGCCCGATGAGATTGAGGCGCTATGGCAACAAGGCACGGATATGCTGCGCGATGCAGGCGCTGAGATCCGCGATATCTCCCTCAAGCACACCAAATACGCGCTACCTGCCTATTACGTGATTGCGCCCGCAGAAGCGTCATCGAACCTCGCCCGCTATGACGGGGTACGTTACGGCCACCGTGCAAGCCTCGCCCAAGGCGACGGCATCACCGAGATGTATGAAAAGACCCGCGCGGAAGGCTTCGGGCCGGAGGTGAAACGCCGCGTGATGATCGGCACTTACGTGCTGTCAGCAGGCTTCTATGACGCCTATTACAACCGCGCCCGTAAGGTACGCGCGCTGATCAAGAAAGACTTCGATGATGTCTTCGCCGAGGGTGTCGATGCCATCCTGACACCTGCCACGCCATCGGCTGCCTTCGGTCTGGGCGAGATGACGGATGCCGACCCCGTGGCCATGTATCTCAACGACGTTTTCACCGTCACCGTAAACCTCGCCGGTCTTCCAGGCATCTCCGTGCCTGCGGGTCTGGACAAGCAGGGCCTGCCGCTTGGGCTGCAACTGATTGGCCGCCCGTGGGAGGAAGGCGACCTGCTGAACACCGCTTACGCATTGGAAAAGGCGGCCGGTTTTCTGGCCAAACCCTCAAAATGGTGGTAATCTGTCCCCAATTATAAGTGGCAGAGTAGCAGACAGAGAAGCCATCCATGCGATTTCTAGCGTTTCCAGCGATTGTTCTGGGCCTTTCGGCCTGTTCCCCCAGCATCCCCGACAGCGCGGCTGGCGTGGGCTTTGGCGATTACAACGAATACCAAGCCCAACAAGACGCGCGTACCCGGGCCGCCGCGCAAGGCACGCCCTTGCCGCCTGCAAATGCAGTATCGGGTGAAACCATCCAATCGGGGGCGGTTGGCACGCCGCTCACCGCGATCAACGAACAGCAGACCATCGCGCAGGCCACCACCGCCACCCTCGCTGCGACCCGCGCCAATTCCGGAGTTGCCCCGGTGGAGGCCAGCCCCTCCAACCCTGCGCCGCAAACCGTTGAGACGGCCACGGGCATCTCCATCGAGAATGATTTTGACGCCGTCGATAACGCCCGTTCCATTGAAAGTGATGCCGCCCTGATCGAACGCAACCGCGCGCAGTATCAGGTGATCCAACCCACCGCCCTGCCCAATCGCGTCAACGACAACCGCCCCAATATCGTGGCCTATGCCCTGTCGACCAATCATCCCGTCGGCACGCAGATCTACACCCGCGTGGGCATCAACAAACAGGCCCGCTTTGAACGTAACTGCGCCGAACTGGGCTCCCCCGACCGCGCGCAGATGGAATTTCTGGCCAATGGCGGCCCCGCGCGGGATCGCAAAGGGCTGGACCCGGATGGTGACGGGTATGCCTGCAACTGGAACCCCGCGCCCTTCCGCAAAGTGAATAACGGCTGATTGGGCATGGATGTCCGCTGGCACGCCTCCCCCAATTTCGGGGCGCGCCGGGATGGGTTGCGGCCCACATTGGTGGTGATCCACTACACAGCGATGAAGAGTTGTCAGGCGGCGCTGGACCGGTTGTGTGATCCGGTGGCGGAGGTATCCTCCCACTACCTGATTTCGGAAAAAGGCGACATTCTTCAATTGGTTGAAGAGGATCAGCGCGCCTGGCACGCCGGTGCGGGGGAATGGTTGGGCCAGGATGATATCAATTCGCGGTCCATTGGGATTGAACTTGATAACACAGGCCGCACACCTTTCTCTGAACCGCTTATGACCGCGCTAGAGGATCTTCTTCCCGGTATCCTGACGCGTTGGACAATCCCGCCCGAAGGCGTCATCGGCCATTCCGACATGGCCCCGGGACGCAAATTTGACCCCGGCCCGCGCTTTGATTGGTTGAGGCTCGAAAAACAGGGGCTGGCCTCGCGCCGCCAAAGCGCATAAACCCACTCCCGCGCGGAGGACTGGATGGCCGCGCACTGCAAAGTGCGAGGAAAGTCCGGACTCCACAAGGCAACGGTGCCGGGTAACGCCCGGCCGGGGCAACCCGAGGGAAAGCGCCACAGAAATCAAACTACTTCGCATGCGGGGTAAAGGTGAAACGGTGGGGTAAGAGCCCACCGCGGGACGGGCAACCGGACCGGCATGGCAAGCCCCACCGGGAGCAATGCCGAATAGGAACCGCTCATGGGCCGGCCTTGGCCCCGTGGTTCGGGTTGGCAGCTTGAGGCGCGTGGGCAACCACGCGTTCAGAGGAATGGTCATCCATGGGGGTCTCCCCCGGGACAGAATCCGGCTTACAGGTTCTCCGCGCTTGATTTTCTCACGCCTTGGCCGCACGGTTCGGCCATGGATACCCTGACCCAAACCCGCGACATGCTGGGCGATCTGATCGCCTTTCCCACCGTGTCCTCTGACAGCAATCTTGACATCATCGCCTATCTGGCAGACCGGCTGGAGGATGCGGGTGCGCGGATTGAGATTTTTCACGATGAGACCGGTGAAAAAGCCAACCTCTTCGGCACGTTGGGCCCGGACACAGATGGCGGCATTGTCCTATCCGGTCACACCGACGTGGTGCCGGTGCAGGATCAGGTCTGGGCCAGCGACCCGTTCATGATGGACGAACGCGACGGCCGCTTTTACGGGCGTGGATCGTGTGACATGAAGGGTTTTGTCGCCGCCTGCACCGTTCTGGCCCCTTACTTCGCAGCGCGTGTCAAAGACCGCCCTCTCCATTTCGCATATACCTATGATGAAGAAACCGGCTGTTTCGGCGCAGAAGCCTTGGTGGGCAGCCTTGCGCAGCGTGGCATTGCACCGTCGCTCGCAATCGTTGGCGAACCCACCTCCATGCGTGTCATCGACGGGCATAAAGGCTGTTATGAATACACCACCCATTTCACCGGTCTGGCCGGGCATGGCTCCGCCCCCGATCTGGGGGTCAACGCGGTGGAATTCGCAGCCCAATTCGTGTCGAGGATCATCGCCTTGAAGGAAGAGCTGCGCGCGCGCACGCCCGACGGGTCGGCGTTTGTTCCCCCTTACACCACGCTCAACACCGGGCAGTTGATCGGCGGCGTGGCCCATAACGTGATCCCTGATCGGGCATCGGTGGCGTGGGATATGCGTCCGGTGCAGCCCTCGGACGCGGTGTATGTGAAAGACGCGCTTGAACGGCTTTGTCAGGATGAATTGCTGCCTGCCATGCGCGCCGTTGATCCGCAGGCGTCAATCACGACTGAGATTCTGGCAGAGGTCGAAGGCCTGATGCCTATGGCGCAGAATGTTGCGCGCGATCTGGTGATGGATTTGACGGGCGCCAATGGCACCGATCTGGTGGCGTTTGGCACGGAGGCCGGGCTTTTCCAACAATCAGGCATGGCCGTGGCCATTTGCGGACCGGGCTCGATTGAGCAGGCGCATAAAGCAGATGAGTATCTGGAGATCGAACAGCTGTCTGCCTGCCTTGGCATGTTGGAGAGGCTGGGGGACCGGCTCTAGAGTTTTGAGAATGTCAGGTAATGCGGCACGCGGCCTTCGCGCAGGGCTTTCGCCTCATACCGCGTGCGCGTCCAATCGGGCCAAGCTTCGCGCCAATCGGCGGGGCGTGTGGCGTGCCATTCGAACCCGTGCTTTGGAACCTCTTGCAGGGTTTGGCGGACGTAATCGGGAATGTCGGTGGCCACGCGGAACTCAGCACCCGGTTTCAAAACGCGGGCCAAGGGTTCCAGATGTTCTGCCGTCACAAACCGCCGCCGATGGTGGCGCTTCTTTGGCCATGGATCAGGGTAGAGCAGGAACGCCTTGCTGATGGACGCGTCCGGCAGCACGTCAAACATGTCCCGCACGTCGCCCGGGTGAATGCGAATGTTGTCGCAATTGGCCGCGCGGATCTTGCCCAGCAGCATGGCCACGCCGTTGATGTAAGGCTCACACCCGATCATGCCGACCTCAGGCGACAGCGCAGCCTGATGCACCATATGCTCACCGCCGCCAAAGCCGATCTCCAGCCACACATCGCTGCCCAGAAAAAGCGCCTCCAGGTCCAGCGGCGTGCGATCCGGGTTGACCTCCCAATCCACAGCACCTGGCGACAGCGCCGCCAAGTCTTCATCCAGATAGGTTTCTTGTGATTTGCGAAGGGTTTTGCCCTTGGTGCGGCCGTAGAAATTCCGCCATGGCGCGCCGGACGGGTGCGAGGGGCCTGTGGTTTTTCGCGTCATGATACCCACCGAAATGCGATCTCAAGACCCAAGTTATCCACAGGATGCCCCTATTTGTGATGAAAAACCGATCTTACACCGATTTTTTCAACGCCTCGACCAGATCTGTTTTTTCCCATGAAAACCCGCCATCGGCTTCCGGTTCACGCCCGAAATGCCCATAAGCTGCGGTGCGCTGATAGATCGGTTTGTTCAGCTCCAGATGTTCGCGAATGCCGCGCGGGGTCAGATCCATGGAGGCCGCAACAGCCTTCTCAATCTCCGCCGGGGCAACCTCTCCGGTGCCGTGGGTGTCGGCGTAGATCGATAGGGGCTTCGCGACGCCGATCGCGTAAGACAGCTGAATGGTGCAGCGTTCCGCCATACCGGCCGCGACCACGTTTTTCGCCAGGTAGCGCGCAGCGTAGGCGGCAGAGCGGTCCACTTTCGTCGGGTCCTTGCCCGAGAATGCCCCGCCACCATGGGGTGCGGCACCGCCATAGGTATCCACGATGATCTTGCGGCCCGTCAGGCCCGCATCGCCATCCGGTCCGCCGATCACGAATTTGCCCGTGGGGTTCACATGCCATTCCGTGGCATCGGTGAGCCAGCCATCAGGCAGCACTTCGACGATGTAGGGCTGCACAATCGCGCGGATATCATCGCTTGTCAGAGCCTCGTCCAAATGCTGGGTCGACAGCACGACAGACGACACGCCCATCGGCACGCCATTTTCATACATGACAGACAGTTGCGATTTCGCATCCGGGCCAAGCGCGGGCTCCTGCCCCGATTTACGCACCTCCGCCAAACGACGCAGGATCGCGTGGGAATATTGAATGGGCGCAGGCATCAGCGCGTCGGTTTCCGTCGTGGCATAGCCGAACATAATCCCCTGGTCACCGGCGCCTTCGTCACGATTGTCCTGACCCGTCACACCCTGAGCGATATGCGCGGATTGTTCGTGCAGAAGGTTCGTGACTTCACAGGTTTCCCAGTGAAACTTGTCCTGCTCATAGCCGATATCCTTGATGCAATCGCGGGCGATCTGATCGACGCGGCCCATGTAATCGCGCAGCTTGTCCTGATCTGTCAGGCCCACCTCACCCCCGATGACAACGCGGTTCGTGGTGGCAAAGGTTTCAGCCGCGACACGGGCCAGCGCGTCTTCGGCCAAGAAGGCATCAAGCACGGCATCGGAAATGCGGTCGCAAACCTTATCGGGGTGGCCCTCTGACACGGATTCAGAGGTGAAAGTGTAGTTCTGACGAGACATGGGAAGTGCTCCATTGGGTAAAATTCCACCACGTCAGGAAGCCGTTGTGGCGGTCACGCGTGCTTATGCGTGCGCCCGCGTGGCGTCAATCCTTAACTGGCGCGTTTGCGCGCGGTCAGATTGGAGAGTGCCAAGAATACAAGGAAAATCCCGATGATCGGGGCATCGCCCATGCGGGCATAAAGCGTTGCAGGCAGCGCAGGTGGCAGGGGCGCGTCGATCCATCCGGCCTCCCCCAAGCCCATCTGATGCGTCACACGGCCCGTGGCGTCGATCATCGCGGTGACGCCGGTGTTGGCAACACGCACCATCGGCAGGCCCTGTTCGGCACTGCGCAAACGGGCCTGCGCAAGGTGTTGATAAGGCCCCGAAACTTCCCCAAACCACGCGTCATTGGTGATCAGCAAAATGAAATCCGGACGCGTGCCGGGAATACGCACATTGCGCGGGAACACGCCCTCATAGCAGATGATCGGCAGCGCCTGACCCAGGGGGCCGAAATCAATCACCTGCGGGCCTGCGCCAGCTGCAAAGCCACCGCCGGTGGTGTCTGCCAGACCGAAAATGCCGATCTTGGCCAGCAGATCGCCAAAGGGCATGAATTCCCCGAACGGGACAAGATGGTGTTTGTCATAGACCGCATCCACCTGAGCATCCCCATCCAACCGTATGAGCGCGTTGAAGAAATCGTCACCGTCGAAGCGCTGCAGGCCGGCCACGACAGGCACACCGCCGGAGGCTTCGGTCATGGCGGCAAACCAGGGCTCCGCGCGGGACAGCAGAATGGGGACAGAGGTTTCCGGCCAGACAATCAGATCAGGATTTGCGCTGCCATCCCCTGCGGTGTAGTCAAGCTTGCGTTGAAAATTGCCGGGGATCTTGTCGGGATCCCAGCGTTCGTTTTGCGGCTCACTGGGATGGACAAGCCGCACCGTTGGGGCATCTTCCGGCATTGGCAGCGCGGGCGTCATAACCATTGCCGCACCAAGCATCACGGCGGGCATTGCGATGGCCGCGGCCCCCAAGGCCCAACGCTTTTCAATCAAGAACGCCACCCCGACGCCGCCCAGCGCGACAAGGGCTGTCAGCCCCCATGACCCCGCAAAGGATGACCAATGCAGCAGCGGTGTATCGATCAGAACATGCCCGATCTGTGCCCAGGAAAACCCGGTAAACACGTATCCCCGGGCGAACTCCGTCAGCACGAAAGCGGCTATAAAAGCAATGGCTTGGCCGCGGAAGATAAAGGTGATCCAGCCGGTTATCGCCCAGTAAAATCCAAACCCCGCACAGGCCGCCGAAAGGGCAATGGGCGCAATCCAGCCGTGCCGCGCCACATCCACAAGGAACGGCTCCACCAACCACATGAGCGCCACGGCGAAATACCCCGCGCCGGCCGCCCAGCCAAGGCCCGTGGCGTGTTTAGCGCTTTGGGTATTGCGCAGGATCGCGAAGAACAGGCCAATCGCGATGACGGTGACAGGCCACAACCCGAAGGGCGCCTGACCCAAAGCCGCTATCCCGCCAAGACCGCCGCAGATCAATGCCTGAGCCCAAGGCCCGCGCGCAAGCACCGTCTGTATCACGGGTCAGGCATCATTTTGCAGGGATTGTCCGGGCAGCCGCACGCGCAGCCGTTTGATCCGGCGAGGATCGGCATCAATCACCTCAAAAACCGTGCCTCCGGGATGTTCCACCATCTCCCCGCGCACGGGCACGCGCCCCAAAAGCATGAAGAGAAGCCCACCCAGCGTGTCGATCTCTTCCTCGTCAATCTCCTCTTCCGAGGTCAGGGATATGCCAATCTCTGTCTCAAAGTCTTTAAGAGGGGTTTTCGCTAATGCGACATAGGCACCCGACTTATCCACAGAAAAATAGCTGTCTTCGTCCGCATCATGCTCATCAGCGATTTCACCCACAACCTGTTCAATCAGGTCCTCGATGGTGACCAAGCCGTCCACACCGCCATATTCATCAATGACCAGCGCCATGTGGCGGCGTTCGTTCTGCATCTTCTGCAAAAGCACGCCGATGGGCATCGACGGCGGCACGTAGACAAGCGGGCGCAGCAGCTTCTTGAGGGAAAACCGCCCGCCATTGCCATTGAACCCATGTTTGAGCGCGAAATCCTTCAGATGCGCAAAGCCCATGGGCGTGTCGAGCGTACCTTCGTAGACGGGCAAGCGCGTCAGCCCGCTTTCGCGGAACGTCGTGACCAATTCATCCTTGGTGCTTTCAATCGGCAGCGCCACAATATCAGACCGCGGGATCGCCACGTCCTCCACCGTCAGGGTGCGCAGATTGAGCATACCCACGGTCTGTGGTTCCGTCGTCTGGGATGTCTCATCCGGTGTTGGGGTTTCGTTGAGAGTGAGCGCATCAATCACTTTGCGGAAGAACCCCGGCGGTTCTGCCTCTGATGTCGCGCTTTCGTCCTGACCATCCGCCTGCGCGCGCCGCGCTGCGGTAGAAGATCCGTCCGTTGTGTCGCCCATTGTCCTCATCCAAAAGCCAGGGAAACCCTAATATGGGTTAGGAATGCCCAGTTTGCCAAGTATTTCTATCTCAATGCCTTCCATCAACGTGGCATCTTCGTCACGGATATGATCATAGCCCAAAAGATGTAACACCGCATGAACCATCAAATGGGTGGCATGTTGGGCCAGCGGCATGTCTGCGGCACGGGCCTCCCTCAGACAGGTGTCATAGGAAATGGCGATATCGCCCAGTTCCGTATCCTCGGGCAAAAGAGGCGTGCCGCCGGGCTCTGCCGCCCCCCGTTCTTCTGACGGCCAGGACAGCACATTTGTCGGGCCCGGTTTTTCCCGAAAGCCTTCATTAAGGTCCGATATGCGCGCATCATCGCAGGCCAAAACACTGATTTCCCAATCCCCGGGGTCAAGCACATGGGAAAGCGTGGCCTTCGCCGCCGCCTCCGCCAGCGTTCTGAAACCGGCATCAGCCCAGCGGTCATCCTCGAATGAAATTTCCAGGATCATCAGCTGTCCGCGTCATAGGCCTCAATGATGGCGGCAACCAGCGGGTGGCGCACCACATCTTTGGCTGTGAAATAGTTGAATGAAATCTTGGGGATGGTCTTCAGAAGCCGTTCCGCATCGTGCAGGCCCGAGGTCACCCCGCGCGGCAGGTCAACCTGACTGCGATCGCCGGTGATGACCATGCGGCTGCCCTCACCCAGACGGGTCAGGAACATTTTCATCTGCATGGAGGTGGCGTTTTGCGCCTCATCCAGCACGACAAAGGCGTTGGCCAGCGTCCGCCCGCGCATGAAGGCCAGCGGAGCAATCTCAATGCGCTTTTCCTCGATGAGTTTCGCCACCTGTTTGGACGGCAAAAAATCATTCAGCGCGTCATAAAGCGGCTGCATATAAGGATCGACCTTGTCTTTCATATCGCCCGGCAGATAACCCAGTTTCTCCCCCGCCTCGACGGCAGGACGGGACAGGATGATACGATCCACCTTGCCTTCGATGAACATGGATACGCCCGCCGCGACCGCCAGATAGGTCTTGCCCGTCCCTGCCGGGCCAATCCCGAACGCCAGTTCGTGGTTGAACAGCGACAGCACATAGGCCTTTTGCGCATCCGTGCGCGGCTCCACCAGTTTCTTGCGCGTCTTGATCTCAACCGATCCGCCGCGAAACATTTCCAACTGGTCGCCTGCGAAACTGTCATCGGCAGGCTCCGGGCTGCCCATGCGCAATTCGCGGTCCACATCTGCGGCCTCAACGCTGCGCCCGGCTTCTAGCCGTTCGTAAAGTGACGTCAGCACCGCCGATGTCGCCAGCGTGCTGTCCTGTTCACCGATGATGGCCAACTGATTCCCCCGGCGCATGATTTGCACGCCCAGCTGACGTTCAATCTCCGCCAGGTTGCGATCATGTTCCCCGCACAGGTCGATCAGCAGAAAATTATCAGGAAATTCAATGACCTCTTCGTGCAGCGCAGTTGGGTCATCCGTTGGCGGCAAGGCTTCGATGGCCAATAACATCTCCTGATTTCGCGTGTCCCTTTAGGTAGCCTGCCAATTGCCCCCGGCAACTGCAAGACCTGCTGTAAAATCACCGTTAACCACGCAAAAATGCCGCGAAGGTCGCCCCCCGCGGCATTTGAAATGATTACACCGGGATCAGATCGGGTCTGTGACGAACGACCCGGATTTGAACGCACCCGTCGCCGTGTTGGGCGGCGCGGTGCCGGAACAGACAGGCTTGCCATAGGGATCAAGCCGCTGAGACAGATACCCTTCGGCACCGTCATCAATGATCCAGTGGTCACAGCCATTGGGATCCACCCAGATGCCCGCCTGAAGTTGGCTCAGGTGTTTGCTGTCGATGCCGCGGTCCACGGTCTTGTCGACTTTGTTGCCGCAGGCAGACAGGGCAACGCCAGCCGCCAAAAGCAATGTGAGTTTGGTCGCTTTCATGATGTCCCCCTTAGCGAATGCAGATGATTTCAACGCGACGGTTCTTCTGCATGCCTGCAGCCGTCCTATTGGAAGCTTTGGGCAGGCGTTCGCCATAGCCCCGCACATCCGCGATCCGCGCACCGCTGGCAGCAGCGATGGAGGCCACAGCCGTCGCGCGGCGGTAGGACAGATCAAGGTTGTACTGATCGGACGCACGGCTATCCGTGTGACCGGTGATGATATAGGACGTGGCACCAGCAGACTGGAAGAATTTCGCCAGATGCTGCTTGCCGGCATGTGAAATGCGAGAGCTGTCGGTTGCAAAAAGCTGATCCGAATTCATCACGCCGCAGACATTGCCGCGACGGCAGACAGGGATGCCCTGACGGTTCACATGGGGGGTCATATACCCTTCCCAACCGTCATCCATCACCCAATGTTCGCACCCATCCGGGTCAACCCAAACGGTCGGTGTGTAGTTTTCGCCAATCACGGTCCGTTGCGTTTGCGCGGATGCGTCAGTGGCGAAGAGTGTGGTACCCAAGGCGACGGCAGCAATACCGCCAAGGACACCGCGAAAAGACTTCGCAAGATAATCGTGCACAGCCCCTATCCTTTATACATGATCCCCCACATCGCCTGGAGGAACCGGGCAGATACCCCATCAGCGATGCAATTTATCCTTTGAGTGTAACAAGTTTCGGTGCGTTGTGAAGGCCCTATAGCTTGGGGCGGACCCCTTAAAAACAACAACCAGAGGGCAATGTCGGGATTAATTTTATCCACAGATCGGGTGAAATTCGATCCACAGGCGAATCCCTTGGCGTGCCACCGGCGACCCCGAATCAGGCCGAAACGATTCGTCCTGCCAAGGAATTGGCACCACTTTCGGTGATCTCTACCCGCGCGATATCACCGGTCTGAACGGGCGCATCCGACACATGCACGGCGTGCAGATAATCGGATTTTCCAACCATCTGCTCGGGCAGCCTGCCGGGCTTTTCAAACAGCACGCTGACCGTGCGCCCGACCATGGCATCCTGGATCTGTCGCTGCTGCCGGGTGATCAGGGCTTGCAGCCGCTGAAGGCGTTCGGATTTCACATCCTCGTCTACCTGCGCCCTCTCTGCCGCCGGTGTGCCGGGACGGGTGGAGTATTTGAAGGAATAGGCATAGCCGTAGCCCACTTCCTCCACCAGATCGAGCGTGGCTTGAAAATCTTCTTCCGTCTCTTCGGGAAAGCCCACGATAAAGTCGCCCGACATCAAAATGTCGGGACGGGCGGCGCGGATTTTTTCGATCACGCGCAGATAACTTTCGGCGGTGTGCTTGCGGTTCATCCGTTTGAGAATGTGATCACTGCCCGACTGCACGGGCAAATGCAGATACGGCATCAGCTTTTCGCAGGTGCCATGCGCCTCGATCAGGTCATCAGACATGTCATTGGGATGCGAGGTGGTGAAGCGGATGCGCTCCAACCCGTCGACATCGTTCAGCGCCCAGATCAGCTGTGCCAGTGACCAATCGCCATCCGGCCCCGCCCCGTGATAGGCATTCACATTCTGACCCAGCAACGTGATTTCCCGCACGCCGCGGTCCACCAAATCGCGCGCCTCTTCCAGAATCCGCGCGGCTGGGCGGCTCACCTCCGCGCCCCGGGTGTAGGGCACAACGCAGAAGGCACAGAATTTATCACAGCCTTCCTGCACTGTCAGAAAGGCAGCCGGCGCGCGTTTGGCCTTGGGGCGTTTCTTGAGTTCCTCAAACTTGTCTTCCAGCGGGAAATCCGTGTCGAGCGCTTTCTCCCCCGCGCGAGCCTTGGCCTCCAACGCGGGCAGGTTGTGATAGCTTTGCGGCCCTACCACAAGATCAACAAGCGGCTGGCGGCGCATGATCTCTTCGCCCTCGGCTTGGGCGACACAGCCCGCCACGCCGATTTTCAGATCGGGCTTTTCATCTTTCAGTTTCCGAAAGCGGCCAAGTTCCGAATACACCTTCTCCGCCGCCTTTTCGCGGATGTGACAGGTGTTCAGCAGGATCATATCCGCGTCATCCGCGCTTTGCGTTTCCACATAGCCCACACCGCCCATGGCCTCAGCCATGCGTTCGCTGTCATAGACGTTCATCTGACAACCATAGGTCTTGATGAACAGCTTCTTGGGCTCTGGTTTCAGATCGGCCATGGGTGTCCCTGCGCATGCGTCTTCACGAAACATAGACTGTTTGCCTACATCATCCCACCGGTGACTTGCAATGACAGACGAAATGCCTGATTCTGCGCAGCATGAGGCGGCATCAACGGCTAAAAACACGATGATTTTCAATTCAGTCAGCGCGCTTATCTCCAGCGGCCCTTCCCTTTTGGCGAAGGGCCCGATCGCGCTCGTGTTCGTGGAAGACACGGTGGAGGTGGACAGCACATTGCGCCACCATCTGGATCTGAAATTCAAGCAGGTGCTGGCCTTCATGCCGGAGGGGTTTGAACTGGCCCCGGACGTGGCATCGCGGGTTCACCGCGTGCATTTTGACGTGGCGCGCGGGGACAGTTATCTGCGCGTCGTCAACCGCATGATTGAGGCTGTGCCGGGCCTGTGGCTCTATTACTGTTTCAACGCCGAATATCTGTTCTACCCTTTCTGTGAGACGCGCAGCGTCGGGGAATTGCTGACATTCCACGCGGAAGAGCGGCGCGATGCGATGCTGACCTATGTTATTGATATGTATGCCAAAGACTTGGGCAAACATCGCAACGGCGTGTCCATCGAAGATGCCCATCTGGACAGATCGGGGTATTACGCCTTGGCGCGGATGAAGCGCGCGGGCAGTGGCGACCCCAAGGAACGGCAACTGGATTTCTTTGGCGGGCTGCGCTGGCGCTACGAAGAACATGTGCCGCAGGACAAGCGCAAGATTGACCGCATTTCGCTGTTCCGCGCCAAGCCGCAATTGATGCTGCAGGGCAACCACACGTTTTCGGATGAAGAATACAACACCTATGCCTGCCCTTGGCACAACAACCTGACCGCGGCTGTCATGTCGTTTCGAACGGCCAAGGCATTGAAATCAAACCCGGGTTCGACGTTTGATATCCACAATTTCTGTTGGCACAACACCGCGCCGTTTGAATGGCATTCAAGGCAATTGCTGGATTTGGGGCTGATGGAACCGGGGCAGTGGTTTTAACGAACAGCTCGGCCACGGCGTCCGCGCCCAGGCAAGGATGAAGCGGTTTAGCGGTTGTCCAACAACCACCGCGTGATTGCGCTAAACTCCGGTTCGCTCCCGCCGGAGGATGAGCCCGCGAACATGCGTCGGATCGCATCCTGCGTTTCCGGCGCGCCTTCCAGAACATCCTGCCCCCAACCGATCACGACATAGATCCCGTCATGCACGGGCGGGGCCAATTCGCGATGCTGCCAGATTGCAAACATTGCCACCACAAAGCCAATCCACAAGACCCTGCGCGCCCAGCGTTGTGCGACGCTGGCGCGGGCTTCGTGGGCCACTTTACGGGCCTGCAACTTGCTCTCTGCAAAAACATCCATTCCGCTTGGTAACACCCGATCATGGCGTCACATCGGAAAGGTCGCGGCAAATTTGTGTCAAAGATGCTCGGCTTGTGGCATCCCGAGCACGTGAAACCCGCCATCAACCCGCACGATCTCGCCCGTGGTGTAGGACCCGGCCGGGGACGCCAGGTAGACAGCGGTCCCGCCCACGGCCTCCAACGTCGCGTTGGATCTGAGCGGCGCGTTTTCTTCGGTGTGACGAAAGGTTTTGCGCGCGCCACCAATGGCCGCACCAGCCAGCGTTTTCATCGGACCCGGAGAGATGGCATTCACCCGGATCTTGTCCGGCCCCAGATCATTGGCCAAATAGCGCGTTGTGGCCTCAAGCGCGGCCTTGGCCACGCCCATCACATTGTAATTTGGCGCCACCCGTGAAGACCCTTGATAGGTCAGCGTCAGCAATGTCCCGCCATTGTCCTTCATCATCGGATAGGCCCGACGTGCCACCTCAATAAAGCTGTAACAGCTTATATCCATTGAGTTTTTGAAATTCTGCCGCGAGGTGTTCAGAAACCGCCCTGTCAACTCCGCCTTGTCGGAATAGGCGATGGCGTGGACCACGAAATCAATCGTGGACCATGTCTGTTTCAGTTCATTGAAGCCTTTTTCGACAGAGGCCTCGTTGGTCACATCCATATCCAGCAGCAGCTTGGACCCGACCGATTCCGCCAGAGGTTCGACGCGTTTGCCAAACGCATCCCCCTGATAGGAAAAGGCCAGCTCGGCGCCCGCCTCGTGCATCGCCTTGGCAATGCCCCACGCGATGGAGCGGTCATTGGCCACCCCCATGATCAGCCCGCGCATACCGGTCATTGAATTGTTCATTGCGCCGTTATCCTTCGTCTGTCGTCATTATCGCGCGGTTGGATCCGCGACTATTGTGGGTATTTCCGCTGCGCCGTGGCGGTGGCCAGGGTCTTGGACCCGTTCTTGGCCGTGGCCGTCCACTGATAGGTGTGCGTGCCATTCGGCGGACAGGGTGATTTGTATTTGAACGCGCCTGCGGGGATGGTGCCATTGCCGCTCATCTGCACCGACACCGTGCCGCCGCCGTGGTTGTAGCCCGGCACATCAAGGTCTTTCATCTTGAAGACGATCTTGTTTGTGCCCGCTGGCACACCCTTCATGACGAAGGCCGGGTTGCCCACGCGGTTGGGTTTGCCGGAGGTGCAAAGCGGGATGTTGCCCCAGTTGAACGACATCGACATGTCCGCATGCGCAGCGCCCGTTGTGAGGGCCAATGCGGCAAGTATTACTTTGATTTTCATGGATTTTCCTTGATCTTCAAAATCGTCACGCGTCTCTGAATTTGCTCATCAGCATGGATCCGTTTGTCCCGCCGAAGCCAAAAGAATTGGTCATCACGGTGTCGAGCCCGGCCCCTTCCACAAGCTGTGTCGCCACCTCGCCTGGGTTGATGCCCGGATCAAGATTGTCGACATTGATCGAGGGGATGATGAAATCCCCATCCAGCGCCAGAAGACAGAAAATCGTCTCCAGCGCGCCTGCCGCACCCTGTGCGTGGCCGGTCATGGATTTGGTGGAACTGATGGGCGGCACATGGCCTTCGCCGAAGATGCGGCGCACGGCCTCCACCTCGCCGACATCGCCCACGGGCGTCGACGTGCCATGGGCGTTGATGTAGCCCACGTTGCGCCCCTCACCCAATTGCCCCAGCGCCAGCCGCATCGCCCGCTCACCGCCTTCACCCGAGGGGGCCACCATGTCATGACCATCCGATGTGGCCGCATACCCGGTGACTTCGGCGTAGATTTTCGCGCCGCGCGCCTTGGCCCGGTCCATATCTTCCAGCACGACAATCCCGCCGCCGCCAGAGATCACGAACCCGTCGCGATCCACGTCAAAAGCGCGCGATGCCTTGGTTGGCGTGTCGTTGAATTTCGATGACATCGCCCCCATCGCATCAAAGAGGCAGGACAGCGTCCAATCGAGCTCCTCCCCGCCGCCTGCGAACATAACGTCTTGTTTTCCCATCATGATCTGCTCTGCCGCGTTGCCGATGCAATGCAGCGACGTCGAACAGGCCGACGTGATGGAGTAGTTGATGCCCTTGATCTTGAACGCCGTGCTCAGGTTGGCCGAGATCGTGGAACACATGGTCTTGGGCACCGCAAACGGCCCGATCCGCTTCGTTGCACCTGTCTTCAGCACCGTTTGATGCGCGGCGAGCATAGCCGACGTTGACGGCCCGCCAGACCCTGCCACAAGGCCCGTGCGCGGGTCAGACACCTCTGCCTCGCTCAGCCCCGCATCCGCAATCGCCTGTTCCATCGCCAGATAGGCATAGCCCGCCCCCGGCCCCATGAACCGCAAGGTGCGTTTGTCGATGGCCGCCGCCAGATCAACATCCAGCGCGCCTGCAATCTGGCTGCGAAACCCGTGCTCAATCATCTGATCATTGGCTGAAATGCCCGACCGGCCCGCCTTGAGCGAGGCGGTCACCTCATCCGCATTGTTTCCGATGCTTGAGATGATCCCCAGACCGGTGACAGCGACCCTGCGCATCTTGGCACTCCTCTCGTCAAGATGTCATGACGATACGCGACCTGTCAGCTTTCCGACAGGGCAACCTTCATGTCTTTGACTTGATAGATGACCTCACCATCGGCCTCAACCCGGCCATCGGCCACGCCCATCGTCAGGCGTCGAGTTTGCACGGCTTTTGTGAAATCCACGTAATAGGTCAGCATTTTGCGATCAGGCCGCACCATGCCCGTCAGCTTCACCTCACCCACGCCCAGCGCATAGCCGCGCCCCTGCCAGCCGCGCCAGCCCAGGTTGAACCCGGTCAGCTGCCACAGCCCGTCAAGGCCAAGACAGCCCGGCATGATGGGATTGCCGGGAAAGTGGCAGTCAAAAAACCAAAGATCGGGTGTGATGTCGAATTCCGCCACCACGTGCCCCTTGCCATGCGCGCCGCCGTCACCGGAGATATCGGTGATGCGATCCATCATCAGCATCGGGGGTTCCGGCAATTGCGCGTTGCCCGGGCCAAAAAGCTCACCGCGCGCGCATTTCAGCAGGTCCTCACGGTCAAAATGGCTCGGATACTCAGCCATGAAGTGGGCCCCCTTTGATCTGTTTCCCCGTTCAACGGCCCCTCTAGCACCCGGGCAAAGCCCCATGCAAGACATTCAAGGCCATATTCGCGCCGCGACAGACCGGCACGCGACCATGAATTATGATTGAAATCAGGGCGCAACAGCGACTATATAGCGGTATTGCAAGGAACGCATCATGACAGACACGCACGCAATCACTCGTTCGACCAAATGGCTGGCTTCTGCCGACCTGCGCCCCACGCGGCAGCGCGTGGCGCTTGCGTCCCTGCTGGTGGGCGACGGGAAACACCGCCACTTCACGGCCGAAAGCCTGTTTGCCTCTGCGCAGGAACAGGGTGAAGCGGTGTCGCTGGCGACCGTGTACAACACCGTGCGCGCCTTTTGCGATGCGGGGCTGGTGCAGGAAGTGACTGTTGAAGGGTCGAAAAGCTATTTCGACACCAACACGCATGACCACCCGCATTTCTTCTGGGAAGAGGATCAGCGCCTGACCGATGCCCCGGCTGATGAACTTGAAATCACGCGCATTCCCACGGCGCCTGACGGCGCGGAAATCGCCAGCGTTGACGTCGTGATCCGCCTGCGGAAAACAACCCGCTAACGCTTCGAAAGGCCAGCCCATGCGCGCCATCTGTTATGACAGCTTTGGCGCGGCCCAGGACGTGCTGTCCCTTAAAGACTTTGACACGCCAGAGCCCGGCCCCGGTGAGGTGCGCGTGCGGCTCAGCTATTCAGGGGTCAACCCCTCCGATGCCAAGGCCCGCGCAGGTTTGCGCCCCGGCGTGACCAAACCGCCCTTCCCGCAGGTCATTCCCCATTCCGACGGCGCGGGCGTCATTGAGGCGTTGGGCCAAGGCGTCAATCCCGCGCGCATGGGTCAGCCTGTCTGGGTGTTCAACGGCCAATGGCAACGCGCCTTTGGCACGGCGGCTGACAGCATCACGTTACCCGCGGACCAAGCCATCCCCCTGCCGGACGGGATCACCGCAGAGGTCGGCGCGAGTTTGGGCATTCCCGGCCTCACGGCGGCCCAAACCGTCTTCGGCGGCGGCGATGTGACAGGCCAGACTTTACTGGTGAGCGGGGGCGCGGGTGCGGTAGGCCACAACGCAGTTCAGCTTGCCGCCTGGGGCGGGGCGCATGTGATCGCCACAAGCGGCGCAAATGCCATGGATGACGTGCGCGCGGCAGGGGCGGCACATGTTTTTGACTACGCCGATCCAGACCTCGCCGCAAAAATCATGGACGCCACCAAGGCCCAAGGCATCGACCGCGCCATCGAAGTTGAATTCGGCCAAAACGCCTCTCTATTGGCGGAGGTCATGCGCCCCTTGGGCACCATCGCCACCTATGGCTCCGGCAAAGCCATGACGCCCGAGATACCTTTTGGCCCATTGATGTTCAAAGCGCTGAAGATCGATATCACGCTGATCTACATCCTCCCCGCCCCGGCCCGCGCCGCCGCGGTCGCGCGGCTGCATGACGCGATCCTGGATTGCGGCCTCTCCCCGCGCATTGATCGCATATTTGACTTCGGTGAGTGTGCAGCCGCTCATGATGCCGTGATGACCCCCGGCCGCAAAGGCGCGGTTCTTCTGCGCACAGGCTGACCGAACCGGCTTCTTTCTGGTCAGAAATACTCCCGCCGGAGGCATGATATCTCCTCTTTCCACTCATGCCCGCCCGTGCCACTTTACACCACAAGACGGGAGGATCCTCATGCCCATCACCACCTGCATTTTCGACGCCTATGGCACGCTGTTTGACGTCGCCGCAGCCGCCCGCAACGCCGCCGCGGAACCGGGGCGGGAGGCGTTTGCGAAAAAATGGCCGGCCATCGCGAACCACTGGCGTCTCAAGCAATTGCAATACACATGGCTGCGGGCCGTGATGGGTACTCATACTGACTTCTGGGAGGTCACGCAGAACGGCCTCGACTGGGCGCTGGCCGCAGAAGGGTTGAACGGTGACGCCGATCTGCGCGCTCGGCTTTTGCAGCTTTACTGGGAACTGGATGCCTACCCCGAGGTGCCCCAGATGCTCAAGTCGCTGAAAGAAAATGGTAAAAACACCGCGATCCTGTCAAACGGGTCGCCGGATATGCTTGACGGCGCGGTCCAATCAGCAGGCATTGGCGACGTTTTGGATGACACGCTCTCTGTCGAAAGCGTTGGCATCTTCAAACCGGCCAGCGTGGTTTACGACCTTGTGACAGAACGCTTCGGCTGCGCCAAATCGGAGGTGCTGTTCGTCAGCTCAAACGGCTGGGATGCGGCGGCCGCGGCGGGTTACGGCTTCCGCACTGTATGGGTCAATCGCGCAGGCGAGCCGATGGATCTTTTGCCCGCCAAACCCGATCAGGTGCTGCCCGATCTCACCACCATTCCGGATCTGGCAGATGCCTGATTTCACCACATCAGATGGTATCCGCCTGCATTACGAAGATACAGGCACCGGCGCCCCGATCCTCTGCTTGGCGGGGCTCACCCGAAACAGCCGGGATTTCACGTATCTGATACCCCATCTCAGCGGCCACCGCGTGATCGCGATGGATTATCGCGGGCGCGGCCTGTCGGACTATCCAGACGATTTCATGACCTACAACATCCTGCGCGAAGGCGAGGATGCCATTGAATTGCTCGACCATCTCGGCGTCGAACAGACCACCCTCATCGGCACGTCGCGCGGTGGGCTGATCGCCATGGCTCTATCCGTCACGCATCCGGGGCGGCTTAAAGGTGTCGTGCTCAATGACATCGGGCCGGAGGTCACCGATGTGGGCATCGCGCGGATCATGGATTACGTGGGCAAAACACCGCCCTTCGCCGATCTGGATGAGGCGGCGGTGGCACTTCAGGCCGGGCTTGGTCAGGATTTCCCCGATGTGCCGCTCAGCCGGTGGCGCGAGGCGGCAGACTTCATGTGGGAAGAGGTCACGGACGGATTGAAACTGCGCTACGACCCGCGCCTGCGCGATGCGCTGATCGGGCAGGCTGGCGTGGGTGAGGCGCCTGACCTTTGGCAGCTCTTTGACGGGTTGCAGGATGTCCCGCTCGCCACGATCAAAGGCGAAAACTCAGACCTGTTCGCACAGACCACACTGGACAAAATGCAAGCCCGCCGCCCCGATATGATCACGGCCATCGTGCCAAATCGCGGGCATGTGCCGTTTCTGGACGAACCCGAAGCGCTGACCGCCATCCACGCCCTACTGGACCGCATATGAGCACCATCGACATGATCCGCGCCGCCGCCGAACGGCTGGACGGCCACGCCTTGCGCACGCCGCTTTTGAACTCCCCTTTCCTGGATGACATCGCGGGCCGCCGCCTGTTCGTGAAGCCTGAATGCCTGCAACACACCGGCAGTTTCAAATATCGCGGCGCGCGGTCAGCCGTGTCGGCGCTCGAACCCGAAACACGCGCCAAGGGCGTGCTGGCCTTCTCCAGCGGAAACCATGCCCAGGGCGTGGCCCGCGCGGCAGCAGAATTCGGCGTGCCATCGGTCATCATCATGCCCAATGACGCCCCGCAGCTGAAGATCGACAACACCCGCGCCTTGGGGGCGGAGGTGATCCTGTATGATCGCCCCAATGGCGCGAGCCGTGAGGCGCTTGGCGCTCAAATCCGCGATGAACGCGGCATGACACTGATCAAACCCTATGATGATCCGCAGGTCATTGCCGGTCAGGGCACCTGCGGATTGGAAATTGCCGAACAAGCGCAAGCACTTGGTGTAACCGAGGCCGAGGTTTTGGTCTGCTGCGGCGGGGGCGGTTTCACGTCCGGCATCGCGCTGGCCTTGGAAGCGGACGCCCCCGATATGCGCGTGCGCCCGGTGGAGCCGCAAGGCTTTGACGATGTCGCCCGGTCGCTCAGATCCGGCGCGGTTGAAACCAACAACCAAATGTCTGGCAATATCTGTGACGCCATCCTGACGCCTTCGCCGGGGGAGATCACATTCCCCATCCTAAAGCGCCTCGTCGGCCCCGGCATCGCCGTCACGGAAGACGAAGCCCTGCGCGCCATGGGCTTGATTTTCCAGCGTTTAAAGCTTGTGTCAGAGCCCGGAGGCGCCGTCGCCGTCGCCGCCGCCCTCTTCCATGCTGACGAGATTGAGGGGGATGCCGTGATATGCACCATCTCAGGCGGCAACGTCGATGCGCCCATGTTCGCCCGCGCCCTGAAGGACACCAAATGACCCAATTCACAATCGCCAGTTTCAACGTCAAAAACCTGATCGGAGCGGAGAAGGAATATTACAAATTCCAAACCTACACGCCCGAGGAATTCGCCTGGAAACTCGATTGGATGGCCGACCAACTGCTGACCATGAACGCCGATATCGTGGGCTTTCAGGAGATTTTCGAAGAAGACGCCCTGCGCGCGGTCATTGATGAAGCCTCAGAGCGCGCCGATACGCTGAACGCCGCCTCCGTGCCGGACAAATCCAAGCGCTATCACCGCAAGGCGATTTTTCGCAAACTGAAGGTGGATCCGTATAGCGGTGCCGCGCTGGCCTTCGCGCCCAACGCCGCCGACACGGGCGAGCCGGGCAAGCGGCGCCCCGGTGTCGCCATCCTGTCGCGCTTTGGGTTTGAAGACATGCCCGAAATCATTCAGGACCTGGCAGAGCCGCTGCGCATCCCCTTCCAACCCCTGCGGGGCCTCGATGCATCCGACGCGGGCCACTACGTGCTGCGCCGTGTGTCCCGCCCCATCCTAAAGGTGCGCATTCCCGTGGGCGGTCAGGTGATCACCGTCTTCAACTGCCACCTCAAATCCAAGCTGGGCGAATATGACACGCCCGAAGGTGCCCCCTACCCGCCTGAGGCCGATTTGACGCGTTACGATCCACTGGGTCGCGCCATGGGGTACTTGCGTGCCGCCCTGCGCCGCATGGCAGAGGCCTGGGTCCTGCGCCGCGCCGTGGTGGAAGAACTGCACAAGGGCAATCCGGTCATGGTGCTGGGCGATTTCAACGATGGCGAACACGCCGTCAGCACGGAAATCATCACCGGTGAGGTGCCGTTCCGGAATTATTCCTGGATGCTGCGCCATGACGCCGAAGCCCCCAACGATCGTTACTCGAAAGAAGAAAATATCCAGATCAAAGAGGATGTTGACCGCGTGCGCCTGCATTCGGCGGAACGGCTTTTCGTGCGCAAATCGGCGCGGGACATGGTCTACACGTCGGCCTTTGGTGGCAATTTCGAATCCATCGATCAGATATTTCTCAGCCGCCATTTCCACCCCGATACGCCAAACCCTTTGGGCGAGATGCAGTATTTTTCGGTATTCAACGACCACCTGACCGACGGGTCCCACCCCGAAGCGCCCTATAACAAGCTCGCCTCCGACCACGGTCAGATCATGGCGCATATGGAGCTTTTTAGCTAAAATGCCCGCACTCTCCCTATCGGATGTGTCGCTGCATTACCGCGAAGACGGCGACCCGGATGGCGCGCCCTTGGTGTTTGCCAACTCTCTGGGCACCGATCTGACCATGTGGGACGCGATGATCGCGCATCTTCCGCCCGGTCTGCGCATTATACGCTATGACAAACGCGGGCACGGCCAAAGCAGCGTCCCAAATCCGCCCTACACGATGGGCGCGCTGGTGCGGGATGTCGAACGGCTTCTGGACGCGTTGGAGGTGCGCGGCGCGATGTTTGTCGGCCTCTCCATTGGCGGGCTGATCGGACAGGGACTGGCGGCCAAACGATTGGACATCGTACGCGCGCTGGTTCTGTCCAACACCGCCGCGAAAATCGGCACGCGAGAGATGTGGCAGACCCGCATTGACGCTCTTCGCACCCAAGGCCTCGACGGGATCGCGCCGGAGATCCTGACCCGCTGGTTTTCCCGCGATTTCCTGCGTGACGGTCCTGTGGACCACTGGCGCGCCATGCTGACCCGCCAACCGCTGGAGGGCTACATTGGCTGCGCCGAGGCCATCGCGGGCACGGATTTCTACACATCCGCCGCCGCCTTGCGCCTGCCTGTCCTCGGCATCGCCGGGTCCGAAGATGGCGCGACGCCATCAGACCTTGTGCGCGAAACAATCAATCTGATCCCCGGCGCGCGGTTTGAACTGATGCGGCGGGCGGGCCACTTGCCTTGCGTCGAACAGCCCGAAGTCTACGCACAAATGCTGACAGACTTCTTGCGCGAAACCGGCCACATCGGACGCGCGCGGGATTAATGACATCCCGCGCGGCGTTTGGACATTGCCCACGCGACGCGAAACCGCTTTAGTCACCCCATGTCACGCCCCGCCACTGGCCGTTTGCCCACGATTTTCATTCTGCTCACCGTGATGATCGATTCCATGGGCATCGGGCTGATCCTGCCCGTGATGCCCGCGCTTTTGCTGGAGGTGGGCGGGGGTACACTGGCCAATGCAGCCCTTTGGGGGGGCGTCCTCACCACCTCTTTCGCCGTGATGCAGTTTCTGTGCGGCCCGACGGTGGGGAACCTCTCCGACCGTTTCGGCCGCCGCCCGATATTGCTCATTTCGCTTTTTGTGATGGCGCTCGACTACCTCGTGATGGCCGTGGCGGGCAGCATCTGGCTTTTGCTCATTGCGCGCATCATTGGCGGGGTCACGGCGGCCACTCATAGCACGGCGCTGGCCTACATGGCCGACACCTCCACCCGCGAAAACCGCGCCTCGGGCTTCGGGCTGGTCAGCGCGGCCTTTGGTCTGGGCTTCGTCCTCGGCCCCATCATCGGCGGCATCCTGGGCGACATGGGCACCCGCGCGCCCTTCTACGCCGCCGCCGCACTTGCCGGTGCCAATTTCCTCTTCGGCTTCCTGATCCTGCCCGAAACCGTCACAGACAAAATCCGCCGCCCGTTCTCCTGGGCCCGCGCCAACCCCTTCGGTGCGATTGCCCATATCCGCGCGTTGCCCGGACTGGCCGGGCTTCTACTGGTGCTGCTGCTCTTCCAGATGGCGACCAATGTCTACCCCGTCATTTGGGCCTACTACACCCAAGCCCAATTCGATTGGTCCCCCGCCATGATCGGGCTGTCGCTGGCCGTTTTCGGCATTTCCATGGCCGTAGTGCAAGGCGGCGTGATCCGGCTGGCGATTGCCCGGTTCGGGGATTTCTACACCGTGATCCTCGGCTTTGCATTTTCAATCATCGCCTTCCCCGTGCTGGCTTTCATCACCAACGGAACCCTCGCCCTGATCCTCACCCCCATTTCCGCGCTTGCGGCCATGGCAGGCCCTGCCCTGCAAGCCATCATGTCCAAAAGCACGCCGGAAAACGCCCAAGGTGAATTGCAGGGCATCCTCACCTCTGTCAGCGCGCTGGCGATGATCCTTGCGCCCCTGATCATGACAGCCGTCTTCGCCGCCGCGACCCATCCAGCGGGGCCCGTTTACTTGCCCGGCGCGCCATTCCTTGCAGCACTTCTTCTCACCTTTGCAGCCCTGGCCCTTTTCTGGGCCTCCCGCCCCTCAAAACCTAAGGAGGTCACGCCATGAAACTCCGCGATCTTGATGTTATCGTCACCGCCCCGCCGCCCCCCGGTTGGGGCGGGCGCTATTGGATCCTGGTGAAGCTCACCACCGATGACGGGATCACGGGCTGGGGCGAATGCTATGCCTCCTCCGTGGGGCCGGAAGCGATGAAACACGTGATCCGCGACGTGTTTGAGCGCCATATGGAGGGCGAAAACCCTGAAAACATTGAGCTCATGTTCCGCCGCGTGTTTTCATCGGGCTTCACGGGCCGCCCCGACCTGACGGTGATGGGCGCGTTCTCGGGGCTTGAAATCGCCTGCTGGGACATCCTCGGAAAAGCGCGCAACCGTCCCGTCTGGGCCCTTCTGGGCGGCAAGATGAACGACCGTATCCGCGCCTATACTTACCTTTATCCACTTGAAAAGCACGACATAAATACGTTCTGGACCTCGCCCGAGATGGCTGCGGAAACCGCGCTTGATTGTGTGTCCCGTGGCTACACGGCGGTCAAGTTCGACCCCGCGGGCCCCTACACAATGCGCGGCGGGCATATGCCGGCGATGTCGGACATTTCGATGTCCGTGGCCTTCTGCAAAGCCATCCGGGAGGCGGTGGGCGACCGCGCGGATCTTCTCTTTGGCACACACGGCCAGTTCACCACCGCGGGCGCGATCCGGCTTGGTCAAGCGTTGGAGCCCTATTCACCGCTTTGGTTCGAAGAGCCCATCCCGCCGGACAATGTCGCCCAAATGGCCCGCGTCGCGGCGTCTGTCCGCATCCCCGTGGCCACCGGCGAACGGCTGACCGCCAAGGCGGAATTTGCCCCCGTCCTGCGTGAAGGGGCCGCCACGATCCTGCAACCGGCCTTGGGGCGCGCGGGCGGCATTTGGGAGATGAAGAAGGTTGCCGCCATGGCCGAAGTCTACAACGCCCAAATGGCCCCGCATCTTTACGCAGGCCCCGTGGAATGGGCGGCCAACATCCATTTCGCGGCGTCGATCCCGAACATCCTGATGGCCGAAACGATTGAAACCCCGTTTCATGACGCCTTGATCAAAGGGGCACTTCGGGTGGAAGACGGCTTTATCCCAGTTCCCGATGCGCCGGGTTTGGGCATTGAGGTGGATGAAGATCTGGCCCGCGCGCACCCTTACAAAGACGAAGGGCTGCACCTGCAAATGCAGGAAGAGCCGTGCGATTATGCCAATGGCAACAATTTCACAGGCGGTGCCCCACCCAAAGAGGGGTGACCCCAGCCCCTAAGGCAAAATCCCGAGCCAGATCCACGCCGTGAAGATCGTCAGCACCGTGGCCACCAGAACGGAGGTCGCCGCGACACGCTTGGCGCGCCCGTACATGTTGGCGAAAATGTAGGTGTTCACCCCCGGTGCCATGGCCGCGGTCAAGACCGCTGACCGGGTCGCAGCATCCGTCAGCCCCGTGGCCAGACCAAGTCCCTTGGTGATCGCGGGATGAATTGCCAATGTGACAAGGCAAATCCAGCCTACCAACCTCAAATCGCCTTCTGCCTTGTAGCTGGCCAGCACACCGCCCATCCCGAAAAGTGCGGCGGGCAACGCGCTTTGTGCGATCAGATTCAAGCCGGTGAACAAGAACGCAGGCAGGCTGAGCCCGGCCAGATTGAAGGCAAATCCAAGCACAATTCCAAGGATCAAGGCATTGGAAAATATGGATTTAATGATCTGAAAGAAGGTTCCAACACGCGCGCGCCCCTTGGCGCGAACCACTTCCATCACCGTGATACCAACGCCGTAACAAAACAGCGAATGGATAGAGATGATGGCATAGTTTCCCACCAGCGCGCCCGCCCCATAGGCGCGTTCCGTGATCGGCAGGCCCAGCAAGACCGAGTTGGAAAAAAGACAGCAAAACCCGATAACTACGGCATCTTCCCAATCCCGCCCGAACAAAAAACGCGCGCCGAGTAGCCCAAGCAGAAACCCCGACAGTGCCCCTGCATAGAAGCTAAGCAACAGCCGCCAATCAAAGCTTTGGCCAAGGTCCAGCGTGGCAATGGCCAGAAACAGCAGGCAGGGGATGGCGAAATTCTGAGTGTAGACCATCAGCCCATCGACACCGGCGTCCGAAAACCACCGCCGCCAAACAGCCAGATAGCCTGCGCCGATCACCACGAAGACCGGCAAAATCACATCAAGAAGCGCCTGCAAAGGCTTATCCCCTATAGGTAATCACCATGCCATCATAGGCGGGGGTGATGTGGTCCGGGGTCTCGGCCTCAATGGTTTGGTAATCAAGGTCGTTGTGCATATTCGTCAGCACCCCGCGCCGGGGGGCGGCCCGTTCCATCCACTCCAGCGACTGCGCCAAATGGGAATGCGTCGGATGCGGATCACGCCGCAGCGCGTCCAGGATCCAGCAATCAAGGCCTTGCAGCATCGCCCAAGCCTCATCCGGGATCGCGGCCACATCCGGCAGATAGGCCAAATCCCCAATGCGAAAGCCAAGGGAGTCGATCGATCCGTGGTTCACCTCAAAGGGTTGAAACACGATCTCACCCCCTGCACCGTTTATGGAAACATCGCCATTTATCGTGTGAAGTTCCAATATCGGTGGATAAGGCGATCCCTCAGGTTGGATAAAGGCATATCCGAACCTGCCCAAAAGCGCGTTTTGCGTGGCCCCGTTGGCCCAGACCGGCACGCGTTGGCGCATGTTGAAAACGATCATACGCAGGTCATCAATGCCATGCACATGGTCGGCATGTTCGTGGGTGTAGATCACCGCATCCAATTCCCCCACGCCTGCATCCAAAAGCTGCGACCGCAGATCAGGGGAGGTGTCGATCAGAACCCGCGTGGTGCCATCTGCCGTCTCCCGCTCCACCAGCAAGGAACATCTCCGCCGATGATTGCGCGGATTTTCGGGATCACAATCGCCCCAATTCCCGCCCAGCCGCGGCACCCCGCCGGAGGAGCCGCAGCCCAGAATGGTAAAGCGCGTCTCAACACTCATGCTGCGCGCGCCTTGGTGAAGAGGCGATCAAAATTCGCCTGGGATTGCGCCGCGAAATTAGGCCAGTCCATACCAAACACCTCCGCCGCCACTTGCGCTGTGTGCACCACGTAAGACGGCTCATTGCGCTTGCCGCGAAAGGGCGGCGGGGCCAGATAAGGCGCGTCTGTTTCCACCAGCACACGGTCCACCGGGGCCGCCGCAAAGATATCGCGCAGCTCCTGCGACTTGGGAAAGGCGGCAATGCCCGACATCGACAGGTAAAAACCACAATCCAGCGCCGCGCGGGCCAGCGCCTCTGACGAAGAAAAACAATGCATCACGCAGTCGAACGCGCCTTTGCGATATTCACCCGACAGGATCCGCGCCATATCCTCATCCGCCGCCCGGGCATGGATGATCAGCGGCAGCCCGGTCTGGCGCGCGGCCTCAATATGCACAAGCAGGCTTTCCTGCTGCACCACCGCGCTTTCAGAGGTGTAGTGGTAATCAAGCCCCGTCTCCCCGATGCCCACGAATTTCGGATGCGCGGCCAGCGCCACCAAATCCTCCACCGCGACCATGGGTTCGTCCGCCACGCTCATCGGATGGGTGCCCGCAGCGTAGAACACCGGGTTAAACCTTTCGGCCAGCGCGCGCACCGATGGTTCCAACCGCAGCTTAGTGCAAATCGTCACCATGCGCGTCACGCCTGCGTCCACGGCACGCGCCACCACATCGTCCAACTCCTCCGCAAAGGTGTCGAAATCCAGGTGGCAATGACTGTCGGTGATCTCGACCAAATTGGCCATGTGACCTCAGTTTTTGGCAGTTGCTTGCAGCTTCAGCACCGTATCCAGCACAAGCGCGGCGGGGTCAAGGTTCACCGCCCGACCATGACGTGCCCGCGCCCCGATATCCTGTGCAAGCGCTGCCCAATCGCGCGCTTTTGCGGCACTTGGCGCGAGGGTTTGAAACGCCGCGGCCTCGCCCTTGGTGGCCTCAACAGGCGACTGTCCCATGGCACCTGCGCGCGCCATCCGCGACAACATCAGATCGGTCAGCGCGAAGAACAGATCAAGCCGTTCCTCTGCCCCCCGTGCGGCCATCTGATTTGCCAGCTTTCCAGCGCGGACGCGGTCCAGCGCGGGTAAAGACCCCATGATATCAATGAGATCACGGTAAAGTGTTACACCTTCCAAACCAATCAGACGCACCGCTTCGCCCACGGATCCGCCTGACAGTTCGGTGATGGCCGCGCCGTCTGCGCCCGCCTCAACCCCTGCCTGAGCCAAGGCCCGGCTCATGTCTTCTGCGCCCAACTCCCCTAGCCGCAAATCGCGACAGCGCGACCGGATCGTGGGCAAGAGCCGTGCAGGCTGATGACTGATGAGCAAAAACGTCGTCCGCTCGGGCGGTTCTTCCAGCATCTTGAGCAGCGCATTCGCGGCCTGGGGGTTCATTTCATCCGCGCTGTCAATCAGCACCACGCGCCGCCCGCCATCGGCAGCTGACATCTGCAGAAACCGGTTCAGATCGCGCACGGTTTCGGCCACGATTTCGGTGCGCATCCGCCCGGTTTTTTCATTTTCGCGGCGAATGATGTGGAAAAAGCCCGGCTCCGCCCCCGCCGCCAGACGGCGTGCGACGGGATGATCAGGCGACACCTCCAGCGTGTCAGGGGCCAGCGTTTCACCAAACAACCCGCCGCCTTCAGGCGTGGCCAGCAAGAACCGCGCGATCCGCCAAGCCAGCGTTGCCTTTCCTACACCGCGCAGCCCTGTGATCAGCCACGCATGGTGCAAACGGCCCGAATTATAGGCTTGCAAAAACGCCTCTTCCGCCGCCGTTTGCCCGTACAAAACAGCAGCATCACGGGGGTGCGGCGCGCCGGGGACGCGATCAGGTTCTGGGGTGTCGGTCATGTCAGGCGGGAGGTTACGATGGCCGCAATCTCGTGTGCAACCGTGTCTTCATCGCGTGCACCGTTGATCACCGCAAACCGATCAGGCGCGGCGCGCGCAAGATCCAGAAACCCCGCGCGCATCTTTTCCTGCAGCGCGATCCCGAACTGTTCAAAGCGTTCTTCACTGCCTTGTCGTGCCAAGGCGCGTTCCAGCCCTACCTCCGGGTCCATATCCACCAGCACCGTCAGATCCGGTTCCTGCCCGATCATCAGATCATGCAGCCGGTCCACTTTCTCACGCAGGCCAGCCCCGCGCAGACCCTGATACATACGCGTGCTGTCCACAAAACGGTCACACACCACCACCTGCCCGGCGGCCAGCGCAGGCCGGATCGTGCGTTCCAGATGATCGCGGCGCGCGGCGGTAAAAAGCAACAACTCCGTCTCCGCCGACCAACGATCGGGGTCGCCCTCCAACACCAGTTTGCGAATGTCTTCAGCGCCTGCGCTGCCGCCCGGTTCGCGCGTGGCCACCACATCGCGGCCCAATCCGCGCAGATGATCCACCAACCGTCGCGCTTGGGTGGATTTGCCCGACCCGTCAATGCCTTCGAAGGAAATGAACATGCCTGTTGGCGCGGTCAAATTCAGCCCTCTGACCCGACGCTGGCCGCCGCGCTTGTCTCTGCCTCCGGGCCGGCCTGCAACCGCGCGAGAATATGCTTTGACACGGTCTTCAGCCGGATCATGAACCCACCTGCGGGCACGTCATCGGCGGCATAAAGCGGCACCTCCAGCTCTGGCAGGCCTTCGGGCATGATGACCAGCTTGGCCACGTGATCGCCCTTCATCACAGGCGCATGAAGCGGGCCATCATAGATCACCTCTGCCGCCACACCATCGGCGGACAGCACGGGCAACAGCGTGGTCACGTCTTCCATGGCTTCCAGTGCCACGGTGTCCTGCCTGCCCATCCACACATCCGCTTCCGCCACGGTGGTGCCCTTGGACACAACAGGGCGTTCCACGAATTGCCGGAACGCCCAGCTGAGGATTGCCTCAGATTCTACGGCGCGTTGACGGGCGGAACTGAGCCCGTTCACCACGAAAATGACGCGCCGGTCACCCTGCTTTGCCGATCCCACAAGGCCGTAACCCGCCCGTTGCGTGTGGCCCGTCTTCAGCCCATCCGCCCCGATATTGAGCCGCAGCAAGGGATTGCGGTTTTGCGTGTTCTGAGGCGCGCGGCCGTCAAATTCGAACTCGGTTTCAGCAAACATCGGGTAGAATTCGGGGAAATCCTGAATGAGCAGCCGACCCAGCAGGGCCAGATCCCGTGCGCTCATCACATGGCCGGTGGCGGGCCAGCCGCTGGCGTTTTGAAAGATCGAATTCGTCATGCCCAGTTGTTGTGCGCGCTGTGTCATCAGACGGGCAAATCCGGCCTCCGTCCCATCGGGGCTGAGCGCTTCGGCGATCACGACGCAGGCGTCATTGCCGCTCAGCACGATGATGCCGCGCAGCAGGTCTTCGACGCTGACCCGGTCGGTCGTGTCCAGAAACATGGTAGAGCCACCAAAGCTCATGGCATGGGCAGAGACGGGCAGTTTTTCATCCAGTTGCAGGCGGCCATCGCGGATGGCCTCAAAAGCCATGTAAAGCGTCATCAGCTTCGACATGGACGCAGGCGGCTGCGGTTCATCTGCGTTTTTGTCCAGCAGCACAGTGCCCGTCGACAGATCAATCACAATGGCCCCGCGCGCCTGCGTTTCAAACGCCTGCGCAGAAACCGCGATCAAAATCGACAGAATGAAACCGACAAGCAGATGACGCATAAGACAGTCCGATCAGTTGGTCACGGCATAGGCATCGCCAAAGCCCATACCCTTGACTTGTTTGAGCAATGTAGCGCGTTCAGACGACGACGTCGCCGGGCCCACGATCACGCGCCAGAAGCGTTTGCCGCTGGATTTCTGTTCCAGCACCGTGGGCACCATGCCGTTCTGGCGCATGGCGGTCGCAGTGTTGCGGGCGTTTTGTTCCACGCTGAAAATGCCGATCTGGATGAAGGGCTTGGACAGCGAAGATGTTGCGCGGGGCGCAGGCTGCGGTGTGCTGGCAGGTGCGGGCGCGGGCGTGGCCTCTGCAGCCTCTATCGCGGCTGCCGCCCCGGCCACGGGATCAAGTGTTTGCGTCTCCACCGTGCTGGCCGCAGTCAGGTTTTCGGTGGGCGCAGCTTCTGGATCTGCCGCAGGCGTTTCAACGGGCGCTTCTTCGCGCCGCAGGGCCGTGACGTTGAGTTGCGATGGCGCACCGGCCAGCATGCCCAGCGCTTCTGCGGCGTCAGAGGACACTTGAATACGCGGCCCGGGATTTTCCCGTTCGCGTTTGAACAAGGCGCCGATGACGAATTTGGAATTGGAGGTGTTGCGGATGATCACGCGCTCAGGCTCCGTCACGTCCGGATGGGCCACCCAGACACCGCCCAGCGATGGCCGCCCGTCCCACAACCCGCTTTCGGTGACCTGAAACACATCCGGCGCTTCCACGTCGCGTTCCACCAATTTGGTGGTACTGCGGTTGGCCGCCGTGCTGTCACTGCCTGTTTGTGCGTTGGGTTTGAGGAAGTTGAAGCCTTCCGCCCCCTCCCCGCATCCAGCCAGGGCGAGCGCCGCCAAAACCGGAAACATCAAAACAGATTTGGATCGTCCGCGCTGCGCGGTTACCCCAAGTGTCTTAAAAGCCGTAGAATAGCCCATACTGCCTTCCTTGCCTGTCTCCGCGTTCGTGGACGCGATGTGCCGGTTGATCCGGCGGTTATCTTTCATGCCCCAACCCCGAACGGCCCCGTCTGGTGCCAAATCCAAGGTGTTACCTGCCAGTTTACCTAAAGATTGCCTTCAAGAAAAGCGTGCAACGCAGGCAGATCGAATTGCTTTGCCGGATTACGGGCAAAACACCGCTCAATTTTGGTGTCTTTCAGAATCAACAGACAGGCAGTAAGCCCGTGTCACGCTGGAGGAGTGGCAGAGTGGTCGAATGCACTGGTCTTGAAAACCAGCGAGGGTGAAAGCCCTCCGTGGGTTCGAATCCCACCTCCTCCGCCACGTCAAATGCGCTACCGCCTTCGGCACCTTGAGCGCGCGTCGGGTGCGAACTTTGCACAAACCGCGCCGCCATTTGACGACCACCGCGAAAGTCATGACGTATTGTCGCGTTCGATCACGTAATTTGAAAGACCCTGATTTATCCGGTCCTTGAAGTTGCTGGCGGCAATGCCAAGCGGGCGACCACGGCTGACGACAGCGGCCAATTCATGCACGATGCGCGGCGCAAAAGGGCGCCAGACCACGCCATCGCCCAAAACAGCCTTGCCATTGACCGGATCAATCACAGCCACGTAGCGCCCTGATGCCACCATGTGGCGCGCAATGGCGTAGTAGTAGCTTGACGCCGTATGATGTAGCCTTGCGCCCGCCTGTGACATCACGGCCTGCAACTGACGGTCAACGCTGTGGTCACCCGTCACGGCGATCACAGGACGATCATCAAGGTCCTGGGGCGTCACCACATCGCGCTGGCTGAGGGGGTCATCCTCGCGCATGATGCAGACGCATTCCATGTCGAAAAGCTCCGCCTCAAGACCGGCCACCGGGACCGGCGCGTCGGTCAGGCCAATGTCGATTTGCCGGCTCGCCACCCAGGCGGCAATCCGGCGTGAGCTGTGCACGCGCAGTTCGACATAGGTGTCTGGAAAGTCGCGCTGAAAATCGGCGATCACACGGGGCAGAAAGTTGTAGGACATCGCACCATTGGTCGCCACGCGGATCGCACCGGTCGCGCCGGACCTGATTTCCTCGGCGCGTTTGTCGACCCGTGCCAGCGCCGTGATGCCCTGTTGTACCTCATCGCGCAAAAGAAGCGCTTCATGGGTGGGGGCAAAAAACCCTCGGTCGCGATGAAAAAGACGAAACCCGGTCTGGTCCTCAAGATTGCTCAGCGCGATGCTGACGGCGGGTTGCGACAGGTTAAGCCGCTCTGCCGCGCGAGACACCGAACCGGCCTCAAAAAGAGCGTTGAACACTTCCAGATGTCGAAGCTTTATGTGCATTGCCGAGCCTCAGTATAAGATTTTCGAATTTAAATATAAGCAATATCAAATTGCTTAATCCAGACCGCATTTCTAACCTCGACATGGGGAAGCGCCGTTTTTGGAAAGGACTGGCCTTGGTGGAGGACGCCGTCACGTGCAGCCGCGATGATGTCTGGTTGCCGGACTGGAAGGATACGCCCTTCTGGCACGAAGGTTTGACAGCGCCGTCCGGGCTTGCCGATATCCTGCCAAAGACTGCTGACGTTGTGATCGTGGGATCAGGCTACACTGGCCTCAACGCAGCTATTGAAACCGCGCGGGGCGGTCGGTCCACCCTGGTTCTGGAGGCAGGCGATCCTGGTCACGGGTGCAGCACGCGCAACGGCGGTCAGATCAGCACCTCGGTCAAACCGTCTTTCAGCAAGTTGGCAGCCAAACACGGCGCCGCGCATGCCCGTGCCATCCGAGACGAAGGCAAGGCCGCACTCGATTGGATTGAGGCGCGCGTGACGGATGAAGGCATCGACTGCGCCTTTCAGCGCGCGGGCCGCTTTCATGCCGCGCACACACCGCAACATTTCGAGGCACTGGCCCGTGAATCGAAGATCCTCGCACAGGAAGACGGCATCGCGTCCCATGTCGTTGCCCGCTCTGAGCAGCGCCGTGAATTGGGCACGGATCGGTACTACGGTGGTCTTGTGTTTCCGCATCATGCCTCTTTGGATCCTGGGCGCTATCATCGCGGCCTGTTGGACACGGCGATTTCAGCAGGCGCGCAGGTTCTGGGCCATTGCGAGGTGCTGTCGATTGAGCGGGACCTCGGCGGGTTCACGGTGCACACGCGCAAGGGCGTTGTCCGGGCGAAGGACGTGGCCATCGCCACAAACGGGTACACCGGCGGCGCAACACCATGGCTGCAACGGCGGGTGATCCCCATCGGCAGCTACATCATCGCAACAGAAGAATTGCCGCCAGACTTGGTTGATCAGCTGTTCCCGACACACCGGATCGCCAGCGACACGTGCAAGGTGGTCTATTACTATCGCGCCTCACCGGATCGGCGGCGCATCCTGTTCGGCGGGCGCGTGTCGGCCAACGAAACCGATACGCTGGCCAGCGGGCCGAAGCTTTACAAGGATATGTGTCGGATCTTTCCTGAACTGAGCGCGTATCGGATTTCGCATTCCTGGATGGGCACCGTGGCTTACACGTTTGATGAACTGCCCCATACGGGCGTCCAGAACGGCATGCACTACGCGATGGGCTATTGCGGCTCTGGCGTGTCGATGGCCAGCTATCTTGGCATGCGAATGGGCCAGAAAGTGCTGGGGCTGGCAGAGGGGCGGACCGCGTTTGATGACGTGTCGTTCACCACGCGGCCGCTTTACACCGGCAAGCCCTGGTTCCTGCCTCCGATGGTTGCCTGGTATCGTTGGCGAGACCGGGTGCAATACGAACGATCAAAAGAAACCGCGTAGCGCGGACATCAAAGACGGCCCTCGCCACGCTGTCGGGACAAAACATAATGGCGATCAAAGGCCGTCTTGAACGGGCGGCGAACAACAAGGAGGAAACGAAAATGAAAAAGACACTGGCTCTTTCGGCTGTCGCAAGCCTAATGGCATCGGCGGCATTCGCAGACAGCGTGACCATCGCGTCATGGGGTGGGTCGTATCAAGAGGCGCAATCCAAGGCGCTTTTTGAACCGGCTGCGGCAAATACCGGCATCGAGGTGAAACAGGAAACCTATGGGGGCATGTCTGATGTGCGTTTGCAGGTCAGTTCCGGTCAGGTGACGCTTGATATTGTGGCCTCCGGGTCTGGATCGGCGGCACGCGCCGCAGCAGAAGGCCTGTTGGAGCCTTTGGATTACGACGTGATCGACGTCTCCACCTTCATTGACGGGCTTTACACCGATTACTGTGTGGGCGGCGATGTGTTCTCAACGGTTTATGCCTGGAACACCGACACCTATGGCGAAGACGGGCCGCAAAGTTGGGCGGATTTCTTTGACGTGGAAAAATTCCCCGGCTCCCGCGCCTATCGCGGCAAGGTGGCCGGTGCGCTGGAAGGTGCGTTGATGGCCGATGGTGTGGCCCCTGAAGATGTCTACTCGGTCCTCGATTCCGAGGAAGGGATTGAGCGCGCCATCGACAAGATCCGGGAATTGAAGCCCAATATTTCCGTTTTCTGGTCGTCGGGCGCGCAGCACGCGCAGCTGATGAAAGACGGTGAGGTCGACATGACCACGGGGTGGAACGGCCGCTTTGACAACGCCAAGAAAGACGGCGCAGCGGTGGCTTACTCCTACAATCAGGCGCTGCTAGATTATGATTGCTTTGCCGTGCCAAAAGGTGCACCCAACAAGGAAACGGCAATGAAGTTCCTCGCGGAAATTTCCAAGCCGGAATATCAGGACGACCTGCCGAAATTCATCACCTACGGCCCAACCAACAAGGCCGCTTATGACACGGGCGAAATCACGGCCGAGGTCGCAGCCGCCCTGCCCTCTTCGCCTGACAACGCGGCGATGCAGCTTCCGGTGTCATTGGAATGGTACGCAAAATGGGAAACCATTGCGGCGGAAATGTACCAGGAAATGCTCACGGAATAACCGTTGCACAAGACACGGCCACGAGCGGGCATCGCTCGTGGCGCGACGCACCCAGACTGGACAACAGAATGACCAAAGAAGCGGCGCTTCCGATCACAGTGAGCAGCGTGACCAAGACCTACGGCCCGGTGCGCGCGTTGGACGATGTATCACTGGACGTCAAAAGCGGGGAATTTCTGACCCTTCTGGGCCCGTCGGGATCGGGTAAGACCACGCTCTTGATGGTGCTCGCGGGGTTCACGCGGCCCGATTGCGGCAGCCTGAAATTTGGCGATGCGGAAATGATCCGCAAACCGCCGCATCTGCGCGATCTGGGCATGGTATTTCAAAACTACGCGCTCTTCCCGCATATGACCGTGGCGGGCAATGTGGGCTATCCGCTGAAGCTGCGCAAAGTGGCCAAGGATGAAATGGAGACCCGGGTCGAGCGCGCGTTGGAAACCGTGCAGTTGGGCGGGTATGGCGAGCGCCGGATTGATCAGCTCTCTGGCGGGCAGAAACAGCGCGTGGCGCTGGCCCGCGCCATCGTGTTTGAACCGCGCATCCTGTTGATGGATGAACCGCTATCGGCGCTGGACAAGAAACTGCGCGACCGGATGCAGATCGAACTGCGCCAGTTGCATGAAAAGCTGGGGATGACGACCGTCTACGTGACCCATGATCAACGCGAGGCACTGACCATGTCAGACCGCATCGCCGTTGTGAATTTCGGCCGCATCATGCAGTTGGCCACACCGCAGCAGCTTTATGATCAGCCCGAAAACAAGTTCGTGGCCGACTTCATCGGGGAAAGCACATTTCTGGATATCACCCGCAAGGGGGACGCGCTGATGGCAGCGGGGGCCGCGTTGCACACCGACAAACCGATCCCGGATAAACCGCACCTGTCCCTGATGATCCGCCCCGAACGCATTCGCCTGCTGGATGGCCCCGCGGACCCAGGCATGAACGTCTTTCAGGCCAAGGTGAGTGAGCTGGTCTATCAAGGCGAAAGCTTTCTGCTGTATGCCCTACTGCAGGACGGGACCGAGGTCGCCGTGCGCGGTGCGAACCGGTCAGGCACCTTCGCAACCCTGCCCCATCGCGGCGATACGGTGCAGCTTGGGCTTGCCCCTGAGGACACGGTGATCATCGCCGATGATAAGGGGTAGGCCATGGCAGTGACCGATCTCAACGCAGAGGGGCTCAGGCGCGACGGGCAGCTTGAGCGGCTCAAGCTCTTTGGGCTTAGTTCGCCTGCGCTCTTGTTGGTGCTTGTGATCCTTGTCATTCCCGTCGGGTGGCTCTTTTACGTGTCGTTCATCGGCGCGGACGGCACGTTTTCGATGGAAAACTACGAACGGATGATCAAGCGCAAGTCCTATGCGCGCATTTTCCAGACCACGTTTGAGGTCAGCCTTCTGACAACCGCGCTGTGTATCCTGATCGGGTATCCGTTGGCCTATTTCATGTCGCAACTGCCGACCAAATGGGCCAATCTCTGCCTGATCACGGTGCTCTTACCGTTCTGGACATCGCTTCTGGTGCGCACCTATGCGTGGCTCGTGCTGCTGCAAAAGAACGGGCTTGTGAACAATTGGGCGATATCCCTTGGGCTTTGGGATGAACCCATCAAGATCGTGCACAACCTCAATGGCACACTGATTGGGATGGTGCATATCATGCTGCCATTCCTGATCCTGCCGGTCTATGGCGCGATGCGCGCGATTGATCGGGACTACCTCAAGGCCGCGGCCAACCTCGGCGCTAGTCCAAGGCGCGCGTTCTGGACGGTGTTCTTCCCGCTGTCAACGCCGGGCCTGTTTGCGGGCGCGCTGATGGTCTTTATCCTGTGCCTTGGGTTCTTTGTAACGCCTGCCGTTCTAGGCGGGGGCAAAGTGATCATGGTGTCGATGAAGATCGTCTCCAACATTGAGCTTTTCGTGAATTGGGGCGCGGCCAGCGCGTTGGGTGTGGTGCTGCTGGTGCTGACGGTGGTGGTGCTCTGGATCGCGTCGCGGTTTCTCAGGCTCGACCAGATGACGGGGGGCGGACACTGATGATCGGTTGGCTCAAGGAACCTGCATCTGACACGCAGATCACCCATGGTCAGCGCCTGTGGCTTTATGTGCTGGCGGTCATCACAATGCTGCTGCTGGTAACGCCCACGCTGATCGTGATCCCGATGTCGTTCTCCGACAGTCAGTACCTTGAATTCCCGCCGCAGGATTGGTCGCTGCGATGGTATCAACACTATTTCCAGTCCGCTGAATGGATGCTGGCGACAAAGACATCCTTCAAGGCGGCGTTCCTCACCATGCTTGTTGCAACGCCGATTGGCGTGCTGGCGGCTTACGGGCTGCATGCCTCGAACGTGCCTTACGTGCGCGTGGCCTTCGTGATGCTGATCACGCCGATGATGGTGCCTGTGGTGCTTGTCGCCATCGGCGCGTTCTATGCCTATGTGAAGCTGCAAATCCTTTACACGATGCTTGGGCTGGTTCTGGCCCATTCGATCCTGGCCATCCCGCTTGTGGTGATCGTGACGGGATCAGCGCTCAAAACCTATGACATGAACCAGGAAAACGCGGCCCGATCGCTTGGCGCACCGAGGTGGAAAGCGTTTCTGACCATCACGCTGCCGCAGATCCGATTTGCCGTTGTCACAAGCGCGCTTTTGGCGTTTCTCACCTCCTTCGATGAGGTGGTGATCGCCATGTTCATTTCCGGCGGGGACAACCCGACGCTGACCCGCAACATGTTCAATGCGCTGCGGGATCAGATTGATCCGACTATCGCGTCGATCTCTACCCTGATGATCCTGGTCACGACGCTTTTGATGGTGATTGCGCAACTTTTCGGTCAGGAACGCAAGTAACCCCATGGATCGGAGACATGTGACATGATTGATCTGAAAACCTTTGCCGATCTGGCCAATGTGGACCTTGGCGATTTCGCCGCCAAACCCACAACCCTGACAGAGGGTCAGACTGAGGCGTCCAACGTACTCTGGACGTCAGAGAACGGCTGCACCACGATTGGTGTCTGGGAATGCACGCCGGGCCATTTCACAGCGGACCGCACGCAGGGCGGGGAGTACTGCCACATCATCGCAGGCCGTGCGACGGTGTCCAATTCAGATGGCAGTGCGGCGCGCGATATCGGCCCCGGCGATCTGTTGGTTCTGCCCAGGGGGTGGACCGGCCAATGGGTGATCCACGAACACATGCGAAAGCTTTTCGTGATCGACACCTCGCCCGTGTGATCGTCGCGCGGTATGGCGACATTTGACTACGTGATTGTCGGCGGCGGCTCTGCTGGATCCGTTCTGGCCGCGCGGCTGAGCGAGGATGGACGTCATACTGTCCTTCTGCTGGAGGCCGGGGGTGCAGGCCACCACCCCTGGATCAAGATCCCCATCGGATACGGTAAGGTGTTTTACGACCGCCGGTTCAACTGGAAATACACGACAGAGCCGGATCCGAACCTGAATGGCCGGCGAATGTATTGGCCCCGGGGCAAGGTGCTGGGCGGCTCATCGGCGATCAATGCGATGGTCTACGTGCGCGGCCATCCCCAGGATTACGAAGAGTGGGGCGAGGCCGCGCCCGGCTGGGGGTGGCGCGACGTGGCGCCCATGTTCAAGCGGATGGAGGATTGGCAGGGACCGGAAGACACCCATCGTGGGCAGGATGGCCCGCTGACCGTCACGGATGTATCGCAAGCCATGCACCCGCTCAGCCGCGCCTATACCGAGGCCGCGCGAGCGTGCGATTTCCGTTTCAACCCCGATTACAACGCGGGCAGCATGACCGGCGCTGCCTTCTATCAGATCACAACGCGCAACGGATTTCGTGCCTCGTCGGCAGATGCCTATCTGCGCCCGGCCCTCAACCGCAGAAACCTGAGCGTTGAGACCGGCGCACATGTCACGCGCATCCTCTTTGATGACAAACGCGCGACGGGGGTCATTTTTACCCAAAAAGGGGCCACCAAAACCGCCCATGCGCGGGCAGAGGTTATCCTGTGCGGCGGCGCGCTCAACACGCCGCAACTCTTGCAGCTTTCTGGCGTGGGGCCAGCGCCCCACCTGCAGGATTTAGGGATCGAAGTGGTGCATCACGCCCCACAGGTGGGTCGCAACCTGATGGATCATCTGGGTGTCGACCTGATGTACCGGGCCACGCGACCCAGCCTCAATCAGGTGCTGCGCCCGTTTCTGGGCAAAGCCCGCGCAGCCTTGCAATACGCCCTCACGCGCACGGGCCCCTTGTCCATGAGCCTCAACCAGGCGGGCGGGTTCCTGCGCCTGCGGGACGGCCAAGGGTGCCCCGACCTACAGCTCTATTTCTCCCCGCTCAGCTACAGCCGTGCGCCCGCAGGCAAGCGCCCGTTGATGAGCCCCGATCCCTTCTCGGCCTATCGCATCGGGTTCAACCCCTGCAAACCGACCAGCCTTGGCCATCTGCACCTGCGATCCCCCAACCCAACGGACGCGCCGGTGATGCATGGCAACTATCTGGACACCGAAGACGACTGTCAGATGATGATCCAAGGCACCCGCCTCATGCGGCGCATCGCGACGGCAGGGCCCTTGGCCGCCGTGACAGAGCGGGAGGTGTCCCCCGGCGCCCATTGCGACAGCGATGAAGACATCATCGAAAACGCCCGCAATGATGGTTGGACCGTGTTCCACCAATGCGGGACATGCCGGATGGGGCAGTCTGCGGACCTGTCAGTCGTTGACCCGAACCTGCGCGTACACGGTGTCGAGGGCCTGCGCGTGGCGGATGCGTCCATCTTTCCGACCATTCCATCCGGCAACACCAACGCACCGGCCATCATGGTCGGTGAAAAAGCATCAGACATCATACGCGCGGACGCGCAGCTTGGCAGGAGAGGGTGATGAAACTCAAACGCATTGAGAGTTTTACAAACGAATTCGTGGGCTTCGTGCGCGTGACCATGGAGGATGGCGCGCAAGGCTGGGGACAGGTGTCGACCTACCATTCCGATATCACCTGTCAGGTGCTGCATCGTCAGGTGGCCCCGTGGGTTCTGGGCCAAGACACCACCGATCTGGATGACCTGCTGGATCTGGTGACGGAGCGGGAACATAAATTCCCCGGCTCCTACCTGCGGAGGGCGATGGCGGGGCTCGATACCGCAATCTGGGATATGCGCGGCAAGGTGGCGGGCAAACCGGTGGCAGCGCTGTTGGGCGGGTCCTCTGGCACGATGCGCGCCTATGCGTCTTCCATGAAGCGGGATATCACGCCCAAGGATGAGGCCGAGCGCCTGAAGCGCTTGCAGGGTGAACAGGGCTTTGACGCGTTCAAGGTGCGCGCGGGTGCCGAAGTTGGGCGCGACCAAGATGAATGGCCGGGCCGCACCGAAGACATCATCCCGACCATGCGCCGCGAACTGGGCGACGCCGCAACGCTGCTGATTGATGCCAACAGTTGCTATAGCCCTACGCGCGCCATTGAGGTTGGGCACATGCTGCAAGATCACGGCTTCAGCCACTATGAAGAACCCTGCCCCTATTGGGAACTTGAGCAAACCAAAGAGGTCACCGACGCTCTGGAGATTGACGTGACCGGGGGCGAGCAGGATTGCGATTTGCCCACATGGCGGCGCATGATCGACATGCGTGCGGTGGATATTGTTCAGCCCGATATCCTCTATCTTGGTGGCATCAGCCGAACGCTGCGTGTCTGTCGCATGGCGGAGGCGGCAGGCCTCCCCGTCACGCCCCATTGCGCGAACCTGTCCCTCGTCACGCTCTTTACGATGCACCTGCTGCGGGCCATTCCAAATGCGGGCAAATACCTAGAATTCTCCATGGAAGGGGAAGACTACTACCCGTGGCAACAGGGTCTCTTCGTGTCCGATCCCTATGGCATCGAGGATGGACAGGCGCGCGTTCTGGATGAACCGGGATGGGGTTTTGAGGTGTCACCTGACTGGCTGGCGCGATCAAGCTACCGCGCGACTGACCTGGCTGACCTCTAGACCACGCGGGCTGCGCCATTCGCCATCATGCCCGTGGGATGCCACCCCGTATCAATGTGACAGCATCCATGGGCGCGACCCCGGCATGCTTTTGGACCCATCCGCGTGATTGCGTGCGCGGGATTTGATACGCGGCCCGCTAGGGCGCAACCCGGTTGTGGACGCGCGTTTGGGGCTGTCGGAGGCGCGTTCATTGATCACATGCCCGGCCCGCGCCTGGGCGTTCAGTGTCGAAAGTTGCGGCACGCTGAGCAGATTTCGCGGCGAAAGCGCCCCGCAAGACGGGCAATCGCAGGGATCGGCGAAGCGGCTGATGGTTGCAGTGTCTTCGAAACTGCCGCACGTCGCACAGGTGTATTGATAAACTGGCATTGAATTACCCTCTGGTCGGAAACGGAATGGTCCAGCCCCGACACCGGGGCTGGACCGGAACGATCAAAGATCGGGGGCGGTCGGGATATCGATGGACCCATCCAGATACTTCGTGGGGCCATCAGGGCCCGGCATCAAATCCCCTTCAAAGATATCCGTGGGCAGCCACAGCGTCGCGCAGGCATTGGGATAATCCACGATGCCCGACACATGGCCCTGCACCGGCGCCGTGCCCAGGATCGCCAAACCCTGTTCGCGCGAATAGCCGAACTTGGTCATGTAGTTGATCGCGTTCAGACAGGCCTGACGATAGGCTTCGGTCATGTCGACGTAATGCTGGTTGTCATCCTCATCGACGGAGATGCCCTCAAAGATCAGGTAGTCATCATATTTGGGCGTGATCGGCGACGGCTTGAACATCGGGTTCTTCACGCCGTATTTCGCAATCCCGTCCTTGATGATGCTGACCTTCACATGCAGCCAGGACGCCATTTCGATCCCACCGCAGAAGGTGATCTCTCCATCGCCTTGGCTAAAGTGCGTGTCACCCATCGAAAGCCCGCCACCAGGCACATAAACCGGGAAGTAGCAGACAGAGCCGCGGCTGAGATCCTTGATGTCACAGTTGCCGCCATTTTCACGGGGCGGCAGAGTGCGCGCGGCCTCTGCGGCGGCGGCATCGCGGGCATCCCCCGTCATGCTGCCCATATGGGCGGCTTGGGTGTTGGGCAATTCGGCCAGCGCAGGCACGCGTGTGGGGTTGGTATCAAACAGTGCCTTTTCGCGGGTGTTCCACGCATCCAGCATCTTGCGGTCAGGCAGCGTGCCGATCAGGCCAGGGTGAATAAGGCCCGCATAGCGCACCCCCGGCACATGGCGCGACGTGGTGAACATGCCTTTGAAATCCCAGATGGATTTCTGCGCCGTGGGGAATTGTTCCTGCAGGAAGCCCCCGCCATTGTTCTTGGAAAAGACACCGTTGAAGCCCCATTGGCTGCGGTTGAGCGGCCCCACATCCAGCAGTTCCACCACCAGCAAATCGCCGGGTTCCGCCCCGCGCACACCGATAGGCCCGGACAGGTAATGCACCTGCGGCAGTTCCACATCGCGCACGTCTGCGGCGTCGTCATCATTGGCAATCTGGCTACCTGTCCAATCATAGGCCTCCACGATGAAATCATCACCCGGATCGACCCATTCCACGATCGGGATATCGGGGTGCCAGCGGTTGTGGATTTTTTCGTTGGTGTGCGGACTTTCGTCCAGATTGACCGTAATCAGCGTATCGGCTGAATACGACGCGGTTGGTTGTTGCAATGTATCAGGCATGAGACGTCCTCCTGGTTGGGTTGGTTAAACGGATAGAAATTTTGACACTTTCGCTTCGTCGATCCCGTCGCGCGGGCTGTCATGAACAAAGCGGCCGTTCTCAATGACAAGCACCCGGTCCGCCACGTCGAGCGCGAAGCTGAGCACCTGTTCAGACACGACAATGGAAAGGCCCTTCTGGTCGCGGATCTTGCGCAGGGTCCGGGCCATTTCGCGTATGATGGAGGGCTGAATGCCCTCGGTCGGTTCATCCAGCAGCAGGACCTTGGGGCCAGACGCCAGCGCGCGTGCAATCGCCAATTGCTGTTGCTGTCCGCCGGAAAGGTTGCCACCGCGGCGGTCTTTCATTTCCAGCAAAACCGGGAAAAGCTCATAAATCTCTTCCGGCACCACCTTCTGGCCGGTCACCGTCAGGCCGGTTTCCACGTTTTCCTTCACGGTCATCGACGAAAAGATCTGCCGCCCTTGAGGCACGTAAGCCACGCCCTTGGCCACGCGTTGATGGGATTTAAGGTCGGTGATCGCGGTGCCTTCCACCGTAATGTCACCGCCCCGTTCGGGCACGATACCCATGAGCGTCTTCATCAGCGTGGTCTTGCCCATTCCGTTGCGGCCCATGATGGCCACGATTTCACCGGGTTTCACATCCAGATCCAGCGCGTGCAGGATCTCACTTTCGCCGTAGGAGGCGCGCAATGCGTTGACGTTCAGCATATCTGATCTCCTTCAATGGCCGAGGTAGACTTCAATGACCTTGGGATCGCTCTGCACCCGGTCCATGGATCCTTCAGACAGGGTCTGACCTTGGTGCAGCACAGTGACGCGCGTGGCGATATCAGCGACGAACCCCATGTCATGTTCGATCACGATGACGGATCGGTCCTGAATGATGCGGTTGAGCAGCTCGGCGGTTTTCTTGCGTTCGGCGACCGACATGCCCGCCACAGGTTCATCCAGCATCAAAAGCTCCGGGTCTTGGATCAGCAGCATCCCGATCTCCAGCCACTGTTTTTGCCCGTGGCTCAGAAAGGCCGCTTTCTCTTCCAGCTGATCATCGAGAAAGATGGTCTCAGCGATCTCCTGAATACGGGCTTTGACCGGGTCGTCGCGTTGGAACATCAGCGCGCCGAAGACGCTGTGCCCCTTGGGGTAGCTCAGCTCCAGGTTTTCAAAAACGGTCAGGTCTTCGTAGACAGACGGCGTTTGAAACTTCCGCCCCACGCCCGCATTCACGATCTGGTCCTCGCGCATCGTGAGCAGCTCTTTGCCCTTGAATTTCACCGACCCGCCGGTGGCTTTTGTCCGGCCGCAGATGAGGTCGAGCACGGTGGTCTTGCCCGCCCCGTTGGGGCCGATGATCACCCGGCATTCATTGGGTTCGACATAAAAGCTGAGGTCGTTGACCGCCTTGAACCCGTCGAAGGACACGGTGAGGTCTTCGACACTGAGAATGAATCGTTCCTCTGACATCGCGCGTCTCCTTTATTCAGCCGGGGCGCCAGCGGGTGTGCCCGCCTCGCGCTTTTTGGATTTGCCCATGAGGGAGAGAAGCCGAGGCTCGATCTTTTCAGACCACACGCCCGCCAGACCGTTGGGGAAGAACATCACAACCGCGATGAAGAGCCCGCCCAGGCCCAATAGCCAGAGTTCTGGGAAGGCCTCCGAAAAGGTGGTTTTGGCCCAGTTGACCACCAGCGCGCCATAAACTGCGCCAATGATCGACAGCCGCCCGCCAACCGCGCAGAAAATCACCATCTCGATCGACGGCACGATGCCGACCAACGTGGGCGACATGAAGCCCACCTGCAAAGTGAACATGGCCCCGCCGATGCCTGCAAATGCAGCCCCAAGGCAGAAGATAAAGATCTTGAAATTGGCGACGTTGTAGCCCGAAAACCGCACGCGATCTTCCTGGTCGCGCATGGCAATCAGAAGCCGGCCGAGCTTCGATTTCCGCACATATTGCGCGATCAGCAGCACCGCAAACAGCAGCGCACCGTTGACGAAATAAAGCGTCGTCTTGGCCTCATCGGTGCGAATATCCCAGCCCAGCAGCGTACGCAGATCGGTGATGCCGTTGACCCCGCCGGTGTAGCCCTGCTGCCCGATGATCAGGATCGTCAGGATCGCGGCGAAGGCCTGCGTGATGATGGCGAAATAAACGCCCCCCACCCGCCGGGTAAACATGGCAAACCCGATGACGAAGGCGAAGAAGACCGGCACCATGACCACAGCGATCAGCGCGAGCGGCAGGCTGTAGAACGGCTGCCACCAGACCGGCAATTCCGTCAACTGGTTCCAATCCATGAAGTCCGGGATGCCGGGGGTGGATTGGATGGCCGTGGCCTCTGGCGTCGATGCCTCCAGTTTGAGAAACATCGCCATGCAGTAGCCGCCCAGCCCGAAGAAGACGCCTTGGCCGAGGCTCAAGATGCCCCCTGCCCCCCAGCACAGCGCAAGGCCAATCGCGACGAACGCGTAGGTCAGGTATTTGCCAAAGAGGTTGAGGCGGAAACTGTCGAGGATGCCCGGCAGCACAAGGAAGATCACCACAGCAAGGATCGTGAAATAGATCAGCTCTTTGCGGGACATGAAGGAAGATAGGGTCATGGGTTGGGCTCCTTACTTGCGCAGTTTCAGGGCAAAGAGGCCTTGCGGACGGATCATCAGGATCCCCACGACCACCAGAAGCGTCAGCACCTTGGCCATCGAGCCTGACAGGAAGAACTCCATGATCGATTGCGCCTGACTGATCGAAAACGCGCTGGCGATGGTGCCCAGAAGGCTCGCCGCGCCGCCGAAGACGACAACTAGGAACGTATCCACGATGTAAAGCTGACCGGATGTTGGCCCGGTGGAGCCGATCATGGTGAAGGCAGAGCCCGCAACACCCGCCACGCCGCAGCCAATCCCGAAGGTCAGCCGATCCGTCCAGGCCGTGTTGATCCCCACGGCATCGGCCATGACGCGGTTGTTGCTGATCGCGCGCACCTGACGGCCCCAGGTGGATTTGAACATCAGAATGTAGACCGCCAGCGAAATACTGACGGCCAGCGTCATGACGAAAATACCGTTGATGGGCACCTCAATGAGCTCCGTGATGGGCATGCTGCCCATCATCCAATCTGGGATGCTGACCCCAACCTCCCGCGCGCCAAAGACAGAGCGGTAGATCTGTTGGAGGATAAGGCTCAGCCCCCAAGTGGCGAGCAATGTGTCGAGCGGGCGTTTGTAAAGATGCCGGATGATCCCCCATTCGACCAAAAGCCCCAGCGCGCCCGAGGCCAGAAACGCCAGCGCCATGGCCAGTGTCTGTCGTCAGGGTTTTTGGCACCAAAGGTGGCCTGAACTAAACGAGAGTTTGGCTCATCTTGTTGGTTGATTATGCGGCGTGTTTACGATGATGCAAGCGCCGTGCTTCGAGCGTCTTTCGTTTGATCCTTTCTCGTTGTTGTAGAATGGCTTTGTCCCGGTCGAAGTAGACGTCAGCAGGTGTGACGTTGTTGATGCTCTCGTGATATCGCTGGTGATTGTAGTGATCGACGAAGGCCGTGATCTGCGCCTGGAGATCGCCGGGCAGGAAGTAGTTTTCCAGCAGGATGCGGTTCTTGAGGGTTTGATGCCAGCGTTCGATCTTGCCCTGGGTTTGCGGATGGTACGGAGCACCGCGCGAGTGTTTCATGCCTTTGTCCTGCAGCCATTCTGCCAGATCACCGGACACATAACTGGAACCGTTGTCGCTGAGCAGCCGTGGCTTATGAACGACATGGACTTGATCACAACCAGACACTTGCAACGCCAGGTCCAGCGTGTCCGTCACGTCTTCTGCCCGCATGGTCGTGCAGAGCTTCCAAGAGATGATGTAGCGGCTGTAATCGTCGAGAACCGTGCTGAGATAGAACCAGCCCCAGCCGATCACCTTGAGATAGGTAAAGTCGGTCTGCCAAAGCTGGTTGATGGCCGTTGTCTTGTGTTGGAACTCATCAGCGGCTTTCAGGACAATGAAGGCCGGGCTGGTGATCAAGTCATGCGCCTTGAGCGTGCGATAGACTGTGGACTCCGAGACAAAATAGCGCTCCTGATCGGTAAACTTCACCGCGAGTTCGCGTGGCGACAGTTCCGTTTCCTTCAGTGCAAGATCCACAACCTTGCGCTTCACTTCGGTGGGCACCCGGTTCCAGACGTGAGTGGGCTTGGGAGATTGATCCGCCAACCCAGCCTCACCTCGCTGCAGATATCGGTCATACCAGCGGTAGAATGTGGTGCGGGGGATGCCCAGTTTGGCCAGTGTCCGACGCGCTGACAGATGGCTTTCCTCAACCAGGCGGCTCGACCATTGTCCTCGGACCAATGGCGGACAAGGTCTCGCTCTCCAGCTTCTCAGATGCGGCATATCTCATTCGTCGCCGCCCCCATCCCCGAGCATGCTTTTTTTGAGAAGACGCAACTCGAGGGTCTGTTCAGCGACGACCTCCTTGAGGTCCTTTGCTTCACGGCGCAGTTCTTTGACCTCATCACTGTTCGCAGCCCGCGCTGTGTCCCCGGCCAGACGCTTCTTCCCGGCTTCCATGAAGTCCTTAGACCATTTGTAGTACAGACCCTGGGAGATGCCCTCGCGGCGGCACAGCTCTGCAATGCTATCCTCACCACGCAGACCATCCAGCACGATCCGGATCTTCTCCTCACTGGAATACTGCTTGCGCGTAGCACGCTTGAAGTCTTTGACGATCTTCTCGCCAGGGCTCTTCGTTGTCTTTCTCATCTTCCACTCCTCAGTGGCTACGATGAGCAACAAACCCACTCTTAGCAAACAGTCCTATTTGGACCCATAGGCGCTGACGTCAGGCAGGTGCACCGTCTGCGACTATCATTTCGACGCGGAAGACATGATCGACTGCCCATTTCATGCAGGCGCCATCTGTTCGCTGTGCTGTTCGCTGGAAACCAGTTGCCATGACATGTGCAAACCCCACGCGCGGCTGCGGTCCATCGTCGAAGAATGGGTTTATGCCATTTTCCCCTGGGCCATGGCGCGCGCGATGCTGACCCAGACAGCCACGGCGATCTTTGCCACGGCGGTGATCGCGCTGATGTTCGGCGGGGTGCTTCTGGGGATCCGGGCCGTGGCGGATACGCCCAATTTCGATGCGCTTCTGACGGTGATCTACGGATCCATCGTCATCGTGATTGGCATTTCCGTTTGGATGTACCTGCTGATCGGCACCAGCCGCAGAAACGCCATGGCCGAGGCCGAACGCCAATCAGAGCGGTTGCTGCGCGAAATCCGCGCCCATGAGCGCACAGACCGCGCCTTGCAAGAAGCAAAGGACAAAGCCGAAGCCGCCAATCAGGCCAAAACGCGGTATATGTCGGGGCTTAGCCACGAATTGCGCACGCCGCTCAATGCGATCTACGGCTTTGCGCAGCTTCTGGAAAAAGACAGCAAGTTGGAGGCATGGCGCAATTCGCTGACCAGTATTCGCCGGTCCAGCGAACATCTGGCGGGGCTGATCGACGGCTTGCTGGATATTTCCCGCATTGAGGCGGGCCGTCTGGAAATCATGAGTGATCGGATCAACCTGCAAGTGTTCCTCAACCAGATCACGTCGATCTTTGAGGATGAGGCGCAGCGCACAGGCATACGCTTCCGCATGCGCACCGAAGGGCGCCTGCCTGCCTTTGTCCGCTCCGATGAAAAACGTCTGCGCCAGATCATCATCAACCTGCTGTCGAACGCCCTGCGCTACACCGAAAAAGGGTCGGTCGACTTTTTGCTGAAGTACCGCAACGAAGTGGCCATCATCGAAGTGCGCGACACCGGGATTGGCATCTCGGATGAAAACCTGACCCGCATCTGGCGTCCGTTTGAACGCGCCAGCCGATCTGACGCCCATGGGTCGGGTCTTGGCCTGACCATCACGAAGCTTCTGGTGGAAATTCTTGGCGGCCAGATTGAGGTGGAAAGCACCGTGAATGCAGGCAGTCTTTTCCGCGTGCGCCTGATGCTGCCTTCCTTGGCGCCAAGTGTTTTTGGCGCGCAAGGCCTCTCACCGGAACCCAGCGCCTTGCCTGTTACAGGCTATGAAGGTCCGCGCAGAACGGTGCTTGCCGTGGATGACGACACCAACCACCTCGCCCTGCTGGATAAATTTCTAAGCGATTACGGCTTTGTCGTGCTGTGCGCCACAGGCGCGGACATGGCCGAAGCCATGCTTGTGGATGCCCTGCCCCATATCATTCTGCTCGATATCGACATGCCGAGCCGAGACGGGTGGAGCTTCGCGCGATCCCTGCGCGAAGGGGCGCATGCGAACACGCCCATCATCATGATTTCCGGCCACGCCAATGAAGAACGCCAGCACCGGCCTGAATTTGGTTTGCATGACGCCTTTGTGGCCAAGCCTTACAATCTGGATGATCTGGTGCTTCAGATTGCAGAGCTTCTGAAGATCAAACTGGCCGTTGACATGCCGGAAACTGATCAGGCGTACCTGCCGCTTTCAACGGATGATTGCGCCAGACTGATGGATCTGGCCCAGCTTGGACATGCCAGCGCCTTGCGCACATCCCTTGAGGCCTTGCGCGCCGATCAAAAAGGGGATCGCGCCACGATGCGGGATCTGACCAGCAAACTGGAAAACTTCGACATGGCGGGCATTTTCCACACTCTGGAGGCGTATGATGGCCGGGCTTGAGCTGGAAAACAAAGGCATCGCGCTGGTGGTGGATGACAACCCGGAGTCGCTGGGCATGGTGTCTGCCGCGCTAGAAGCCGAGGGCATGACCGTGCTGGTCGCCGGCGATGGCCACAGCGCCATTCAGCTCACAGGGCGGGTGCAGCCCGATGTGATCTTGATGGATGCCATGATGCCGGAACTCGACGGGTTTGAAACCTGTCGCCGCCTGAAATCAGGCCAGAACCCGACCCTTGCGCCCATCGTGTTCATGACCGGGCTGACAGATCCCGAACACGTGGTCAAAGGGCTCAGGTCAGGCGGGGTGGATTACATCACCAAACCGGTCGCAGTTGAAGAAATGATCGCGCGGTTGACCACGCATATCCTGAACGCCCGCGCCCTGACCAGCGCCCGCAACGCCATTGGTGTGATCGAAAGCTCTGTCCTTGCATTTGACGCGGGCGGCACGCTGGTCTGGAGCACGGAAAAAGCCCAGCGCACGCTTGATGCGCATAGTTTCGATATCGTGTCGCCGTATGTCCGCACATGGTTGAGCGGATGCAGGGATCAACCCGTTTCCGAAGTGGATCAATGCGCGCTGAGCGAAACGCATGCCCTGCAATTCATCGGGGTCTCGGCAGCACAGGACATCCTGATCAAACTCGTTCAACGGCGGTCTGAATGCAACGAGGACCTGCTGCAAAGCGCCTTCGGCCTCACGGCGCGCGAGGCGGAGGTTCTGTACTGGCTGACCTTGGGCAAGACCAACCGCGACATCAGCGCCATCCTCAGCCTGAGTGCGCGCACGGTCAACAAGCACCTCGAACAGGTGTTCCAGAAAATGGGTGTCGACAATAGAACATCTGCCGCCGTTCTGGCCGACAGACATCTCAACGCCCATGGATCGTAGGCTGATTTGGCGCAATGGCGCACGGCAGACAGTGCAGGCACTCATGGGTTTTTCAAACACGTGGCACCGGAAAGGCTTGATCGACGGCTCCCAACAGGTCAGGTTTTAAAACAACCTTAACGTGTGGGGAATGCCACCTTGAAGCCAAATGGCGATCCAGCCCAAATATCGGACCCTTTGCTTTGTCTGGGGTGTGGGCTGTGTTCTTACCTGGGCGGTGACAAGGTGCAGATGGTGGATATCGACCATATCGGCCTGCGTCCTCAAATCGCCGGTGATATCCCGCCCGACACGCTGCACCAGATGCGCGCCGCCTGCCCCACCGTCTTCACTGATTTCGGCGCTTTGAAACGCCGGCCCGATTACACCCCCGCCGTGGACGCGGCGACCGAAGACAACTGGGGTGCCATCACAGGCCTTTGGGAAGGCTTTGCCACGGATGAAGACATGCGCTTCAAAGGCAGCTCCGGCGGCGCGTTGACGGCTTTGGCGCTGTATTGTCTGGAACAGCGGGGCTTTCACGGCGTGTTGCACACCGGGCAAAACCCCGTTGATCCGGTCCGGAACGCCACGCGCCTGTCGCGCACCCGGGCGGATCTGATGGCCTCTGTCGGGTCCAGATACGCGCCCGCCTCCATCTGCGAAGGGCTGGGTGCGGTGGAAGAGGCCCCCGCCCCTTGCGTTGTCATCGGCAAACCGGTGGAGATCGCAGGCACCCGCAATGCGATGACGGCCCGGCCCGCCCTCACAGACAAAATAGGCGTGACCCTGTCTTTCTTCTGCGCAGAAACGCCGCCGACGCTGGCCACGCGGGGCTTGCTGAAGCGCTTTGGCGTCGATGAACCAGCGCTCACATCCCTGCGCTATCGCGGCCATGGATGGCCCGGCTTTTTCGCCACGCGCGGGCACGATGGCCCGGATACCGAGCATTTGATCTACTACGACGCGTGGGCGTTCCTGCAACGTTTCCGGCCATGGGCCACGCATCTTTGGCCCGACGGATCGGGGGAGCTGGCCGATATTTCCTGCGGGGATCCGTGGTACGCTATGCCCGACGGGCAAAACCCCGGACAATCCCTGATCGTGGCGCGCACGCAGCTGGGCAAAAACCTGATCGAAGGCGCGATAGAGGCCGGGTACCTGACCGCATGGCCCGCTGAACCCTGGAAGATCGAAGCCTCACAGGCCGCGCTTTTGCACAAGAAAGGGTCTGTGTGGGGGCGGCGGTTGGTGCATCGTCTGATGGGCCTGCCGGTCACGCAATTTCGCGATCTGGCGCTCTTTGGCCCATGGCGCGCCCTGCCCCTGAGGCTGAAGCTGCAATCCACTTTTGGCACGTTGCGCCGCATCGTGCAGCGCGGGCTTTGGCGGCGCAAGACGGGCAAGTCGTCCAATCCGACAACCTGAAGGGGAACGCACATCCGCGTCGCCGCACGGGCATCTGGCAGATGGTCCCGTCAGCCCAAGCCGATGCCCCTGCACCGGCCTTGAGCCGAAAAAGATCGCATTTATCGAAATTTTAGTCAGCATTTAAGACAATTTTAACTCAGATTGTTTTTTCCTTACCGTCGACTTCTTGGGGAAGAACGCGGTCTGACATGACACTGCCACTTCACTTTCAACACGCGCATGCGACCACAATGGCGCAGCCACGGCCTTGCCAGGCTCGCCCGTTGGTTGATTTATGCGGTGCCGCCCTCTTCCCCATAACGCGCCCGAAGTCCTCTGTCCGACGAACCAGTGATCTGTTTTGGCACGCAAGAGGCTTCAATGACGACGATTAAATCCAGAAACCATCCCGTTAAACTGACCGCCGGTGATTGGCTTGATCCGCCGCGCGTGTCCTATGTCAACGCGTTCAAACGGCCGCTCGATATCGCGATTGTGGTCCTAACCGCACCGCTCGTCGGGCTCGTGGTGTTCATCTGCTGGGCCATCATTCGCCGCGACGGCGGCGCGGGCTTTTACAAACAGGAACGCGTGGGCCAGGACGGGCGCGTCTTTTCGTGCTGGAAACTGCGATCTATGGTGGTGGATGCCGATCGCGTGCTGGCAGAACTTTGTGAAAATGATCCCGTCCGGTCCGAGGAATGGCGCCGCGATCAAAAGCTGAAAGATGACCCCCGCATCACCCGCATTGGCCGCTTCATCCGGTCCACGAGCATTGATGAGCTTCCTCAAACATGGAACGTGCTGCTGGGCGATATGAGCATCGTGGGCCCGCGCCCCTTTCTATCCGAACAGGATGCGCTCTACCGCAAGGCGGGGGGGCGGGCCTATTACCGGTTGCGACCGGGCGTGACGGGGCCTTGGCAGGTTTATGGCCGCGGATCGACCACCTTTTCCGACCGTGTGGGATATGATGAATGGTACGCCGGGTCGATGGGGTTTGCGACCGATGTGCGCCTGATCCTCCAGACCGTTGGCGTGGTCCTGCGCGGGACCGGGACGTGATCCAACACACGCGGCCCCACATCCGGTCGGCAGCGCATGTATGCGGGGTCGTGGCCTGTTGTCTGGCATGGCCCGCCGACGCGGCAACACTATCACCCAGCATCGGCCAGGATGGTGCCTCCCTTACCGCGCTTGCGGCTGCGGCCCCCAGAACACGGCAGGCATTTTTCTGGTCCCCGCAAACGGGTTTTACCCTCTCAGCAACCGCCACCGCGCACGGTTTGTCGGGCGACGGGGCCGCAAAACCCGTGTTGCTTGGCTTTGCCTCCAACCCTGATGAGAGGGGCGGGTTTCGGTGGGATCCAAATCTTGGGCTTGTGCCCATGAACGACCCCGCGCCGACGCTGGGCGCGCGTTGGGTGCGGGATGCCAACGCCTCCCGGGCCGTGATCTGGCGACCTGAGGATCGAAAGACATTGCAAACGCTACTATCGCCTGACGGGAATGTGCGCATCACGCAGGTGATTGACGTGGCGCCGGGCGGGCTTGTTCTAGCGCAGGCGCAAATCCCCGGCGACGGGACGATGGGGTATTTCGTCTGGCAGGCCAGCCAGGATCCGCGCCCTCTGAAAACCAGCCAAGACGACAGGTTGCTGACCGAGCGTGCGATTTCCCCGTCGGGACAGGTGATTGGCCAGATTGAAACGAAAGACGGACAGCGATACGGCGTGCTTTTTTCTGCCACTGGCGCGCCGTTGGTGTTGCGCGGCCTTGATGGTGATCCGTCACAGGCCGTTGGGCTTAATGCGCGTGGGGATGTCGTCGGCGCATCAGAAGGCGCATTGCCCGAGGCGGTATTCTGGCCTGCATCCGGTGCGGGCCCCATGGCACTTGGCACGGTGATTGACCCTGCCTTGCCATCCGGATTTCGCCTGATTAGGGCCGATGACATCAATGATGCAGGCATGATCATCGCCAATGCCCTTGGCCCGGATGGTGGTGTGCATATGGTGCGCCTGACCCCCGATCCGACACGGCCCGGCGGCTACGTCCCTGTCATCCTTGGCCATATCCTGAGCGATGCCGAGGATCTCGATGACGTCACATTGGCCCTGTCTGAAGCAGGGCTTGTGATCGGCAGTTGCGACACCGGCGCGCAGGATTGTCCGCGCCTTTTTGATGCCACGGCGCTGGATCCCGCGATCACCAATCTGGCACCCACAGGTCTGCAAGCGCCCGGATTCCTGCCGTTGATATCGGATCGTATCCTAAGCGGCGATCGGGCCACCGGTGGCGCGCCTCCTGCCGGCGCAGATACGGCCCTTTTGGCCACACCCACCGCGTCCCCGTCACCCGTCACGACACCTTTCGGCCCGACAACATTCCCCGGCCTCACCGGCGGCGGCACGGGCGGGGGGGAAACACCGTCGACCCCTGCGACCGCACCCGTCCCGCTGCCCGCACCCCTTTGGCTGCTGGCTTTTGCGCTCTGCTGTCTTGTGGGCGCGGCTGTCAGACAGCGACGATCCTTGGGTTAACCCTTGCCCTCACGGGGCGATTGCGCGGCACCGCGTGAGGCGGTTTCCAAAGGATCACAAGGCCGAGCGATCTTGCGCGCGATCAGGTCGGCCCCGGTCAGGAAGTGCAATCGATCAAGGCTATGGCGCGCCACGCTGAGGTACCAATCGGCCAAATCAGGCGGGTAATGGGACGCGATGATCAGGGACACCGCCTCAAATTCCGCCATCTTCAGCGGCGCCCCGTTGCGGGAGGGACCGTGAAACCCGAACTGCGTGTGCGGTTGAACACAGACCTGTTCCAACCCCAAAAGCATGGTGCAGCTGGAATGGCATACCAGACCGCGGATCTCGACGCTGCGGCCAGAGGCGTGCAAGGCGCCAATATCATCAAGCCGCCGCTGCACCGATCCACCGTGATCATCGCGCACGATATAGGGCTCTGCTGTGAACGGTGCGTCAGCCACTGCCGTGGAGGCGAGGGACCACACCAGAGCGGCGGCAAACATTCCCGTGATGGCGCGGAGGCGCATGATGTGACCTTTGGCAACCGTGTTCCGATTGTCTGCAAAGGTGACGCGCGCAGATGGCAATTATCGCGCGGAAAGATGATGACTTTCGGGCGGTCGGGGCAAAGTTTAAGGAATGCGAGAAGACGCCTAGGGGATATAGAGCGGCAACTGGACCAGCGCGTGGGCCATGAAAGCCTGAAGCCTTGCGTCGGCCTCAGACGGTGCTTCGCCGCGCTGCAAGGGCGTCAGAACCCGCACCAGCGCGCCGTCCGTCCGACCCGTGACAACACCGTCTTTCAAGACGGACAGTTTGGCGGCGAAATCATTGGTCATGCGCCGCCCGCGCTGTTCGAACCAGTAGTAGACCAATTGCTGATCCAGCCCTTTTTGGATGATGGCGCGGTTCACCGTGAAAGGCCCATAGGTGGTCTTGGGCAGATCCACATCATGGGGTCCGTGGGCGGCGATTTCCCACCCTGCACCGGGCAGGCAGACCTCAGGCGAATGGATCCCCTGCCCATCGATCTGAGAGGCATACCAGGCCGCGAAAAACTGCACCTCGGCCCCGGAACCTCCCTCTCGATACGTGCTGTTGATATAGTCACTCGCGCCCAGCACGCGTTCGATGGCCGGATCCAGATCAAATTGCACGCCCGACCATGGCCCCAACTCCGTGGGAAAAATCGCAAATCCCGCGCGCGGTGGCGGTGCCTGCGGGGCGCGCAGATCCATCAATGTGATCGTTGACGCCAAAATCCCCAACACCGCCGCGACCTTCAGCGCAGCAGAAGGCGTCACAGCTTTGACCCGCGCGACCGTCCCGCCCAAACCCGCCGTATCGAGATCCAGCATCGGACCGGCTATTGACCGATGAAGCAGGACCGCCGTACCCGCCAGCACCGCAAGACAGGCCGCAAAGATCACCCAGCCTTCGAACAGGTGCAAAAACCCCTCTGCCGCCGCGATCCCCTGGGCATCGACCAGCAGGCCGATCGTTCCAATCCGCGCGGCATTCACGCCAACGCACAGGGGGGCCGCCATGCCAAACAGCACCAGTTTGTGCCACGCGGGCCCGCGATAAACTATGGCAATCAAATAGCTAAAAGACAGGATCGGAAACAGGTAACGCAGGCCCGAACAGGCCTCCGCCACCAAAAGCTTGTAGGGGCCAAGGTCGATGACATTGCCATCCAGGAACACAGGAATATCCGCCAACCGGATCAGCGCCACGCCCAGGTCAGAGGACAGGGCTTGCAGGAACACGGTCACCTTCCAGTACAGAAACTGGGGCAGCGGCAGCATGAAGATCAGGTGAAACACCGCCAATTGGTGCCGCCGTCCGGCATCCCAGCCCATGCACATCAGCACGACCCCCGCCACCCAGAGGATCAGGGCATAGCTGACCACATCCGCGATGCCCGCCATGTTTCCCAACCCCGCAAGGCAAAGCGCCAAGGCCACCACCCAAACCCCGGGCCACCGGTTTGCAGGGACGGACACGTAGGGCGCGTCACGCAGGCCCCTAAGAAAGAGGAAAAGCGAAATGAGCGGGATCAGCGGGCCATGACTGTATTCCGGCGTGGCCCATGCCGCCGCGAGGGATGTGAGCCCCAACCAGAAAATCGGCACGGCACCCAGCACCATGACGGCCAGCATGACCGCGCCCGGTGCGCCATGGGCACGAGACATGACATGGGACACCTGAAAGGTCATCGGTGCTTGGCCTTCCAGCTGCGCTCTAGCGTGACAAACACGGCCTCTGACCTTGCGCGCCCTTGGATGCTTTGATCCCGCGACGTGGCTCGCACACCGATGGAGGCCGCCCAATCCTTGGTCACCTGCCGGCTGTAAAGCGCAGTGGCGGAAAATTCCCGCGTGTCATTGGCCAGGTTGATCCGGTTACTGTCAACGAAGGCCATATCAAAGGACATGCCGGACAAAGGCGACAGCGTCACATCCAGCCCCAATTGCGCGATGGTGGACAGCACAGTCTGATTGTCAGCGTTGTTGCTGATCTCGCGGCCAAGCTCTGCGCTGATGCGCAGGGTGCGCGACAGGTCTTGATCGTAAGACAGCCGCCCCACGAAACGATCGCTCAGCCCGTCCAGAAACGCCATGCCCGCATCCAAGCTCAAACGCGCGGTCGGCGTTGGCCGATAGGTGATGCCCCCCGTGACCGTGGTTCTGTCGGCGGCAACCTCAGGGAACGCAAGCGACAGCCCACCGCGCACCTCCACCCGATCCTTCAACCGCGATTGCAGCTGTGTGGTGAAACTGGTTGTGGCGGAGGGCGGCGTGCCATCTTCTTCATCTGTCACCGAATAGCCCAAACGCATGTCGAGCCGCGTCGTGCGGTTCAGCGCAAACCCGGCATCCAGCACGGCCGTTACCCGCGTGCTGTCCACCAGATTGGCCGCGGTCACATCGCTATAGGTCAGCACGTTACCGAATACGCCGATCCCCCAAGAAAAGGGACGATCCTTGTCGAAATTCGCCCGCAGCCGATAACGCAGGCTGGTGCGTGTGCCCCGTCCTGCCAGGTCATCAAAATCATCGGGCAGCGTGGTCGCACCGCCTGAGAAATCCACCAGGTCAATGGGGTTGAGAAAGGCGATATCGTTCTGAACCGCGCGAATGTTCAGGCTGACATCAAGCCGGGGCGACGTGCTGTCATAGCTGAGTTCCACCCGGGGGCGGTCAAAATCAAAACCGTCATCCGCGTTCGGGGCCGCATCGTCTGCCACGCGCAGATCACCCCCGAAGGACAGCGAAATCCCTTTGCCGCGCGTGCGGGAGGTGAGCGTGTAATCCAGCGCGGTCGTCGCCTCAAACCGCGCATCATCGCGGCCTGGATCAAGCGCGGGATTGGTGGCCGCCTGCACCCGGTGGCGCAGCGTCAGGTCAGAGAACACGCCGCCCTCTTGCGCCTGCACGCCTTGCGCAAAAGCGCCAAGCGCGACAGCCAGCGCAATGAGTATCCGAAACGGCCAGAGCTGTGTCATCTGCCACCCTGATCTGATGCGGCGGCGCCCTATTCGAACAGACGCCGGGGCGGAACCACGATCACGTCGCCCTTTTGAACAGGCGATGTTCCGATGCTGCTCTGCCCGTTCAGCACCGCCTGATAGTTGAAGGTGTAGACCTTTTCGTGCCCCGACCGGTCCGTGCGACGCAGCTGAATGCGTTTCACGGCGGCAAAATCCGTCACGCCGCCCGCCACCGACAGTGCCTGCAGCAAGGTAGTGCCGCGATCAATGGCGATCTTGCCGGGGTTGTTCACTTCACCGATCACGAACACATTGTCGGGGTCGCGCGGGGCGACATCGCGCAACTGAACGAGCGAGACAAGAACATTGGGCCGGGTTGCAAAACTGCTGGCCAGCGCTGCGGTCACGCGCTGCTGTGCCTCCGGGATGGAGGCCCCACCCAGCCGCAAAGACCCCGCCAATGGCATGGAAATCCGACCATCGGGGGCGACCAGCACCTCGCGGTTCATGCTGGCATCTTCCAGCACCTCAATGCGCAGCACGTCGCCGGCTTGAATGCGATATTGCTGGGCCTGCGCAAGCGTGGCAAAGACCGCGACCCCGATCAGGACAGCCAAGGCAAAAATCAGACGGAAACGCGCAAAACCGATGGAAAACTGTAGCATGATATGCAGGCCCTTAACGCTCGAATTAAGTCGCCCTTAACCATAGTTACCAAACCTTAATCATAGCTTAACCATGCCGCGCGCGCCGGTAGGCCGTGCCGGAATTACTGCGCGACCCGCGCCGCGACACGATCGTAGATTGCAAGCGCGCGGGCGTAATGCGTCACGCGTTCATCGCCAGCGGCCAATCGGAACCCGCGCTCCAGCGCCCTCAGCGCGTCGTCATCACGGCCAGCGGCGGCATAGGCCTGGCCCAGATTGAAGGCGATGGTTGGGTCGCGGGGATTGCCGCGCGCAGCGGCTTCAAACGCGACAATGGCTGCGTGCGGCTGGCCTTCGCGCAACCGCACATAGCCCAGCGTGTCCAGAAATGCAGGCACGCCTGTGCCCACCAATCTGCCTGCGATCTGGCTAGCAATGCCTAACGAGGCGGCATCCTCACGGAAATAGGCCAAGAGGGAGGCGTAATTGTTCGCCACGATAATGTCACCTGGGTTGCGCGCATGAAGCGCGGCATAGATATCCAGCGCGGCATTGGTATCGCCCGCCTGCTCAAGCTCATAGGCGCGCAGGCTCAACAATTCATAGCGGTCGGGCTCGGTCTCCAAAGCCTGAGACAAAAGCGCATGAGCCTCTGTATCCCGACCTTGCGCCATCAGCAGGGCGTAAAGCCGTTGCACGGGGGCCACCTGATCGGGGAAGGCGCGCCAGAGGTTGGTGTAGGCCACAATCGCCTCCTCCGCTCGGCCTTCCAGCGCGAAAATGCTCGCGGCCACCATGCGCAAGGCGAAACTTTCGGGCATGTCTTGCATCATCGCGTCAATCTGTGCGCGGGCATCATCAAACCGACCCGCACGCAGGTTCACGCGCAGGATTTTGACAGTGACCCCGAACTGTTCGGATGCAAGGCCCTGCCCCGCCAGCACGGTGTTGAGTTCATCAAGGCTGTCATCCACCCGGTTTTCACCAAAGAGGATGGCCGCCCGAATATCTTGCGCCAAAGCGGTCGCGCCCGCGTCGCCGGGGGCCTCCAACCGGGTGACAAGGCCACGCGCGGTGGCGGTATCCTCAAGCGAAACAAGGACTTGCGCGTAAAGCGCGACCATGTCGAGATGACCCAAATGGCCCTGCGCGGCATCCCCCAAAACCCGCGCCGCAGCCTGCGGTTTGCCTTGGGCCAATTGGAACCGGGCGAAAAGAATCGCCACCTCGGGCGCGGCGTTTGACATCTGAAAGGCCTGCGCCAACCGCTGTTCGGCGAGCGCAAGATTGCCCAATCCCTGATGCGCCTCGGCCAGTAAAACCAGAGCATCGATGTTGCGCGGATCCTGATCGAGCGCAACGCGCAGGTCCCTGATGGCCCCGACATGGTCTGTTGCCTCAACCCCCTTGGCCGCACGCAGGATCAGGGCCTGCACATGGGTTTTGTCATCGGCCAGGATACGCGCCACGATGTCCATGGCACGGGGTGCATTGCCGTTTTGCATGTGCACCCGGGCGATCACATGCAGCACGGCGTTGCGCAGGTCATCATCTTGCACGTCATCGGCCAGGGCGTGCAGGTCCCCCGCTGCAACCCTCTGCCCTGTTTGCAAGCGCAGGTTGGCGATGCGCAGGTCGTACCGTCGCCCCAGATCCGTGCCCGCATTGGCCGCCGCCAATCGGCGCGCTTCTGCCATGGCCACGTCAGCGCCCCTGGCCTCCGCCAGAAAAGACAACAGCGTCAAATGCCCGTTCGGGTTTGCATCATCGGGACCCGCTCGGCGGCGCAACAGCGCCTCGATCCCCGCCAGATCATCGCGCGACGCGTACCACTTCAAAAGCAACTGCGCGACGCCGTCATTATCCGGAAAAGCCTCCACCATCTGGCCCATGTGCTGCAGCACCGCATCATCGTGGCCCGCCGCATCCAGCGCGCGCAGTCGCGATAGATGCAGCGACACCGATCCGGGGTAGCGATCAATAAGCTGATCCAAATAGGGCACCGCGCGCGCCGGATCGGGGCCTTGGGCGTACCAATGGGCCACAAGGCGCAGCGCCGTGGGGGTTTCGGGATGATCCTGCAACAGATCCTTGGCCGCGTTCGCCGTTTCCGCCACGCGCAAAAGATCGCCCGCCGCGTCCGCATCTTGATAGTCGATCACAAGGCCCAGCGCGCGGATATCCGGTGCGTCCGGATGCAGATCCAACGCTGCGGCCCCATGCCGGGCCACCTCTGCCCGGTCACCGAAATCCAGCGCCATTTCTGCAAGTTTTTGCCGCACATCCACATCATCGGGGTACTGTTCGATCAGGCGCAAATACTGGCTGTAGGATTGCCGCCATTCGCCCTGGCCATAAAGTAGGTCCGCGAACAGCTGCCGCCCCTTCCGGTGAAAACCATCACGCAGGAAGACGTTGCACAATTCCACCATCGCGCGGGCCTCATCCCCCTCTTCCAGCAAGGCCAGCGCGTTCTGGTAATGCTGCTCTGCTTTGTCGGTATCATCTTTGCATGCGGCCAGCGCCAGCAGGGCCGCCAGCAAAATCACCGCAGAACGGATCAGAAATAAGCGTTTGAGTGTGAATCTGATCAGCATATGTTACAACCTTAGGTGTCATTGTAACAAATACAATGCTTCTTAAGGGCGAGCATTGCCTAGCCAACCCACACCTTTTAAGCCCTGTGGATAAGGCGGCGGCACAGCCCGAACAGAACAGATGAAGGCCCGGCGATTGCGCATATGAGTTTCAGCATCGACAAAATTCTGGATCATTTCGGGCTGTCCAAACGGCCCTTCAGCCTTGCGCCGGATCCTGCGTTTCTGCTCATGTCCGCCGCCCATCAGCGGGCCAAATCCGCGCTGGAATACGGGCTTGTGGCGCGGTCGCCCATCACGCTGGTCACGGGCGAAATTGGCGCGGGCAAAACGCTTTTGCTGCGTGATTTCATGAACGAGATTGAAGAGGATGTGCGTATTGGCCTTGTCGCCAATGCCTCCCCCGCCGACCGGACGGAAATGCTGCGCCTGATCCTATACGCCCTGGGCCGCGTGCCGCCCGAAGGGGACAGCTACGCCACGCTTTATGACGCGCTGGAGGGGTTTCTGGTCGACGAATACCGCGAAGGCCGCCGCGTGGTGCTGATCTTTGATGAGGCGCAGAACCTGGATTGGAGCTCTCTCGAACATCTGCGGATGCTGACCAATATCAACTTTGCCGAACACGAATTGGTGCAACTGATGCTGATCGGCCAAAGCGAACTGCGCGATATGATCATGCGCCCTGATCTGCGCCAACTGGCGCAGCGTGTGTCGGCCAGCGTGCATCTGCCCGGCCTCACGCGGGAGGATGTGGGCGCCTATATCGCACATCGGATGGCGCTTGCCGGCGCTGACCGCCCGGTGTTTGAAGAGCCGACGCATGATCTGATTTTTGACGCCACCCAAGGCACCCCGCGTCTGATCAATCAGCTTTGTGATTACGCGCTGCTTTATGCATTTGCGGAAGGCGACACGGTGGTGAACGCTGATGCCGTGAACACGGTCACGGGCGATGGTGTCTTGCTCGTCTCCCACGGTGCAGGCACGGCCCAGCCGCCCAAGGCTGCGGAATAGGGGGCGGCCATGGACATCAGAACCAACTGGCTGATTTTCCGCCGTTACCTGCCGATGGTGATGGGCCTCACGCTGATCGGGGCCGTGGCGGGCGTGATCCTCGCCAAAAGCCTTGAGGCGACGTACCGCTCCAAGGCCGTGCTGGTGGTGGAATCAGCGCAAATCCCCGATGAACTGGCCGCCACCACCGTGCAGACCGGGGAAACGGAAGCGCTGCAAATCATCCGGCAGCGCATCCTCAGCCGCGATGTGCTGCTGGGGCTGGCCAATGATTTCGACATTTATGAAAATCCGCTGGCGCTTGGGGCCGACGCCAAGGTGACGGACTTGCGCAACCGCATCGCCATCGTCACTCAAGGCGGCCAAGTGCGCCGGGGCGCGCGCGATGCCACGATTGTGGAGGTTGCCTTTTCCGCCGCCTCCCCCGCGCTGGCGGCCTCTGTCGCCAATGAGGTCGTCACGCTGATCCTGCAGGAAAATGTCGACATGCGCACGTCTGTTGCGCGCGAGACGTTGGAGTTTTTCACCCAGGATGTGGACCGCCTTGATGCCGCGCTGAGTGAAACCAACGCAGCCATTCTGAACTTTCAGGAAAACAATCTGGCGGCCCTGCCCGACAGCCTGGATTTCCGCCGCTCGCAACAGGCCAATCTGCAAGAGCGCCTGTTGCAACTGGATCGCGAGGCGACCGCCCTGCAGGAACGCCGCATTCAACTGGTCACGCTGTTTGAAACCACTGGGCGGCTCAGCCTTGGCACCGATAAGCCCACCCCCACCCGCCTGCGCCCGGCAGAGGCGCAACTGGCCGAACTGCGCGCGGAATATGCCACGCTCGTGTCGGTGCTGTCGGCGGACAACCCCCGCATGGCGCTGATGCGCACCCAAATTGAAGCGGCCGAACAGGCGGTGGCGGCGCTGCCTGCGCAGGACAACAAGATCCTCGGCGCGGGGGATGCGGGGGCTGAGATGTCCCTCTTTGACATTCAACTGGCTGATCTGGACGCGCAAATCGCTTATGTCGCCGATCAGAAAACCGCGACGCAATCGCAGATGGCCCTGATTGAAACCACCATTGAAGCCACCCCGGGCAATGCGGTGACGCTCGCCACGCTTGAACGCACGCAATCCAATCTGCAAGAACAATACAACCAAGCGGTCGCCAACAAGGCCCGCGCCGAAACGGGCGCGATCATCGAAAGCCTGTCGCGCGGGCAGCGTATCACGGTGGTGGAACAGGCCACCGCGCCCGAATTTCCCAGCAGCCCCAATCGCCCGATGATTGCTTCCGGCGGGCTGATGCTGGGCCTGTTGCTGGCGCTTGGCATCATGGGCCTGATGGAGCTTCTCAACCGCACCATCCGGCGGCCTCAGGACCTTAGCGATGCGCTTGGCATCCAGGTCTTTGCCACCATTCCCTACATGGAAGAGCAGCCCCGTGCAGGGTGGTTTCGGCTCATGACAAAAAGACGCGGAAGCTGAACCATGGAACGTCTGCAAGCTGCCATCGAAAAAGCCCGCACGGATCGCAATCGCGTGGAACATCGCCGCGGGGCGCGGGCAGATGGCGCGCTGGATCGCGCTTGGTCTGACCTGACACCGCTGCATGTGGAAAACGACGTGTTGCAGGCCAACCGCATCTTCACTGCCGATGCAGCCCCCGCCGCCACGTCCTTTGACATTCTGCGCACGCGTGTTTTGCGGACCATGCAGCAGAACGGCTGGCGGCGCTTGGCCATCACCTCTGCCACGCCCGAATGCGGCAAAAGCACCATCGCGCTAAACCTCGCTTTTGCCATGGCGCGCCAACCCGGCACGCGGACATTGCAAATTGAACTGGATATGCGCCGCCCATCGCAGCAGCGGCTTCTGGGGCTGAATACTACCCCGTCCAGCGTGGCGGATCTGCTGTCGGGGGACCGCGATTTTTCTGACATCGCGCTCAACCATCGCAATTCGCTGGCGCTGGTCACCAACGGAGAGACGGTGCAAAACCCCTCCGACATGCTGCTGTCGAGCGGCGTGGGCGACGTGCTGTCCGACCTCGAAACCGCCTATCAGTTCGACATGGTGATCTGCGATATGCCGCCCTCACTTCTGAGCGATGACATGATCGCGTTTACCTCAAACGTGGATTGCGCGCTGATCGTGGCCGCGGCAGAAATGTCCACCGCGGCAGAAATCGACAAATGCGAACGCGATCTGGCGGAGACCACGAATGTGCTGGGCGTCGTTCTGAACAAGTACCGTCTGGGCGCGGCGGACAGCGCGTATCCAGATCACTACTACTGAAGCGTTTCGCCTTAACAGTGAGTCGCGTTTCGCTGCCTGAAATACCGAGATTTCAACGCGAAACGCGACGCACAATTTTGCAAGGAAAAGTCGAAACGCCCTAGATCGCCGCGATCACCTCCACCGGCAATGCCCCATCGTAGAGCCCTGCATTATGGTAGGCCCCGCCGGTATTGGCGTTGTTGAAGTAGTACATGATGCGCCCGCCCACCGTGATCGGCATATGCGCCCAAAGCCGCACGCGCCCCTCAGGCAGCGGGATCACGCCTTGGGCCAAGGCATTGCCGTTGACGTCGGTCGCATTGACCTCCCCCCACAGATCATTCACGCGCACCCGCTGATGGCCATTGCCACTTGGATCGCGCAGGTTGACGGTTGTGGAATTCACCCCGTCCTGCCCCAGCACCCGGTCAATGTCAGCGTAGATGGTGATTATGCCGGAGGTGAGCGTTGTGCGGTCAATCGCCCGCGCATTTGACTGGTTGCTGTCAAAATTGTCGTTGAGATTGGCGATGTACCCACCATCGCCCTGATCGGGCATTCCTTCCGTGGCAGCAAAGGCGGTAAAATCCCCCAGCGCGTTGGTCAAAACCGGCGGCGCGCCCAGATCACAGGTTATCACACCCGCCACCGGTTGCAGCGGCACCAGTTCGAGCACAGCGTCCGCCAGCCCAGGATAATCAAGCCATGTGTCATCGGTCTTGTCTTGCGCATCATTGGCCCCGCTGGGCCCCGGCGCGAATTCCAGCATGTCGCCCCGCTGGAACGTCCCGCGCCCTGCGGCAATGGCCGTCAGCATCGCATTGGCATCCACCGTGATATCGCCGCCCGTGATGGCAATGGCGGCATCGGGCACCTCATGGAGGGTCTCCGGGTCACCCGCGCTGCGGAAGTAAAGCTGCGCCACTTTGGGTTGGCCTGCGGGCAGCGCCCCGCCGCGCAGCATCCGCGTTGTGGTCAGATCGCCTGCTGTACTGGCCAGCGTCACCTGCGCGGCAGCCCATGTGACACTGTCAATCTCAGGCTTCACCAGCGCCACGCCTGTCATCCGCGCCATGTTATAGGCCAGCTGCTGGGCGTATTTCGACGCGCCATCGGCTGTTTTGCGCGGATGGCTGTCATCGCCCACGTCATAGCCCGTCTCAAACGCGATTGGGTCCACACCCCGCGTGAACGGCACCGCCCTGGCGCCATTCTGAGGCGAGGCCACAAGCCGGTCCATCGCCACCCGCACATCGCGGAAGCGGTCCCAATCAATGGTGGACCCGGAATAGACGTCATAGCGATGCATCAGGAATTCAAACGGCACCGCAGTGGTATCCCACAGTTCCGTCAGTTTATGATCAAAGGTCACATTATGGCGCGTGGCCCCCGTGGCCACCGTCTGCCCCAGCATGTCCGTGCCCGTGAGCGCGATCCACCACGCCTCGCCGAGCTGGTATTGCAACTGCGTGCTGTCGGTGTTCTGCCACGCCATAAAGGCCGCATCGGGCTGCGTGATCCCTGTGTCGGTGACAAACAAATCATAGGTCGCGCGATCATTGGCCCAGAAGCGTTCTTCATTCGCCTCACCATCCTGCAACAGATCGCCAAGCCCCGTGCCCGCAAAAAGCAGGCAGCACAGTTTGAACTGCACCCCCGGCGCTAATGCGGCCAGCGCGTTTGACATCTCAACCGCCCAGCGGCTGACCTTATTGGCATTGGTGATCGCGTCCCGCCGCGCCCCGTCATAAAGCCCGGACCCGTTCAGATCATACCACCAAATCTCCAACGCGCCCTCATCGGCCACCGTATCGGCAGAGCCGATATCGGCATGGGCAGACAGAAACATCCTGTGCGGCTCCGATTGACCCAGCATCACAAGATGCCGGGTCCCCACCACAGGTGGATCATCAGGCGCGGGGGGGTCGGGTTGCATAATGGTCTCCCCGGCGCCACCAATTTTCGCGCCGCTCAGGTCGACGGAAATACCAATCCCGACCATCAAATAAGACCCACAATGCCGGTGGCCGTCGTGCCCGTGGCCCAGACGCGTTCGACGCGCACCGGGAATGGCGCACCCGCCAGCACGTAAACGGTGGCATCCGACCCGCCCACGGTGGTGACGCGCACAGCCCCGGATGTGGCCACGGCAATGGCGCGCACGGCAGTGGGCAGGTTCATGCCATCATCGGGCGTGATCGGATGCAGCTCCGTCGCGGGGCCGGTGATCGTTGAAACGGTTCTCTTGAAGCGGTCTGTCATGGTGTCTCCTCTCGTCCGGCGCGGGTGCTGCGCGGAATCGAGCGGAAAAAAACCGATTGTGCTTACCTGATTGCTATGGGGGCGCGCGGTGGGGGTCTAGCGCCCTCGGGTCCAGCCCTCGGAACGGCCCTCTGAACCGCGTGGCCCCAGTTTGACGGCGATCATGACCGACACATAGACTACGTAACTCACCGGCACGCGCGTCAGCAGCGCCAGATGATCCCGAAGGCGCATTGGCGGCTTGGATTCGTTGACCATGATCCCGGGATACCGCGCCGCAAGTTCCCGCACGCCGGCGTCCTGACGTCGGCGCACTTTTACCAACCGCGCAAACCCCTCCACCAGCGGCCAGCTATAGCCCGGGCTGACCTGCACGCGTTCGTCCGGCGCAAAGAGCAGCCGCACATAGGCATCATCGGCAATGATGTCTGGAAACGCCCCCCACCGCGCCCGGCCTGCGCGGTTGACGGCAAAAAGCCCCGCGCCCTGCACATTCGTGGTCATGAACGGCAGCCGCTGCCAGACCGCCCCGAAACGCCGCGTGACCCAGCTTGCGGCGCGTGCCACCCGCAATTGGCCACTGGCATAGCGCGGGGCGTCACTGCTGAGCACCGCATAAAGCGCCGCGATCATGCCAAGTTCCATCACCACATCGGCGTCGAGATAGATAAGCACATCGCCCGCCGCCAACCGGTCCGCTTCGTTGAGAGCGGCCACCTTGCCCGGCCTCGGCAAATCGAGCACACGCAAGCGCCACCCTGCATCCTCCAACCCGCTCCGCAGGGCCTCCGCCTCCTCCACGGTGGTGTCCGTACACGCATTAGCGGCCACGATAACCTGCCCCCGCAACGCGCCCATCTGCTGGCAGCGCACCGCTTGAAGACACGGGCCGATATAGCCCGCCTCATTGTTCGCGGGCAGGATGATGCTCACGTCTGTCACGGCGCGCCATGGGCAAAGACCACGTCGCGGATCGCCGTGATCAGGCTGTCATCGGCGTGATCGGCAAAGCGTGGGCCGCGGCCATCACCCGCAATCAGCCGATCAATCGACGGCGCGACATCGCCTGCTTCATAGACCACATGCACGCCCGGGCGGCCTTCAAAATGCGCAGCCGTCGCCATCTGATGATCATTGCGGTGCTCCCCCAGATCCGCGCGGCGCGGCATCACCAAAAGCGGCGTGTCCACCTGATGGGCCATCAAAAAGGATCCTGTCCCGGCATGGGACACAATCAGATCGGCCTTCACGCATAAATCCCGGAAATCACTGGGGTCCAGCACCCTGTGGCACGTCATGTGCGGCGATTTCCCCCCATCCCCCAATTGCGCGATCACCTGCTGATCGGGGTGCTGACCCGCCCAGCCTTCCACCGCCTCCACCAGCCGCAAGAAGGGAAGCTGCGTGCCGACAGTCAGAAAAATCACATCACCGCCCCTGCGTAGCCCGCGCCGGTGCGCGCCGACAGGTCCGGCCATTGGCTCAGCCACAAATCCGAATGCGGTCTGGCCAACCGACCCGCGACGGAAATTTCATCGGCATTGGCGATGGAATCCACCCAAATGGTGCGTGCGCCCAACCATTTGCCAAGCCGGATGGCAAAATATCCCGGCGCCGCGCCTGTCGACAAAACCACGTCCGGACGCACCCAAAGCACCACCAAGGCCATCTTGATTGCCAACGCCACCAGACGCAGTTTCTGGGTCTTGTTCGCATCGGGCACGGTGAAGAAGCCGCGCACATGCCGCGTGCCCTTGCCACCGCGCGTCAGATCGCTTTGATACGCGGCCGCTGTCACCACATAGACAACATCCGCCCCGTCCCATGCCGGTCGCAGACGCAAAAGCTCTGCCCAATGCCCCCCGCCAGAGGACACGGCCAACACCTTCGGGACCGGCTCAAGAAACTGCATCAGACACCCTGTTTCATTGCCCTGCGTTAAGCTAATTTCAACTATAAGATGTTGCGGTAACTAATCAAACACCACTTCGGTTGTCTTGCGCGATAACAGATCAATCGCGATCCCATGCGACAACTGCCATGACAGGCCTGAATATGACGTCATTGCTTCACGCCCCCGCCATCCGCGCCAGCCTGCGAAAGCTGCGCCCGGTCTATAACGCGATTTTCCGGCGCACGCGTGATTACACCCGCCTTCCCACGCCCGAAGATCACTTGCGCAGCATGCAAGGCCGAGGCGTGTTCTTGCTGTGTTACGGGCGGTCTGGGTCCACCGTATTTGCCGACTACCTTGCCTCTCATCCAGACATGATCACCTTTGGGGAAGTGCTGGGTGAAGAAAGTTATTATTCCTATTTCCAGTGGCTTAGCCGGACAGTGCTTTGGCGCTGGCCGCTGCGCCCCACGATGATGGCGCAGGAATTCTACCGCTACTGCGCGCGGCTCGTGGCGGGCAAACCGGGCATGCACTGTCTTTTCGACATCAAGATCGAAAGCCTGCACATGATCGAAGGCAACTGGCGCATGCCCGGCCCCGATTTTGCGCTGTTTGAGCATCTCAAGGCAGCGAACGTGCCTGTGATCCTGCTGACCCGCCAAGACCTTGTGGCGCGCTATGTGTCCGGTCAGGTGGCTGAGAAACGCGGGGCATACCACAGCTATCATGGCACCACGTCGGACCCTGAGCCGTTTGAGATTGATCTGTCCGCCGTCACGGCCCAGTTGGATCAGATCGAAGCCACCTATGACAAAATCAGGGATGTATTCGGCGGCACGGATGCCTTTCTGGAGCTGAGCTATGAAAACCTGTTCGTCACGGATCCTGTGACCCATGAGACGCGGTTTACCGAATACCTTCCCGAACAGATCGCCGAACGTCTTCGCATCACCGATCAGTTTGATCCAACGCCGCGCCTCCAAAAACTTTCAGATGAAGGCGGATACGACCGTTTGATCACAAACTGGCAGGCGGTGGAGGCATTTCAGAGCGAGCGCAACGCGCGCGCTTAAGCCTCGCCCATCTCAAGGGCTTTTGCTGCCTCATTGGCATCGGCCTCCGGCAGCCGACCGAACGGCCCCAGCGTGAGCCCCGACCGCAACAGTTTCGCAGGGTTGCCCGCCGCAATGGACCCCGATGGCACTGATTTGGTCACCACAGAACCTGCGCCAATGACGCAATCATCGCCGATCTCCACCCCCGGCATCACGATGGAGCCACCCCCGATAAAACACCGCGCCCCGATGCGCGTGTCCATGAAGAGGCCCCGGGGCATGTCATGGGTCAGCACCCGCACGTCAAAGGCGACATAGCTTTCCGCCCCCACATGCACCCCGCGTGGCCACGTTTTGTCGAACCTGGTCGACAACGAAAACTGACAGGTCGGATGCAAATCCATCCCCCAGACCCGGCAGTAATACCACCGCACCACATCAATCACGGCGTGTCGTAACCGGTAAAGCCGGTTCAGCCCGGCGCGCCGGACCTTTGCCTGTGGCGCCTCTGTCGCTTGCGTTGACATATCGGTCTTACCTCTTCGATGCGCGCGGGCACGCACCGTGACAGTCCGCGACATGCAGAAAATTCCTTTCCCACATAACGCGCTTGCGCTAGGTAATAATCAACTATTAGTTGAAAGTACATGCCGCCATGCAGGGGCACCCCCATCCCGAACTGACAGTGATCATGGTCAGCTACAAGACCCGTGATTTGACGCTGAAGGCGCTGGAAACGCTGCATGCCACCACAAAAACCGCCTTCACGACGATCCTATTCGATAACGCCTCCGACGATGGGACAGTGGAGGCCGTGGCCGGCCGCTTTCCTCAGGTTGAGGTCATCGCCTCACCCGAAAACGTGGGATTTGCCCGCGCCAACAACATCGCTGCCACGCGGGCGACCACGGACTGGCTGCTGCTGCTCAACCCCGACACGGAATGCCACGCAGGCGCGGTGGACAATCTGCTCGCCTTCTCCAAAGCCCACCCGGATGCCGGCATCACCGGCGGGCGCACCGTCTTCCCCGATGGCAGCCTCAACATCGCGTCCTGCTGGATGCGCATCACGCCCTGGTCCACCTTTTGCATCGCCACCGGCCTGCGCGCACTGTTTCCGCGATCAGAGCTATTCAATTCCGAAGCCATTGGCGGATGGCAACGCGACAGCGTGCGCGAAGTCGACATCGTCGTGGGCTGTTTTCTGATGATCCCCCGCACCCTCTGGCAACGTTTGGGCGGGTTTGACCTGCGCTATTTCATGTATGGGGAGGAGGCCGATCTCTGCCTGCGTGCACGCGCCTTGGGGTTCCAGCCGATGATCACGCCGGACGCGCAGATCATGCACCTCGTTGGTGCCTCGTCTCAGGCGGCGCGCGTGAACCATTACGTGATGATCGCCAAAGCTCGCATGACCCTGATCCAGGATCACTGGCCCGCGCCAAGCGTCGGGTTCGGGCGGGCCATGATGCGGCTTTGGGCCGGCCTGCGCGCCTACGGTTTGGGCGCGCTGGCCCGTGTCACGGGCCGCAAAAAAGACGCCGCACGGGTTTGGCAAGGCATCTGGGCCGACCGCGCCAATTGGCTACAAGGGTACTGAGCATGGCCCCAACCGACCGAAACGGATCCCTCGACATGTGCCTCCCTGCCCTGACACTGGCGCCTATGACGATGCACCACGCGTCCCAAAAGGCGGCTCCGTGAAAAGGCCCGGCGTGCAGAAGACCCGCAAAACCCGCCCTGCGCGTCTGGTGCGCCTCGTTGGGTCCGTGGTGGACCCGCGCGCCTGGGCGCATTTCGTTAAGGTGATGAATTTCTACAATTACACCCATGTGCAGGAACTGCGCCGCGCCCGCGTGGCCCGCACCGCCAACATCGCGCCCAATGCAGGCTTTGCCAACGGCGCCAATATCACCATCGGCGAACATGTCACGATCGGCGCCTATTGCCAGCTTTGGGCGGGGCCTGAAAAGGCGCGCATCACCGTAGGGGATTACGCGCTTTTTGCCCCGGATGTGATGGTGACGGCCACCAGCTATCGCTATGACGAAGGCGCGCCGGTCACCGATCAGGCGATGGATGAGGCGGATGTCATGATTGGCGCGGATTGCTGGATTGGGCGGGGGGCGACATTGCTGTCTGGTACCACGCTGGGTGAGGGTTGCATCGTCGGCGCGCATTCCGTCCTGCGCGGGGCCTTTCCACCCTATGCCATCATCGCGGGCAACCCTGCCAAACAGGTGGGCACGCGCACAAGGCCCGCAAAGTGACGCGGCTCAAGGATCAGGTGTCCGGCGTTTTGATCCTGGCCTTGGCGGTGGTGCTGTTTCTTGCGGGGCTCAGCCATCTGGTGGGCGATGTGGCGGGTCAGTACATCACGACGCAGCTGCGCAGTTTCGACAGTGTGCGACCGCATCTGATTCCGGTTGCGCTGATCCTGTCTGCGCTCGTCGCGGCTTTGGGCTACGCGCGGGTAGCCTTGGTATCGGCTGTCTTGGCGGCGGTGATCACGGTTTCTTTGATAACAGACCACCGCAACCGCAGCGATGCAGGAACAGGCGACCCCACGTTGCGCGCCCTGTGGTTCAACATGCAAACCGGCAACCCAATCGCCCCTGCCACCCTTGCCCAGGCCCTGCTGGACAGCCGGGCCGACATCATCATCCTGGCCGAGGCGCGGCCCGCCATGGGCGTGCCGGACCTCTTGCAAGGCAGCCATCCGCACCGCCTGGGCTGCGACGCGCGCAAGACATGCGGCGTTCTGTTGCTGTCGCGCTATCCACTGATCCGCCCGCGGATCAAACCGCTCAGCACCCGCACGGAACGGTTCCTGCGCGCCTCGGTCGACCTACCGGGCACCGAAACCGATCTCCGCCTTATCGCCGCGCATCTGATCAAGCCGTGGGTCTACGGCTTTGCCCAGAACGAAGAAAAAACCCTGCATTGGGCCATCGCCCGCGCCAGCAACCCCGCGCCGACCCTGCTGATGGGCGATTTCAACGCCGCCCCCTGGAGCCGAAGGATGAGGGACATCACAGGCCGCTTCAACTTTCGCCATGCCGCGCGCCCGGTGGCCACATGGCCCGTCAAGGCAGGCCGTTGGGGCATTCCGATCGACCATATTCTGGTGCGGGGGGAGGCATCGTTGATGAATCTACGCCCTTGGGGGGCGGAGCTTGGATCAAATCACCTGGGGCTCATCGCCGATATCGCCCTGCCGCCATGACCTTCAGAGCGTGGCCAGGATCGCGGCCACCTCATCGGTATAGGCATCGAGCCGGGCATCAACCCGTTTCATGGCGACGGCAATCTCCGCCCGCACCCCGTCGCGCCCCTCAAACGCGTCCTTGATCGCGGCCATGATGGTCTCCGCATCATCGCGCTTGCAATCCACTGAGCGGTCAAACCCCAGCGTCCCGAACACGCCCTCGAATTTCCGGCTATAGGCCATCGGCACCACCGGCACGCCCGCCGAGAACGCCGCAATCGTCGCATGCATCCGCGCGCCCATGAAGAAATCCAAACCTGCGATATAGGTTTTGGCATCGATGGGCGAGCCAAAGAACGGCGACACCACGACGCCCGGGAATTCGCGCGCCAAGGCCTCACCCACGCGGTGATCATCTTCCACCGCCAGCGCGCGGGACTGAACATGGCCCACCAGATGCAGCTCCACATCCGCCATCTGGTAAAAATACGTGATGATGCGCCGGATCAAGGCCGGGTAATCGGCCTTCAGTCCAAACTGATTGGCCTTGGTATAGCCGCCGTTGAACAACAGGCCCGAGACATTCAGCCCCACCTTGATCTTGTCGCTGGGATGCGGGGCGATAGCGTAGGGCAAGCGCATGGCAACATCCGTGGCCTCCAACACGTTTCCTTCTACACCAAGGCCGCGAATAAACGCGGTGGTCGGTGCATCGCGGCTCACGACAAGCCGCGACCGGGTCATGGACCATTTGGCCAAGGGCCGTGCATAGCGCGTCTCAAACGGCCCGATGGTCTGCGGTGACAAGATGAGCGGCATGCGCCGCAGGATCGTGTGCAGCTTGGTGGCCCAGATCGTGAAGAACCGCTTCGGTCCGTAAATATCGGTGAAACTGTCGCCCCCGCCGATATCCAGAACAATTTCCGCGCGGCGCAGCCCTTCGGCCAGCGGGCCGGACGGCCCGATCAGGTGCCTCGTGCGAAAATGCAGGTTTTCGATATCGTCCCACTGCCCGTAATCCGGCCTGGGATCCTGCCAGCTCATGGCCAGAAATCGCGCCTCCACCCCGGCTTTGCGCGCGGCCTCGCGCAGGATTTCCACGTGGCTGAGCGTGAGCGCCCCAATGCCCAGATTGTCCGAATTCATCGAATGCCAAAGCAAGGCCACTGTGATGGGGCGGGTCATGGCGGTGCCGTTCTTTTCATTGAGAGCCGCAAACATCCTGCGGCAACTGACATCAACCTAAACGTGTTGACGCACGATTTTCAATGCCAAAGGGCCAATCCCGCATCCGTCGCAAAACCGTCTAAAACCAGCGTGAATAATTGCTAAACGGTTTCTTTTCATGTAATTTTTGCGCATCCAACCAAAGGCAAACGGCGCACCACCCCGCCCAAACCTTCCCGCATCGGTTGAACATGGTCTGCCCCTGATAAGGAACGCCAATGCTGCAAAAGGCCCTGACCCTGCTTTCGGGCAACGCGGCATCCGCCCTGCTGTTGCTGGCCCGAAATCTGGCTGTGGCCGGGCTTATACCCCTTGAGGATTACGGCATCGCCGCCACCTTCGCGGTCACCATGGCCATGGTGGAGATGGCCACCCAGTTCGGGTTGCACCAGCAGATCGTGCAGGACAAGGACGGCGACAGCCCGCAATTTCAGGCAACGCTTCAAGGGTTTCAGGTGCTGCGCGGCGTGCTGGCCGGGGCGATCCTTTTTGCCCTTGCAGGCCCCATTGCCGCGTTCCTGCGCATTCCGGAGATTGCATGGGCCTATCAGGTGATGGCCCTTCTGCCCGTTCTGCGCGCGTTTCAGCATTTCGACATTCACCGCCTGAACCGCCAACTGCGCTATACGCCGATGCTGCTGACGGGCGTCATCCCCGGCGTGATCTCGCTGGCGGCGGTCTTCCCCTTCGCGCTTTGGCTGCAGGACTACCGCGTGATGCTGTTTGCCCTGATCCTGCATGAGGCCGTGGCGGCCGCAACCTCTCATATCCTCTCCGAGCGGCCCTACCGTCTTTCGCTCAATCCGGGGGTCCTCACCCGGTCCTTCCGCTTCGGCTGGCCGCTTTTGCTGAACGGCGCGTTGCTTTTTGCCGTGATGCAGGGCGATAAACTGATCGTGGGGCGCGAATTGGGCATGGCCATGCTTGGGCTTTTCGGCATGGGGGTGACGCTCACGCTGACGCCCACCTTGATCCTCGCCAAAACCACGCAGAATTTTTTCCTGCCGCACCTGTCGCGCGCGGCCATGGGCGATGATCGCGCCTTTGTCCCGCTTGCCCATGCTGCCTGTCAGGCGGCGATGCTCAACGGCGTGATCCTTGTGGCGACCATTGCGCTTATCGGTGTGCCGCTGATTGATCTGGTCCTGGGGGAGGCTTTTGCGCCGCTGGGGCCATTCCTGATTTGGCTGGCCGCGGTGCAGGCCATTCGCGTCTTCAAAAGCGGCCCTGCCACCGTGGCCCTTGCCAAAGGGGCCACAACCAACGCGCTTTGGCCCAATCTGGTGCGGGCGGCCGCGCTGCCCGTGGCGTGGTGGCTGGTTGTGCAGGGCGGGGGGCTTTGGGCGGTGATCTTCACGGCCTTCTGGGCGGAGGTGGCGGGCTTTGCACTTGCCATGACCCTGACAAGGATGCGCCTCCACGTACCTATCCGGCCCCTGCTGCCAAGCCTTGCCATCAGTGTGTTGATCATCGCGGGGCTTGTGGCTGTTGCACCCGTGCAGGACGTATGGATGACGCTGGCCCTGATTGTGACGGGGCTTGCCGCGCTGGTCATGACCATGGGCGCGCTGCGAAGTCACGGCCAGAAGGCGCAACAGCTGCCGGATCCGGGGCAAGGCTGATGGGCGCAGGCACCCGCATATTGATCCATATTGGCTATCACAAGACGGCCACCACATGGATGCAGAAACACCTCTTCCTGCCCCATCACGGCTACAGCAAGATCATGACCCATCAAGAGGTGTTTGACCTGATCGTGAAACCCCACGGGTTGCGCTTTGACGCGGGCCCGGCGCGGTCCTTCATCCGCGACAGGCTTGCGCAAGTGCCCCCCGACCACGTGCCCGTGATTTCATCGGAAATCCTGTCGGGCCATCCGTTCCTCGGCGGTCACGAAAGCGATGTCTATGCCCAACGCCTGGCCCAGATCGCGCCGGACGCCCGCATCCTGATCACCATCCGCGACCAGATGAAGATCCTTCCCTCCGTCTACATGCAATACCTGCAACGGGGCGGTACCATGGGGCACGCACAGTTTTTCGAAGGCACTGACCAACCCGGCTATTTCGGCTTCACGGCAGAGCATTTTGAATACGACGTGCTGCTGCGCCACTACCAAGGGCTGTTCGGCGCAGACCGCGTCTATGTCTCCCCCCAAGAGGCGCTGAAAGATGATATGCAGGCCACATCCCAGGCGCTGGCCAACTTCGCGGGCGCAACCGCCTTCACCACCCTCTCCGACAGCGCCCGTACCATCCACGCGCCGGGCTACCCCGAGGCCGCCGCCCCCGCGCTGCGCCGGGCCAACCACTTTCGCAAAAGCACGCTGAACCCCCGCCCTGTGATGGCGTTGGGCGGGGCATCGGTTGATGCCTATACCCTCATCGGGGCAATGGCCCGCCGCAGCCCTGTGAAGCAAATCATCGCGGGCAAGCGCCCCGTATCCGATTACGTCCTCCGGCAGTTTGGCACCCGCTACACAGACCACAACACAACGCTCAAGGCGCTGGTCGAACACCCTATCGACCTGAGTGGCTACCCATGACCGTCCAAGCCCAACGCATAAGACCCGTCTTGCAGGCCGCGCCCGGTCTTCTGGGTCTTATTCGCGGCCTGCCGCCGGTGGCGATGATCTATGTGATTTGCGTGGCTTTGCCGCTGTTTTTCTACGCTGGTCCCTTGCTCCTGAGCGCGCTGCGACTGCTGTTGTTGGTGCTGATCATCCCGCTCACAATCCAGTTGCTGCGCGGCAAATACGGGCGGCTGATCCTGACGGACGCGATGTTTGTCCTTTTCGTCCTTTGGATGTGCGCCAGCCTTGCACAAAACAATCCGAACATGGTCATCCAGAATGCAGGCTCTACCGGCATCGAGTTTCTGGGCGGCTACCTTGTGGGTCGCGCCACCATTCGCACGCGGCAGGCTTTTTTGGGCCTCTGCGCGTTCCTACCGTTGATCGCGCTTGTCACGCTGCCCTTCGCGCTACTCGAAAACCGCACTGGTACGCCTTACATCGTCCAATTCATTCACAGCCTTCCGGGTGTCTTTTCCGTGCCCCGCGTCGATATCCCCGGGCGCATGGGGATGGAGAGGGTTCAGAACGTCTTCGCCCATCCCATCCATTACGGCGTCTATTGCGCGGTGACGTTTTCGATGGTCTTCATCGGGCTGAAAGGCCAGATCGCCACCGCGACCCGATGGATTGTGGCGGCACTGGTGGGCCTTGGGTGTTTCCTCGCGCTGTCCAGCGGCGCGCTCATCGCGTTGATGATGCAGCTTTTCCTGATTGCCTGGGCCTTCACCTTGCAAGGCGTGCGCGCGCGGTGGTGGTGGCTGCTGGCGCTTGGGCTTTTGGCCTATATCGTGGTCGATATTCTGTCTGATCGGACGCCCATACGGGTATTCATGAGCTATGCCACCTTCTCCGCGCACACGGCCTATTGGCGCGGGTTGATCTTTGAGTACGGGCTACAAAACGCGCTGGACAATCCGATCTTCGGGATCGGCCTGAATGATTGGGTGCGGCCTGACTGGATGTATGGCGACAGCATGGACAATTATTGGCTCGTGCTGGCCGTGCGGCACGGGTTTCCCGCCTTCGGGCTTGTGGCGGTTGGGTACATTTACGTTCTGCTGCGGGTGATTTTCCGCGATCTGTCTGCCGACCCGGACCTTGCACAAATCAGACGCACCTGGGCGCTCACCTTTGTCGGGCTGACCTTCGCACTCTGCACCGTTCATATCTGGACGAATGTGCATTCCTTCGTGCTGTTCCTGTTCGGGTCCGGTGTCTGGTTGATATCAGAACCCGCTGAGGCACCGGCAAACGCAATCCCCGAACCTGAGCGCGCAACGCCCCTGCCCTACTCTCGATTTTCCAAGGTTGAACCGTGACTAGTCGCTTGATTTGACCGCAAACCCCGCGTCACCGGTATCCATGGCGCGGCGTTTGGCGATGACCTTTTTGACAATGACCACCAGCATGGTGATCCCGGCAGAAACAAGACAGGCTGCAACGTAAACGGCGATGGTAACAAGCAGCGATTGACCCAAAAGCGTCGCCCCGGCTGCCGCCAGAAACCCTGCTACGCTTGCAATCAAGATCACTCCAAAGGCCATATTCGATCCCGTTATCAAACTCTGGCGATAAAATCGTTAATACATCCCATACGGGAAAATTGCCAAGCAAAATTCCCCGAAACCGCACAGCTCACAGCACCGCCTCCAGTAGGGCCGCGATATTGTCTTTTGTCAGTTCAACCGGATTGCCGCCACAGGATGGATCCGACAGCGCGCCCGTGATCAGCCGATCCATATCCGGATCCGTCACGCCCAGATCAGACAGGCGCGCGGGAATCCCAAGCCCCCCGTTGAACTGATCCACGAAGGCGCAAAACCCGTCAAAACCGCCCTCAACACCCAGATACCCCGCCGCACGATCAAACCGATCCCGGATCATGGGCGCATTGAGGCGCAAGACCGCCGGCATGCACACCGCGTTGGTGGTGCCGTGATGGGTGTGATGCATCGCCCCCACCGGGTGACTGATCGCATGAATGGCCCCAAGCCCCTTCTGGAACGCCGTCGCCCCCATCATCGCCGCAGACATCATCTGCGCGCGGGCCTCCAGATCATCGGGCGTGGCATAGGCGCGGGGAAGGTTTTCGATCACCAACCGCATCCCCTCCAGCGCAATACCTTGGGACATCGGATGATAATGCGGCGAAGAAAACGCCTCCACGCAATGCGCAAAGGCATCAAGCCCCGTACCTGCCGTGATGAAGGCGGGCATGCCCACGGTCAGTTCCGGGTCGCAAATCACGACCGAGGGCAGCACCTTGGGGTGAAAGATGATCTTCTTCTCTTCTGTCTCCGAATTGGTGATCACACTGGCGCGCCCCACCTCTGACCCGGTGCCGGCGGTTGTGGGTACGGCGACATTGGGCGCGATGGCATCCGCATCGGCGCGCGTCCACCAATCGCCCACATCTTCAAAATCCCAGACGGGTCGCGATTGCCCCGCCATGAAAGCCACCATCTTGCCCAGGTCCAACCCCGACCCGCCACCAAAGGCCACCACCCCGTCATGACCACCGTCCCGAAACGCCGCCACACCCGCCGCCAGGTTTTTCTCATTGGGGTTGGGATCCACATCCGCAAACACTGCCCGGCCCAGCCCCGCGCCGTCCATCACATCGAGCGCCGTGGCCGTCACAGGCAAATCAGCCAGCCCCCGATCCGTGACCAGCAATGGCCGCGTGATCCCGGCCGCTTGACAGGCCTCCGCCAGTTCCTTGATCCGGCCTGCGCCAAACCGAATGGCCGTGGGGTATGAAAAATTCGCGGTCGGGCTCATGAGGTCACTTTCTTCAGATGGTAGGATTTGGGGCGCGTCAGGTTGTGATAGCCAATGACTGACAATCCACCCCCGCGCCCGGTATTCTTGCAGCCGGTCCAACAAAGGCCGGGATCAAGGTAATCCGCGCGGTTCATGAAAACCGTGCCTGTCTCAATCTGGTCCCCCACCCGCGCCGCGCGATCCAGATCGCGGGTCCAAACACTGGCAGTCAGACCAAATTCGCTATCATTCATCAGCCGGATTGCTTCCTCATCCGAGGCCACAGGCATGATCCCCACCACGGGGCCGAAACTTTCATCGCGCATCACGCGCATGTCGTGGGTCACATTGGTCAGGATTTGCGGGCTGAGATAGGTGCCACCGTCATCTTCCGCGAACGTCTCAATATGGGCTGTTGCGCCAGCGGCCACGGCCTCGGCCACCTGCGCGCGGACCTCACCCGCAAAGCGCTTATGCGCCATCGGCCCCAGCGTCGTCTCCGGGTTCAGCGGATCGCCCAGCTTGTATCCATTCACAACCGCCACCGCCTTTTCGACAAAGGCGTCAAAGAGGCTTTCATGCACGTAAATCCGTTCAATCCCGCAACAGCACTGCCCCGAATTGAACATCGCCCCGTCAATGAGCGTATCCACCGCCGCATCCAGATCGGCATCCTCCATCACATAGCCCGGATCCTTGCCGCCAAGCTCGAGGCCCATCCCGGTGAACGTGCCCGCGCCCGCACGCTCCATCGCCGCGCCACCACCGACAGATCCGGTGAAATTTACAAAATCGAACGCATTGGCCGCGATCAGGTCGGACGTGGTGTCGTGATCCAGAAATACGTTCTGAAACACATCCTCCGGCACGCCCGCGCTATGAAACGCCCCCGCCATGCGTTCGCCAACAAGCAAGGTCTGCGTGGCATGTTTCAACACCACCGCATTGCCCGCAATCAAGGCAGGCGCCACCGTGTTGATCGCTGTCATGTAAGGGTAATTCCACGGCGCCACCACGAAAACCACACCATGGGGCACGCGTTTGATATAGCGCTTGAACGTCGCATCCTCACCCACTTCGATATCGGCAAGACCTTCCTCCGCAATCTCCGCCATATGCAGCGCGCGTTCCTCAAACCCGCCGAATTCGCCGCCATAACGCACAGGCCGCCCCATCATGCGGGCCAGTTCCGGCACGATCTCATCGTTCATGGCCCCCACGGCAGCCACACCTGCGCGCACCAGCGCCACACGCTCCGCCAACGGCCGCGCGGCCCACGCGGCTTGCGCGTCGCGGGCGCGGGTCACGGCTGCCTTTGCGGCCTCCGCGCTCAGTGTGTCACGTTCGGCAAAGACCGATCCGTCGATGGGGGAGATGCATTGTAGAACACTCATGACGTCAATTCCCTTAACTTTTAATGCGCGCCATTGTCGGATCATAAAGCGGCTGCATTGTTACCTCTGCGGGCACGCGCGTGGTCGCCACCTCCAACTCATACTTCCCCGACAGCACATGATCGCGCGTGACCGGCGCATCACTGCGCACATACCCCATGCCGATGGACGCCCCCACGCTATGCCCATACCCCGCCGAGCTAAGCCAGCCACAGCGTTCCCCGTCGCGATAGATCGTTTCCCGCCCCGACAGGATCACGTCCGCGTCGGTGGTGAAGGTCGCCATGATCTTTTTCACGCCGTCCTCCCGCTGCGCCGCGACCGCCTCACGGCCCTTGAACGGAAGGCCAGATTTCATTTTCAAGGCCCAGCCAAGCCCCGCCTCATCCGGCGTGTGATCCGGCCCGATATCTGAGGCCCAGGCGCGATAGCCTTTCTCCAGGCGCAACGTCTCAATAGCGCGGTAGCCTGCATTCATCAGCCCATGCCCAGCCCCCGCCTCATGCAGCGCGTCATAGACCGTCTGCGCGTATTCCACCGGCAAATGCAGCTCCCACCCCAGTTCACCCACATAGGTCACGCGCATGGCCAGCACCGCACAGCCCGCAATCCCGATGCGCCGCGCCTGCCCAAAAGGATGCGCGGCGTTAGAGATATCCGCCCGCGTCACCGCCCCCAGAATATCCCGCGACCGTGGTCCAAAGAGCGACAGCACGGCGTTGGAGGATGTCACATCCACAAGTTGCGCCGCCATGCCCTCGGGGATATTGCGGCGGATCCAGTCAAAATCATGGGTGGCGTAGCCCGTGCCCGTGACGATATAGAATTCATCCTCTGCCACCCGCACGCAGGTCAGATCGCACTCAATTCCGCCGCGGTCATTCAGCATCTGCGTGTAGATGATCGACCCCACGGGCCGGTCCACCCGGTTCGCCGCAATCCATTGCAGTGCGTCTTCCGCATCAGGCCCCTTCAGCACGTATTTGGCAAACGACGTCTGATCAAACAGCGCCGCCGCCTCCCGCGCAGCCTTGTGTTCGCGGCCCACGGCGCCGTGCCAGTTGGGCCGCCCGAAGGTGTAAATATCGCGCGCCTCTTCACCCGGGGCGGCAAACCAGTTGGGCCGTTCCCAGCCGAGCTTTTCGCCGAACACCGCACCCGATTCCTTGAGCGTCTCATAAAGCGGCGACCGACGACACGGCCGCCCGCTTTCATGTTCTTCCGATGGCCAGGCCATGGTGTAGTGCTTGCCATAAGCCTCCAACGTCCGGGTGCGCACCCAATCTGTATCCGTGTGCGGGCGGCCAAAGCGGCGAATGTCGGCAGACCACAGATCATAGGGCGGCGCGCCCGTGGCCACCCATTCGGCCAGCGCCATGCCCGCCCCGCCACCTGCGGCGATGCCAAAGGCGTTGAACCCCGCGCCCACGAAAACATTCCCCATCTCCGGCGCTTCGCCGATGATGAAATTGCCATCCGGCGTGAAGCTTTCCGGCCCGTTGATCAGCTGCTTCACACCCACCTCCTGCAGCTTCGGCACGCGCGGCAGGGCCAGTTCCACCAGCTGTTCGAAATGGTCAAAATTGCTCTCCAGCAGCTGGAAATCAAACGGATCAGGAATGCCATCCTTGGCCCACGGGATGCCGTTGGGTTCATACCCGCCCCATACGAGCCCCCCCACCTCTTCCTTGTAATAGGTCAGGCGATCGGGGTCGCGCAGCGTGGGTAAATCAGACGGCACGCCAAAAGGTTCGGTGACCATGTATTGATGTTCCACCGACACCAGCGGCACCGTCACGCCAATGGTCGCCGCCAGCTCCCGTGTCCACTGGCCACAGCACAGCACCAGCTTTTCGCACGCCACATCCCCCTGCGCCGTCAACACGCCAACAAGCTTGCCATTGTCAGTCAGAATCTCGCTCACCGGGCAGTTTTCCACCAAAACCGCCCCGCCCTTGCGCGCGCCTTTGGCCAGGGCTTGGGTGATGTCCGCAGGGTTGGCTTGGCCGTCCGTGGGCAGATACGCCGCCCCCACAACATCGCTGATGTCCATGATGGGCCACAGATCCTGCGCCTCCTGCGGGGTCAGAAGCTGCATATCAAGTCCGAAGGAATGCGCGGTCGTGGCCTGGCGTTTTACCTCCGTCCAGCGTTCATCATTGCACGCCAGCCGCAGCCCGCCATTCATCTTCCAACCCGTCGACAGGCCCGTCTCCGCCTCCAACCGGTCATAAAGATCAATCGAATAGCCCAAAAGCTGGGTGATATTGGCGTTGGATCGCAACTGCCCTACCAAGCCCGCCGCGTGCCACGTGGACCCGGATGTGAGCGCGGCCTTCTCCAAAAGCAGCACCTCTTGGCCCATAGCCGCCAGGTGATAGGCCGTGGAACACCCCACGATACCGCCCCCGATGATGATGATCTTGGAACTGGACGGCAGGGTCATGAAGCCTCTCTGGTCACGGGTTGGGTCAGCTTGGCTTGACCCCACCATTCTTTGCAGGTGAAAACAACATCAAACCAAGGCATTGGCGCTGATTTGTCCCTGTTGGACAAAGCCATGCGGTTGGCATTTGACCAGCGATCACACCCCTCCCTTGTTTTGCGGCCATGGACGGCCACGAGCCAAGCACGCCTTAAGAAACAAAGGCTATGCGTGGGAATAGAAACTTTGTACAACCTTTCAGCGCGTAGGGGACTGAGTAACCCCAATAAAAAACTGGCGCGCCAGGGGACTTTGTCGTCATGAGAGTATTCGGATGAGTTCGGGCAAATCGGCTGTCTTCACGACCGGCAGCATCATGCGCCACGTGACGGTTGCCTCCTTCACGTCGAGCATCGGATTGATGGCGATTTACGCCGTTGACCTCATTGACCTCATCTTCATCTCCATGCTGGGCTATGAGGAAATGGCCGCCGCGGCAGGGTATGCCAGCGCGCTGATGTTCTTCACCTCTGCCATCAATATCGGCCTGTCGGTGGCGGCAGGCGTTCTGGTGTCCCGCTCCATCGGCGAAGATGATGAGCTGGAGGCGCGCGAATATGCCACCAGCACGGCCATACTAGTCATGCTGACCGGTCTGGCCATCCCCTTGATATTGCTTATAAATGTGGAATTCTTCGTGGGCCTTCTTGGCGCCACGGGCGAGGTGGCGGAACTGGCCGCGACCTATCTGTGGATCGTGGTGCCGTTCACGTTCGTGTCCGGGCTGTCGATGGTCACTGTCGCCTCTCTGCGCTGTTACGGGGAAAACCGTCTGGCCATGTACCCCGCCCTCTTCGGCGCGCTGACCAACGCGGTGCTGGACCCCATCTTCATCTTTGCGCTTGGGCTGGGCCTGCCCGGGGCGGCCTGGGCCACGGTGGCGGCACGGTTCGTGACGCTGGGCCTGGCGCTTTACCCGGCAATCAAGAAACACAATGCCTTCGTCATGCCCAATCTGCGGCTGCTGATCCGCGATCTACAAACCGTGATGCACTTTGCAAGCCGCGCGGTACTGGCCAATGTGGCCACGCCCATCGGCACCGCCATCGTCACGCGAGAGATGTCAAAATTCGGGCCCGAAGCTGTGGCGGGCATGGCCGTCATCGGCCGCATGACGCCCGTGGCGTTTTCCGTGATCTGGGCGCTGTCCGGCGCCATCGGCCCCATCATCGGGCAAAATTTCGGCGCGGGGCACGTGGATCGGGTGAAGCGCGCCTATCTGGATGCGATCAAATTCGTGGCCATCTATGTCCTGGCCGTCACCGCCATCCTGTTCCTGTGTCGTGGCCCCATCGCGGGCATCTTCAACGCCGAAGGGCTGACGCGTGAGTTGATCTATCTTTATTGCTTCCCTGTCGCGCTGTCGTCCTTCTTCAGCGGGTCGGTGTTTGTGGCCAGTGCCTCCTTCAACACGCTGGGCCGCCCGTCCTATTCCACGTGGCTCAGCTGGGGTCAGAACACGCTGGGCACATGGCCCTTCGTGGTGGCAGGCGGCATGCTGATGGGTGCCCATGGCGTTCTGATCGGGCAGGCCCTGGGCAGCACGGTTTTTGCCACCATCGCCATCATCATGGGCTGGCGCCTGATCAAGAACCCGCCGCAAGACAACATGCGCCAGCGCAGCCACAGCGCGGTTTTCGGCCATGGCAGCCTGATCGCCCACACGCTGCAAAAGCACATCGACGGCAAGTAACCCACCCGCTCGCACCGAGTTCCCAATTGACGTAACCGCAAAGTCACGTCACATAAACCAAAGAAGATCGGTGATCAGCCGACACGAAGACCAAGGGACCCGCGGATGGACTTCATCACCAACACCTACGTCATAGAAACGATCGGCTGGCTGGCCGTCGCGTTCAAACTGGCGACCTTCCAGATGAACACGATGATCAAGCTGCGCGTGCTGGTGATCGCATCTTCGCTCTGTTTCGTGGTCTACGCGGCTGTCTTTCAGATTTGGCCGCTTCTGGCCATTGAACTGGTTCTGGCAGGCATGAATGCCTATCGCCTCTATGAAATCATCGCCATGCGCCGCCTCGTGACCCATATGACCGACGATTCAGAGGCCGATTATTCCGCCGCCATCGCCTATGGCAAAAAGCGGGAGGTGCCCAAGGGCGATGTCCTATTTGAAAAGGGCGATCCGGTGGACAGCCTTTACTACATCGCCGAAGGCATGGTCGAAATTGAAGGCGCAAACGCCACGGTGCCCGCGGGGAAGATCTTCGGCGAAATGGCGTTCTTCAACAGCACCGCAGAACGATCCGCCACCGTGCGCGCGGTGGAAGACACGGTGGTTTATGAGGTCAATGAAAAGCGCTTCACCCGCCTTCAATACGAAGACCCGCAATTTGCCATGTCCGTGATGAAACTGGTCACCCAGCGCCTCGTGGCCAATGCGGGCCAGGCCAAAGCAGACTAGGGCTGGCGGCCCATCCCCTCCACCTTGCCGCACAACTCATGCGCCACGCGCAAGCCTCGGGCCGTGGCCTGCGCCATCTGCGGCAGGATCATCCATTCCAGCGCCCAGGCCGCACCTGATCGTTCCTGTTCGTGGATCATCGCGTGATGCAGGCCCGCGATTTGCGTGGCGTTGAACCGCGCCAGCGTCACCAGAAGTTCGGCCAAAATCGGGTTGTTCTTATGCGCCATGGCCGATGATCGCCCACCGCCTGCGATCTGCACCTCTCCCATTTGCGCCATCAGGCTCAGGTCTTGCCCCATCTTGCCAAGACTTCCGCTGATCCGCGCCAGAAGCCCTGCAAATTCCGCCACGCCATCACGTTGCACCTGCCATTGCGGCGCGGGTGTGAGGCCCAGCGCGTGGGCCACGTGTTTCACCTGCGCCTCCACAATCCCACGACGGTCGCCCACCGGCCCGCCAATTTGCACCGCACGCGCCCTCGGTCTGAGCTGCTCCGCCCCCGACAGTTGCGCCAGGATGGCTGCAAACCACGGCGCGGCGCGATCCCGAACTGTCACCTCCAAAGCCGCCTGCATACGCGTGCGACCCATCAAAGGCGCATCTCCATGGGTCCGCAGCAACACCTCACCTGCCTTTGCCAAGGCATCAAGCCGCGCGGTGATCAAATCCAGACTGCCCGACATGGACAGCGCCAGCGATGTGTCCATCACATCCTGCGAAGTCGACCCGGTGTGAATAGCGGCGTGCCCCGTTTTCTCTTTCAGAAGGCGGACGAAAGCCGGGATGGGCAACCCGTCAACGCCCGTCCCTGCGGCCAGATCACTGGGCACAATCGCCGCCTGCTCAATCGCTTCCGCCGCAGCCTCCCCCTCTGTCTTGGGCCAAAGCCCCGCCATATGCCCGGCCCGGGACCACGCCGCCTCAAAAGCAATGTAGTGGCGCAACTGCGCCTCCGCTGACCAGAGCGCCGCCATCTCCGCATCCGCAAAAAGCGCCCCCATCCAGGGGTGGTCAAAAACCGATGCGGCTTCAGTCATCCGCCTTGTCCATCTCGGCAAAGGTGGCTTTGGCCAGTTTCAACGCATGATTGGCGCGCGGCACACCGGCGTAAATCGCCACGTGCTGAAACGCCTCAATGACGTCCTGTTTGCTGGCGCCGGTGCGGGCGGTCGCGCGGATATGCATGGGGATTTCGTCAAAATTCCCGGTCGCGGCCAACAGCGCGAGGGTGAGCATGGAACGCTCCCTTTGGCTGATCACGTCAGAGGCCCAGACGGTACCCCACGCGGCCTCTGTGATCAGGGTTTGAAAGGGCGTATCAAGCTCTGTTTTCGCGGCCTCTGCCCGGTCCACATGGGCGTCCCCCAACACGGCGCGCCGTGTTTTCATGCCTTGCTCAAATCGGTCCGTCATCGGGGCCTCCTTCACCTCAGGCACCCTACGCAAACCAGTCAACAGGCGCAAACCGCGCACGGCTAGAACGGCAAGCCCACATAGTTTTCTGCCAGCTCCCGGCGCGCGGTTTCCGACCGGACGAGGTTGGAGAACACGGATTTGCGCATTTGCGCGGCGAACCTGTCTTCGCCCTCAAACGTGTGCAGCATCTTTGTCATCTGCCAACTGAACCGGATCGCGTTCCAGATCCGCAGCAACGCGCGATCCGAATAGCTGTCAATCCCCGTCTCATCCCCGGTTTGGATCGCGTCGATCAAGGCCTGATGCAGGTAATGCACGTCAGACACCGCAAGGTTCAGCCCCTTTGCGCCCGTGGGTGGCACGATGTGGGCTGCATCCCCCACAAGAAACAGCCGCCCCCAGCGCAGGGGTTCACTGACGAAAGACCGCAGTGGCGCGATGGATTTTTCAATCGACGGGCCGGTCTCTAACGTCGCGCTGATCTCCCCAGGCAGGGAGGCACACAACCGATCCCAGAACCGGTCATCGGACCAATCCTCGACCCGGTCACTCATCGGAACCTGCACGTAATACCGGCTGAGCTTTGGATTGCGCATGGAGGCCAGCGCAAACCCGTTGGAGGAATTGGCATAGATCAGCTCTTCATGGGCTGGGCGCGTGCGGGACAGGATGCCCAGCCATCCAAACGGGTAGACGCGTTCACATTCCTGCCGGATATCAGCGGGAATGGTCTTGCGGCTGACCCCGTGAAATCCGTCACAGCCCACGACATAGGCACTTTCCAAGCGCCGGTCTTCGCCGCCTTGGGTGAAAGTGACATAGGGTGCATCGGTGGTGGCGTCTTTGATCACCACATCTTCCACCTCGTGCAGGATCGTGGTGCCCATCGCATCCTGCGCGGTGTACAGATCAGCCGTCACCTCCGTCTGGCCGTAGACCATGACAGACTGACCTGTCAGTGCCTTGAAATCGATCCTCAGCATCTGGTCATCATCGGTCATAAAGCAGCCTTCATGGGGCATGCCTTCTGCCTCCATCCGGTCGGCCACCCCGGCTTTGCGCAGCATATCCACAGTGCCGCCTTCCAGCACGCCCGCCCGGATGCGAGACAGCACGTGATCACGCGAACTGCGTTCCAGCACCACCGTTTCAATCCCCGCCCGGTTGAGAAGCTGGGACAACAGCAACCCCGACGGCCCGCCCCCGATGATTGCCACCTGCGTTTTCATGGGCGCGCCTCCCTCAGCGTTCCGACACATTCCCCAAACCCGATGCGATACCCATCGCCCGCCGCATGCCCGCGCAAAGAGACGCAGTCGCCATCCTCCAGAAAGCTGCGCGTGCCCCCGCCGGGCAGCGGCAGAGGATCGGCCCCGCCCCAGCTCAGCTCCAACAGCGACCCCCGGTTGCCGCGTTCAGGCCCGGAAATCGTCCCCGATCCCAGCAGATCCCCCACCCGCATGGGGCAGCCACTGCTGGTGTGATGGGCCAGTTGCTGGGCAGGCGCATAATACATCTCGGCGAAATTTGTCCGGGTGATAATGCTTTCCTCGCCCCCATGCGGCGTCAAGCCCACCTCCAACGCCACATCATAGAGCATCGGTGCCGGCGCGCGCAGATGATCCAGAAGCGGCACATCCGGCGCGGGCGTGTTGCAGCGAAATGGCTCAAGCGCGTCCGCCGTGACGATCCAAGGGCTGATGGTGGTCGCGGTGGCCTTGCCCTGAAACGGGCCCAGCGGTTGGTATTCCCACGCCTGAATGTCCCGCGCCGACCAATCGTTCAGCAGGACATACCCGAAGATATGATCGAACGCCTGCGCCACAGTCAGCGGCGCATCTGATCCCTGCCCCACAATCGCGCCCATTTCCAGCTCAAAGTCAAACCGTGCGGAGGGGGCAAAGCGCGGGCCCTCATCGCCCATAATCTGGCCATGCGGGCGGATCACATCCGTGCCCGACACCACGACAGAGGACGCGCGCCCATTATAGCCGATGGGCATATGCAACCAATTGGGCGGCAGTGCATTGTCCGCCCCGCGAAACATGGTGCCGACATTGGTGGCGTGGTGTTTGCTGGCGTAGAAATCGGTGAATTCGCTGACGCGGAACGGCATGTGCAGCGTGGCATCGCGGGCCGGGACCAAATGCTGCTGAACCGCCCTGTCCGCACCGTCCGCCAGCAAGGCAATGAGCCCCTTGCGGTAGGCGCTCCACGCCGGTTTGCCCAACTCCATGAAGGCGTTCCAAGCAGAATCCTGCAGCACTTCCCGCGCGGGATCTGCCCGCAGGATCCCGGCGGTTTCAAGCGCGGTTGCATCAAGGATCTGATCCCCAATCGCCACCCCGCACCGCGCTGCGCCACCCGTGGAAAACACACCGTAAGGCAGGTTGTTGAGCGGAAACTCACAGCCGGGTGCGTTGGCGCTTTCCAGCCATGACGACAGCAATCCCCTCATCGCGTTTCTCGCGCATAATAAGCGCCTTCGTCAGGCCCCGGTCTGGCGATCCAGACCTCAAGCGAGGGCGCTTTATGGTGACGTACCGCCGTGAGAGTGAACGAAACGCGGGCCTCACAATTTCGCCAGGCCCTGGGTGGGGCCCCCCTCTCAGCGATTGCAAGCAATCGCCTGCCGGGCAGCGGACGAAGGCGCGGCGAGCTAAAGCCCTTGATTCCGCGCCGGGGCGCAGTCGGACAGCAATCCAAACTCACTTCTTCCCCGGCGTGCCGTCGAACTTCTTCTCCATGTCCCCCCAGCAATCGATGTAATCATCCTGCAACGGCGCCTCTTCCGCCGCAAAGCGGGTCAAGTGCTGCGGGAAGCGCGTCTCAAACATGAAGGACATGGTCTGTTCCAACTTGTCCGGCCCCAGATTCGCGTTTGAGGCTTTCTCAAACGCCTGACGATCCGGGCCATGGGGCAGCATCATGTTGTGCAGGCTCATCCCGCCGGGCACGAAGCCCTTGGGCTTGGCATCATACTGCCCATAAATATTGCCCATGAGTTCCGACATGACATTCTTGTGGTACCAGGGCGGGCGAAACGTATCCTCTGCCACCATCCACCGATCCCGAAACAGCACGAAATCAATATTGGCCGTGCCTTGCGTGCCCGATGGCGCGGTCAGCACGGTAAAGATCGACGGATCAGGATGATCAAACAGCACCGCGCCCACCGGGCAGTAATGGCTGAGGTCGTATTTGTAAGGCGCATAATTGCCATGCCACGCCACCACATCCAGCGGGCTGTGCCCAATCTGCGTGCGATGAAACTGCCCGCACCATTTGATCGTCACGGTCGACGGCGCATCGCGATCCTCAAAGGCGGCAACAGGTGCTTTGAAATCGCGGGGATTGGCCATGCAATTGGCCCCGATAGGCCCGCGCCCCGGCAGGTCGAATTTCTGCCCGTAGTTTTCGCACACGAAACCGCGCGCCGGGCCGTCTACCAACTCCACCCTATAGACCAGCCCGCGTGGGATGATCGCGATCTCTTGCGGGGCCACGTCAATGACGCCCAGTTCGGTCAGAAACCGCAACTGCCCGGCTTGCGGCACGACCAAAAGCTCACTGTCGGCGGAATAAAAATAATCATCCACCATCGATTGCGTCACCAGGTAGACATGCGCAGCCATGCCCGTCTGCGTGTTCACATCGCCCGCCGTCGTCATCGTGCGCATGCCCGTCATCCAGTTGAGCCCGTCTTCCACCGGCACCGGATCCCAGCGATACTGCCCCAAAGACGCGACATCGGGGTCGATATGCGGGGCGGATTTCCAATAGGGCAGATCGATCTTTTCAAATCGGTGGGTGTGTTTCACCGACGGGCGGATGCGGTAGCACCATGTCCGTTCCGGCCGTGTTGCGGTGAAAGCCGTGCCAGACAGCTGTTCGCCATAAAGCCCGTAATTGCATTTCTGCGGGCTGTTCATCCCCTGCGGCAAGGCCCCGAGCAGCGCCTCGGTTTCGAAATCATTGGCCCATCCGGGCATGTAACCCGGCTCAGTGCCATAGGACGTGGCGGCCGATTGCATCGCTCTTGCGTCAGATTGGGTGTTCATCGCTCTCTCCCGGTCCGCGTGCTGCGCGCTTTGCAGCCTCCAGCGCCTGTTCCAGTGTTGCCTGCGTGCCGATATGGTTTGCAAGGATCAATATAAGCCGCGCGTTAAGCTTGTGTATCTCCGCCTCGTCTAGGCCGTCATGGGCCTTCAGCAGCGCCTCATAGAAATCATCCCCCTGCTCCAAGTTCGGGGTCAGGATCAGATCAGTCATCGCCACCTCCATATCCCATGGCCACGCTTTGAGCGGCTTGCAGCTGGTCCGCGTCATAATGATCCCACCGCGCCGCCACATGGTGATCGGGGCGGATCAAATACAGCCCCGCAGGTGCCGCCCCCAGATACCGATCCGCCAGCGCACCTGTTGGGTCATCGCCTGCCCGGACCGCCAGAACGGGAAAATCCACCGCAGGCACATCGCAGTCAATTGCCAACAGGGAAAACCCATCTGGCACGTGATCCAACAAGAACCCATCGCCCAAAGGCGCATCGCACAGCGGGCTGCCGGGCCGTGTGCGCACTGGGCCACCGGGCAGTGCATCTTCGCCATTCAACGGTGATCCATCATAGACGCACGGCTGGGACAACCGCCCCGAATTCACAAGCGGGCGGGCAAATTCAAACTCACCGACCAGATCCAGCACCGCATCGCGAAACAGGTGATGGGCCGGGTTGCGCGGTGTCAGGAAATCGGCAGAGCGGGAGGAGTTCTTGATATTCTCTGCCGCCCCCATCTTGCGTTCCACATTGTAGCTGTCGAGCAAAGCCTCCGGCGCGCGCCCCAGCACCGCGGCCAGTTTCCAGCCGAGGTTGTCGATATCCTGCATCCCGCCATTGCAGCCCCGCGCGCCGAAGGGGCTGACCTGATGGGCGCTGTCCCCGGCAAACAGAACTCGTCCATGGCGGTAATCCTGCATCGAACAGCAGCGGAAGGTGTAGATCGATGTCCAGATCAGATCAAAGGCGATGTCACCCCCGATCATCGCCGACACGCGCGCCTTGATGCGGGCCGGATCCAGCTCCGCCTCACGATCAATGTCCCAGCCCAACTGGAAATCCAGCCGCCAGACATCATCGGGCTGACGGTGCATCAACGCGGTTTCCCCTCGGTTGAAGGGCGGATCAAACCAAAAACGCCGCTCTGTGGGAAACTCCGCCTGCATGCGGATATCCGCGATCAGGAAATTATCTTCAAACACCCGCCCTTCAAACCCAAGCCCCATTGCCTTTCGCGTGGGCGATCCGGCCCCGTCGCAGGCGATCAGGTATTCGGCCTCCAGTTGGTAAGGCCCGTCCGGCGTGTTCACCTCCATCGCGATGTGATCGGCGTGTTGGGACAGCGCAGTCACCTGATTGCGCCCTCTGATCTCAATCGGTGCGCCCTGCGCCTGTTGGTGGCGAATTGCGTCGACGATGAACTGCTCAAAATAGGGCTGTTGCAGGTTGATGAATGCAGGGCGTTTGTGGCCCGCCTCCGGCAACAGATCGAAATTGTAGATCTCTTGCGTGTCGCGAAAGACCCGGCCCCGGCTCCAGACAACGCCTTTTTCAACCATTGGGTCCGCGCAGCCCAACCTGTCACAAATCTCCAACGTGCGCTTGGCAAAACAGATCGCACGACTGCCTTGGCCTGCGCCGTCATGATCATCCAGCACAAGACAGGCCACGCCCCGCCGCCCGAGGTCAAGCGCCAGCCCCATCCCCACAGGGCCCCCGCCCACGATCACCACCGGGTGGCGCCGTGGTGGCGCATCCTGATCGGGTACCCGCTGATAGGGGTAAAGCTGAATTTGCGTCTGATAGCGTGGCGCGACCATGGGTTAGCCTTGCAGCGCCTCCCACATCTGAAGGTCCCGTTCTGCCGTCCAGATGCGCGGGTGATCGATCCCGCGCGCCTCATCAAAGGCGCGGGCCACGTTGAAGGGCAGGCAATGTTCGTAAATGGCGTAATCATGGAATTTGGGATCGCAGGTCTCGCGCACCGCCTCCATCGCCTGTTTGAGCGTGCCGCCCTTGGCCGCAACGGGTTTCACGGCATTAAACGTGCTGTCCACGAAATCCCGCGTGCTCTCCAGCGCGGCCGCCACCATCTCCCGCCCCAAAAGCGCATCGCCCCGGCCCGGGGCAATGGCCTTCGGATCATAGGATTTCACAGCGTCCAGCGTCGCGCCCCATTCGCGGTAATACCCATCCCCGCAATAGCAGGCGGATCGGTATTCCACGATGTCGCCGGTGAACATGGTCTCACTGTCCGGCACCCAGATCACGCTGTCACCGGCGGTATGGGCACGGCCAATCTGCTTGATCACCACTTTGCGCCGGCCCAGATAAACGGTCATTTCATCGCTGAACGTAGTGGTGGGCCAGGTCAGGCCGGGGATATCCTCATGGCCTTCAAAAAGCCGGGGAAAACGTTGGAATTCACTGTCCCAATCCTCCTGCCCCCGTTCTTCCACCATGGCGCGGGCGCGGTCAGACATGATGATCTGCGGGGCGGCAAAGGCACTGGCACCAAGGACGCGGACGGCGTGGTAATGGGTCAACACCAGATGCGAGATGGGCTTGTCCGTCACCCCCCGCACGCAATCGATCACCTTTTGCGCCAGACGCGGCGTTGCCTGCGCCTCAATGATCATGACGCTGTCATCACCGATGATCACGCCGGAATTGGGATCACCTTCGGCCGTGAAGGCATAAAGCCCGTCCCCGATTTCCGTGAACGACGTCTCTTTTTCAGACAAATCCCCCTGCGACGCGAATGCCTTGGCCATGCTCAATCCTCCCGATTTGCGCGATCATTGCACCGGCACGGCGCGCCCGCAAGGGAGCGACGCGCGGCTCACACATGCCAATGCCGCCCGCGCACCGTTTCCACGTATTCGGGCCAGGCAAACCCCACGGGCGGCACATAATCAGCGAGCGGCGCGATCCATTCCGATCCCCCAACGCCGCCCCCCGTGCGCGTCTCAAACTCCGCCCAGGCCTGCTTGCGCAACGCGTCTTCCGTCAACACCCGCAGCGCGCCGCGCGCCAGCACCTCTGACGCCACTGTCACCATCGGGTCTATCGTCTCAGGCATCCCGCCCAACGCATTCATCGCCCAGGCCGGATAGGGCCCGCCTTTCAACGCCGGGCGCGCCACGTAAAATCGCGCAAGCGGCGCGTGCCAACTCATATCCGTGTAGTCATCCGAGGTGGCATTCATTTGCGATGGCGGCAAATCCTGCCTCAAAATCGCCTCCGCCTCCTTCGGGTCCATCAGCCGCGTACAGGCGTCGATCAGCGGGTTTTCACTCGCCTCAAATCCGCAGGCCTCTTGCACCTGCCGCGCACGTCCCAGCCCCGCCTCCAACCATTCCGGCGCGCCGACGGCCTGCATTTCTTCCCACACCATCTGCGCCATGGCATGATTGGTGAGCCCGGGGCGCGATTTCGACACCCAGTGTTTTTTCACCCGGCATCCCGTCATGGCCGCCGCGTGTTCTGCCAAACGATCAAGCTGGTCAGATATCCGCTCAGCCAACGCCAGATCCGGCACCCGGATCATGTACTGCAAATCCGCCTGCAACGCGGGCAGGTTATCCGCCGTGGCCTGCCCTGCGCCCAAGATCGCCTCAGATATCGACCACCCGCCGCGATGGGGTGCCATCCCCTCCCGCAGCGTGCGCGCGCTTTGATACATCATCATCAGCGCGTCATTGGCCCCTGGCGCGCGCACATCCGAATGGCTTTGCGGAATGGGCGTGCCATCTGTTACGCCCCAAACCTCCGGGCTGTCACACCGGAACCGATAGATCATCGAATAGGCCGCCCCGCACTGCGTATCCCACCGCACCGTATTGCAGAGCGGCAGCATGTAGAACGGATGGAACGACAGCATTGCCGCCAGCCCGTCATAATAGCCATTGGCCGCATGAACAGGCTTGGACCCGCGCACCTTCTCTGCCGGTTCGCCGGTGAACTGAAGCCCGCCGGGAATGCCATGAGCCTCCATCGCGGCCTTCGTCGCCAAAAGCCCTGCAAGCCCGGCAATCCCCAGCCCCGAATGCGGATCCGTATGGCCCGCGGCCAGGTCGCTCAACCCTTCACGCGGGCGCTTTTCCGGGGCGGCGGCCTGACAGTTGCCCGGCACCGCGTCATATTCGGCATACATCCCCACGACTGGCCCATCCCCCTGGGACCACCGCGCGCAAAAGGCCGTGGGCATCCCGCCGGAGCCTTCTTCCACCTCAAACCCTTCGGCGCGCAGCCGGTCCACATACCACGCCGCAGACCGGTATTCGCGCCACGCGGGTTCGGCAAAATCAAATATCGTCGCCGTCCAATCAGAGATGTCCGCGGCATGGGCTTTCAGCCAAGCCTGCGCGGTGTTCGCCGCCTCGCTCATGCGGGCAGAAACTGCGCCGCGACCTGTCGGGTCTTCGGCGCATCGCGATGTTCAAAGAGGTAAATCCCCTGCCACGTGCCCAGCGCCATGCGCCCGCCCTCCACCGGGATTTGCAGGCTGACCGGCATCATCGCGGCCTTGATATGGGCGGGCATATCATCGGGGCCTTCATAAGTGTGTGTGAGGTAGGCCATGGATGGATCGGTGCTGGGCGGGACAAGCCGGGCAAAGTAATTGCGCAGATCGGTCTGCACCTCCGGATCGGCGTTTTCCTGAATGAGCAAACTGGCCGAGGTATGCCGCACAAACAGGGTCAGCACCCCGTCGCCGTGGCCGCGCACCCAATCCACCACTTGCGGCGTAAATTCGTAAAGCCCCTGCCCCCGCGTGGCGATGTCAAACACCTGCATCAGCCGCCTTCGACAACCTGCTTGAGATTGGCAAGACCGCGTTCGTAATCCGCACCCACCCAATCATCCATTTTCAGGCCAAACCAGCGCCCAATGGGCCCCGCGCCCATATCCGCCACCAATGTCCAGGTGGTCGTGGTGGCGCCATCCGCTTCCTCGAAATCCCAAAACGCCGTGCCGCCGCCCATATCCCCGAAATTGAGCGCGACCGTCAGCGCCTCGTTTTCGACGGCTTCCGTAATTTCCATTCGCCCATTGCCCACATCCGTGCTGTCAGAGGCCCAATCCATCGTCGCCCCAACGCCTTGCGCCACATCGTTGTAGGTAAAGCGCGCGTCGGGATCCAAGCCGACCCAAGGACTCCACTGCTGATTGGCCTCCAGATTGGCCACGAGGGGATAGATGTCACTGGCGGGCGCATCGATGACCGTGCTGCGTTCCACCGTCACTTCCCGGGGCAAAAGCATACCAACCCCGGCGAGTATGGCGATCAACACGACCAACCCGCCCAAAAGTTTCACGACGATCCTCATGGCGATTCTCCAAATGACGTTGGTCAAATCCTACCGCAACGCGCGCCGCAAATGAACGCCGCGCGTTGCGGGTACCACGGACGGGGCTGATCCCGGCAAATTCCAACCAAATGCGCGGCGCCGCCGGTGTCAGGTAAACGCATCGGACGGTACGCGACACCGTTCAAAGCGACAGCTTAGACTTCTGTACAAATTGGGTTTTGGCATCCGAAAACTTACCCCAAATTGTGCAAAACCGCTCAAACCAGCCCTTCTTCGACAAACCGCGCCCTGACCTCCGGACCGGGTCTGATGCACTGATCATAGCGGCCAAACAGGCGATAGCGATTGGCGGCAACGGCACGATAAATCGGCCGCTTGACCACGCCCGGAAGGTACCTCACGACAGCCAAACCCTTCCATGGCCAACCCAGCGCCGACATGGCGGCGGCAAACGCATCAAGGTCGGTGTAAATCCACCCATCCTTGATCACCAGATTGGTCTGAAAATCATCCAAAGGCATTCCAAGCGCGGCATAGCAAGCCTGCCCCACCTCCGCCTGCGCCATGGCAAAAGAAAACTGCGCTTCCCGATCATGACGCAGCATGAAGCGGAAAAACCCCGAACAGAGCACGCATTCGCCGTCAAACACGATGATGTCCCGGTCAGCGAACCTTCCTCGCAGCTCGGGTCCAAGTCTGGACACAGGATACCTCATGCAGGCAAAGCTAGCGCCCTGCCCACCGGGACCCATTTTTTTGGCAAAAAAATGCCGCCAACGTTGGCGGCAAATTTTTTCAAAAAATTTGGGTCCTTGC
>JBCBAT010000009.1:0-134919 GCA_038532355.1 Pseudomonadota bacterium | reverse complement strand
GTGTTGAGCAATCGCCCCGGCCCGCGCAGCGTATCACGGGGATCATTGGCCATGAGCCGTGCAAAAAGTTTGGCCTGAATGCGCTTGTTGACCAGCGCGTCGTACCATGTCCATCCTACGGCATCGATGTATTGAGCGATGTTCTTGAGGATGATCAACGTCATCACCACCAAGATCAGGGTGGTAAGCCTCGTATCATCTGCAAGGCTGCCCAGAAGATCATCGAGGAAGCTGTACCCGGTCAATTCCGTCATATCGCTGTCGCCTGACATGCCGATCAGCGTTGCAAAAATGGGCATCAGCAGAAAAAGGCCGACCCCTTCAAGCAAGGTGACGAGTACGCCCAAAATGATCAGAAGGATTAGGTACCATCGCAACTCACGCAGTTCGCGAAAGAGCCGCCAAATAGCCTGAGTGTTGGTCATGGCCGACCCATCCCAGACCAGCGACCGCGCGGGCGCAGAGTAACGACCTCAGTGTGCACAGTCCCCATGAGCAGGTTCATATTATCGGTGATGTCTTCGGCCATGCGTTTCTTCTTGCCGTATTCCGCAAACTCAATAGGCGAGCACGCTCAGACCGTGATTGCATTCTTCAAAATCCCGCGCGGGAACTTTCGTCATAACCATGCCCGAGATCGTCACCCCGCTTGCCTCAAGTGCTGCCAGGCTTTCCTTCGCCATGGCTTTGGTTGTCTTCCCAAACCGAAAGGCAACGATCATTTGGTCAATGATAAGTGTAAGCGCGCGGGCATCCGGGACCACGAGAACGGGCGGGGTGTCGAGCAAAATGTAGTCATATTTCAAACGCACCTCTTGGATGAAGCCCTTTAACGCGTCTGTCTGAAAGAAATCCACGGGCCGGTCGACGGGCATCTCTGCAGGCAAGAGATCAAACCCGAGATCAGTGGCCACCGTGAATGGCGCGCCATCATCCCCCGCGTTTGGGTCCACCGCGGCGATTATCCCGCGCTCGACGCCCGGGGCGAGCAACTGGCTCAGGTTTCGCCGTCTGAGATCGGCATCGATGAGCAACACGCGCGCGCCCGCCTCGGCAAAGGAATGGGCCAGCGCGATCGTCGTCGTCGTCTTGCCTTCGTCTTTGGTGCTTGAGGTCACACCAAAAATCGTGGCGGATGGTGTGCCGTTCTGCTTCGGAGCGTCAAAGTCATCTTGCACAGCGCGATATTTGGACGCGAAGGAGAGGTTGTTCCCTCTCACCATACGTCGTGACGGCCGCAAGACGATCGAGAGCCGCACATGCTCGATCGCTCGCGAAAATGCCTCATTGGTACTTTCTGAAAGCGTCGCCGCCAACCGGCGCTGCTCTTTCGCGGGCAGCATGGGTATCATTCCCAGCACAGCGTGCCTCGAAACACCTTCCAAGGCCTCAACCGATCTGAGCCCGGGTTTGAGTAAGAGCTCTCTGACAATGACCGCAAGAAGCCCCAGGAAAAACCCGGCGAGCGCAGCAGCCAGCAGAACGAACCGTGTGCGGGGAGACGAGGGCTCTAACGGTGTGACGGCGTAAGACAGAACCCGCGCATCTGCCCTATGAAGGCCTTCTTGCGCGGCGGTTTCCTTAAGTCGGGTCAGGAAGTGCTGGTAAAGTTCGCGAATAGCCTGAGCCTCACGGGTCAACCGCTCGAGTTCAATTGAATCCGCAAACTCAACTCCCTCAACATCATTGAATCTAAAATTCTCGATGCGGGCTTCGGCATCAAGCAATTGAGACTGAAGTTGCTGGGCCCGTTGCGTCAGCCATTCTGAGGCTTGCTGGGTGGCCTCGACCTTTCGTGCAACTTGCTGTTCGAGATAGGCATCGGTCAACGCATTGGCGAGATCTCGGGTTTTGACCGGGTCCGCCGAATAGGCAGAGAGCTCAAAAACGTATGTCCCCGGCAGCAGACTGGCGTCTAGCGAGTCGCGCAGGGTGGCAATTGTGTCTGGCAACTGGCGCTCTTTGATGAAAGCGGCGTCCTCAGGCGAAAGCTCGGTCAGGTCGATGCCGTAATAGGGATTGAATTCGGGGTCGTTGAGGAGATCCATCCGGTCCACGACCTTCAACAAGACTTGCTCGCTTGTGATCACGGAAAGTTCGGTCGCAATCGTCTGTGGGTCAAACTGGTCGAGGCTTCCGGAGACGCTTTGCAGATTGACGATCTGTTCATCTGTTGTCTGAAACACCACTTGGGCGGAGGTCCAAAAGTACGGTGTGGCCAACTGCCGGACATAGATGAACGCGAGCACGGAAAACACGACAGCCGGGACAATCATCAGCCAGCGGTTTGCCCAGATCGTTTTCATGATCGCCGCGATATCGAGCAACTCGCCCTGATGCGCGCTTTCTATGACGGCAATCTCAGCTGCCTTGGGTGTCGGGATCTGATTAACTTCCGTCATTCTGCACCCGCGTGTTTGGTCTAAGTTCTTGATGCGCAGCGTATACGGATGTTCGCCACAGGCATAACGTAAAACAGCCCATCAAAATGGTACATCGGCGCGACAGCATCTGGGACGCAAAACCTTCGATCCAGATATGAAAAGGCGCAAAATTGTGCAGTTTGGAGCAGACACTCCTCGGATTGGGCCAAGTGATGCCGCTCTGAGCCCAATCCGCCTCGCGGCTCTTGTGTTCCGGTCTGAAGCGTTTGTTAGAATGATGGTACAGCACTTTTACCGAGAAATTTGGGTCTGCGCGGGTGCAAGATGCCTGCAATCCAAGGAGGGAAAGAATGGCCGCTTTCGCAAACACGAGACCTTTGACTGCACTGAAAACGATGGTTTTCGCGGGGGTCATGGCGCTCTCTGCGACTGTCGGTGCAGCTCAGTCTGAACTGACCCTTGCCCCTGGCGACGCGGTCCTTTTCTCAATCGTGGGATCGCCCGAGTTTGAGCGGAGCGCGCCGATTGGGCCGGATGGGATGGTCCAAGTGCCGTTGGCAGGGCCGATCCGGGCTCAGGGCAAGACCCTGCCGGAACTGAAGCTGGAGATTGCGGATGCGATTGCAACAAAACCGTTTCGCATCACAGATGCGGATGGCGAAGAAAGCTGGCGGCGCATCTCAGCGAGTGAGGTGATTATCGATATCGCGTCTTACCGCCCGATCTACGTGCTGGGCGATGTGAGAGATGGCGGGGAATACACGTTTCTGCCGGGGATGACCGTAAGGCAGGCCGTTGCCCTTGCCGGTGGCTTGGGCATGCCGTCTGAGTTACTTGTGCCCCAATACCAGATTTTGAGCCTTGCGGCGCAACGTGATGCCATCGAGCGGGACATCGACGCAACACGCGCGAGACTTGTGCGACTGGAACGAGATCTGAACAACATGCTTTCGACGACCACTGTTGACGCCCTTCCCGGCGCGGGAGGCAGTGACACATCTACGGACGCTATCTCCGAGGCACCGGTGGATGGGCTTGATGAGACGGCAAATGACTGGCTCGAAGCGCGTGCTGTTCAGCGCGCGATCACGACATCCAACACAGAAGTTCGCATCGCCCAGTTGGAAAATCGCCTTAGCATTCTGCGAGAGTTGGAGCAGTCGCAGCTTGAGGCTCTCGAGATTGAGACCGGGGAGCTTGAGCGCGCGGAAACGCTTGTCGAGCGGGGGATCGCGCCGGCATCGACGCTTTCGGATGCCCGCCGGCTTGTCCTGCAAATTTCGATGCAGGTGCTGGAAACCTCTGGTGAAATCAGTCGGTTGGAGCTTGACCTTGGTCGGACGGCGGATGAATTCGGGCTGGAGCAATCGCGCCAACAGATCGACCTGCTGTCTGAGATTGGAAACGAGCGGGAAGAGTTCCAACGGCTGTTGCGCGCACGTTCGGCGGTTGACCAGAACCTGATGCTGATTGGCGCAGGGTCGTTCTTGCAGTCAGATGATGTGACATACGGTTACGAGGTGTTCAGACAAGGGCAGCCGGGGAGCCTGAAGCTCGACGATATGACGTCGGACAGCCTTATGCCCGGTGACGTGCTACAAGTCACCGCAACGGTGCGCACAGGGTCCAACCGATTGGATTTCTGACCGTAACCGCATCTGTATTCATGCCCAAAAAATAGACTTGGTAGAATAAACAGGTCTTATCCGGCAATGCGTTGCGCCGATGCCGTGCGGGCCAGCACGGCGGCGGGGACGATCAACCACACCCAATTCATATAAATGCCCCGGTATCCCGTGACCAAAAGGCTCACAAGCAGCGACGCCACGGACAGCACCAAGAGCGCTTTCGTCACAATGCCCTTGTTCGGTTGACAAAAGGCCCAAACAAGCATCGCGAAAGAGGCTGCGAACTGAAGGAGTGCGCCATACCCTTCCTCGAACACACGCGCGATAACGAAACTGTTGACGCCGGATGGGACGGTGATGAACGAAAACCCGAGTTGCTGGCCCAGTTCCAAGGCGCGCCATGTCACTTGGAAATTGTTCCCCACACCCACGCCAAAAATCTCTCCGGTGCCCAAAACAGACAGGCCCACCAGCATCGTGATACCCCGCAGCTGCATACTTCGAAACGCCGCGTTGTTTTCGAAACGGTCGGCATAGTAATGGTTGAAAAACAGCAAAAGGAGCAGGCCACCCAAGGTGACCACCACGAGGAGCTTGAGCACGCCCGATGTCGTGAATTTCTGCGTTGCCAGGATCGCGACGGCGAAGACCAGCGGTGCAACAAGGATGACCGACGAAGACCGCGTCAACATCAGTGCGACGGTGGCCGACAGCAGGATCAAAAGCAAATGCCCCGCCGGGGTGAAGACTTTGCGCACCCCGCTGCGAAAATACACCAACGCCACGCTCATCAGATAGATGAGATGGGTGGCAAAGGTCGAAATCTCAGGGAAGAGTGCAAATGCGCGGTTAAACTGCTGAGGCAGCGAGAAGTTGCGATTGGAGCGGAAATCAAGCCGTTCTGTCCCCACGGCCAATTGAATAAACGCAAATAGAACAGAAAGCGCCGCCCCAACAAAAAACCCTTTAAAGAAAAGGATTGCGGCCTCTTCCTCCCGACACACCAGAAACATCATGATCAAAAAGGGCAGGGAAAAGACCAGGTAGTAAGCAAAGACGACAGTGGATCCGCGCATGGCAAGAAACGAGACCAGGGTCGACCCGACAAAAACGATCACGACCAGCCATGCCAGACCCGACAGCCTAGGCAAGAAAACAAGTAGGATCGGGTAAGACAGCAGGATGACAAAGTCGGTGGGTTGCAAGGTGATGGGCCCGAGCGCTAAGCCAAACGCAGGAAACCACAGTGAAAACCCGAGCCAAAAAGCGACGATCCTCAGACCGCGCTGGCCGAAAATTGCATTGTTCTCAGGCATTGTCATTTGAAACATGGTCCGGCGTTCGTCCAGCTTCTGTGTCTCGTACACTCGCGGTGTGCCCTGTCGGCCTAGCAGGCCAGCCGCAAAGTTTCCTAGGTTTCATGCGTTCCCGCAGGCGTGAGGCGCGGTTAAGCTGGCGTTAGACGCCAGGATGCCTGATTTTTATGCAGGTGTATGACGCGCGCGAGAGGCGAACGGCACTGAGGACCCAAACATCTCAATGAGCTTATTGGCGAGCCGACCTTGTTCTCGCAAAAGAGGAGGCGTCGCATGTTGGACGACACGAAAAGCGATGGTCTTAAAAATGCGGCTTTTGGCCAATCCTTTGCTCAGAATTGTGGCGCTGGGGGGCGGGTTACCAGCGGTTTTGGGGCTTTCAGGAGTAAGCCGCTTGCAGAGTATCGGGATCTTTGGCCTTCTTTGATTAACGGGCGTTGATCGTCAAATTGTCAGCGCACGATGTATTGTCGGAGAAGGACGCGGCGTGAGACCGGTTGTTGTCATCCCCACATTAAATGAAGCTGCGAACATCCTCAGAGTGATCAATCAGCTGTCTGTGCCATTGCGCAACGGTGAGCTGCCCGAAATCTGGGTGATGGACGCGTTGTCTTCGGATGGAACATCAGATCTGGTGCGTGGCTTGGCGCGTGATGATGTGACGCTGCTTGAGAATCGTCAGCTGACGCAAGCGCATGCCCTCAATCTGGCGGCGAAGCGGGCGCGGGATCAAGGTAATATCGACGTGTTGGTGCGCATCGACGCACATGCCTCTTACCCTGATCACTATATTCAGGGCCTTCTCAACACCTTGGCGGAAACCGAAGCGGACAGCGTGGTTGTACCCCTCAAAACTGTGGGTGGAGGCCCAACGCGCGATGCCGCCGCCATTCTGTTTGGGTCTTGGCTTGGAAATGGGGGCTCACCGCATCGCTCGGGTCTTGTCAGGGGTTTTGTGGATCACGGCCACCATGCCGCCTTCCTTCTGGACGCATTTCTGTCTGTTGGAGGCTACGACACCGGTTTTCGTGCAAACGAGGACGCAGAGTTTGACTACAGGTTGACGTCCTCGGGCCGCAGGATTTTTCTAGAGCCCGACCTAATGGTGGATTACATCCCGCGAAACACTGTGCGCGCGACTTTTCGTCAGTACGCGCGCAACGGGAAAGGGCGCATGCAGCGGGCCCGCAAGCATGGGGTACGGTTGGGATTGCGGCAATTGGCACCGTCTCTTCTGTTACCCGTGCTCATCGCGACTATACTTCTGGGCCTGTTCTTTTCGCCAGCGCTGTTTGTTATTCCTGTTGCCTATTTGCTTGGCATCCTTGCTAGCGCGATCCTTCTTTCACGCCGGGCCGGCAGGGCGGGGCTGTTTTGGCGTATTTGTGGGCTTGCGACGGCGGCGCACCTTGGTTTCAGTTTCGGGGCCTCCCGTGAATGGGTCCGCAGTTCTCTTGATCGGGGATACCGAAACAGGTTGAGCCGCGACGACGATCGTCTGATCCCAGCTAGTGTAAGATGAGGGGCATAGGAGCAGACGCGTAATGACCGATACAAAAGCCAATCTTTTCTTTTGTTCCGCGCCACGTTCCGGTTCAACGCAACTTGCCGCTTGGCTTGATACGCATCCCGAAATCACCCTGAGCAGCATCAAGGAACCCAACTTTTTTTCAGCGGCGGATTTTGATCCCGATGATGTGAAACGCGCCCATCTCAGCGATGTTGACCCTGAAAGCTACGTCTCCCGCGGATCAACGCGGCATGAGCAGTTTGCGATCTTTCGCGAAGCAGCGCATTACGACTATCTTTTTGCCTCCATGACGACGCCCTGGCGGCTTGATGCATCGACCACATATCTGCATAGCCCCGGCGCACCGGCGCTGATCAAGGAATACAATCCCGATGCGGTGATCATCGTGCTCACCCGTCATCCTGTCTCTCGCGCTTTGTCTGCCTACCGACTTGCGCGTCAGACCGGGCGCACGCGGCGAACCCTTGCCGCGCAGATCGCTTTTGAGAGCGCCGATGATACATCAGAGGCCCGTGGGTTCCTTCTGCGTCAAAGCCGCTATCGGGCGGCGGAAACACGTTTGAAAGCGATGTTCCCGGCCGAGAACATAATTACCATTCGGTTCGAAGACATGATTGTTGACCCGAACACGGCGTTGCGGCCAATCGCGGCTCGCCTTGGTATCGACGCAGCACTCTTTGACACCGAGTTGGAGAAGAGGAACACCGGCGATGTGCCGCGGTTTCCGTCACTAACCGTTTGGGCCACTGAGACGGGTCTCAAATCAGCCATCCGCAGCGTCTTGTCGCCTGAAACCCGGCAGCGTTTGCGCGCGTTCCTGTTCCGCAAGCCCGGCCCTGATACCGCCGAATTCACCGCCGAGCGCGCGAAGCTCACAGATGTGCTCTCCGACGAGGTTAAGTTTTACGGTTGCGCCAGCCCATAGCAGCGACGGGAAGACCAGGTGGTCGGGGGGGCCTATCAACTGGGCTTGTGAGAATTACTGGATGGTGACAGCTAACTGCGCATTTGTCTAAGAGCTTGAAATCCCATCAGGTGCCGTGCCCGGAACTACCTGCCCGTCCATGATAAAAAACCTATAATGATGACGGCGTTTAACACGCCCAGAACCGAATAGATCGGTAGCCACCACCACCATGACACATTGTAAATGATCACAAGCCCAACCGTCGCAACCAATGCCAACATGGCCGCTGCAATAATAGCCACCAACCCGCCGACTTTTTGTTCTTGAGATGTATCGGTCGTGTCTTGCTCGAGTGGTTTGCGGGCGCTGTTACCAAGCAAACGTTTCGTGGTATTCGGTTGACCTTTCACAATGCGTATACTCTTTGTCGTTTTCCTAGGTGTTCCGCGTTAGCCTTCAGCGGCAGCGTCAGCGGTATCTGCGCCAACCGTCTTGGATTTTATCTGGCACATAGGTTTGCTGTCATTGATCTTTATTGTTTGCATGCCTGTTTTGGCGACAACTGGCCACTGCAGATGATGCTGCGCGGCAGCATGATGCGGTCCAAATCGTAAGGCAGCCATTTTTCGAATCATCGCAAACTTTGTTGCCCAACGTTGGACAGGTCAACCTAAAGCCGCACAATATTCCGGCACTTGTGCTCGATAATACAGCAAAGGTGCTTGAATTTCCGGCTGACCTATGACGCGCCGAAATCAGAAATAAACTGAGTCAACGGATCGCACAAAATTACGGCAGCCCACTTTTGCGCGCGTCACCACCCAAATTACTGATAATAAACATAAAATTTTAGCGCTTTTTCAGCCGCGCTTTTATCTTCCAGTTAATTGTAAGTTTTTGCTGCCATGCAGCGCCCCCCATGTATTCGCAGGTGCAGCAAAATGGTATGACTACCCCTGAAACCACTGTGCGTAATTGGGGGTGCACAGTCGTATTCGACTTATGCTCTTGGCTCATTTGGATACAGTCATATGGAAAACCCAGTTTCGAACCCTGCGCGCGGCGCCAATGGCGGCGTTGTTTATGAACAACCAAACGCAGTTTACGCGAGATCGACAAAACGCGTTTTTGATCTCGTGATATCTATCATGCTGTTGCCGATCCTGATCCCAATAATAGCCGTTCTTTACGTGCGCGTGCGAATGTCGGGAGGCGCGGGTTTCTTCGGGCACAACCGGATTGGTAAAAATGGCCGTGTTTTCCGATGCTGGAAAGTGCGCACGATGGTACCAGACGCGGAAGAGCGTTTGCAGGCCCTGCTTGCAAGCGACCCAGTGGCCCGCAAAAGCTGGGACATGGATCGGAAACTGCGCGATGACCCTCGAGTGACCAAGTTTGGCGAATTTTTGCGTAAAACCAGCCTCGATGAACTGCCTCAGATATTCAACGTGCTGAAGGGGGACATGAGCCTGATCGGCCCGCGACCTGTGACGCCTGATGAGCTTGAGAAGTATGGCGCTTACAGCAAGATTTACCTCGCCATGCGGCCAGGCGTGACGGGTCTGTGGCAAGTTTCTGGTCGAAATGACGTCAGTTACACTGAACGCGTTATGTTGGACCGTCGGTATTTCGCGACGATGTCGCTGCGGGTTGACCTGGGCGTTTTGTTCAAGACAGTTGGTGCGGTTCTTCGACGAACCGGCATATGAAAATTCTTAACGGTTGCGAGGCATCGGTTGGCGCTGGTTACGCAGCAGTGCATAACGGCAACAGGCTCCGTAGTATTATTGCGTTCTTAGGCGCCGCCAGACGAACCCGAACTCGTCTTAGTTTGCGGGAAGAAAAATGAATTTTGCGGAAGAAATTGGCGCCGTTCTTTGAGGTTGAAAGACTGCATTCTTGCTTCAAGCGGTTTTAACAAGAGGCGTGGATGGATGCGAACGTTTGAGACCATTGACAGGCGCAATCGAACATAGAACATCGTCGTCAACTAGATGACCTCTGCGCTGAATTTGCGAAAAATAAGCGCGTTTAACCACGCAAGCGGGAATGGAGCGGATCAACAAGCCTCAAGACCAAGGTCCTCTGACAGTACCCGTTCATGGTTTCGCGTATCCGGAACCTGAGCACTTTGAAAAGATACCTGAAAGTACCATCAACCACGCCGTGTTGTTTGGCGACTTAGCCGTCGGAATGTGAGATGTCGTCGCCGACATGTGGAGTTGCGGCGCGCAAAGTGCCTTTGGAGTAACTGACTGTCTGAAACGGGAAGCAATTTCTGAATTGTCTTCTGGTTGTCCGCTTTGTGATTGCACGATTAAATTTTTAACGTTGGGAGAGAATGCCCGCTTTCCGCAGTTGAAGTCTTAATGTGGTGTTTGGCGCGATGTAAATTTTGAAAAATGTTTCTTAACACGTTTAAGTTAGAATTGTTTGCCGGTCTTCTTTCGTCTTCTTCAAGTGCGCTACCGCCTCCGGCTACCTGAGCGCGTCGGGTTCGAACTTTGTGCGAACCGCTCCGCCACTGGGCCTTCTCGTTCACATGCTTTTTCAGCAACGAATGCGGTCTCTGTCGGCGTTCGGCATCTTGGCTTCACGCGCTGGTTTCTGTCCGGTTCGGGCGGTGTGATGGGATATGTGTGATTGCTGGCTTGGGATGGCACCTGCGGCGGGCCACGTTTTGGGGTGGTTCAGAAAATGGGGTGGAAGAACCGAAGGGAGCCAGACACCGGCGATTTTGGCAGGCCTTTTGAGATCGTCCTTTCGTCGCTGGGTCTGCCACCATTGCGGTCATCCAAGTTTGGACCTGATCGCTTCTATTTCTTTGAACTTGGCGGCGATGAAATCGGTGAATGCGCGCGCACGGGGTGGGGGCGTGCGCGAGGGGGGCCGTACGGCGAAAATGCCCCATTCTGGCAGGACCGTGTGTTCGTGCAAAACCTCTTTCAGGCTTCCATCTTCAAGATGCTCGACCACTTCCCAGCGGCATTTGCGCGCGATGCCCATACCGCTTAGCGCGGCTTCGGTGACCGCCTCGGCCAGGTTGGTGTTGAACTTGCCCGATACCTTCACATTGGCAATCGCACCATCCGGACCGCGCGTCGTCCAGCTGCGGATATCTGAGCGGATCAGGCAGTCATGATCGCGCAGATCGGTGGGTGAGGCGGGCATGCCCCGGCGTGCAAGATACTCAGGCGCGGCGACCATGATGCGCGCGCTTTCCCCGATGCGCCGCATCTTGAGTGTGGAAGACGCCGGCTCGCCCAGGCGGATCGCCAGATCAAACCCGTTTTCGACGATGTCAAACGCGCTGTCACTGAGGTGCAGTTGCAAAGACAGGTTCGGATGGAGATCCAGAAATTCCGCCATGTAGGGGGCCAGATGTTTGCGCCCGAAGGAGGCCGAGCTTGCCACACGGAGGTCCCCGCTGATCGTCGCCGGATCATTTTGAAGATCGGAGAACGCGTCTTCGATGTCGTCAAGTATGCGCTGGGCGTGGCCCAGGAACACCTCGCCATCCACGGACAGGGATACGGTTCGCGTGGTGCGGTGCAAGAGCTGGGTCCCCAGAATTGTTTCCAGGTCCTGGATGCGCTGCGTGGCTGCCGTGCTGGACAGCCCTAGTTCAGCCCCGGCTTTGCCAATGGCCCCCAAGGCGACGACACGAACAAACAGCTCAAGTGATTTTGGATCCAGGCTCATTAATTGGCTGAAGCGGATAGTATATCCGCATCTCTCCCTATTATCCTGAGAATGCGCCCTCCTATCTTACAAAGTGAAACCGAGTCCAGAGAAGAAAGGCGTATCAGGATGCGCAAATCTCTTTCCACATTTGTGACCGCGGCGGTCTTGGCGACCGAAGCCCATGCCACGCCCAGTGTTGAGGTCGTCACGCGAGATGATTTTGAATTGATCCCGCTCAACCCGCTGAGGGGGGATGCAAGCCCCAAGGCAGGTGTGTTGTGGGGGGATTTGAGGGAGGATGTCGCGACGGGTGCGCTTATTCAGTTCGCCGATGGTTTCTCATCGCCGCCGCATATCCACAATATCACTTATCGGGCCGTGGTGATCGATGGGGTTGTGCACAACGATGATCCAACGGCGGCCATGTTCTGGATGGAGCCGGGATCGTTTTGGACACAACCCGCCGGTGAGACGCATATCACTGCCGTAGGGCCGGGCGGTGGTCTGGCCTTTCTGGAAATCGAGTCCGGTCCCTATTTGGTGCGCCCGGCAGAAGAAGCTTTCGACAACGGGGAACGGCCCATCAATATTGATGCCCGCAATATTATCTGGCTGACCGCCAACGACACCACATGGATCACGGGTGATGCGGGAACGGAGATGGCGTTTCTTTGGGGCGACCATTCAGACGGGGCGCGCCATGGCAGTTTCGTCAGGGTGCAGCCGGGCGCGCAAGTGCGGCTCGATACGGATGGTGCGCCGCTCAGGATTGTTCTGGCGAAAGGGGAACTGACCCATGCCGCCCAGGATCTTTCAGCCGCGCAAGACCTGACGGCAGGCAGCTACGTGGGCTCCGAAGGGGAAGTATCCCACGACATGACATGCACCGGTGCCGAGCCTTGCCTGGTCTATATCAGCGCGACTGGTATCTACCGCGTGTCTGACTGACGCGTGCACTTGGACCTATGGAAACCGCGACAGATGAGCGACCCATGACGCGGTCACAGCACGGATCACGTGAAGGCCTTTCAATTGCTTGGTCAGGGATGATCCAAGGGCTTCTGACTGTGGCGCTTATCTGTGCCGCGCTGCTGAACCCGCGCCCCGCGATGGCGCATCCGCATGTGTTTGTAGACGCGCGGATCGACGCTGTTGTGGATGATCACGGCGTGTTGCAGGCCCTCGAAGTCACGTGGCGATTTGATCCGTTCCACACGCTTTACATCCTGTCTTTTGACGGCGTCACCCCATCGGATGACGGTGGCCTGACCCTGGCTGACCAAGATGCTCTTTCTGCCGCTTACACGGATTGGCAAGGCGGGTTTGACGGATTTGCGAAGCTGTTCATTGATGGTGCGCCCATTGCATTGGCCTCGCCGAGTGCGGTGCGTGCCAGCCTCAAGAATGATCAATTGGAGATCAGCTTCACCCGCGTTCTGCCCCACCCGGAAGTTTTGGCCGACGTCAAAGCAGAGATCGCGATCTATGATGCGACCTACTATCACGCGATAAAGGTCGCTGCGCCGCCTCGCATACGGGGTCAGGGTCAAGGCTGTCATGCCACGCTTCTTGCGTTTGACCCTGATCGGCTGAGCGCGTCCTCCCAAGCCGCGCTGGAGGATCTTCATAAAGAACGCGCCCCAGAGGTTGAAAACGTCGGTCGCCTTTTTGCTGATCGGATCACCCTGTCATGCGCTTGACTTTGCGGAACGTGATTGAGCGGTGGCGTAGGCTGTGCTTTTCCTGATCGTTGGCCATCGCATTCGCGCGGTCCGCAATGAATTTCTGTCCGCCGTCCATGCTATGCGAGCGGGTTGAATTGACCCTGTCCTGTTGGTGTTCGGAATACGGTGCAACCCTAGATCGTCGCTGAAACCCGTGTGCGTAATCTCTTCCCATCGGTCAGGTTCTGGACCTTGCGCGCAATGGTGTCGGCATTGATGCCGTGATGCGCGTATAGGTCGCCGATCGTGCCGGTTTGGCCGAAGTGCTCTATGCCCAGCGGGATCGTCTTGTGGCCGCACACGGCACCCAGCCATGACAGGGTGGCGGGGTGGCCATCGATCACCGTCACCAGCCTGCAATGCGCTGGCAGATCCTGCATCAGGGTTTCGGCGTGACAGGTGGCGTTTTCGATGCCGCGGGACCGTGCCCTTTGGGCGGCAGTCCAGCCCGAATTCAATCGGTCCGCTGAGGTCACGGCCAGCACGCCGATATCACGACGCCCTTCGCCGATGATGCCGGCGGCCTTGATCGCTTCCGGGGCCACCGCACCCTGATAGGCGATCACCACCTCGCAGTTAGGCCCGGGTGGGCGCAGCCAATAGGCCCCATCCACCGCGCCTTGTCGGAACGCATCGTCGTGGCGTTTTCCGGGTTGTTCGATCGGGTTCGTGGTCAGGCGCAGATAGACCGACCCGCCGGTTTCATCGCGCAGCCATGTGTGTTCATCAGGGTCCCCTTCGCCATCGCGTTGCACGTAGTCAAAGGCCCATGCCATGATCACGGCCAATTCATCCGCAAAGGCCGGTTCGAACGCCACCAGCCCGTCTTGGGACATGCCAATGAGGGGCGTGCCGACAGATTGATGCGCCCCGCCTTCAGGCGCCAGCGTCACACCAGAGGGTGTGCCCACCAGAATAAAACGCGCATCCTGATAACAGGCATAGTTCAACGCATCGAGGCCACGAGACACGAACGGGTCGTAGAGTGTACCAATCGGGATCAGCCGTTTACCAAACAGGCTATGGCTCAGGCCCGCCGCGCCCAGAAGCAGCATCAGGTTCATCTCTGCGATGCCCAGCTCTATATGCTGGCCGTCCGGCGTGAATTCCCATTTCGCCGTGGACGGGATGCGGTGTTCGATGAACGCATCAGACTGCGCTGTCCGCGCGAATAGCTTGCGACGGTTCACCCAGGGGCCAAGGTTGGTGGTGCCGGTCACATCCGGCGATGTGGTGACAATGCGCGAGGCCAGTGCGCTGTCGCCCTTGCTGAGGTCGTCCAGGATTTTGCCGAATGCCATTTGGGTGGAGATTTCGCGATCCGAGGACAGCTCAATCTCCGGCGCGTCGAGTGTCTTGTCCTGAAACCGGCGCGGGCCTTTGGCAAAGAAAGGCACATCCGACAGAAATGCCCGTAGTGCGGCAGGGTCAGGCACAGCGGCCATCGGTTCCCATTCTTCCCCCTCAGTAATCCCCATGTGCCGTTGCCATTCGGCAAACTGGGTCGTGTTCATCAGCCCACCGTGATTGTCCTTGTGCCCGGCAATCGGCGTGCCCCAGCCCTTGATCGTGTAGGCCAGAAAACAGGTGGGGCGATCATGATCGATGGCGGCAAAGGTATCGGCCATCGTTTCCACGCAGTTGCCGCCCAGATTTTCCATCAACGCGGCAAGCTCATCATCGCTGCGCCGTTCGATCAGGGCCGTCAAATCGCCCTGATCGCCCAGATCATCCATCAAGCGTTTGCGCCAAACCGACCCGCCCATGAAGGTGAGCGCTGAATACTCCTGATTGGGGCAGGCATCGATCCAGTCGCGCAGTTTGTCCCCGCCCGGTTCCTCAAAAGCGGCCCGCTGCAGCGTGCCATGTTTGATCCGCACGACATCCCAACCAAACGCGTCAAACGTCTTTTCAATGCGCTCAAACAGTCCTTCGCGCACCACGCCATCCAGTGACTGACGGTTGTAATCGATGATCCACCACGTGTTGCGCAGATCGTTTTTCCACCCCTCTTGCAGGGCCTCATAGATATTGCCCTCATCCAGTTCCGCATCACCCACAAGGGCCACCATCCGGCCCATGGGAACATCGCGCCCCCAGCTTTTGGCCGCGATGTAATCCTGAACAAGCGACGCGAACGAGGTGATCGCCACACCCAACCCGACGGACCCGGTGGAAAAATCCACATCATCGATATCTTTCGTCCGGCTTGGATAGCTTTGCACCCCGCCAAACCCGCGAAAGTTCTCCATTTTCTCACGCGTCTGGTTCCCCATCAGGTACTGCATCGCGTGGAAAATCGGGGAGGCATGGGGCTTGACGGCGACGCGATCCTCTGGCCGCAGGTTCGAAAAGTAAAGCGCTGTCATGATGGACACCATGGAGGCCGAACTGGCCTGATGCCCGCCCACCTTGATGCCATCCACTTTGGGCCGGATATGGTTGGCGTGATGGATCATCCAATGGGACAGCCACAAAAGCCGCTGTTCGATGGTCTTGAGGTGTTGGGTGTTTGAGGACATGGCGTGTTCCCTTTCCCGATCAGTCAAAATTTTGCGTGCTGACGGTCTGATCGTTCAACACCAATTTGGCCCTGCGCTTGTCTTTGCCTTGGCCACCCTTTGATCGGACAACGGGCTGCCTTTGGGTTTGCGCGCTCTCCATCGCTCATACGAATGGGATGTCTGTCATGCGTGCGCCGTGCGTTTCGCCTGCTACAGTGATGGTAAGCCCAGCCGCGCCATTGGCCAAATCGGATCGGATCAAGCCAACACCAATCGTGCGTCCGACGCGCTTGGAAAACGCGAACTCGCTGACATATCCGACGTCTTGGTCGCCGTGCATCAAGGGCACAGGGTGGCCTGGTGGGGGCGGTGAACCCTCAATGAAAAGACCAACGCGTTGGCGGGGCGGGGCGTCTTTTGCAAGGCTTTCCAACGCCGCGCGGCCGATAAAATCATGGCCTGCGTCCAGCGCCACGAGGGATCCCAGACCCATCTCAAACGGCGTTGCACGATGCATTTGCCAGCGCATGTCCGCGCCATAGGAAATCAGCCCGCTTTCCAAACGCTCTGTGTCGTTGGGCGCGCCAGGCCCAATCCCGAAAGGTGCGCCAGCCTGCTTGACCATATCCCACAGGCGCAGACCCTCGCGACTGTCCTGCAGATAAAGTTCGAACCCGCCCTGTTTGGACCACCCTGATCGCGCAAGAACCAAGGGAATGCCGTCGAGCTCCATCTGGCGGAACCCGAAATATTTGAAATTGCGTATCTCCTCCCCGAACAGGGCGGCGGTCACGTCCTCCGCTTTCGGACCTTGAATGGCCAGGGGGGACACATCAGGCTCACTGACCGTCACGTTCCAGCCGCGTTCCCGCCCGATGGCTGCGGCCCAAAGATGAATGTCACTGTCCGCCACAGACAACCAGAAACAGGTCTCTGACAGCTTCAAAAGGACCGGGTCATTGATCACCCACCCCTCATGGTCACACAAAGGAACATAGCGTCCCTGCCCAACGCGGGTGTTGGTCAGATCCCGGGGCGTCAGGTACTGCGCCAGTTTCGCCGCGTCCGGGCCATCCAGTTGCACCTGCCGCTGCGCCGCCACATCCCACATCGCCACACCATGGATCAGCCGATCATACTCCGCCTCCGGATCGCCGAAATGGCCGAGGATCAGCATGTGATTGTAGACGGAAAAGCTTTGCACCCCGTCCCTGACCGTCGCGTCGAAATACGCTGATTTGCGCAGGTTGGGGCCGATCCCGATTTTGTAGGTCATGATAGTTTCCTCATCGGACAGCAGGTGTCAGAAGACTGATTTTCACACCGCTATGCGGCCGCGGCATTGTGTTGCGACAAGGCTGCCATCAGATCGTCGATGATATCATCCACTGCTTCAAGCCCCACCGACAGACGGATCAACCCTTCGCCAATGCCATGGGCGGCGCGTTCTTCGGGCGTGTAGGTGGAATGGGTCATGCTGGCGGGATGCTGTATCAGGCTTTCTGCATCGCCCAGGCTGACAGCGCGCTGGATCATCTGCAGGCGGTTCATCATCGCGATGCCGCCAGGTTTGCCGCCTTTCACTTCAAACGGGATCATCCCACCGAATTGCGCCATCTGACGCGCGGCCAGATCCCTTTGGGCAAAGCTGTCCAGCCCCGGGTAATGCACGCTTTGCACGGCAGGGTGATCTTCCAGCGCGCGCGCCACCTGCATGGCGGACCGGCAATGTCGATCAACGCGCAATTCCAACGTCTTCAACCCGCGCATGATCAGCATGGCCGTAAAAGGCGACATGACGGCCCCTGTCATATCCTTCAGGCCGACCAGACGGATCTGTTGGATGTCGTCTGTGGACCCGACAACCAGACCCGCCACCACATCACCATGCCCGCCCAGATATTTGGTTGCGGAATGCACGACGATATCGGCCCCATGTTCAATCGGGCGAGTCAGCACGGGCGTGGCATAGGTGTTATCCACCACCACCTTCGCCCCCGCGCGATGCGCAATCTCGGACACAGCGGCGATATCCACCAGACGGTTGTTGGGGTTCGCGGGGGTCTCAAAATATACGATTTTTGTGCGCGGGCCGATCACCGCAGACAGGTTTGCCGGATCGGTCATATCCACCGGTGTCACGGTTACGCCAAACCGGGTCAGCCCGTGACTAAGAAAGGCAAAAGTACAGCCATAAAGCGTCTTGTCGACGATCACCTCATCACCCGCGTTGATGAACGACCAGAAAACAGAGGTAATGGCCCCCATGCCCGACGCGGTGGCCAGCCCGGTCTCTGCGCCTTCGAGGTTGGCAATGCGCTGTTCCAACTGGTCCAGCGTCGGGTTTGAGATACGGCTGTAGAAATGCCCCTCGTGTTCGCCCGCAAACATCGCGCCGCCGGCTTCGGCGTTTTCAAACGCGAAAGTGGATGTCAGATAGACCGGCGGATTGAGGGATCCCTGATGCGACTGCGCATCATATCCGTGGTGGATTGCCCGTGTGGCAAAGCCTGCTTGGTCGTTTTTCATGCTGGTACACCTCATGTCCTGGATGGCATGATGGGCTGGATCAAAAGGTGAATGGTTGCTAAATTGACCTCATAAAAAGCATTAATTGGAATATTATGCCAAATCCTGCCAAACTTGACGCCACGGACCGCAAGATCATCCGCGCTTTGCAGCAAAATGGGCGGATGTCGAATCTGGATCTGTCGGCCAAGGTCAACCTGTCGCCGTCACCTTGCTTGAGACGCCTTAGAAATCTGGAGCGTGCAGGTGTCATCAAAGGCTACAGCATTGATGTGGATGCCGCCGCCTATGGCCTTCCGGTGATGGCTTTCGTGCGTGTGAGCCTGGAGAAACATTCAGAAGATACCGTCACCGAATTCGAGGATCGTGTCCGCGCGATCCCCGAGGTGTTGGAGTGTTTCGTGATGACCGGTCTGTCCGATTATCTGTTGCGCGTGGTGGTGAGCGATCTGGAAGATTACGAACGTTTTGTCCGGCAGAGGCTTCATCCCATGGGGGGGATCAGTTCAATCGACAGCAGCTTTGTCTACGGCTACGTCAAACGCAGTCATGTGTTCCCGGAATTGACCAAATGATTGGGCAGGGACGTTTGGCGCATGCGATACCCTCACATGCGCCAGATACAGCCTAGCGCACCATTGTCAGGCGATCCCAGTCTGCGTATTCCGGTGATCCCTCGCTTTTGATCGCTCCGCCATACCCGAATTCAACCTGATGAATGATGGTCGTGGATTGATCGGCAAATACGACTGAATAAGCTTCAAACAGGTCTGCTGCTGACAAAAGCCGTTTCGCGGAAAAATCGGGCCAGCCTGCATGGTTGGTGCCGCGCGGCGCTGAAAACGGGATACCCAACAGCGACCCCGACAAGGTCAGATGGCAATGTCCATGAAAGATGTGGCGTATCTTGTCGCGATGCGGCGCCAATGTCTGCGTGAAACGATCGCTGTCGAGCAGCATGATATGATCCATGGGGCCCACGCGTGTGGGCACGGGATTGTGATGCATGAAAATCCAGATCGGGCCGGGGAGGGCGTGCAATTGCTCCTCCAGCCACGCGGCCCGGTCTGCACAGAAATGCCCCGCATGGGTGCCGGGCCCCCATGTATCAAGCGTGATCGCATGGCCCAGGGACAGCGGGATCACATGATGCGCAAACCCGCCATCGCCCTTCAATTCTGGAAACGCCTTGAGCATGGTTGGTCTGTCATCGTGGTTTCCGATCAACAGATGAACCGGCATCGGCAGTGTTGCGATGCTGTCTTTAAGGCGCTGATAGTCCTCCAGATCGCCCCAGTCCGACAGATCACCGGTGATGAACAGGGCCTCGGCATCTGCATGCAGCGCCATGGCATGCTCAAGCCCGCGTTCAAAATTGGCATTGGGATCACGCCCGCCAATGGTTTGGCCCGGCGCGGTCAGATGGATGTCAGTAAACTGAAGGAGTTTCATGCTGTTCTTCTTGCTGAAAATATCCTGAGGGGGTCTGGGGGAGCAAAGCACCCCCAGCTTTGGTGCGGGTCTGGGGGAGCAAAGCTCCCCCAGCCTGTTCTCTTAAGAACCGGTTGGAAGCAGGTCCTGCACTTCTTCCGTCAGCTCTTGCTGCAGCTCTTCCATGTCGTCGAATTCACCCGTCACGATGCCTTCGAGCGCGTCATAGATCACCTGCGTCGCCGCCAGACCGTTGTCACCAGGATAGGCCTGCCATTCGCGCAGCAGCGGCAGCTGACGCACGGCGGTGGCCTTGGTCGGGTTCTCGGCATAGAAATCCGCGAGGATGATCTCATTGGCGGCCTGGTTCGGTGGCATGTAGCCCGTGGTCCGCGCCACGTCGGCTGCCCCCTCACCAGACGTGATGAACTTCAACCACTTCCACGCCGCATCCAGCTCTGCCGGATCCTCGGAGGTGGAGACCATCATCGCTGAATTGCCACCCGCCGGAAGACCCATCGGGCCATCCGCTGTCAGCCCGGGAAACTCATTCGTCACCAACGTGAAATCCCCCATGGACCGTTCCACGGCCCCCACGGCAGAGGTGGACCAGAACATCATGCCCACATCGCCCGCGGCGAAAGAGGCCAGAGCCGCTTTCCATTCCAGGTTCTGCATGTCGCAGCCCCGGAAGATGTCATGCATGGTGTTGAGCGCGGTCAGTCCTTCGGCCTCATCCAGCGTGAAATCCGTGCCCATGACGGTGGGTTTGTCCTGGCTCCACATCATGGCCTGAAGGAACCAATTGCCCGTGATGTTCCAGCCCCAGAAGATGGGGTTGTCGACACCGGCTTCCTGCAGCTTTTCACAGGCCGTGATCACCTCATCCCATGTCGTGGGCAGGTTTTCCGTGGTATAGCCCGCCTTGGCCATCGTCTCCATGTTGTAATAGCTCACAGGCAGCGAGATGGAGAAGGGCAGCCCGTGGACATCGCCTTCAAACGTGCCCAGATCCAGCATCGCCTTGTGATAGCCATCCTTGGCGAAATCAGCCTCTTCGGCAATGAACGGCTCTAGCGATTTGGCGATGCCCTTTTCCACCAGGATCGCCTGACGGTTCAGCCCCTGCATGGTCACGTCCGGAAGCGTGCCCGCGACGGCCTCACGCAGGATGGTGTTGGTGCCGTCTTCATAGGACTCATAGGTCGCGCGCATCTTCACTTCGATATTCGGATGCGCCTCATAGAATTTCGGCAGGATCTTTTCATAGGTCACGTCAAAGAGGTGGCTATAAGGATAGGCAAACTCGATGACGATCTTGTCTTCGGCGATCGCGGGGCCTGCGAGCAGTGCAAGCGCCATTGCGGTTGTGAGTTTTTTCATTACTCTCTCCAGTTGCTTGGGGCCTGACGGTTTGGCGATTGGCAGCGCCCCGGTTGGTATCCCTGTTGGGATGTCGTGGTGGGGTGGGCCTTGGCCCGCCCTACTTCATTCCTGAAAGCGTGATCCCTTCTATGAAGCGCCGTTGCGCCAGAAGGAAGGCCACGATGAGCGGGGTCACGATGATACAAGCGGTGGCCATCATCGGCCCGAAATTGTCGCCATCCGCATCGCCCTTGAATTCGCGAAGGCCCAGCGGCGGCGTGAACAGATCGCGGTTCCCGGTGATCACGATGCGGGGCCAGAAATAATCGTTCCAGTGAGCGACGACGCTGAAGATGCCAAAGGCCATGAGCGCGGGGATCGCTGTGGGCAGCATGACGTTCCACACGATGGAATATTCACTCATCCCATCCATCCGTGCGGCATCAATCAGATCATCGGGCACGGTCATGAAGAATTGGCGCATGAGGAATATTCCGAAGACGGATATCGTCCACGGGATGATCAAAGCCGCATAGGAATTGGTCAGGCCCAGCTTGGCCAGCATGATGTAAAGCGGCAGGGCAATCGCATGCACCGGAATGAGCAGGCAGAAAAGCACCAGCCCAAACACCGCCTCCCGCCCCCAGAACTTCAGCTTGGCCAACGCATAGGCGCAAGGCAGCGCGACGATCACTTGGATGAGGAAAATTGAGACGGTGACGATCACACCGTTCAGCAGATACCGCACCAGCGGCGCTTTCTCGAACGCAGTGGTGTAGTTGTAGACGATGGGATTGACCATGCAGTCTTCAACTGCATTGCCCAACTTCACACAAAAATCATCGCGGAATGGCTCCTGTGACCCAAGAAACCCGCCGGTCTGCTGCATGATCTCCGCTGGCGCCTTCAACGAATAACTGACCATCACGTAGAAGGGCAGCAACACCACCACCGCGCCGAGGATCAGCACCGCGTGCTTCATCGCCTCCCGCGTGGAAAACCGCAATGCGAGACCGTCCGACAGGACGGACGAGCGGGCGCTTGCGTCAGACATAATGCGTCCTCCGTTCCACCAGCCACCGCTGCAAAATCGTCAGGAACATCACGAAGCCGAGGAACACGACCGTGATCGCCGCCCCGATCCCCATCAGGTTCTGCTGGATGGCTTTTTCATAGATGGCAAACATCATCACATAGACGGATTTCGACGGGCCCCCGCCTTGGGGGTAAAACGCCTCCACCGTGTCGAAGACCTGGAACGACCGGATGAAACTGATCGTCACCACGAACACCGTGGTTGGCCCCAGCATCGGCCAGGTGACCAGGCGAAACCGCTCCCACCCCGATTGCGCGCCGTCCATGTCAGCGGCGTCGTAAAGCGTTCGTGGGATGGATGTGAGCCCGGCAAGATAGAGCACCATATTGAAGCCAAAGCCTTGCCAGACGCCGATAAACGCCACCGTCCAGATCGCGTAATCCCGATCGGTCAACCAAAGCGGAAACGTCCGGTCACAGCCAGCGGCATACCAATCCCACGCCTCCAGCCACGTCCCGCAGCCTCGCTCCAGCGTCGCATTGATGATCCCGATTGTGGGGTGGAAGGCGAATTCCCACACGATGGCCATGGCAATGAGCGCGGCCATGACAGGCAGGAAATAGATCGTCTTATAGAGATCCCCGAAGCGCGTCAGCGAGTGAATGAGCAGTGCCGCCCCAAGGCCTAAAAGCACGGTCAGCGGCACCACCACGAACACATAGCGAAACGTGGCACCAAACATCTTTTCATAGGTCGTTCGCGTGAAGATGCGTTCATAATTCTCGGTGCCCACGAAATTCGCGCTGGTATTGCCCAGCGAGTAATCCGTAAAGCTCAGCGCGCCCGCGATGCCGATGGGCAAAAGCAGGATCAGCACCATCAGAATGATGGCAGGCCCGATAAACCACAGATAGGCGCGCGAGCCGGGCATCAGGCGACCTCCACCAGGCTGGGCCGCGCCACGCGCAGCCGCAAACCGTCCGCGCCAAAGACATGCACCTCATCGACCAGCGCGGAAAACGTCACCTCTTCTTCCAGCCCCGTACCCGCCAACACCTTGGGATGGCTGCGCAGGATCACCGGGCGCTCCAGCCCTGCAATCTGAACATGCAGAAAAATGTCCGAGCCAAGGTTTTCCCGGTGCCGGATCACGCCCTTGAACGGCCCATCCGGGTCCAGAGTTAGATGCTCTGGCCGGATGCCCACGGAGACAGGTTGCCGTGCAAGCTGCGTGTCCGGGGCGAGGGCCTTGCCCATCACCGACAACCCGCCCGTGCCATTGATCTCCCCGGGCAGGATATTGATCGCAGGGGAGCCCACGAATTTGGCCACCTCCAGCGAAGCAGGCGCGCTGTAGACATGCGCAGGGCGTCCGTATTGCAGGATCTGCCCGTTCATCATCACCGCCATCTGGTCGGACATGGTCAGCGCCTCAGCCTGATCATGGGTCACGTAGACGAAGGTGGTTTGCAACCGCCGATGCAGCTCCGAAAGCTCCGCCCGCATGTGCACGCGCAGGGCGGCATCCAGGTTGCTGAGCGGCTCATCCATCAGGAAGGCGACCGGGTTGCGCACCATTGCCCGGCCAAGGGCCGCACGCTGCCGCTGCCCACCGGACAATTGCCCCGGCTTACGATCCAGCAGCGCCTCGATCTTTAGTGTCGCCGCCGTGCGATTCACTTGCTTTTTCAGGCGCAGATGTTCCGCCCTTGCAAAGATCGGTCCCACGACAGGCAACCGCCCCGCCAGCCCCAGATCACGCAGCTTCAAGGGCGTCATCATGTTCTCGGCCACGGTCAAATGCGGGTAGAGCGCGTAGGATTGAAACACCATCGCCAGGTTGCGATCCGCAGGACGTGTGCGCGTGACGTCCGCGTCGCCGATCATCACCGTGCCGGTATCCGCCGCCTCAAGCCCCGCCAGAATGCGAAGAAGCGTGGATTTCCCGCAGCCTGATGGCCCCACCAGCGTCACAAATTGACCGGCCTCAACCGTCAGGTCGATCCCACGCAGAACGGGGGTGTCACCAAAGGATTTGCCAATACCTGACAGTACGATCTTCGACATCCCACCCTCGCGCTTACCGATCTGGGCAAAGGGTAGGCGGCGCAAATCTCGATTCTGTGACGACAAATAAGTGTCACTTATGCCTGCTAAACCTGTGGGCGAAAGGATGTCGCCCGGTGTTCAACCCCTACCAGTTCAAAGCCTTCTCTCAGGTCGTGCGGCAAGGCAGTTTTTCCGCCGCCGCCCGTGCGATGGGCGTGTCTCAATCGGCGGTGACGCAGCATGTGGCAAACCTAGAAAACACAGTCGGTGTCCGCCTTTTGATCCGCGCGCGCGACGGTGTGCAACTGACATCCACGGGTCAGGAATTCTTTGACCTGGCAGATAGATACGCCGTGCTCGATGCCGTCATCGACGAAAAACTGCGTGGCTATTCCGAGTTTTCCGAAGGCCATTTGCGCATCATCGCCAACGCGCCGCAGCCTGCTTTGCGGCTGATCGCGAAATACGCCGCCCTCTACCCGGATGTGAATATCGACTTCGCGCTGTGCGATTGGACCACGGCGATGGAACTGCTCAACGGGCAACAGACAGACATTGCGATCGTAACCGATCCCAGCCGGCAGGATGATTGGCATTACGTCCCCGTTTGCCGCGCGCGGTACGTTCTTTACCTGCTCAAGAGCCATCCATTGGCATCTCGTAACACGGTGTCCCTGCATGACCTTGTGCCCGAAACGCTGCTTTTGCCGGAAACCGGATCGCTGACTCAACGCGTCGTGACAGGCGCGCTGAAGAAAGCCGGGCTGACCATGCGGCGGGTCGTCAAAGTGACCAGCTTTCCGGTGATGAAAGAGGCCATTCTTGAGGGGCTGGGCGTGGGCATTTTCCTCGAAAACAGCGCGCAGAAGGAAAGCCAGCTGCGCGAGGTGCGCATTGAGGAATTGAGCCAGGTCCATGAGACCAGCCTTGTCGTCCCCAACTACAAACTGGACCTGCGCCTGACGCAAAGCTTTCTACGCGTATTGTGAAGCGCGCTACTGCAAACTGGCCCGAAGGCGATCCGTGGCCCATTCCATCAGCAAAACCACCACGAAGATCGCCAGAATAATGGTGGAGGCGTTTTGATACTGAAAAAGGTCAAAAGCCACTTTCAATTCCTGCCCAATCCCGCCCGCGCCAACGAGGCCCAGAACGACAGATGACCGCACCGCTTTTTCCAAGGCAAAGAGCGAGGTGTTGATCATGGAGGGCGCCGTGTCGGGCAGGATTGCCCCAAAGAAGATGGACACCTTGTTCGCACCAATGACCGACAGCGCCTCTTGCGGTTCCTTTTCGGCGTCCTCAACGGCTTCGGCAAAAAAGCGGCCGCAAAAGCCGATGGTGTCCACCACAATGGTCATCGTGCCCGCCACCGCGCCCAAGCCCACCGTGGCCACGAACAAAAGCGCCCAGACCAGATCAGGGATCGTACGCAAGAGCGACACAAACGCTTTCACCAGATACCCGCCGCGCCCCAGCGGCGTCACACCCCGCGCGGCCAGCCAGCCGATGGGCAGGCTCAGCAAAATCCCGATGGCCGCGCCCACAAGGGCGATCTGAAACGTCTCCACGATGCGCCAGAAGATGCGGGTCAGGAAGACGGGGTCCAGATTGGGCGGCATCATCCGGTCGGTCAGGCGGATCATGCCTGGTACCCCGTCAGCCAATTGCTTGGGCGTGGGCGCCACTTGGGTCATCGACGCGATGATCAACGCCAGCACCGCCACCAACAGCACGAACTTGACCGGCGACAGGCCCGACCACCGCTCTGGCGTGGCATGCAGGCGCGCCTCAGCCATCAAAGGTCTCCTGCAGATCGCGCTTGGTGATCTCCGCACTGGGCCGGTCGATGAAAATTCGCCCGCGTCTCAGCGCCAGCGTGCGATCAGAGAAATCACGCGCATGATCCATGTCATGGGTTGTGTAGAGCAGCGTGATCCCCCGGTCGCGGCAGAGCCTGGCAAAGAGATCCATCACATCGCGGCCCGACACCGGATCAAGGCTGGCCGCCGGTTCATCCGCGATCAGGATTTGTGGCCCGCGCACCAAAGCCCGGGCAATCGCCACCCGCTGTTGTTGCCCACCTGACAAAGCATCAGCCCGCGCATCCGCAAAGGCTGCCAGGTTTACATCGGCCAGTGCCTTCATCGCCGCCTCGCGCCAGGCTTGCGGGGCCAGCGTCTGTGAAAAGCCCCGCCAGCTGCCCGATTGCCCGAGCATCCCATGCACCACGTTTGACAGGACAGACCGCCGCCGCACCAGACAGTGATTTTGAAACACGAATCCTGTCTTCAAACGCAATCGATGCAGCAGACGCGCAGGCGGCGCGTTTGTGAAGGCATCGCCCATGATCTCGACCTCGCCACCCGATATGGGATGCAACCCGATCAGGCATTTCAGCAAAGTCGATTTGCCCGATCCGTTTGGTCCGATCAGCGCCACCCGCTCGCCCTCGCGGATAGTCAGGCTGACCCCATCTAGAACCGGCGCCCCACCGGGATAGGCCTTTCTGAGATCCCGTGCGGTGACCACCGGGTCGCCAAGAGCCTGACCGGCGCGACCTGTGCGGGCCTGCGCCGTGGTGATCTCTAGGATATCAGCCATTCACACCGCGCCGCGCGCAAAAACGGGCGGCGCGAACGCCGCCCAAGTTGGGTTGGGACGGGGGTCATTCACCAACAAACGAAGAGGTATCGACGCCAATGGTTTTGTACATGTCGCGGACATAATCGTAATCCGCGTCATCCACTTCGGTGAGGAAGAAGCCGCCGTCGTACTTCTGGTTGTCCTCACCGGTCAGTACGGCGGCCATCAGCGTGTCGGCATCATTGAGGAACGCATTAGCGATCTTTTCCAACACGCTTGGGTCAATGTCCTGCCGCGCGACAAGGATATCATTGGGCAGGTCACGGCCCCGAGCCACCACGGTGAAGGCCTGATCGGGGAAGGCCGCGCGAATGCGGCGCAGATGGCCTTCGTTCATGCCAACGGCTTGCACATCGCCGCGGATGAGCGCTTCAACGGCGACGTTGCGGGAGATGATCTGCGGATCATAATCCGTGCCGTAGGCCAGGCCAAAATCTGCCAGAACCTGCGCTGGCCCCAAATGCTGAGAGGTGGAGCCGACGGACCCGAAGGTGACAGTCTTGCCCTTGAGGTCTTCGACCGACCCGATGTCGCCTTCAGACATGGTCACAATCTGCGCGAAGTAGTTCGGGCGCTGCCAGGCCACTACAATCTGCGCGTCGGTCAGTTCCTTGATCACCACGTATTCCGCAGGCCCAGTCAGAACCAAATCGACTTGCCCCTGATTGATCGCCTCCACCGCGGAGGTGCGCGACGATACCGGGAAGAGCTCCACATCAAGGCCTGTCACTTCTTCCAAAGCCGCTTCAAAGCCCGCAAATTCCTGCTGCAGCGCCTCCAGACCTTCAACATCCGTGACGGCAAACTTGACCGGTTCCGCCAGCAGCGGCGTCGCCAGGGTCAATGACATGGCGGTGACAATGGATCTGAACATGAAGCTCTCCTTGGGGTGTAAAAAGCAATTCCACGTCAGTGGGTGCGATTCTCGTGACGCGCGCGTGACGGTCGCGTAACAGGCGCATGACAAGACGGTGCTGCCGCCTGTCACCAAGTCGTCACAAACCGGACCTAGGACCGTCTCTCAGAACCAACGAATAAGGCTGCCCATGACATTCACAGTTGAAGGCGCGAAGGTCATTCTGGCGGATGAGGTGGTTGAGACCACGGTCACAGTCTCGGACGGCCGGATTGCAGAGATCGGCGGCCCTGTGCAGGGCGAGGTGATTGACGCGCGCGATCACATCCTGGCGCCCGCCATGATCGACGTGCATGGCGACGCGTTTGAGCGGCAGTTGATGCCGCGCTCAGGCGTGTTCTTCCCCACAGAGGCGGCGGTGATCGATACCGACCGGCAGCTGGCCTCAAACGGGATCGCCACGGCCTATCACGCCATCACGCTCAGCTGGGAACCAGGCTTGCGTGACATCGCGCGGGGGCGGGATCTGATGGAGGCGATGCAGCGCCTTGCGCCGCGCCTGACGGTGGAAAACCGGGTGCAGCTGCGGTGGGAAACCTTCGCCTTTGAGGCGCTGGACACCATCGAATGGGCGCTCAGCGGCCCACTTTTGCCCTCCATCGCGTTCAACGATCACACCTCTATGACCATGCGCGCCTATGACGTCCCGATCCAGGATCGCGGGTTTGAACTTAGCCCCGATTTCTCTGTCGCCGCGCTCGATGACGCGCGCATGAAGCAACGCACTAAATCCAAGGCGGAGCGCGCAGGGCTCAGCAATGAAGACTACGTGGCCCTTCTGGGCGATGTTTGGAACCGCCGTGGTGATGTGCCTGACATGATCGCGCGGGTGGCCGGGCTTGGCCAAGCGGCCGGTGCCCCGATGCTCAGCCATGATGACACGCGCGCAGAAACCCGCGCTTACTTCCGCGATCTTGGGGCGTCCGTGGCCGAATTTCCCATGGTGCTTGAGGCCGCAGAGGCCGCACGCGCCCATGGTGATCCGATCATCTTTGGTGCGCCAAACGCGGCGCGTGGCGGTAGCCATATCGGCTCACTTGCGGCGGCGGACATGGTCGAGGCCGGGCTTTGCGATGCCTTGGCCTCCGACTACTTCTACCCATCGATGCTTTCCGCCGTGACCCGCCTTCACGAAGAAAAACGTGCATCCTTGCCAGCCCTTTGGTCGCTTGTTTCATCCGGCCCGGCCCGTGCAATGAACCTCAGCGACCGTGGCGACATCAAGGTTGGTCAAAAAGCGGACCTTGTTCTGCTGGATTGGCCCAAGGGCGGGACACCATCGGTCACCCGCACATGGGGTGCTGGGCGCACAGCTTACATGGGCGTTTCACCTCAAAAGGCTTAGGTGATCGCCGCGCCAGCAAGCGTCAGGAGGCTGTGCGCCCTTGCCCAGGCCGTTGTTGACCGATTTGCGATGGGCTTTTGCATGGGTGACGTCGCAACAGGTTGAAGACTTCTGGACAGATCACTTTTCGTTCAATACCAATGTTTGGATACGTCAAGTTGCCGCAGGGGTGTTCAACGCTAACTGTGGGGCCTGATGTACAAAAATGCCGCGTGGGAGGAACAATGCGCGGCAAGGAACTGGGAGGAATACATGAACAAATTTTTTGGAACGGTGGCCGTGGTCGCCGCGATTGCCACGGCTGGAAGCGCGGTCGCGTTTGAATGCAAGCGATCTGAGGCGTCAATGGACAAGCCCGGTGGCTTTCCGGAACGCGCCTTGACCATGATCGTACCATACGGTCCCGCAGGGGGATCGGGCCAGGTGGCCGCAGCGATGGCCGAAGCCGTAACAGAACTGACCGGCGTGCCGATCAACCGTGACCACAAGCCCGGCGGGTCCGGCACCGTGGGCATGACGGCCTACATGGCCGCACCCGCAGATGGCTATAATGTGCTGGAGCATATTGACGATGCGTCCTCTGCCCACGCGCTCGACAGCTCTTTGCCGAACCCGGCTGAAGACCTCATTCCGCTGGTGACCAGCCAGGTGACCTTCAGCCAGATCTACATCCGCACGGATGAAGACCGTTACACCGATTGGGCATCTTTCGTGGAATGGGTGAAGGCGCAGGATGGCAAAGCGACCATCGCCAACGTGTCCAAGGAAGGCTCGATGGAGCGGGTGACGATGAAGTTCATCACCGACGCGACCGGCATGGAAATTCAGCAGATTTCCTTCGACAAGGGTGCGCCGCGTTACGGTGCGTTGCTGGGCGGTCAGGTGGATGCGCTCTTTGAGCAGCCGGGCGACGTGCGCAACTTCCTTGATGCGGAACAGTTCAAGCCGATCCTGACGATCTTTGATGAGCGTCCCGATGCCTTTGCCGACACACCGACGCACCGTGAGGCGGGCATGGATTTCGATCCGCTGCTGCGTTTCCGTGGTTTCTACGTGCACAAGGATGCGCCCGCCGACCGTGTGGAATGGCTGCAATGGGCCTTCCAGCGTGGGTATTGCGAAGACAGCTATCAGGCGTTCAATGAAAGCAAGTTCATGACCGTCATCGACAGCTATCGCGACACGGACGGCTCCAAAGAGCTGATCACGCGGTCCATCGATCAGTATCGCGACGTCTATCAGGCCATGGGTCTGGAAGTGAAGTAAGCCTGAATTCAGGCTTATGGCGTGGCGCCCCCGGGTGCCACGCCGTCGCGTATATTGGGGGAGGGCAGCACCTTGGGGCGTTTGACGCGTGGATCGTGGATTGAATTCGGGATTTTCCTGTTGATCGTGGCCGTGTTCTACGGCTTTTCGTTCGAGTTTAACCAGACGATTGAGATCTATATTTTCGGGGCCACCGCTTGGCCGCGTGTCGTGATCGCCCTTTTGCTGATCGCGACGCTGGGCAATCTTTGGTTCCAGTACAAAAACGGCGCGGCCTCGCAAGGCACCATGGGGCAAAGCAATGATGAACCTGTTGATCTGTCAGAACCCGGCACCCTGCCGCGCATGGTCGCGGTGCTGCTGACGCCGTTTATCTTTGCCTATCTCCTGAAGCCCGTGGGCATCTATTTCAGCGCGCCCTTCTTCATCGCCGCCATCATCTGGCTGTTCGGTGAACACCGCTGGAAGCCCATCGTAATCATGACCTGTGTCATCTACGTCATTTTCATCGGGCTTTTTCTGGTGATCCTGAACGCGCCCCTGCCGCAGGGCAACACATCGCCCTTCTATGATTTCAGCGCATGGATCCTGACCATGAACGCCAAGCTACAGGGACTCTGACGCGCGATGATTGAGAATTTTCTGGCAGGGTCTGCTGCGCTATTTGGCGACCCAACCACCATCGCGATTTTCGTTTTCGGTGTAATCGGCGGGATGCTGTTTGGCGCCATTCCGGGTGTCAGCATGCTGACCCTGGCCGCGATCCTGCTGCCCTTTTCCGCCGCGTTGGAACCCGCGCAAGGCGTGATGCTTTTCGCCGTGATTTACTGCACGGGCACCTATGGCGGGGCGATCACGGCGATCCTGTTCAACATCCCCGGTTCGCCTGAGAATGCGCCCACATCTTTTGACGGCTACCCGATGACCCAAAATGGCCAGTCAGGCAAAGCCGTGGGCGCGGCCGTTTTATGCTCGGCTATCGGCGGCATTGCATCGGCCCTGGTCATGATGGCCGCGACCGAGCCGCTGGCCCAATGGGCGATCAAGAATATCGGCCCGCCTGAGATTTTCGCGCTGGTATTCTTTGGCCTGATCGTGGCGGCCTCTGTGGGCGCGCGGACGATCTGGAAGGGGTGGATGTCCGTTCTCATTGGCCTTCTGATCGCGACCATTGGGCAGGACCCTGTGGGCGGCATCAACCGCTACAATTTCGGCATGCCTGATCTGGCCGCTGGTATTGCCTTCGTGCCCGCCATCCTTGGCTTCTTCGCCGTGTCAGAGATTTTTGTTCAGGCGGAGAAGAAGGCAAGCGGCAAGTACAAAGCGCCCAAAGTCTCCATGACCTTCCCAAGTTTTCTGGAATTGTGGATGCATAAATTGGCCGTGCTGCGGTCGATTCTCGTGGGCTTTTTCTGCGGCATCCTGCCCGGCATTGGCGCGACACTTGCGGCCTTCATGAGCTATGGCGAAGCGGTGCGTTGGTCGAAGAACAAGGAAGAGTTCGGCAAGGGCAAGCTGGAAGGCGTGATCTCTGCCGAAACCGCCAATAACGCCGCGACGGGCGCTGCGATGATCCCGCTTCTGGCGCTGGGCTTGCCAGGTGGCGCGCTGACGGCAATGATGGTGGCGGTGTTCCAGATGCATGATCTGCAGCCCGGGCCTTTGGTGTTTATGCTGTCACCTGATCTGATTTGGATCGTGTTTGCCGCGATGTTCTACGCCAACCTGTCGATCCTGATCATAGGGGTGGTGGAGACGAAGACGATCCTGAACCTGCTGAAGATCCCGTTCCAGTTCCTCGCACCGCTGATCCTGATGCTGGCCACCGTTGGGGCCTATATCAGTCGCGGTCTGGTGCTGGATGTGATGGTGATGTTCCTGGCGGGCATCATGGGCTACCTGCTGCGCCGCTCGGGGTTCTCGATCCCCGGTATCGTGCTGGGCCTCATCCTCGGCAAGATCGGCGAACAGAATTTCGCGCAAGGCATGCAGATGGTGCATTACGATATCGGCGAATACTTCTCTCGCCCCATCTGCACGATCCTGATCATTGCGGGCGTGATCACGCTGATCTCCTCCATCTACCGCGCGTTTGCAACGAGCAACAAGCCGGTGTAATTCGCGCGTCAGGAGGGTGCAGCCATGATCAAGGACAGCATCGAGGGCATCATCGCAAGATCGCGCGTGGCGCAGGTGGCGTATGAGGCGGGCGGTTCGCAGGCGCGCTACGACCGCGCTGCCGCCGCCGTCGCCTGGGCCATAATGGAGCCTGCGCGGAACCGGGAATTGGCGGAGCTGGCGGTCGAGACGACGGGCCTTGGCAATGTGCCCGACAAGATCACGAAGAACCACCGCAAGACGCTGGGTCTCATGCGCGATATCAAAGGGGCGGTGACCTTTGGGGTGATGGCGGATGATCCTGAGACGGGCATTACGGAGATCGCCCGAGCCAAGGGTGTGGTGGGCGCGATTGTGCCCTCGACCAACCCTGCGGCAACGCCTGCCAATAACATCATCAATGCGCTGAAATGCGGGAATTCGATTGTGCTGGCCCCGTCGCCCAAAGGGGTGGCCTGTGCGGAACGGCTGTTGGAATTTGTCCACGCGGAGTTTGCCAAGATTGGTGAGGATCCGGACCTGGTGCAGATGATCCCCGCACCGGGATCGAAGGACAAGACGCAGGCCCTGATGGCGGCTTGCGATATGATCGTGGCCACGGGCAGCCAAAACAACGTACATCGCGCGCAGACGGCAGGCACGCCTGCCGTGGCTGTTGGGGCAGGGAATGTCACGGTGATCGTGGATGAGACCGCCGATCTTGATGCCGCGGCGGAAAAGATCCGGGCATCGAAGTGTTTTGATAATGCCACGTCCTGTTCGTCGGAGAATGCGGTTGTGGTCGTCGACGCCGTCTATGACGTCTTCGTTGCTGCCATGGCCAAGGCGGGTGGCGCGGTTGTCGAGGATGAAGCGGGGATCGTGGCCAAGCTTTGGCCCGATGGGCATCTTAACCGGTCCGTCATCGCGCAGGACGCCGACAAGATGATCGCAGCGCTGGATCTCGACGTGCCGGAGGGCACGGATTACATCGCCGTTCCGACCGATGGTATTGGCCCAGATTATCCGCTGTCAGGTGAGAAACTGAGCCGCGTGTTGGCGCTCTACCGGGCGGCGGATTTTGATGCGGCGGTCGACAAGGCTGATACCATTCAACGCTATCAGGGCGCAGGGCATTCGGTGGGGTTGCACTCCTCCGATCCTGACCGCCCCATGGTGCTGGCCACGAAAATCCCCACCAGCCGGGTGATCGTCAATCAGGCGCACACCTTTGCTACGGGTGGGTCTTTCACCAATGGTATGCCGTTTTCGCTGTCGATGGGCTGTGGCACGTGGGGCGGCAATTCGGTCAATGAGAACGTGAATTACCGTCACTTCCTGCAGTCGACCAAGATCGTGCGGGAAATTCCCCCGCGCGAGCCGTCATTGGAGGACATCTTCAGCGACTACTGGGGCGCGGCAGGGCAGTGAAGTTCGATCCTGAGACGCCGCCCAAAGGCACGCTGCGCGATTGGATTGACGCGCGGGCGGGGGTTGGCGGCGTGGGCTTCGTGTTCCCCGAAACCGGCGAGGCGCTGACCTGGGAAGACTTGCGCGCGCATTGTGCTGAGGTGGCGGGCGATTTGACCGCGCAAGGGATTGCCAAGGGTGAAAGCGTCGCCGTGATGCACCCCAACGGCCTTTCTGGCGTGAAGGCGCTTTATGCGGCCCTTTACGGCGGGTTCCGGGTGACCATGCTGAACCTCGCCGCCGGACCAGATGCGTTGCGCTACGCGATGGAACACTCGCAGGCGCGGGTGGCGTTTGTGCATGACGACCAGATGGGAATGTTTGAGACGGTTCGGCCCGAGGCGCTTGGCCTCTATGCCGCCACAGATGCGCGCGCGCCACTGCATGACGTGGACCCGCATGATGATGCGCTGCTGATGTATACATCTGGCACGACCGGGCGGCCCAAGGGCGTGGTGCATACGCAGGCGAGCCTTTTGGCAGGCGGATGGACGGTCAGCGTGGCCCATGAATTGACGCCGGCCGATCGTGGCATGGGCGTGCTGCCGTTCTACCATATCAACGGGCTTTGCGTGTCAGTGATGGGCGCGTTGGTGTCGGGCGGGTCGCTGGCCATGGTGCCAAAGTTCTCTGCCAGCAAGTTTTGGCGACAAGCGGAAGACGGCGGCATCACATGGTTTTCCGTCGTGCCCACGATCATCAGCCACCTGCTGCACGGCGCGGCGGAGCCGAGTGCAGCGCTCAAGGCGCAGTTGCGGTTTGCGCGCTCGGCCTCGTCTGCCTTGGCGATCGAAACCCAGCGGGCGTTCCAGGATCGGTTTGGGCTGGCGATTGTGGAGTCTTTGGGCCTGACAGAGACGGCGGCGCAGTGCCTCGTGAACCCGCTTGATCCCGCGCGGCACAAGATCGGATCAGCGGGGATGGCGATCAGCAATGAGGCGCGGATTGCCGATGATGCGGGTCGCGAATGCGCGCGCGGGGTCGAGGGCGAAATCCAGATCCGCGGGCCCAACGTGATGAAGGAATACCTGCGCAATCCAGAGGCCACAGAAGGCACGTTTCACGGGGATTGGCTGCGCACCGGTGATCTTGGGCGGATGGATGACGAAGGGTATGTGTTCGTCACGGGCCGTCTGAAGGAGTTGATCATCAAGGGCGGCGAAAACATCGCCCCGCGTGAGATTGATGAGGCGCTTTACGAACACCCCGACGTGGTGGAGGCGGCGGCCTTTGCGCGGCCATGTAAGCAGTACGGAGAGCGCGTTGAGGCGGCGGTGCGGCTCAATGAGGCGTCATGCGCCACGGCGGAGGATCTGCGCGCGCTGTGTGAGGCGCGGGTGGGCAAGTTCAAGTCACCCGATTGCGTGCATATCCTGCCGGAGTTGCCCAAGGGGCCATCGGGGAAGATCCAGCGGCTCTATCTGAACGAAATGCTGCATGGGAAGGCTGGATAGAGTCTATGCGTCCGGCGGGGATATTTTTGGCAAGAAGAAAGGCTCACGTCAGCCCGATATAGATCAGGCGCAGGCCCATCAGCAGGAAGGCGATGAGGACGATCTTGCGAAACAGATCCTGACTGACGCGGTGGCGCAGCAATTCGCCAATGCGAAAACCGATGAGCACGACGCAGAGCGCCAGGGCGGATTTGATCAGGACCGGGAAGGTGAGGATGCCTGCGACCACCTGGCCCGCGCCCAGCGGCAGGACACCGGCGAGGAAGAGAAAACCCGTGGCACCGATGAAGCGTTCCTTGGACACATCGCGCGCCACCAGGTACATCGCCACAGTGGGCGACCAGATGGAACTGATCCCCCCCAAGGTGCCGGACAGCGCGCCAAACCCAAGCTGCCAGCCGCGCCCCGGGCCGATGCGCAGCTTGATCCCGAAAAGGGTATTGAGCGAAAAAAGCACCATAGCGACGCCAATGGCCACGGTCAGCAGCGCGGTGGGATAATCGGCGATGAACATGGATGTGCCGAAAATGAACACCATGATCGCCAGCGCGAAAAGCCAGTATTCGCGCGCGATATCAAGCTTTTTTGGCGCGTGGGCGAATTGCAGGGAATTGGTGGCAAGGATCGATAGCCACAAAAGCGGGATCGCCTCTGTCGGGGGCATGACGAGCGTGAGAAAGGCCATGGAGGCGGCGGGCAAGCCGATGCCCAGAAAGCCTTTGACGATAGCCGCAAAGAGGAAGATCACCGCGATGATGGCGGTTTGTGTGGGATCAAAGTTCTGGGTAAGTTGGGTGATCGTGTCCATCAATACCCCAGCCCAGGATCCCGGGCGCTGCCCACGCCCTTCGCATGGCATGTCCCCCTGGCCACGGCGACAATTGGCGCCCGTCTTTCCATGGGTGCGGATACTCTGATGGCGTGGGTCATTCGATCTTGCCTTCCTCCTCTCACCCTCACCATAGTGGCAGGAAACTGCAACATCATAAGGCTGGCCACATGCATTCCGGGTTCGATATTCCGCATATACGTGGCCGGGATCGGGCGTTGATGCGCGTGGCGCAGGCCGGGATGGCGCATGCTGGCTGACCTGTCGCTTGCGCAGTTTGCCATGATCCTCGCCACGTACATGTTCGCGGCGACGGCCAAGGGGATCACGGGGATGGGGTTTTCCACCACGTGCCTGCCCATTCTTGCGCTGGTCGTAGGGTTGAAAGAGGCGCTGCCCCTCGTCGTCATCCCGTCGATTTGTTCCAATCTGATCGTGATGCGCCAGGCGGGGCGTTTTGGCGAAACGGTGGCGCGGTTCTGGCCCATGCTGCTGGCGCTTTTGCCGGGGTTGGCCTTGGGTCTGTGGGTATTGTCGGGCATCGACGGCGTGCAGGCGGGGGCGGTTCTTGGGGTCATCCTTTTGCTATGGTGCGCCTTTTCCCTTGCCAAGCCGGACTTGCGATTGCCCGCCCATCTGGAACGGCCCGTGGCACCGATATCAGGATGCATCACTGGGTTCATCAATGGCCTCACAGGATCGCAGGTCATGCCAGCGGTGCCGTTTCTGATGATGCTGGGGCTGGATCGGTCGCTGTTCATTCAGGCGATCAACTGCTCTTTCACCTTGTCGAGCCTTGTGATGGTCGTGGGCCTTGCGCAGCTTGGTCTGTTTGGCCGCGATGATCTGTTGGTGTCTGCCTTAGGCGCGTGCCTCGTTCTGTTCGGCATCCGCATGGGGGAGGCGGTGCGGCACCGGCTGTCTGAACGGTGGTTCCGCAATGTCGTGCTGGGGATGTTGACCGTGATGGGGATGGGGCTGATCCTGCCGGTGGTGGCCTAGGCCTTCAGCCGATCGTTTTCGGGGTCATAAACGTGCGGGCTGTGACGCAGCGCCGTGCGGTTTTGACCAAAGGCTTGGACATGGCACGCCTCGCCCATCGTGAGCGCCCCGGCTTTGACATAGCCCAAGGCCAGCAACCGCCCCGTGCGAAACCCTTCCGTCACTGAGGTGACATAGCCGATCACCTCGTTATTCATCAGGATCGGGTCAGAGGGCAGCGGGTCTGGCCCGGGATCGGTCACTTCCAACCCGATGAAGTGCCAGTCCGGCGTCGCGTGTTTCTGTCTCTGCACGGCCTCGCGCCCGGTGAAATCGCCTTTTGTGAGGTTGGCGAACCGCGCCAGTCCCGCATCAAAGAGCGTGTACTCCGTGCCGAAATCTGCGGCCCATCCGTGATAGCCTTTCTCAATGCGCATGGCGTTCAGCGCATATGAGCCGAAATTGCAGATCCCGAAGTTCTTCCCGGCCGCCCAGATCGCATCATAAAGCCTGTGAAGATCGTCGGAGGCGACATGCAATTCCCACCCCAGTTCGCCCACATAGCTGACCCGCAGCGCGGTCACAGGCACCCCCGCCACTGTCGTCTCAAGCACACTCATCCAAGGCGCGTGCAGATCGGCGCGGGTCAGTCCCTCCAGCACGGCGCGGGATTGCGGCCCCATGACCAGAAGCGCGCCATCATGCATGTAGCCCTTGGTCAGCACCGCATCCGCTTCGCCGATCTGCGCGCTTATCCAATCGAAATCACGATCCACCGCCAAGGTTGGACCGCAAAGCAGGAAGCGATCTTCCGACAGACGCGCAATCGTCGCCTCGGACCAGATTTTGCCATTCGGGGTCAGCATGTAAGACAACCGCACCCGCCCAGGATTCGGCAAGGTCCCGCAGAACACGCGATCCAGCACATGTGCCGCATCGGGGCCTTCGATGACGAATTTGGTGAACCCGCCATGGTCCATGATCCCAACTGTGTCGCGCACCGTTTCGCATTCGCGGCGCACGGGCGCCATCCACGGTTCTTTCCCGAAGCTGAGCGTCTCTGGCCCGCCATTCGCGCCAAACCAGAAGGCCCGTTCCCAGCCGCCGATTTGGCCCATGACCGCGCCTTGGGCCTTTAAGTGATCGTAAAGCGGGGTTGTCTGGACGGGGCGGCCTGACGGCTGAATGCGGTGCGGATAGGGAATGGCGTATTGCAGGTCATAATGTTCGGATGCGCGGGCTGCGGCGTAATCCGTATCGGCCCAAGCCCCAAATCGGCGCGGGTCCCAGGCGGACAGGTCCCATTCCGTTTCGCCTTCCGTTAGCCATTCTGCCATGGCTTTGCCAATGGCCGCGGAGTGCGTGATCCCGATTTGCACACCGGTCGCGTGATAGAAGTTTCGCACCCCGCCCGTTGGTCCCACCAAGGGCAGGGCATCGGGCGCGTAGGGAATAGGGCCGTTCACAAACCGCTGTGCGCCGGCCTCTTCCAGCAGCGGGACATGGCTCGCGGCGGCCTCAAAGACCGCCATCATGCCATCCACGTCATCGGCGAAAAGCTGATGGTCGAAGTCGTCGGGCACACCGTCGCGCCAGACGGGCCTGCCTTCATGGGCGTAAGACCCCAGCAGAAAAGCATTACGTTCCCGGCGCAGGTAAAACCGCAGATCGGGGTCGCGGATCAGGGGAAAGAGGTCCGTGTTTTCCTCCAGCGCAGTCAGTGGCGTGGTAACCATGTATTGGTGTTCCAGCGTCACAACCGGCAGCGAAAGCCCTGTCAAAGCCGCGATATGCGCGCCGCTGGAACCGGCGGCGTTGATGACCGTTTCGGCGATCAGCGTGCCCTCTGACGTCTCAATCTGCCAGTCCCCGCCCGACCTTTGCTTAAGGCCAGTCACCCGCGTGAACCGCCGCACGGTCGCGCCCATGTCGCGGGCGTGTTTGGCCAAGGCTTGAGTCAATTGGCTTGGGTCAATGTCGCCTTCGTAAGGGTCAAGGATCCCGCCCCGCACGCTGTCACCGCGCGTCCAATAGGGGTGCATCGCCTCAATCTCTTCCGGGGACAGCATCGACAGCTCAAACCCGGCGGACCGTGATACACCGCACAGGTGCTGAAAGAGTTGCATCCGTTCCGGCGTATGGGCAGGCCAGATGGCTTGCGTGTGGCGGTAGGTGATGGGCGCGTCGGGGTCGAGGGCAAGCTCTTTGTAAAGCCGCCACGCGTAATTCCCTGCGCGCATCCCCAGCCAGGAATTGGCATAGGTCGGGATATTGCCCGCCGCGTGCCACGTGGACCCGGCGGTGAGTTCATTTTTCTCCAGCAGCACCGCGTCGGTGATGCCCGCGCGGGCCAGATGGTACAGGATCGCCGCCCCGACAGCGCCACCGCCGATGATGGCGACTTGAGCCTGCGCTGTCATTCAGTGACGCTCCAGAAGCGTACCAAAGCCCGCGATCGCATCCTTGATCCCAATGCTGCGCAGGGCCTGCCAGTAAACGGCGGCGTTGCAAGCGACGATGGGCTTGCCATGCTCTGCCTCCAGTTTCGCGATGAGGGCGACGACGGGCAGGGCGGTGCCGACTTGCAGGATCGTGTCACAATCGCTGGCGGCGACCTCGGCAAAGACCGCGCGGATGTCGGCAAGCGGTGTTTCGCAGATTTCCGGCAGGGTGGGGGCGCAGGTGCCCTTGATGGCAACCACGTCAAAGCCTGCAGCCTCCGTATTGGCTTTGACCACCGCGTCGACCTCTGCGTTGAAGGGGGTGACTATCCCGATTTTCCCGGCCCCGAGTGTGCGCAGCGCCTGATAATCCGCCTGCGACGCGCCCAGTACATCCACGCCCACCTGTGCGGCTACCTCCGCACAACGCGCGGCCAGCTTGTCCGGCCCACCCGGGCCTGCATCCGTGGTCAGACCCACGGCAATGACGGCCGGTTTGCAATCCATCAGCTTGGCAGCTTCATCCCGCAGATCGTCAGAGATGGCATCGCCGCCCAGCCGAAACCGCTGCATCTGGTTGGTCACGCCATCGGGGCGCAAGAGTTCCAGTTCGGGCTGCACGACCGTGTTCATGGCCGGGGTCATCACGCCCACAATGGCGCGGGGGGCGAGGGTGTCAGCCATATCAGCTCTCCTTCAGATAATCATTCAGCCCGGTCATGCCCCCAATGTAGATCGTGTCGCCCACGATGCTGTCCATCTCATTTGCGACATCATCCGCGCAGTCGAAATGGCTTTCCCAGATACCCAGGGTCTGGCCCGTGTGGGTGATCGACAAAAAGCGATGGGTGGAGACATAGCCAGTGACGGGCAGAGGGCTTTCAAGGATGTCGTAGGTGTAGAAATGATCCGTGTCCGAATGGGCCAGCAGGGTTTCGCGAAAAACGCTGCCATCGGGAATATCAAGCGCGCGGACGGTGCCCGTGGCCGTGGGCGCGCCGTTTTCCAACGTGGCGGTGGTGACGCCGGGGTTCCATGCGGCGACGCCGTCAAAGGCGCGCACGGCTTGCCAGACGCGGGGGGTGGGTGCGTCGATGATCATGCTGCGAAAGACGTGCATGGGTGTCCTTTCAAGGTTTGTCCGATGTTCACTCCCACTCGGCGCGGAATCAAGGGCGCAGCCCGCCGCGCCTTTGTCAGGCCCCACCCACGGCCTGACGAAGGCGCTCCCCTGTTCAATCAGTGCCGTCATTCAGAAGGATCGGAAACCGTTTGCGAATGTCGCGTTCGATGTCAGGGGCAAGGTGGCTCGGGGCAGGCGCGGCGCGTAATGCGGTCACGCGGGCGCGCGCGCGATCCCAGATCGACTGTCCGCCGCCCTCTAGCCAGTCTGAGACGCTCTGCCGGTCTGCCAATGCGGGGTAGTAGTAATCGGCCTTCATGCGCTTCAGCGTCTCGGCCTCGCCCAGGTAATGACCGTCCTGTGTGACCACCCGTTCGACCGCTGTCAGATCGAGCGTTTCATCGGAAACCTCCACCCCCCGGATCGACCGCAGGATCGCCCCGCACATGTCATCATCAATCACCATCGCCTCGGGGCTGGCCACCATGATCGACCCCAGCATGCCCACCGACAGGTTGATCATGTCCGCCCCCGCATGGCCCGCCATGGCGATGCTGTAGCCTTTCTCGAAACCGGCTTGCGCATCCATCACCTTTGCATCCGTCATCCCCGCCGATACGGTCGAGGGCAGGCCCACATGGGCCAGCAGCTGCGCGGCGGCGGCGTTGGCAATCGCGGCCTCCCCGCTGCCGCCACTCATGGCCCCGGTGCGCAGATCGGAGATGAACGGCATCAGCGCGTAGATGCAGGGCGCGCCTTGCTTGATGCCGTCCACCACCACCAGCCCGGCGAGGCTTTCGGCCAATCCCTGCGCCAAAGCACCCGCCAGCGTCACCGGGCTTGTCGCCCCGGCCTGCCCAGCTGAGCAAATCTGTGGGATCATACCGCGCGGGATCGCCTCTTCCAGCGTGCGCACCCCTTCTTCTGCGAAGGTGAGGGGCGGGACGACATGCACCACCACGGCCATACAGAACGGACGGCGCTGGAACCCGCCCGCGCCCCCCAAGGCCAAATCGAACATCTCAATCATGGGGGCCACATGGGACGGGTCAGAAAAGCTGACCCCTATGGGTTTGGATGTCGCCTTCATGCAGGCAAAAGCGGTATTGAGGTCAGCCTCCAGCGGGTCCGTCACATCCCGCGCCACGACCGGGCGCACGCCGTAATGAATGTTCGAGCAGGCATCGAGGATGCGCATCAGATCATAAAGATCATGCAACTGGCTGTCCCGGAAGAGGCGGGTGTCTGCATCCAACACCTGAACGGCTGCACCCCCTGTGCCGATGTGCACGCGCTGCTGCCCGATCCGAAGATCACGCTGGGCCAAAAACCCCGGCAGATCCACCACCTTGGGTGCCCGGTTTAGCGCGCATTCGATCATCGCTTCCGGGAAGCAAATTCGCCCGTCTTCCCGCACGCGGGCCCCGGCGGCCAAGGCGCGTGCCGTGGCGGCCTCGGGCAAACCGGCCATCCCGATGGTGGAGAGGATGTCATAGGCATGGGCCGTGATCTTCACCAAGTCGCGATCGGACAACGGTTTCAGGTCGCCGCCCTTGTCGAAAACCGGGCGGCTGATGACGGTATCGTCTCGTGCTCTCTTCCGTCGTGCCATGGCAGATTTCGCCTTCCTACCAACCATGCAAGACGAACGCGCGCAAAAAGCAACTGATTTGTGGCCCGCCCCGGATCTGGCGCAGAATTTTGGACATTGAGCCGCGCGGCCTGTCGCCTTATTGCAATGTGCAGCATGTGCGCGCAGGAGACGACATGAAGAAAGCATTGATCACAGGCATCACCGGGCAAGACGGGTCGTATCTGGCGGAGTTCTTGCTGGAAAAGGGCTATGAGGTGCATGGCATCAAGCGCCGGGCGTCTTTGTTCAACACCGGCCGGATTGACCACATCTTTGAAGATCCGCACGCCAACAATCCAAAGCTGCACCTGCATTACGGCGACTTGACTGACAGTTCCAATCTGACCCGGATCATTCGGGAGGTGGAGCCGGATGAGGTCTATAACCTCGGCGCGCAATCCCATGTGGCGGTCAGTTTCGAAAGCCCAGAATACACCGCAGATGTCGACGCCATGGGCACGCTGCGCCTACTGGAAGCGATCCGCTTTCTGGGATTGGAAAAGAAGACGCGGTTTTATCAGGCCTCGACCTCTGAGCTTTACGGGCTGGTGCAGGAAACGCCGCAGAAGGAAACCACGCCGTTTCATCCTCGGTCGCCCTATGCCGTGGCCAAGATGTATGCCTACTGGATCTGCGTGAACTACCGCGAGGCCTATGGCATGTATGCCTGCAACGGGATCCTGTTTAATCACGAAAGCCCGCGCCGGGGGGAGACGTTCGTGACGCGCAAGATCACGCGGGGCCTGTCCAACATCGCGCAAGGCCTCGAACACTGTCTCTACATGGGCAATATCGACAGCTTGCGCGATTGGGGCCACGCGAAGGATTACGTGCGCATGCAGTGGATGATGCTGCAACAGGACGCGCCCGAGGATTTCGTGATTGCCACGGGCGTGCAGTACAGCGTGCGGGACTTCATCACATGGTCTGCCTCTGAGTTGGGCGTCAGCTTGCGATTTGAGGGCGAGGGCGTTGATGAGGTGGCCATTGTCGAGGGCGTCGAGGGCGATCATGCCCCCGCCCTCAAACCCGGCGATATCGTCATGCGCATTGACCCGCGTTACTTCCGGCCCGCCGAGGTGGAGACGCTTTTGGGCGATCCGTCCAAGGCCAAGGCGAAACTGGGCTGGGTGCCAGAGATCACAGTGCAAGAGATGTGCGCAGAGATGGTGCAGCATGATCTGAGCGCGGCGAAACGCGCGCGCCTTTTGGTCGATCACGGGTATGACGCGCCCATGGCGCGCGACGATTGATCCATGGGCACGCTGTTTCTGACAGGCGGCTCCGGCATGGTGGGCCGCAATATTCAGGATCACCCGGGCGCGGGGGACTGGACTATTCTAGCGCCCTCCAGCCGGGAACTGGACCTGATGGATGCGGGCGCGGTGGAGCGTTTCATCGCGGAACACCAGCCCGATCTGATCGTGCATTCCGCGGGCCGCGTGGGCGGCATCCGTGCCAACATGGCCGAACCCGTGGCCTTTCTGGATCAGAACGTGATGATCGGACGCAACGTGATCATGGGCGCGCGGAAGGCTCGCGTGAAACGGCTCATCAATCTGGGATCGACATGTATCTACCCGCGCGCGGCCCCCAATCCGCTGCGCGAAGAAATGATGCTGACGGGTGAGTTAGAGCCCACCAATGAAGGCTATGCCATCGCCAAAATCTTCGCGTTGCGACTGGGTGAATACATCCGTCGTGAGGATCCGGGTTTCCTCTATAAGACATTGATCCCATGCAATCTTTTTGGGGCATACGACAAGTTTGACCCCAAAAATTCCCACCTTCTGCCCGCCATCATCCATAAGGTGCATGAAGCGATGAAGGCGGGCGAGGATACAGTGGAGATCTGGGGCGACGGCACCGCGCGGCGGGAGTTCATGTATTCGGCGGATTTGGCTGATGCCGTCTTCCGCGCCGCTGATGATCTGGACGCGATCCCCGATCTGATGAATATCGGCGTGGGCCATGACCACACGATCAATGATTACTATGAAACCGTGGCCCGCGTGATTGGCTGGGATGGCACCTTCACCCATGATCTGACCAAACCCGTCGGCATGATGCAAAAGCTCTGCGACACCTCGCGCCAGACCGCGTGGGGCTGGCAGCCGCAAACCTCTCTGGAGGACGGGATCAAACACACCTACCGCCACTATCTGGAGGCCACCTCATGAGCGCGCGTTTCCCCCTGGCCACATCCTCCTGGGATCAAGCCGAACAGGACGCGCTGCAGCGGGTGATCAAGTCCGACATGTTCTCGATGGGGGCGGAGGTGCGGACCTTTGAAGAACAATTCGCCGCCTATTTCGGCGCGAAACACGCGGTGATGGTCAATTCGGGGTCCTCGGCCAACCTGCTGATGACCGGCGCGCTGTTCTACACCCAGAACGATGATCTGCGCCTCAAGCCCAGCGATGAGGTGATCGTGCCTGCGGTCAGCTGGTCCACGACCTATTACCCACTGGCGCAATATGGCCTCATCCAAAAATTCGTCGATATCGACCGCGCGACGCTGAACTACGACCTCGACGCGCTGGAGGCTGCCGTGACCGACCGGACCCGCGCGATCATGATCGTGAACCTGCTGGGCAATCCCAATGATTTTGACCGGATCAAGGCCATCATCGGGGATCGCAAGATCGTGCTGCTGGAGGATAATTGCGAGAGCATGGGCGCCACGTTCGGCGGCAAGCACACCGGCACCTTCGCCGATGTGGGCAGTTTTTCGAGCTTTTTCTCACACCACATCTCCACCATGGAAGGGGGCGTGGTGACGACTGATGATGAGGAACTCTACCACGTTATGCTGTCCATGCGCGCTCATGGCTGGACGCGGAATTTGCCGCGCGAAAACCATGTGACAGGCACGAAAAGCGACGATCCGTTCGAGGAAAGCTTCAACTTCGTGCTGCCCGGCTACAACCTGCGCCCGTTGGAGATGTCGGGCGCGCTCGGTCAGGAACAGTTGAAGAAACTGCCCAGCCTGATTGAAGGGCGGCGGGAAAACGCGCGGGTCTTCGTAGAGCGGCTGTCGAACCATCCGCTCTTCACCTTGCAGGAAGAGATCGGAAAGAGCAGCTGGTTTGGCTTTTCGCTGCTTTTGCGCCCGGACGTTGGTATTTCGCGCAAGGATCTGGTGGCCAAGCTGGGCGAGATGGGTTTTGAATGTCGCCCCATTGTGGCCGGAAACTTCACCAAGAACCCCGTGATGCAGCATATCCCGCACACGGTTCACGGCACCCTTCCCAATGCCGAATACATCGACCAGAACGGCCTTTTCATCGGCAACCACCACTACCCGATCCCCGAGGCGGCGGAGGTTCTGGCGGACTTGCGGGTCTGATGTCCAAGATCATCTGGCTGTCTGATCTGCACTTTTCCGCCAAGGGGCGGGTACAGGGTTATGACACCGGGGCGCGGGTCGATGCGGCGGTGCAGTTTCTCCAAGATCACCATGCAGATGCTGTGGCCTGTGTGATCACGGGCGACATGGTGGATCGCGGCACAGCTGCGGACTATGCCGCCTTGCGGACGCATTTGGAACCGCTCCCGATGCCTGTTTATCCGATGGCGGGCAATCATGATGCCCGTGCTGACTTGCGTGATACCTTCCCGTTGCCACCCTCCGCCATGACTGATTTCGTGCAGTACCGCGTGGACCTAGACGGTGCCGTTTTGCTTTGCCTTGATACACAGAAGACAGGCGCGGACGCGGGCGAATTTTGTGCGGCCCGCATGGCATGGCTCAGGACCACGCTTGCGGCAACGGATGGGCCCGTGCTGATCTTCGTGCATCATCCGCCCATGGCGCTGGGCCTGCCGATGCAGGATCTGGACCGGATGGAAGGGGGCGCGGCGTTCCTGCAGGTGTTGCGCGATCACCGCGATCGCATTCATCTATGCGCGGGCCACGTGCACCGGCCCGTATCAGGCACAAAAGACGGTGTTGCCTTCACCACCGCGCGGTCAGTGACGTATCAGGCACCAAATCCGCAACCGGCCTGGGATTGGTCCGATTTCCGCCCGGCCCATGAGGCCCCAAGCCTGAACGTGATCAGCGTCACTCAAAGCGGGATTATCATTCAACAACAGCAGTTTTGTGATGCGTCACTTGGCCTGAAAGGCGTCTGATCGTCAGACCTTTGCCGCAACCTCTTCCAACATCTTCGCCGATGTGGGTTTGAGCAGAAAGCCAGTGATCGCCGGGTGCTTGGCGGCCACGGCCTCATCATCAGGGTTGATGGAGCTTGAGACGATGTAGAGCCGGGTGTTTCCCTTGGTTTCCGCGTACAGGCTGTCAAACGCGTCGGCAAAGGCAAATCCATCCATGCGCGGCATGTTGATATCCACAAAGATGACATCGACCATGTCCCGCGCGGGCGTCTTGATATAGCTCATCGCATCCGTGGCGTAAGCAAATTCCTTGATCTCACAGTCGGGAAAGACCTTCCGTATCTGGCGACGCAGGAAAAACCGGTCCGCATCCATATCGTCAATGATCATAGCCTGGCGCATAGGGTTATCCTTCTTTCAACACGACAGTGAACGCAGAGCCGCCATCAATGCCATCGCTGACCGAGATGGTGCCGCCATGTTGGGCCACAATACGTTCGCACAGCGACAGGCCAATGCCGTTGCCGGAATACTCCTGATCCGTGTGCAACCGCGCGAAGAGGTCAAAAACCCTTTGGCGGTGTTCTTCGGGGATGCCGATGCCGTTATCCCTGACCACAAACGCGACCATCCCGTCGGGGGCTTTGGCCTCCGCCACTTCAATGACGCAGGTGCGGTCCGAGGCGCGATACTTGATCGCGTTGCTCATCAGGTTTTGCACGACCTGCAAAAGAAGGCTGGGTGCGCCGCTGGCGGTGGGCAGATCAGACAGCGTGATGTCCGCGCCGCTGTCCTTGATCTGCACTTCCAGGTCCTTCACCGCATCCTGCACGGTCTGATTCAGGTTCACAGGCTCAAAGGACAGGGTTTCATCCTGCATGCGCGCGTAATCGAGAATGCCGCCAATCCGGGCACGCATCCGCCCGGTGGCCGAACTGAGGTATTCCAGCGCCATCTTCTGATCAGGGTCTTCGGTTTCAGGCAAATCTTCCGTCAGCAGCATCAAGGCATTTTCGATCGTGTTGACCGGCTGCACCAGATCATGGGCTGCGATAAAGGCAAAGCGGCGCAATTCGTTGGCGCGGGCCTGAATTTCGGCCTCCCGCTTCTTGAGATGGGTGATATCGACGTGCACGCCCATCATGCGGACAGGGGCATCATTCTTGTCCCATTCCACAACGCGCCCCCGGCACAGCACCCAGACGATGGACCCGTTCTTGTGCCAATAGCGGACTTCGTTGTCGTAGGGCAGTTCCCCCTTACTGTCCACATGGGCCTTGAAGCTGTCCATCACGCGAGGAAGATCCTCCTGATGGATCAGGCGCTGCCAGGCATCGGGTGAATCCTCGATCTCGTGCTCTTCATAGCCGAACATGGATTTGAAGCGCGGGCTCATGAATTCGGTATGGGCGGGGATGTTCCAATCCCAATACCCTGCGGCCTCACTTTCCAGAAGGCCCTCCAGCCGGTCACGCTGATTGCGCACCTCCAGTTCCAGCAGTTTGATCGGTGTGATGTCCTGCAAGGCGATGACGACACCGCGGCTTTCACCATGGACTGTCCGATAGGGCCGAATGCGGGCAAACACCCAACCACCATCGTTGGATCGCATTTCCCGCGCATTTTCCTTGCCGTAATCGCGCGCCTGCCGGGCATCATCCATCAACTGGATCGTCGCATCGGGTTCCAGCGCGAGGGAGAAATTGGCGATGGGCCGCCCGATATCGGTGGGCTCCAGCTTCACATGGGCCGATAGGCCCGTGCTGAACTGACGGATATGGAACGACTCGTCCAGCACCAGAACACCCAGATCAGCCGTGGCCAGCAGGTTGGAAATATCTGCCGTCGCGGCCTCAAGCTCTGCGATCTTGTCGGCGTTTTCGGCGTTGAGCGTGTGAAGCTCTTCGTTGATGGATTGCGTTTCTTCGTTGTTGGCCTGCAGTTCCTCGTTGGAGGCGATCAGTTCCTCATTGGTGGTTTGCAGTTCCTCGTTCGAGGCCCCCAGATCCTGCGCCGTGGCGCTGAGCATATCCTGCAGCGATTGCACCTCGCTTTCCAGATGCTGAACATAGGCGGCTGTCGGTGTGTCAATCTTGTTCTCGTCATCGGACCCAGCGGCGTTTTCGTCCAGCACCTGTTCCACCTGACGCCTGAAGGTCAGGGAATAGGCCACGGATTGCGCCTCCCAGGCCAAACGACGGCAGGACACGCTGATCGTGATAATCTCTGGCCCTTCGACCATGCGGATGCCGCGTTTTTCGGACTTGTCCTCTGTTTCCGCCCGGCGCAGAACAAGGGCCACGGCGCTGCGCAGATTGTCTTCTACCAGCTCGATCACATTGGCCGAAAACCCATCCTTGGGCATGTGCAGGTAAAGCTGATGATCCCCGAAAGTGCGCAGAACCTTGTACTGGTCATCGACGACGCAAACACAGGTTTCAATCTCCGTCAGGGTTTCTTGCAACATATCTGCCATATCCGTGGTCGGGCTGTGGCGGCGCGCACCCATGCGTCGATTGCGGGGCAGCATGCGTTCAGCCACGGGAAACTCAGACGACAGGTTCCCCCGCCGCTGGGATGCATCCAGAAGGCGCGTGTTGCGGTAGATGCGCGGCTTATGGGCCACGGCCTCAAAATAGCCGCCATGTTGGCCCGGGCCTTCGGCAGCGCCCAGCATCAGGAAGCCACCCTTGCGCAGGGAGTAAGCAAAATGCGCCATCACCTTTGCCTGCACATCGGGGCTGAGATAGATCAGCAGGTTGCGGCACACGATCAGGTCGGTGCGGGTATAGGGCGCATCATCAATGACGTTATGGGCGGAGAAAAACACCTTGTTACGCAGGGGCCGTGACACTTTGAACGTGCCCGACTGGAAGGAGACGTAGCCCCGTTCGATCATCGTCGGCGGGATTTCATCATGCACGCTGTCGGGGTAGACGCCCTGTTTGGCCGCCGCGATGGCGTTTTCATTCACATCCGTGGCAAAGACCCGGAAATCGCGATCAATGTCATTGTCGGTGCAAAACTTCTGCAACAGCATCGCCAGGGTGTAGGCTTCCTCCCCCGTTGAACACCCGACCGACCAGACCCGCACGGGGCCGGCATCGGCATCGCGTTTGAACAATTCCGGCAGAGCAATGTCTTCCAGCGCGTCCCATACGGGGCGGTCGCGGAAAAAGTTGGTGACCCCCACAAGGAATTCGCGGTGCAGGATGTTCAGCTCTGCGCTGTCTTTCTTCAAAAGCTCCAGATAGTCATGCAGCGTTTCCTGCCCCTTCAGCGCCATGCGCCGCGCCACCCGTCGTTTCAGCGTGGGCGATTTGTAGAGGCTGAAATCAATATCGGTCTTGTCGCTGACCAGTTTAAGAAGATCGGCAAATTCCTGTTCCACATCGTTGAACACGCGTTCCACGCTGTCGATGCCGCGCTCGCGCATCTCGATGTAGCGCCAGATTTCCCCGATCATGGCGTCAGGGGCCAGCACCATATCCACGATCCCGGTGCTGATGGCCGATTGGGGCATCCCGTCAAAGGCGGCGGTGTCGGGATCCTGGACCAGAACGAACCCCTCGCGGTCCTTGATGGATCGCAGGCCCCGGCTGCCGTCTGACCCGCTGCCTGACAGCACCACCGCGATGGCACGGTCGCCCACGGCCTCTGACAGCGAACTCAAAAACACATCAATGGGCAGGTTCAACGCCGGGCGTGGTGTCGGGTCAACAAGGGAAAACCGCAACCCGGACCGATCCCCGTTTGTGGGGTCGGGATGAAGCTCTGCACTGCTGTCGCCTTCGGTGCCCTGGATCACGAGGTTGGACCGCGGCGGGATCAGATAGATGTGACCCGGCTCTACCGGCATGTCATCTTCCACCTCGACCACCGACAATGATGTCTCCCGCCCCAGAATTTCGGACATGAGCGATTTGTAATCCGGAGAGATGTGCTGAACGATCACCAGCGAATGGGAAAAGTCTGGCGGCACCTGACTGATCAACTGTTTGATCGCATCAAGCCCCCCGGCAGAGGCACCAACGCCAATCAAATAGAAGCTTTTATCGACCGCGCCCAATGGGCGCATAGGTGTGTTACCGTCATCCATAAAGGGGTCCCGCCCATTCTTTGCGTTCCAACAAAACTACTTTTGCGATTAAATTTCAACAAAAACCCACGCTTAAGTTGCACTCAAAACCCGCGTGCATAGCCTTGTCCGGGCACAGTATTTCGCAACGGTCGCCGTATCCAACCAAGGCCTGAGCCCGCCAAAATCAGATAACAGGCGGGCCGCCCTTTTTGGTCTAATCGCACCGTGCGTTGCGCAACAGCTGACCGATCTCCTGACCACAGCGCATACCAAAAGGGCCGCCATCAATTGGCGGCCCTTTGGCAGATCGGTCTTCGAAAACCGGTTAGTCCATTTGTTTGCGATGCCGAATGGTCAGCGGCAGGAAGATGTTTGCCATCCGGTTGTGGTTGGGCACCAAAAGGCCGATGGGCCAGCTGGCCATGCGGCGATGACCGGGCACCAGATGTGCAAACGGGAATTTAGCCATGAATTTCTGACCCGGCACCAGAAGGCCGATGGGGAATGATGCCATACGCTTGTGCCCCGGAACCAGATGCGCGAAGGGGAACTTCGCCATGTACTTATGTCCCGGGACCAGCGAATTGTTGCCCCGCTTGCCATTGATGAGGTGCGGGAACGGCCAGTTGGCCATGTGCTTCCACTTGCGCGGTGTCAGATGGTCGAAGGGGAATTTGGCAAAGAACTTGTGCCCAGGCACCAGAAGGCCGATGGGGAAAGACGCCATGCGCTTATGCCCCGGCACCAGATGCGCAAAGGGGAATTTCGCCATGTATCTGTTGCCCGGAACCAAAAGGCCGATGGGCCAGCTGGCCATGCGCTGATGCGGTTCAATCAGCGGTTCAATCCGGGGCCGTTCCCGCGTGATCAGGGGCAGGCCGAAATCAGCCATGCGGGCATGTTTCGGGAAGACCGCCAGATCAAGGCTGCTGGCTGGTCGCCGCGAAATCAGCGGGATGGGCCAGTTGGCCATGTGGTAATTGCCGGTGGGCACATTGAGCGGCCGCGTCATCATCAGCGGGCCGCCGGACAGGATCTTGTGCCCTCGCGCCACCGCCGGGTTGCGCACGAAGCCCTCTTCGATCTCACCCACCATGGGGGAAGCGCCGAAATCATCTGCCGCCTGGCGCACGATCTTGGCCACGCCCAGCGGCTTGTAGCCTGCCTTGACCATCGCCACGGCCCCGCCAGAGGCGAGCGCCTTTTCATAGGCCACCGCCGCGCTGTTGTTCACGCCGTTACCCGCCAGCGTATCCGCCAGCCCGACCGCGTCATCGTAGACCGACACGATATTGGCCGGGACGCGTTGACGTTTGATCAGTTCTGTTCGAAACGCGTCCGCCTGATCGGCGCTTTCAAAATATCTTGTGATGACCGTTGTCATGATACCTCCACTGGGTTGGTCGTTGGTCCAGACGGATCTGTACCTGTTCCGCTAAGTTTGCCGGACGCCCGGGACGCGAGCAGGGGAACGGCGGTGAAAACAGCCAGCGCTAGGAAACCGATCTCTAGCGTGAATACGAAATTGTAGGGCGTGTGCGGCATAAGTCCCGGAAATGCACCGGTACCGACAAGGATATCGCGAATGATCCCGGCCATAGCCACACCAAGACCGGCGCATGTGGCCTGCACCGCGCCCCAGGCGCCAAGTGACAGGCCAATCTGCCCTTTGGGTGCGCGGCGGATCGTGGAGGTGAGCGTCGCATGGCCAAAAAGCCCAGCGCCTAGACCGGTGGCAAAAACGCCAGCTACGAACAGGGCAGGGCCCCAGAAGGCCGATGACAGGATCACCGCCATGAAACCCGGCACACCGATGATCGCGGCTTTCATGGCCAGCCGCGCAGGATCACCACCGCGGCTCAGGACGCGGGATGCGATGCCGAATCCGATCAGCGTGCCACCAGCCAGCATCGCGGTCAGCTTCGTGGTTTCCGCCACAGAAAGGCCAAGTGCCTGCCCGCCATAGGGTTCCAAAAGCACATCAGCCATGCTGAAGCCAAAGGTGCCCAGGCCAATGAGGATCAACAGGCGCAACGCGCCGGGTTGGCTCATGAAGCGGGCCCATTCGGCTTTGAATTGCTTTGGCGCGGCGGTCTCCATCTCCCGCGCGCGGTCGCGGTTGCGGGATTCTTGCTTCCACATAGCGATCATGTTCAGCGCGACTGTGACAACGGCGGTGCCTTGGATCACCTGAATAAGCCGCCCGGGCGTATAGTCGGCCAGAAGCGCGCCATAGATCAGCGCGGCAAAGACCATCCCGAAAAGAAGCATGACATACATCAGCCCCACGACCTTGGGGTGATCTTCGTCCTTCACCAGATCCGTGGCGAGGGCGAGGCCGACAGTTTGAACAATATGAATGCCTGCGCCAACCAGCAAAAACGCCAATGCGGCGGCGGTCAGCCCCACGGCACGGGGGGTGTCATGGGCCTCGGCGTAGCCCGACAAAACCAGAAGCGCGAAAGGCATGATGGCAAACCCACCAAACTGATAGAGCGTGCCTTTCCAGATGTAAGGTACACGCCTCCAGCCCAGAGCAGAGCGATGCGTGTCCGATTTGAAACCGATAAAGGCGCGCAAGGGCGCGAAAAGAAGGGGGATCGCCAGCATAAGCGCGACCAGAGAGGCCGCGACATCCAGCTCAACAATCATGACGCGGTTGAGTGTGCCAACCAGCAGCACCAGCGCCATCCCGACCGTCACCTGAAACAGCGACAATCGCAGCAAGCGCGAAAGCGGTACATTGTCTGTCGCTACATCTGCGAAGGGCAAATAGCGCGGCGCAATGGAAACCAACTTGCGCAGGGAATAGGCGCGGAAGTTATTCATGGTTCATCCAAGTGCATTGGCCAAGCCAGCCTTGCCGTTTTAGCCCAGACCGCGCAGGGGTGTCCGCGCGGTCCGGGAAATCCGGAAGAACCGCCACCGGCCCGAAGCCCGTGGCGCATTCTTTCAGCCAACCGATTTAGTTGGCGTCCGGGATCACAGCGGATGCCATTGCATCCGATTGCAGAACCGCTTTGGTCACTGTGCCATCCGGCAGCGTCACGGTGATGACGCCGTCTTCGACATAGGATGCTTTGGCGGTGTTGCCGTCCAGCTCAAGCGCGGCCTGATCACCTGTGCCCATCGGCACACCCTGAAGGAAATCATCCACCCAGGAGGTGTTGCTCAGCACGGCAACATGGACTGCAAAAGACCCCACGGCAACGGCACCAAGGAAAATTGGCACACCGACTGTCGGGGAAACGACCAACCACATTTTTGAGTTATTCATGGTTCAACCTTTCTTCCCTTCAGCCCAACCAGGGCGTTGTTGCGGCCACCAGGAAGTGTGCCAGAAGCGCGATTGCGCCAAACACACGGGTGCCATCGATGAGGTAGCTATGCACCTCTTCGGCCTCTTTCAGGGTCAAGCCGGTCGGCCACACCTTGTCATCGTCGGACATATCCGATCTCCTCATAGTTTTCGAAGACGAGACGCGACTGCCATTCGGTATTCCGAATAGAAGGCCCGCCTCACGACCTTTCGGCGCGGCAAAAGTCGATACATCATACTGTAAGTTTTTATGTACAAAGTAAATGTAAAGAATAGAGGACAGATGGTAAAAACACCTAATTTATTGGTTTTATTGCGTTCTAAACTGAAGAAAATCGCGAAAACTGCCTGAAATGCGCGGTTTTGCACCCACACGGCCCCTCGGTATTGGTCATTTCAGCAAACCGATTCCACGCCTTGTGGTTGTTTATGAAGCCCAAATTGGCCCGGTTGGTCCATCGGACTGACCAAAACGGTGGTGTGTGTTGAGAGGGGAGGGGGGCGTGCGGCCTGAAACAACAAGCGGCAAAGCAATGGGGCGGGCTGATCCTCCAGCCCGCCCCATATGCGTTCTTCAGAAGAGGACGAAGTTCTTGTCGACCATCATCCCCAGCCCAAGCCCGATGATCAGGGCAAGGGCCAGTTTTATCGTGCGCGAGGACATGGCACTTACGCTTCCTTGGCAGAGGCGCCGGCAACGCCGTTTGCCTGCTTCTTGCGGAAGCGTGCCTTCATGTTTTCCCACATCTTCGCCATGCCCAGCGGTTCGTAGATCATGAAGAGGATGATCAGCACCCCGAACACCACCAGTTCGATGGAGGATATGATCGTTGCGTCCACCATGCCGTGGAACACCTCATTGCCCAAAGTATTCAGCACCACCGGGAAGAGCAGGATAAACGCCGCCCCGATAAAGGCCCCTTTGATCGTGCCAAGCCCGCCCAGGATCACCATGAAAAGGATCCGGAAGGACAGCTTGATGTCAAAAGCCACCGGCTCCATCGACTTTAGGTAAGTGAAGGCAAAAAGGGCCCCCGCGACCCCGCAAAAGAATGCGGAGATCGCGAAGGCCTGGAGTTTGGTCTTCAGCAGGGAGATGCCCATGGATTCCGCCGCGATATCCATATCGCGAACGGCCATCCAATTCCGACCGGTGCTTCCTCGGGTCATGTTGATGGCGAGAATGGTGAGGATCGCGGTAACCACCAACACGACCAAATACATCTCAAGCGGCGAGGTAAACTCTTTGCCGAAGATGACGATGTCTTGGGCCGTGATGATGCCCGAGGTATCGTAATTTTTGAACCATCCAAACTTGTCGATCATCCAGATGATGAAGAACTGGGATGCCAGCGTGGCCACCATAAGGTAGATGCCCCGCACCCGCAGGCTTGGAAGGCCGAAGATGATGCCGAAGGCCGCCGCGATCATGCCTGAGAACATCAGGTTGATCGGGAAGGGCATCCACGGCACGCGAAGCTCGAGGTTAAAGAGCGCGAAGGCCCCCGCGGCCATAAAGCCCGCGGCCCCAAGGGCCAACTGACCGGCATACCCCATGACGATCTGCTGGCCGATGGCTGCAAGGGACAAGCACAGCCATGGGATCAGGATAGACGAATACCAGTAGTCCGTCTGAATAAGCAGCGGGATCACGGCAAGGCCGATCACCATCAGCATCACGAAATTGGTCACGTCAGCGCGGCTGAAGCTCATGAAGATAGGTTGGGTTTTCATAGTCTTTCTCCTCACACGCGCCGAATGATCTTCTCACCGAAGAGGCCCTCAGGCCGCCACAGCAAGAAACAAATAGCCAGGACGAAGGGCGCCCATACTTCGATGCCGCCTCCGAAATACGGCCCGATATAGACCTCCAACACCTTTTCTGACGCGCCGATGATCAGCCCGCCAACAATGGCCCCGGGGATGGATGAGAACCCCCCGATGATCAAAACTGGCAAGGCTTTGAGCGCGAGGTCAACGAGCGCGAATTGCACCCCCGCCCGGGCCCCCCACATCATCCCGGCGACCAGCGCCACAACACCCGCCGCAGTCCACACCAGCAGCATGATTGAGCTGAGCGGAATACCGATAGAGCTGGCAGCCCCCGGATCATCCGCCACCGCGCGCAGGCCAAGGCCCATCTTGGTGTACTTGAACAGCAGCGCCAGCCCGATGATCAACCCTGCGGCCACCAGACCCGCAGTCAGGTCGAGTGCAGAGATGAAAAGACCTGTGCTGTCGATGATCCACGGGATCGGGAAGTCACCAATACCCAGATCCAGACGGCGCACTTCGACGCCCCAGGCCGCTTGCGCAAGGCCTTCAAGCACGAAGCCCAGGCCGATGGTCGCCATCAGCACAGTGTCTTCGCTTTCATTCATCAGCGGCTGCAGAACCAGCCGTTGGGTCGCAAAGCCCACAAGCCCCATCAGCAGGATGGTCACGAAGAAGGCCAGGACAAAGGGTATGCCCAGTTCCATGAAGCCCACGAAGGACAGCACGGCGAAGAACACCATGGCACCTTGGGCAAAGTTGAAGGTTGAGGACGCCTTGTAGATGAGGACAAACCCCAACGCGACCAAGGAATACATCGTGCCCGCCAACAGACCGGCCAGCACGACCTCAAGGAAAAACAGAAACTCAGTCATGTGCCACCCCCAGATAGGCGTCGATTACGTCTTGATTGTTGCGAACCTCGTCGGGTGGGCCGTCGCCAATGATCTTGCCGTAATCCAGCACCACCACATTGTCCGAAATATCCATCACCACGCCCATATCGTGTTCGATCAGGACCATGGTGGTGCCCAGTTCATCATTCACCTTGAGGATGAACCGGCACATTTCGCGCTTTTCTTCCACGTTCATGCCCGCCATGGGCTCATCAAGCAAAAGCACATCCGCTTCCGTGGCGAGCGCGCGGCCCAGCTCCACCTTCTTTTGCAAACCGTAGGGCAGCTTGCCCACCGGCGTGTACATGATGTCCTGAACTTCGAGGAACTCCACAATCTCTTCGCACTTTTCCAGGTTGGCCTTTTCTTCGGCCCGCGCTGATGGTGTCTGGAAAGCGACAGACAGGAAATTGGCATGCATATGCAGCTTGCGACCCACCAGAATGTTATCCAGCACCGACATCCGCTTGAACAACGCGAGGTTCTGGAAGGTGCGCGAAATGCCTTTTTCCGCGATGATCTTCGGTGTGATCACATCCAGCTTGCTGCCTTTGAAGACAATCGAGCCTTCCTGCGGCTTGTAGATGCCGTTGATGCAATTCAAGAGCGATGATTTGCCCGCGCCGTTCGGCCCGATGATCGCCTTGATTTCATGGGTCAGCACCTTGAACGAGGTGTCCGTGATGGCCTTCACGCCCCCGAAACTGAGGGAAATGTTGTTCACCTCAAGGATCGGATCGCCGATCGGGAATGATCTTGTGTCGTCTAACATGTTCCCCTCCCGCCTCTAGTGGATGCCCGCGTGGGAGGTACTCTCCTCACGCAGCACATCGCGGAAATTCTTGCGCCCTTCCTTGGAAATCCCGAGGTAAAGCTCTTTTACCTTGTCATCGGCCAGAAGGTCCTTGGCGGTGCCGTGCAGCATCACGTGACCCGTCTCAATGATGTAGCCGTAGTCGGCATTCCTGAGCGCCACGTTGGTGTTCTGCTCCGCCAGAAGGATGCTGACGCCTTCCTTTTGGTTCAGCTCTTGGACGATGTTGAAAATCTCTTCGACCAGCTGTGGCGCCAGCCCCATGGACGGCTCATCCAGCAGCAGCATCTTCGGCTTGGCCATCATCGCGCGGGCCACGGCAACCATCTGTTGCTCCCCGCCTGATGTATAACCCGCTTGGCTTTTCCGACGCGTCTTCAGACGGTTGAAATAGCCATAGATCTTTTCCAGTTCTTCGTTGATCTGCGCCTTGGACAGTTTGCGTGAATAGGCACCCGCGATGATGTTTTCTTCCACCGTCAGGTGACCAAAGCACCGGCGCCCTTCCAGCACCTGCACAAGGCCAAGCCCCACCATTTGCGCCGGGTCCTGGCCTTTCACGGCCGTGCCATCATAAGTGATAGACCCTTTGGTGACTTTGCCGCGTTCGGCCGCCAGCATGGTGGAGATGGATTTCAGCGTGGTGCTTTTGCCCGCGCCATTGCCGCCCAGAAGGGCCACGATCTTGCCCCGTGGGACAGAGAGGGTGACATCATGCAGCGCGGATATCACGCTGTCATACACCACCTCGATGGAGTCGATCTCCAGAATATTATCGGTCGTTGCGTTCATGAGAACCCCGTCACCCGCTTGTCATTGCTAGATTGCACGGCGCCGTCGTGGCGGCGGTGCGATGTGCGGGGGGCCAATGCAGGATCGGCCCCCCGCCGCTACTGAGGGAAGAGGTATTTACCCGCAGTCTCTCGGCGTGATGCCGTTTTCTTCGGCGAACTTCGCGGCAGAGGCTTCCACCAGGCCACGGATGTAGCCGGGATCCAGAGGTTCTTCCCAATCGGAGACCTGTTGGAACTGTTCACCATCCCACTGCATCATCGCGAACTTGCCCGCGCCTGCGTTTTCCGCGCAGGACATGGCGAAGGGTGCGATCATGCCTTTGATGCCCAGCTCTTCAAGGCGCGCATCATCCATGACAAGGTTTTCATACCCCGCGCGGAATTCCGCACCCGTCACAGCTTTGCCGACCTTATCGTGCATCTCCTGCGCGACGCGCAGCGCTTCGATATACGTCACGGCGGCACCAAGCCCACGGTTCCAGTAGACGGTCCCGATCCGGCTTTCCTCGGCCAGGTTGCCCTTGCCCGCGCCATAGACCTGTTCCTTGATGGACTGCACCAGCGGGAACTGATCCCCCGGAAGCGCATTGGCCATGGCATAGGTGCCGGTCGCCGCATCACCCGCTGGGAACATGTCCTCTTCGGCCGCACCAAAGGTGACATAGATCAGCTTTTCGCGGTCAAACCCGATGCGGGCCGCGTTAGTCATGCCGGTGGAGTTCATACCAGAACCCGCCCCCCAGAACGTGACCCAATCGGGGCGTTCCTTGCGGACCTGCAACCACTGGGATTGCTGTTCCAGACCGGGCGGCGGGATGGAGATTTCCACCAGCTCCGCGCCCCAATCCGCAAGGATCGCGCGCATTGCCGGAAGCGGCTCACGACCATAGGCACTGTCGATATGCATATGCACGATCTTCTTGCCGGCCATGTTTTCCACGCCGCCTTCCTGTTCCGCCATGAACTTCAGCTTCACAGCCATCTGCGACCAATAGTGACCGGCGGCATTGAAGACCCACGGCCAAACCGTGCCGTCTGCCGCGTCTGTCCGGCCATAGCCGTACTGCGCCAAAACAACCTCATCTTCGGCCATCCGGTTGATCACGGCATAAGCGCCAGGCGTGCCCAGCGTGTCAAACACCACGATCTTCTGGCCGTCCTTTTCAAGCAGGCGCTGATAGCATTCCACCGTTTTTACGGCGTTATACTCGGTTTCGCATTCCTGCCATGTGAGCATCACCCCGTTCACGCCACCATTCATGTTGACGTAGTTGAGGTAATCGATCTGCGCACCGTAATATCCGGTGCCCATAGCAGAGTAGGGACCAACACGGCTTGAGGCGATGGGGAAATATTGCGTCTCCCCCGTCGCGTCGTCTGCTGCGACAGCCATATCCGCTGCAACAAGGCCAGTGGCCATGGCTGCGGCGGTGAGCCAGTTTCTATAGCGATTTTGCTTCATAGAGCTTCCTCCCAGGTTATGCGTGTCTTCACGCGATGCACCACGGACACCCCCGTACGTGCCGCGCGTCAGATACGCGCTAGAACCGGTTGCCCGGTTTTGACTCGTCCATCAGACGGATGCCCTCTACCCAAGGAGTGACAGATTGAATTGTTGTCCCTTCTCGGTGCCAGGGGTTGCGCTCTCCTCAGGCGCGCCCCTTTTTTGGTACCGTCGTCCCGTGACGATGGATTGACGGTATGTCGCACCCTCTTGCGCGTCAACAAATTATTATTATTTATCAGGTAGTTACAATTTTACGCTGCATTGCGGAAAGGTCAAAATGTCCGCGATGCCCGCCATGCTTGGGATAAGCTGCGGTCAAAATGTCCAGTTATTGTGCGGGTTCCACGGGCATGGGGGACAAATTGTCCGCAGCCGGAAACCATACTGAAAACACCGCGCCCCGGCCTTTTGGACTTTCAACGGAGATTATTCCCCCGACTCGGGTGATCAACGTCTGAGAGATTGAAAGCCCCAAACCTGACCCGGTTCCCAGCTTTGATGTCATGAAAGGATCAAACACGCTGTCTATGCGGTCCGCGGGTATGCCGGGGCCTGTGTCTTCCATCACAATCTCTGTCCCAAGCTCACCGTCACGCTCCGCCGGACGGGTGCGAATGGTTAGTGTGCCGGCAGGCCCGTCCCCGTCTGTTTCGCCCGTATCCATGGCCTGTGCAGCATTGATGGCCAGGTTCACGATCACCTGCTGCAATTCGGTTTCCACCACGCGGAAAGGCGGCGCCGGGCCAAGATCCAGCCGGGTTTGGATGCGATGCTTGCGCAGGTCTGCCGCCACCAGAACCAGGGCATCTTCCACAGCTTTGGCCCCGTCCACGGTTGTGGTCAGATCAGACATCTCTTCAGGGCGGGTGAAATTCAGCAACTTGCCCACGATGATGTTGATGCGGTGCGTCTGGGCGTCGATCAGGTCAAATTCGGTCTTCAGCTCCGCCGCCTGGTCGGGGGGCAGATCACGGCGAATAATCTCCAGATTGCCTTGAATGACGGCCACGGGATTGTTGATCTCATGGGCGACGCCGGCCGTGATCTCCCCCACTGTGGCCAGCTTTTCAGACATGACCAGCTTGGCGAATGTCGCCTCCAGCTTGCGATTGGCCTCGCGGAGTTCCTCGGTGCGCTGTTCCACCAGATCATTGAGGTTCTCGGCATAGTCCCGCAGCGACGCATCCCGTTCTTCCACCTGATCCAGCAAACGATCCAGATGGCGGGCCACAGCACCGATTTCATTTTGTTCCCCCACGGTTCCGATCCGCGCATCCAGCGCACCCGCCTCGGCCCGGGCCATCGTGGCGGTCATCCGTTCCAGCGGGGAAAAGATGCCCCGTGCCAGCCACAGGAAAAACGGAATGGACAGGCCGATGACGGCGATGAAAGCCACGATCAAAACAGCAATGGTGGTGTTGCGCTGCGCCACAAATGGCGCTTCTAAAAACCCTGTGTAGAGCATCCCGATCCGGTTGCCGGAAATGTCAGACAGCGGCACGTAGCCCGATATGTACCAGTCGTTCACCACAAACGCGCGATCAAGCCAGGTGCGGCCCGTTTCCATCACTTGCCGCCAGACGACCTCGGACACGCGTGTGCCTAGGGCGCGTGATCCTTCAAACATCCGCACATTGGTCGACACGCGCACATCATCCAGAAACAGCGTGGTCGTCCCGGTGCGCGAAATCTGCCCGTCCTCGTCACGGTAGATCAGCGCGTTCATCGTGTCGATCACATCCAGATTGCGATTGAGCAGCCGCCCGCCCAGCAGAACATCATCGCCCTCCGGTGATCGGTAGGCGGCCAGGATGAACATGCCCCGGCGTTCCACATCCCGGTCGATCTGGCGCGCGGCCTCCGTCGGCACGAGGGAGATGGCCGCGCGTTCCGCCAACTCGCTAGATATCCCCATCAGGGCACTTTCGTTGAGGAGGACCAAATGCGCGATGGGCGCATCGGGGGAGGCCGCCATCGCCACCTCCCGCGCGGCGGTGGACAGGGTGGGATCCCACACTGATTTCCACACCAGAAAGTCCAGATCCATGTCAGGGCGCTGCTGTTCCAGAAACTCTGACAACGCCTGAGGGCCACGCGCCTCCGCCTCAGCAAAGCCCACGGATTTGGCCAGCGCGGACACTTCCGCGGCCTGCGTCGCTTCAATGCGCCCGAAATATTGTTCCGCGACGCGCAGGTCACTGGCCACCTTGGCGATCAGCAGATCGTTGTAGCGATCAATCCAGCGCACCATCGTGATGCCAAACAGAAGCGGAAGCACCACCATCAGCGGCAACAGCGCGATGATCAGCAGGCGAAGACGGACAGAGCGCATCGCCTCAGACGCCCCAGGCCTGACATTTGCGATCAATGGTCTTGCGCGCCACACCCAACCGTCGCGCGGCTTCCGCCCGGTTGCCGTTACAGGCCTCAAGAACGCCAAGGATATGGCGCTGTTCGACGGAGGCGAGGCTTTCCACCTCCACCTGATCGGCTTGCGGACCAAGGGCATCTTCAAAACTGTGATGGATCAACGCCCGCTCGACCGTATTGCGCAACTCCATCACGTTGCCGGGCCAGTCATGGGATAAAAACCGCCGCCGGGCCAGCGCGGAAAAGGTGGGTACACTCACGCCCATCTGTGACGCCAGACTGTCGGAGAAAAAGGATGTCAGCTCAACGATATCATCGGCCCGTTCGCGCAAAGGCGGCAGGATGATATCCACGACAGACAACAGGTAAAACAGGTCCGTGCGGAAGCTGCGATCCTGCGCGGCATCTGCCAGCGGACGCAGGGTGGAACTGACGATCCGCATGTCCAGATCAACGCCTCGGCTCGCCCCCACTGGCGTGAACCGCCCTGTGCTCAGCAATTCGGCCAGTATGTTTTGGCACCCCGCGCTCAGCATTTCGACATCTTCCAGGAAAAGCGTCCCGCCCGCCGCGCTGCGCAGGATGCCTTCGCTGTCTGACGTATCGCTGTCCAACTGGCCAAACAGCCGTTCCTGGAAATTCTCTTCGGTCATGCCGTTGCACTTGAGCCAGACAAAGGGCTTTGACGCACGGGCGGAGGTGGCATGCAGCATCCGTGCGGCCACCTGTTTGCCGGACCCGACTTCCCCACGGATCACCACATGAGATTGCGATTGCGCGGCGCGTTGAATGTCTTGCCGGATGGATTGGATTTCAGCCGATGATCCCAGCAACGCATCGCGATGGGTCAGCAGATCGCGGCCCACCTCCAATTCGTGCCGCAGCACCGAATTCTGCCGCCTGAGGCGCGCCCGTTCCAGGCTGTGCGCAATGGCGTTAAGCACCTGATTGGACCTGAACGGTTTGAGCAGAAAGTCACTGGCGCCTGCACGGATCGCCTGAATGGCTGTGTCCAGATCGGCGTGGGCCGTGATCAGGATGGCATCGCTGAACAGCCCAATCTCACGCTGTTCGGCCAGCCAATCCAGGCCGGTTTTGTCCGGCATGATGTTGTCCAGCACGATCACGTCATAGGTGTTCTGATCCAGAAGATCCGATGCCTTGGCCGTGCTTTCACTGACATCGACGCGCGCGCACACACCTGTCAGAACCTTGGACAGAAAGTTGCGCATCCCCGGTTCGTCATCAATCACCAGCACCCGTGCGAGGCCAAGTTCACGGCCAAACCCTTTGCCAACCCCGGAGGTGTCAGCGGGCGGTGCCGCGGGTGATATGTCTCGCTCAGGTATGGCCATGGTCAAAACAACAGCGGGCAGACCACAGGGCCGCATGGTTGCCCCTGCGGCGGTCCTCCCTTTGGTCAATGCTATGTGATGCGTTCCCGATATGGCAAGGCTGGTGTTTTCGGCGGGTCTTTGGCCCTTTGCGCGTTGATTTGTCCGTTGAGTTTCACGCCGGTTTGAGAGTAGGTAATTGTGGCACGCGCCAAGCCGAGTCTCCGCTCTCGCCAGGTTGTTCTATGAATGATTGAAATCGTGAGGGGCACAGGTTTGCGCAGAGGCATTCCAGGTTTTTGGTGGATCAATGCAGGACATAATTGATCTTCTGCTGCGCGCCTTTGACCTTGGCGGGCCGGTCGTGATGGTCTTGTTGGCGGTGTCCGTTCTGGCCATGACCACGGCGCTTTACAAGCTTTGGCAGTTCCTCAAGACCGGTGTTGGCCGACACACTGAACTTGAGGCTGCCTTGGATGCCTGGGACGCCGGCAACCGCGCGGATGCGCTGCACCATCTGGCGGGCGCGGACAGCTATCTTGCCCCAGTCATGGAGATGTCCTTTGCCGCCAGCCACGCAGATGCCACCCGGCTTGAGGCGGAGGCGGAGGCGCGTTTTGCCGTGCTGGAGCGCGGGCTGCGCCTGCTCGACGGCATCGCGCAAATCTCTCCTCTGTTGGGCTTGTTTGGGACGGTGCTGGGCATGATCGAGGCGTTTCAGGCCATGCAGGGCGCGGGCGCGCAGGTGGATCCATCGATGCTGGCAGGTGGCATTTGGGTGGCGCTTCTGACCACCGCCGTGGGCCTTGCGGTGGCGATGCCCACCTCCATCGTGCATAGCTGGTTTGAAGCTCGTCTGGATGCTGACAGGGTGCTGGCCGAACGGGCCATTTCCACCGCGCTGCATCCCCTGGCCGCGCGACGGGTGGCGGCATGATCGCGGCATCCCGCTTTGTTGTGGCCGGCGCGCTGGGCGTGGCGCTGGCGGTGCATGGTTTTGGATTGAAAGGGTTTTTCCCGGAAGAAGACATCCTGTCTGAAGGGTCCTCTGGCGCGGTGTCCTCCATGATCGGCAACAGCTTTGAGGATATGATTCAGGGCGCTGCCACACCCACAACCCCGGACGACGTCACAGAACCCGAAGAGATGACGGAAGAGGTGACAGACCCTGTTGAGCCCGACCAGGCTGTCGAAGATATTGAACCTATTGAGGCGTTGCAGGAGCAACCATCGGAGACAGAAGATGTCCCCGTGGAAGAGATGATCGAGGCTGAGATCACGCCGCTGCCGGTTGAGACGGTGGTGCCGATCTTGCCAGTGCAGCCCACTGAGGTACGGCCCACGGATGTCGCGCGGCCACAGCCCACTGAGACGGTGGAAGCGGTTGAAGAAAACACCACCGCCGTGGCGCGATCCTTGCGGCCCAAACCGCGCACGCCGGAGTTTGAGAAAAAGCACGAACCGCCGCCCCCGAGGCAGCAGGTGCAGCAACAGCCTCGGCCCGTGCAACAAACCCAACCTGCGCCGCAGGGCAGCACGCAGAACGCGAACCGGGGTGGCGCGAATGCTTCGCAGGCCAACACGAATTCCGCGGCCTCTGGAACGGGCACGGCAGCCCAACAGGGCAATGCCTCTGTCAGCAATTACCCCGGCAAGGTGATGCGCAAGCTGTCACGGGTGTCGCGGCCGCGTGGGGTGGGGCGGGGCACCGCCGTTGTGGCCTTCCGGGTGAGCGGCAGTGGCGGGTTATCCGGGGCATCGATCGCGCGCAGTTCGGGCAATGCGCAGCTGGATCAGGCGGCGCTGAGCATGGTGCGTCGGGCGGCCCCGTTTCCAGCGCCCCCACCGGGGGCGAAGCGCAGTTTCTCAATCTCCATCCAAGGGCGTTAACGAACGGCTGATGAAGGGTCGTTTTGGACGTCGGTATCGCGTCGGTATTACGTCGGTATCGTGTCGGTGCGGTTTTCTGAGCTTTTACCGTTAACCGCTGCACAGCGCTTCTCCGTAAACTAGAGGAGATGCTTCAGCACACCGAAGAGATCACGCTGGGAAGAGATGGCGAGTTTTCGGTAGAGGTTCCGGCGATGCACCTTGCAGGTTTCGCGCGCGATGCCCAAGGCCAGGGCCGACGAGCCGTTGGAATGGCCCTGCATCACCAGTGCTGCGATCTGCGCCTCTCGTTTAGTCAGGCGGATGGACAATGTGCCCTCCGTGTAGGACGCGATGAGATCGGACAGGACAGGGCTGTCGCCGGCGACCGGGGGCGCGGCGGGGCTGATCGCGGTGACGTGCTGGGTCAGCATCTCCAACAGCAGCGGCGCGTGGTGGCGCAGGCAGTGCATTTCGCGGCGCTTGTAGGGGCCCATCGCCTCTAGACGGCTGAGGGACACATGGGCGCGGGATCCGCCGGGCAGGGGCACGAGCAATCCCACCTCATCGCAAAGCCCGGTGCTACGGTAATAATTGAGGTAGTATTCCGACGAAAAGAACCGGTCGGGCGCAATCTCCGGCAGGCGGTAGAGCGCGCCGCCTTGGGGGATGTCCGTGCATTGATAGAACGGATCGAACGGGTAGGTATTTTCAACATATTCGGTCAACGCGGCACTGGGAACGCGTTTGTGCGACAGCCACGCGTTGAGCAGCACGGGCGCGCGGCCCGGATCAAACCGCAGGATGAGGCAGGTCGCCATGGGCATGCGCGCACGCAGCAAATTGCGGAAGGCAGGGAAGAATGCCTCCCGACCCACCGCGCCCATGGCCCGGCGCAACCTGCGGATGTCGCGGTTTGTAAGTTGCACAAAAATTACCCTCTTATTCGGGCGGTAAAGCCAAAAATATACCCCAAGAGGGGTATATCCAGCGCTGCAATTCCGCGCAATCATCAGAGTATGCTGCACCTGCATATTCTGCGAGTTTCACGACATCGGTCTGTTGGGGGATAGGTCTTGGCCAAAGCCATCGTCGCGCGCAATTTGCGCAAGGTTTATCCCGGCACGCCCCCTGTTGAGGCGCTGGGCGGGATTGAAATTGAGATCGCCGACAATGAGTTTTTTACGCTTCTCGGCCCGTCGGGCTGTGGCAAGACCACGCTTCTGCGGCTGATCGCGGGGTTTGAGCATCCGACCTCGGGCACGCTGGATATGTTCGGCGAAAGCCTGTTGGAGGCCCCGCCGCATAAACGGCAGATCAACACGGTGTTTCAGAGTTACGCGCTGTTTCCGCATATGACGGTGGCTGAGAATATCGGCTTTGGCCTTGAGATGCAGGGCAAATCCAAGGGGGAGATCGCGGCCACCACGGGCGAGATGATGGAGCTGGTGCAGATGTCCCATCTGGCCGACCGGCAGACGAGCCAGATTTCCGGTGGGCAGCAGCAGCGGGTGGCGCTGGCCCGCGCGCTGGCCCCGAAGCCGAAGATTTTGCTGCTGGATGAGCCGCTGAGCGCGCTGGATTTCAAGCTGCGTAAGAACATGCAGTTGGAGCTGAAGCGGTTGCAGTTGGAGACGGGGATCACCTTCATTTTCGTCACGCACGATCAGGAAGAGGCGCTGACCATGTCGGACCGCATCGCGGTGATGTCGGATGGCGCGATCCGGCAGATCGGGACGCCGCGGGAGATTTATGATCATCCGGCGGATCGGTTCGTGGCGGATTTCATTGGGGATACGAATTTCCTGAGCGTCTCGGCGCAGGGGGCCTCGGTGCGGCTGGCCTCTGGCAAGGAGTTGGCCGTGACCGGCGCGCCGGAGAGCGGTCAGGTGACCATCGCCGTGCGGCCGGAACATGCGCGGCTGACGAATGCGAAGGACGGGCTGCTCAGCGGCACGTTGGAGAACGTGGTTTACCTAGGCACGGACACGCATTTCCATGTGGCGTTGGAGGATGGCACAGCGTTTGTGCTGCGTCAGCAGAATGCGCCCGATACGGGCGCGGGCCATACAGCGGGGGATACGGTGGGCATCACCTTCCCGGCGCAAGTGGCGCAGGTGTTGAGCGACTAGGTGTCGGATCTGTCGATCACTGAGGCGAGACGCCAATCGCGCAACCGCTGGCTGCTGTTGACGCCTGCGCTGGTGATATTGGTTTTTGCCGCTTCTGGCCCGCTGTTGATCACGCTGGTTTATTCCTTCCTCACGGCGGGGGATTTCGGCGGGGTGGAGTGGGAGTTTTCCACCGATGCCTGGTTCAGCGTGGTCATGGAGCGGGATATTTTCGATGACACGCTGGGGTGGTCGGATGCGCATCTGAGCATTTTCTGGCGGTCGGTGAAGCTGTCATTGCTGACCACGCTGGTGTGTCTGATCGTGGGGTTCCCGACGGCCTATTTCATCGCGACGCGGCCCAAGAAGCAGCGCGATATGTGGATGCTGCTGATCATCATTCCGTTCTGGACGAACCTGCTGATCCGAACCTTTGCGATCCTGGAGCTCATTCGAAATGAAGGGGTGGTGAATACGGTGCTGATGGCGGCGGGTGTGATTGATGAGCCCATCCAGATGCTCTTCACCGAATTCGCGATCATTTTAGGGATGGTTTACGTCTATCTGCCGCTGATGGTGCTGCCGATTTACGCGTCGATGGAGCGGTTGGATTTTAACCTCGTGGAGGCGGCCTATGATCTTTACGCGACGCGGATGCGCGTGCTGCGGCGGGTGATCTTGCCGCTGGTGAAGCCCGGGGTGATTGCGGGGTCTATTCTGGTCTTTGTGCCCTCGCTGGGGGCTTATGTGACGCCGAGGATCATGGGCGGTGGCAATCAGTTGATGATTGGCAACCTGATTGAATTGCAATTCGGGCAAGGGCGCAATTGGCCGCTGGGGGCGGCGCTGTCGATCACGCTGCTTGCGATCGTGATGGTGGCGTTGATGGCCTATGTGCGTGCCGCCGGAGACGAAGAGGTGCGGCATGGCTAAAGGCTTCGACGTCCGCAAGCAGACCGGCTTCACGACCATCGCGATGGCGTGTTTTGTGATGCTGTATATGCCGATCATTTTGCTGGTGGTGTATTCGTTCAACGCGGGCTCTTCCATTGCGATTTGGGAGGGGTTTTCGTGGCGCTGGTATGCCTCGGCTTGGGAGAATGAGCAGGTTCAGGAGGCGACGGTGCGGTCGCTGATCATCGCGTTTTGGGCGGCGCTGATTTCGACCACGGTGGCGGTTTTGGCGGCGTTGGCGACGACACGGACACGGAAGTTTCGCGGGCAGACGACGGTCTTTGCCATGATCAATCAGCCGCTCATGGTGCCGGAGATTGTGACCGCCGTGGCGCTGCTCATCTTCTTTGCGATGATCAAGGTGGCGACGGGGTATACCGGGCTTTTGTACCTGATCATCGCGCATTCGGCGTTCTGCATTCCTTTTGCCTACCTGCCCATTCGGGCGCGGTTGCAGGGGATGGATTTGAGCCTCGAACAGGCCGCATCGGACCTTTACGCGACGCCGTTTCAGATCTTCCGCCGCATCACCCTGCCGCAGCTTTGGCCGGGGATTTTGGCCGGGGCAATGCTGGCGTTTGTGATCAGCCTCGATGACGTGGTGATCACTGAGTTTGTGAAATCGGCCGGGCAGGATACGCTGCCGACATATATGCTCGGCCAACTTCGGCGGGTGGTCACACCAGAGATCAACGCCATTTCCACCGCCCTTCTGGGCATATCGGTCACGATGGTGATCGCCTTCACTCTGCTGAGTAAAATCAAGAACTAAGGGAGACTAAATATGAAAAAGACACTTACAGCAGTCCTTGCCCTTCTCGCCGCGCCTGCGTTGGCCGAGGGGGAGCTGAACATCTACAACTGGGGGAACTATACCTCCCCCGAGATGATCGAGAAGTTTGAGGCCGAGACGGGCATCAAGGTGACGATCACCGACTATGACAGCAACGATACTGCGCTCGCCAAGATCAAGGCGGGAGGGCACGGGTTTGACATCGTGGTGCCGTCGGGGACGTATATTCCGATTTTCGTGGGCGAGGGCCTGCTGATGGAAAGCAAGCCCAACGAGATGGAGAATTTCAAGCATGTGGACCCGCAGTGGGTCGACGTGGATTTCGACCCGGGCCGCAACTACACCGTGCCGTGGCAGTGGGGGACCGTAGGTGTGACGGTGAACACCTCTGTTTACGGTGGGGATATCAACACCGCGGCGCTGATCTTTGATCCGCCAGAAGAGTTGAAGGGCAAGATCAACGTGGTGCCTGAGATGAACGATGTGATGGGCCTTGCCATCAAATTTGTGGGCGGTGACCAATGCACGGCGGACAAAGACGTGCTGCGCGAGGTGCGCGATGTGCTGCAGGCTGCGAAGCCCCATTGGCTGTCGATGGATTACGGGAACATTGAAAAATACGCGAAGGGTGATCTGGCCGCTGGGGTGAACTGGAACGGGGCGTCCATGCGGTCGCGCAACCAGAACCCCGATATTGCGTTTGGTTACCCGCAAGAGGGCTTCCCGGTCTGGATGGACAATGCGGCCATCCTGAGTGATGCCAATAATGTGGAGGAGGCGAAGACCTTCCTCAACTTCATCATGGCCCCGGAGAATGCGGCGATGCTGTCGTCCTTCGCGCGCTATGCCAACGGGATCAAGGGCTCGGAAGAGTTCATGCCGGAAGACATGAAGACCGCGCCGGAGGTTGTGGTGCCTGCTGAACTGGTGGGAGCGGCCTATGTGGCGGAGACCTGCCCGCCGGAAGCGACCAAGCTTTACACGGCGATCTGGACTGAGCTTCAGAAGTAAGAAAACCGATAAGGCCCCGCAGTTTTTTGCGGGGCCTTTTTCTTTGGAGGAGAGCGCCATGGCGGCGGATATCATCATCCATAGCGGCGAACTGATGACCTTTGATGAAGCGCACGGTGATGCGCTGGCCATTGAGGGCGGCAAGATTGTGGCTGTGGGTGGCGCGGAGGTGATGGACCTGGCCGGGCCTGAAACGCGCGTGATCGATGCCAAGGGCGGCACGGTGTTGCCGGGGTTCATCGACAGCCATGTGCATTTGTTTGGGGGCTCTGTCGAGCTTGATTGTCTGAACCTCTACGGCGTTCAGGGGGCGGAGGCGTTGCGGGAGGCTGTGCTGCCTTATGCAGAGGCGAACCCCGATGATGCACTCGTTTTTTGTGTGATGGCCGACTACGACGCGCTGGGTCTCGGGCGGACGCTGACGCGGCATGATCTCGATGCGATTTTGCCGGATCGGCCGTTGGCGATGTACGCGGCGGATCATCATACGATGTGGGTGAACACCGCCGCGTTGGAGTTGGTGGGTCTGCTCAAGGGTGGTGAGGTCGATCAAGGTTCTGAGATCGTGATGGGTGATGATGGGCTGGCGACGGGTGAATTGCTGGAGCCCGGGGCCTATGGACCTTTGATGGCCTATACCCGACACAAGGGGCGGGAGATGCTGGGGCTGACCTCGGGGCAGGGGCCGGAGAGTGTGACCACTGAGGAGCGGCAGATGGATAAGGATGTGATTGCACGCGGGCTGGCGCAATGTGCGGCTCAGGGCATCACCGGTCTGCATCTGATGGATGGCAATCGCTATCAGTTGGAGTTGCTGACGGAGTTGGAGGCGGAGGGGCGCTTGCTGTGCCGCTGTCATGTGCCGTTTCATCTGAAGGGCACCGATCCGGTGGCGCGGATGACGGAGGAAGCGCCTGCATTGCGGGCCGAATTTCAGGGCGAAAAGGTGCGGCTGAGCCATGTGAAGATGTTCATTGATGGGGTGATTGAAAGCGGTACGGCGCTGATGCTGCGGCCCTATCCCGGGGCGCTGGGGGAAGGTGGGAACATGGGCGATCAGGTGTTCACGCAGGCGCATTTTGAGGCCGCTTGTATTGAGGCGGATCGGTTGGGGTTTCAGATTGCGGTGCATGCGATTGGGGATGCAGGTGTGCGGCGGACATTGGATGCCTATGAGGCCGCGATGAAGGCGAATGGGCGGCGGGACAGTCGGCATCGGATTGAGCATATTGAGGTGATCCATCCCGATGATATTCCACGGATAGCGGAGATGGGGGTGGTGGCGTCCGTGCAGCCGGGGCATGCGCCGGTGGGGCATATTTTTCCGCCCGGTGCGGTGGGGCAGTATTTGCATCCCGATCAGATTGAAGGGGCCTATGCGTGGCAGACCATTCGGGAGACCGGGGCGAGGCTGTGTTTTTCGACGGATTGGCCTGTGATCCAGATTGATGTGATGGATACGGTGAAGGCCGCGGTGGCGCCGCTGGATTTGGGGCCGGAGTGGGTGGATCAGACGCAATCGCTGGAGGATACGCTGGCGAGTTACACGCGCGACAATGCGTGGGTTGGGTTTGATGAGGATCGGCGCGGGAAGCTGCGTGTCGGGATGGATGCGGACGTGGCGGTGATGAGCCATGATTTGAGCGGGTTGGCGCCGGGGGATGTGACGGAGGCTAAGGCTGTTGTCACGATCATGGATGGGCAGGTCACGTTTTCGGCTTAGTGCCCTTGCGCGGAATCAAGGGCCAACGGCCCGCCGCGCTTCGTCAGGCCCCACCCAGGGCCTGGCGAAACGTTGATGCCCGCGCATAGCTCTCACGTAGTCCGAGAACTCAACCATAAAACGCTGCGGCTCAGAGATCAGGATCGCCAGGCCGGGGCCTGACGAAGCGCGGCTCATCACCGGGTCGCGTGGCCGGTTTTGTCGAAGGTGCGGAAGGTGTCTTTGGGCGCCGAGACGTGCACCTCTTGGCCGGGGGTCAGGTCGAGGCCGTGGGTGCCGCGCATGATCACGGTGTCTTCGCCCATGGTAAGATGGACGAGGGTTTCTGCGCCCAAGGGTTCGACGAGACTGATGGTGGCGGGGAGGCCTGTTTCGGAGATAGAAAGCGCCTCGGGGCGGACGCCGATAAAGCCTACGTCGTCGGTAGCGCCTGCGTGTTGAAGCAAGCCCTTGCCACCCGCGCTATCCGCGCTCAGCACATTCATGGGGGGCGAGCCGATGAACTCCGCCACGAAGGTGCTGGCGGGGTTTTGGTAGAGCTCCATCGGCGTGCCGATCTGTTCGATTTTTCCGGCGGACATGATGACGATGCGGTCGGCGAGGCTCATGGCCTCAATCTGGTCATGGGTGACGTAGACGAAGGTCGCGCCGAGACGTTTGTGGAGGTCTTTCAACTCCGCGCGCAGTTGGGTGCGGAGTTTGGCGTCGAGGTTGGAGAGGGGTTCGTCAAAGAGGAACACCGAGGGTTCGCGCACGATGGCGCGGCCCATGGCGACGCGTTGGCGTTGGCCTCCTGACAGGGCGCGGGGTTTGCGGTCGAGGTAAGGCTCCAGTTGCAAAAATCGCGCGGCCTCGGCAATGCGGGCGTTGATCTGGTCGCGTGGCATGCCCTGGTTTTTGAGGCCGTAAGCCATGTTCGCGCGGACGGTCATGTGGGGGTAGAGGGCGTAGTTCTGGAAGACCATGGCGATGTCGCGTTCGCCGGGCTCTAAGTGGTTCACGCCGCGCCCGTCGATTTGAAGCTCGCCCCTCGTGATCTCCTCCAGCCCCGCGATCATGCGCAGGATCGTGGATTTGCCGCAGCCCGACGGGCCGACAAGGACGATGAATTCGCCATCGGCGATGTCGAACGTGGCCCCTTCAACGGCAGTCACGCCACCGGCATAGGTCTTGCCCACGTCGCTCAGTTTCAGGTCTGCCATGTTAAGTCTTTCATGGGTTACTTCTCACTTTCCACGAGGCCTTTGACGAAGAGCCGCTGCATGACCAGCACCACCAGCACGGGCGGGATCATGGCGAGCACGGCGGTGCCCATCGTGTAGTTCCAAATGGGGATGCCTTCGCCCACGTTCACCATGCGCTGGATGCCCATGACGATGGTGTAGAGATCCTGATCGGTGGTGATCAGGAAGGGCCAGAGATACTGGTTCCAGCCGAAGATGAAGAGGATGATGAAGAGGGCCGCGATGTTCGTGCGCGACAGTGGCAGCAGAATGTCGATGAAGAAGCGAATGGGGCCTGCGCCGTCGATGCGGGCGGCCTCCACCAGTTCATCGGGAATGGTGAGGAAGAACTGGCGGAAGAGGAAGGTGGCGGTGGCGGATGCAATGAGCGGGATGATAAGGCCGGTGTAGCTGTTGAGCATCCCCAGCGAGGCGACGACATCATAGGTGGGCAGGATGCGGACTTCGACGGGGAGCATGAGGGTGACGAAAATGAGCCAGAAGAAGAGCATCCGGAAGGGGAAGCGGAAGTAGACGATGGCGAAGGCGGAGATGAGCGAGATGGCGATTTTGCCGAAGGTGATGCCGACGGCCATGATGAGGGAGTTGAACATCATGGTGGAGAGGGGCACGCCACCTGCGGCGGGGACGCCTTCGATCAGAAGTTGGCGGTAGTTCTCAATCGCGTGGTCGCCGAACCACATGGGGATGGGCGATTTTGTCAGCGCCTCGCCGGGGTGGGTGGAGGCCACCAGCGCGACCCAGACGGGGAAGCAGAGGAACACGATGCCTGCGATCAGGATCACGTGCGTCAGGATCGAGGAGGCGCGGCGGTTTTCGACCATCAGTATTGCACCTTGCGTTCGATGAAGCGGAATTGGACGAAGGTCATGGCCACGACCAGCCCCATGAGGATCACGGATTGGGCGGCGGAGGAGCCGTAATCCTGGCCGACGAAGCCTGTGGAATAGACCTTGTAGACGAGGATGGAGGTGGCATCTGCGGGGCCGCCGCTTGTCGTCGCGTGGATGATCGCGAAGGTGTCGAAGAAGGCGTAGACGAGGTTCACCACCAGCAGGAAGAAGGTGGTGGGGGACAGGAGCGGGAAGACGATGGTCCAGAAGCGCCGCGCGGGGCTGGCGCCGTCGATGGCGGCGGCCTCGATGAGGGATTTGGGGATGGACTGGAGGCCGGCGAGGAAGAAGAGGAAGTTGTAGCTGATCTGCTTCCAGGCGGCGGCGATGATGACCATGAGGAGCGCTTGGTTGCCGTTGACGTAGTGGTTCCAGTCGACGCCGAACGTGCCCTCAAGCATGTAGGCGACGATGCCCAGTGACGGGTTCATCATGAAGAACCAGAGCACGCCAGCAAGTGCAGGGGCGACGGCGTAGGGCCAGATGAGGAAGGTGCGGTAGCCTGTTTTGCCGTGGATCACGCGGTTGGCGGCGACGGCGAGGGCGAGGGCCATGGACATGGAGAGGAAGGTGACCGACAGGCCGAAGATCAGCGTGGTCCAGAAGCTGCGCAGATAGCCGGGATCATCGAAGAGGCGAGTGAAGTTTTCGAACCACACGAAGGTGCGGTTAAAGCCGAACACGTCTTCGAGATAGAAGGAGGTTTCCAGCGCCTGATAGGCTGGCCAGATGAAGAACACGAGCGTGATAACGATCTGCGGTGCGACCAGCGCATATGGCAGCCAGCGGTGGCGGAAAACGACCCGTTTTTGCATGTGTCCCCCGTGAAAAACGGCCGAGGCTGACCCCGGCCGTTCTTTAGATCATAACCCGAAGATCAGGAGTTTGTCGCCTCAAACCGGCGCAGCAATTCGTTGCCGCGTTCGACAGCCGCATCCATCGCCTCTTGCGCGGATTTGGTGCCGGCCCAGACGGCCTCCAGCTCTTCGTTGATGATATCGCGGATCTGCACGAAGTTGCCGAAACGCAGACCGCGGGAGTTTGCGGTCGGCTCATTCAGCGACAGCTGCTTGATCGCCACATCGGTGCCGGGGTTGTCAGCGAAGAAGCCGTTGCCCTCCATCATGTCAGCGGCGGCATTGGTGATCGGGACATAGCCTGTGGCTTGTGCCCATTCGGCCTGCTGTTCTGTGCCGGAGAGGAAGTCGAGGAATTGCGCCGTGCAGGCATATTCCGCGTCTTCGTGGCCCTGAAGCGCCCAGAGGGTCGCGCCACCGATGATGGAGTTTTGCGGCGCGTCGGCCACGGATTTATCAAGCGGCAGAGGGACTTGGGTGAATTCGAAATCCTTGATGTCGTTCTGGAACCCGCCGAAGTAAGCCGAGGAGTTGATCCACATCGCGGCTTCGCCGTTCACGAATTGCGGACGCGAGTCACCGCGACGACCGCCATAAACGAAGAGGCCTTCATCGACCATGTTCTGGATGCGGTCGAGGTGGTTCACGACGGCCTCGTTATTGATGGTGAGTTCCGTGCCGGTGCCCGCGAACCCGTTCTCCATCGTGCCGATTTGCAGATCGTGCCAAGCGGAGAAGTTTTCGATCATGGACCAGCTTTGCCAGCCGAAGCCCAGCGGTGCAGGTACGCCTGCAGCCTTAAGCGCGCGGGCGGCTTCCACGGTTTCGTCCCATGTCGTGGGGATCGCGACGCCATTGTCTTCAAAGAGCGTCTTGTTGACCCACATCACCGGCGTGGAGGAGTTGAAGGGCAGCGACAGCATGTTGCCTTCGGTGTCTGAGTAATAGGAAATGACGGCAGGGATGTAGGACGACTCGTCGAAATCCATGCCCTGGTCTTCCATCAACTGGTGGACCGGATAGATCGCGCCTTCGGCGGACATCATGGTGGCGGTGCCGACCTCAAAGACCTGCACGATATTGGGCTGTTCGCCTGCGCGGAAGGCGGCGATGGCGGCGGTCATCGTCTCGGTGTAGTTGCCTTGGTAGACGGAGTTGACGGTGCAGCTGTCTTGCAGGCCGTTGAAGGTGGTGGCGAAGGCATCGGTGCGTTCGCCCAGCTGGCCGCCCATGGCGTGCCAGAATTGAATTTCGGTTTTGTCAGCAGCGATCGCTGCCATGGAAGTCAGGCCGAGGGCGGCCACAGACGTGAGCAGAGCGGTCTTCATGTAATCCTCCAAAAAATTGATTTTCTCCCGTGTGGGTAGCGTATTCCGTGAGGTGCATGTGCGTCCACAAAAGAGTCCTGGCTGGCTAACTTGCGCGCATGACGGGTATGTGTCAGTCGTGTTTCAGTTTTGTGAAAGTGGGGGTTCAGCGCGGGCGCGGACTCAAGGGCTTCAGCCCGCCGCGCCTTCGTCAGGCCCCACGTCACACCTTTGGTGTGCCAACAAAAAGTGGCGCGCCTTTGGCGCGACGGCCTGACGAAGGCGCTTGTTCAGTCGCAGATGGGGAGGACGTAGGGCGCAGGGGTTGGCAAGCTATCCCGCCACTTGTTGATCACGGGCTGCAATTGGGATTTGGGCCAGAACTTGGGCTTGCCGATTTCCTTGAGGCAGCGGGCGTTCCAGTAGGTGCCAGCCTGCGCAGGTGTTTGGCCTTTGCTGAGCGCGGCGTTCACTGCCGCGATGTCCTTTGATTCCGGGTAGATATAGAGCGAGGTCGGGTTGCCTTCGGTCAGTTTCAAGATGCTTTCCGTCTCCGGGATGGACCATGTGGTGCAGCCGTTGCTGCGCCCGCCGGTGTAGTTCACGAGGGAGCCATAGGGCACGTAGCCTTCGTCATCGGCATGGGGGCTGTCTTCGTCCTTGTAGCGGCATTGCCAGCGCAGGAACATCGCCACATGTCCCCCGATTTCGCGTTCGCGGGCGTTCTCGGTTTCGCCTTCACCGTCGAACAGAAGGAAGGTGCGCAGGAAGGGTTTTTTCTCGCCATCTTCGGTGAAGTAGCCTTTGAACGAGGTGCGGTGTTCAGCGGTCACGTAAGCCCCGCCCATGGTCAGTTTGGAGCCCTCGGCGTTGGAGAAATTCTTGGCGCATTGACGCCCGTTGGAGAAATCTGCGGCGGCCAGTTTGCGCCCGTTGCCATAGCCAGAATAGACGGCGCGGAAGCTCTTCATGGCCTCGCAGATGACATAGAACCGGTCATTGGGCGCGCCGTTCAGGGCAGCACTTGGGCGGGTCACGTCCATGGCGAAATAGCAGGCGTTGGAGACCTCTCCGGCGGCGACTTTTTCGCGGTAGAGCGCGCGGGCGCGGGTGAGGACAACCTCAGTGATTTGGCCTTCCCCGGTGCCCACATGTTTTTGTAGCCAGGCGGGGATGTCGTCGGTTTGGGCGGCATGGGCCGGGGCCGCGAAGAGCGCCACGAGAAGGGCAGAATATCGAATAAATTTGGTCAGCACGGGGCACGCCTCCGTTGGCTTGAAATCACCCCTAGCGTGCAGGAGCATTTTGCCTGCGTCAATGGGTTAGGCGCCGTCGACCGGGCGCAGGAGGAAGGCCGGGATGCAGGCGTCGAGGCCTGCGGGGAGGACCAAGTAGGCCCCTGCGGCGTAGAGGCGCTGGGTGAGGTCGGTTGCATCGCTTTGAAGGGTGACGGAAATGGTGGAGCGGCTGGTGATGGCGACGTCCTGGGGCAGGCTGGCGATAAAGCTGTCTGAGGGCCATGGGACGAAGGCGCCGGGGGCCTCACCGCCCATGCGCATGACCACGGCCAGAACGAAGATCCAGATGACCAAGAGGATCGGGATTGCCATGAGGATGCGGCGGATCATGGGGTGGGCCTAGTAGTCATGGATGTGTTCCAGGGTGAGGCCGCGTGGCCCGAGCCCGCGCAACGTTTCGGCGAGGTTTGTGACGGGCAGCAGGAAGAGGTGGCGGGTGTCGCCGTAGCCTTGTCGGGGCAGGCTGGAGAGCGCGCCGTCGATCTGGGGTGTGTTGGAAATGGCGGTGAACATGATCTGGTCGTTGCCGGCCATGTCGAGGAAATTTGCGCCTTGGTCCGCCCAATCGGCGAGGATGCCGGTCAGTTGACGGTAGCGCGGGGTTTCGATTTCGAGCCCGCCTGCGACGGGGCCTAAAACTGTCACGCCTTCGATGGCGGTCAGTACGTCTGCCGACACGTCTGTGACAACCATTTGCAGGGTCAGATCATCGGCACTGGTGGCGGCGACGGCGCCTGCGATCACCTCGGCATAAGCGGCGCGGTTGCGGTGTTCGAACCCCAAAGCGGCGGCGCGTTCCCAGTCGCGCAGGGAGCCGGAGGAGGCCTCGGCCAGGGCGGCCGCGTCTGCGCGGAAATCGTATTTGTACCAGGGGACCTGTTGAAGGAATTTGGCGTAGCCTGCGGCTTGTTTGGCGGACAGATCATCGAGGGGTGCGCGCTCGGACCCGCGAAGCGAGGCCGCAACACGGCCGAGCGTTTCCTCATAGAGTGCTTTGACCAGCATTTCGAAGGTGAAGGAGACGCCGATGACGTAGACCAGTTGTTTTGTGCTGCCGTCGATCTCGCCCAGCTGCGCGCTTTCTTCTGTGAGGGCGCAGAGGGAGCTCCAGTAGCCGCCGATGGCCTCAAAATAGCCGAAGTGATGGGGGTCGCCGGTGCGGATGACTTCAGCGTAGTCGTCATAGGCGTGGACGATGTGCCATTCGGGGTAGGTGAGCAGGGTGCGGACCTCTGCGCGGGTCTCCGACGAGAGGGGTGTGGCGGGGGCGGGGGTGCCATCTCCACGGCACATGGCTTCATTATAGCCCACCGGTGTGAGAAGGCCGATGATGAGTGCCACGAGTAGGATGAGCACCCATTTGATGACGCGCCAGAGGCGTCTCATGCGCGGCGTGCGGTGAAGAGGCCCACCACGAGGGCGATGAGGCCGAGGCTTATGTGGGGCATGTTGGCGGCCAGACGCATGAAGGAGAATTCCGGCCCGAGCGAGGGATTGGTGAAAATGCCGAAGTCGAGATAGCCCCAGCCGGTCAGGATGCCCAAGGCCCCATCGCCCAGATAGGCCGCACCAAACAGGATCATGAACAGTATGGCGGAGCGTTGGGAAATGATGCCTGCGCAGAGCGCCCAGATCGCGGAAACCAGATGAAGCGCGTCATCGAACGGGTCGAGGGCGAAGATGCCGAAGGCGAGGCCCTGATCATCGGTCAGCCCGGGGATGTAGTTGAGGGAGGCCGCAGCCAGTAGAACCACGGCATAGACGAAACAGAGGCGGCGGATGAAGGTCATAGGCGCTCCAGATAGCTGTCCCAAAGGTTGTTGCGCAGGGTGAGGGCCGGGTCAATTTCGCGTTTGAGGGCGGCAAACCGAGTGGCATTGGGATAGGCGGCGGCGAATTGGTCCACGGTCGCGTGGGGGCGGTAGGGCAGGTAATAGCTGCCGCCCAAGGCGATGATGCGGTCGATGAGCGCTTGGGTCATGCGGCGGTGATCTGCCTCGGCGCGCGTGGTCATTTCTTGGGTGAAGGACATGACGGCTGCGATGCGCGGGGTTGGGGAATGGGCCAGCAGGCTGATGGGGTCAGTGTCGACGAAGCGGAGTGTGACGTTGAGGAACTCGACGAAGGCATTGGGGATCACCTCGCGGCAGGCCTCCAGGAAGCCATCGAAGGCGTCAAAGGGCACGAAGTATTCGTGCAGGATGTCGACGCGGGTGGGGTCGCGGTCATCAAGGGTGACGACGGGTTCGTTCATCAGGGAATTTCGGGTGGAGGTGCCTGCGATGCGGGGGCCGAGGCCTGCCTCAAACCACCAGCGCAGGCGTTTCATGCCTTCGCGCCCGACCTGGCCGCGATAGACGTAGGAGGCCAAATGGGACACTGCGCCGGAACCTGTCGCGGCGGGGATTTCTGTCTGGTCGGGGGAAGGTGAATAGGTGGCGAGCAAGGCTTCTTGGAAGAAATTCGCGCGGTCCACGTTCAGGCGGCCATAGGCCATGGGTTTGAGCGGATCATCCACCGCCTCGCGGAATTTGGCGGGGAAATCGGCGGCGGGCATCGCCTCGAAACTGGGGACAAGGCGTTGGTTTTCGACCATGTCCACCTCCATATCGACGATGAGGCCAGCAAGGCCGTAGCCGCCCATGGCCATGGCGAAGAGGATCGGATTTTCGGTGCGGGATGCTGTGACGAGTTCGCCGTCGGTCAGTACCATGCGGAGCGAGCGCACGGTGGCCCCCATGGGGCCGTAGGGCACGGGCCAGCCATGGGCGCCCACTGAGAACGTCGCGGCGATGCCGAAATCGTGGTTGGATTGCATGACAGCGGGGCTGAAGCCCATAGGGTCGAGCGTGTTGATCACGTCGCGCCATCGCGCGCCGCCATTGGCGCGGTAGGTGCGGGCCTGGCTATCAACCTCGATCCAGGCGTTGTCGACGGTGATGGCGTGGCCGTCGCGGGGAATCGCCTGCCCGCCCATGGAGTGACGCGCGGCGCCGACAGAGACGGGGCGGCCTTCGGATTTTGCGGCTTTGAGTTCATTGCGGAAGGCCTCAATCAGCGCGTCGCCGTGGGAGGTTGGGCGGGTGTGGATGTGGATGGGCGTGGCCGAAAGCCCGCTGGCGTCGTTGAGGATGTCGCCTTGGGATTGCGCCAGGGGTGGCACGCCTTCGAGTTGGCTGAGACCAGGGGCCCAGGATCGGCCCAAACCGTAGCCAAGTGCGGCGCCGCCCAAAAGGAGGGCTGCGCGTCGGGTGAAAGTTGCCGTTTTGCCCATGTGCCTGTCCCGTTTTTTGCCAGCAAAGCATTGAAGTGGGGAAACGGCAAGGACAGAGCGCAGTGGAGTGGCTTTGACTGGCCCCGGTCTGGCGATCCTGATCGTACGCTAGAGTGCTTTACGGTGACGTGTCGCTGTGGGATTGGGCGGTGCGCGGGTGTTTAAGTTTCGCCAGGCCCTTGGGGGGGCCAGGCGAAGCCGCGGCGGGCTGGCGCCCTTGATTCCGCGCCCGGGCTAAAGGCCTTCTTTGGCGATGCGGCTGGCCAGGGCAGCGACGAGGTTTGCGCGGCCTTCAGCGGCGGTTTGCGCGTTGACAGTCTCCATGGGCACTGTCAGGTCGAAGAGTTTCGCGCGGTCCCGGCCACGGCCATCGAAATCGGTTACGAAAAACTGCCCCGACATGCGCATCACGCCACCTGACACCAGCATTTGTTCCACCCGCACGTCCACTCGGGCGGCGGCGGGTTCGTCGAAGGGCCACGGCTCTGGCGCCACCCGTCGACCCGTGATCTCGGTCAGGTTGCGCGACAGGCCCAGTGTTACGGCGCGGGTGGGATCATCGGCCCAGATCGCGCGGGACACGGACAGAGAACCGTCGTTTTCCAGCGCGATTTCATCGCCCGTGGCGTAATCGGGCAGCGATACTTCCAGCACCTCGATGCTGCGATAGGCTGTGGACACGCGTTCCGTCACCTTCACCTCGGGCGCGGCGATCAGGGTTTCGCTGCGCAAACAGCCCGTCACCGCGAGGGCCATGAAAATTATCAAAAAGTGTTTCATCATCAGCGGCCCAGGATAAGGGAATTTGGATTGCGTTCAATGGTGCGCGCCAGATCGCCCAGCGCTTCCGCCGCGCGGCGGATTTCGCGCAGAGCAGAGGCCGTGTCACGCCCGAAATTGGAATCGGCATCAAAATCGGCCAAGGTGCGTTGTGCCTGACCCAGCGTGGCGCGCACGCGGACCAGCACGTTGGGCAGCGCCTCTGCGGCTTTTTCAACCGCGGCTGCGGCCTGTTGGGCGGAGGCCATCGTGGCGTTGAGGTTTTCCACGGCACCGCCGCGGCGCAGCTCTTTCAGGGCCGCATCCATTTCGCGTAGGGCACCGGCGAGGGCCTCAGGCAATTGCGCGTCACTGGCATCGCCGAAAAGTTGCGAGGCAGTGCCCAGCACGCTTTCCAGCTCCAGCGCCAGTTGGTCCAGCTTGACGGCTTCGGCATTGGCCGCGATCCGGTCGATCCGTTCCACGACGGATGGCACGCCCGCGACAGACTCCTCAATGGCTTGTGCGGCCTCACCGGCCTCTGTCAGGGCGGCGTTGAGGGTTTCGACCGTATTGGATTGGGACGCGCGTGTCAGGATGTCGGCCAGTTCGTCCATGGCTTTGTCGGTGGTTTCCGGCAGACGCTGCAACGCCTCTGAGGCCACGAACCCGCGCGCATCGGCAGCGAGCCCCGCGGCTTGCGTGATCAGATCGTTGAGGGGCAGCGCATTCGCGGTTTCTGCCAGCGCAGTCACCTGTTCGGTGAGGGCGGGAACGCCTTGCATGGCCAGATCAAAACTTTCCGCGGCTGCGCCTGCCGTGTCCACAGCCGCCAGCAGGCGTTCCACGGCGCGCGCCTCACGCAGATCCTGCAAAAGCGCGCTGAGATCGCCACTGGCGCTTTGCAGATTGCCGATCAATTCGCTCAGCTCTCCCGGCAGGGCCTGCACTTCATCCGAGCCGATCACACCGCGCGCGTCAGACAAAAGCCCGCGCAGTTCGCCCGGGGTTTGCTGAAAATCGTCGCTGGTGACAAAGCCTGTCGCGCTGTCGAGGAACGCGATGGCAGAGCCTAGCAATTCCTCCACCGGCAAGTTGTTCACGCGGTCCAGCAACCCGGCGGCAGATCCGCTGAGATCGGGCAAGTCGCTGGCGGTGACTGGAAAGATCGGGAAGGGCACGGCGTTGGTGATCTGCGCGTCATCGGGGTCATCCACCTCAAGCAGTTCCACCTTCAAGCCACCAGTCAGGAAGGACGCGTTCACAAGCCGTGCGCGCAGCCCTTCTTCCACGCGGTCGGACAGGAAGGCCCAAGGATCGCTGCCCACTTCCATGCCAAGGCGCGCAGGCTTCAATTCCACCGTGGCCAGAAGGCGCACGCGGCCGTCGCCGAACGTTTCTTCATCCACCAAGCCATTGACGCTGAGCACTTCACCAATGCGCACGCCGCGCCATTCCACGGCGGCATCGCGCGCGAGCCCGCTGGCGTTGTCTTCGAACACCATCGACATGGTGATGGTGCCGCCTTCATCATCGCTGAAGATGGCCTGCCGCGCGGCGGCCTGGGATTCATAGACGTCAAAAACCATCCCATCGGTCATGGGCGTCCCGCCAGAGACCAGCGTGTCAAACGTGACCCCGCCGCCAATGAGCGAGGAGAGCGATTCAAAATCAATCTCTGCCCCGGAGGTGCCAATGGAAAACGTAAAGCCGGAGACATCCCAGAACCGCGTGGTGCTGAAGACCAGCTGGTCATGGGGTTCATAGATGATGGCTTGGCTGTAGATCCAACGTCCGTTGCCGGAAATCTCTGCCGGGCCGATGCGGCCCACTTCGATGCCCTTGAAGAGGATGGGGGAGTTATCGGCCAGACCTTTTTCGCGGAAGGTGCGCAATTCGAACACGGTGCCTTGCCGGTTTGCCGTTTCCAGCGGCGCGGTCTTGAGGCCTTGCAACACGTTGGCGGTGCCTTCGGGATTGTTGTCCCACGTGCCTTCGATATAGACGCCGGAAAACACGGTATCGAGCCCGGTGATCCCGTTCGCCGAAATCTCTGGCCGGACGATCCAGAAGCTGGCGTTTTGATCGACGAATGGGGCCACGCCCTTGTCGATGCGCACATCCACCAGAACGCGGGTCAGGTCGTCATTGAAAGACACGTTTTCCACCACGCCCACCGCCACATCGCGGAACCGCACGGAGGTTTCCTTGGCCACGATACCGGAGGCATCATCGAACACGATCTGCACGATCGGGCCGCGGTCGCGATAGGCCGTGATGCCCACGGAGAACGACACGATCAGCGCCGCGATGGGCACCAGCCACACCGCAGAGGCTACGCGAAACTTATGCTCGCCCGCGCGCTTGGTGTGGATCTTTGGGATCTCGTCACTCACGTCGCTGTCTGCGCCTCTTTTTCGTCTTCTAACACTTTGTCCCAGATCATCCGGCTGTCAAAAGCCTTGGCCGACAGCATTGTGAAGATGACAGATAGCGCGAAGGCAAGCGCGGCAATGCCTGGGTTGATCGAGGCCACGACGCTCAGTTGCACAAGCGAGGACAGGATCGCAACGACAAAGACATCAATCATCGACCAGCGGCCGATGAATTCCACCACTTCAAAGATCACATGGCGTTGGAACGGGGTCATGGAGGTTTTGTGCCCCACCGACAGCGCGAGGTACGCAATGGCGAAGAATTTGGCCAGCGGGATCACGACAGAAGCTACTAGGATGATGATCGCCACACCCCATGACCCATATGCGGCCAGTTGGATGGCGCCTGCGATGATCGTGTCTTCCTGATTGCGGAAAAGCGTTGTGGTGATCAGCATCGGGTAAAGATTGGCCGGGATATAGGCGAGGATGCCCGCAAACCACCACGCCCAGACCCGTTGCAGGCTGCGGTGATCGCGCGAAATCAGCCGCGCGCCACATCGCCCGCATGTGGGCGTGCCAATGGGCCAGACCTTTTCGCAGGTGCGGCAGCCCACAAGGCCCAGTTCCTTTGCTGTCACGGGCATGGATTGACACTCATGGTGGTCATTGTTCGAGCGCCCGCCAGACCGACCAGCGGCAGGTGACCGTGTCCTTGACGATGATCAGGATCACAAGCGCGGCGAACATCCAGAAGGCGGGCCCGAGTTCAACGCGGGCCAGATCGGTCAGTTTCACCAGTGCCACCGCCGTGCCGATGACAAAAATTTCCACCATCGACCAGGGCTTGAGGTTTTCGCTGAGCCAAAACGCGCGGTGCGCCCCGGGCCAGGGTTTGCGATCAAAGACAATAGGCGTGATCGTATAGATCGTCAGCCCCAACCGCAGCGCGGGCAAGCCCACGATCAGGCCCACCGTCGCCAGTGACAAAAGGATCATCGGCCCGTCGGAAAAGGCCAGCGCGGCATCCAGAATGGTGGTTTCATTCTGAAAGCCCAGGCGCTGGATCTTGATGAAGGGCAAAAAGAGCGCGGCGATGACCAGAACGAAGGCGGCCGCAGACATGGCGATGATCAAAAGCCCCGCATCGCGCCTGCGTGAGATCAGCGGGTAGTGACACACGTCACAGCGCGCGCGATCGCCTTTGTCCACGTAGCCCACATCGTAGACTGCATCGCATTTGGGGCATGCGATCAGGTCCTCGATTTTGTCTTCTGTCAGCTGATCTCGTCTCATGGGCGCAATTTAGTGCGGATTCGCGCATAACCGCAACAATCACCATGAAAATTTGCGTTTTTCATCAGCGACATGCTCTTGTGGCCGCATCACCGCGCTTGGGTGAGGCGCGCCCGAGAGGAAGAGATGAGGGTCGGCTATTGTTGCGCTAGGCGCAATGGAATATGCGAATTGTCGATCATTCATTAAAATCGTGACCCGGCCTACATTGCCTTCAACGCAAACATGTACCGCACAGGAGGATGACATGATCACCGATATCAAAGGTCTGCACCACGTGACATCGATGGCGGCGGACGCCAATGAAAACAACGCCTTTTTCACCGATACGCTGGGGATGCGCCGGATCAAGAAAACCGTGAACTTCGACGCGCCGGATGTCTATCACCTCTACTATGGGGATGAGGTGGGCACGCCCGGGTCGGTGATGACCTATTTCCCCTTCCCCGGCATGAAGCGCGGCACGCGGGGCATTGGTGAGGTGAGCGTGACGGAGTTTGCCGTGCCCAAGGGCAGCCTTGGCTATTGGCAGACACAGTTGGCCGACAAGGGCTTCGTGCGTCAGAGCAAGGAAACGGTGTTTGGCGAAACGCGGCTTAGCTTCGAAGGCCCCGATGGCGATGGATTTGCCTTTGTGGAGACGGAAGATCGTGGTCGTACCGGCTGGACCGGGGCGGGCGTGCCGGAAACGGCTGCTGTCTTCGGGTTCAATGGCGCGCGTTTCAGCCTGCATAATGCGGGTGCGACGGGTGAGCTGTTGAAATTCATGGGCTACGAAAAGGCCGACACCGACGGCAATCTGACCCGCTACGTGATCGAAGGCGGCAATGCTGCCGATACGATTGACCTCGAAGAGCTGGGCAGTGCACCCATGGCGGGGCAGGGTGCCGGGTCGGTGCATCACATCGCCTTTGCCGTGGAAAACCGTGAGGCGCAGCTTCGCGTGCGGGAGCAACTGCTGGATACGGGCTATCAGGTCACGCCGGTGATTGATCGCAACTACTTCTGGGCGATTTATTTCCGCACGCCGGGTGGCGTCCTTTTTGAGGTTGCGACGAATGAGCCGGGCTTTGACCATGATGAAGACACGGCCCATCTGGGTGAGGCGCTGATGCTGCCCGCGCAGTACGAGGCGCAGCGCGACAAGATCGAAAGCGTTTTGCCGAAACTGGCCGCATAAGACGGAGGCCCCCCGCGGATGACCGTGGGGGGCTTTGCTCATTTTTTGCGCGAAATCTGTGGTTTAGCGTGAAAGCCGTGCGGAAACGTTGAAGATACAAATGGTTTCCGTATTGTTAACCCCATGACGGAAGACCAGTTCTTTGATGAAATGTGGGCAGGCGAAGACCACGCGCGCAGCCCATACGCCGCTTTCCATGACTGGATCACCGATGAAGACCCCGCCCGCCTGCGCGCCAAACAGCGCGAAGCGGAAGAGGTGTTTCGCCTCACCGGCATCACCTTCAATGTCTATGGCCGCAAGGAAGCCGAAGAGCGGCTGATCCCCTTTGACATTGTCCCCCGCATCATATCGGGGCGGGAATGGCAGAAACTGTCACGCGGGATCGAACAGCGGGTCATCGCGATCAACGCGTTTCTGCATGATGTCTACCACCGGCAGGAAATCCTGAAAGCGGGGCGCGTCCCGCGAGAGATGATTTCGGGCAATGAAGCTTTCCTGCCCCAGATGATGGGCGTCAGCCCGCCGGGCGGTGTCTACACCCATATCGTGGGCATCGATCTGGTCCGCACGTCAGAGAACGAGTTTTTCGTGCTGGAAGACAACGCCCGCACACCGAGCGGTGTCAGCTACATGCTGGAAAACCGCGAAACCATGCTGCGGATGTTTCCGGAACTTTTCGCCAAGGAGAAGGTGCGCAACGTGTCGAACTATCCGATGCGGTTGCAAAAATCGCTGGCCGAATGCGCGCCGGGTGGCACCTCGGGCGACCCCACCGTCGCGCTGTTGACGCCGGGGATTTATAACTCCGCCTATTTTGAACATTCGTTTCTGGCTAATAATATGGGCGTGGAACTGGTCGAAGGGCATGACCTGCGGGTGGTGGATGGCCGGCTCTGCATGCGCACGACGCGGGGGTATAAGGCGATTGATGTGCTTTACCGCCGGGTGGATGATGAATTCCTCGACCCGCTGAATTTCCGGCCTGACAGCACGCTGGGCGTGCCGGGGATCATGGATGTCTACCGATCCGGTGCCGTGACATTGGCCAACGCGCCCGGCACCGGCATCGCCGATGACAAGGCGATCTATAGCTACATGCCTGACATCGTGGAATTCTACACGGGCGAGAAGGCCATTCTGCAAAACGTGCCCACGTGGCGGTGTTCCGACGCCGATAGCCTGGCCTATGTGCTCGACAATCTTGAAGAGCTTGTGGTCAAAGAGGTGCATGGCTCCGGCGGCTACGGCATGTTGGTGGGGCCTGCTGCCAGCAAAAAGGAAGTGCGCGAGTTCCGCAAGAAATTGCAGGCCAAGCCGGGCAATTACATCGCGCAACCCACGCTGGCCCTGTCGACCGTGCCGATTTTCACCAAGGAAGGGCTGGCCCCGCGCCACGTGGATTTGCGCCCCTTCGTGCTGATGAGCCCCGAGGGCATTCGCATTACACCCGGCGGGCTAACACGGGTGGCGATGAAGAAAGGATCGCTGGTCGTCAATTCCTCCCAAGGAGGCGGGACCAAGGATACGTGGGTGTTGGACGACTGATGCTGGGCAAAACCGCAAACGGCCTATACTGGATGTTTCGCTACCTGGAGCGGGCGGAAAACAATGCGCGCCTGATTGAGACCGGGCAGCGCATTGCCCTGACACGGTCGGGCGCGCCCACGGATGAATGGACGCCGGTGATGCAAACCACCGGAACGGATCTGTCATTTGCGGAAAAGTACGACACCGTTACCAAGGAAGCCGCCATAGACTGGATGCTGCGTGACCCGGATAACCCCTCCTCAGTCCGGTCGGCGATTGAGGCGGCGCGTCAGAATGCGCGCCTGGTGCGCACCGCCGTCACGGCGGAGGTCTGGGGCGCGATGAATGGCTGCTATATCGACGTGAAAGAGGCGTTGAAGCGGCGTGTGAATGAACGCGATCTGCCCGGTGTGTTGGGCCTCATTCGTCAGCGAACGGCGCTGGTGCGGGGCGCGACCCATGGCACGATGCTGCGCAATGACGCTTATGATTTCGCCCGCATTGGCACGTTTCTGGAACGCGCGGACAATACGGCGCGGATTTTGGACACCAAGTATTACGTGCTGCTGCCGACCTCCGCGCCTGTGGGGTCGCAGCTGGATAACATTCAGTGGGAAACCATTCTGCGGTCGGTGAGCGGCGCGGCAGGGTTCCGCACGGCCTATGGGCAAAAGGTGACGCCCACAGAGATTGTGCAGTTTCTGATCCTCGACAAGCGTATGCCGCGCAGCCTGAATTTCTGCTGTTCCAAGATACGGGACAATCTGGGGTATCTGGCCTCTGAATACGGCGACAAGGCGGATGTGCATCACATGGCCGATGATCTGTGCCGGCGCTTCATGTCCCATGATGTGGAGGCGATTTTTGACTATGGCCTGCATGAATACATTCAGGACGTCGTCACAGCGCTGAATGATCTGGGCCGACAGATTGAAAAAGACTACCGGTTCTTTTCATGATCCTGACAATTTCCCACACCACCCGATACGCCTTTGACGCGCCTGTGCCCTATGGCCTGCAACAGCTGCGCCAGACGCCCAAATCCTTTCGCGCGCAAAGCGTGTTGTCGTGGGAGACGCGGCTGACAGGCGCGCGCAAGGAGCTGGAATTTGACGATTTCCACCGCAACCGGGTGGAGCTGATCAGCCTCAATGACGGGGTCAAAGAGGTTGTGATCGAAAGCCATGGCCGCGTGGAAATGGCCGACACCCATGGCATTGTCGGGCCCCATGCGGGGCCATCGCCTTTGTGGATTTTTGAACGGTCCACGCCGCTGACGCAATCGGGGCGGGGCACGCGGGGGATCGTGGCGCAAGTGCCGGGCGGGGAGCCGCTGGAACGGCTGCATGGCCTCTCGGCGGTGATCCGCGATCAGATTGCCTATGAAATCGGAGCGTCCCACCCCGATTGGACGGCAGAGGATGCGGTGGCTGAGGGCAAGGGCGTGTGTCAGGACCATACCCATGTTTTCTTAACCTGTGCGCGTATAATGGGGTTCCCGGCGCGCTATGCCTCTGGCTTTTTGATGATGGATGATCGGATCGATCAGGACGCGACCCATGCCTGGGCAGAGGTGCATGTCGATGGGCTTGGCTGGTTGGGGTTTGACGTGTCAAACGGCATCTCGCCCGATCGGCGCTATGTGCGCGTGGCCACGGGGCTGGATTATGCAGAAGCCGCACCCGTGCGCGGCGTGCGTATCGGCGGCGCGGAAGAGACCCTTTCTGTTGCGGTGAAAGTTGCGCAGCAGTAAACACGAGCCTGAGGAAGCAGTGGGGCATTTGAGATGACGTATTGCGTGGGCGTGCGCCTGGACCGGGGGCTTGTCTTCATGTCCGACACCCGCACCAATGCGGGGCTGGATAATGTGTCGGTCTTTCGCAAGATGCATTGCTGGGAAGTGCCGGGCGAACGGGTGATCACGCTGATGACCGCAGGCAACCTCGCGACGACCCAAGCGGTGGTCAGCCTGCTGGAAGAACGCACCAAGGCGCCTGAAGATCGCGCGCCGTCCATCCTGACCGCGCCGTCGATGTTCGAGGTGGCCAATATCGTCGCCGCCACCCTGCGCGAGGTGATCGCCACCCATGCCGATTGCGGTCAGCGCGCGGACAGTGCGTTTAACGGCACGCTGATCCTTGGCGGGCAGATTGCTGATAGTGTGACGCGGCTGTTCCTGATCTACCCCGAGGGCAATTTCATTGAGGCCGGTGACGAGACCCCGTTTTTCCAGATCGGAGAGACCAAATATGGCCGCCCCATCCTGGTGCGCGCCTATGATCCGGGGATGAGTTTCGAGGCAGCCGTGAAGATGATGCTGCTGAGTTTTGACTCGACCATCAAAGCCAATTTGTCGGTGGGCCCGCCCATCGATTTGCAGATCTACGCGGAAGGGGAAATGGCGCTTGGTCCCTCGCGGCGGTTTGAGGCGGATGATCCCTACTTCACGGAGATTTCCGAAGGCTGGGGGACCGCGCTGAAACAGGCGGTGGACAGCTTACCGGACTTTACGCTCGACGACTGAGACCGCGCCGGAGATTTCATGCCTCCGGCGGAAGTATTTCTGGCCCAAAAGAAGCGCGTTCACGTGGCCTTCTTTTGGGCTAAAAATACTCATGGCGCGATTTGTGAATAGGCGCGGTTATTGCATGTTGAGCAATAGAAAATGATTTTTCGTTGCGATTAAGATGTTCGGCCTTTTACGCTAGATTGATGGATGAAACGCAACGCTAGGACCGGAGCCGAGACAATGAGTTGGAACCCCACCCACGGGCCGGATTGCCCCAATGCCAACCCTGACGCCATCGAGACACTGATCATTCCCCGCGCGCGGGATTTGGGCGGGTTTGAAGTGCGGCGCGCGCTGCCAAGCCCCAAGCGGCAGATGGTGGGGCCGTTTATCTTCTTCGATCAGATGGGCCCGGCGGAGTTTATCACTGATGGCGGTATTGATGTGCGTCCGCATCCGCATATCGGGCTGGGCACGGTGACCTATCTTTACCAGGGCGAATTTGAACATCGCGACAGCATGGGCACCCACCAGATGATTTACCCCGGAGAGGTGAACTGGATGGTGGCCGGTCGCGGCGTGACCCATTCGGAGCGTACGTCCGAGGAAACACGGGCGACGCGGCACAAGCTTTTCGGCATTCAAACCTGGATTGCGCTGCCCGAGGATCGCGAAGACATGACGCCGGATTTTGAGCATCACAAGGAGGCTGCGCTGCCGTTCCTTGAAGACCATGGCGCGCAGGCGCGGCTGATCCTTGGCACAGCCTATGGGGAGGCAAGCCCGGTGACCATGCAGTCGGAGACCTTCTATCTGGACGTGGTGCTGCAACCCGGCGCCAGTTTTCCCTTGCCAGACGACCACGAGGATCGCGGGATTTACGTCACCCAAGGATCGATCGAGGTGGCCGGTGAGGTCTTTGAAGCAGGGCGCATGATGGTGTTCCGCCCCGGTGATCGGATTTCCGCCACTGCCGGTTCGCAAGGCGCGCGGTTGATGGCGCTGGGCGGAGAGACGTTGAACGAACAACGCTATTTGTGGTGGAACTTCGTGTCCTCTTCCAAGGATCGCATCGAAGAGGCGAAAGAAGCCTGGAAAGAAGCGGATTGGGACAACGGGCCATTCCGACTGCCCCCCGGCGACGCGTCAGAATACATCCCCATCACGCCCGAACTGGACCAAACCAGCCCAAGAGAGGCGCGCACGCGGTAAGGCCTTCTCAACGCTGTTCTGGTATTTTAGGATAAGATTCCCGAGCAGGATTTGAGATGTTGAGAGTTTTGACCCATTGGGCGCCGAACGGGGCCGGCCTGTGACGCGCGCTGTGAAGACCCCGCCCGGGCGACCTGAATTGCGGGCGGCGCTGCGGGCCGATCGCGCGTTGTTTTGGGGCGTGGGCCTCTTCAGTGCGTTTTTCAACCTGCTGATGCTGACCGGGCCGATCTACATGTTGCAGGTTTATGACCGCGTGCTGGGCAGCCGGTCGATTGAGACGCTTGTCGCGCTGAGCCTGCTGGTTGTGTTTCTCTACACGATGATGGGGTTGCTGGATTTCGCCCGTGGCCGTGTGATGGCCCGCGTGGGTGCGCGGTTTCAGACGCGCCTGGAGGAGCGGGTGTTCGATGCTTCCATGCGGCGGGCGGCGCGCGAAGGCGGCACGCCGGTGTCCGGCATGCGCGATCTGGAACAGGTGCAGCGGCTTTTGACATCGCCCGTGGTGACATCGGCCTTTGATATTCCGTGGACGCCGATTTTCCTGTTCGGGATCTGGATTTTCCACCCGTGGCTGGGGACGCTCGCCTTGGTAGGGGGATCGCTTTTGATCATCATCGCGATCCTCAATCAGCGCGTGTCGAAAGATGCGTCTGCGCAGGCCAATGCGGCGTCATTTCACGCCGATACTATGGCGGCGCGGGTGGGCACTGATGCTGACATGATCAACGCGCTGGGCATGCGGGAGACGATTTTCAACCGCTGGCGGGCGCAGCGGGGTGTGGCGCTTGATAAACATCTGGGGGCTGCGGATACATCGGGGACATTCCTGAGTGCCACGAAGGCGCTGCGGTTGATGTTGCAATCAGCGATGTTGGGTTTGGGCGCGCTTTTGGTGTTGCGCGGTGAATTGACGGCGGGCGCGATGATCGCGGGGTCGATCCTGCTGGGCCGGGCGCTGGCGCCGATTGAGCAGGCGACAGGGCATTGGTCTTCCGTGCAGGCGGCGATGAAAAGCTGGGGATCTTTGTGCGATTTGTTGCAAACGAGCCCGCTGGAGGCCCCGCGCACGCAACTGCCGCGCCCGGCGGCGAAGCTGGAATTGCAGAATGTCTCTGTCGTGCCAAAAGGGGCAGAGGTGCCGTTGTTGCGTGGTGTCAGTTTTGCCATTGAACCCGGTCAGGCCGTTGGCGTCATCGGGCCGTCGGGCGCGGGCAAATCCACGCTGGCCCGGGTGATCACCGGCGCGCTGACCCCGGCCTCGGGCGAGGTGCGTCTGGATGGGGCGACGCTCGATCAATATGGTGGTGCAGATCGGGGGAAATACATCGGATATCTGCCGCAGCGGGTGCGGCTTTTCGATGGGACGATTGCGGAAAACATCGCGCGGCTGGCAGATACGCCGGATGATGATCAGGTGGTCAAGGCCGCGCAACTGGCCGATGCCCACAAGATGATCGTGGATTTGCCGAACGGCTACGACACGGTGATTGCGGGCAGTGGCGATCAGTTGTCAGGTGGGCAAATCCAGCGCGTGGGTCTGGCGCGGGCAATGTATGGATCGCCGGTTCTGCTTGTTCTGGATGAGCCAAATTCGAACCTTGATAATGCGGGCAGCGAGGCGGTGAACGCCGCGATCCGGGGGGTGAAGGCCGCCGGGAATGCAGCGCTTGTGATTGCCCACCGGCCTGCAGCGATCAAGGAATGTGACATGGTTTTGATGCTGGATGGCGGGCGCGTGCGCGCCTTCGGACCTAAAAACAAGGTGCTGCGCGAGGTATTGCAAAACAGCTCCGAGGTGATGGGCGGCGGGTCAGGAGGGGTGCAATGAGCCAGTGGTATACGCCGCGCAAGCCGCTGATTGTGGGCTTTCTGGCGCTGTTGGTCTTGGTGGGCGGGTTCGGCACCTGGGGCGCGCTGGCCAATATAGCTGGCGCGGTGATTTCAGGCGGGCAGGTGGAGGTCGACCAAAACCGTCAGATTGTGCAGCATCTGGATGGCGGTGTTGTCGGCAGCATCGAAGTGGATGAAGGCCAGATGGTGGAGGCCGGTGACGTGCTGGTGCGGCTGGACGCGACCAGCCTCAAAAGCCAGCTGAGCATCGCGGAGAGCCAGCTTTTTGAAATTATGGCGCGGCGGGGGCGACTTGAGGCGGCGCGCGATGGATCTGAGGAAATCGTGTTCGACGACATGCTGATAGATGCGGCCAAAACGGATGCGGCGATCCTTGATCTGATGGAAGGCCAAGTGCGGCTGTCGGAGGCGCGGCGCGAAACCAAGGCGCGCGAGGCGGACCAGTTGAGCAAACGCCGCGTGCAAATCAGCGATCAGATCGCGGGGATCGAGGCGCAGTTGCAGGCGCTGGCCCAGCAGATCGAATTGATCGGACAGGAATTGAAGACGCAGCAGGATTTGCTGAACCGGGGCCTGGCGCAGATGCCGCGCGTTCTGGCCTTGCAGCGGGAGGAGGCCAGCCTCGCCGGACGGTTGGGCGAGCTTGAGGCGGAAAAAGCGCAAGCCGAAGGGCGGCGTACGGAGATTGATATCGAACTGCTCAAGCTTCAGGCCGGAGAGCGCGAGCAAGCGATCACGGAACTGCGCGATTTGCAATTTCGCGAATTGGAACTGCGTGAGCAGCGCATCGCCTTGATGGATCAGATCGACCGGCTGGATATCGTGGCCCCGGTGTCGGGCGTGATCTACGGGCTGACGGTGCATGCCCCCCGCGCGGTGTTGCGACCGGCGGAGCCTGTTCTGTACCTAGTGCCGCAAGATCGCCCGCTGGTGATCACGGCGGATGTGGATCCGGTGCATGTGGACCTGTTGTTTGTTGGACAGACAGTAAGCCTGCGGTTTTCCGCACTGGATCAAAGCCGCACGCCTGAGCTGTTTGGGGAGTTGATCGGGATTTCGGCGGACACGTTCCAGGATGAGGTGACGGGCGTGAGTTATTACCGGGCCGAAGTCACGTTGCCCCCTGAGGAACGCGCGCGGTTGGACCCGGATGTGGAACTGCGCCCCGGCATGCCGGTGGAGGTGTTTATCCGCACCGATGACCGCACGCCGATTGGCTATCTGGTGAAGCCTTTGGCGGATTACTTCGCGCGGGCGTTCCGGGAATAAGGTCTGCTCATCTCTCACTTACGGGCGCGCTTCGCGGGGGTTTGGTGCTGCGATCCGATTTTGCTTGCGTGATGGGGGCGGTGGCGAAATGATTTGGCTGAGCGACCGGGGGGTGCTGATGTCAAACGAAGATCTTTATGACAACGAACATATCCGTTTCCTAGAGGACTTATGGGGCGATGGCTACTTGTCCCCCGGCGGTGCGGAGGAAGTGGCGCGGGTGCTGACAGGCGTCGATCTGACGGGCAAGCATGCGCTGGATATTGGCAGTGGGTCGGGGGCCATCGCGGTGGCGCTGGTGCGGGACCACGGCGCGGCGCGGGTGACCGGCATTGATGTGGAAGACCCCGTTTGCGCAGCGGCGCGTGCGCGGGTGGAGGCGGCGGGGCTGTCAGGTCAGATCACCATCACCAAGGTCAGCCCCGGCCCGATGCCGTTTGAAGAGGGCACGTTTGACGTGGTCTTTTCCAAGGATTCCATCATCCACATCCCGGACAAGGCGGCGATGGCGGCGGAGGCGTTTCGCGTGCTGAAGCCTGGCGGACAGTTTGCGGCGTCAGATTGGCTTATGTCTCATGACGGGCCGCCCTCGCCCGAGATGGCGCATTATATCAAGATGGAGGCGCTCGATTTCGCCATGGCCTCGCCCGACCGCTACCGCGCGGCGATGGAGGGGGCCGGTTTCGTGGATGTGGAACTTGTCAATCGCAACCCTTGGTATGCCGATGTTGCGGCGGGTGAGTTGGCGGAACTGTCGGGCAATCGCGATTACTGGGTGTCGCGGCACGATCCGGCGTTTATCGACCACCAGATTGAGATCTGGACAGCCATGCTGCCTTGCCTGCAAAAGGGGGAACATTGCCCCCACCACATCCGAGGACGAAAACCGGCATGATCACGGACCTGAGCTTTGACGATCTGACGCTTGAGACGGAACGGTTGATCCTGACGCCCTATCAGCTTGAGGACGTGGACGCGGCCAAAGCGGTGCTGTGCGATGAGCGGGTGATGCGGTTCGTCGGTGATGTGATGACGCCGGAGGCCGTGGAGGCGCGCATGACCGAAATCACCAAACGCGGGGCCGGGGGGCGGATCGGCATGTGGCTGGTGCGGCGCAAGGATACCGGTGCCAAGATCGGCGATGCCATCCTGTTGCCAATCCCGGTGGAGCAGGATGATACAGATTGGTCGCAGGTTGTGCCGGAGGCCTATCCCAATGCGCAGATTGAAGTCGGGTATCTGCTGGTGCCAGAGGCTTGGGGGCAAGGGTTCGCGACAGAGGCCTGCACACGCCTTGTGCGGTTTTTCTTTGAAGAGACGACCCTGGATGAGGTGGTGGCGTGTACCGATCCGGACAATGCCAATTCTCAGCATGTGTTGCAGAAATCCGGGCTTCGCCGCAACGGGGTGAAGCGCGTTTATGCGGAAGACAACATTCCATGGTTTGAACTGACGCGGGCGGAGTGGGACGCGGCGCGGTAAGGGCGGTCAGGCGTCAAACCATTTGCCATCCGGATCGCCCGGGTAAACCCCCAAATAAGGCCCGTCGCTTTGGTAGCCCATCAGGCGGCGGACGTGTTCCGGGTAGCTGTCAGCGACCGCGCGCGGGACAGTGAGGTATTGGTTTTCTTCCTGTCGCAGCCAACCGAGGGAATAGGTGGTGATGAGCCCAGTCCGCGGGGCGTTGGAATTGTTCTGCCCGCCCGCGTGAATGGCGCTGCCGAGGTAGAAGAGCACCGATCCGCGCGGCATGGCGGCTTGGGTGATTTGGTCGTCGGTCACGCTGTCGATCTTTCGCATGTCGTGGGAGCCGGGCACGACGCGGGTGGCGCCGTTTTCTTTGTTGAATTCCGTCAGCGCCCACATGGCGGAGAATTGAAATTCCACGCCCGGGATGCGGATGGGGTAGAAATCATCGTCGCGATGCAGCGCCTGATTGCCTTCACCGGGATGGATTTCAATCGCGGTGGAGGAGCCCAGACGGTAGGTCTCCGCGTGGCGTTTGAGGACGATTTCGGCGACGCCCATGACCAGAGGGTGGGCGAGGATGTCGGCGGCGGCGCGGGACAGGCCGAGGATGCCGCCTAAGCGCCGGGTTTTGTATCCGTTGAAATCGTTGGAGAATTTGTGGCCCTGTTCATCGAAGGGGGCTTTGAAATCCTCAAGCACCTGATCGAGCAGGGCATCCGGCACCACGTTTTCCACGATAACGGCACCGTCGGCCAGAAGCTGCTGGGCTGCTGGGGCGGCCTGCGCTTCGCTGCGGGCGATTTCAGGCATTGTATTCGGCGCTCAGCTCTTCGAGGCCTTGTTCCATGATCGTGAACATCTCATCGACTTCGGCCTCAGAGATCACAAGGGGTGGGGAGAAGACGGCCATGTTTCCGAAGGGGCGCAGCATCAGGCCGCGGCGTTCGCAGGCGGCATCGAGCTTGTTGCCGAATTGCAGATGCGCGGCGTAGTTTTCATCGGACAGATCAGGCCGGCATTCGAGGCACCCAAGCAGGCCCATCCCCCGCACCTCTCCGACGATATCGAAGCGGTCGCCGATAGCGTGCAGGCGGTTTTGGAACACCTCACCCACACGCTGGACATGGCCCAGGATATCTTCGCGTTCCATGATTTCCATGTTCTTGAGCGCGGCGGCACAGCTGACCGGGTGGCCCGAATAGGTGTAGCCGTTGTAAAAGAGTTCATCTTCGCCCGCGTCGCGCATCTGACCCATGATGCGGTCGGACATGATGCAGGCACCGAGCGGCAGGTAGCCCGAGGTGAGGCCCTTCGCGCAGGTGATCATGTCGGGGACGATGTCAAAGACGGCCTCTGATGCGAACCAATGGCCCAAGCGGCCGAAGCCCGTCACCACCTCATCCGAGATATAGAGGATGTCATATTTGCGGCAGAGCGCATGGGTGCGGGCGTGGTAGCCTTTGGGCGGTACGATCACGCCACCGGAACAGAGGATCGGTTCGGCGATGAAGCCGCCGATCGTGTCGGGGCCGAGGTCGAGGATGATGTTTTCCATTTCTTCGATCTTGCCATCGCACCAGTCATCCGGGCTCATGCCGTCGGGGCGCAGGTTGGGGTTGATGTCGGGCAGGAAATGCACAAGGTCATTGGCCTTGTCGAAGCGGGTTTTGAACCGCTCCTTCCCGGTCATGGAAGAGGCCAGATAGGTCGATCCATGATAGGCTTTTTCACGCGACAAGATGCGTTTTTTCCCCGGGCGACCCAGTATATTGTTGTACAAACCCACCGTGCGCAGGGCTGTATCCACAGCCGTGGATCCGCAAGTGGTGAAGTGCACATTGTTGAGATCACCGGGCGCGCGGCTGGCGATTTCATGGGCGAGGATCGCGGCGGGTTCAGACGTGGACGACCAGGGCGAGGCATAGACCATCTTACGCACCTGATCGGCGATCGCGTCGGCCATTTCTTCGCGACCGTATCCGATCTGGACGCACCACATGCCGCCCGGCCCGTCGATGAATTTGCGGCCTTCGCTGTCCCACAGATAAACCCCGTCCCCGGTGTTGAGGCGCTGGTATTCATCCTGTTTCCACGACGTGATGCCGCCCCACGGGTGCAGGTTGTGATCGCGATCCCACGCGGTGAGGTCTTCGGGGCTGGGGGAATTGGCAGGCGGTGTCATGACAAGCTCCTGATGCACATCTTGAGGGAACGATAGGGGCGAAAAAGGATTCGTGTAAAGTTTTTTTGAGCGCTCAAATAAATTTGATGACCTTTGCTGGGTTGACTGGCAGAATGGATGTCAGTCAAAAAGGCAGGCCATGAACGAAGTCAGCGACATCAAGAAGCCGCGCAAAGAGCGTAAGGAAAATGCCGACCGCAGGCGGCGGCAATTGCTGGATGCTGCGCGCCGGTCGATTTTGGCCAATGGTTTGGCGAAGACGACACTGGCCACCGTCGCGGATGAGGCCGGGCTGTCGCAGGGCGTGGCGGTGTTTTACTTCAAGTCGAAAGCGGGGCTTTTGACGGAAACGCTGCGGGATGCGTATCAAGCTTATGAAGCCTTGTGGCGGGCGGCTTTGGCAACGGACGGCATGCCGAAGGACCGCCTGAACGCCGTGCTGAAGGCGGATTTTCACGAAGACGCGTGCGGCCCGGATCGCCTGCCGCTTTGGTTTGCCTTCTGGGGGGAGCTGCGGTTTTCAGAAAACTATGCCGAACTGGCCGAAGCCTTTGATCTTCGCCGCCATGAGGCGCTTTTGGCGCTTTGGCGAGAGGTGCTGCCCGACGCGGAAGAGCGTGAGATCAAACAACTGACCGACTGGATGGAAACCCTGACAGACGGCTATTGGAACACGCTGCATTTGAACCCCGAAACCATGACACGGGCGGACGCGTTGGAGGCGGCGAAGGCGCTTTTGCGTCGTGTTGTGCCGGACGTGCTGTAACGCACGGCGTATCAGACACCCAGTTTGTCGAGCAGGCGCATGCGCAAAATCTCTGCCTCAACGATGGTTTCGCGGGCGAAGGAAAAGGGCAGGGGTTTGATCGTCGTCACCGGAAAATCCAGGTCGTCTTCCGGCACGCCCTGCGCCCATTGGGCCATCACGCGGCCCATCGCGGTGGCAATGGCCACGCCGCGCCCGTTGTAGCCCAATCCCGCTTTCAGGCCGGGTGCGATTTCGTGCAGATGGGCGTAGTGATCCCGCGTCAGGGCCACGAACCCGCCCCAGGCATAGTCCCATTCCACATCCCGAAGCTGCGGGAAAAGCCGCGCGGTCACACCCTTCAGGCGGTCAAACTGACGCCGGGTGGAGGCATCGTTATAGGTGCCGCGCCCGCCCATCAAAAACCGCCCGTCTGCATCGAGCCGGAAGTACAAAAGCAGCCGCCGCGCATCGGACAGGGCGTGCAGTTCGGGCAGGATGGATTTGCGGATATTGTCCGAGAGCGGTTTGGTCGCGATTTGCACAGATCGAACCGGAAGCACCGACTTAGCCAGATTTGCGTGCAAATCCTTGCCGGAATAAGCGTTTGTACACAGCATGACCTGCGGCGCCTCCACCGTGCCATTCCCTGCGTGAACGCGGTGGCCGGTGGCGGTTTTTTCTATCCGCGTGACGGCCGATCCTCCGTGGATCACGGCACCCAGCCGGGCGGCGGCATCGGCCAGACCGACCGCATAATTGAAGGGCTGCAAATTGCCCCCGCGCATGTCGACAAGCCCACCCAGATAATCATCGGTGCCAGTCAGCCGGGCCATCTGATCGCGGTCAAGCGGGCGCACGTCTTCGCCCAGGCGCTGCCATTCATGTGCGAGGTTGTGAAGATCGTCCAAAGTCTTGCGCGTGTGGGCCGCGCGCAGCCAACCGGGGCGGATCGCGTCGCATGCGATCTTGTGCTTTTCAATAAGGTCAAAGACCAGGTCACCGGCCTTGCCCGACATCTCAATCATGCGCTGGCCCAGCGTGTCGCCGAATTTCTGGCGGATCACCGACGGCGCATCTTTCAGCCCCACATTGATCTGCCCGCCATTGCGGCCTGAGGCACCCCAACCGGGTTGTTGCGCCTCAAGTAATGTTACCTGCACGCCGGCTTCTGCCAGATGAAGCGCTGTGGACAGGCCGGAAAACCCGCCGCCCACCACTATGACATCTGTCTTGGTCGCACCTTCCAAAGTCGGGAAGTCCGGCATGCGGTTGGCGGTGGCTGTCCAGAGGCTATTGGCGATGACAGGGCGTTCGTTGGGGATCATGGGTCAGCTCAGTGTTTTGACGATCTGCTGGGCGTTGAAGCGCCCGCTCATGTAGGCGCCATTGACGAGGGCGGAGATTGCGCCGCCTGTGGCCTCACCGCCGAAGAACAGTTTGTCATCGACAGGCGCGCCCAACACGGCCCGTACGCCGTAGGTGCCGGGCCGGATCGCGCCATAGGCACCCAGCGTATTGGGGTTGTCAGCCCAGTCAGAGGCATACCCGCCCTTGAAGCGTTTCCTGGCGTCACTGCCCACGCAGCGCACTAATTCGCCCAAGGCGTAATCGACCACCGCGTCTTGGCCGTCGGCGTAAAGATCCCACGCGAATTTTCCGCCGATGAAGCCCATGGAGTAGTCCCATCCGCACGGCCATGAGACGAAAAAGCAACCGTCGCCTGCCTGATCCTCGGGCAGGCGGTAGCTGACCCAGTTGTTTTCGCCTAGATCAAAGCGCGCGCCGTCAAACATCAGCGGGACTTTCATCAAAAGCCCCATGGGGATGTCGTTGATGGCCTCTTGTTTCTCCACCGGCAGGGCGGGGGTGAACTTGATCTTTTCCGCCGCCAGCACGCCCACCGAGACGGTCACCAGACAGGCCTTGGCGCGAATGGTGCCGTTGGCGGTGTCCACTGTCACGCCGTCGCCGGAGTAATCCACCGCCGTCACTGGCGTGTTGAGCGATATGGGCAATCCTTCGGCCAGGGTGGCCACCAGCGTGCCAAGCCCTTCTTTCACGAAATAGCTTGGCTGGCTGTCGGCGGAATTCCAGTAGGATTTCGTTGACACCTGATCGAGCGTCACGCCGTAATCCATCGATCCCATCCAGGATTGGACACTGGCGCCCCAGGGCACATCCGGGATGACGGTGGAGGCCGGTACATCCTTGCCCGCGCGCCCTGCATCGCCCAATGCATCCAGAATTGCGGTCCACGCATTGTCATAGGCGACCCAATCGGACCCGGTGGCGGGGTTGCCATCGATGTCGAACAAATCCGAATCAGCGTTCGAATGATCCACCATCGTGAACCCCGCCGCGTACCCCATTTTCGCGTAAGGGTTGTTATTTGCCCCGTTGATCCACGAACATCCCACATCGACGGGCTGGCCCAAGCGCCCGCTTTCGGTATAGGCGCGACCGCCCACGCGGTCTGCTGCCTCGACGATCACGAAGGACACGCCCGCCTCTTGCAGAACGCGCCCCGCTGACAACCCGGCAGAGCCTGCACCGATGATCACAACGTCTGGATTGGTGGGCAAAGACTGGGCCATGAGGGGGGATGCTCCGAATGCTGTCAGGCCGCCCAAAACGGCGCGGCGTCCTATTTTTGTGGGCATGTTGGGTGTCCTTTCGGGTGGGTTTGGCGGGTAGAGGGAGGTGAAAAACGGGTCATTCGCGGTGCGATATCATGATCCCGGGTCAATCCGCGTTGGGGAAGCCATGCCAAGGTTTGCCCAGCAGGCCTGGCTGGTTTGCCCCGGCTGGCAAAGCGCGACGCAGTGGTGTTTTTTGCAGCAGAACCGAAGACGGCGGCACCGTCAGGCCGGATAATCGAGGCGCTTTTGATCATAAATTATTGCCCTTCTCGCTGCATGGTCTAAGCTTTTGGGGTGGCTGCCTGAATTCTAGGCACCGATCCAATTGTGATCTCGGATGACCGGGTTAAGCACTTGACTCGATTCGCGACCTGCATAAATGATTGAATGATCATTCAATGAAATGTGCGGGAACCAAAGAAAAGTCAATTGCAGATTTTCGGATTGAATGAGACCTCGCTTGAACGGGTCACACAAAAAAAAGGCGTTCGCCGATACACGGTGCGCCGCTCAACAACAGGGGAGAACCAAGTCAATGGACGTTCTTGATCAGCTAGGCACGATGCGCGAAGGCAAAATGAGCCGTCGGACCTTTACCAGAAACCTGCTGGCCGCAGGTGTTGCCACGGCCACCGTGCCGCTGGGCGCAAAACAGGCCCGCGCGGCTGGCGAACAGGCCACGTATTTCACATGGGGCGGCTATGACATCCCCGAACTGTTCCAGCCTTACCAGGCCAAGAACGGTGAATTGCCGAACTTTTCGGTCTTCGGTGCTTCAGAGGAGGCGCTGACGAAAATCCGCGGCGGGTTTGTCGTGGATGTGGCGCATCCGTGCAATTCCGGCATGCCGCGCTGGGCCTCCACGGGCCTCTTCCAACCCATCGACACCAGCCGTGTTGAAGGCTTCGGTGATGTGATCCCGAGCCTTGTGGATCTGCCGGGCAATGCGGCCGAAGGTGGCAAGCTGTGGATGGTGCCGTTTGATTGGGGTCAGACCTCCATCACTTACCGGACCGACCTTTATGAGCTCGAAGGCGAAGAAAGCTGGGATATGCTCTGGAACCAGAAATACGCCAACCAGCTGGGCTCTCTGGGCTCTGGTGGTGATGCGTGGTGGTGTGGTGCCATCAAGGCAGGCGTGAATTTTGACGATCTGGACAGTGATGCGGCGTTTGAGACGATCTCTGCCGTCATGCGTGAACAGCGTCCGTTGATCCGGGTCTATACCGATGACACCACGACGCTGGAACAGGCGTTGGCGTCGGGCGAAATGGCGGCGGCCATGACGTGGAACAGCTCTGCCACACTGCTCAAGTCCGAAGGTGTGCCGGTCAAGTTTGCCTCCCCCAAGGAAGGCGCCCTGACATGGGTCTGCGGGTTGATGGTGCACAAGGACGCGCCCAACCTGGATCGTGCTTATGACGTGATCTCCTCGCTTCTCTCCGTCGAGACCGGCAAGTTCATGATCAACGATTACGGTTATGGCCATGCCAACGCGAAATCCTTCGATGAGTTTGACGCGGAAACGCTGGCCGGTCTGGGCCTGAGCAAGGATCCCAACGACATCCTGTCGGCGGGTCACTTCCAGCGCCCGATGAGCCAGGATTGGGAAACCCGCATGAACGAGACGTTCGAACAGATCAAAGCGGGCTTCTAAGCCAGATCGAAAACCCGCCGGCAGATGTCGGCGGGTTTTTCCTTTCTTTGTTGGAAAGACACGCACCCAATGGCTGATACTTCCCTTTCACAAGCTGAGGCACGATCAGACAAGGCCCCAATCAAGACATCTTGGTTTGCGTCTTTGCTGTACCGGCGCGAGTCGCTGCGGGGCTACTTGCAGATGTCGCCCACGCTGATCGTTCTGACCATCGGCATCATCATCCCCTTTTTCATCCTTGTGGCGATGAGCCTTTGGACACGCGACGGGTTTGGCTTTGACACCACGCTGACGCTGTCAAACTACATCCGCACGCAGAATGAACCGATTTTCAATGCGCTGTTGCAGAGATCCTTCTGGATTTCCGGCGTTGCCACCGTGGCCACGATCCTCGTGTGTTATCCGATGGCCTACTACGTGGCCTTCCATGTCCATCGAAATAAGATGATGTGGATCATCTTGATGACGCTGCCGTTCTGGACCAGCTATCTGCTGCGCGTCTTCGCGTGGAAGGTGGTTCTGGGCTATGAGGGTGTGATCAATTCGGGGCTGATGAGCGCGGGCTTCATCGAGGCGCCGCTTGAATTTCTGCTCTATTCACAAACGGCGGTGATCATCACCCTGGCCCATGCCTGGGCGGCTTTTGCGATCCTGCCGATGTATGTGTCGCTGGAAAAGATCGACAAATCGCTGCTGGAGGCGGCGACTGATCTGGGTGACGGACCCGTGGCGCGGTTCTTCCGCATCACGCTGCCGCTGTCGATGCCTGGCATTATCGCGGCGAGTTTCCTGATCTTTATCCCCACGACGGGCGATTACATCACGCCTGCGCTGCTGGGTGGTCCGGACGGGGCGATGATCGGCAACTTCATTCAGCTGCAATTTGGCCCGGTGAACAACTGGCCCATGGGTGCGACGCTGTCGATCGTGCTGATGCTGTGGATCGCCGCGATTGCGCTGGTGTTCCTGTTCCTGACCAAGAAAGCACAGGATAAAATCGCATGAGTATCCGAGACACAGGCACCTATATCAAGCGGCCCAACCGGCCCTTGCAAATCTATGCGGTGATCTTCCTCATTGTGCTTTACGTGCCGGTGCTGTTCATTCCGCTGTTCAGCTTCAATGACAGCATCTATGTGCGCTTCCCGCTGCAGGGGTTCACCTTCCAGTGGTACGTTGAGCTTTGGGGGCGGGATGCGGTGTGGGCCGCGCTTTGGAATTCGGTGAAAGTGGGGGCCGTGGTTGCCGTCATCTCCACCATTCTGGGCGTTGTGGCGGCGCGTGCGATCACGCGCTATCGCCTGCCGGGCAAAGGCGCGCTGGTGACCTTCATCATGATGCCGCTGGTCATTCCGGGCATCATTTTCGGTGTGGCGCTTCTGGTTCTGATGAGCCGGATGGGCGTGCCATTGTCGCTTTATACTGTGACGCTGGGCCATCTGATTGTCTGCCTGCCCTTTGCCGTGGCCACGCTTCTGCCGCGGTTTGAAGGGTTTGATCCGTCGATGGAGGAAGCCTCCGCCGATCTCGGTGAAAACGGCTGGTGGACCTTCTGGCGGGTGACCTTCCCGATGGTGTTTCCGGGTGTCGTGGCCAGCCTTCTGCTGACTTTCACCATCTCATTCGATGAGTTCATCATGGCCTTCTTCCTGACAGGCACGGACCCGACCCTGCCGATGTATATCTGGGGTCAGCTGCGCTTCCCGCAGGAGTTCCCCTCGGTGCTGGCGCTGTCGTCACTCATCCTTTTCGTATCCTTCCTTCTTGTGTTCATCGCCCAGCGTGTCGGGCGGATGGGCCTGGAAGACTAATCAGGGGCAGACCATGACCAATGACGCCTTCATCTCCATCCGGAATGTGAACAAGTATTTCGGCAGTTTTCAGGCCATCGACGATGTGTCGATGGATATCGGGCAGGGGGAGTTCTTTTCCCTGCTGGGGGCATCGGGCTGTGGCAAGACCACACTGCTGCGGATGCTCGCAGGGTTTGAAAGCACGTCAGACGGGGAAATCCTGATTGACGGGCAGCCCTCGGCGGATGTGCCGCCCCATCATCGTCCGGTGAATATGGTGTTCCAAAGCTACGCGATTTTTCCGCATCTGAACGTCGCCGAGAACATCGCCTACGGGTTGCGCAAGCAGAAGCTGTCGAAGGCCAAGAAGCAAGAGATGGTCGATGAGATGCTCGACCTGATCAAGCTGCCGGGCTATGGCCAGCGCAAGGCCAATGAGCTGTCGGGTGGGCAGAGGCAGCGGATCGCGCTGGCCCGCGCGTTGATTTTGCGGCCCAAGGTGCTGTTGCTGGATGAACCGCTGGGCGCGCTGGACAAGCAGTTGCGCGAACAGATGCAGCTGGAACTGCGCGCGTTGCAGCGGCAGGTGGGGATCACCTTTGTCTTCGTCACGCACGATCAGGAAGAGGCGCTGACCCTGTCTGATCGCATCGCGGTCATGTCCGGCGGGCGCGTGTTGCAGGTGGACACACCCGAGGGGCTTTATGAGGCGCCCAAGACCCGCGAAGTGGCCAGTTTCATCGGCAATATGAATTTCTTCGACGGCACGGTGCGGCGCAACGGGGCCAAAAAGGCGGCCATTGAAACCCAAGGGCTGGGCAACATTCCGATTGACCTGGAAAAGGTGACCAAGCCTGACGGCGCGCCGGTGCAGGTGGCGCTGCGCCCGGAGAAATTTGAGCTGTTGGAGGAAAAACCCAATAGCGGCACGTTTGTCACCGCCAAGATGGACAAGACCGCCTATATGGGCGACCGCAGCCATTATTACGTGACGCTGGATGGCAAGGTCGAACCTGTCGCCGTGTCCTCCACCAATTCATTTGTCGCGCGCGATGATGATCGTTGGGCCAAGGGCGATGACGTCTGGCTGCGCTGGTCGCCTGAGGCGGTCGTGGTGCTGGACGCGGATTAAAGGGCTCAAAGTAAGCGGACCTGAGCGATGAATGAAATCACCAAAGTGGATCACAAAAAGACCCGGCGCACCGAATCCAAAGAAGTGCGGCGCCAGCAATTGATTGATGCCACCATCGAATCCATCGCGCAAAACGGCATTGCCGGCACCACGATGTCAACGGTGACCGAAACGGCCGGGCTGTCGCTGGGGATCGTGAATTTCCATTTTGAAAGCAAGCAAAAGCTGTTTGAAGAAACGCTGGTCTTTATCGCGCGGGAATATCATGAACACTGCAAAAAGGCCCACGATGACGCCCCGCCCACGGCACGCGACCGGCTGAAAGCGCTGGTGGATGCGCATTTTCACCCGCTGATCTGCAACCACAGGAAACTGGCCGTTTGGTATGCGTTTTTTGGCGAAGGCAAGCGCCGTGCCATTTACCGCGATCTGATCGACGATTTTGATGATGACCGCTGGGATATGACCTCTCGTTTGTTTCAGGAGGTGATAGACCAAGGTGACTATGTCTGCCCGCCTGCCGATCAGGTCGCCCGCACGTTGGAGGCGCTGCTGGACGGGATTGCGCTGAATATTCTGATGTATCCCGAAAGTTATACCGCCTCGGATGGCTGCAAACAGGTGCACACCTATCTTGCGTCGCTCTTTCCGGACCAATTTGACATGCCGTCCTTTTAGGCGGCTGAAAACACGCGCCACGCACGTCCCGCCACGGACAACGGAGCCAAGATCAATGGCAAGAGATCCCCGCTACGATATCCTGTTTGAGCCGGTCAAAATCGGCCCTGTCACAGCACGCAACCGGTTCTATCAAGTTCCCCACTGCACCGGCATGGGCTATGTGCGCCCGCGCACCCTGGCCGCGATGCGGGGGGTGAAGGCGGAAGGCGGCTGGGCTGTGGTGAACACGGAGTACAATTCGATCCACCCCACGTCCGATGACCTGCCGCACCCGTCAGCGTCCCTTTGGGATGACAGCGATGTGCGCGCGCACACTCTGATGACCGACGCAGTGCATGAATATGGCTCACTCGCGGGGGCGGAGCTTTGGTATGGCGGTGGGCGGTCGGCCAACATGATGACGCGGCTGGTGTCGATGGATGTCAAGGCAATGCCCAATCTGGCCGGACAGCCCTATTCGACCCGTGCCATGGACAAGGAAGATATCAAGACCTTCCGCCGGTGGCACCGCCGTGCGGCGCTGCGTGCAAAAGAGGCCGGGTTTGACGTGGTCTATGTCTACGCCACGCACGGCTATCTGCTGTCGAATTTCCTGAACCCGCGGGTGAATGACCGCAGTGACGAATATGGTGGATCGCTGGAAAACCGCGTGCGGTTGGTGCGGGAGTTGATTGAGGAAACAAAGGACGCTGTGGGCGATCGCTGTGCCGTGGCGGTGCGGTTTTCGGCGGATGAAGAGGCGGGCAAGGATGGTGAGCCGATCTTTGGCGAACGCCGCGATATGTTTGAGATGCTCGCCGAATTGCCGGACCTGTGGGACATCAATATTGCCAACTATTCGGTCGAAATGGGCGTGTCGCGCTTCACCAAGGAGGCGACGCTTGAGCCTTACATGGAGTGGGTGAAGTCGGTCACGTCGAAGCCGGTCGTGACCGTAGGGCGCTTTACCTCGCCTGACACCATGGTGTCTCAGGTCAAGCGTGGCATCACGGATTTCATCGGGGCCGCGCGGCCATCGATTGCCGATCCGTTCTTGCCCCGCAAGATCGAAGAGGGGCGGCTGGAGGAAATCCGCGAATGCATCGGGTGCAACATCTGCTATTCGGGCGACAGCATCGGCGTGCCCATTCGCTGCACGCAGAACCCCACCATGGGCGAAGAATGGAGGCGCGGCTGGCATCCGGAGTTTCAGCAGGACACACCCGAGGAAGGCAGCGTTTTGGTCGTGGGTGCCGGGCCTGCGGGGTTGGAGGCTGCACGTGCGCTGGGCAAGCGCGGCTATCAGGTGATGCTGGCCGAAGCGGGGCGAGAGATCGGTGGGCGCGTCACGCGAGAGGCCGCTTTGCCGGGGATGAGCGAATACATCCGCGTGCGCGACTACCGGGAGCAGACGCTTGGTGCGATGCTGAATGTCGATATTTTCCGCGAAAGCAAAATGACGCCCGAGGATGTCTTTGCCACGGAGCCTGATCACGTGGCCATTGCCACCGGATCCACCTGGCGGGGGCAGTGTTTTGATGGGGAAGGTTTCTATGACATCGCGACAGGCGATGCCGCGCTGCGGGTCTTCACGCCCGATGACATCATGGATGGCAAACTGCCCGATGGCCCGACGCTGATTTTCGATCAGGACAATTACTACATGGGCGGCGTCATTGCCGAACGCATCCGGCAGGAAGGCCACGCCGTCGCTTACGTGACCGAAGATGACAGCGTGTCGAGCTGGGCCGGCAAAACGTCAGAGCGGTGGCGCGTGCGCACGCATATGACCAAGCTGGGGATCACGATTGAGACGGCTCATTCGCTGACGGGTTTTGACGGGGCGATGGCCACGATTGAGTGTGGCTATGGCGGCGGCGCGCGTCAGGTGCCGGTAAAGAACGTGGTGCTAGTGACGTCGCGCGCGCCCAATGATCAGCTTTATCATGACATCCTGGCCCATGCGGGGGGCGATCCGCTGCCCTTCACCCTGACTCGGATCGGCGATGCCGAAGCGCCCGCCATCATCGCGGCGGCGGTCTATGCCGGGCATCGCTATGCGCGCGAATTGGACACGGATGTGGATATCGACGTGCCGCTCATGCATGATCGTGTGGATGTGGGGGCAGAACCCGCACCTGCGCACTGGAAATAGGAGGCGGGGATGCCGACGCAGAAATACCTCGAAACGCTGGTGCAGTACTACGAGGAAGAAGTGGAGGGTGAGGCCTATTTCGCCGAGGCCGCTTTAGCCTATGACGACCCTCTGGTGCGGGAGAAGCTGGAGTTGCTGGCGGAATGTGAGCGGCATGCGGCAGAAGCCGTGGAGCCATTGGTGCGAAAATACGGGCTGACACCGAAACCGGCGGAGGCGTTGCAGGACAGCGGCCGCAAGGATGCCCGCGCGACAGAGGTTGATTGGGCCAAGATGGTCGCAGGGATGAATGAAACCTATCCCGGTTACTTGGATGATTTCAAAGGGTTGGAGGCGCTGGGCCCGAACGAGGACCAACAGCGGTTGAATTTCCTGACCGAACATGAGGTGGCCGCGATTGAATTTTTGCGGCTTGAGGCGATTGATCCCGAAAACAGCATCGCCCCGCTGAAAGCCTATCTGGCCACAGACGCCACCGATTGGGTCATCGCGGCGCAGTGATGATGCGGGTCACATTCATACTGTGCCTGATGGGCGGTATGGCCTTGGCGGAGACGGAGGATAAAGCCCCACCGCCGGAGCCTGAGACCACCGCCACCGAGTGCGATACCTGCCAAGCACGGCAGAACGGGAAACGTGCGCTCCGCGATTACCTGGCCCAGAAGCGGGCAGATGAAGAAGCCGAGGCCAAAGACGATGACTGATACCCCGAAATCTGCTGGCTACCGGATGCCCGCTGAATGGGAGGACCATGCCCGCACCTGGATGATGTGGCCCTGCCGCGATGTGGTCTGGCCGGATATGGAGGCGACACGCCGGAACTATCGCGATGTGGCTCACGCAATCCGGGATTTTGAACCGCTGACGATGGTGGTGCGGCCTGAAGATATGGAGGGCGCGCGCAATCTGTTGGGGTCGGATATTGACCTGATTGACCACCCGATTGATGACAGCTGGGCACGGGATGCGGGGCCGAATTTTTTGAAGAATGCGGCGGGCGAGGTCGCCGGGTCCTGTTTTGAGTTCAACGCATGGGGCGGCAAGTATGATCCCTATGACGGCGACAATGCCGTGGCTGAAGTGATCTGCGAGGCGGCGGGCGTGAAGGCCTTTACCTCTCGATTGATCGCCGAAGGGGGCGGGATATCGATGGATGGCGAAGGCACGGTGCTGACCACGGAAAGTTGTTTCCCGAACGCCAATCGCAACCCCGATTGGACCCGCGATCAGATCGAGGAAGAGTTGATGGAAGCGCTGGGGGCCGAAAAGGTTATCTGGCTGCCCGGCAATGTGGAAGAGACGGAAACCGATGGCCATGTGGATGGCGTGGCGGTGTTCGCGAGCCCCGGTGTGGTGCTGATCCAAAGTGATGAAGACCCCGAGCATTATTGGCGGCATATTCATAAGGCCAATGTGGCCGCACTGGAGGGCCAGACAGATGCCACGGGGCGAGAGATCCAGCTGATCAAAATGCCAGATGCGTGGAAGCTGCAGACGGGTGTCGAGGGCGAAGAGTTCTGCGACAGCTACGTCAATTTCTACATCTGCAATGGCGGCGTGATCATGCCCCACTATGGCATCCGCGAAGACGGGCTGGTGGCAGAGATGCTGCAAGACGCCTTCCCGGGGCGGCGTGTTTCGCAGATTCCGATCCCGGCGATCATGGGCGGCGGGGGCGGCATTCACTGCATCACGCAGCAGGAACCGAAAGCGGGTTGAAACGGCTGCGCTAAACGGCCTTATCCACAACCTCCCCCCGTCGTTCGGCAGATCGCATCGCGTTCAGTTCCGCTTGCGCCTGCGCGATCTGTGCGCTGGCCATGGCGGCCACGCTGCGATCGGCGGAAGACGGTTCCGCTGGGGCAAGGGCTGCAGCCTTGACGATCATCATCTTGTCGATGGTTGCGCCCGGATCACCGGGGATGGGGGAGGCATCAATCTGTACCTGACCGCCCACGGCGTAGCGTTGCCCATCCGGCCCGGTCTGGTAGCTGTAAGTGGGCGCGGAGGCGTAAGGCCCGCCCACGCGCTTATGGGCTTGTTCATGGTCCCGCACTTCGCGGTCGCGGGCACGCAACTGGTCCACCACTGCGCGTTCTTCCTCGCTCAGCCCATCGGCGCTGCGCTTAGTATCGCCTGCGCGGTTATCTGCATCGGTGGGCTTGGGATCAGTCACTCGACTGGCGTCACGATCTTGCAACCGGGCGGCCATTTCGGCCTGACGCGCTTTGATCAGGCTAAAAAGGGAGCTTTCCTGTGGTGCCCTGACAAGGATATCGGCGTCAATGTCCATGACCCGTCGTTTTATCAGCCGTGCCTTAACAGTGGGTTGAGCCGCGCCTCAAAGGCTGCAAAACGCGGCATCGAGGCCTTCGGCCACCTGATCCACATCCTCTATCGACAGGCACAGGGGCGGCACCATGCGCAGGGTGGATTGGAACGGCCCGGATTTCGACAGGATAAGACCGGCATCGCGACAGGCCTCAAACACCGCCGCCGTCGTGTCGCGGTCGGGCGTTTTGGTGTTGTGGTCACTGACCATCTCAATGGCCAGCATAAGGCCTGTGCCGCGCACGTCACCAATCGCGCTGTGGCGCGATTTGAGGTCCTCCAGCCGTTCAAGCAATGCCGCCCCGACGAGACGTGCGTTTTCCTGCAAGCCCTCATCGCGCAGCACGGTCAGAACAGCTCGCGCCGCAGCGCAAGAGGTCGGGTTCGCGCCGTAGGTGTGGAACATGAAACGCTCCGCCATGGGTTCCGCGATGGCCTTCTTCGCCACCACCGCGCCGATGGGAAAGCCATTGCCCAGCCCCTTGGCCATGACAACGATATCCGGAACCACGCCATCGGCTTCAAACCCCCAGTACTGCGCGCCGGTGCGGCCAAAGCCGGATTGCACCTCATCGGCAATGTAAAGCCCGCCCGCCGCGCGCACCCGTTCTGCGGCACCTGACATGTAACCGGGCGGCATTTGAATGATCCCGCCATAGCCCTGCACGCTTTCGACAAAGATCCCGGCCAACTGGCCCGTGGTGGCAGAGGCGATGGTGTGGTCAATTTCATCCAGATAGGGCTGCGTGCCCGGCCCAAAGACACCGCGATACTGGTTGGGCTCCGCCACGAAGGCCACGTTGCCGGGCATGCCCGGATGCCGCCAACCGGAGATGCCGGTGATCGACTGCGCCGCCGCCGTGGGGCCGTGATAGGCGGTGCGCAGGGCAAGCAGATCGAGGTTGCCGGTATAGGTGCGCGCCATGGTCATCGCCAGATCAATCGCCTCGGAGCCGGAGTTCGTCAAATGCACCACCCAGTCTTCGCCTGCGGGCATGGTGGCTGCCAGTTCTTCGGCCAGATGGGCGGGCGTGGGGTGGTAGAACATGGTCGTGCAATGGGTCAGTTCCTGCGCCTGTTCCATTGCGGCGGCGACCACGCTAGGGTGCGAATGGCCCACGGAAATGCACAGGTTCATGCCCAGGAGATCGGTGTAGCGCTGGCCGCTTTCGTCCCAAAGGTACTGACCCCGCCCGCGCTTGAACACGATGGGTTTGCGAAATGGGATGAACCGTTTCAAGGAGGCCGCATAGTATTGATCCCGCCGCGCGGCGGTGCCTTCAAAGCTCCAATCGGTATGCAAAGGATGCTCATTCATGTCCTGATCTCCTGTTCCTTGAGACGAAGGTTGCCGGGGTCATAGGGGACCTCCTCCAAAATCACGGCGGCGCGTTTGTCACCCAGAAGGGAGACGGTCAGCCCGTCCTTCGCGCGCGGATCGCGTAAGTAGGCCATGGCCAGCGTTTTGCCCGTGCGATGGCCATGCGCGCCTGAGGTGACGATCCCCACCGCGCGGTCGCCCTGCCAGACGGTATGGGCGTAGAAGGGATCGACCTCGCCCGGCACAATCTCCAGCAGCACCAGCCGCCATGGGTCTTTGCGCATGAGCCCGACGCTTTCACGGACGAACGCGCTGAGGCCGGCCTCCAGCGGGCTGCGTTCGGTGGTGAGGTCCGCGCCCCATGCGGGGTAGCCTTTTTCGAGACGCATCGCGTTGGCGGCAAAAGCGCCGTAGTAGCCGATGTGATGCATGGTGCCTGCGGTTTCCAGGGTCAGGAAGACGCGCGCGGTGTCGGCGGCGGCAACATGCAGTTCCCAACCCGGCTCGCCAATATAGGACATGCGCAGCGCGAGACAGCGTTTGCCGCCGATGGTGATTTCGCGGTGGGTGAGCCAAGTGAAGTCGATCGGGTCATCGCAGACATGGGCCAGAACCTTGGCCGCGCGCGGGCCCATGAGGCCGATGACGCCTAGATCTTCGGTGACGTTGCTGACGGTGACCGTGTGCTTTTGCGCGATCTTGGACAGCAGGTCGAAATCCATCTCCTCTGCGGCGGCGGCAGAGGTGAGGTAGGCACCATCCTGCCCCAGCCGCACCACGGTGAATTCCGATCCCACCCCGCCTGCGGGCGTCAGGGCGTGGGTCAGCCCGATGCGGCCCGGTTTTGGCGGGCGGTTTGCGCCAACAGCCTCAAGGAAGTCTTGCGTGCCCGGCCCTTTCACGCGGAACTTGGAGAACACCGACAGGTCCGCTAGCGCCACTGCCTCTGACACCGTGCGGCATTCGCGGCGGACATGTTTGAACCAGTTGGGGCGGGTGAAACTGAGCGTGGCGTCATCGCCCTGGCGGTCGGAGAACCAGTTGGGCCGTTCCCAGCCATGGGCCACGCCCATCACCGCACCGCGTTCCAGCATCAGGTGGTGGATCGGTGATTGGCGGATGTTGCGCGCGGCAGGGCGTTCTTCATGAGGGTAGTGCACGCCGAACTGAAGCCCGAAGCATTCCATCGCCTTGGCCACGCGGTAGTCGCGGTCGGCCCATTTACCAAAGCGGCGGCTGTCCACAGCCATCGCATCCATGGGCGGCGCACTGTGGGTCATCCAGTGGGCCAAAAACCACCCCGCGCCGCCGCCTTCCATCACGCCCATGGACGACCCCGTCAGCAGCCACGCGTTGCGCAACCCATGGGCGGGGCCGATCAGCGGGTTGGCATCGGGGGTGAAGGTGATGGGTCCATTGATCACGGATTTCACCCCGCCTGTGGCCAGCGCGGGGATGCGGGCCATGGCGGCCTCTATGATATGTTCCACCCGGTCGAGATCAGGGGGCATCAGGTCCGCGCCAAATTCGGGCGGGACGCCATCGATGGACCAGACTTGCGCGTCTTTCTCATAGGGTCCGAGGATCAACCCGTCGCGTTCTTGACGTACGTACCAGCTTTCGTCTGGGTCGCGGATGATGGGGAGTTCGGGTTTGTTTTCAGCGATGCGGGTGGCCACATCTTCGACGGTGTCTGTGACAAGATATTGGTGCAGCACCGGGACGGAGGGGATGTTGAGCCCCATCATCGCGCCGATTTCCCAGCCCCAGGTGCCCGCGGCGTTGACGATGTGCTGCGTGCGGATGGAGCCGTCTTCGAGATGCACGCGCCACGCATCGCCGTCGCGGGCGATGGCTTTGACGGGGGTGAAGCGTTTGATCGTCGCACCGGCGCTTTGCGCCACTTGGGCCATGGCATTGGTGGCGAGCGTTGGGTCGACATGGCCATCGTCGGGTTCATAGATGCCGCCCAGCAGGCCATCGAGATCGGCCAGTGGGTGGAGTCCGGCGATCCGATCGGGTGTCAGGATTTCCAGCGGGTAGCCGGTGAAATCCGACATGCCCGCGACATGGCGAAACTCATCCATCCGGTCGGGGTTGCGGGTGATGCGCATGGCGCCTGAGGGGTGGAAGCCGCAGCTTTGGCCGGTCTCCTCCGGCAGGATATCGCGGTAGAGCCGCACAGACGCGGCGCGCAACTCCTGAATGGTGGGGTTGTGGGCGAAATGGGTGCAGAGCCCGGCGGCATGCCAGGTAGAGCCGTGGGTGAGGTCGTTTTTTTCAACGAGCACCACATCGGACCAGCCCATCTTGGTCAGATGATACAGAAGCGACACACCCATCGCGCCGCCGCCGATGATGACAACTTGAGCGTCCCTCATGTTTGGTTTCCTTTGGCGCGCATCCTTTCGCCTTTGGGATCGAAGGGCGCGTGGCGCAGTGGTGTTGCGGGATAATCCTTACCTGCCACGCGGACGGTGAAGCGGCGGGCGCAGGTTTCATCCAGCGTTTCACCGGCCCGCGTCTGTACCAGCCCGAAGGCCAGATTGAGGCCCGTGCGTGGCCCGCGCGCGCCTGAGGTTGTGAGCCCTACATGGGTGTCAGACTCATAGATCGGTTCATCGTGAAGCATCAATGCGTCGCCCTCAATCTGCAGCAGGATGAGCCGCTGCGTGATGCCATCAGCGCGTTGCTTGGCCAGCGCCTCTTTTCCGATAAAATCCTTGTGCCAGTCCACAGTAAAGCCAAGCCCCGCCTCTAGCGGTGTGACCTCTGGCCCCAGGTCGTGCCCCCAATGTTTGAAGCCTTTTTCAATGCGGCAGCCATCGAGGGCGTAGTGCCCCATGGGTTTTGCGCCGGTCGTGATGAGGGCGTCAAAAACGGCTCTTGCGTGCGCTGTCGCGATGGTCAGCTCAAAGCCCAGCTCGCCAACGAAACTGACCCGCGTGGCGCGCATGGTCTCATCCGCAAACGCGATATCCGCGCTGTGACCAAAAGCGAGGTTGGGCAACGTCGGGACGAGCGACCTCAGCTTATTCCGGCTTGCAGCGCCCATCAGGCCGATGGTGCAGAAGTCCTCTGTCACATCCTCGACCTTTCCAAGGTGCCGCCGCAGATAGGCCAAATCGCGTGCGCGCGTGGCAGCACCTGAGGTGATTTCGAACAGGTCATCCTCAAGCCGCGTCACCGTCACATCCATCTCGATCCCGCCACGCGGGTTGAGCATCTGGCAATAGGTTGCGCGGCCAATGTGCCTGTCCATCTGCGCGGTGGTCAAGCGGTTGAGCGCGTCCAGCCCCTGCACGCGGAATTTCGAAAATGGGCTGAGATCGAGCAGCACCGCGCCCTGCGCCATCTCCGCCGCCTCGCGCTGGGCGATGGGCCACCACGGCTGCGCGTCGACAGAGTAGGGGAGGTCGCGCTCTGATGGGTCCTGAGCATACCACAGCCCGCGTTCCCACCCGGCGGTGGGGCCGAACATCGCGTTTTGCGCTGCCCATCGGTCATGCAAGGCGGACCGGCGCAGGTCGCGCCCGGCTTTGGGTTGTTTGTAGGGCCAGTGCATCGCGAAGAGGTCGGCCACGGCCTCTTCCATGCGGGCCTCCATATGGGCGGGCGTGGCGGTGAGGGGATCGACGCGGGCCACGTCCACTTCCCACATATCCATGGGCGGATGGCCGTCTGCGACCCAATCGGCCAGCGCGCGGCCAATGCCGGCTGAAGACATGATGCCGACTGAGTTCATTCCGGCGGCCACGTAGAGCCCCGCGACTTGGGGTGTTTCACCGACCAAAGGCCGCGTCTCCGTGGTGAAGCTTTCGGGACCGTTCATGAAATGCTGGATGCCCACGTCTGCAAGGCCTGGCATGAGGTCGAGCGCGGCCTCCATGAAGGGGGTGAACTGCTCCCAATCCTCTGGAAGTTCTAGGAAAGGGCGCGACCCTTCGGGACCGTATGGATCCCAGCATTTGGCGTCTGGTTCAAACCCGCCGATGACCAGTTTGCCTGCGTCGCCCTTGATGTAGATGCCCCGGTCCAGATCGCGGAGGACGGGGATGGGGTCGGGCAAGCCGGGGATGGGTTCGGTGACCAAATACATATGCTCGACTGCCTGCAGGGGCAGGGGGACCTTTGCCGTGGCGGCCAGTTCCCGGCTCCATGCGCCGGTGGCGAGGATCACGATGTCGGCGTCAACCTGCGTGCCGTCCCGGAGGGCGACGCCCGTGGCGCGTGCATCATGCGTCAAAAGACGCGCCACCTCGACGCCTTCGCGAATCTCCACCCCACCCGTCTTGGCCCCGCGGGCATAGGCCATGCAGAGGTCGACCGGGTTCACGTTGCCGTCTTCAGGGACGTGCAGCGCGCCGATATGACCTGTCAGGTTCAGGCCGGGCATGGCCACGTCTTCGGTGGGGATCATGCGGGGGGTGAGGCCTTGGGTGACGCCCAGGTCGCCAATGCGGCGCAGTTCATCAAGCCGCTCTGTGCGCCGCGCCAACCAATAGCCGCCAGTGCGTTTGTAGCCGGTGGAAAGGCCGGTTTCCGCCTCAAGCCGGGGGAAGAGGTCGAGCGCGTAGCTTGCGAGCCGCGTCATGTTGGGCGTCGCGCGCAAGGGGCCGACGATGCCCGCGGCGTGCCAGGAGGTGCCGGAGGTGAGTTGGTTGCGTTCCAGCAGCACCACGTCCTGCGCGCCGCGCTGCGCGAGGTGATAGGCGATGGAAAGGCCGATGGCGCCGCCGCCGATGATGAGGACGCGCCCCATCAGAAGTAATCCCGGTCGGGCTGTTCGGATTTGCGGCGGGCGATGTAGTCTTGCAATTCGGCGTCGATATCGGGGTCGAGGCCGGGATCGTCGTAGCCTGCCAGTTGGTCTTTCCAGCGGGCATTGGCGCGGGTGGCGGCATCTAGGCCGCCTTCGGCGTGCCATTGCTCGAAGGACGCATCATCGGTCATCCAGGGGCGGAAGAGGGCGGACATGAAATTGGCTTGGGTGTGCTCGGACCCCAAGAAGTGACTGCCGGGACCGGTGGTGGCGATTGCGTCCATGGCTTGGGCGTTTTCAGAGAGGTCAATGCCGCGGAAGAACCGGGCGAGTTTGCCGCAAAGGTCATGATCCAGCATGGTTTTTTCAAAGGAGGTGACCAGCCCGCCCTCCAGCCAGCCGGTGGCGTGGTTGACCATGTTGGCCCCGGCAAAGAGCGACATCATGAGACCCCATGCGGCCTCTTGCTGGCTTTGGCCATCGGGGAGTTTGGACGAGGACAGCGTGCCTACCGTATGAAGCGGCACGCCGAGTCGACGCGCCAATTGCCCCGCGCCCAGCACCATCAGACCAGCCTCTGGCGTGCCAAAGGTGGGCGCGCCGGTTTGCATGGACATGGTGGAGGCGAATGACCCCATCAGGCAGGGCGCGCCTGGATTGATGAGCTGGACAAGGGTGAGGGTGGCCAGCGCCTCGGCCAGCACCTGCGCCAGCGTGCCTGCGACGGTGGTGGGGGACATCGCGCCCGTCAGGACCCAAGGCGTGCAGGCCACGGGCTGACCCGCGCGGGCATAGACCTTGAGCGAGCCGGACATGTTGGCGTCCATCACCAAGGGCGCGTTGGTGTTGCAGACAGCGTAGAGGGTGGGGGTGTCGGTCTCTCCAAACACGATGCGCGCCATATCGACGGCGTGGCCTGCGCGTTCTTCGCCGATGAAGGCCCCCATGAAGCAGCGGTCGGACCAGCGGATATGGGCGTAGAGCATATCGAGGTGGCGTTTGTTGGCAGGCAGGTCGACGGGTTCACAGACGACCCCGCCGGAGTGATGCAGCCAGGGCAGGGTTTGGTGGAGGCGCACAAGCCGGGTGAAATCGTCGTAGGTGGCGTATCGGCGGCCAGCGTCCAGATCATGCACGAAGGGCGGGCCCCAGGAGGGGCAGAGCACGCTGGCCGCGCCGCCGATTTGCACGGAATTGGCCGGGTTGCGGGCCAGTTGGTCAAACTGCGCGGGCGCGGTGGCGGAGATGGTGCGGCGACAGAATCCGGGGGTGAACCGCACGCGCGTGCCATCGACGTCGCAACCTGCATGCGCGAAAATGTCGAGGATTTCGGGGTCGTCGTGAAACTCCATGCCCGTCTCGGCGAGGATGTGATCGGCATTGGCTTCGATCTGTTCCAGACCCTCTTCGCTCAGCACCGGCATTGGGGCCAACGCGCGACGCAGATAGGGCGCGCGGGGCGTGGGCGCGGAGCCTTTGCGCTGTCGTCTGCGAGGGGGGCGCCGGGAGGATGTGAGCGTGTTCATGACCTCACGCTACGCGCAAGGATTGACAGCCGTCCACGAAAAGCCGCTAGTATGAATTAAATTGATACTAAGGTTTTCGCCATGACCACTGCCCGTCAGTTCAGCCCCGGCATGATCCGTGCTTTGGAGGTGTTGGTGGCCGTGGCCGAAACCGGGCAGATGCGGTCAGGCGCGAAGATGCTAGGGCTGAGCCAACCGGCGGCTTCGCATCACATCGCGGCGTTGGAGCGGGAATTTGGCGTGACGCTGCTCGACCGGTCCACGCGGCCTGCGCGGCTGACACATGCGGGCACGCGGCTGCATGCGCAAGCGGTGCGGATCCTCAATGCGATGGTCGATATGGAAAGCGAGATGCGCCGCACCGGTCGACCGTCAATTTCGATGCTGCGGGTAGGGGTGCAGGCTTCTGTCGCGACCACGCTGACCGCACCGTTGATCACGTTGGTGAAGGATCGCTACGGCGTGGAGGATATCACACTGCATGCCGGGCAAAGCGGCGACCACGAACGGCTGTTGCGCACCAAACAGGCCGATTTGGCGATCACGTCGGATCCGTTTCTGGATCTGGACGGGTTGGAACGGCATGGCGTTTTGCGGGAGAGTTTTCTTCTGGTGTTGCCCGGCAGCGATACCGGGTCGGTGGACAGTCTGGAGGCGGTACAGGCGCGCCTGCCGCTGGTGCGCTTTGCCGATAGCACCTATGCCGGGCGGTTGATCATGCAGCATTTGCGCCGGTTGCGGTTTGAGCCGGGCCGGGTGATACAGGCGGATCGATCTTCCATGATCACCTCGTGCGTGGCGCAGGGCATGGGGTTCAGCCTGCTGACACCTACGTTGCTGATCGATGGCATGGTGGAAAACATGGCACTGCGCATTTGCCCGCTGCCTGTGGCGGGCTTGTCGCGGGCGTTGACGGTTGTGGCGCGCAAGGGCGAGTTGCTGGATCTGCCAGCCGTTGTTGCCGACGATGCGAAGGCCGTGTTGGAGAAACAGGTCGCGTCTTATGTGGGGGAGATCGGGACGCAGGCCTTGCGCATGGATGCAGCGTGACGCGGGCGTAAGAGCGTTACCGCCCCTTCCACACCGGATCGCGCTTTTCGGCAAAAGCCTTCGCGCCTTCCAACTGATCCTCGGAGGAATACAGCCTGTCCACTGAACCAAATTGCCGTTTGGTGATCCGGTTCATCGCGTCCTGAAACGTCAGGGCCTCTGCCTCGCGCACGATCTCCTTGATGGCGGCGTAGACCAGCGGCGGACCGGAGGCGAGGTGATCGGCCAGCGCGCGTGCCTCTGTCATCAGATCAGCGGCCGGGATCACGCGGTTCACAAATCCCCAGCGTGCGGCCTCTTCAGCATCCAGCCAGCGACCCGTCAGAAGCATCTCCATGGCAATGTGATAGGGAATACGTTTGGGCATCTTCACGGACGCCGCATCGGCCACCGTGCCCGACCGGATTTCCGGCAGCGCGAATTGCGCATGATCGGCAGCGAGTATGATATCAGCCGACAGCGCCCATTCCAGCCCGCCACCACAGCAGATACCGTTCACAGCGGCAATCACTGGTTTGTTCATCGCGCGCATTTCCTGAAGGCCGCCGAAACCGCCCACGCCGTAATCGCCATCCACCTCATCGCCGTCCGCGGCGGCCTTGAGATCCCAGCCGGGGCAGAAGAATTTTTCCCCGGCACCGGTGATCAGGGCGACGCGCAGGTCCGGATCATCGCGGAATTCGGCAAAGGCCTCCCCCATCACGCGGCTGGTGTTCAGGTCAATCGCGTTGGCCTTGGGGCGGTCGAGCGTCAACTCAAACACGTGGCCACGGCGTTCGGTGCGGATGGGGCTATCAGTCATCGGTTTCTCCTTCGGGTGCAATGCGGATCAGGGCATCAGCGGCCACAGCGCGGTCAGGCGTGCAGATCAGGGGGTTGATCTCCACCTCCTCGACGCGGTGGGCATGGGTCGTGACATAGTCTTGCACGGCCAGCGCCGTGTTCACAATCGCGCGGCGGTTGGCGGCCGGTTTGCCACGATAGCCATCCAGAACCGGTGCCATGCGCAGCGTGCTGAGGGCGACATCAATCTCCGCCGCTGTGGTGGGCAGCAGCAGCGTGGCACTGTCTTGCAAAATTTCGGTGAGCGTGCCGCCAGCGGCCAGCGTCAGGACAAAGCCGTGGGCCGGGTCGCGCACCACGCCGATCAAAAGCTCCGCCACGGTGCCGGTGATCATTTCTTCCAGCAGGAAGCTGTCACCCTGCATCGCCTGCGCGGCCTGATCCACTGCCTGCGCGCTTTGCAACCCGAGCGCGACACCGCCTGCTTCGGTCTTATGGGCCACGCCCTGAAGTTTCAGCACGAGTGGGAAACCGGTCTGCGTCGCGGCTTTCGCCAGTTCTGCGCGCGGCACTTGCATGGCGCGGGGTATAAGAACACCGTGTTGGGACAAGGCGGATTTCGCGTCCGCTTCGGTCAGCGTCTGCGCGCCATTAATCTGCCCCGGCAGCAAAAGCGGTGCGGCGTCGTGGTGCGCGCGGCCAAGGAAGGCGGCAGCGGCAATCGCCTCCAACGTGTCATCAAGGCCAAGCATGGGGATCATGCCTTCGTCGATGATCCGTGTCGTGACCGCGTCGGAAAACGTCTCCGGCATCGTGGCCACGAGGGCAAGTGGTTTGCCTGTCTGCGCGACAGCGCGGCGGCCGCCTTCATAGATGCAGTCCCACGCGGCCGGATCACAGCGATCCTCACGCGGGAAATCCACGATGAGGCACCCGATCGCCACATCGCCGCCCATGGCCGCCGCAAAGGTTTGGCCCATGCGGGGACCATCCATCCAGATAAACGTGTGATAATCCAGCGGGTTGGCGAGTGCCACCATCGGGCCAAGCGCATCGCGCAGCCCGGTGTGCTGTGCCTCATTGAGGGCGGGAAAGTCCACGTCGTGATCCATGGCGGTATCCGCCATCAGGCTTGCCTCCCCTCCCGAGCAGGACATGGAAATGATGCGGTTCGATGGCAGTGGGCCGGTGAAATGGAGAAGCTTGAGGGTTTCCATCAGGGCCGTCAGGCTGCTCACCTGCGCGATGCCCAGGCGCGAAAGAAGCGCGCGCGCGCCTGCGTCTGAGCCTGCCAGCGAAGCCGTGTGCGACACCGCCGCCGCCTGCGCCTGATCTGACCGACCCGCCTTGAGCGCGACGATGGGTTTGCCCAAATCGCGCGCCCGTGCGGCCATGGCCTCAAAGCCGCGCAGATCGCCCACGCCTTCGATATGCAAACCAAGGGCCGTGACGCGCGGGTCCTCCAGCAGCGCGTGGCCTAGATCTGACAGCCCAAGCTGCGCCTGATTGCCGGCAGTGCCCAGATAGGCCAGAGGCAGGCCGCGGCGCTGCATGGAGATGTTGATCGCCATGTTGGAACTTTGCGTCAGAACGGCCACGCCGCGGTCCACCCGCGCGCCGCCATGCTGGTCAGGCCACAAAAGCGCGCCGTCAAGGTAATTGATAAAGCCGTAGCAATTGGGCCCGATGATCGGCATGTCGCCTGCGGCCTTTAGGAGGGCATCCTGAAGGCTGTTTCCATCCCCGGTTTCCGCCTGCGCCTCGCGAAAGCCCGAGGCGAAACACACCGCGCCGCCAGCACCCATCGCTCGCAGCTTGGCGACTGTATCGATCGTCGCGTTTCTGTTCACGCCAATGAAACTGGCATCGGGCACGCCGGGCAGATCATGAAGGGTGGCAAACGCCGCCACGCCTGCCACTTCCGTTTTCGTGGGATGCACCGGCCAGACGGGTCCTTCAAAGCCCATCTTGCGGCATTGCTCCACCACCGATGTGCACCACGCGCCGCCGCCGATCACGGCGATGGACTTAGGTTGGAGGAGGCGTGAGAGGCTGGACATAGATTCTATGCCCTACGAAACAAAACGGCCGGGGATAATTGAGGCCAGAAGATGCAACGATTTGTTAACCATGATCTTGCATCATTTTTGTGCGGTACAGGCGGGGACGCCGATGACCGCGCCAGGAGAAGCAATACGCTTCCTGCGGGGAGGTCACAGCGCCTCCCCGTGTTTCTTCTGGCTAAAAATATCCCCGCCGGAGGCATAAAATCTCTATGCCCCAAGTGGCCGCAAAAGATCACGGCTGATGATGTGGCGCTGGATCTCAGACGTGCCGTCCCAGATGCGTTCTACTCGGGCGTCGCGCCAGAAGCGCTCGATGGGGAAATCATCCATCAGGCCCATGCCGCCGTAGATTTGCAATGTCGCGTCTGTCACGCGTGCCAGCATCTCGGAGGCGTAGAGTTTGGCCGAGGCAATTTCGCGGTTCGCGGGTAGGCCCTGATCCAGGCGCCAGGCTGAGGCCAAGGTCAGCCAATCGGCGGCGTCAATTTCTGTGATCATGTCGGCGATCTGGAAGCTGATGCCCTGGAATTTGCCGATCTGTTGGCCGAATTGTTTGCGCTCTGCGGCGTAAGCCAAAGCCATTTCAAACACGCGGCGCGCGCGGCCGACGCTCATGGTCGCCACGGTGATGCGCGTGGCGTAGAGCCATTCATTCATCACCTCGAACCCGCCATCGACCTCGCCCAGCACTTGGGCATCGGGCAGGCGGCAATCGTCGAATTCGAGGATCATATTCTTGTAGCCGCGGTGGCTGACGGATTTGTAGCCTTCGCGAATTGTGAAGCCCGGTGTGCCACGATCGACAAGGAAGGTTGTGATGCGTTTTTTGGGGCCTTTGGGCGTGTCGTCTTCGCCTGTGCCGATGAAGACGATGATGAAATCGGCGTGGTCGGCGCCGGAGATGAAGTGTTTGGTGCCGTTCACCACCCAGTCGCCGCCCTCGCGCCGGGCGGTGCATTTCATGCCGCGTACATCCGATCCTGCATCAGGTTCGGTCATGGCGAGCGCGTCCATGCGTTCGCCCCGCACGGCAGGCAGGAGGTAGCGTTCTTTTTGCTCGCCTTCGCAGGCCATGAGGATGTTCTGGGGACGCCCGAAGAAATGGGTGAGGGCCATGGAGCCGCGGCCCAACTCTCGCTCGACCAGCGCGAATTCGAGATGGTTGAGCCCTGCGCCGCCCACTTCTTCGGGGAAATTGCAGGCATAGAAGCCCAGGTCGATGGTCTTTTGCTTGATCGCTTCGGCCACCTCATGGGGGACCTCACCGGTGCGTTCGACCTCGGCCTCATGGGGGTAGATCTCGTTTTCCACGAAGCTGCGCACGGTGGAGACGATCATCTCCTGTTCTTCAGTCAGTCCGAAATGCATGGGTTTATCCTTCAGCATGCGCCGCGGCGAGCGCTTCAACTTTGGCGCGGACGTGGTCCGCGGGTTCACAGGTGCGGCGTGTCTCAAGGCTCACATGCAGCATGAATTGGTCGCAGGTGGCCATCACCTCACCATCAGAGGCGCGCTTCATTTCGTGGAAGCAGCGGAGTTTTTTGCCTTCGCCGACGGTCACTTTTGTATGTACCTCAATGCGTTCGCCCGCATGGGTTTCAGCGAGGTACTTCACAGTGGTGTCGACGGTGAAATAGCTAAGCCCAGAGGCAACATAATCATCATCGGCACCCACTGCGGCCATCACGACCTCGGCGGCATCGGAGAAGAGTTGCCCATAGCGGCCTTCGTTCATGTGGCCATTCATGTCTGTCCAATCGACGGGCACAACGCGGCGTTGGGTGATCATGGGCAGCGTGTCACCCGGCATTTGCATGAGGCGCTTGTCATGGGCCTTGGCCACGGCACCTGCGCCCCAATCATTGCCCTTGAGCGAGCGGATGATGCCAATGAGGTTGTCATCGCGGATGCGTTCTAGGTCGCGCGGGCCGAGATCGCCCGCTTGGGCGTCGCATTGGTCGCCCACCTTGTTGACGAATTCATCGGTCAATTCCGGCACATCCATCAGTTTGGTCCAGGGCCATTTGAGGCAGGGACCGAACATGGCCAGCATCGCGCGCATGCCGCCTTCGCCGCCGGCCAGATGGAAGGTCTGCATGGTGCCCATTTGTGCCCAGCGCAGGCCGGGGCCAAAGCGGATTGCGGCGTCGATTTCATCTGCGGTGGCCACGTCATCGTGGAGCAGCCAGAGGGCCTCACGCCAGAGGGCTTCTTGCAGACGGTCCGACAGGAAGCCTTCGATTTCCACGCGACAGTGGAGCGGGTACATGCCCAGATCCGTGTAGATTTGTTTGGCTGTTTCGATGGCCGCCGGGTCGGTCTTTTCGCCTGCGACCAGTTCCACCAGCGGCAGCAGGTAGACGGGGTTGAACGGATGGCCGACGATGAGGCGGCCGGGATGGTCCATCTCTGCCTGAAGGTCGGTAGGCATGATGCCGGAGGTCGACGACGCGATGATGCCATCCGTGTTGACGGCTTCGATCTGGGCGTAGACGCGGCGTTTGATATCGGTGCGTTCGGGGACGGCTTCGACGATCAGGGCAGCGTCCGTTGCGGCCTCTTCGAGGGTGGCGCAGATGGTGAGTTTACCCTCCGCAGGCATGTCGTGATCGACCAGCATGGGCAGGGCGCGGCGGGCGTTGTCCATAACCTCATTGATCTTGCGTTCCGCCTCTGGGTCGGGGTCAAAGACGCGTACGTCCCAGCCATTGAGCGTGAGCCGCGCGGCCCAGCCGCCGCCGATGACGCCGCCGCCGATGATCGCTGCTTGGTTGGTCATGGGACGCTCCTTTCCATTCAAACCAGGGCTTCCGTGTGCCCATCGACCGCCATGACCTGACCGGAAATTTTGGAGGCGGCGGGGGAGGCGAGGAAGAGGGCCATGTCGGCCAGATCGTCTCCGCTGACCCATGTGCGCAGGGAGGTGTTTTTGACGTAAGCCGCGCGCAGGTCTTCGATTGCGTGACCGGAGGCAGCGGATTCATTGGCCAAAACCCGTTCCATCCGGTCGCCTTCCACCGCACCCGGTGCGATGGCGTTGACGCGGACGCCTGCGGGGCCAAGCTCCATCGCAAGTGTTTTCATGAGGCCGACAAGGCCCCATTTTGCGGCGGCGTAGGGGGAGCGCAGAGGATAGCCGAAGAGGCCTGCGGTAGAACTGGTGATCAAGATAAGCCCCGATCCTTGCGCCCGCATGACCCGCGCGGCCCAGCGGCAGGTGAGGAAGGTGCCATGCAGGTTGACGCCCAGGCAGGCCTGCCAATCGTCATAGGACAGATCCTCGATCCGGCTTGCCGGCCCGCCTGTGCCGGCATTGGCGCAGACCACGTCGATGCCGCCCCATGCGGTTTCCACCTCGGTCAGAAAGGCCGTCATCTGCGCCTCATCGGTGACGTCTGCGGTGCGGACGATCATCTCGGGCTGCGCGTTGGCCATTTCGTCCGTCGCCCGGGCGTCAGCGTCGCAAACGGCCACGCGCGCACCCGTCTCGGCAAAGCGTTCGGCCAGACGGCGTCCGATGCCGGAGCCACCGCCAGTGATGAGGACGCGGCGCATGTCAGCCCTTTGGGGCGCGTTTGGTAAGGCCCAGTTTTGCGCGCACTTCGTCTGGCCCGATGACGCGCGCGCCGAGGCGTTCGATCACCTCTGCGGCGCGGGCCACGAGCTGTTCGTTCTTGGCCAGCACGCCGCGATCAAGCATCAGGTTGTCCTCCAACCCCACACGCACATTGCCGCCTGCTAGGACTGCGGCGGCGACATAAGGCATCTGATTGCGGCCCAATGCGAAGGCGGAGAAAGTCCAGTCGGACGGCACGTTGTTGACCATCGCCATGAAGGTGTTGAGGTCATCGGGGGCACCCCACGGCACGCCCATGCAGAGCTGCACGAGCGCGGGGCTATCGAGCACGCCATCGGCGACCAGTTGCTTGGCGTACCAAAGATGGCCGGTGTCAAAGGCCTCAATCTCCGGCTTGACGCCCAGTTCAGTCATCATGCCGCCCATGGCGGTCAGCATGCCGGGCGTGTTGGTCATCACGTAGTCGGCCTCGGCAAAGTTCATCGTGCCGCAGTCGAGCGTGCAAATCTCAGGCAGGCATTCAGCCACGTGTTCGACGCGTTCCGATGCGCCCACCATGTCGGTTTGATTGGACAGCGGGAAGGGCTGTTCGGGCGAGCCATAGATCACATCGCCGCCCATCCCGGCGGTGAGGTTCAGCACCACATCGGTGGCGCTGTCGCGGACGCGGTCAGTGACTTCGCGATACAATTTCAGATCGCGTGAAGGCGCGCCGGTTTCAGGGTCGCGCACGTGGCAATGCACGACCGCCGCACCGGCCTTGGCGGCGGCGATGGCGCTATCGGCAATCTGCTGAGGGCTGCGCGGCACATGGGGGCTGCGGTCTTGCGTGGCCCCGCCGCCGGTCACGGCACAGGTAATGAAGACCTCTCGGTTCATGGTCAGCGGCATGGCATCCTCCCCTTCGCTGTGTTGGGCCACGATACCGCTCTGGCGTGATTCTAGAATTTGCTGTAGTCGTCAAAAATCATGCCGGAATGGACAAAAAAACCCTCGCGCCCCGTGCGCATTGCGATCCTGCTTTTCGATCGTTTTTCCAATTTGTGCCTGGCCAACTGCATTGAACCCTTGCGCGCCGCAAACACATTGGGGGCCCGCATGGTTTTTGATTGGCAGATCTTCAGCCCCGACGGTCAAACCGTGCGATCTTCCAGCGGGATCGACATTCTGGCCCGTGGCCCTGCAACAGACATTGTCGCGCCGGATTATGTGTTCGTGATGGCCAGCTATGCCCATGACGGCCATGACACCCTCACCAACCGCGCGCTTCTGAGGCGGATCGCGCGGCTGAATGCGGTGACAGTGGGGTTTGATGCGGGACCATGGCTATTGGCCTCAGCGGGTTTGCTGGATGGGCGCGCGGCGACGGTGCATTGGGACTTGCTGGATGCGTTTTCCGAACGGTTCCTGAATGTGGAAGCACGCCGCGCCCATGTGGTGCGCGATGGGGCTATCATGACTTGCGCGGGCGCTATCTCTGCCCTCGAAATGACGCTGGACCTGATCGCGGATCACGAAGGCCTGGCGGCGCGGCTGGATGTGCAGGCGTTCTTTTCCCAAGGCGACCCGCCCATTGGCCCATCAGATCGCGTGGCCGATCCGTTGGTGCGCGAGGCGCTTAGCCTGATGCGCGATCATGTGGAACGGCCCTTGCTGTTGGTGGATTTGGCCAAGCGGCTATCGTGTCAGCCGCGCACGTTGGACCGCCATTTTCGCAATCGTTTAGGGGCGCCGCCGGGCACGGTTTATCGGCACCTGCGTTTGTCGGCTGCGCGTAAATTGCTGGAAGACACGCAGTTGTCGGTGTCGGAGATTTCAGTGCGGTGTGGCTATGACAGCCCGGCCGCGCTCACGCGCGCGATCCGGCGCAATTATGGCGCGACGCCGCGGGCGATCAGACAGGCGCGGATCTGTTGACAGTGGCGCGCGGTGTGCCCAGCTTGGGGAAGGAGGCCGCGATGTGCAGGTGTTTTGTCACAGCTTTGATTTGGGGACTGTCCTTTGGGGCGGCGCATGCCTCTGACAAGGAAGATTTCATCACGGCCAACATCCTTGCGGTGTTTTATCATGAGCTGGGCCATGCCGTGATTGATGTCGAAGACCTGCCCATTTTTGGGCAGGAGGAGGACGCGGCGGATGTCTTTTCCATCTACATGATCGACGCGATCTATGAGGCCGGTCCCGCGATGGCGTTCGCCTATGACACCGCGCGGGGCTTCATGGCGGAGGCAGAGCTTGCCGAGCGCAATGGCGAGGAAGAAGACTGGTCCGGCATGCACGGGTCCAGTGAGCAACGCTATTACAACGCGGTGTGCATTTTCTACGGCGGTGATCCGGATACGCGGGCGGGGTTTGCCCGTGATCTTGGCTTGCCAGAGGACCGCGCGGAAAGATGCGCGGAGGAATTTGATCAAGCCGATCACAGCTGGGGCCGGGTTCTGGATGACCTGATGGCGCGGGGTGGGGGCAACAGCCTGCGGTTTCAGGGCCGTGTTTCTGGTTCGCGCGCGGCAGACATCCTGGCAGAGGAGGCCGCGTTTCTCAATGAGGTGCTGCGGCTTTCAAGCCCCATCCGCGTGGTGGTCGAACCCTGCGGGGAAGCCAATGCCTATTACGACCCCGCCGCGCGGGAGATCCAGTTTTGCGAAGAATATGAGGGGCATTTTGAGGATATGGCAGGGTGGGTGCGCTGACCCGTGCACTCTTTCACGGGTTTTGAGCGCCCATATCACGTTGAGCCAAGAAACCCGGTCAGCGCGCGCCGAACCAGCCCGGTGACGGAAGGCCGCTGGACGGCCGCAAAGGGCATGGGGCGGCATATTTCCATCGCCGCGACACCCACGCGCGCCGTCAGTGCGCCGTTCACGATGCCCTCGCCAAACCGGCGCGACAGTTTTGAAAGAAGGCTGCCCCCTGCGATGGATCCGATCAGATCATCGCCCACGGCCACCGCGCCCGTGGCCACCAGATGGGCCATCACCGCGCGCGCCAGCCGCCAATTGCCCACAACGCCTGACCGCCCGCCATAGATCACCGCGATGCGCCGGATCATGCGCAGATTGGCCGTCAGCGCGGCCACCACATCGGCCAGGGCCAGCGGCACGAGCGCGGTGACGGTCGCGACCTGGCGCGCGGCGGCTTCAACCTCTGCCATGGCGGCCTTGTCGAGGGGGGCCAGCACGGATTGCTCTGCCAATCCCAAAAGCGCGTCGGCGTCGAATTGATCGGCCTCTTGCGCGGTCAGGTCGTCAATGCCCCAGCGCGTGTCTGCGCGGCCACGATACAGCCGCTTCAGCCCGGTCACCACGCGGCGCGCGGCGGCCAGATCGGAGGTGGCCAAAGCCTCCGTCGCCATGGTTTGCAACTGGTCGAGCCGGCCCAGACGGGCAATCATGGAAAGTTCCCGCACCGCGATCAGCAACAGCAGGGCCCCAAGCAGCCCCATCAGCCCTGTCACCCCATAGCCCAGCACGGGCATGCGGGTGATCAGGCCCGTCACGAAATCCCACGCGGCGATCGAGGCAAGCGTGGTCAAAAGTATCAAAGCCACCGTCCAGAACCAGCGGGCCAGGCGCGATGGGCGATAGGTCAGCGCGTGGCTGACCTGTTGCATGGCCTGACCTTCGGCAACCTCGGGCACCGTGTCGGGAACGGGCTGCGCGTCTTCGGGGCTGGGGGCGGGGGCATCGTCCAGTTCAATGAGAACGGGGCCTTTGGTCATAACCTGTCTCCGATCAGAAACTGCGCGGCGCGGTCGAGCCGGATATGCGGTGGGCCGTCGCCGGGTTTGAGGCGCAACGCGGCGGGTGCAAAGCGCATGGCCCCATAGTCGCCATCCAGCCACGCCTCTGCGCCCGCGCTGGCGGGCTGCAAAAGCCGGATCGGATCATCGGGCAGGGTGCCGGGGTAAAACGCCGCCGCTTTGCCGCGCGTGCCATCTTCGTTCAGCACCACACCCCGCACGCAATCAAGGCTGTCACCGTTGTGGCTGCGGGTCTCTTCCGTGGTGGCGCGCAGGGCGGCGAGCGCCAGCGCCTCGGTCGAGGCCCCGGCGAAATCGGCGCGCCGCCGTGCATCGACCAAGAGCGCATTCATAATGGCGCTGACGCGACTGTGTTGGGAATGGTGCAGGTGGTCGGCCTTGGTGGCCGCGAACAGAATGCGATCCACCCGGCGTCCGCGCAAAAGCTGGCTGAGAAACGTATTCTGGCCGGGTCGGAAGGCAGCCAGAATGTCGCCCATCGCGTGGCGCAGATCCTCCACCGCCTGCGGCCCACGATGGATGGCACCCAGCACATCCACCAGCACAACCTGCCGGTCGATGCGGGCAAAATGATCGCGAAAGAACGGTTTCACCACGCGGGATTTATAAGCCTCGAACCGCCGCTCCATTTCCCGGATCAGGGATTTGCGGGGTGCACCCGGCTGCGGGGGCAAGGGCGCGAATGTCAGCACGGGAGAGCCTTCCAGATCACCGGGCAAGAGGAACCGCCCCGGCGTGCAATCGGAAAACCCCGCCTCTCGGGCGGCGTGCAGATAGGTGGTGAAAGTGCGCGCCAGGCTTTGCGCTGTTGGTTCATGAAGCTTGGCGGTTGCATCAACAGTGGCAGCTTCTGCCACGTATTCTTTGGCCAGGTCGCGCGTTTCCATGCGCGCCAGCGTCGCCTCTGACCACGCGGCATAGCTTTTGTCCAGCAAGCCCAGATCCAAAAGCCATTCGCCCGGATAGTCCACGATATCAAGATGCACGGTGCGCGGCCCAGACAACCCCGACAGCAACCCCGAAGGCCGCACGCGCATGGACAGGCGCAATTCTGATACTGACCGCGTGCTTTCTGGCCAATGCGGGTTTGGCCCCGTCAGCGCGGCCAGATGCGTCTCAAAATCGAAACGGGGCAGGGTGTCATCGGGCTGGGGCTGCAAAAACGCGGCCTCAATCCGCCCGTCGCGCGCCGCAAGAAGGCCCGGCATGCGCCCGCGATCCATCAGGTTGGCCACCAGTGAGGTGATGAACACCGTCTTGCCCGCCCGCGACAGGCCCGTGACGCCCAGCCGGATCACGGGTTCGAAAAACGCGCCGCTCACCCGCGCGCCTATGCCTTCCACCCCACGGGTCAGCCCGTCTGCCAGATCCGATATGACCAAATCTTCATGTCTTCCGTCTTGTTCCCTTGGAAGATAGACACGGGCGGGCCCAGTTGCCAGACTTGTCGCGGTTCGCACGGGTCGTTATCATCGCCCCATGCCACGCTATGCGCTGAAAATCGAATATCACGGGGGGCCGTTTGCCGGGTGGCAGCGGCAGGCTGATCAGCCCTCCGTGCAGGGCGCGATTGAGGCGGCTTTGGCAAAGCTGGAGCCGCGCGCGCATACCATCGCCGCTGCCGGGCGCACGGATGCGGGCGTGCATGCGCTGGGCCAGGTTGCCCATTGCGATATGGACAAGGCGTGGGATCCTTTTCGCCTGTCTGAGGCGCTCAATCATCATCTCAAACCCGCGCCGGTGGCCATTGTGGCCTGCGCGGAGGTGGCAGACGATTGGCACGCCCGGTTTTCTGCGGTGGAGCGGCGATATCTTTTCCGCCTTCTGATGCGCCGCGCGCCTGCGACCCATGCGGCCGGGCAGGTGTGGCAGGTGTCGCATCATCTTGATGCCGCCGCGATGCGCGACGGGGCCAAGCATTTGATTGGAAACCATGATTTCACCACCTTCCGGTCGACCATGTGTCAGGCCAAAAGTCCGGTGAAAACGCTGGACGAAATCACGATCAATGAGGTCACGGGCCAAAGCGGGCCTGAGGTGCAGTTTCACCTGCGCGCGCGGTCCTTTTTGCACAATCAGGTGCGTTCCATCGTGGGCACGCTGGAACGGGTGGGGGCCGGATCATGGACGCCTGAGGATGTGAAAACGGCGCTGGAAGCCGCCAATCGCGCCGCCTGCGGCCCGGTTTGCCCACCTCACGGGTTGTATCTGGCAGGGGTCGGATACCCGTCTGATCCATTTGCGCCCACCTGATAATTGCCCTTTGCTCTGCTGGCAGCAGGCGCTACACCGGCCTTCAGCGGTCCCGTAGCTCAACTGGATAGAGCAGCTGACTTCTAATCAGCAGGCTGAGGGTTCGAGTCCTTCCGGGATCGCCATATTAATCAAATGCTTAGTCATTGATGTCCAAATTTTTAGGCTCATTTTAGGCTCAAACATTTTTATGCTCTGTGATGATTAGCAGTGTGCTGCTATGCTGAAATGCCTTCACGGCAAACTTTTTAGCTGCCTTTTTGGACCCTATTTGCGTGTCATTCCTCTCCCTCGGCCAGTTTAGTGGCCCAGTTTAACTAAAGACGGGGGCGGAAGCGAAAATGTCTTCCAAATATTTGAATTTATGAACTAAATTTAAAACATATATTTTTTAATCACCCAGTAGTACCCGCAAAATCAGATCTCATCTCTAATTTGCTTCCTAAATCAGTAACTTAACCGGCGCTTTGCCTAATCAAAAAATCGTTCCCGACACACTAAAAGCAGTTTCATGTGTTCAAATATTCAACCCTGACATACAATCGAGACACCTTGGCCGTGGGCAACCGCAACCGGGGCATCGCGATGCTCCTATTCTATAGGAGACATTGTGATGCGGATACTATCGAAACGCGATCTGAAAGAGTTGGTCTTGTACTCACCCCAACACATCGCACGCCTGGAGAAATCCGGAGACTTCCCTAAACGGGTTCAACTCGGGGCTAACAGAGTGGGATGGATTGAGGCCGAAGTGCTAGAGTGGCTCGAGAAGCGCATAAACGATCGAGAGTAACCACCAAGCTCCTTTCGGAGCTGGACGACCCGGAGGTGCACACTTCGGGTCGTTCTATTCATGAAAGGCATGCGTAAAATTCAATCGCAGCGAATGATCGGAATGAGCCACAACTTTAGGTTTCTGAAAGTTGCTCCAATGCCAGCTATCGAGCTATGGTCGAAAGTAGTTTGCAGCAATTCAAGTTTGTCCCATGCGCATCTGCTTTTTTGGATTTTTGATATTGCTTCTTCCGACTGCTCTAAGCGCGAATGAGTATGTTCGCTGTATACAAAATCAGTTGGCATTTTTGGGTTACAATCCAGGCCCGGCTGATGGTGTTCTCGGTTCGCGGACGAGAAGCGCTTTGGAAGAACTCAATCAGACCAGCGAAAATGCAAAAGTACTAAGCGAATTACCGGAGCTCGGGGACGAAACTGCGCAAGACTGGTGTGCCGCTATCGGTGACTCCTATTCGGACGCTTCACGCTTTGCCCCACGTGAACGAAAATACCCCGTCGACACAGACAGCGTTCTGGGCGAATTCGGTCAGGTGTTTGTCGAAGACATCTATTTTGATGTTGTTTCTTTCTACGAAGATGGTTGGGGAATTAAACAATCGTCACCCCACTTCGTCTTCGGCTCAGAGAACCCGACGTTTCTGAGCGCTTCTTTAGGTAGGTCGCTGGCTAAATCTGGATATCCAGTACCCAGAAACCTGAACAGCCGTATGAGAGAAGTTTGCCGGGCGGGAAACTACGTCTCAGGGATTGTGTACTACAGTTCCATCGCTTTGTGCTGGAAGCCGCTTTCCTCAGAATATCGAGCAAACCCGGATGCATGGGCGCGCGACTTGAGGATGGAATTGGGCGCGTTGCTGACACATGAGTATTTCCATTTCATTCAGCATGTCCTTTCGAAGGAGAAGGAGCGCGGCGGCAAGACTGCGGACGGACAAATGCTGATGGGACCTGCCTGGCTTCTCGAAGGAACCGCCGAATACTTCGAGTTGCGTTACTGGCGTTCGCGACGGCCGAACTTCTTTGGGCCTTCGATTGCAAGTCTTCAGAAGATTTATCGAGAGCATCGCGTGACGCTGAAGGATCTAGACGCGTTTGGTACAGTTAGAACATTGGAGCGCTATCGCATCGCACTTCTGGCCGTCGAACTGCTCGCTGCGCGTGCAGGCGAAGGGGCGCTGATCGACTTTTGGCGACGGCTTGGCGCGGGTCAGACAAGGGAAGCAGCTTTTTTGCAAACGTTTGGTGTCGAACTCAGCGCATTTAAGGCTGATTTCTCGGAGTTGGGGTCAAACTATTCCGCAGCAACGAAGTTTACGAAGTCAATTGATTGAGAAACGGCAAAGTCTCGCAATTGCATATCCATACCCTTCAAGAGTCTGTTCATTTCGCAAAAGCCTTATCGGTGAGGAAGAGTTACTTCGAATGTAGATTGCCCTTTAGACCAAAAGACTTTGCTTTGTTTTGATTAGCACCGGTCGTTTACGCCAGCCTCAAGCGGGCTATTCGGCCTGCATCGCCTAAGCCAGGCAAATGCTCCACCTAGAAAATCTCGACTGCAATCATATAAAGAGAAAATAACATAAATGGGTCGCGTTTCTAAACGGCCCGTGTCACGGTGCAAGGTCAGGTTGCAAAGTGAATT
>JBCBAT010000008.1:0-159683 GCA_038532355.1 Pseudomonadota bacterium | reverse complement strand
CAGCAGTTGGGGGCTAGTATCGAGCTTTGATCGAAAGTTCGCAGAGCATTCTCCGGCTGAACTTGATGCGCTATACTAGCCCCCAACTGCTGCAACCCTGCCCGCGAAATAGGTACTTTTCACCTTGTGAGTTCTCACTGTTTGCAAGGACAGACACAATTTTCTGTTTGAAATCCATCCAGTCCGCACAGTCTACGACCGCAAACCACCCATCCTGCTCTTTAAAAAATTGGGGCATCTTCTGTCACTTTCAATCCACAAAGATCGATCAGAGATGAGTGGAAACCGATCTCTTCAGCCGCCACCGCAGGTCTCGAGAAGCCAAACTCCCCGTCTGCCCAAGAGTACTTCCAAGGTCCGTCAGTTCCATCACGGTAAGCAATCAATCCACTCCGCCAAAGAATTCCTTCGATATCACGACATATCTGCCGCTTACTTTTGTCACTCACAGACCCAATGGAAAAATCGGCAATTAATTCAAGCAATTGCCTGAATTTTTCTCGGCTAACGACTTCAGTTTCCATCATTGCAATCGCTGCTTCAAGCTCATCAGCGACCATGTTTATCAGGAACTCGCCCTGAACCCGGTAATCGTCCTGCCGCGCTGCGAGAACTTTTTCAGCACCTGGAATCGTTGCTACAACTTCCTCAGCAGTCGTTACTAACATCTTCTTCGCGATATCCCTAGCAATTTCAGAAATTGCTTCAGAAAACTCATCAGAACCAAACACATCTTGTCTTCTTTGAGCTTGACCAATCACGCTCGCTAGTTTGTTCAAAGCATCTATTATGTTCCGCGGGGACAATCTGGTATGTCTGAGAAGATACTGCTCAACGCTTTCTTCTATTTTTCGCGATGATGGAAGCTTTGTTTCAAAGCCCAGCCACTTTGCGAAAGGTCTCGGACCTTCGAGCACTTCAGATCGAGCAAAATTGCCACCGAGTGCAGAATGTAGCCGTTGGTTCAGGAAACTTTCCGCTGCGTCGCGGTCCCAATTTAACTTCAAGAGATGTGCGTCTGTTCGGTCAGCATGAGGGTCTTGGGTAGAACGGTTGAATACGTAATTTCGTATGGAAATTGTGACCTTTAGATATTGGGTACTTTTCGACACGGCAGAGAGCAAGAAAGCACATTTGAACAACCCACGTTGAACATCTAACCATCCCGTAAGGTCTGCCCAAGCGAGCTCATCCAAACCATCAATGATGTAATGAACCTGTCCGTATTGGTGCAATAACTGCAGAACGTCATATTCTAATTCGTCAAAGTTGAGTGACTTACGAAAGTCCTCATTGATGGAATTCAGGTTTGTGTACCTTTTTGTGATCTCGGACAGCATTGAGATTGGAGAAAGAGGACGACGTGGTACAGGGTCCCACGAAATCTGCGGATAGTTTTTTCTAACTGAAGCTCGGAAGTCTTCGATATGGTCTGGCGTTTCTTTATGAAAAACATCCCCTTCACACGCCCTAATAGCCCGGATAGCTCGCTTCTCTGGGTTTTGGTTGTAGAATATTGTCAGTGCCGAAAGCAGGAAAGCGGCCTTCCAAAGCTCTGCCCAGAAAACTGTTGTTTCCTCCGGGCTCATTGCACCCCGAAATGCACGTATTCCTCTTCCTGAAAAAATGTCACTTCCAAGTGACAAGTATTTGCACACTTGTGCTTTAGGTCGCGACAGGATTTCAATATGTCTAAGAAGGTGTGTTTTGCCCGAACCCTTTCTGCCAACTACAATTTTTGCTTTGGTGATATCATTGGTCGTGATGTACTTTGCTGACAACACGTCCGTTACGTCAACGTAGGTATTCTCAATATCAGAGCGGTCTGATGCGTTTGGCTCACCGAATGGAGAGGGATCAAAGGACAGCGGCGTCAAGAACGTGTCGCCAGTTGAGATTTATACAATTCAAGGCCTTCAAACAAATTTTTTCAGTAGCAAGAAAAGTTCAATCTACCCCAGCTTGTTGCAGATTTCTGAAAATATTTGCGAATTTTTCGGGAGAAGGCAAGAGAAACGTCTGAATCGGCAGCTCAGATCAGCCCAACCACTCAGGCTGCCAACCAGTCATGCACTGGATTTACTTTGATTTACGTTTAGCAATCTCATTGGAAACCGGACTAGAGCAATGCGAGGTGAAGCTAGGTCTTCTAGGTGCTAGAATGTGTAAATGCAATGTCAGTTCCTGGTGCTTTGCGGCAGTTAATGAAACGCGCAGCATTTTGTACTTTGGGCTCCTTGCCGACATTCGCCGCACGGCGAGAAACATGGTGTGAAAACAAAGGTCCGTTAAACAAGTGACAGCGCCCGCGACGGAAACCCTCGCTATCCCCGTATGCCCAGACACCAAGTTGAAAAATCGTGTGATCCGCGCCATGTCTGTACCATCCAGGTCATGCACATACAAAGGTGTCACCCCAGATGCGCTTTCTTCGGCACTCCTTAAGTGGATTGTTCATGCTGGCCCTGTCCTTGGGCCTTTTGGCCTATGCAGGCTACGGCATGTTCACGGCGTTCCAGGAACGCGCCGCGACGGAGCGGGAAACGCCGGAGCGGCGGGAGCGGGAGTTTCTCGTGGCCATGGTCACGGCAGAACCTGGCACCATTACCCCTGTTCTCACGGCCTACGGTGAGGTGCAAAGCCGCAGGATGCTGGAGATCCGAGCGAAATCCTCCGGCACGCTGGTGGAGCTGTCGGACGCGTTTGAAAACGGCGGGGTCGTGAAAGCGGGGGAATTGCTGGCCGTGATTGACCCCACCGACGCCAAATTCGCGCTGAGCCGGGCAGAGAGTGAACTGACCGATGCCATTGCCGAAAAACGTGAGGCGGAGCGCGCGCTGAGCCTCGCGCGTGATGAAAGTGCCGCGTCGGTGGATCAGGCAGCGCTGCGCGAAAAGGCGTTTGAGCGGCAAGCGGATCTGGAAACACGTGGTGTGGGCACCGCCGCCGCAGTTGAAGCGGCGGAGTTGGCCGCCAGCCAGGCGCGGCAATTGGTGATCGTGGCACGCAAGGCCGAAGCCGCCGCAGAGGCGCGGCTGGATCAGGCGGAGACGCGGATCACCCGGGCGGAGATTGCCCGTGATGAAGCCGCACAGGCCCTCGACGACACCAGGATTTTCGCGAAATTTGACGGCACGCTCAGTGATGTGACGGTCGTTGAGGGGGGGTTCGTGTCCATCAACGAACAGCTGGGCATGATTGTGGATGGCAACGCGCTGGACGTGTCATTTCGCGTCTCCACGGCGCAATATGCGCGGTTGACGGATGACGAGGGTCGGCTGCCCCCTGCCCCGGTGCGGGTCACATTATCAAGTTTCGGGGCGTCGTTTTCCTATAGCGGGCGGATCAGCCGTGACAGTGCCGCGGTGGGCGAAGGACAGATCGGGCGGCTTGTCTTTGCCCGGCTGGATGATGCCCCGGCGCTGAAGCCAGGTGATTTCGTGACGGTGGAGATTGAAGAGCCTGCCTTGGCCGACGTGGTGCGCCTGCCCTCTGCCGCGTTGGGCAGTGATGGCAATGTGATGGTTCTGGGCGCACAAAGCCGGTTGAAGGCGGTGCCGGTCACGCTGCTGAGGCGGCAGGGCAATGAGGTGTTGGTGCGCGGTGAGGCGCTGGATGGGGCACAGGTTCTGACCGACCGCACGCCGCTTCTGGGTGCGGGGGTGAAGGTGCAGCCGCGTGTGGTGGAGCCAGAGCGACCCGCGGCATTGCAGAACCTGACCGATGCGCAGCGCGCGCGCCTGATCGCCTTTGTCAAAACCGGGCTTGAGGCCAGTGAAGAGGTCAAGGCAGAGCTTTTGGGCCAGTTGCAGCAGGCGCAGGTGCCTGCCGCCCTGGTCGCGCGGCTTGAACAGCGGATCGGCGGGTAGGCGTGGGACGCGCAACGCCTCATGGCGCTTCCCGCCTGATTTCCTATTTCACGCGGCACAGGACGGCGGCCAATCTTTTGCTGCTGGTGATGGTGCTCTTTGGTGCGCTGTCCATGCCGCAGTTGCGCGCGCAGTTTTTTCCACAGGTGGTGGTGCAGTCGATTACGGTGACGACCCTCTGGGAAGGGGCCAGTGCGGAAGACATCGATGAGGGTATTGTTGAGGTTATCAACCCCGCGCTTTTGACAGTGGACGGGGTCGAAAGCGCCTTTTCCACAAGCGTGGAAGGGCGATCCACAATCTGGATGGAATTTGAGCCTGACTGGGATATGGGCCGGGCCGCCGAAGATGTGCTGTCGGCGGTGAACAACATCGATGACCTGCCCGAAGAGGCCGAAGAACCGGTTGTCACCCGCGATAGTTGGCGCGACAGAGTGACGAATGTGGTGGTCACCGGGCCGGTCAGCACCGAACAACTGGCGCTGGTGGCCGATGAATTGGTGCTGCGCCTGTTTGATCGGGGCGTTACGAGGACCAGCGTTCTGGGCGTGGCCGCGCCTTTGACGGTGGTGGAGGTGCCATCGGTGTCACTCATTGCCCATGATCTGACCATGGCGGAGATTGCCCGGGCGGTGAATGCGCAGGTGGAGGCGAGCCCGGCGGGTGATCTGGAAGGATCGGACTTGCGCATTCGGACAGGCACGCGGGATCGGGATGCGGCCTCGATTGAGGCCATCGTGCTGCGGTCGAACCCGGATGGTACGAACCTGACCATCGGCGATGTGGGGTTTGTGAAGGTCGAAAGTGCGGCCCGTGAGCGGCAGTATTTCGAAGGCGATGCGGCGGCGGTCACGGTGCAGGTGGAACGCTCTGCCGCAGGCGACGCGTTGGAGGTGCAGGCGATCGTGGATGATACGATTGCCGAGGTCGCCGCCACCGTGTCCGAGGGCATCCGGGTGGAGCTGTCGCAGACGCGATCCGCCGTGATCGAGGACCGGTTGAACCTGCTGCTGGACAACGCGCTTTTGGGGCTGAGCCTTGTGCTGCTTTTGCTGTTTTTGTTCCTGAATGCGCGCACGGCGTTCTGGGTGGCGGCAGGGATCCCCGTGGCGATCATGGGCGCGATTGGCGCGATGTATCTGCTGGGGCTGACGATCAACATGATCTCGCTCTTTGCGCTGATCATCACGCTGGGGATCGTGGTGGATGATGCGATCGTGGTGGGCGAACATGCCGACGCCCGGGCGCGCAAATGGCGCGAAGGGCCAAATGAGGCGGCGGAGCGCGCGGCCCATCGCATGGCGCTGCCGGTGACCTGTGCGGCGCTGACCACGATGATCGCGTTTTTCGGGCTGGTGTTTATCGGCGGGGATTTCGGCACCTTCATTTCCGACATTCCGTGGACGGTGGTGGCCGTGCTGATCGCATCGCTGATTGAATGCTTTCTGATCCTGCCCCATCACATGGCCGGGGCCATCGCCAATTCCGCCAAGGAACGGTGGTATGATCTGCCGTCGAAACACGTCAATCGCGGCTTTGTCTGGCTGCGCGATAGGTGGTTTCGGCCCTTCATGGGTTGGGTGATTGCGTTCCGCTATCCGGTGGTGGCGCTGATCATCGCGTTGCTCATTGGGCAGGTGACCATGCTGGTGTCGCGCGATGTGTCCTGGCGGTTTTTCAGCGCGCCGGAATCAGGGCAGGTGAATGGCCGGTTTGAAATGGTCTCCGGCACCGCGCGCGAAGACACGCTGGCCATGATGCGGGAAATGCAGCGCGCGGCGATGGTCGTGGCCGAGCGGTATGAGGCGGAGCATGGCGTCAACCCTGTGGTGCGCGCGGTGGCAGAGGTGGGTGGCAACAATCGCGGTCAGCGGGTTAGCGTGAAATCTGCTGATGAGTTGGGCGGCATATCTGTGGAACTGATCGACGCGGACTTGCGTCCTTATTCGAGCACGGCCTTCGCGCGGGAGCTTCAAAAGGAAGTGCAGCGGCAATCCAATGTGGAAACGCTAAGCTTCCGCAGCGCGTTCAGCGGGCCCGGGGCAGCGAGCCTTGAGATTGAGCTTTATGGTGCGTCCAGCGAGGAGCTCAAAAGCGCATCAGAGGCGGTGCAGGAGGAATTGACCCGCTTCCCGAGCGTGACCGGCGTTGAGGATAATTTGGCCTATGACAAGGATGAGCTGGTCCTGTCGCTGACACCGCAGGGGCAGGCGCTTGGCTTCAGCCTGGATGATCTGGGCGCGTCGGTGCGCCATCGTCTGACGGGGATTGAGGCGGCGACCTATCCTGACGGGCGGCGCAGCGCGGAGATCCGGGTGGAATTGCCGCCGGAGGAAGCGACGGCGGATTTCATTGAACGTACACAGCTGCGCGCGCCGGATGGCGCCTATGTGCCGCTGGCCGATATTGTGGAGGTGGACCGGCGCAGCGGGTTTGCCACGGTGCGGCGGGAAAACGGTGTGCGACTGTTGGAGATCACCGGCGAATTGGATCGCAGCGATGCCGCCCGCGCGACGGAGATCATGGAGGCCATTGAAGAGGATATCCTCCCCCGGATTGAGGGCTCCTTTCAGATGGACAGCCGCGTGACGGGGCTTGCCCAGCAGGAACGTGAATTCCTGAGTGACGCGCTGATTGCCTTTATCATTACTGTGATCGGAATTTACGCGGTGCTGGCCCTTGTCTTTGCCAGTTGGACACGGCCCATCGTGGTGATGGCGGTCATTCCTTTCGGGCTGACAGGCGCGATTTACGGCCACTACATGTGGGATGTGCCGCTGTCGATGTTCACAGTGATCGGGCTGTTGGGGGTGACGGGGATCATCATCAACGACTCCATCGTGCTGGTGTCGACCATTGATGAACATGCGGAAACCCGTGGCATCCATCAGGCCATTCAGGACGGTGCGGCGGATCGTTTGCGCCCTGTGATCCTAACGACTTTGACCACGGTTTTGGGCCTTGCGCCGCTCTTGTTTGAAGGGTCGCAGGCGGCGGAGTTTCTCAAACCCTCTGTGATTACGCTGGTCTATGGGCTTGGCTTTGGCATGGTGCTGGTGCTGTTTCTGGTGCCCGCGCTGGTCGCGATCCAGCATGACCTGAGCCGCCGGCGCGTGGCCCTTGGTCGGGCCTTGCGGGCGCGGCAACGGTCGGTGAAATGGCCTGTGATGGGTGGTCTGGTGGGCATTCTCGCATGGCTTGGGGCGACACTCGGGGTGACAGCCGTCACGGGCGCCTTGCCCGGTTGGCTGTCGACCGTTGCGGGGCCGATGGCAGAATGGTCACCCATGGGGGCATCGCTTGCGATCTATATGTTCGGGGTTTTCGTGATTGTGATGGCGTCCTTGGCAGGCGGCCTGATCGCGCAAGGCCGGGCTCAGCCCGCCGGGCAGCCCTGAATATCCACCGCTTCGCCCCCGGCCAGAACCGTCACGCGGATACCTTTGCGATCCAGCGCGAAAGAACGCCCTTCGACGTGATGCAGGCTGGTTTGCGCCACAAGCCGCCCGCCTTGGCGCGTCGTTTTGGGCTTGGCGACCCAGACCATGGGGTCGCTCACTTCAATGATCGCGGTTTCATTCCCACCAAGGCGCGGCATGTCGATTTCGGCCCGCAGGCCCAGCCCGTCTTGGGACGGTAACACGCGACAGGCGACACGGCCCACACCGGCCTCTGACGCGGAATAGGGGCGGTTGGCAAGCGAGGCGGCAATGCGGGGATCGCGCTGCGCACCACCGGCAGGCAAGGTCGCGTTCACGCGCAGTTCGGCGGGGATGCACACCTCCCGGCAGACACCGATTTCAATGAGGCCCTTGAGCCGCACATCCTGACCCGACCGCTTCGGCAGCAACTGCATCGGCAACACCAATTCGCGGGAATAGCCGATGGTCAGCATGCCGTGATCGACGGTGATGCGCGGCGTGGGCCAGATCATCTCTGCCCCCAGCAAATTGCGCGAGCCGCGCCAATCAAAGCGCGGGGGGATGCCCGCTTCCCCCGGGGACCGCCAATAGGTTTTCCACCCATCCGCCATGGTCACGCGCAGCGCAGCCATATGCGTGCCATCAGCGCCGCGCCAGCCGGGCAGCACCTCCACCTGCACGATATCGCGCAGATTTTGGGCAGAGGCCGGGGCCATCAGACTGAGCATGCAGGCAAGGCAAAGGGCAAATGATCTCAACATACCCTTTATTTGAGTGATTTATGGCGGCTTGCCAACTCACTTTCCCTCGACCGCTGCGCGAGAAAACCCGCCGCTCCGGTGACCTGCGCCTTGCACACCGCCTCGACTGCCCCCATCATCAAGTGAAGCCAGTCGGAAGGGGAAGACGTGCAGGAAATGGATCTCAACGGCAAGGTCTTGATCGCCATGCCCGAAATGGGGGATCCGCGGTTTTCCAGTTCCGTGATTTTCATGTGCGCCTATTCGCCGGAAGGGGCGATGGGGCTTATCATCAACAAACCCACCGAAGAGCTGCGCCTGACCAACCTGCTGGACCAGTTGGAGATCACCCCCACCAAGGAAGCCCGCGACATGCCCGTGCATTTTGGCGGGCCGGTGGAACATGGGCGGGGGTTCGTGCTGCACAGCTACGGCTATCATTCATCGCTGTCGACGCTGGATGTGAATGATGATTTTGCCATGACGGCGACGCTGGATATCCTAGAAGACCTTGCCAATGGGCGCGGGCCGGAACACGCGCTGATCATGCTGGGCTATTCCGGGTGGGGGCCTGGGCAGCTGGAATCCGAGATTGCGCAGAACGCGTGGCTTATCTGCGATGCCGACACGGATTTGATTTTTGGCACCGGCGATGGTGATAAGTGGGAAGCCGCGCTGTCCCGCCTTGGGGTGAGCGCCTTGACCCTATCCGCCGACGCAGGCCGCGCCTGACCATAGGTTTCGTGAGCGAACGCCTTACCCAAAACCCTTCAGCCATGCGACTTTCGACAATATGGATTTGAGTATTTTTGGAAAGATGAAGGACAAGACCCGCGCTTCATCTTTCTATAAATACTTCCGCCGGAGGCATAAATCCTGTGTGCGCAGGACCGCGGCCATTGTTGCCAAATAAGCATCAATTTGCCCCAATTTAGCCCTCATTTCTGGCGATACCGTCTCCAAAGTCCCCCGAAAAACGGTGGGAAAGACAAGGTCGGAGAAACGTCATGAACATGGAACTCAAGGTCGTCTCGGTGTCGATCGTGATGCCTTGCCTCAATGAGGCGGCAACGATTGTCCCTTGCGTGAAACGCGCGAAAGAGGCGCTCGATATCCTCTTCGAACGCCACGGGCTGACGGGTGAGGTGATCGTGGCGGACAATGGCTCCTCCGACGGCAGCCAGGGTTTGGCCACAGAGGCCGGCGCGCGCGTCGTGGATGTGGATGAAAAAGGTTATGGTGCTGCGCTGATGGGCGGGTTCCGGGCCGCGCGGGGGCAGTATTTCGTCATGGGCGACAGTGACTGTTCCTATGATTTCGTCGAAGCCGTGCCGATGATCGAAAAACTGGTCGCGGGTGCGGATATGTGCATGGGGTCGCGGTTCAAAGGTGAAATCCGCGAAGGCGCGATGCCCTGGAAGAACAAGTATATCGGCAACCCGGCCTTGTCGGGCATTCTACGGCTGCTGGTGCGCACGGATGTGAACGACGCCCATTGCGGGCTGCGCGCGCTGACGCGGGATGCGTTTGATGAAATGCGCCTTAGCTCCACGGGTATGGAGTTTGCCTCCGAGATGGTGATGAAAGCCGCCATCATGGATATGAATATTGCCGAGGTGCCGGTGACGCTGTCGCCTGACGGGCGCGGACGTCCGCCGCATCTCAACCCCTGGCGCGACGGATTTCGCCATCTGTTTTTCATGCTGATGCTGTGCCCATCCTGGCTCTTCATCGTGCCGGCTGTTGGGCTTTTTGCCGTGGGTCTTGCGATGATGACAGCGCTGCTTGCAGGCGATGCAGGTATGGTGTCGTTCGGCCCCTTCTCCATCGGGGATCACTGGGCCGTTGCGGCCAGCGCCTTCCTGATCCTCGCCGTGCAGATCGGTGCCATGGGGATTGTGGCCACCGCGCATTCCTACCACGAACGCATTCGCAAACCTGTGGGCGCGATTGGTGCGTTCCTCAAGGGTTCCAAACTGACCCACTGGTTGTTTTCCGGCCTTGGTGCCATGGGCGCGGGCGTGATCTGGGCTGCGGCGATCACGGCGGGTTGGATCGGTGCTGATTACGGATCGCTCGATGCGGTGCGCGATCTGATTGCCGCCTTCACGCTGATTGTCATTGGCATGCAGGTGGCCTTCACCGGGTTCCTTTTGTCCATTGTCACCGGCAACCGGCTGAGCCACAAACCCGTCTGGGGGTGATGACGCCATGCGGGCAACGGCACAACATCCAAAAATTTCTGTCTGCATTCCGGTTCTGAACGGGGCAGACCGATTGCCCGATTGCCTGGGGTCGCTGCGCGCACTGGATTACCCGGCGGACCGGATTGAGATTGTCATCGCCGATGGCGGCTCTACGGACAACACGCGTGAGATTGCCCATGCGTTCGGCGCGAGGGTGCTCGACAATCCGGGCAAAACCGTCGCGGCCGGGCGCAACGTGTCTTTTGCAGCGGCCGAGGGCGCGTTCATCGCCTCCACAGATGATGATTGCGTGGTGCCGAAGGATTGGGCAATGCGCGCCGTCACTGCGTTTCACGAGGATGGCATCGCGGCGGTGGGTGGCATTTCCAAGCTGCCGGATCAGTCTGCCCCGTGGCCCGAGGCTGCAAATTACATCTTCCGGCTGGCGAGCCAAGGTGGGCATTCCGTGCAGGCCGATCATCTGGCCGAGGGCGATGTTGAGGATCTGCCGGGCTGCAATGTCATCTACCGGGCCGAGGCCGTGCGCCGGAACGGGGCGTTCGACGAAGCCTTGGTGACCGCCGAAGACGTTGATTACCACCTGCGGCTGAAGCTTGATGGCAAGCGCCTGCGCACCGCGCCGGGGCTTTTCGTATGGCATCACAAACGGCCCACGGTGCGGGGTCTTTTCAAACAGCTGCGCCGATATGCCGAAGGCCGTGTGCAACTGGGCCGCAAGTGGCCCGGCAATGTCAGCCGCGCGCATCACCTTCTGGGGTGGTCCCTGCCTCTGATGGCTATCGGATTGGTCCTGTCGCCTTTGTCCTTCTTGATTGTGGCCTTGCTCACCGCAGCGGGCCTCAGTTTCGCGGCGCACCGCGCGGGCCTCTCCATGGCAGCGGCGCTGCTCACCCCCGCCGCCTTCATGGTCATCGCCGCCGGTTGGAGCATCGGCTACGTCAAAGAAACCTTCACCCCGATGAAAAGCGCCTACGGGCGCTGACCACAAAAACGCGCCGAAGGCGCGCCCCTGCCCCCGCGCGAAGCGCGGCCACCAACAGCGCCGCCGAGACTGCCCGAAGGGCGGACGAGGCGGCATCCGTTGGGCTATCCGTTCTTCCGGCTCACCAAAAACCGCAGGATCCAATCGCTCAGCACATTGCCGCGTTCGCTGCGCCAGCTGTCAAACATTTCCTCAGCAGCATCATAGCGCGCGACGACCGCCGCCATGGCTGAAGGGTCACCCGACCTGAGCGCGTCGAATACCTCGGCTGCGAGCGCATTGCCGGGTGGCGCGGCGGCGGCGCGGTGGCTGCGCAGATCGGTGGAAATGCGCGCCTTGGCCGCCCCGCGCGCGTCATCCGTGATCGTCACCACATCCCTCAGCGCATCTGCAATGCGATCCACCTCGCCTGCAGGGTCATTGACCAGACGGTCATATTCCACCACAGCACGCACTCGGTCACCCACATGGCGCATCGCCTCCACATTGTGCTGCAACCATACAAGCCGCGCGCGTGATGGCGATAACCCATTGTGTTTCGCCAGCGATCGCACCACGGCATCGGGGTGGCGGACCATCACCACCGGGATAGGTTCCACGTCCAACGCCTCGAACACATCCAGCCACAAGGGCCAAAGCCGCATCGTGCGCGGATCCTTGAACCCCCAGACCTTGCCCGGATGGGCGGCCATCTCGCGGCGCAAAATGTCTGTGAGCGCGCCTTGCGCCTCCTTGGCCGCGGCCGTGTCGCGCCAGCCATCAGGCAAAGGAAAGGTGCCATTCGTCCCGTGCCAAATGCGATCCATAGCCGCGAGCAGTTTTTCCTGCACCGCCACGATTTCCGCATGTTCCCAGAACCCCGCGAGGTTCGACCGCCCTGCCGGGATCAGATCTTCGCCGCAATCCACGCCCAGCGAGGACAGCACGCTCATCCCCACCGACGTGCCGGATCGGTGCATGCCAAGCACCACCACGACGGGCGTTTTCGCAGAACCGCTCATGACCGTCGCACCAGAACGGAGACCACAACCGACAGCCCAAAGGCAGCCAATGTGGCGAAGATGTTCAGGCTGCGGTTCAGCAGCACAAAGCCCGCCGCCAGTGCCAGCGGCAGATCCAGAAGCGCCAAAACCGTGGCCCAACTCCAATCGCCAATGCCAAGCCCCATGGGCGTGATGGCAATGAGGCGTGACAGCTGCACCAGGCTGAAACTGGCAAAAAATTCCGCTGGCAAAAGCGCGATCCCTGCGGGCACTGCCACGATGAAGGCGCGCAGCGCTGTCAGCAGGTAAATCCCAAGCGAAATGGATGATAGCCGCAGCGCCAGAGGGCTGCGCAGGATGCGCATCAGATCGCCCATATGAAACCGATCCGGGATCAGATGCGGGCGACGCAGCATGTAGGCACACGCGACCCCCACGGCCACCAGCACCCCGGCGATGAACGGTGCCAACATGGGGGCCAGAAGGATCGCACCGAAACCCGCCAGCACCACCAGCAGCGCCACGTCAAAAATCTGTTCAAAAAGCGAGGCCGCGACGCTTTTGCCTGCGGGCAATCCGCCATGCAGCCGCGCCCCCATGGCGCGGCCGGCATGTTTGGCCACCGAGGGCATCATCACGATACCCAAAACAGCCCCAAGGCAGGTGTAGAGAAATGACGATGGCCGAGAGGGCGGCGGCGCGCCTGCTGCATCCGGGCTGGGCAGCTGCACCATCACCATACGCCATTTCACAGCGCTCAGCGCCAGCATCAGCACGGTGAGCCCGGTGAACGCCGCCACATGGCTCAAAGAGGTCGCCTCAAAAACGCCGACCAATTGATCCCATGTCAGGTCAGACGTGACCACCAGCAGCCACAACAGGATCACGGCACCGAGGATCGGCAAGATGTGCCAGAAAAGCCGCAACCCCATCCCTTTCGCCGCACGGGCAGAGATGTCCTGTCGACGTGATACGGCCCCTTGGCCCACTATCGCCTCACTCTCCGCCTGCATCTTTGAGCCTCTTTTCGTTCCATGACTCGACCACATCCCGTTCCCGGACAATGCTCATGACCGACACTGCCAAACGGATAGGGCTGGCTTGTGTCCTTTTTGCAGCAAAAATCGTGTTCTTGGGCCTGCTGGCCGTCAACACGCAGCTGGTGATGGATGAGTTTTGGCAGTTCGGTCAGACGAAATACCTTTGGAACGGGTTCTACGACACGATATGGCCCGTCAAATCAGTGGGTTACGCCCTGTGGTACGCGCCCGCCCATTGGGCCGGATTGGATGCAGCATCGACCGTGCTGGCAGGTCGCGTTTGGGCGTTTTGCACGGTGCTCATGACGCTTGGGGTGATCGCGGGGATCGGTCGGCGCTTGGGGTATTCATGGCTGGCCATCCTGACCATTCTGATGCTGCTTTTGTCGGTGTCGACCTATATGGAGCGGTCATTCCGCTTGCGATCCGAGACGCCCGCGATCCTATTTGCTGCCTTGTCGCTTTGGGTCGTGTTGCGAGACGGGCTGCCAAGCTTGCGATCTGTATTGATCGCGGGAGCGCTGACAGGATGTGCATTTTTGTGCACGCAGAAGGCCATCTATTTCAACTTTGCCCTCGGGCTGGCTTTGGCCGTGGTGATGTGGCGGGGCACGGGCCTTTTGGCAGGGCTGCGCACCGGCGCGGTGCTGATTGCCGGATGGCTGGGCGCGATCGCCGCTTACAGCGTGCTGATGGGAGGCACGGATGCGCTGCAGGTCGCGCGGCAAATCTTCGTGGGTCCGGCAGAGCTCGCCACCACGGGGGGCAGCCTTTATGAAGGCCTGAGGCAGTTCATCACACAGACCCTGATGCGCAACCTGCCGCTTTACGTGATTTTTGTCACCGGGCTTGTGCTGGCGCTGGCGCAATTTCGTAGTGCGACGCCCGCGCGCCTGATCGCTGCCATTTTCACCGCTGTTCTGACCGCGCTCATTTTCGCCCATAATCAGCCGTGGCCCTACATCTTTGCCATGTGCCTGCCGTTTCTGGCGCTGTGGGCCCCGGTGCTGTGGGACAGGATCGTTGCCGCCGCGCCCGCACGCCAAAAGGTGGCCCCCATTGTGGTGGGGCTGTTGGTGGCGATGACGTTTCCGCGCAACGTGGATTACCTGGATCATTCCAATGCAGAGCAGCTGGACGTGATCCGCACGGCAGAGGCCATTTTGGGCGAGGATGGCACCTATTTCGATGGGATTGGCATGCTGCCCACAGCCTATGACACCCCGCGCCGATGGTTGGATGCGCCAGGCATCCGGCGGGTGGAGCAAAACCCCGACAGCCTGATGAAAGCGCTGCGCGACACGCCCCCCGATCTGATCCTTGAGACATACCGCACCGACAACCTGCCGGATTGGTTTTCTGATTGGGTGGCCCGGCATTACGTGGCCATCGCGCCCGGATTTCTGGTGCCCGGTGCGCAGTTGACGGAAGACAGCACAGAAGTGACCATCCTGCGGGAGATGACATTCGATCTGGCCGCAGATGAAGACACGCAGGTGACACGTGACGGCGATCCTGTGCCCCTGCCCCTGACACTTTCACCCGGTCGATTTACAGTGTCCGCCACGCGCCCGGCCCTTCTGATCCCCCAAGGCGTCACCCCGCCCGCGCGCCAGACACCGCGCGCGCCGCTTTTTTCGCAAACCTACACCCGTTGATGATCATGCCGCTGAACGCCCTCATCCAGACCCCGCGCAACATCGCCGTGCGCAGTTTGAAATCCACGCTGGAACATCTGCGCCCGGCCAGTGAGCGGCGGCTGTGCTACATTCATATCGGAAAATGCGGTGGGGCCACGGTGAACAAGGCCATCGACACCAGCCCGCTTATTGCCGAAGCCTTTGACCATGTCAGTGTCAGCCACGTCGCACGCCCAGTCTATAAGCCGCGCAATCGGTACTTGTTCGTGGTGCGCAACCCGATTGACCGGGCGATCTCTGCCTTCAACTGGCGGCAGAGGCTGGTCCATGAAGAGGCCCGCCCCGATCATCGCTTTCCTGGCGAGGCGGAGGTGCTGACGAAATATGGCACGCTAGAGGCGCTGGCCCTTGCGCTCTACGATGGTGACAGCTTGGTGCCAGAGGTGGCGTCAGAGTTCCGACGCATTCACCATCTGCGGGAGGACATGGCGTTTTACCTAGACCCCGCCATTCCCGTGCTGTCGGCGGATCAGGTGTTTGCCGTGCTGTGTCAGGAAACGCTGGACGCCGATATCGAGGCGCGGTTGGGGGTGCCCACCCCCGGGCGCGTACATGACAACCGCTCAAGAACCGCGACGGAAAAGACCGTGCTCAGCCCCGCTGCACGCGCCAATCTGGCCCGGTTTCTGGACCGAGATTTCGCGGCCTTGGAGTGGTTGATGACACTTTTCCCGCTGCGCGAGGATCAACGCGACGCGCTTCTGAAGCACTGATCGGGCCAAAATATCAGGGAAATTTGGTAGCGGAGGAGGGACTTGAACCCCCGACACGCGGATTATGATTCCGCTGCTCTAACCAACTGAGCTACTCCGCCAAACCGTGGCGCTGGATACTGGCGACCGGGCCATGCGTCAAGCGCGTTTTTGTTAAAGGAACGCCTCAATCGAAGACCGGATATCGCGGGAATTGGGGCCGGTGGTGGCGCGCCATGTGCCGGCCACTTGGCCATCGGGGGAAATGAGCACCTTGTTGAAATTCCAGTTGGGCACCCACCCCGCTGTTTGACGAACCCAAGCGTAGAACGGATGGGCATTCGCGCCGAGGATCGGCGTGATGGTGGACATCGGCAGGGTGAGGTTGAAATTCACTTCGCAGAATTCTTTCACATCCTCATTGCTGGCCAATTCCTGACGGAAATCGCCCGACGGCACGGCCAGCACCACAAGGCCCTGATCGCGATAGGTGTCATAAAGTTTTTGCAGCGCGTCATATTGCTTCGTGAAGCCGCAGCGGGACGCGGTGTTGACCACCAGAACCGGGCGGCCTTTCCAATCGGAAAAGGACATGGTGCCGCCGTCAATCGAGGGGAAACGCCAGTTTTGGGGCGCGGCATCAGATCGCGTGCCCGCGCCCCCGAACAGCATGGCCATCAGTGCAGTCACAAAGCATCGGCGGTGCATCATCATCGTGTCAGCCTTTTCGTTGAACCCGTTGTATCTGAGATAGGCAGCACGCGCGATTTGACCAGACCGGCCTTGCCCTGCAACCGCGCCTGACGCAGATTGCCGCCCATGACTGATACGCTTCTTGATAAGCTGCGCGGCATGATCGGCACGGAATATGTGCTGACCGGTGCCGATGCCGCGCCCTTTTCGCAGGACTGGACCGGGCAGGTGCGCTGGAACCCGCTGGCCGTGCTGCGCCCTGAAGATACCGCGCAGGTGGCTGGGATTGTGCACCTGGCCAATGAGACTCGAACGCCCATCGTGCCTGTGTCCGGGAATACAGGGTTGGCCAAAGGCACGTCAGCGGATGGCGCGTTGATGCTCTCGCTGGATCGGATGAACAAGGTCCGCGATGTGAGCCCGCAGCGTCGCACAGCCACGGTGGAGGCCGGCGTGATCCTGACTGCGCTACATGAGGCAGCGGATGCCCATGATCTGATCTTCCCGCTGACCTTCGGCGCGCGTGGATCGGCGATGATTGGCGGGGCTCTGTCGACCAATGCGGGCGGATCCAACGTGGTGCGCTATGGCAGCACGCGGGGGCTTTGTTTGGGGATTGAGGCGGTGACGCCCACCGGCGAGGTGATGAACCTGATGAGCGCGCTGCATAAGGACAATTCAGGCTATGACCTGCGCGATTTGCTCATTGGGGCCGAAGGGACGCTGGGCGTGATCACGGCCGCCGTGGTGAAGCTGTTTCCCAAACCGCGCGCCTATGCGACGGCTATGGTGGCCGCGCCGTCGGTGAATGCGGCGCTTGATCTGCTTTATCAGTTGCAAGCCGAAACGGGCGGGGCGGTGGAGGCGTTCGAATACATGCCCGGGGCCTATATCGATGCGCATCTGGAACGGTTCACGGACGCCCGCGCACCGTTTGACGACCGCCATGAAGTGAACATTCTGGTCGAGGTTGGCGCGCTGGCGGATCGCGATGCGGTGGCGGGGGAGGATGGTGAGGTGCCGATTGTGGCGCATCTGGAGGCTGTTCTGGCGGGGCTGTTTGACAGCGGTGCGGTGCTGGATGCGGTGGTGGCCAAATCGGATGGCCAGCGACGCGAGATGTGGGCCCGGCGGGAGGCAGCGGCGGAGGTGTCGCGGCTGCGCTCCCCCATCGTGGACAACGATATTGCCGTGCCCACGGACAGCGTGCAGACCTTGGTGGAACGACTGCATGCGAGGACCAAGGCGCTGGACCCGGGCGCGGGTATTCTGAACGTGGGGCATCTGGGCGATGGCAACCTGCATTTCGCGGCGTGGCCGTCGACGGATGATGCAGAGGTGCACCAACAGATTGGGCTGGCGGTGGAGGAAGAGACGGTGGCGCTGGGCGGGTCTTTTTCAGCCGAGCATGGCGTGGGGCTGTCGAAGAAGCCCACCATGGCGCGGCACAAGGACCCTGTGGCGCTGGCGGTGATGCGTCAGATTAAGGCGGCACTGGATCCCAAGAACATCATGAACCCGGGTAAAGTCTTGCCTGACGTCTGAACCGGGCGCGGGCATTTTCTTCGAAGAAAATGCGTCAGAAAATTCGAATTTTCTGATGCAGAATTTTGCAAAATTCTGCTTCCCTTGGCGTCAGCTGCGCCAGTCGAAGAAACCGGGGCCCGCTTGATCGAGCAACCTTCGCGCCATGTCCGCGCCGAGTTTTGCGCCGTCTTCCACCGGGGCGCTGGCGTCATCTTTCAGGCTTTCACTGCCATCGGGGCGCAGGATTTCGCCGCGCAGGCGGAGCGTGCCGTTTGTCACCTCCGCGAGTGCGGCGATGGGGGTTTCGCAAGACCCATCGAGTGTGGCCAGAAACGCCCGTTCGGCCGCCAGGCGTTCGCCCGTGGCATGGTCATGGATCGCGGCCAGCATATCGGCCACGCGGGCGTCGCCTTCGCGGCGTTCGATGCCGATGGCGCCTTGGGCGACGGCGGGCAGCATTTCTTCGGGTTCAATCGCGGCGCGCGCGACCTTGGATTGGCCAAGGCGGTTGAGGCCGGCCATGGCCAGAAAGGTGCAGGCAGCGACGCCATCGTCGAGTTTCTTCAGCCGGGTTTGCACGTTGCCGCGAAACTCCACCACCGTCAGATGCGGATAAGCCACCAGCACCTGTGCTTTGCGGCGCAAGGAGGAGGTGCCAACCTCGGCCCCCTCTGGCAGGTCAGACAGCCCGCCCACCGACGGCGACACGAATGCATCGCGCACATCTTCGCGGGGCAGATACGTGTCGAGCACCAGCCCCTTGGGCTGTTCCACCGGCATGTCTTTCATGGAGTGCACGGCGATGTCGATATCGCCGGAGAGCATCGCATCCTCGATCTCTCGGGTGAAGAGGCCCTTGCCGCCGATTTCCTTGAGCGGGCGGTCAAGCACGCGGTCACCGGTGGTCTTGATCACTTGGATCTCGAACGCCTCATGGGGCAAATCAAATGCACGGGCCAACCGGTCGCGGGTCTCATGGGCCTGGGCCAAAGCCAGGGGAGAGCCACGCGTGCCAATCCGCAACGGGCGCGAAGGATCGGGTAACGTCTTATTCATAAACCAAGCTTTAGCGGTGTAAACTTTTCTTGACAAGTTTAGAGTCCTTGACAAATTTACGCCCGCTTGTGACGACTGAGGGGAACGGAGACCCAAATGACTGAAAAGAAGACGATCCTCAGGGCGCTGGCCGGTGAGACACAAGACGTGCCGCCCATCTGGATGATGCGGCAGGCCGGGCGGTATCTGCCGGAATACCGCGCGACACGGGCCGAAGCGGGTGACTTTCTGTCACTGTGCTATAACAGTGATCTGGCGACCGAGGTGACGTTGCAGCCCATTCGCCGGTATGGGTTTGATGCGGCGATTCTTTTTGCGGATATTTTGCTTTTGCCTCAAGCACTTGGGGCGGATTTGTGGTTTGTGACGGGCGAAGGTCCGCGCCTGTCCACGATCACGGAACAGGGCGATTTCGACAAGCTGAAGCCGGCCACGGATATCCATGAAACGCTGGCTCCGATCTATCAGACGGTGCGCAATCTGGCACGGGATTTGCCGGAGGAGACCACGCTGATTGGCTTTGCGGGCGCGCCGTGGACGGTGGCCACCTACATGATCGCCGGGCGTGGCACGCCGGATCAGGGGCCAGCGCATGCGCTGAAGGCCGAGAACCGTGCGCTGTTTGAGCAGGTGATGGAGCGGTTGACCGAAGGCACGATTGATTACCTGTCCATGCAGATTGAAGCAGGGGCCGAGGTTGTGAAGCTGTTTGACAGCTGGGCAGGGTCGCTGAAGGGTGAGGATTTTGACCGCTATGCTATGGAACCGGCCAAGCGGATTATTGCGGAATTGAAGACCCGGCATCCGGATGTCCCGATCATCGCATTCCCGCGCGAAGCGGGCGATGGCTATATCGGGTTTCACGAAAAGACCGGCGCGGATTGTGTGGCCCTCGACAATTCTGTGGCACCGGAATGGGCGGCGGAAAATGTGCAGCCGGGTGGCTGTGTTCAGGGCAACCTGGCCTCGTCCCACATGGTCACGGGCGGTGACGATCTGGTGCAGGAGACGCGCCGCATCGTGGAGGCGTTCAAGAACGGGCCGCATATTTTCAACCTGGGGCACGGTATCACGCCGGACGCGGATCCCGAAAATGTGCATCGCATGATTGAAGCGGTGCGCGCCGGGTAAGCCGCGCAGTCTTAGAAAGACTTCGTGGTCCATCCCTCAAATGTCGCGAATTGGCGGGAGAGTGGCGTTCTGAAACCTCAAGCTGGAGGGATCAGGGAGGCCTGCGATGAACACCCATTTTCGCGACACACGCAAGATTGACCCAACCAAGGGCGCCGTGATTGGCGACAACACCCCCAATGATGCCAACCGGGTGGAGATCGGCCCGACGCGGCTGGCCTTCCAGGAATGGGAGGCGGCGGGGCTGCAACTGCCGGACCTGCAAGCGATGCGGCGCTATCGTTGGGAACGGCTGACGCGGTTCATTCAGGATCGCGATTACGCGGGCCTGCTCGTGTTTGATCCGCTCAATATCCGCTACGCCACGGACAGCACCAATATGCAGCTTTGGAACACGCACAACCCGTTCCGCGCGCTGCTGGTCTGTGCGGATGGTTACATGGTGATGTGGGACTACAAGAACTCCCCTTTCCTGAGCGAATTCAACCCCTTGGTACGTGAACAACGCTCTGGCGCGGATCTGTTTTACTTTGATCGCGGCGACAAGGTGGATGTGGCGGCGGATGTGTTCGCCAATGAGGTGCGTGTGCTGCTGGAGAGCCACGCGGGTGGCAATAAACGCCTCGCGGTCGACAAGATCATGCTGCACGGGCTGCGCGCGTTGGAGGCGCAGGGCTTTGAAGTGATGGAAGGCGAAGAGCTGACGGAGAAATGCCGCGCGGTGAAAGGCGCGGATGAAATCCTCGCCATGCGTTGTGCCAGCCATGCCTGTGAAATCGCGGTGGCGGAGATGGAAGCGTTCGCGCGTCAAGCCGTGCCGCAAGGACAGACGAGCGAGGACGACATCTGGGCCGTGTTGCATGCCGAGAACATCCGGCGCGGCGGGGAGTGGATTGAAACGCGGTTGCTGTCCAGTGGCCCGCGCACCAATCCGTGGTTTCAGGAATGCGGGCCGCGGATTGTGCAGAACAATGAAATGGTCAGTTTTGATACCGATCTAGTGGGCAGCTACGGGATTTGTGTCGATATCTCTCGGTCATGGTGGATCGGGGATGAAAAGCCGCGCGCCGATATGATCTATGCCATGCAGCACGGGGTGGAGCATATCATGACCAACATGGAAATGCTGAAACCCGGCGTGATGATCCCGGAGCTGTCAGCGAACACCCATGTGCTGGACGCACAGTTCCAGAAGCAGAAATACGGCTGCCTGATGCATGGCGTGGGCCTGTGTGATGAATGGCCGCTGGTGGCCTATCCCGATCACGCTGTGCCGGGCGCGTATGATTACCCGCTGGAACCCGGCATGGTCTTGTGTGTTGAGGCGTTGGTCAGCCCGGAGGGTGGGGATTTTTCCATCAAGCTGGAAGATCAGGTGCTGATCACGGAAGATGGATTTGAGAATCTGACCACCTACCCGTTTGATCCGGCCCTGATGGGCGAGGTGTGATCCATAAGGCCGTCAGGCCGCCGCGCTGACGCAGTTCTTGCCTTGGTGTTTTGACCGATAAAGCGCGGCATCGGCCCGGGCGATGGTGTCTTCCACGTCGGCAGGATCTTCGAGCAACGCCACGCCGAAGCTTGCCGTTATGTGCAGAGATTTTCCGGCATGTTCCATCGGGGCCTCTGCCAGGGTCTGGCGCACGCGTTCGGCCACGGCGATCCCTTCTTCGCGGCTGGTGTCAGGCAGGAAGATCATGAATTCCTCCCCGCCGTAGCGCGCCACTAGATCCTCCGCCCGGCAACTTCGCAGGAAGGTTTGCGCCACCTGCCGGAGCGCGGCATCCCCCATCGCGTGGCCATGGGTGTCATTGTAGCTTTTGAAATTGTCGATATCGGCCATGATGATCGCGCCGGGCAAAGCGGCGATGTTTTGAATGCGTTCGATGAACGCGTAGCGATTCCATAGCCCAGTCAAGACATCGCGCTGCGCGACATTCTGTTTGTCCTGATTGATACGGCGCAAACCGTAAAGCCGCGCACCCGAAAGATAGATCAGCGGGGCGGCCAGAATGAAAGTGATCACCACGCCCGGCCAACGGACCTGACGCGCCAGATCAGGCGGCAGGAACACTGCCTGCAACAAGACGCTGGCCAGAATGATCGAGCCGGTCAGCGCGACGGACACAACCCGGACATCCCACATGGTGCGAAGGTGAAACATGATCCCAAACACTCCGATTACCCCGGGGCGGTGGTACAGGCGCGTTGATTAATGAAATGCTAGTACAGGCGACCAAACTGTTTCAGATTCAATTCGGATTTTTCCGATCAGGATCCATGGGACGCAGGATGGCGCGCAGGCCAAAGTGATCACTTCCCAGAAGCGCGCGCCGTTCGGTCGTGCCGCCATCCGGGGCAAATACATGATCGATGGAGATGGGCAGGGGACCAATTTTGAAGGTTGTCTGCGCCGCCCCAACACGCCGACTGCCAGAGGCACGCGCGACGGATGACAGCGTGTGGGACCATGGCACCATGTTGAAATCCCCACCAATCAGCACCGGGCGATCCAGCGCCTGCAAGTCAGACAGAAGATCCTGCACCTGCACCGGCTGCACATCCGGGAAGGGCCAAGCCAAATGCACCGACATCACATCAACCGGGTGGCCCACGCCCAGATCCACGGTGATCCGCGCCATGGCGTAGTCTTTCTGACAGGGCGCAACGGCCAAGGGTTTGACGCGGCTGAGAACGGCCGTGCCACCGCGGCTGAAACGGCAAAGATGCTGGTAGGGATAGGCGTCTTGCAGGCGCGCAAGCAGCGGGTCGTTTTGAGGGGCCATTTCCTGCAACGTGACGACCTGCGCGTTTGAGACCAGAATATCCTCGGCCAGCGCCATCAGATCGGTGTTTTGGTGAAAGACGTTCTTTTGATAAAGCACCGCGTAATTCGACCCTGGCGACGGCGATGCGCCGGGCCATTTGTGCACAGCCGCGCTCACAATCCCGGCCAGACCCGCGCCCACAAGCATCAGCCGCCATGCGCCCCGCGCCATCAGCGCGAGCAGGATCAAACCCCCGGCAATCACAAATCGAAACACCGCGAGGCTGTCGCCCACGGGGTGCAGCGCACCAAGAAAGCTCATGCCCAACGCGGCAAGGGTCAACCCGGTCAGGACCGCTCTTATCGTCATGTCACATCTCTCACCTTGCCGTGACCCGCGTGTCACATGACTGGTCCCGCCCTGCCCTGCTCCTTACCTTTGATGACAAGAATCGGAAAGGACCTCGAATGCCCACAGAACGTCTCAGTTTCACCGGCCATAATGGTGATGAGCTGTCCGCGCGGCTGGACCTTCCCGATGGGCCTGTGCTGGCCACCGCGCTTTTTGCCCATTGTTTTACCTGTTCCAAGGATATCCCCGCCGCGCGGCGTATCTCCGCCCGGTTGGCGGGCGCGGGCATTGCGGTATTGCGGTTTGATTTCACCGGGCTTGGGCATTCTGGTGGGGAATTTGAGAACACCACCTTCCGCAGCAACATTGCCGATCTGTTGAAAGCCGCACGCGCGTTGGAGGCGCGGGGCATGGCGCCTCAGATGCTGATCGGGCATTCGCTGGGCGGGGCGGCGGTGCTGGGTGCCGCGCGGCAGATGGACAGCGTGCGCGCGGTCGTCACCATCGGCGCGCCGTTTGATCCCGGCCATGTGACCCATAATTTCGGCGGTGCCTTGGAAGAGATTGAGGAAGAAGGCGGGGCCGAGGTGATGTTGGGCGGGCGGCCTGTGCGGATCGGCAAGAACTTCGTTGAGAATGTGAAGGCAGAGCGGTTGGAGGGCGAGATCGCCGGGCTCAAGCGCGCGCTTCTGGTGCTGCATGCGCCACTGGATGCGACCGTGGGTGTTGAGAATGCCGCCGCGATTTTCCGCACGGCCAAGCACCCGAAATCCTTCGTGACGCTGGACAATGCCGATCACCTGATCACCGATCCTTGTGACGCCGAATATGCCGCCGATCTGATTTCGGCCTGGGCCACGCGATACCTGGACCTGCGCCCCCCTGCCCCGCCACCGGGTGCGCCCGAGGGCATCGTGCGGGTGCGGGAGGCGGACCCGAACGGGTTCATGCAGGATATCAATGTGGGGCCAAAACACCACGTGCTGGCTGATGAGCCGGAGGCCTATGGCGGCACGGATCGAGGCCTGTCGCCCTACGGGTTCCTGTCGGCGGGCCTGGGGGCCTGCACGTCGATGACGATCCGCATGTATGCACGGCGCAAGGGCTGGCCGCTGTCCCATGTGCAGGTGGATGTGAACCATGACAAGGTGCATGCGCAGGACGCCAATGGGCAGACCGGGGCGAAAGCCGACACGTTTCGCCGGATGATCCGGTTGGAGGGCGACCTGTCGGCGGATCAGCGGCAAAGACTGCTGGAGATCGCCGATCGCTGCCCGGTGCACCGCACGCTGGAAAGCAGCGCGGTGATCAAGACTGAACTTGTCTGACTTGTAACGCCGCCACGAATCCGGTTTTACACGCGTTGCAATCTAGGGGCGCGCGTGTGGATTATTCTTTGGAAGTGTGGGCATGAGCACCGGTCTGATCCTGGCCGCTGCAATGGCATTGGATGGCGTGTTCGGCGAACCAAAATGGCTGTGGGATCGCCTGCCCCATCCCGCCGTGCTTATGGGCCGTGCGGTGGGCTATCTGGATCAGCGGCTGAACACGGGCGACGGGCGGTGCGGCAAGGGCGTTCTGGCGATGGTGCTGTTGGTCTTGGGGGCTGCGGTACTGGGGCTCCTTTTGCAGCAGCTTGGTTGGGTCGTGGAGGTGATCATTGCGGCGATCCTCTTGGCGCAGAAATCGCTGGTCCAGCATGTGCGCGCCGTGGCGGATGCGTTGCGCGTGTCGGTGCATGATGGGCGGCTGAGCGTGGCGATGATCGTGGGGCGCAATACCTCCGCCATGGATGGGCCTGCCGTGTCGCGCGCGGCGATTGAGTCAGCGGCGGAGAATTTCAGCGATGGTGTGATCGCGCCCGCCTTCTGGTTCCTGGTGGCCGGGCTGCCGGGGATGCTGATCTACAAGATCACCAACACCGCCGACAGCATGGTGGGTTACCGCACGCCACGCCACGAAGAATTCGGCTGGGCGGCGGCGCGGCTTGATGATGTACTGAATGTGCTGCCCGCGCGGATCACGGCGCTGGGGATTGCCGCGCTTTATGGGCGGCTTGGGCAATTGGGTGAAATCGCGAAGGCCGCGCGCCTGCATCGCTCGCCCAACGCAGGCTGGCCGGAAGCGGCGGTGGCCGAGGTGCTGGGCGTCGCGCTGTCTGGGCCAAGGTCATACGAGGGGGAGATGCGGGACTTTCCTTTTGTGAACCCGGACGGCGCGCGCGACATTGGACCGGATCAGATTGATGCCTCGATTGGGCTTCTCTGGCGCGTTTGGGGGGCGGGGTTGGCTGTTGTCGGGTTGGTGGGAATACTTCTGGCCCAGTGACGCGCGGAACGAGCGGATTCGTCAGGCCGTGGCATGGCGATCCGATGTTTGAGCAGCAATGCTTTATGCTTGAGTTCTCGGACGCATTTCGAGCGGCGAGTTTCCCCTACTCCTTTCGCCAGGCCCCGGGACGGCCTGGCGAAGGCGCGGCGGGCTTCGCCCTTGATTCCGCGCCCCAAAGCACAAAACCCGGTTCCATCGCTGGACCTTGGCGATTACACTCCGCCTCAAGCAACAGGTTTAAGAGGCTCCCATGAAGCTATTTTCCACCACAATCGCCGCCCTTGTTCTGTCCGCCACCAGCGTAGTCGCGCAGCAATGCGGCGGGTCTTTTTCGGGCTTTGTAAATGACATGAAGGCAGAGGCCATTTCCCGTGGTCACAACCAACAGACGGTGAACAATTTCTTCGCCTCCGCCCGTCAGGATCAGGCCGTGCTGCGCGCCGACCGGGGGCAAGGGTTCTTTCAAAAGCCGTTCTCTGACTTCGCCCGACAGCTCATTTCGGCCAACCGCCTGAACACAGGCATCGCCAAGGGGCGGCAGTTTTCGAACGTGTTTGACCGGGTGGAAAGCCAGTATGGTGTGAGCCGTGGTGTGCTGTTGGCCTTCTGGGCGTTTGAGACAGATTTCGGCGGGTTTCAGGGGGATTTCAACACGCTAAATGCGCTGGTGACGCTGAGCCATGATTGCCGCCGTCCGGAGTTGTTCCGCCCGCAGGTCTTTGCGGCGCTGAAGCTGTATGAAAAGGGCGAATTTGACCCTCAGCGCACGACCGGTGCCTGGGCCGGTGAGATCGGCATGGTGCAGATGTTGCCGCAGGATATCCTCGACAACGGTGTCGATGGCGATGGCGACGGCAAGGTGGATCTGAAGCGCTCGGCGCCCGATGCGCTGCTCTCAGGCGGTAAGATGTTGCAGCATCTGGGATGGCGCGCGGGGGAGCCGTGGCTGCAGGAGGTGGTGCTGCCCGACAATCTGGACTGGTCGAAAACAGGCTTACGCACGCAGATGAGCGGATCGGAATGGGCCGCGATGGGTGTGCGGGCCCGCAATGGGCAGCTGACCAACCTGCCCGCCAGCATCATCATTCCGCAAGGGCGCAAGGGACCGGCCTTTGTCGCCTATCCCAATTTCCGGGTGTATTTTGAGTGGAACCAGTCGTTTACCTACGTGCTGACAGCGGCCTATTTCGCCAATCGTCTGCAAGGCGCGCCGGTCTTTGATGCCCGCAACCCGGAGCCGGGTCTGGGCAGTGGTCAGATGAAAGCGTTGCAGCAGAAGCTGCAGGCACGTGGCTACAACGTGGGCAAGATTGACGGGATTCTTGGTGCGGGTACACGGGCGGCAGTGCAGGATGTGCAGCAGCAGTTGACGATGCCTGCGGATGCTTGGCCCACGGCTGCGCTTTTGAACCGGCTGTGATTGGGGGCCAGCCCCCAAACCCCCGGGATACTTTTAGCCAGAAGAAACTCGGGCGTGGGTGAAGAGCCGTTTGAGATTTTCCTGACGGTGCAGCCGGGGCTGGAAGAGGTTCTGGCCGAAGAAGCGCGTGAAGGCGGGTTTGACGTTGCGGGATCGGTATCGGGCGGGATTCTGGTGCAAGGCGGGTGGCCGGAGGTGTGGCGCGCCAATCTGAGCCTGCGGGGTGCGGGCCGCGTGCTGGTGCGGGTGGCTGAGTTTCGGGCGATGCATCTGGCGCAGCTTGATAAGCGCGCGCGCAAGGTGGAGTGGGGTGCGGTGTTGCGCGCGGATGTTCCAGTGCGTGTGGAGGCGACCTGCCGCGCCTCCCGGATTTATCACAACAAGGCGGCGGCTCAGCGGGTGGCGCGGGCGATCAGCGAAGGTCTGGGCGCGCCAGTGGGCGAAAAGACAGGTCTGCGAGTCATGGTGCGGATTGAGGATGATCTGTGCACGATCAGCCTGGACACCTCGGGCGCGCCCTTGCATCAGCGCGGGTTGAAACAGGCCGTCAGCAAAGCGCCCATGCGGGAAACGTTGGCGGCGCTTTTTTTGCGCCAATGTGGATATCAACCGGGCGAGACGGTGGTGGATCCGATGTGCGGATCGGGAACCTTTGTGCTGGAAGCCGCTGAACGCAGCGCGGGGATGTTGCCCGGGCGGGTGCGGGAATTTGCCTTCGAGAAACTGGCAAGCTTTGATGCCGCGGCGTGGGGCGAGATGAAGCGCTGCGCATCCGCGACGACCGGCTCGGTAATCTGCTTCGGTAGTGACCGTGATCAGGGCGCGGTGCAACGCGCCACTGCGAATGCCAAACGTGCGGGGCTGGAGGCGCTGTGCCAGTTTCAGACAGCACCCATCAGCGAGGCCGCCCCGCCGGAGGGCAAACCGGGGCTGTTGATTGTGAACCCGCCCTATGGTGCGCGGATCGGGAATAAGAAACTGCTCTACGGGCTTTACGCGGCGCTGGGCGACACGGTGCGCGCGCGCTTTGGTGGCTGGCGTGTTGGGATGGTCACCTCTGAGCCGGGATTGGCGCGGGCGACGGGGTTGAATTTCGCGCCGCCGGGGCCGTTCATTGACCATGGCGGGGTGAAAATTCGGCTTTATCAGGCGGGGCCCTGACGCGCCACTTTCACAGGGCAATCACAAACTTGTAAGCGCGGTGATCCAAGCAGGGATCATGGGTCATATTATTGATTTCATTTTACTTTTTGAGCCATGCCGCATTGTCTTCAAATGCGTTGAACTTTAATCGCCAACGCGGTCGAGATGCGATCACAACGGATTGAAGCGGTTTGAGCCGCGCGGTCCTAGATCGCGCTGTCTGTGTCCTTATCTAGCGCTCAACAACGCGCGCGATCGGAACGAAGAACATGCGGCAAGCCACCGCCTTTGGCAAAAACACAACCTATCAATGCCCCTCAAAGATGGAGCACGCGCTTTGGGGTGTTTTGGCGGCTTGGGCGGCTGTGTTGATCTATGCTGCGGCGAACCCAATCGTGGTGAGCCTTGTGGACATGGGGCAAGCCCTGCCGATTGCGGACGGCCGCAATGCGCTGACCTACTCAAACCTGTATTTTCTGGGCACGCTGATTTCTGTCGTGCCGCTGGCCTATCTGTTCCGGCGCGATCTGAAACCGGCGCGGGTGAAGCGGGTGACAGGCAAGGATTGGGGCATTCTGACTTTGTCAGCCTTGTTGTCATCGGCGCTGACACCGGCGCTGTTTTTCTATGCCCTGTCGCAAACCAGCGTGTCGAACGTGGCGCTGATCAGCCGGATTGAGCCACCGCTTTTCCTTCTGGGCGCGCTGTTTGTGCTGGGAGAACGGTTTGATCGGCGTACGATGGTGGCCGCCATGATCGCGCTGACCGGGGCGATCTGGATCATTGCCGCACAGGATCGAGGCAGCTGGGCCGGGTTCGGCACGGGCGAGGTGGCGGCGGTGGCCGCGACCCTGTCTTACGTGGTGTCCACCCTCGTGGCGCGCGCGGGGTTGAAGCGCGTGCCGCTGGGGCTCTTTACCGTCTACCGCGCCGTGGCAGGGGCCGCGATTTACTTCCTGGGTGCCTGCGCGATCATGGGGCCGGATGTGTTTCGCGATCTTTTCGCACCTATCCTGTGGCAGTGGGTATGGGTCTATGCCGGGATCGTTCTGGTGCTGGGGCAATTGGTGTGGGCGCTTGCGCTGAAGAGCGCCAAGGCTGGGACAATTTCGCTGGCCGCGTCCTTTGCTCCCTTGGCGGGGGTTCTGATCGCGATGGTGTTTCTGGGCGAAGATCCGGGGCCCGGGCTGATGCCCGGCGCGGCGTTGATCTTGCTTTCCATTGCCTGGGCGCAGGGGCTGTTTGATCGCAGTGAGACAGTCACGGTAACGGTCAGGCGACCATCTGCTCCGCTTTCTTTAGGTCAACCGAGACCAGCTGACTGACCCCCTGTTCGCCCATGGTGACACCAAAGAGGCGGTCCATCCGGCTCATGGTGACGGCATGGTGGGTGATGATCAGGAAGCGGGTTTCCGTACGGCGGCACATTTCATCCAAAAGATCGCAGAAACGGCCCACATTGGCGTCATCAAGCGGTGCGTCGACCTCATCAAGCACACAGATGGGGGCGGGGTTGGCCAGGAAGACCGCGAAAATGAGCGCGAGCGCGGTCAGGGTCTGTTCACCGCCTGACAGCAGTGACAGCGTGGCCAGTTTCTTGCCGGGCGGCATGCACATGATCTCAAGGCCAGCCTCCAGCGGGTCATCGCTTTCGACCATCACTAGATTGGCATCGCCACCGCCGAAGAGATGTTTGAAGAGCAGGTTGAAGTTGGAATTGACCTGCTCGAAGGCCGTGAGCAGCCGTTCGCGGCCTTCGCGGTTGAGGGACGCGATGCCGTTGCGCAGGGTGCGAATGGCCTCTTCGAGGTCTTCTTTTTCAGCGACCAGCGCATCATGTTCTTCCTGCACTTCGCGCGCGTCTTCTTCGGCGCGCAGGTTCACGGCGCCCAGCGCGTCGCGTTGGCGTTTGAGGCGGTTTACGTCGGCCTCAATGGTATCTGCGCCGGGCATGTTTTCGGGATCTGCGTCCAGCCGTTCCAGAAGTGCCTCGGGCGTGGTGTCTTGTTCCTCTGAAATGCGGTCCCGGGCCAGGGTTTGGGTTTCGCGGGCGGCGTCTGCGCGCGCCTCGCTTGCTGCCCGCATTTCACGAGCTTCAGAGGCAGCGCGCTCCGCTTCGCGTTCGCTTGATATGGCATCTCGTAGCAGGCCTTCGGCCTGCGTGAGGGCATCGGTGGCCTCGGCCCTGCGGGCCTCGGCGGTGGTGATCTGAGTTGTCAGGTCCACGCGCTGCGCGGCGATTTCATCGGGCTTGGCCCGGGCTGTTTGAAGCTCTTCCTGAGACTGGACCTTGCGGTCCTGCAACTCAGCGCTGCGCGCCTCTGCCGTGGCGAGGCGTTCGCGCCAGGTTTTGACCTCTTTAATGATCTCAGCGGCACGGCGCTGGCGCGCCTCGCCTTCGCGGCGGAGTTCATCATGGGTGGAGCGTTTGGTCATCATGGTGAGGCGCGCGGCCTCCACCGTCATTTTGACGTCTTCGACGCGGGCGCGGGCCTCATCGAGGTTTTCGAGACCTTCCAGACCCTTTTGAGCCTCTGCGAGGCTTTGACGGGTGGCCAGCGCCTCTTCTTCGTGGCGGGCGACGGCAAGGCCCAGCGCCTCAAGCCGGGACCCTGCCAGATTGCGATCTGCCTCCGCTCGCGACAGGGCGCGGTTGGCTTCATTCAAGGCCGTATCGGCGGCGCGGCGGGCATCGCGGGCCTGCGCATCAGCATCGACCAGTTCTGCAAGACGCGCGCGCAGGGTTTCATGGGCGGCAGCCGCCCCTTCGGCCCGGGCATTGGCGTGGGAGAGTTGCTGTTTGAGTTCCTCAAGGCGGTTCAATTGTTGCAGGCGCAGCGCGGCCGCAGAGGGTGCATCTTCGGCCCAGGCGCGGAACCCATCCCAGCGCCACAGATCCCCTTCAAGGCTGACAAGCCGCTGACCCGGTTGCAGGCTGGCTTGCAGGTTCACGCCGGCCTCTGTGTCCACAACGCCGATCTGGCCCAGGCGACGGGCGAGCACTTCGGGCGCCTTCACATATTCGGTGAGCGACGCCACACCTGTGGGCAAGGGTTGGGGCGCGGTGTAATCGGGGAGAGGGGTCCAGCCGGACGGGCCATCAGCATCCACCTGAGGGGCGCGCAGATCATCAGCCAAGGCCGCCCCCAGTGCCTTTTCGTAGCCTGGCATGACGGTAAGCGCATCAAGGATTTGCCCGCCTTCCGCCGTGTCGCGTTCCACCAGACGGGCAAGCGCCGTCACCTCAGCCGACAGCGCGCTGACCTCCCCTTCGGCAGAGGAGCGTTCGGCACGGGCATCAGCCTCGCGCGCTTGGGCGGCGGCGCGGGCCTCATCGGCCATGGCGAGGGTTTCTTCGGCTGTGGCGGCGGTTTTGACGGCAATCTGTTCCGCCTCACCCGCGGCTTCAAAGGCAGTGCTTGCCTCTGCTACGGCGGCCTCGGCGGCGGTTGCGGCATCGCGGGCGCGGGTGGCCTCGGATTCTGACTTTTCCAGCGTTTTGCGGCTGTCATCGACAAGACGCTGCGCGGATTGATGACGCGCGGCCAGGCGGGCCACGTCTTCGGTCAACTGGCTGAGTTCGGTTTCGCGCTGTTGCAGGATGGCGGACGCATCCTTGGCTTCCGTATCAGCCGCGATCAGCGCATCGGCATGGCCGTCTTCGGCTGCGGCCAGATCTTCGCTTTCGGTCTCAAGCCGGGCAATGGTTTCGCCCGCGTCGCGGTTGAGATTGGCTTCGCGTTCAATATCGAGGCCCAACTGCGCGATGCGACCTTCCAGCGTTTCGATGCGGGCCACGGCGCCCTCTTCCTGTTCAGTCAGGGAATCGAGCGCGACCTGAAGCCGTTGCAGAACGGCGGCGGCAATCGCATCTTCTTCGCGCAGGGGTGGCAGGGCGGCCTCTGCCGCGGCGCGCAATTTGGCGGCCTCACGCGCGGCACCCTCGGATTGTGCTGCGGCGGTGGTGCGGTCGCGCAGGTCATTTTCAGCACGCAGGCGGGCCTCTTCGGCCTCTTTCCAGCGTCGGTAGAGCAGCAGCCCTTCGGCTTGGCGCAATTCTTCGCCGATCTGGCGGTAGCGCGTGGCCTGTTTGGCTTGCCGCGCCAATTGTGCCAGTTGCGTGGCCAGCTGTTCGATCACGTCATCGACGCGGGTCAGGTTGGTTTCCGCGCCATTGAGTTTCAGCTCTGCCTCGTGCCGGCGTTGGTAGAGACCGGAGATCCCGGCCGCTTCTTCCAGAATGCGGCGGCGCGCCTTGGGTTTGGCGTTGATCAGTTCCGAGATTTGCCCTTGCCGCACCAGAGCGGGCGAATGCGCGCCGGTGGAGGCATCGGCAAAGAGCATCTGCACATCGCGGGCGCGGACGTCCTTGCCGTTGACCTTGTAGGCCGAGCCCACATCGCGGGTGATGCGGCGGATGATTTCAAGGTGATCGGCATCGTTGAAGGCCGCGGGCGCGAGGCGGTCGGTGTTGTCGATATGCACGGCGACCTCGGCGAACCCGCGCGCGGGGCGGGTGGCGGCCCCGGCGAAGATCACATCTTCCATCCCGCCGCCACGCATGGCGGTGGGCCGGTTTTCACCCATGACCCAGCGCAGCGCCTCCAAAAGGTTGGATTTGCCACAGCCATTGGGGCCAACAACGCCCGTCAGACCGTTCTGAATGAACAGGTCAGTCGGGTCGACGAAGCTTTTGAAGCCGGTCAGTCTGAGCTTTGAAAACTGCACGTTTCCCTCGGGCCCTCTTGGGTGGTCGGTGATTCCGATCTTGGCCTTGCATCAGAAGGGGGCATGGTCAGGGAGTCAATGCCAAACCCCATGATGTGGCCAGAGGGGCCGGGTTATCCACAAGATATTGCGCGGTTTCGCCTGTTGGGTCAGCGCCCGACCCAGCGGAAGACATCGCCATCAGCCTCAATCTTGCCGATGGAAGGCAGCGTAAAGTGACAACCGATCACCGTTAAATCCCGGTCCACACACGTCTCAAGCAGGGTGCGCCGGGACGTCACGGCGAGGTCTGCATCGGTATCGAAGGCGAACTGCCATTTGGGGTTCTGACACTGCGCCGTCGAATGGATCGCATCCCCGGTAATCACCGCCTCTTGCCCAGCCGACCGCAGCAGGATTGAGACATGCCCAAGCGTGTGACCCGGCGTTGGCAGAAGCGTGATGCTGTCGCCGATACCCTCATCCCCCCCGATCCATTTGGCCAGGCCCGCATCGATGATGGGGGTAATGCTCTCAGTCAGCTTATCCGGGTCACCGTTCATGCATTCGTCCTGATCGCCTGCGGGGAAAAGATAGGTGGCATTGGGAAACATCGGAAAATACTGCCCATCCCGGAGCCTGGTGTTCCAGCCCACATGGTCAATGTGCAGGTGGGTGAAGAGGACGTAATCAATGTCCTCCGGTGTCACGCCAGCCTCTGCCAGCGCAGCGGGCAAACCGGTGCCGGTGATATGGTTCCAGAAGGACAGCCCGTTGGTGGTTTTCTGGTCGCCCACCCCGGTGTCGATGAGGATCGTATGGTCGGGTGTTTTCAGCAGATAGGTCAGAACCGGCAGGATCAGCCGGCCAGTTTCTGCATCAACGCTGCCGGGGGCCAATTCCTCAATGATCTTAGCCACATCCTCGGGCGCATTTGGGAAGAGCCGTTCGGGCCGGAAAAACAGCCCGTGCCAATCCAGAACGCGCCAGATTTCGATGTCTCCTACGCGGGTCAGCATGGCGGCGTCCTTTCGATGACGTTTCCCGCCCAGCGTGGCGCATCCCGCGCGGCGCTGCAAGGTGGCGGCGCTGGCACAACATCAGGGGTCGCAATCCTGCTTGACGCGTTTGAGGCGCGTCCCCATACAGGTTCGCGCAAGGTTTCTTGAGGCGCGGCAACGGGCCGAGAGGATGAAATGGGAATGGCGTTCGATGCGTCAGCCGCCCCCGCGACTGTAAGCGGTGAGCCTCTGTCAGATACCACTGGGATGCGCCCGGGAAGGTGACAGCACGGCCCGGACCCGCAAGCCAGGAGACCGGCCTGCCCTAGTGAGCGTGCCTCGGGTGAGAGGCGCATGAGGAGACGACGCATGCCGAAGACAGTGATCTTCCTCATCATTGGTTTGTTCTTTGGGACGGGCCTTGGGTTTCTTTTTGCCGCCACTGGCGAGATGCAGCATCACGGGGCGACAGACGCATCTGTGCATGACCATTCCGCCCATGATCATTCCGCCATGGGCCATGACCACAGCAAGCTGACAGACGTGACCGGCCCCGCGCCCAGCATCGCGCTGGTCTTCCACCCTGACGGGCCGCAAAGCCGCAACCTGGAAATGCAGGTGGAGAATTTCACCTTTGATCCGGTGGCCGTGAACGACGCCCACGTCGACGGCCGCGGCCACGCCCATGTCTATATAAACGACATCAAGATCGCCCGCGCCTATGGCCCATGGATGCATCTTGAGGCGCTGCCCGTCGGCACCCATGAGGTGCGGGTGACGCTCAATGCCAATGATCACTCTCAACTCGCCGTGGACGGTGCGCCCATTGAGGCGACCGCCACGCTTGTCATCGAATAAGGAGGGCGTCATGCCTGCAAAGATCCCTGCCACTGTCGTCACCGGGTTTCTGGGTGCCGGGAAGACCACGCTCATCCGGCACATGCTGGAGAATGCGAATGGCAAGCGCATTGCGCTGATCATCAACGAATTTGGTGATCTGGGCGTCGATGGCGGCATCCTCAAGGGCTGCGGCATCGAGAGCTGCGCGGAAGAGGATGTGATGGAGCTGTCCAATGGCTGCATCTGCTGCACCGTGGCCGAGGATTTCGTGCCCACGATGGAAAAGCTGCTGGATCGCCCGGATGCGCCGGACCACATCGTGATTGAAACCTCTGGCCTCGCGCTGCCCCAACCGCTGGTACGGGCCTTCAACTGGCCGGAGATTTCGACGCGGGTGACAGTGGATGGCGTGGTGACCGTGGTGGACGGCAAGGCCGTGTCTGAAGGCCGATTTGCCCATGATGTGGCGGCTGTGGATGCCCAGCGGGAGGCCGATGACAACCTGGATCACGACACGCCGCTGAGCGAGCTCTTCGAAGATCAGGTGGCCTGCGCCGACATGATCGTGGTGAACAAGGCCGACCTGTTGGGTGAGGATGAAACAGGCGCGCTGGTGACCCGGCTCAAGGGGGAAAGCCGGGATGGCGTGCAGGTGGTTCGATCCACCATGGGCGCGTTGCCCCTTGATGTTCTGCTGGGTCAGGGCATCGGGGCGGAGGCAGATATGGACGCGCGCGGCGAGGTGCATCACCATCATCACGATGATCACCACCACGATGATCATGACCACCATCATGACCATGACCACCATGACCACCATGACCACGATCATGATGACCATAATCACGACCATCACCACCATCATGACCACGACCACGACGCATTCGAAAGCTTTGTGGTCACCTTGGGTGAGGTGGCCGACCCGACGGCATTCGCCGAAAAAGTGGCGGACGTCATCCGCGCCCATGACATCCTGCGTCTCAAGGGCTTTGCCGCGGTGCAAGGCAAGCCGATGCGCATGACCTTGCAAGCCGTGGGGCCCCGCGTGGACACCTATTATGACCGCCCCTTCGGCGATGACCCGCGCGAGACGCGTCTTGTTGTGATCGGTCAGGCCGGTCTCAAACGGGCCGACATCGAAGCCGCGCTGGCATGACCCTGACCATCGCGCAGGAATCCCCCCTTTCGGAGGATGCCGCCACCCTGCTTAATGGCAGTGAGGCCGCCCTGCGCGCCGCCTATGACATCAATGACTGCTCCTCCTACAATGCAGAGCAGCTGAACGCCGACACCATCCGCTTTTTTGTGGCGCGGTTGAGCGGGCGCCCGGTGGGATGCGTCGCGCTCTGCGCGGAAGATGGATACGGCGAGATCAAACGCCTTTTCACCATCCCGGACGTGCGCGGCCAAGGCGTGGCGAAAGCGCTGGTCGCCCATCTGGAGGAGGCAGCTCGCGCGGCGGGATTGCCTTGCATCTTGCTGGAATCAGGCAGCAAACTGGACGCCGCCGTCGCGCTTTATGATGCGCAAGGCTATATCCGGCGCGGTGCCTTTGGGGATTATACGCAAGGCGACACCACCGTCTTCATGGAAAAAAGGCTTTAGGCGATGCTGATCGTGGAAGAGGCAGACCCCCGCACGCCCGGCCCCCGCGCCCTGTTGGAGGCCAGCCACGCGCTGATGCAAGAGATGTTCCCGTCCGAAGAGAATTACTTCCTCAACATCGAGGAGCTTTGCGAAGACGACGTTATCTTCTTCGCAGCCCGTGAACACGACAAAACGCTCGGCACCGGCGCACTGGCCATCAAGGAATCCTACGCTGAGATCAAATCCATGTTCACCGCGCCCAAGGCCCGTGGCAAAGGCGTCGCAGCCGCGATCCTCCGCGCGCTCGAAGACACCGCCAGCGCCCGCGACATCGCCACGCTGAAACTTGAAACCGGCGACCCGCTGGATGCCGCCATCCGGCTCTACGAACGCGCGGGCTTCACCCGCTGCGCGATCTTTGGCGAATACGAACCGAATAGCTCCTCGGTCTATATGGAAAAGACCCTCACATGACGCGCGCCCGCTCCGGCTTCTTTTGGGCCAAAAATACTCAATCCCGCGCATCCGACATGCGCAGGTGGTCAAAGTAATGCACCTTCTCGCCGCCACCCCGGGCCGTGTCGATGATGGCAAGGAACCCGTTGATCTGGGCCAGAGCCCCGCCGATATCATCGTGCTTTCGGCCGCCGACACGGAACTGGCCGCTTTGTCAGAGGCGCGGGCGGAGATGGAGAACCCACCTTCCCTGCGGCTGGCCAATGTCACGCAGCTGGGCCACCCGATGTCGGTTGACCTGCATCTGGACACCTGCGCCACCAAAAGCCGCCTTGTGATTGCCCGTGTGCTGGGCGGGACCGGATACTGGAAATACGGGTGCGAACAATATGCAGCGCGCTGTCATGAGGCCGGCGTGCCGCTTGTGCTTTTGCCCGGAGATGACAAGCCTGACGCCGATTTGCGCGGGCTATCGACCGTGTCGGATGAAGAGTATGACACGCTTTGGGCCTATCTAGTGGAAGGCGGCCCCGAAAATTCTGGGAATTTTCTTCGCTACGGTCAGGCCATGCTGGATGGGGGTGATCCACCCGCTGCTGCCAGCCCGCTTTTGCGCGCGGGCGTCTATTGGCCGGGCGCGGGCATCGCCGATCTGACGGCAGCGCAGGCAGCGTGGACAGATGGCAACCCGGTGGTTCCCATCATCTTCTATCGCGCGCTGGTGCAGGGGGCAGGGCTGAACCCGATCAACCGCCTTGTCCGCGCGTTGATGCAATCGGGGCTCAACCCTCTGCCCGTCTTCGTGGCGTCCCTGAAAGACCCAGTCTCCGTCGCCACCCTGACGCAGCTTTTCACCGCCGCGCCCCCCACCGTGATCCTGAACGCCACGTCCTTCGCTGTGGGTTCGCCCCATGCGGATGATGCAAGCCCAGAAAACCCGCTCACCATGCCTGAGGCAAACGCCGCACCCATCTTCCAAACCGTGCTCGCCAGCAGCTCGGAAGACGCTTGGGCCGAAGGCCTCACCGGCCTCAGCGCCCGCGACATTGCCATGAACGTGGCCCTGCCAGAGGTAGACGGCCGCATCCTCTCCCGCGCGATCAGCTTCAAGGGAGAGGCGTTTTTTGATGAGGCCACCCAGTGCCCCATCGCCACCTACCGCGCCCAAGGGGATCGCGTGGCGTTTGTGGCAGAGCTGGCCGCCAACTGGGCCCGCCTGCGCGCCACCCCGGCTGCGGATCGCAAGTTGGCGCTCATCCTCGCCAATTATCCCAACAAGGATGGGCGGCTCGCTAATGGCGTAGGCCTCGACACACCCGCAGGCACGGTCGAGGCGCTGACGCAAATGGCAACAGCCGGTTACAGGGTGGAGGATGCGCCAAAGGACGGTGACGCGCTGATGCAGGAGATCTTGCAGGGACCCACCAACTGGCTCACCAACCGGGCGGAGAAAACAGGTGGCGAGGTCCTGCCGCTGGATGACTATCTGGCCTTTTTCAAGGACCTGCCGTGGGAGTTGAAAGATCAGATCACCACCCGCTGGGGCGCGCCGGAGGATGATCCGTTCCACACGGCTGACGGCTTCAAACTGTCGATCCTGCGTTACGGACATGCGGTCGTCGGCGTGCAACCTGCGCGGGGCTACAACATTGACCCGACGGATAGCTACCATTCCCCTGACCTTGTCCCGCCGCATAACTACCTGGCCTTCTACGCGTGGCTCAGGCGGGACTTCGGCGCGCACGCCATCGTCCACATGGGCAAGCACGGCAACCTGGAATGGCTTCCCGGCAAGGCCCTGGCGCTGAGCCAGAATTGTTGGCCCGAGGCGATCCTTGGCCCCATGCCCCATATCTACCCGTTCATCGTCAACGACCCCGGCGAAGGGACGCAAGCCAAACGTCGCGCGCAGGCGGTGATCATCGATCACCTGACCCCGCCGCTGACCCGCGCTGAAACCTACGGGCCGCTCAGGGATCTCGAAGCGCTGGTCGACGAATACTATGAGGCCGCAGGCATCGACCCGCGCCGCATTGATCACTTGCGGCGTGAAATCCTGTCGCTCACATCCACCACCGGGCTCGACCAGGACATTGGCCTCACGGGCAAGGACGAGGACGGCGATCTGGCCAAACTGGATGCTTATCTGTGCGAACTAAAGGAGGCGCAAATCCGCGACGGGCTGCATGTCTTCGGCGTCTCGCCGCAGGGCGACCAACTGCGCGACTTGACCATCGCCATGGCGCGCGTGCCGAGGGGGGAAGGGAAGGACGGAGACGCCTCGCTTCTGCGTGCGCTGGCAGATGATCTCAACCTCGATTTCGATCCGCTCGACTGCGATATGGCTGCCCCGTGGACAGGCTTGAAACCCGGCGAACTGACGGAGCTGACAACGGATCCTTGGCGCAGCACAGGCGACACGGTGGAACGGCTTGAACTTTTTGCCATCAAGACCTTACGGGACGGTGGGCGGGGCGATGCGGGCCTTGGCCCGCGAGCGTCGTCCGTCGTCCAGACCATCCAAACCACGATTGAACCCGCCATCACTGCTTGTGGACCGGCGGAAATGGCAGGGGTACTGACCGCTCTTGATGGTCAATTCGTCCCGCCGGGCCCCTCTGGCGCGCCCACACGCGGGCGGCTTGATGTGCTTCCCACCGGGCGGAATTTCTTTTCCGTCGACAGCCGCGCTTTGCCCACGCCCACCGCCTGGGCGCTCGGGTGGAAATCCGCCAATCTGCTCATTGAAAAACACCTGCAAACCCATGGGGATTGGCCCCGCACGATGCTTCTCACCGCGTGGGGCACGGCCAATATGCGCACAGGCGGGGATGATATCGCCCAAGCGCTGGCCCTGATGGGGGTGAAGCCCAAATGGGACAGTGCCAACCGCCGGGTCACCGGGTTTGACATCCTGCCCCAGGGCGTGTTGGGCCGCCCACGCGTTGATGTCACCTTGCGCATTTCCGGCTTCTTCCGGGATGCCTTCCCGCAACTGATGTCACTCTTTGACAGTGCAGCTCAGGCGGTCATGGCGCTTGAGGAACCCGATGACCTCAATCCGGCGGCCGCCCGGGCGCGGCAAGAGGGTGCAGGCCCACGCATCTATGGCTCCAAACCCGGGGCCTATGGTGCCGGGCTTCAGGCGATGATTGATGAACGGCTCTGGACGGACAAAGCCGACTTGGCTGAGGCTTATCTGATATGGGGCAGCTATGCCTATGGCGCGCGCCATACCGGCACCCAAGATCGCGCCGGTTTTGAAGCGCGGCTCAGCCAGGCAGAAGCGATCGTGCAAAATCAGGACAACCGCGAACATGATATTCTCGACAGCGATGATTACTACCAGTTCGAAGGTGGCGCCGCGGCAGCCGTGGCCACGTTGCAAGGCCGCGACCGGCCCATCTATCACAACGATCATTCGCGCCCCGAACGCCCTCTGATCCGCACGCTGGATGATGAAATTGCCCGCGTCGTCCGGTCCCGCGTGGTGAACCCCAAATGGATCGAGGGCGTCAAGCGGCACGGCTACAAAGGCGCGTTTGAGATGGCCGCCACGGTTGATTACCTCTTTGCCTTCGCCGCTACGACCGGCGCTGTCCGTGACCACCATTTCGATATGGTTGAGGCCGCGTTCCTGGAAGATGACGACACGCGCCAGTTCATTGAGGATCACAACGCGCCTGCGCTCAAAGAGATTGCCGAGAGGCTGCAAGAGGCCATTGATCGCGACCTCTGGGTGCCACGCTCCAACTCCGCCCGTGCGCGGATTGAGGCCTTGGTGCGATGACGTACGGGGATCGCGCTTTGAATGATGAGGCCAGCCCTTTATGGTCAGGCCGGAAAGAGGAGAGATGCGATGACAGATGATGCAGCCCGCCATGCCGAAAAGATGGCCAAGAAAAAGGCCGCGCGCGACAAGATCATGGCGACCAAGACCGACAAGAAGGGCTTGATCATGATCCATACCGGCAAGGGGAAGGGCAAATCCTCCGCCGCGTTCGGCATGATCTTCCGCCATATCGCCCATGACATGAAATGCGCCGTCGTGCAGTTCATTAAAGGCGGCATGTCCACTGGAGAGCGGGATCTCATCACCTCCAAATTCACAGATATCTGCGCCTTCCACACCATGGGTGAGGGCTTTACCTGGGAAACTCAGGACAAGGAGCGCGACATCGAGATGGCGCAGGCTGCATGGGAAAAGGCCAAGGAGCTGATCCGCGATGACAGCCACCACATGGTGCTGCTCGATGAGATCAACATCGCGCTGCGCTATGACTATATCGACGTGAACGAGGTTGTGGCGTTTTTGCAGGCCGAAAAACCCGAGATGACCCATGTCGTGCTGACCGGTCGGAATGCCAAGGACGAGTTGATTGAGATCGCCGATTTGGTGACCGAAATGGAGTTGGTCAAACACCCCTTCCGGTCAGGCATCAAGGCGCAGATTGGGGTGGAGTTCTGACACCTCAATCGGCTTTGCTGCTGTGCAGCGAGGAATTTAATTGTCAGACAATTAAAGTCGTGAGACCATCCTCCCATAACGGACCTAAAACTTGGGCCATTATCGCGCAACGCGAGGGAGGAAAACCAAATGAATTTAAGACCTGATCCAACATTTTACCCCACCGCCACCATGGCGATGGAAGCCCCAGCAGAGACGCTCGCCTTTACCTTGATGCTTAGCCCAGATGGGTCACAGCCGGATGGTTTGGCGGTTGTGGATGTCGATCCCAAATCCAAAACCTATGGCGAAATTGTCCATCAGGTGATCATGCCCAACAAGGGAGACGAGTTTCACCATTTCGGCTGGAATGCCTGTTCGGCCGCGCTCTCACCGCTGTCGGGTCATGCATTCCTTGAGCGTCGGTATTTGATCATCCCGGGCATCCGGTCCTCGCGGATCTATGTGATTGACGTCAAGGAGCCGCTGAAGGCGAAAATTCACAAGATCATCGAACCTGAAGAGGTGTTTGAGAAGACGGGATATTCCCGCCCCCACACGATCCATTGCGGGCCGGAAGGCATCTATGTCTCCACCCTCGGTGGAGGTGGCGAGGATGGCACCGATGGCCCGCCCGGTATCTTCATCATGGATTGCGAAACCTTCGACATTCTGGGCCGCTATGAAATGGATCGCGGCAAGCAGGAAAAGCACTATGATTTCTGGTGGAACCTGCCGCGCGATTACATGGTGAGTTCGGAATGGGGCCTGCCGCCGCAGTTTGAGAACGGCGTCGTGGCCGAAGATCTGCTGTCCAACAAATACGGCCACGTGATCCATTTCTGGAACCTGCGCGAACGCAAGAATGTGCAGACGATTGATCTGGGCGAAAACCACCAGATGGCGCTGGAAATCAGGCCTGCCCATGACCCGGCCAAGGATTATGGCTTTGTGGGGGTCGTGGTGGATACCACGAACCTGCAGGGGTCGATCTTCACGTGGTGGCAAAAGGAAGACGGTACATTTGACGCCAAGAAAGTCATCACCATCGACCCGCGCCCCGAGAAGGCAGAGAACCTGCCGCCGCTATTGCAAGGGTTTGAGGCGGTGCCGCCGCTGGTCACCGACATCGACCTGAGCCTTGATGACAAGTATCTCTACGTGGCCTGCTGGGGCTTGGGTGAGATGCATCAGTACGATGTGTCCGACCCGTTCAACCCCAAGCTCACCGGCAAGGTGGAACTGGGCGGCATTGCCCGCGGGGCCAATCACCCCAACGGCAAACCGTTCGTCTACGGCCCGCAGATGGTGGAGATCAGCCGCGACGGCAAGCGCGTCTACTGGACGAATTCGCTTTATTCCACATGGGATGATCAGTTCTACCCCGATGACGAAGGCGGGCAGATGGTCATGGCCAATGTGGGCGAAAATGGCGGGCTGGAGCTGGACAAGGACTTCTATGTGGAATTCCCAGATGGCTATCGCAGCCACCAGATCCGGCTGGAAGGCGGCGACTGTTCAACCGACAGTTTCTGCTATCCCAACGTCTAGAGACGGATGGAAGAGGCAAGCCTGACGGCCCTGTGGTGGGCCGTCATCGCGTCCGGCATTTACCATGGGATTAACCCCGGCATGGGGTGGCCCTTGGGGGTGTCTGCCGCGTTGATGGAACGCTCACAAACAAGCCTCTACCGTGCCCTCGGCCTTTTGGGCGGGGGGCACCTTTTGGCCATGACGGCCATTTTGCTGCCCTTCACGCTGATGTTCACGCTGGTGGAATATCAGCGCCAGATCCAGACAGGTGCCGCGATCCTCGTGATCGGCATGGGCACCTACCTGCTGATCAATCGTCGCCATCCGCGCATGCTGGCGCGCGTGAAACCGCACCGGCTGGCGCTGTGGTCTTTTTTGGCGGCGATGGCCCATGGGGCGGGGCTGATGCTGGTGCCGATCTATCTGGGTATCTGTAATTACGCAGGCCTGGATACCGGGCACCAGGCCGCCTTTGAATTGATGGGGTCCAACACATCCGTCGCCTTCGGCGTGGCCGCGGCGCATACGCTGGCGATGATGGCCTCTGATGGGCTCATTGCCGTGGGGGTGTATCACTGGCTGGGTCTGAGGTTCCTGCAACGCAGCTGGTTCAACCTTGATCTGGTCTGGGCGCTGAGCCTGATCCTCGTCGGTGTGCTGTCCCTCTTCACGCTGCATTGAGTGTGGCGCACCGCTTGCATCTTCATCTTTCCAAAAATACTCATGGCGCAGGATCGCCAATAAAGGACAGGTCATGGCCAAACACCGTATGCTCACTGAATTCGGCATCGGCACATCGCTGCGTCGCGAAGACTACACCGAGGCGGCACGACGCGCGCTTAAAGACGCGCTGTGGCGCAATTCGATCAACATCGCGGAACTCTTTGGCTGCCCCAAGGAGGCGATGATCATCGAGGCGGAGATCGCCGTGCAACATCCCGACGAAGTGGATTGCGACAGCCTCAAGACCGTGTTCCCCTATGGTCAGATCACCGTCACTGCCTCCCATGGTGGGCTCAACGTACCACGCCCTGTGGGCCCGCCCACCGTGATCGCCAACGCCGCCATTTCCGTCAGCCTTGATCTGGAGAAACGCGATGCCTGATCAACGCTTTATCCTGGAAATGGGCATGGGCAATGACCTGCACGGGATGGATTACCAAAAGGCCGCCGCCCGTGCGATTGAAAGCGCCCTGCGCCGGTCGACCCTGCCGATCTTTGACGCCACCGGCATCCCCCATACCGATATGCGCGTGGCCGTCACCGTGGGTGTGCAAGACCCTGATGCGCTGGATTGTGACGCCTTGGCCAAATGCCTGCCGCGCGGGCGCGCCACGGTCACCGCCACCCAGGGCGGTCAAAACGTCACCAACCCCGAAACAGGCGAAACCCTGGTCATCGCGACCGCGGCGGTCGAGGCGTTTTTGCCAGACCAAAGCAGCCTGTTCAAACCCGCCGGTTGATACATCGTCGCAGGTGGTCAAAAGGATTGGTCATTTTTTGTGACCGCCTTAAGACTCCAGCTATGCCATTTCAGAAAGTCACGCCAGAAAAACTGTCCTCCGCCGTCACGCGCCAGATCGAGAAGCTGATCTTGCGCGGCATTTTGCGGCCAGGGGAACGCCTACCGTCAGAACGTGAACTGGCCGACCGATTGGGCGTGTCGCGTCCCTCCTTGCGCGAAGCAGTGGCAGAGTTGCAGGACAAAGGGTTGCTCACCTCCCGCGCGGGATCGGGTATTTTCGTGGCCGAGGTTCTGGGCAATGCGTTTTCCGACGCGCTGGTGCAGCTTTTTGCAGGCCATGAAGAGGCCGTGTTTGACTACCTGACCTTCCGCCGTGATCTCGAAGGCCTCGCGGCAGAACGCGCGGCGCGATTTGCTTCTGACACCGATCTTGCGGTCGTGGCCGAGGTGTTTGCCAAGATGGAGGCCGCCCATGCCAAATCCAATCCAGCGGAAGAGGCGCAGCTGGATGCCGAATTTCACATGGCCATCCTGGAGGCCAGCCATAACGTGATCATGCTGCACATGATGCGGTCGATGTTCCAACTGCTGCGCGAAGGCGTGTTCTACAACCGGCAGATCATGTTCAAGCAACGCACCACGCGCGATGCGCTGCTCGATCAACACCGCGCCATCAACGACGCGCTGCAGGTGCGCAATCCCGATGACGCCCGCGCAGCCGTGGTGGCGCATCTGGATTTCGTCGCGTCCTGTCTGGAAGATCAGCAAAAGGCCGATCATAACGAGGCCGTTGCGAAACAACGGCTGGAACACGAACAGTCGCGTTAAAAAAAAAGCGTAGGTTCTAGTTCCGCCAGGGCCGTGACAATCCGTTCTCACCGACGGATGGTTTACGGGCGGACTCGGATGCGTTTTCTACTTCGGTGTCAGCCGCAGAACTGGCAACCTGCGCGGGCTGAGTCGAAGACGTGGCCGTGGTGTTTGGAACGCTTTCGACGTTTTCTTCGCCTCTCTTGACCCGGATGGAATAGGATTCCGCCACAGCCTGAGCTTGATTGGCAGGCGTGTTGAAATTCGCGTGCACCGGGTTTGGGAAGTGTTCGCGCGTCGCACCGCTTCCGGCATCGACGGCAACACCGATCACGCCACCGGCCAAGATGTTACTTGCCCCTGCGGCAACACCTTCGGCTGCAACGCGGGAGGTGACAGTTACATTTCGTTGCTGGGACTGGCGCTTAAACGTCGTGGTGAAGTTTTCGGCCCGCTTGATCGTCATCTGGCAGGGCGTGACACAGCTGACCCCCAGGGTTGTTGTGGCCGTCGCACCGCTGGGCACGGATGTGAATTGAACCGTATCCGTCGTCCCCCGCGTGACCGTGGCACAACCGCTAACACCCATGGCGGCGGCCAAAAGGCCCGCCATAACAACTCTGGATTTCATCTTGGAATTCCCCAAACCGTTCACCAACCGCGGCCAACTATTATCGATCAGCGGGCCTTTAAAGGACTTGGACCAATTTTTCCCAAACCTGTTGGCACGGCGCACTATGCTGGACGGGGCTTGGCCCCACGCGGCGGCGTCTACGGGTGTCAGCCCAAGGTCCCGACCTCGCGTCGCGCGCCATTGCAGGCCTTTGGGACTCCATGCATGATCGGCAAAAAAGGACACCGCCCATGCCTGCCCCCGCTGCCAATCTCAAGACGAACCCCGACCGCCTGTGGCAGAGCCTGATGGAAATGGCCAAGATCGGTCCCGGCGTGGCGGGCGGCAACAATCGTCAGACACTGACCGACGAAGACGCGCAAGGGCGTGCTTTGTTCCAATCTTGGTGTGAAGAGGCGGGCCTGACCATGGGGCTTGACCAGATGGGCAACATGTTCGCCACCCGCCCGGGCACTGACCCGGACGCCCTGCCTGTTTACATGGGCAGTCACCTCGATACCCAGCCCACGGGCGGCAAGTTCGATGGTGTGCTGGGCGTGCTGAGCGGGCTGGAGGTGATGCGCACGCTCAACGATCTCGGCGTCAAAACCCGCCATCCTATTATTGTCACCAACTGGACCAATGAAGAGGGTACGCGCTTTGCCCCCGCCATGCTGGCCTCCGGCGTGTTTGCAGGCATGCATGATCAGGATTGGGCCGAAGACCGCGTTGATGCCCATGGAAAGCGGTTCGGTGATGAGTTGGACCGCATCGGCTGGCGCGGTGCCGAAGAGGTGGGCGCGCGCAAGATGCACGCCTTCTTTGAGCTGCACATCGAACAAGGCCCCATCCTAGAAGCCGAGGGCGTGGATATCGGCGTGGTCACCCACGGGCAGGGGCTGGAATGGACGCAAGTGACAATCACCGGCAAGGATGCCCACACGGGCTCTACCCCCATGCCCATGCGTCGCAATGCAGGGCTGGCCATGGCGCGGGTGATTGAAGCGGTGGACAACATCGCGCTGACCAATGCCCCCAACGCGGTGGGTGCGGTTGGCCATATTGAAATCTACCCAAGCTCGCGAAACGTGATCCCGGGGCGCGCGGTGTTCACCGTCGATCAACGCTCCCCCGATCTGGCGCTGCTGCACCAGATGATCGCGGAAATGAAGGCCCGGACAGAGGCGATTTGCGCCGATGCGGGCTGCGAGGTCAGTTTTGAAAGCATGGGCGGCTATGACCCGGTCACCTTTGATGAGGCCTGCGTCACATCCGTGCGCCGCGCCGCTGACCGGCTGGGTTATTGCCACCGCGATATGGTCTCCGGCGCGGGCCATGATGCCTGCTGGATCAACCGTGTGGCCCCGACTGCGATGATTTTCTGCCCTTGCGTGGACGGGCTGAGCCACAATGAGGCCGAAGAGATTACGCCCCAATGGGCCGCCGCCGGCACCGATGTCCTACTACATGCTGTGTTGGAGACGGCGGAAATCACTACAGAATGATGCCATGTTTCTTCTGGCTGAAAATTTCCCCGCCGGAGGCTTGGAATCTCTTTTCTCTCTTCGCTGCGTGAGCAAAATCAATGCTTTATCTGCGCAAACCCCTGTGCTACGCTTAACTAATAACAAGAAGCCAACCGAAAAATCGGTGGCCTGAGGCAGAAAACGAGCAGGTTCATGAGAACCAGGACAGGACAGCTGGCCCGCCGGGCCATCGTTGCGTTTGCGATCCTTTGGATGGTCGTGGTCGTACCCTTATCGGCCATGGCCGCGCCCTATGCGGCGCTGGTGATGGATGCGCGATCGGGTGAGGTTTTGCATTCCCGCAATGCCGACACGCGGCTGCACCCCGCGTCGCTGACCAAGATGATGACGCTTTATGTGGTGTTTGAAGCGGTGGAAAACGGTGAGATCGGGCTCGATACGCCTGTCAAAATCTCCAAATTCGCGGCCAGTGAGCCGCCTTCGAAACTGGGCCTGCGCGCGGGGCAGACGATCAAGTTGCGCTACCTCATTCGCGCGGCAGCGGTGAAATCCGCCAATGATGCCTCCACCGCGCTGGCCGAGGCGATTGAAGGGTCAGAGGCCCGCTTTGCCCGCCGGATGAACCGCACCGCCAAGGCGCTTGGCATGACGCGGACCCATTTCAAGAACGCCCATGGTCTGACGGAAAGCGGGCATTTGTCCACCGCGCGGGACATGACAATCATGGGGCGGCACCTGTTTTACGACTACCCGCAATACTACAACCTGTTTTCGCGCATCACCGCTGATGCCGGGATCAGCACCGTGCGTCACACCAACCGCCGGCTGCTGCAATCCTATCGCGGTGCGGACGGGATCAAGACGGGCTACACCCGCGCCGCTGGTTTCAACCTGACGGCCAGTGCGGAACGCGGTGGCGAACGGATCATCGTGACAGTTTACGGCGGGCGTTCTACTTCGTCGCGCAATGCCAAGGTGGCCGAACTTCTGGATCTGGGTTTTCGCCGGGCACCGAGCCGCGTTGCCCTGTCGCGCCCCGCGAAACCGCCCTACCTGGGACGCGCGGATGACGGCGGTGTGCCAGGTGGGTTTGGCAAGAAAATCCGGCTTGTGTCCGCCGCTGCCGTCAAGCGCAGCCTGAGGCCCAAGGCACGGCCCGTCGTGGCAACCGAAGAGATGCTGATCGCAGAAGCGGAAACGCAGGAAGATCTGGCCGCCAAGATTGCCGCGGCTATTGCCGACAACAAAGACCCCGATCCGGTGCCTGTGCCCGAACCCGTCGTTCTGGCCGAAGCGCTGCTGACAGATATTCGCGCCCGCACCAACCCCAAGGTCGCGCCCAAACTGCGCCCGGCCTCCCTGGTGGAAACCTATGCCGCGCGGGAACCGCAGGCGGGTGACCCGGCCAGTGACCCTGTGCAAACAGTGGTGGAGCGTGTCTCCACCTCAGGCGGGCGGCATTGGGGGATCACGGTGGGTCGTTATGGCAGTGAATTTGAGGCACGGCAGGTGCTGTTGAAGGTCGCGCTGAATGAAATGACGACGCTCGATGGCAGCCTGCGCAAGGTGCTGCGCCGCCCGCAAGGGTTTGATGCCAATTTCATGGGGCTGACCCGGGAAACGGCCGAGATGGCGTGCCAGAGGCTGCAAGCCAAGCAAATCACCTGCCTGATGTTGCAGCCTGACGCGGGCTGACCGGCTGGCGCAGACCAGCGTTTCATGACACATGGGCGCGTATGTCAGACGTCTATGAACCACCCCAGGACCCGTTGGAGGTTTTGCACGACGATCATGAGCTTCTGATCGTGGCCAAGCCCGCGGGGCTGTTATCCGTTCCCGGCAAAGGCGTGCATCTGGCGGATTGTTTGCTGGCGCGCGTGCAGGATGTGTTTCCCACAGCGCTTTTGGTGCATCGGCTGGATCGGGACACATCGGGCGTGATGGTGTTTGCGCTGACCCCCCATGCGCAGCGTCATTTAGGACTGCAGTTTGAGAAACGTCAGGTGAAGAAAACCTATATGGCCCGCGTCTGGGGGCGGTTGGAGCCGAAGACGGGTGAGGTGGATTTGCCCCTGATCGTCGATTGGCCCAACAGGCCGCGGCAAATGGTGTGTCATGAGACGGGCAAGCCCGCGCAGACCGCATGGCGCGTGTTGAAGGCAAATGAAACTGAAAGCCGCGTGCGGTTGATGCCCAAAACAGGGCGTAGCCATCAGTTGCGCGTGCATATGCTGGCGTTGGGGCATCCTATCTTGGGCGATCCGTTTTATGCGGAAGGGGATGCGCGTGCGTTTGAACGGCTGATGCTGCATTCCGAGGAGTTGCGGTTGAGGCATCCCGATGGTGGGGCGGGCATGACATTTCGGCAAAAGGCACCGTTCTAGACGCCGGGCGCAGCAGAATTTTCGAAAATTCTGCGTCAGAAAATTCGAATTTTCTGACGCATTTTCTTTCAAGAAAATGTTTGCGCGCCGCTCAGGTGTTTGCGCGCAGGTGTGCCTCCATCGCGGCCAACCCTTCATCAAGGCCCGTGCGTCCAAACCCCAACCGGAACCGATCCGTCGGTGTCTCGCTCAGCTCTGACGAATAGATCGTGCTGGGCAAGAGCAGAACGCCCGCCTCCTCCACCAGCCTTTGGCAAAACGCCTCCACCCCGTCCGCGCCCAGATAGCGCGGGAAGGCCATGCAGGATCCATCGGGGCGCCGCCACTCGAAGAGATCGGGGAAGCGAGCAAAAAACGCGTCCCACTTGGGCAAGTTTTCATCGACGATGGCATTGTTGCGGGCGAGGATTTGATCGCGGGCTTTGAGGCCGATGAGGGCCAGCCGTTCGCTCGGGCCGGAATTGCAGATCGACAGGTAGTGCTTCAGCGGCTCCATTTTTGAGAGCACATCGCGGTCCTGACAGGCGATCCACCCTACGCGCAACCCTGGCAAGCCATAGCTTTTGGACATCACGCCCAGCGACAGGCCCCGTTCGTAGACATCCGCGATGAACGGCAAATGCTGCGCGTCGCTTGGGCCAAGCCCGTTGAAAATCTCATCATGCAGGATCCAGATGCCGTGCTGACGACAGAGATCTATCAGCGCGTGATAGCGATCGAGCGGCAGGATGGTGCCCGTGGGGTTGTGCGGGAAATTGATCGTCAGCAGCCTTGTGTTGGGCCGGATCGCCGCTTTCACCCGGTCGATATCAAGCGACCAGCCATCGTCGGGGTCAAGCGGCACGCCTGTGGCCTCGCAAATGGCAAGCGGCAGGCTTTCATGGGATTGGTAGTTGGGCGTGACGACAATGGCATGGCTGTCCGCGTCGAGAAGGACGCTGTTCACAGCGAAAATGCCTTCACTGGCACCAGCAAAGCAGAGGATGTTCTCGGCACTTTGCGCGGCATAGGTCCCCGCAATCGCCTCCCGCAGATCTGGCGCGCCGAAGGTTTCTGTATAGCCCAGCCACATGCCTTCAAACCCTTCGCGATCCTCGGGCGAGGCCAGCGCCAGAAGCGCCTGCAAGGACATGCTTTGAGCGTCTGACGCGGTCATGTGATAGCGGGCGGAAAACTCCCATTTGGCGAAATGGGTTTCCAGGCGGAAATCGGGAAGGCTGGGCATGGGTTGTGGACCTTTTGTCAGACGCTCCTCGCTACCGCGCGTCGCTTGGTTTGTGAACCCTTTCCCCGCAGGGTGCGATCCGTTACCAATTTGGCAAGTTTGACCAAAGGAAACGCATGAGACCTGTCCGCCTCCTGTCTGGCATCCTGACCGTTGGGGCCTGGACCCTGCTCAGCCGGATCCTTGGATTTGCGCGTGATGTTCTGATCGCGGGGCTGATTGGGCCGGGCATGCTGATGGACGCGTTCGTGGCCGCCTTCCGCCTGCCCAACATGTTCCGCCGGTTTTTCGCCGAAGGGGCGTTCAACGCGGCTTTTGTCCCGATGTTTTCCAAACGCATTGAGGCACAGGACAACCCGGAGGCCTTTGCATCGCTTGCCATGAGCGGCCTGGCCCTTGTGCTGCTTTTCCTGACGTCGGTGTCGATGATCTTTATGCCCGCGCTGGTTTATGTGACCGCCGAAGGATTCTGGGGTGATCCGCGGTTTGACCTGACGGTGGAATACGGACGGATCGTGTTTCCGTATATCCTCTTTATCTCTCTCGCCGCGCTCTTTTCCGGCGTGCTGAACGCCACGGGCCGGTTTGCAGCCGCTGCCGCCGCGCCTGTGCTTTTGAACATCATGCTGGTTGTGGCCATGACCGCCGCATGGTGGATGGGCGGTGAGGTGGTGAAGGCGCTGGTTTGGACCATTCCTTTCGCAGGCATCGCCCAACTGGTTCTGGTTTGGGGTGCCGCGCGCGAGGCCGGGTTGGTGATCCGCCCAGTCCGCCCGCGCTGGACGCCCGAGATTGCGCAGCTGGTGCGCATTGCCATTCCGGCGGCACTGGCGGGCGGCGTGGTGCAGATCAATCTGCTGGTGGGGCAGTTGGTGGCATCGAATTACGAAGGGGCGATCAGTTGGCTTTACGCGGCGGACCGTCTCTATCAATTGCCGCTGGGTGTGGTGGGCATCGCGGTGGGGATCGTCCTGCTGCCCGACCTGTCGCGACGGTTGCAGGCGGGTGACGATACAGGCGCGAAGGAAGCGTTTTCGCGCGCGGGGGAGATTTCGCTGGCGCTGACCATTCCTTGCGCTGTGGCGCTGATGGTGATCCCGCTGCCCATCGTGTCGGTGCTGTTTGAACGGGGCTTGTTCGACACTGATGACACTGCCGCGACCGCGCTGGCGGTTACGATCTACGGCCTCGGCCTGCCTGCCTTCGTGCTGCAAAAAATTCTGCAACCGCTCTATTTCGCGCGCGAGGATACCAAATCACCCTTTCGCTATGCGGTGGTGGCGATGGTGATCAATGCGGTGCTGGCGGTGGGGCTCGCCTATTTCATCGGCTGGATCGCCGCCGCCATCGCCACGACGGCGGCGGGTTGGGCCATGGTGTGGCTGCTTGCACGCGGTGCGCGGCCCATGGGGGATGTGGCGCGGTTTGATGCGGGGCTGCGTCGGCGGCTGTGGCGCGTGTGTGCGGCGTCCGCTGTGATGGGTGTGGTGCTTTGGATGATTTCGGCCTTCGGGACGCCGTTCTTCGGATTGGCCGGATGGCGTTGGCTTGCCTTGCTGGCCATGATCGCGGGCGGCATTGCAACATACCTTGTCGCGGGTCAGCTTCTCGGCGCGTTCAAACTGTCTGAATTCCGCGCGGCCCTGCGCCGCAATCGCAAAGGCGCCTAGCCGCGCCGGATCTTGTCGCGCAGGCGCACCATCGCCCCTGGCAACAGCAGAAACGACATGCCGAACCCAGCGGCAAACCCGGCAATATCGGCCACCCAGTCCGCCCCGGCCCCAAACAGCAGACCGAAAACCAACTGAATGCCCACCAGCAACCCGATCAGCGTGAAGGCATGCGCCTGTTGCGCGCCGACCTCGCCCAGCCGCAACCAAAGCAAACATGTGAAGCCGCCGATCAGGCCGTAGACACCCGGAAACGCGCCGATCAGTCCCGGCGCGTCCGGCACGATCAACGCATAGGCCAGCGCGCCAAAAATGCAGGAGCCGAAGAACAGGATCAGCAAGGCCACCTGCCCCATCCGCTCGCCCACGAACTTGCCCATGGCGAGCAGCATGACCGCGGCAAAGATGAAATGCGTAAAGCCCGCATGCAGGAACGGGTAGGTCACGAAGCGGATCACGAAATCGCCCCGCAGACTGCCGGTCTCCCACATCCATGCCACGGCGCGCGCGCTGAAGCCATAGTCCTGAATGGCGGCCAGCCGCCAACCCACCGCATCTGACCCGCCGAGGATGCCCCGCGCGCCCAGCATGAACGCGCCTTCAATCGCGGCCATAACCAGAACGAGCACCATCACCACGGGCGGCAACGGATTTACAGGGCTTTCATCATGGCCGTCTGCATGAAAGGACATAGGCACGCTCCTTGACGAAGGGTTCGGCCAGACGTAAGCGAGGCGGACGGAAATTTCCAGCAGGGACGCGGCCCAGATGACAGACAGCGCATTCACCCCACGTGTGTTTTCGGGGATCCAGCCATCGGGCGGGCTGACGCTTGGCAACTACCTGGGTGCCATGAAGCGCTTCGTGGACATGCAGGAAGGCGATTACGAGACGATCTACTGCATGGTCGATTTGCATGCGATCACCGTCTGGCAAGATCCCGAAAAGCTGCGCCACGCCACGCGAGAGCTGTGCGCGGGGTTTCTGGCCGCCGGCCTCGATCCGGCGAAATCCATTCTGTTCAACCAAAGCCAGGTGGCCGAACACGCGCAGCTGGGCTGGATTTTCAACTGCGTGGCGCGCATGGGCTGGATGAAGCGCATGACGCAGTTCAAGGACAAGGCGGGTAAGAATGCCGAGAATGCCTCGCTGGGGCTGTTTGGTTATCCGGCGCTGATGGCGGCGGACATTTTGGTCTACCACACCACCCATGTGCCTGTGGGCGAGGATCAAAAGCAGCATCTGGAGCTGACCCGCGACATCGCGATCAAGTTCAACAATGACTTCGGCGTGGATTTCTTCCCCGTGACGGAGCCGGTGATCGAAGGCGCGGCCACGCGGGTTATGAGCCTGCGAGACGGCACCAAGAAGATGTCGAAATCCGACCCGTCAGATATGTCGCGGATCAATCTGACCGATGATGCCGATGCCATTGCCAAGAAGATCCGCAAGGCGAAGACGGATCCGGAGGCATTGCCGTCAGAGTTCGCAGGCCTCGCCGACCGGCCCGAGGCGCGCAACCTGGTGAACATCTACGCCGGGCTGGCGGACATGTCGGTGGACACCGTGATGGCGGAGGTGGGCGGGCAGCAATTCGGGCAGTTCAAACCGGCGCTCGCTGATTTGGCGGTGGAAAAGCTCGCGCCGATCTCAGGCGAGATGTCGCGCTTGATGCAGGACCCGGGTGAGATTGATCGCATTCTGGCCGGGGGCGCAGACCGCGCCCGCGCCATCGCCGCCCCGATCTTGCAGAAGACTTATGAGATTGTGGGGATGGTCGGGGCCAAGACCTGACGGCAACTCCTGCGCCGCATTTTCTTAGCTAAGAAAATGCCCAAGAAAATTCGAATTTTCTTGAGCAGAATTTTCGAAAATTCTGTTGGCGCCAGGCCTTAGATCAAACGCACCTGCGTGCCGACCTCAACCAGTTCGAACAGTTCGGCGACCATTTCATTGTAGAGACCGATGCACCCGTCCGATGACCGGCGCCCGATCTTGCGCGTGTCGTGGGTGCCGTGGATGCGGTAATACTGCCAGCTGAGATGCATCGCGTGTGTGCCCATCGGGTTGTCCGGCCCGGGCGGGACAACGGCAGGCAGGCTGGGATCGCGTTCGCGCATCGATGGCGTAGGGATCCATGTGGGGCCTTCGACCTTCTTGGTGATCCGGGTGTGGCCAAGCTTCGTCAGTTCCGGGCTGCGCGGCACCGATGTGGGGTACAGCTTGTAGGTTTCGCCATCGCCTGACCAGAAATGCAGCGCGCGGGAATTCGTATCCGCCACGATCGCCCCTTTGCCCAGGCTATCAAAATGATCCTGCCATTGCGGCTTCTTGAAACCTGACATGTTGCGGCGCACGAATTCCTGCGGCTCGCCCTCTGTATCCGTGATGTCCTGCGCGATCGCCGGGGCCGCCAAAAGCGAAACACCGCCTGCCATGACGCCGCGCCGTGTGAACAACCTGCTCATCAAAATCTCCTCAAATGTCCTGTCCGTTCCGACGCCCTAAATAGTCATCACGGGCTGTCCTTGCTGGAAATGGCCGATAAACTTTTTGTGTGACGGCCCGGCAGTCTGACACCCGTGGCAGGCGGGCCACGCAACACGCACATCACTGTGCAATTGCGCACAAAATACGCTCTGATCTGCTGAATTGCGCGGATGTGCCCCGACCCCTACTTTGCCAGGGCAACCAAGAGGACCCCCACAATGACCCCCACACATCCCGCCACAACTATTGGTCATATCCACCTCAAAGTCGCCGATCTGGACCGGGCGATTGACTTCTATTCAGGTGTGCTGGGCTTTGAAGTGCAACAGCGCCTGCCATCAGGGGCGGCGTTCCTCAGCGCGGGCGGGTATCACCATCACATTGGCCTCAACACGTGGGACTCCAAAGGCGGCACAGCGCCGCCTCCGGGCACGACGGGGCTCTACCATACTGCCTTCCTTTACCCCGACCGCGCGCAGCTGGCCGATGCGCTGCGACGCGTGACGCAAGCGGGGTACCGCATCGAAGGATCCGCCGATCACGGGGTGAGTGAGGCGATCTATATCTCTGATCCTGATGGCAACGGGGTGGAGCTTTACCGTGATCGCCCGGAAAACGAATGGCCGCGCGATGACGCCGGCAATCTGCGCATGGTGAACGCGCCGCTCGACCTTGACCTGCTTTTGTCGGAAGCGCCCTGATCGCTCTGGACGCGGCAGGGCAATCGACCTACCGTCACCCACGCAAAGCGAGAGGTTGGCCATGCCCACAGGCACCAATATCAGAACCTATTTCAACGGAACCTGGCACGAGGGCGACATCGCGGTGATGAATGCCGCCGATCATGGGATGTGGCTGGGCAGCAATGTGTTTGACGGGGCGCGCTTCTTTGACGGGGTGACGCCGGATCTGGACAAGCACTGCGCGCGGGTCAATGCCTCTGCCGAGGCGCTGATGGTCACGCCCACGGTCAGCACCGAGGATATGGTTGCCATCGTTGAGGACGGGCTGAAGGCCTACGCGCCGGATGCGGCCGTCTATGTGCGGCCGATGTATTGGGCCATTGAAGGCGGGCATTCCGCCATCGTGCCCAAACCGGGCGGGGAAACCGGGTTTGCCATCAGCCTTGAAGAGGTGCCCATGGCCACGCCGGATGCGTCCTCCACCCTCACCCGCACGCAGTTTCGCAGGCCCGTGATGGAAGATGCGGTGGTCAACGCCAAAGCCGCCTGTCTTTACCCCAACAACGCCCGCATGCTGGCAGAGGCGCAGCGCAAAGGGTTTGCCAACGCGCTGGTGGCCGACGCCTTGGGCAACGTGGCAGAGGCCGCGACCGCCAATGCCTTTGCCGTCAAGGATGGGGACGTGTTCACGCCCGTGCCCAACGGCACGTTTCTGGCGGGCATCACCCGCGCGCGGCATATTGAAAATATGCGCGCTGACGGGATCACGGTGCATGAAACGGTGATGAGCTTTGAAGATTTCCATGATGCTGATGAGGTGTTCCTGTCCGGCAATATGATGAAGGTCACGCCGATCACGGCCTTTGATGACACCCATTACCAGATCGGCCCCATCACCCGCCGCGTGCGGGAGATGTATTGGGATTGGGCCCTGTCGGGGGCATGAGCAACCTCACCACCATAGATGGCACACCAGCATCGTCGCTGTGTTTTGGCTGCATGCAGTTTGGCGGCGCGGCGGATGCGAATGACAGCCGCGCCATGTATGAGGCCTGCCGCGCGGGGGGCGTGAATTTCTTTGATACCGCGTATCTGTACACCGATGGCGCGTCGGAGATGCTTTTGGGCGGGTTCATCGCAGATGACCGTGACGATCTGATCATCGCGACCAAGGCCGCCTATACCGGGGGCAGTGGGCGCGACACGATCCTGTCGCAGTTCGCAACCAGCCAGTCCCGGCTTGGCCTTGATATGGTCGATATCCTGTACCTGCATCGCTGGGACCCGGACACGGACCTGGAAGAGACATTCGCGACGCTGGCAGAACTGCAACAACAGGGGCGCATCCGATACATCGGCGTGTCGAACTTTGCAGCCTGGCAAGTGATGAAGGCGCAGGCGGTGGCGCAGCGGCTGGGCACGCGCATCGACATTCTTCAGCCGATGTATTCTCTGGTCAAACGCCAGGCCGAGGTTGAGATTTTCCCCATGGCGCAATCCGAGGGGATGGGCGTTGCCTCCTATTCGCCGCTGGGCGGTGGGTTGTTGACGGGTAAATATCACGCGGGCGGGTCCGGGCGGCTGTCGACCGACAATCGCTATGCCGCACGTTACGGCCAAGATTGGATGCATGAGGCCGCAGGCGCGCTGTCGCAGATGGCAGAACAGATGGGCGTGCACGCCGCGACGCTCGCTGTGGCTTGGGCGGCCCATCACCCTGCGCTGACAGCCCCCATCATCAGCGCACGCAACGCCCAGCAACTGGCACCCAGCCTTGCGGCCAACAGCCTGACGTTAAGTGATGACAGTTATGCGCAAATCGAAGCGCTGTCCCCGCGTCCGGCCCCTGCCACGGACCGGCTGGAAGAGGCGGCGGGCTAGATCGCCCCGGGCAGCGCGACAAAATCTTGGGCCGGTCTGCCATGGTGTCACGGTGCTTCGCGGCGTTCGACAAGGCGCTGCAAGGTCACTGACATCTCGATCAGCTCTGCCACCACTTTGGAACTTTCCAATCCGACCAGATCATAGGCCAGATCCTGCACCATATCAGCCGCAAGGCGCAGCCGTGCCTCGATCATCAGCTTTTTGGCGTGATCCACATCTTCGGTGGCACGGGTTTCTTGATTGTCCACGATCTCGTCATCGTTGTCCGGTCCATTCATATCCAGCCCCCTTTTGCCAGTACGGAACGCACAGCATCACGCGCCCCAAAGGTGTGTTCGAACGCCGCCTAGCAAAAGGAATTTGACGGGGCCATCACGCAACTGCGTGGTGTCTTAGCTGGGATACTGAACCACACCGCTGCCAATGCCGCGGATCGCGGCAGAGGTGCGATCATTGACGCGCAGTTTGCGGTAAATGCTGCGCATATGGGCATCGACCGTGTGGGAAGAAATGCCCACGATATCGGCAATGACGGTGTTACTTTTGCCGCGGGCGACCCATTCGAGGATTTCTGTTTCCCGTGCGGTCAGGGCCCGTGCCTTGGGGTGTTGCTCATTCAGGGCGCACACTCTCAGATGTCCGGCTTGCGCGACGCATTGCAGTTTCATCACCTCACCCTGTTCAAGGTCTATGCGATCCACGCCAAATCCCAAGCCGACATAGGCGTTCTGCATGGCAGGCCCGAACACGAAAAACGCCAACCCGTCGCCCAGATGCGCGTCCTGCATGGCGCTCAGAAATTTGCGCCGTTCCGGCGTGGGCTCCACTAGGGCTTCAATATCATGCCAGAAAAACGGCGTGGACATCTTGGCCGCCAGTTCCGGGATCGGATCAATGGCGACAAGTTCCTTTTCAATGTACTGGCACAGCCAGTCTTCGGGGAACCCGTCGGCCGCGATGGCAAAGGGTGTCCCGTCCTGATTGACAGCGTGATAGCTGACCATCGCAATGCCGTTGCTGTGGAAGTAATCCAACAACAGCGTCCACAGCGCGCGCTTGCTTTGCGCGGCGGAAATGTCGTGCAGAATGGTTGAAAGATCCGCGATGACTGACCCCCTTTACGCAAGGTAAAGTAAGCATCATCCCGCACCTTTCAATCTTGGGGCGAAAAGGCGCCCCAACGGGACGCCTTTGAACACGGATTACTCCACCGTTACGGTGATCTGTTCGGACACGACCGGCGGGTCATGGGGGATGTGGTACTGATCGCCCAGCACCATCTGCATCGTGTATGTGCCAGGGGCCAGATCGAACACGGCTTCCGTTTGACCGCCACCAAAATGGCGATGGTTTTCATCGTTATAAAGCCCGTCTTCCGACATCTCTGCGTCGTTCGGCCCGTCACCGAAGGGCGCACGGTTGACCAGAACGTGATGATGGCCGGTCTTATCGAAATCCGCACCAGCCGGGGCAACGCCCATGCCCGACAGGCCAAACTTGACCTTGAAGGGGCTCGATACGGTGGCGCCATCCTCCAGATTGATGAAATAGGCTTCGGCCCCTTCAGGCGACGGGGTTTCGCCCGCCACCGCAAAACCCGTGAGGGCCGCACAGGTGGTAAGCAGTGCAATTGTCTTCTTCATAATATCCTCCCTTTGGTCTTTTGGCGTTCGCATGACCGCCTTTGAACATAACATAATTATTGCAAATGAGCTGTTTCTCAAATGACGACACGGTTTGCCGGCATCACAAAATCGGCAGATGGCATGCCGTGCCGCTTTGTTTCCGCGACACCAACGATCCCAAGGAAAACCCTGATATTGTCAGCGCACTGCCCCAGTTGTGCCTGATTGTGACATGATACCTGACCCTCGACAAAGAATTCGAGAGGTATCGAGTATGGACCGCCTTACCGAGATGGAGGCATTTGCGACGGTTGTAGACCAAGGTGGGTTTACCGATGCCGCGCGCAAGATGGGTATTTCCAAATCTGCAGTCTCCAAGCACGTGTCTTCGCTAGAGGCACGTCTGGGCGCGCGCCTTCTGAATCGCACGACGCGGCGGGTCAGCCCCACGGAAATCGGTCTGGCGTACTATGATCGTGCCTTGCGGGTTCTCAGTGACGCGGGTGAGGCCGATGCGTTGGTCAGTTCCATGCAATCGGATCCTTCGGGTCTTTTGCGCATCTCCGTCGCCACGGATTTCGGTGTGAACCACCTGAGCCCCGTGCTGGGCGAATTTCTGGATGAATTCCCCGACATCACAGTCAACATGGTGCTCAACAACCGGTATGTGGAGTTGATCTCCGAAGGGTTTGACATGGCCGTCCGCATTGGGGAGCTGGAAGACAGCACCCTGCGCGCCCGCAAACTGACAGAGACGACAAAGCGTATGATCGCCTCGCCCAGCTATCTTGAAAAGCACGGTCGTCCGGGCAAAATCGACGATCTCAATGAACACAAGCTGCTTCATTATTCCAGCCAGGCCAACGGGTCGGTTTGGAAACTCACCGCACCGTCGGGTGAAAAGCGCCAGGTGCGCACCGCGGGTGGCTTGTCAGTGAATGACGGGCAATCGCTTCTAAACGCCGCAATCTCGGGCCTTGGCATCGCCTATCTGCCCAGCTTCCTTTACGCAGCTGCGATGAAGGATGGCTTGATCGAGGATGTGATCCCGGATCTGCCGCAGGAAACACAAGGCATCTACGCCGTCTACCCGCCGGGCCGGTTCACCCAGCCCAAGGTGCGCGCCTTCATCGACTTCCTCGTAAACGCCTTTGCAGAGAAGGGCCCCACCAACTGGTGAGGTCAGCCCCCCGGAAAACACCACACAATGCACCTGGTGCGCGCCCACCAGACCAGTTTCCGTCCGCCAGACTTGGCCAACTTTCCCGGCAGTGCGTCCCGTACTGCCGGGTTTTTTCTGTCTGAGTGGATGAAACGGTCTTGTCTTTGGTGCGTTGGACGGCAGGTAATGTATCACGACAAAACATGAAGGATATCCACCGATGGCAAACCCGAAGCTTTTGACAATCTGCGGCTCTCTCAGAAAGGGCTCATTCAATCGCAAACTTCTGTCCAACGCGGTGGAGGCTTTTGGCCCAGCAGACGTGGTCGATGCGGATCTGAACCTGCCGCTTTTCAATGAGGATCTGGAAGAGGCCGAAGGCATCCCTGCACCCGTCCAGACGCTTGCGGATCAATTGAACGCCGCGGATGGTGTGATCATCGCCTGCCCCGAATACAACAAAGGCATCACCGGCGTTCTCAAGAACGCGCTGGATTGGATCAGCCGCACCGATGGTCAAAAATTCAATGGCAAGCCAACGGTGATCCTGTCGGCCAATGCGGGGCGCACCGGCGGCGAAACCGGTCAATTCACGGTCGTGCATTGCCTGTTGCCGATGCATCCCCACTTGGTTCTAGGGCCCATGGTTCTGGTGGCAGGGGCCGGGGACGCGTTTGACGAGGATGGCAAGTTGAAGGCGGATAGTTATCGCAAACCGCTGCAAACGCGGATGGACGCCCTTCGGGCCGCGATAGGTTAGGCTTGTCTGCCCTACGGGTCAGAAGTTGAATTGGCGATTTCGATCAGGTTTCCGTCCGGGTCACGGATATAGATGGACGTGATCGTGCCAGTTGCGCCTGTGCGGGGCACCGGGCCTTCTTCAACGGGAATACCGCACGTTTCCAAATGGGCCTGCCACGAAGCAAGTGGGTCGTCTGACAGAAAACACAGATCAGCACTGCCCGGTGTGGGGCGGTGTGCCTTTGGGTCGAACTCCGCCCCGGCCACATGCAGGTTGATCTTTTGAGACCCGAATTTCAAAGCCCAGCGATCAGACCCATCGGCGGGCGTGAAGCGCTCCGCCACCATCCCCAGCGCCGCCTCGTAAAATGCCATGCTGCGTGCCAGATCGGTCACGGTGAGGACGAGGTGATCAAGCCCGGAAAGCTTTGGCATCACTGCAAGGCCACAACCTTGAGCGTGCCGCCCTTCAGCTCTTGGGAAAAGGGCACGGGCAGGGGATCTTTGCCCAGACGGGCGCGGTAGACCGGCAGGCTCTCAGACACGCGCATCACGTAGTTGCGGGTTTCGCGGAAAGGAATGTGTTCGATCCAGTCGACCATGTCCGCCCCCGGCAGACGCGGATCGCCATAGGTTTCCATCCAGCGCAGGGGTCGACCCGGGCCGGCATTGTAGCCTGCCGAGACCATGATCACGTTGCCGTCGAACCGGCGCACCAATTGAGCGAGGTATTCCGACCCGAGCGTCGCATTGTAGCGCCAGTCAGAAAGCACCTTCGCGCGGCTATGGGCCAGCCCCAGATCACGGGCCACATCGCTGGCCGTGCCGGGCATCAACTGCATCAACCCTTCCGCCCCTGCCCCGCTTCTGACGCCGAAATCAAATTCGCTTTCGCGCCGGGCGATGGCCAAGGCCAGCTCCATCTCCACCGGCAGGTCCATCTTCGTCATCGGGTGCAGCGCGTAGTAGGGCCCGGCCACCGTGAGGCCGCGTTTGGCGGCGGCCTTGCCGACCATCACTTGTAGATGTGCGCTGTCGAGGTCTTCCAGCGCGGCCCCCAGAAGGGCCAGTTGATCGGCATCCAGCGTCGCGGCAAGGGCCACGAAATACTGCTCGGCTTGGCTGAGCCGCCCGGCGTTCAGCAGCAGGACACCGGCCTTGAACACATCCATTTGGGCAAAATCACTGGCGCGCCAATCCGCTGTCGGGCGGGCGCCACGCAGGGACGCGGGCGGTGCGATCCCGGCTTTTTCCGCCGCCAGAAGGCCATAGAAGCTCGTCTGATAGTCTGCGCCGAACGCATAGGAGACCTGCGCACCTTCTGCATCGCCCATCGCCTCTTGCGCGCGGCCCAGCCAGTAACCCGCACGGCCCAGAGAGATGGGAGAGGCGACTGCGGCGCGGAAGCGTTGGAAGTGATCCAGCGCCAGTTCAGGCTGTTCGAGATACGTGAGCGCGATGTAGCCCGACAGCCATTCAAGATCCGAATAGGCCGATCCATCCGCCATCTGATGGGTGGAGGCCAGTTTATAGGCCAGATCAGGTTCCCCTTCACGCATCATCTTGCGGGCCAGCGCGCGCCGCCAGCCGGACCAGCGGGCGGGTTCACCCAAGCCGACTTCGATGGCGCTTTGGCGCAGGATCGTTTCAATCGCCGCCGTGTCACGATCGGCCTGAATGTGCTGGTTGAAGCGGGCATAGGACAGCCCCGGATCGACGCGCGCGCCTGGCGACAATTCATCATCGGTAAACCGTTCGCCCTTTTCCACGCGCTGGCGCAGCTCTGCCCGGCCGCGCGTTGTCTCATCCACCAAAGGCAGCATCAGCGCCACATCCCGCAGCCCGCGCCACAGCGCCATTTGCAGGCGGGCCTCGTGATGGTCTTTCAGCAGGTCCGCGAAGCTACCCATGAAGGCATTATGTTCTTCCGTGCTCAGATCCAGCGTGCGCCAGGCCAGCACCAACGTCGCCTTGGCATCGCCATCCATATTGCGGCTGGCTTGTGCGGCGGCCAGGCTGAGCGCGCCGATGCCCGACCGGGGCGTGTAGCCATCATAGAAGGCCAGCACCTGTTCCGGCGTGCCGTCTTCGGCCATCATTTCCTCGTTGCGGCGGCGCAGTTGATCAAGCTCGGGCCAGACCGTGTGCTTGTCCAAAAAGGCCAGCACCTCCTCCGGCGTGCCGCGCCCGGCAAAAAGGCGGGAATATTCGATCACCGCGATCGCCGCAGACCCGTCACGCGCGGCAATTTCCTTGGCGTCAGACCAACGGCTGGTGGAGGCCGCCTGCAAAGCCAGACCCAGTGACGACGGCGGACGCACGGTGTTGCCCTCCCGGCTGTCCTGCGCAGAGGCAGGCAGGGAAAGGCCAACCACTAGGGCCAGTGCATGGAAGGGGCGCAGAATCATGAGGGCGATGAGCTCTTGCTGGTTTGGGGCTGTGGATAACGTAGGCACGGGGGATGGGCGCGTCCACTCACAACCTTGGCAGAGGCCCAAATTGGCGCTACATGGGCGGACGTTAAGAAATTCGGTCCCATCGAGGGGCCTCCCTGAAACCGCAATAAAGGAGCGTGTCATGTTCAAAGGATCTTTTCCTGCCCTGGTCACGCCGTTCAAGAACGGCGAGCTGGATTTGGATACGCTCAAAAAACTGGTGGATTGGCATGTCAGCGAAGGATCCCACGGGTTGGTGCCTGTGGGGACCACGGGGGAAAGCCCGACGCTCAGCCATGATGAGCATGATCTGGTCGTCGAAACGGTGGTGAAGGCCGCAGCGGGCCGTATTCCGGTGATTGCCGGGGCCGGATCGAACAACACTGCCGAATCGGTGCGTCTGGCGCAGCATGCCGAAAGCGCGGGCGCGGATGCGGTTTTGGTGGTGACGCCCTACTACAACAAGCCAACGCAAGCCGGGTTGATTGCCCATTTCACGGCTGTGCACGACGCCTGCGGTTTGCCGATCATCATCTACAACATCCCCGGTCGGTCCGTGGTAGATATGAGCCCGGCGACAATGGGAGAGTTGGCGAAACTGCCGCGCATTGTGGGGGTGAAGGATGCCACCGGCGATCTGGCACGGGTGAGCCATCAGCGCATGAGCTGCGGCAAGGACTTCGTGCAGCTGTCGGGTGAGGATGCCACGGCGCATGGGTTCAATGCCCAGGGCGGGGTGGGCTGCATTTCGGTGACGGCCAATGTGGCGCCCAAAATGCTGAGCCAGATGCAGGAGGCGACGCTGGCCAATGACTACGCCACGGCGCTGGAAATTCAGGATCGCCTGATGCCACTGCACAAAGCAATCTTTACGGAGCCGGGTCTGGTGGGTGCGAAGTATGCGCTGGCCAAACTGGGCATGTGTGAGGACGAAGTTCGGTCACCGCTGACGCCGCTGACGGATGAGACGCGGGCGTTGATGGATGACGCCATGCGTCACGCGGGGCTGATCAACTAAGCGATCATCTCAAAGTATTAGCGCGCCTCGATCAGGTTCGAGGCTCGCTTTTTTGTTTCAGCCGACTTTGTCCTGGGTCTTCGTCTCGAAGTCCTCAGGCCCATGGCGTTCGTGCAGCTGCTCATGCGGTTCACCCGAGGTGCGGTTGACCATGCGGCCGCGTTTTACGGCGGGACGGGCATCGATTTTCTCGGCCCAGGCCATGACGTTTTCATATTCATGCACGCTGAGGAAAGTGGCAGAATCACCGTACTGACGACCCAGAACCACGCCGCCATACCACGGCCAGATCGCCATATCAGCGATGGAATAATCATCGCCTGCCACGAAGGGGCGCTCTGCCAGGGTTCGATCAAGGACGTCCAACTGGCGTTTGGTCTCCATCGCGTAGCGGTTGATCGGGTATTCATATTTCTCCGGCGCGTAGGCGTAGAAATGGCCAAAACCACCACCGAGGAATGGCGCGCTGCCCATCTGCCACATCAGCCAGTTGAGCACTTCCGTGCGCGCAGGGCCGGAGGCGGGCAGGAAGGCCCCGAATTTCTCGGCCAGATGGATCATGATGGATCCGCTTTCAAACACATTGAGCGGCGCGTCACCGGTGTAATCCACCAAAGCGGGGATTTTGGAGTTGGGGTTTACCTCGGTAAAGCCGCTGCCGAACTGATCGCCGTCGCCGATCCTGATGAGCCATGCGTCATATTCGGCGTCATGGCCAGCCTCCAGCAGCTCTTCAAAGAGCATCGTGACCTTCACGCCATTAGGCGTGCCCATCGAATAAAGCTGAAACCCATGTTCGCCGCGTGGAAGGGGGGCATCATGGGTGGCACCGGCGATGGGACGGTTGGTGGAGGCAAAGGCCCCGCCATTGTCTTTGTCCCAGGTCCAGACTTTCGGGGGAGTGTAGGTTGGGTCGCCCATGATGCGTTCCTTTGTGCTGATCTTTGCACCAGACATAACCATGACCGCCCCAGTGGCAAGATGCGGCGCGGTGCAGGGGCGCACAGTTTACCCTGCATTGAAAAGCAAACCGGCCCGAGGAGAGCCCCGGGCCGGTTTGCGTCAAAGGATGTGATTAATACACAACGACGCTGCGGATGCTTTCGCCTGCATGCATCATGTCAAAGCCCTTGTTGATCTCCTCCAGCTTCAGCGTGTGGGTGATCATCGGGTCAATCTCGATCTTGCCTTCCATGTACCAATCCACGATCTGCGGCACATCCGTGCGCCCGCGTGCACCGCCAAAGGCCGTGCCGCGCCAGACGCGTCCGGTGACCAGTTGGAAAGGCCGCGTGGCGATCTCAGCCCCCGCCGGGGCCACACCGATGATGATGCTCTCGCCCCAACCCTTATGCGCACATTCGAGCGCGTCGCGCATCACCTGCACATTGCCCGTGGCATCAAAGGAGTAATCCGCGCCACCGCCTGTCAGTTCAACGAGGTGATCGACGAGCGAGCCCTGCACATCCGTCGGGTTCACGAAATCCGTCATGCCGAATTGCGTGGCCATCGGGATGCGGCCCGGATTGAGGTCAACACCCACAATCTGATCGGCCCCCGCCATGCGCAAGCCCTGAATGACGTTAAGACCAATGCCGCCGAGTCCAAAGACCACGCAGCGTGAGCCGAGCTCGACCTTCGCGGTGTTGATCACTGCGCCGATGCCCGTGGTCACGCCGCAACCGATGTAGCAAATCTTGTCAAAGGGCGCGTCTTTGCGAACTTTGGCCAGCGCGATCTCTGGCAGCACGGTGTGGTTCGAGAATGTCGAACACCCCATGTAATGCAGGATCGGCGTGCCATCGAGCATGGAAAACCGGCTGGTCCCGTCGGGCATCACGCCCTGACCTTGGGTCGACCGGATCGCCTGGCAGAGGTTCGTTTTCGGATGCAGGCAGTAATCGCATTCGCGACATTCCGGCGTATAGAGGGGGATCACATGATCGCCCACTTCCAGCGATGTGACACCAGGGCCCACCTCCACCACCACGCCTGCGCCTTCATGGCCGAGGATTGCAGGAAACGCGCCTTCCGGGTCGGCGCCTGAGAGGGTGAAATCATCGGTGTGGCAAAGCCCGGTGGCTTTGATCTCCACCAGCACCTCCCCGGCCTTGGGGCCATCGAGGTTTACTTCCATGATTTCCATTGGCTTTCCGGCCTCAAGGGCTACGGCGGCTGTGGTGCGCAATTGACTGTCCTCCCTAGTCTTTTGCCGGGAGTGTGGGGGAAAGGGGGTGGGTTTTCAATGATGGTGTTGGGTGCGCTTTGTTTTTCTTGCAGCCGCGTGCGTGGCAGCGTCCGGATATGAGTATTTTTGGCCCAAAAGAAGCCGGGAGACTCGACTCGTTGCAGGGGGCGCCCTAAAAAGAACAAAAATAGAACATTTAACACGCCTTTTCTGCCCGGGTGGTTTCATGTCCGCACGCCGTATCCTTTCGGTTTGGTTTCCCCGTCTGGGGGCCGAACGTCTTTTGCGCCGCGCACCGCCCGTTGGTGATGCGCCGTTTGCCGTTGTGCGGGAAACCGGGCAGATGCAGGTGATTTCTTCGGTGTCAGAGGCCGCGCAGGCGGCGGGGGTGCATGTGGGCCAGCCCTTGCGCGATGCCCATGCCATGTGTGGGACGTTGGTGACGCGGCTGCAGAACGCGCAGGCAGAGGCGGCGTTTCTGCGCTCCCTCACCCGCTGGGCCGGGCAGTTTTCGCCTTGGGTGGCGGCGGAAGAACCTGATGCGTTGCTTCTGGATATCAGCGGGTGTGCGCATCTTTTTGGCGGTGAGGCCGCGCTGGTGGAGGAGATGATATCCGCCGCCGCAGGTTTGGGCCTGACGGCGCGCTGCGGGTTGGCAGACACGGTGGGCGCGGCCTGGGCCTTGGCGCGGTTTGCAGGCGTCAAGGCCGGCAGCACGCGATCCGGCGATGCGATTGATCAAGAAGCGCGCGCCACGCGGTCCCGCGCGGCCAAAAGGCGGCATTGGGAACGGGGCGGCGCGGCCCCTGCCTTGATGATGCAGGGCGCGGCGAGCCTGCCTTGCATTGCAGCACCCGGAAAGGCCTATACCGCGCTGTCCCCCCTGCCCGTGGCAGCGCTGCGCCTGAGCCCGGAGGTGGTGGCGGATCTGGGCCGCGTGGGGTTGCGCACGGTGGGCGATCTTCTGGGTCAGCCCCGCGCGCCCCTGGCCCGGCGCTATGGCAAGGAATTGATCCTACGGCTGGATCAAGCGACGGGATCGGCGGCAGAGCCTCTCTCCCCCGCAGCGCCTGCGCACCACTTTGCCACGCGGCTGACATTGCCGGATCCCATCGGCCTGAGAGAGGATGTGGAGGCAGGTCTTGACCGGTTGCTGCCGCGGCTCTGCCACATGCTGACGGCCAAAGCGCGCAGCGCGCGGCGCGTGCGGCTGGAGGCATGGCGCGTCGACCACACGATGCAATGGGTCGAGGTGGGGCTGGCCCGGCCTGCCGACACAGCCGACCGCATTCGCCCTCTGCTGATCCACCGGCTGGATGAGATCGACGCGGGCTTCGGCATCGAGATATTGCGGCTGGAAGCGGTGCAAACGGAAGAGACCAACACGCGCCACGCCACCGGTCATCTGGAGGCCGCCAACACCGCCAAGGCGCGCCATGAACAGGGCACCGCGGTGGAGGATCTGATGGGCCGCATCGGCGGGCGGCTGGGGATGGAGGCGCTGACCCGCCGCCACCCGGTGGAAAGCCATATCCCGGAGAAAACTTCCAAACTCATGGCCGCCGCGTGGTCTGACCCGGCAGAGCACTGGCCCGCCGCCCCCACGCCGCGCCCGTTGCTGTTGTGGTCGCCAGAACCTGTGCACGCGCCCGACAGCCCGCACCCCGCCAGCCAGTTCCGATGGCGCGGGCGCACGCATGATCTGGTGGAGGCGCGGGGCCCGGAACGCGTATCACCGGAATGGTGGCTCGATGATCCCGACTGGCGCAGCGGCGTGCGCGATTACTGGCAGGTGGTGACGCAACAGGGGGAGCGGCTTTGGCTCTTCTATGCCCATGGGGCCGCCAAAAGCGCAGGTTGGTTTTGCCATGGGCGGTTTGCTTAAAGCCCCAAACACCGCATCAGGCCCGCCATTCTTCTTGCCAAAAATATCCCGGGGGAGGCGTCGAAACCTGTGGTTTCGACGGTGGGGGCAGCGCCCCTCCTAACTTGCCTGCCTTTGCCGCCACAGGGTAAAGAGCCCCGCGGCCACAATCAGCCCCGCACCCAAAGCGACATTGGCGCGGACAGTTTCATTAAAGACTGTGATCCCAAGCGCGGCGGCGAAGACCAGTTGGAAATAGGCGAAGGGTTGCACCGCGCTGACTTCAGCCAGTTCATAGCATTTGATCAGCGTGAAATGCCCTAAGGCGCCCGTGATACACAACAGCCCCATCCAGGCCCAGTTGCCCGCGCTCATCGGCTCCCAATGCCAAACGCCCACGCAGGTCATGCCCACAGCGCCCACAACGCCCGTCCAGAAGAAACTGGTCGCGGCACTGTCTGTGCGCCCGGCATAGCGCGTCAGAAGACCGTAGATGGCAAACATGAGCGCGCCCAGAAGGGGCACCGCGGCAGCCGGATCGAACACGCCGGAGCCCGGTTGCAGGATGATCACCACGCCCACGAAGCCCACGCAAATCGCAGCCCAGCGCCGCCAGCCCACATATTCGCCCAGCACCGGCCCGGATAGCGCCGCAGCGAGAAGCGGATAGGCCGCAAACACCACGTGGCTTTCCACGAGGCCCAAGAGCGTAAATCCATAGACCATCACGCAAATCTGGCAGATCAAAAGCAGGCCGCGCGTCAGTTGGATCACCGGGATCGAGGTCGCCGCCGCCTTGCGCACCCCGCCGCCCATCCGGCTGGCCAGCACGATGACGAAGGCGGCAAAGAACCAGAAGCGGATCATGACCACCATGAACACGTTGTATTCCCGCGCCAGATGGCTGGAGATACCGTCCTGCATGGCGAACACGAAGGTGGTGGCGATCATCAAAAGGACACCCGCGCGCGTGTTTTGTTGCGCCATCAGGCCGTCTTCCACGCGCGGGTCATGTGGCGTTTGCGGCCGTAGCCGGGCGCGCGTTCGACAGCAAAGCGCGCCGCCTGCAACCCGCGACGCACATCGCCTGCAGCCGTGTAGGTGGCGGCGGTGCCCTCCGGTGCGGTTTTGGCAAAGACCTGCGCCATGAGGTCTGCGCCCCAAAGTTCGGGGTTCTTAGCCGGAGAAAAGCCATCCAGGAACCACGCATCAGCGGCCCCGTCCCAAGCAGACAGTGTGTCTCGCGCGTCGCCGACGATCATGCGAAAGCGCAGATCATGCAGGTTAATTTCGGGCAAGCCAGCCCATTCGGGGGCGAGCGACTGCGCCAGATCCTGCAGCCCGGGAAAGGCCATCTGCGCGCGGATCATCTCCTCTGCACTCAGCGGGAAGGCCTCGAAACTTGTAAAGTGCAATCGCCCGTCCTGCCCCGTCTCCCGCCAAAGCGACAACGCTGCCAGCAGATTTAACCCCGTGCCAAACCCAAGCTCGGCAATGTGGAAGCCATCGCGGAACCGGGCGGGCAGGTCATTGCCGGCAAGGAACACGTGGCGGGTTTCCTCAAGGCCGTTATCCAGGCTGTAGTAAGGATCATCAAAGCGCCGCGACACAGGGATTTCACCTGCGCGCCAGTCCAACTCTGGCTTCTCATCTGTCATGAACCACCTTGATGATCTCGACCCGCGCCTGGCCATGGTATAGGCACGCGCGACACTGCAAGGAGGCAGGGGGAATGACAAGCGCTGATGTCACAATCCTGGGGGCGGGTATTTTCGGCCTCTCGATTGCCTGGGCCTGCCAGCAACGCGGTGCATCGGTGCGCGTGATTGACCCCGGCGGCCCCGGCGCGGGGGCGTCAGGTGGGATCGTCGGCGCGCTGGCCCCGCATGTGCCGGAAAACTGGAATGACAAGAAGGCGTTTCAGCTGGACAGCCTATTGATGGCTGAGGCGTTTTGGACAGGGGTTGAGGCGGCCTCTGGCAAAACTTCTGGCTATGGTCGTACAGGCCGGGTGCAGCCCTTGCTGGACGCGCGCGCGGTGGAGCTTGCCCGTGGGCGCGAAACAGGCGCGAAAGAGCTGTGGCAGGGCCAAGCCACGTGGAACGTCACGCAAACACCACCCGGCCCGGTCACGCCGCCGTCCCCCACGGGGTGGTATATCTATGACACGCTGTCAGCGCGGCTGCATCCCCGGCAGGCGTGTTTGGCCCTGAGCGAAGCGCTGCAAAACCGAGGGGCCGAGATGCTGACCGAAGGGGAGCCAGCGGGCAAGGTGATCCATGCCACCGGCGCGGCGGGATTGATTGAGATGTCGGGCAAGCTTGACCGGGCCATTGGCAACGGTGTGAAGGGGCAAGCGGCCTTGCTGGATTTTGACGCGCGGACCGGTCCGCAGCTGTTTGTTGATGGGCTGCACATCGTCCCCCATGGCGATGGCACGACAGCGATCGGGTCCACGTCCGAAAGAGAGTATGACGCACCCGACACGACCGATGACCAGCTGGAAGAATTGATTGAGACGGCGCGACAAGCCCTGCCCGAACTGCGCGAGGCCACTGTCATCGAACGCTGGGCGGGTTTGCGCCCTCGGAGCCGGTCACGCGCGCCGATGCTGGGGGCGCATCCTTTGCGAGACGGCGAATACTTTGCAAATGGCGGGTTCAAGATCGGGTTTGGCATGGCCCCGAAGGTGGCAGAGGTGATGGCCGATCTGGTGCTGGAGGGACGCGACCGCATACCCGACGGATTTAGGCCAGAGGCATCGCTGTAGGACCCACGCATTCTTTAAAAGAATGCGACCGAAGTCTTTTAAAGACTTCGCATCAGCACCGCACCTCGATCCGGTTGAGAACCGCAGGAATGCGCAGGCCGTCGTCTGTTTCGCAATCCTTGAACCGCTCGGCCACGCCCGCCACGATGGCGGCTGCGTCATCCGCCGTTCCCTCCAGATCAGCGAAGATGCGGGAGGCAGGGCCTAGGACGAGGGAGAACTCTCCCATCCATTGCGCTGTGCCGGGCGGGGTGAGGTCCATCGCGACGGGCGTGATCGTGACGTTATTCAGCCCGGCCTTGGCGAATACATCGCGGGTATAGTCCACATCCGCCAGACCCATGGGGCCGGGTGCATTGGGTGGGGTCGGCTCTACTTCTCCCAACCGCTCCATCGCGACCGCGCGGGGCACCGAAAACCACGGGTTCTCCGGGCCGCTGGCCCAAGTCATGAACACCATGCGCCCGCCGGGTTTCACAGCGCGCGCGATGTTGGCAAACGCGGCGGATGGATCGGCGAAAAACATCACACCGAAACGGGAGATGACGGCGTCAAACACCCCTTTTTGGAAAGCATGGGTTTGGGCGTCGGCACATTGGAAATCCACATTGTCTTGCCCCCTGGCCGACACGCGTGCCTTCACCAGCATTTGTTCGGCGATATCCACCCCGGTCACATGCCCCGCCACACGGCCCGCGCGCCGGGTGCTGAGCCCTGTGCCACAGCCGATATCGATCACCCTTTCACCCGGTTGCAGCGCGGCGACCTCTAGCAAATGATCCAGCACGGGCGCCAGCGTGGCATCCATGGCCGCGTCGTTTTCCGACCACGTAAGGCCCGGTTTCTTCGACCAGAAATCGGCCTGGTCCTGATTGGGGTTCGACACGCGATCTACCCCTTCACCTGACCGGCCATCTGGCACAGAAGTTCGTACATGATCGACACGCCTAGAAAGGCCGTGCCGCCGCTTTCGTCAAAGGGCGGCGACACCTCCACCATATCCGCGCCTATGATGTTCACGCCCTTCAACTCCCGCACCACCTGTAACGCCTGGAAGGAATTCGGCCCGCCCACCTCCGGCGTGCCGGTGCCGGGGGCAAAGGTGGGATCGACGAAATCAATGTCGTAGCTGATATAGGTGTCGCCCTCGCCCGCGATCTCGCGCGCCTCGGCCATCACATCTTCGACGCCTCGGGCGAAGAATTCCTCAATGAGGATCAGGCGAATGCCCTCGGCGGCGGCAAAATCACGGTCTTCAGTATCATACATCGTACCGCGCAGACCGATCTGGACGACGCGCTTGGGGTCAAGCAACCCCTCCTCCACCGCGCGGCGGAAGGGCGTGCCGTGGGTGTACATCATGCCGCCGAAATAGGAATGGAAAAGGTCGGTGTGGCTGTCGAAATGGATCATGCCCACCGGTGCCTTCTTCGCCACCGACCGCAAGACCGGCAGCGAGGTCAGGTGATCACCCCCCGCCGTCAGCGGCATGATGCCCGCCCCGACGACTTGGTCATAAAATGCGGTGATCCTTGCCATGCTGTCCTCGATATCGGCCGGGTTCGGCCCCACATCGCCCAAATCCGCACAGCGCGCGGCCTCAAATGGCCGCATCCCCGACACGGCGTGTTGCGCGCGCATCATGGTGGAGGCATCGCGCAACTGCCGCGGCCCATGGCGTGGGCCCGGGCGGTTGGTGGTGCCGCTGTCCCACGGCACACCGATGAGGCCGATCTGCACATCATTGAACCGCTCATGCCCCACAGGCACATGGGGCAAGCGCATGAAAGTGGGCACGCCCGCAAACCGCGGCAGATCCATGCCGGAGACAGGGTGAAAGAAGGTGTCGCTCATGGGCAAAGCTCCAATCGTTTGCGGGATGTGACAGGGCCATCGCCTTGTTCCTTGATGCGGGCGCAAGCCGCAGCAAAGGGTTCATAGGCCGTGGCCATGTGATGAGCATTGGCGTGAATCAACGTGTCGGCGTCGGCCATCCACGCCACATGCCCGTGCCAGAAAATCAGATCGCCGCGCTGCAGGGGGGCATCATCGGGCAGATGCACGCCAAGTTCTTCCTCCTGCATATCGGCATCCCCGGGACAGGGTATCCCGCAGGCCAGACAGGCCATCTGCACAAGGCCGGAACAATCGGTCCCGAAACTGGAATTGCCGCCCCACAGGTAAGGCGTGCCCAGCAAACGCTCGGATACGGTGACGGGATCGGCCTCGTTTTCATCAATGAGTGAAAGATGCGCCGTGGGGATGTAAAGCCCGGCACCGGTTTCGGCGAAGCGTTCATTCACCGGCCCCACCAGATTGATCAGCGATCCAAAACTGATCGCGGTCTTTTCCCGCATTTTGAAATCCGGCTCTTCGTACAAATGGGTGGATCGCGCTGTCACCCGGTGCGTTGGTTCTGGCGCATCGCCAATATCGCGCACGGAAATATAGCCGACATATCCGTCCCGCGTGGCCTCTACAAAGGCCCATCCGAGATGTTGTTCGTAAATCAGCACGGTTTCACCCATGCAAAGCTGGCGATCGCGCCCGCCGCCCGGCTCTCGTAGCAGATCCACCAAAGGTTGGCTCACGGATGCCAGCGTGCCTTGCTCAAAACTCGGGGCCTCCACGACACCGAGTAACCGTTTCGCCGCCACACGCGGGTTGACCGGTGTGCGGCGAGGATCGCTCACAGGCTCAGCACCTCGGGCAAGGCCTCCAGCAGGGCACGCGCGCCCATGCCAACGCCGCCTTTTGGCCGGGCGGGTTGGTTGGATGCCGACCAGCAGTAAATGTCGAAATGGGCGTAATTCACATCACCCGCGAACCGCCGCAGGAAAAGAGCCGCGGTGATGGCCCCGGCGAACCCGCCCTTGGGGGCGTTATCAAGGTCTGCAATGCCGGGTTCGATCAGGGCCTCATAGGGTTTGTGCAAGGGCAAGCGCCAGACCGGATCACCGACACGCTCTGATGCGTCCTCCAGCGCGCGGGCAAAGCCCGTGTCATCACTGAAAAACGGGGCCAGATCGGCCCCGACGGCCACCCGCGCGGCCCCGGTGAGCGTGGCCATCGACACCATCAGGTCGGGGTTTTCCTCTGCACCCAGGGTCAAGGCATCGGCCAGCACCAGCCGCCCTTCGGCATCCGTATTGTTAATCTCCACCGTCTGGCCGCCTCGCGCGGTCAGGATGTCACCAGGGCGATAGGCATTGCCCGCCACGGAATTTTCCACCGCAGGGATCAGCACGCGCAGTTGCACCTGAAGGCCAAGCGCCATGATCATATGCGCCAGCCCCAACACGGTCGCCGCCCCGCCCATATCCTTCTTCATCAACCCCATGGACCCGCCGGGTTTCAGGTTGAGCCCGCCGGTGTCAAAACACACGCCCTTGCCCACCAGTGTCAGCTTCGGCCCCTCATTGCCCCAGCGCATGTCCATCAACCGGGGCGCTTGTTCTGCCGCACGGCCAACCGTGTGGATCAGGGGGAAGTTTTCATCCAGAAGCGCATCCCCCTGGATCACCGACATCTCGGCACCATGGGTCTTTGCAAGGTCTGAGGCCGCGGCCTCCAGATCCGCGGGACCCATATCGAAGGCGGGTGTGTTGATGAGATCGCGTGTCAGATATTCGCCCGCGGCAATCGCTTCCAGCCGCGCGGCATCGACGCCGTCCGGTGCCACCAGACGGGCCTTTGCCCCGGCCTGTTCACGGTAGCGCGAAAACCCGTAGCCGGACAGCAACCAACCCAAGGCCTCGGTTGAACAGTCCTCTTCCGCCAACCCCTCCAGCCGGTAGTCGCCCTCGGGCAGGGCCTTGGCCATGGCGGCCAGATGAAAGCGCCCCCGCGCGCGGGCATCGGCACTGCCATAGCCCGCCAAAACAGCCTGAAGACCGCCATCCTCAGAAGGGACCAGAACATGCGTGCCAAGCCCGGCCTGGAACCCCGCAGCCCGCGCCCATGATGCGATGCGATCAGGTTGCGCATCCAGAAAAGCATCCAAACCGTCCTGTTCGATCACATGGATGGGGATGGCATTTGCGGTGGCGTCGGAAAATTTGGGCGGCATGAATGGCCTCAGGCTGGTGTGTCGCACGTGACGTGTCTCACGAAGCCTACGCCCTACGGCCGGGCAAGGAAAGCGGCGGGTGTCAGATTTCCTGCATATCCCATACTTCCGTGAGGGAGGTTTCGCCCACGCGCATCAGCCGGGCCAGCGTGGCGGCAAGCGCCACCGGGTCCCCGGCCTCAACACAGGATTTCACATCGCGCGCGACCTTGGCCAGCACGGTGATGCCCAACTGATCAGCAATGGCCCCGAGGCCGCGGGCATTCTTGCGCAGATCATCCCAGTCGCCCGCATTGTAGCTTTTTTCAATGTGCGACAGGCGGGCGGCCATCTCCTCCAGGGCGCGGCACACGACGTCTTCTGCCGCATGCTGACCCAGCTGCGCATACAGATCATTCAGCCGATCACTGTCCAGCATGACGGTTTCACGCTGTTTCAAAGATGTTACGTAGTCCACAATTCACCCCGAGTTAACGCACCCCCCAGTGCACGCAGGCAATATCGGATTTGTAGGTTTTCAAAAGGTTGCGGAGGAAGGGGAATCTCCGTCGAATTCTCCGAAAACTGGGCGCAACCGGTCTTGGGTCATTGGGCTTTGCGGTGAAATTGGCGCATTTTGACTTCCCTTTTGCGCTGAGCACCATACAAGGCCTGCACGCGATCAACTGGGTGGACAGGACATGACGGAAATCTTCGCATTGGCGGCAGACAACTTGATGTCGCCCATTGTGCTAAGCTTCGCGCTTGGTCTTGCGGCGTCTCTTGCGAAGTCGGATCTGTCCTTTCCCGAAGCTGCGGCCAAGGCCATCTCGCTTTACCTGCTCTTTGCCATCGGGTTCAAAGGTGGGGTCAGCGTAGCCGATCACGGCGTGGATTTGACGCTGGGATTGTCGCTGCTGGCGGGGGTTGTTCTATCGGCCTTGATCCCGTTTATCGCCTTTTTCTTGCTTCGCCTGATGTCGGGGATGGACCGCCTGAATGCCGCAGCCGTTGCGGGGCATTACGGATCGATCTCCATCGTGACCTTCGTGGCCGCCACCTCTGTGCTGGAAGGGCGCGGCATCTCGTCAGAAGGCTACATGGTCGCCGTGGCCGCCGCGATGGAGGCACCCGCGATCCTGTCCGCGCTGTGGCTGGTGACACGCGGGGAAAAGGGCGGGCGCATGGACAGCCAGCTCTGGCGCGAAATCCTGCTGAACGGGTCCATTGTGTTGCTTGTCGGGGCGTTCTTCATCGGCTGGATCACGGGGGAAAAAGGTCTGCAGGAAATCGACAGCTTCATCGTCGCGCCGTTCAAGGGCGTGTTGTGTCTGTTTTTGCTGGATATGGGTCTGGTCGCCGGGCGCGGGATGCAACGCGGCCGCAAGGCATTGGGCCTTGGCAGCATCGCGTTCGGCATCGTGATGCCCATCGTCGGCAGCCTTCTGGGGTTGGGGGCGGCGCTTGGGCTGGGGCTTTCCACCGGTGGGGCGCTTTTGCTGATGACGTTGTCTGCCTCAGCGAGTTACATCGCCGTGCCCGCCGCCATGCGCGTGGCGCTGCCAGAGGCGAACCCGTCGATCTATTTGACCTTGTCGCTCGGGGTCACCTTCCCGTTTAATCTGACCATCGGGATCCCGCTTTACCTGACGCTTGCCCAAGCCATGACTGGAGGCTGACATGCAAACCCACAACGCCAAACGCGTGGAAATCACCATTGAGCGCGCCATGCAGTCGCGCCTGACCCAGGCCCTGCAAGAGGCGGGCGTGACCGGCTACACGATCTTGCCGGTGTATGGCGGGTCCGGCCGGTCAGGCGAATGGGAACGGTCCGGTGATGTGACGCGCGGGGCAGGCATGGTGCAGGTTGTGTGCATGATCAAATCGGAACGGCTCGATCATCTGCTGGACGCAGCCTTTGAGGTGGTCGAGAAACACATTGGCGTGGTCAGCGTCGTGGATTGCCAGGTGCTGCGGGCAGAGCGTTTCTGACGAATTTTAAGGTTTCGATTAACCCTTCCCTAACCATCCCCGTGTTTGGTGGCAGGTATGGAATGGGTAGATGTAAAACTGAAATCCGAACTCGCCGATGCCGCGCGGATGCTGGCGCAGGAACGCGGTGTCACCGTTAGCCAATTGCTGCGCGATCTGGTCACGCGCGAAATCAAAATGACGCATCGGGCACGGCCCGCAGAGACCGCGCAGGACCACATGGTTCAAGCGCTCAGGGATCGCCTGCTGCCTGAATTCACGCAAGCCAAGTCATGGTCGAATTTGACCGCGCGACTGAAATCTAAAGGGTATTGCCTCGTCGTGGCTGGCGGCGGCCTCGCCCTGCACAGCCGGGACAGCGGGCGGCGTGTTTGCAAGGCATCAGACCTTGGGTTTGCCTATCGAGAATTGATCAAACAGATGGGGGAGGCATTCCCCGGCCACCCGCATGCTTGGCTGGCGCAGCGCGTGCTGTCACAGCCCACCATTCCCGGTCTGGATGACAAAAGAAAAGAGGGCACCCATCGGCGCCCTCCTGTCAAAGACATCACTGAAGACTTCGACGTGATTGAGACGTTTTAAGCCGGCTCCAACCCTTTCTTCAGCACCCGGTTGCCCAGCGTCTCTGCGATCTGCACGGCGTTGAGCGCCGCGCCCTTGCGCAGGTTATCGGACACGCACCACAGGTTCAGCCCGTTCTCAATCGTGCTGTCCTGACGGATGCGGCTGATGAAGGTCGCGTAGTCGCCCACGCACTCAATCGGCGTGACGTAGCCACCGGCCTCCCGCTTATCGATCACCATGATGCCCGGGGCCTCCCGCAGGATATCGCGGGCCTCATCTTCGTCGAGGAAATCCTCGAACTCGATATTCACGGCCTCAGAATGACCCACGAACACAGGCACGCGCACGCAGGTCGCCGTGACCTTGATGGAAGGGTCCACGATCTTTTTCGTTTCCGCCACCATCTTCCACTCTTCCTTGGTGGAGCCATCCTCCATGAAGCTGTCGATATGGGGGATCACGTTGAAGGCGATCTGTTTTTGGAACTTGTTGGGTTCCACATCCGTCGTCGGGTTGTAGATGGATTTGGTCTGATCCCAAAGCTCATCCATCCCGTCCTTGCCGGCGCCGGACACGGATTGATAGGTCGACACCACCACGCGCTTGATGCGGGCGCGATCATGCAGCGGCTTCAGCGCCACGACCATCTGCGCCGTGGAACAGTTGGGGTTCGCGATGATGTTCTTCTTGGCATAACCTTCGACGGCTTCGGGGTTCACTTCCGGCACCACCAGCGGAACATCAGGGTCATAGCGGTACAGCGAGGAATTATCGATCACCACGCAGCCCGCAGCCGCAGCTTTGGGCGCGTATTGCTTCGTGGCCTCCGATCCGATGGCAAACAGCGCAATGTCCCAGCCCGTGAAATCAAACGTGTCGATATCTTTCGTCGTCAGTGTTTTCTCAACAAACGTGACTTCCGTGCCCAAAGAGCGACGAGAGGCCAGCGCGGCAAGCTCATCCACAGGAAACTGGCGCTCGGCCAGAATGTTCAGCATTTCGCGGCCCACATTGCCTGTGGCCCCGGCGACGACGACTTTGTATCCCATTGTAAGATTCTCCGATTTTGGGACGTTCCCGGGCGCGTCTTACTCCCATGGGGTGTTGGGGGAAAGGTTTATCTCAAGACGTAGCGTCGCGGCTAAAGAGGTAGATAACGCACCCAAGCAAGAGCGCGACCCCGAACATGGCAAAGAGCGTGGCATAGGCCGCAGCAGCACCAGAGCTTGCCGTGACCCCGGCATGCAGCGGGCCAGAGGCAAATTGCAACAGCCCCACACCGCCGATCCCGAAGAGGTTCATGAGCGTCACACCTCGCCCGGCCAGTGCCGCCGGAAAGAAGGCGCGGGCATGGGCGATGATCACTGGGAAGGTCGCGCCAAAGAAGCCAAGCGCGGCGCAGAGCGCGATGGCGAGGATCACCCCACTTTCCACAAAGGCCGCCAGCCCGAGGATCGCGGCAGCGCAAACAAGATTGCCGAAAAAGATCACCCATTTGCGCGTGCCCAGCATCCGGTCGAGCGGGCCGTAAAAGAACGTGCCCAAAATCATCGCGATCCCCATGGCCAGCGTCGCCTGCCCCACTTGCCCCGTGGTCAGCCCGTGAATGTCGATCAGGTAAGGCCCCATCCAAAGCCCGCGAATTGCGGCCGCAGGCGCATAGGCCACGATCATAAGCGGAATGATCGCCCAAAGCGCAGGCATCCTGAGCAGGCTTAGAAGCGAGCCGCCCGCCTCCTCCACGACGCGCGCGGGATCGCGGACAGTCAGTTGGATACCAACCGCCACCGCAACTGAAATCACGGCAAGACCTACAAGGCTTGCACGCCAGCCCAGCCATTCCGCCGCCAGCGCCATGGGGTAGGAGGCCACAAGATTGCCCAAAGACCCAACGCCCAGCATCAAGGCGGCCAGCGTGGCAAACCGAGCGGGCGGGTATTCGCGCGCGAAGATGAAATAGGACGCCATCAGAACCGGCGAACATCCCACACCAATCAGCATCATCGCGATGTTGATCTGGAGCGGCCCGCTGGCCACAGCGAAAAGAAGTGCACCACCGCCGCCGCCGATGAAAAGCAGAACAGACGCGGTGCGTTTCGGCCCGATCCGGTCAAGCGCCCAGCCCACAGGGATTTGCATCGCAGCGAAGGTGATAAACCAAAGGCCGGAGGCGAAGGCCAGATCATCCGCTGTCGCGCCCACGTCCTGGGCCAGCACATCGGTCAGCACGGCCAGGAAGGCGCGGAAGAATTGGCTCAGCACATAAGCGAGGCACAGAATGATCAGACCGACTTGCACAGTGCCTCCAAATCCGCGGCGCGGTCTACATCGCGCAACTTGTCCACCATCGCAATCCGCGCGTCCGGCAGACCCGCGATCGTGTCAGACAAAGCATGTTCCGTAGACCATCTGACATCCTGGAAAAGCGTAGGCGGCATACGGGCGGCGCGTTTCAACCCCACCAACCAATACCCCCCATCCGGGGCCGGGCCAAACACCGCATCGTGGTTCCCAAGCGCCGCAAACGCTCGCACAATATGTGCCCGGGTCACGCCGGGAATATCCGCGCCAATGATGCACACGGGCCCCGGCGGCGCACCCCGCATGATCCGCCCCATCCGCGCGCCCAGATCGCCCCGGCCTTGCGGGATGCGTGCCAAGTGCGCAGGCCAAGGGTGTATCATCCCGTCCCGATCAGCGGCGACCGCCAGCACAGTTTGCCAGCGCGGGTCTTCTATCCGCCGCAAAAGCGCGCCCACCTGATGGCGAAACCACCATGCAGCCGCCGTCATGCCAATATCACGACCGAGCCGCGTTTTGACCTGTCCGGCCTTGGGCTGTTTGACCATGATGACCAGCTTGGCGCGGCTCAAAGGCGGCGTTCCATCATGCGGTGCGGGATGCCCGCGTCATCGAATTCATCGCCATAGGCCACAAAGCCCAGCGCCTCGTAAAACCCAAGCGCATGGGTCTGTGCGCCCAGTTTGGCGCGCGTGGCCCCCAGGGTTTGAAGATGGGTCAAACAGGCCTCGATCAGCGCCTTCCCAAGCCCCGTGCCGCGCTGATCGGACAACACGCAGACGCGCCCGATCTTGCCCACATCGCCATCCAGAAAAATGCGCGCGCAGCCCACTGGCCGACCATCTTGCGAAGCCAGAATGTGGTGGGCTTGATCATCCATCCCGTCGCGTTCGTCTTCCTCTGACACGCTCTGTTCGACCATGAACACCACGCGGCGCAATTCCAGACAGGCTGCTATGTCCGTCGTCGGGCCGAACTTCAGTGTCATGCGAAGTAGTCCCGCAAAATGCGCCCGTAGATGGATTTGAGCGTATGAATCTGCGCAATCTCTACACGTTCATCCACCTGATGCATCGTCTGCCCCACAAGGCCGAATTCTACCACCGGGCAGTGATCCTTGACGAACCGCGCATCCGACGTGCCGCCAGAGGTGGACAGCACCGGGGTGATGCCCGTCTCCGCCTCCACCGCGCGGGCCACAAGATCGGAAAGCGGGCCGGGCGGCGTGAGGAAACTTTCGCCGGAGATTTTCACGCGCATCTCGGCTTCAACACCGAACTCATGCGCGATCTGGTCCAGATGACCCTGCAACCACTCCGTCAGCCCAGCGCCGGTATGTGCGTCATTGAACCGTATATTCACCGTCGCGCGACAGGCCGCAGGGATCACGTTGGTCGTGTCATTTCCAGTCTCAACACTCACCACGGCAAGGGTAGAGGCATCGAAATGCTCCGTCCCTTCATCCAGCACATGAGAGGACAGTCGATCCACCAGCCGGGCCATCGCGGGCAGCGGATTCTTGGCGCGGTGCGGATAGGCGGAATGCCCCTGCACCCCGGTCACGGCGATCCACGCCGACAGCGACCCGCGCCGCCCGATTTTCATCATCTCGCCCATAGTCGTGGGGCAGGTGGGTTCGCCCACCAGACAGGCATCTATCGCCTCGCCTTGTGCGTCCATCCAGTCGAGCAGCGCCACGGTGCCATCCACCGCGTCGCCCTCTTCATCCCCGGTGATGGCGAGCACGACTGATCCGTCCGCCGGAGGTGTCTCTGTCACAAAATCCACCGCCGCCGCCGCGAACGCTGCCACGCCCGATTTCATATCCGTCGCGCCGCGGCCCCAGATCATGCCATCGCGCGTCTCGGCCCCGAATGGCGGGACGGACCACGCGGCCTCATCCCCCACGGGAACCACATCAGTATGTCCGTTGAACCCAAACCGGCGCGACGCCGTTTTGTCACCCCAACGGGCAAACAAGTTGGCCACCCCACCCCGATCCACGCGGGTGCATTCAAAGCCTGCCGTACTCAGAAGGTCTTCCAGCAACACCAGCGCACCGCCCTCATCGGGCGTAACCGATGGGCAGCGGATCAGATCGGCTGTCAGCTGGGCGGGATCTACAGGTTGCAACATGCATGGCACCTTCTTTGCGCGTGTCACACCGCCCTACACGATTATTGAGACACGGTGAATAAGTCTTAACAACGCCGCCGGATTCTGCTAACAAAATCAATAATAACAGACCCGAGGCAGGGCAAACGCGGCCACAAAGGCCGCCAATCGAGCGGGTATCAGGCACCCAGACAGAACCGGCATGGACCGGTGCGATTGCGTTTTGACCTCGGCCAGAAACGAGGTGGGCAAGAATGGTTGCGGGTGCCGAACTCCCCATTGATCGCAATGTCACCGGTCAAGAGATGGCCGAAAACATCTTTGGTGACAGCGTCCAGATTGTCAGTGCCACTTATACGGGCGACCGCGACAGTTCCGGCATCTACACCAACGGCGATACCATTGCCCCCGGCGTTGTGCCCGGAGACAGCGGGATCTTGCTGTCCACGGGCGATCTACGCGGGTTCACCAACAACAACGCGTCGCAATCCAATCTGAACGCCGGCACCACGACGGCCTCCAACGGGCCCAACAACGTGGCCGATTTCAACGCAGCCGCGGGCGCCAACACGTTTGATGCGGCCTTTCTGGATGTGACCTTCATTCCCGATGGCAACCAGATGACCATGCAACTGGTTTTCGCGTCAGAGGAATATCCCGAATTCACCAACTCTCAGTTCCAGGATTTCGTCGGCGTTTGGGTCAATGGCGAATTGGTGGAGATTGCCGTGGGCGACGGGGATGTGGACCCCGGCAACCTGAATTCCGGGTCAAACGGCAACTTGTTCCAGGACAACACCGGGGACCAGCTGAACACGGAAATGGATGGGGTGACGATCACCCTGACGCTGGTCATGGATGTGGTGGCGGGTGCGGAAAACAACATCCGCATCGGCATCGCGGATGTGGCCGATGCCAATTACGATTCCACCCTGCTCATTGCCGCGGATTCGGTGCAGACCGCACTGATTGCCACGGATGATGATCTGACCATGGCACCCGATGCCACCAAGACCTTTGACATCCTGGGCAATGATGCCAATGCCACGGGTGGCACCCTTTTCATCACGCATATCAACGGGCAACAGGTGAATGGCCAGAACCCGATCACCCTGCCCTCTGGCCAGATCATCGTCGTCAACACCGACGGCACGATCACCATTGAAAACGACAGCGATGAAGAAACGCTGACTTTCACCTATGAGGTCGAAAGCACCACGGGCGAAAGCGCGACGGCCTTTGTGAACCTGACCTCGGTGCCGTGTTTCGTGGCCGAAACCATGATCCTGACCGACCAAGGCGAACGCCCGGTCGAAGATCTTGCAGTGGGCGACATGGTGATGACCAAGGATCGCGGGCTGCAGCCCATCCGCTGGATCGGCCATCGACAGGTGGAGGCGGAGGGCGCTTTCGCCCCTGTCTGGATCAAGGCGGGCACGTTTGGCGACCATGCTGATCTGGCCGTCTCCCCCTTGCACCGGGTGCTGATCAAGGATGTTCTGGCAGAGCTTTTGTTCGGGGAACCCGAGGTGCTGATCGCGGCCAAGGATCTGGTGAACGGGCGCACCGTTCGGCAGGTGGAAGGCGGGTATGTGGACTATTTCCACATCCTGTTTGACCAGCACGAAGTGGTCTATTCCGCCGGTCTGGAAACAGAAAGCTTCCTGCCCGGGCCACAGGTTCTGCATTCTTTCGAGGCAGAGATGGTGGCCGAGATACAAGCGATCTTTCCCGAACTGGAACCCGAAACCGGCACCGGCTACAGCGCGGCGGCGCGCCCATCGCTCAAACGTTATGAAGCACAGCTTCTGGCGCGGAAATGGGCCGCCTGAGCATGAGCTGGATTGGCGCTTGCACGCGACACACAGGATGGTTCGATCAACCTGATCCCGGCCAGGTCACATCGGACCCGACCAACCCGCTTATTGAGCTTTTGCCCCGCGGCACGTTGATGATAGAGGCGCGTTTGTCGCCAGAGGATCGCCCGCAAACCCTTTTGGCCTTTGACCGCTGTTTTCCCTGGCCCGGGCAATTTTCGCTTCAGGTTTTGCCCGGCGGCAGCGTGGTCATGATTGAGGCGCAAGGCCAAGACACCGAAAGCGCGGTTCTGCCCTGCCCCTATATGGATCGCACCGATGTGGTGCGCCTGTCCTATAGCTGGGATGCGACAGCCCGGTTTGCCCGTCTGGCCATTGAACGGCCAGAACCCGACAGCCTGCACATGGTGCAACTCAAACCCCCACGCCCGATGATCCGAACGGATATGCGCGATCTGATGACCCGCCCGCATATGCACCAGATCGACGCCCATGTGATGCAGATCGGGTTAAGCGACAGCATCGAACCGGTAGGCCCCAATCCGGGCCTTATGCCGCAAACCCCGATTCTGACCGATCAGGGGGAACGCTATATCCACACGCTCAAACGCGGTGATCTGGTGATGACAGATGCCGGTGATCTTGTGCCGGTGCTGCACGTCATCCGGCGGGAGGTGCCCGCGCAAGGCGCATTCCGCCCGGTTTGCTTGCGCGCGGGGTATTTCGGCCTGACGCGCAATCTGATCCTGTCCTCGGACCAGCGCATCGTCATGCATGGGTCGGACGTGGAATACATGTTCGGGCATGAGGCCGTGTCGATCCCCGCGCGTCACCTGATCAATGACGTGTCCGCAAGCTATGTCGATGGGCCGGATACCTTGTCGCTTTACCAGATCGTGCTGCCCAATCATGAGGCCATCATCGCCTCTGGCTGCCCGATTGAGAGCCTTTACATCGGGCGCATCCGTCGCCGCGCCGAAAAGCTGGAGGCGAGCGTTCTGTCCCATATCGACCGGTCGCTGTTGCCAGAACATGCCCGCCCCGTGTGGCCTGTTCTGAAACCCTTTGAGGCCATCACGCTGGCCAGCGCCCGGGCGGCGTGAGGGCACCGAAGTCTTTAAAAGACTTCGGACGCATTCTTTTAAAGAATGCGCGCCTTACTCTTCAAAAAACGGCGTCACCTGCGCCACGATCACCGCGTTCTCTTCCAATGCCCGCGCCATCAAAGCGCGTTCCTCGTCAGAGATGTCGTGCCCCTCGGCCTCCCGCTCGGCCAGCGTGCCGTAGCCTGACACATCCAAAGGCGCGGTGTCGGCCTGTTTGAGGATCGCCACCGTTTCGCGCACGGCCTCGGCCTCATCCACGCCGCTGGCATAGACCATCAGCGCGGCCCCCGTAGCCCCATCGGGCAGGCCATCACCGTCCTTGCGGCCGATCTCCACCAACAGGGTGAAGACCTCCTGTTTGCGTTTGGGTTTAGTCACGCAAAAGCTCATTGATCCCAGTCTTGGACCGGGTCTTTTCATCCACCCGCTTCACGATCACCGCGCAATAGAGGCTGATATTGTTCTTCGTTGGCATAGACCCGGCTACGACCACGGAATAGGGCGGCACCTCGCCATAGGTCACCTCACCCGTTTCGCGATCCACGATCTTGGTGGATTTGCCGATGAAAACGCCCATGCCCAGAACGGACCCTTCGCGCACGATGCAGCCTTCTACGACCTCGGACCGCGCCCCGATAAAGCAATTGTCTTCGATGATCGTCGGCCCCGCCTGCATCGGCTCCAACACGCCGCCAATGCCCACGCCGCCCGACAGGTGCACGTTCTTGCCGATTTGCGCGCAGGACCCGACCGTGGCCCAGGTGTCCACCATCGTGCCCATGTCCACATAGGCACCGAGGTTCACGAAAGAGGGCATCAGCACCACACCGGGCGCGATAAAGGCTGATTTGCGCACCACGCAGTTGGGCACTGCGCGGAAGCCCGCCGCCTGCCACTGGTTTTCGCCCCAGCCTTTGAATTTGCTGTCGACCTTATCCCACCAGCCGCCGCCTTGCGGGCCGCCCGTCTGCGGTTCCATATCCTTGATGCGGAAGCCCAGCAGCACGGCCTTCTTGGCCCATTGGTTCACATGCCAGTCACCACTGTCCTGCTTTTCGGCCACCCGCAAGCTGCCACTATCGAGCGCATTGAGCGTATCCTCAATCGCCTCACGCGTTTCACCGGTGGTCGCGGAAGTGATCGTATCACGGGCATCCCAAGCGGCCTCGATCGCGGTTTCAAGCTGTGCGTTGGACATGGGTGTCTCCTATTCGGTATCGCCTCGCCTATACGGGGTCACACGGCATCACGCAATCGGATCAGGTGCGATATTGCCCCCGCAGATCAGAACGGCGACACGTTCGTCTGGGGCGGGCCGGTACGCGCCCGACGTCAGCGCCGCCAAGGCCGCAGCACCTGCGGGTTCCACCAATTGCCGGGCCTGCCGCCACAGATGCGTCTGCGCGGCAGTGATGTGGTCATCATCGACCAGCAGGGTTTGAACATCTTGTGCCTGTGACAGCGCAAAACAAATCTCACCAATCCGGCGCGCACCAAGGGCATTGGCGGCGATGCCCGTGGGGGCAATATCGACAGGTGCGCCCGCCGCCCGCGCGGCCTGCAGCGTGGGGCAGCCTTGGGATTCCACCGCCACCACTTTGCGCCCGCCTTGCAACCACGCCAGCGCGCCCGCGATCAACCCGCCGCCCCCTACGGCGATCAGAACCGTGTCGGCATCCAATCCCTGATCTTCCCATTCAGCCATCAACGTGCCCTGCCCGGCCACCGTCGCTTCGGCATCGTAGGCATGAACCTGCATCGCGCCCGTTTCGGCCTCATAGGTTTGCGCGGCCTCAAAAGCGTTGGCATAAGCCCCCTCCACCACAACAAGATCCGCGCCTGTCCGTTCAATCAGCGCGATCTTGGCAGGCCCCGCGATCTCAGGCACGTAGATGCGCGCCTTGTGCCCCGATGCTCGCGCGGCATAGGCCACCGCCGCGCCGTGATTGCCGCCCGATGCCGCGACCACACCGGCCTTTGGCACATCGCGCGACAAAAGCGTGTTGAACGCGCCCCGCACCTTGAAGCTGCCGGTGTGCTGCGTCTGTTCCAGCTTCAGCGCCACGGGATGGGTCAGCTCGTCCACGCTCAGATCCATCACCGGGGTGCGCCGCACATACGGCGCGATCCGGGCTCGGGCTGCAATAATGTCTGATTGCCAGTGCAACGGCGCTCTCCTTCTGGCCAAGTCGGAGTGAAACCTATAGGCCTGAGGGTCGAGACCCAAGATCAGAAAGGCCGCCCCATGAAAGACGACCGCACCAGCCCCTTGACCGATGCCCATTCCGACCGCGCAGCGGCCGAACAGGTGCCCGACACGCCCCAGACCCGTGCGCCTGCGTATCGTCTGGCCTTTGCCGATGATGATTTCATGTGCCGCGATGAACTGCGGCCTGTGCGGTTGCAGTTGGAATTGCTGAAGCCAGAAATCATCATGAAGGAACGCGGGATTGAAAGCACCGTGGTGCTGTTCGGCGGGGCGCGCATCCCGGAGCCTGACAAAAAGAATGAGGCGCGCACCAAAACACTGGCGGGTTTATCGAAATACTATGACGAGGCGCGCAAATTCGCGGAAATGGTCACGGCCAAATCCATGGAAACCTATGGACGCAGACATGTGGTCGTGACAGGCGGTGGCCCTGGCGTGATGGAGGCGGGCAACCGCGGTGCGATGGATGCGGGCGGGTCCTCCATCGGCCTCAACATCGTGTTGCCGTTCGAACAGGCGCCCAACGAATATGTCACGCCTGATCTGTGCTTCAACTTCCATTACTTCGCCATTCGCAAGATGCATTTTCTGATGCGTGCGGAAGCGATCTGTTGTTTTCCCGGCGGGTTCGGCACGCTGGATGAGCTGTTTGAATCGCTCACTTTGATCCAGACAAACCGCATGGATCCTGTTCCATTCCTGCTGTTCGGGGAGGAGTTCTGGCGCTCCATCATCAATTGGGAGGCGCTGTCGGAGGCCGGCACCATCTCTGCCGAGGATCTTGAGCTTTTCCAGTTTGTCGAAACCGCGGATGAGGCGATGGCGATTTTGGAAGCGTCCCTCGCCAAGCCCGAGTGACCCATGAGGTCTACGCCCCGCGCCCTGTCACCTTCCTGGGGGCATGGTCCTTTCCGGGGCTTCAGCTGAAGATCTACGGGCTAAGCGCTGAGGACCGGCCCATCACCGATGCCATGGAAGCAGCCGCGCGTCAGTTTATCGAAAACGATGTGCTGCCCAGCATGAATGCCTTGGGTGACAGCAACGGCTTGGGCTTTGCGATCCTGCATCCTGGCACCGCGGGCCTGTCGATCCCTGTGCATTGGTGGACGCAAGGGTCCGTCCTCTGCCAGCGGTTCTATCGTCAGCTTTATGGCGCGGATGCCCCGCTCAATATGACCGAACGCCCTTCGATCGGTTGCGTTTGGGAAATGGAGATCGTGGCGCAGGAAACCCGCATCTGGCGGGAGACGATGATGGTCGATGTGCCGGATGCAAACGCCTATCTCACAACGACCCTCTAGACCTTGGACGCGATCCACCAGGCATTGCCGCAAGGATCAATCACGCCTGCCATCCGGTCCCCATGGGGCCTCAGGTTCGGTTCCATGCAAGAGGTCGCGCCTGCCTCCAGCGCCGCCGCATGCACCGCATCCGCATCCTGCACCAGAATGTGCATCCGGGAGACCGCAGCAGGCAGATCATCACTGCTTTGGTTCAGCATGATAACCGTGTCCCCGATCCGCAGCCGCGCATGTTGCAGCCGCCCGTCATCGTAGCGGTTTATCTTGATCAGATCCGCGCCATACACCTGCTCTGCAAAGGCAATCAAACGGTCGGGATCATCCACAGTGAGATAGGGCGTGACCGTGCCATAGTCATCGCAGGTGGCGGTCACCATGGGCGTTCAGGCCCCTTCAAATTCGCAGATCGTGTGGACATCAAGCCCCATGCCTTCCAGCTTCTTGCGCCCGCCCAGTTCGGGCAAATCCACAATAAACGCACAGCTGACAATTTCCCCACCCAGCCGTTCGATCAGCTTGATCCCGGCCTCTGCCGTGCCGCCTGTGGCCAGCAGATCATCTACGACGAGGATCTTCTCCCCAGGCGCGATCGCATCGTCATGCAACTCCATCGTGGCACTGCCATATTCCAGCTCATAGGCCTGGGAAATCACCTTACCCGGCAATTTCCCCGCCTTGCGCACCGGCACGAACCCCACCGACAACTGATGCGCCACCGCCCCGCCCAGGATAAACCCCCGCGCCTCAAGCCCCACGACCTTGTCGATGTCCTGATCGGCATAGGGGTGCAGCAACTGATCCACCGCCATCCGAAGGCCACGCGGGTCCGCAAACAGCGTGGTCACATCGCGGAACAGGATCCCTTCATGGGGAAAATCCGGGATCGTACGGATGTAGTCTTCGACTTTGCGGGTTTTCAGCATTTGGGTGATCCCTGTGTGACTGGTTACGCCTGACGCCGGATCAGCGCGGTCATCACGCCCATCCCGATCAGCGCGACACCGCCGCCGCGGGTGAACCATGTGATCACGCGGGGCTTCTTGATCGTTTGCCGCAACCTGTCGGCCAGCAACGCGTAGGCCAGCGCGTTGAGCGTCGCGATGCCCACGAACGTGGCGATCAGGATGGTGAATTGAGGCAGAATAGGTTGCCCCACCACAATGAACTGCGGAACGAAGGCGATGAAAAAGGCAATGGATTTCGGGTTCAACGCCGTGACCGCCGCTGCGTGCCAGAAAACACCGCCGCCGGTCACAGATTGCGCGCCCATCGCGTCCAACCCCTCTGACGGCGGGCTGCGCAGCAGTTTCAAACCGAGGTAGATGAGGTAGGCCGCGCCCACCCATTTCAGCACGGTGAAAAGCGTGGCCGAGGCCAGCACAAGCGCCCCCAGCCCCGCGAGCGACAGGCTCATCGCAATCAGATCCCCTAGCGCCACACCGGTGGCAGAGGCGACCGCGACGCGCTTTCCCTGGCTCAACGCATAACTCAGCACCAACAGAACCGTGGGCCCGGGGATCAGAACAAGCGCGGTGGAGGCGGCGGCAAAAGCAAGCCAAAGATCAAAAGACATAGGCTCCCTCCTAAGCGCCCAAAACCCGGCCCGCAACCGCATCAAGCTTGGCCACCAAGGCAGGATCACGTTTGTCAGGCGCGGTCATAATGGCAAATTCAAGCGCCCGGTCACAGCCATGGGGGCACGGGTCGCGGTCAGCGCCCAGCAAGGCGGGTAGGCCAGCGATCATGTTACGCGCCTTGTCGGCATTGCCGGTGAGCGTGGCAATAATCTGCGTCACATCAACCTCGCCGTGGTCAGGATGCCAGCTGTCATAATCGGTGACCATCGCGACGGAGGCATAGCAAAGCTCCGCCTCCCGGGCGAGCTTGGCCTCGGGCATGTTGGTCATGCCGATGACGTCACAGCCCCAGACCTCCCGGTACATCTTGGATTCGGCCAGCGTGGAAAACTGCGGGCCTTCCATGGCCAGATAAGTGCCGCCTTCATGAACGGTCACGCCCGCCCCCTTCGCGGCTGTCGCACAAGCCTCGCTCAACCGTGGGCATGTGGGATGGGCGACAGAGACATGGGCGACGCAGCCGGTGCCAAAGAAGCTTTTTTCGCGCGCGAAAGTCCGGTCGATGAATTGATCCACAATGACAAAATCGCCCGGCGCCATCTCTTCGCGAAACGAACCGCAGGCGGAAACAGAGATGACATCCGTCACCCCAATGCGTTTCAGGGCATCAATATTGGCGCGATAAGGCACCGTGGTCGGCGAATGCACGTGCCCGCGCCCGTGGCGTGGCAGAAAGGCAATCTCAACCCCGTCCAGTCGCCCGGTCAGGATCTGATCCGAAGGGTCGCCCCAAGGCGTGTCAACGGTAACCCATTCGGCACCAGCCAGTCCTTCAATGTCATAGACACCGGACCCGCCGATCACACCAATCTTCGTCTGAGCCATGCCTTGCCTCTCTCACTGATCCGCGAAAGTGTTACGCAAGCATAACTGAGATTAAAATCAAAAAGGGGTTAACCGCCCGCGCCTAGCGTCATAAGTTCGCGGTCGCGCAGCAAGGATGTGATCACCCGCCCGTTTTCTGTGTCCTTGATGCCGTAGCCATAGCCCCGCACGCGGTGCTTCCATTCGCGATCCGACACAGCCATTTGGCGTTCACGCATCACCAGGTCACGGACCCAATCCAGATCTTTCGATTCCATCGTTTCGAGCCTTTCTACAATTCTGCTCCTGATGCAGGGATAGAAGCGGCTCGTGGCAACAATTGTGCTGAAATGAGGCAAGCCAAAGGTCTCTTTGAGACAGGTCACTAAGATTCTATGCCTCCGGCGGGAGTATTTCCGGCCCAAAAGAAGCCCAAAGAACCCCGGCTTCTTTTTGGCTGAAAATACTCCGGGGGGAGCGGTGAAACCTTGGTTTCGCCGCCCGGGGGGCTGGCCCCCCATCCGGTTTCACATACCCGCGCGGGCTTCGACTTCGCGGCGGGGTTTGCGTTCGCGCTCGGTGGCGGATTTGAGCTGACCACAGGCGGCCATGATATCCTCGCCGCGCGGGGTGCGGATGGGGCTGGCGTAGCCGGCTTTGTAGACGATATCAGCAAAGCGTTCGATACGTTCCCAATCGGACCGCTCATGAGGCGCGCCGGGCCATTCGTTGAAGGGAATGAGGTTGATCTTGGCCGGGATACCCTTGATCAGTTGCACAAGGCGGCGGGCATCTTCATCGCTGTCATTCACGTCTTTCAGCATCACGTATTCAAACGTGATCCGTTCAGAATTCGACGCCTTTGGATAAGCGCGCAGGGCGTCGAGCAGCGTCTCGATGTTCCATTTGCGATTGATCGGCACGAGGTGATTGCGCACCTCGTCCGTTGTGGCGTGAAAGCTGACGGCGAGCATGCAGCCGATTTCTTCGGCGGTACGCGCAATCTCCGGCACCACACCCGAGGTCGACAGCGTGATACGGCGGCGGCTGAGGCTGATCCCTTCGCCATCCATCGCGATCTGCATCGCGTCGCGGACGTTTTCAAAATTGTAGAGCGGCTCACCCATACCCATCAGCACGATATTGCTCAGCAGCCGCGGCCGTTCGCCAGACCCTTCGCCCTGTTTCGGCCATTCGCCAAGATCATCGCGCGCCATCATGATCTGGCCCACAATCTCACCGGCGGTCAGATTGCGTACCAGTTTTTGCGTGCCGGTGTGGCAGAACGAACAGGTCAGGGTGCAACCCACCTGGCTGGAAATGCACAGCGTGCCGCGATCGGTTTCGGGGATATAGACCACCTCCACCTCATGCCCGCCGGCGATGCGCGCCAGATATTTGCGCGTGCCGTCGGCAGAAACCTGACGCGTCACCATTTCAGGGATTTCGATCACAAATTTCTCGGCCAGTTCCGCGCGGTAAGCTTTGCTCAGATTGGTCATCTGCGCGAAATCGCGCACACCCCACTGGTAAATCCACTGCCAGATCTGGTTCACGCGCATCTTGGCCTGCTTTTCCGGCGTGCCATGGGCAATGAGCGCCTCCCGCAGCGCGGGCCGGGTGAGACCCACAAGGTTCACCGGCCCCTCCGGCACTTTCCGGGGGATCGTCAGAAGATCCTGCGTGATGGGGGCGGGTTTGGTCATCGCTGCTTCTAATCTGTGGCTAAGGTGGTGGGTATATAGGACACCCGCATGAAAACCCAAAGCCTAAAGATCGAACACCTTTATGACGCTGGGTCGCTTGGCCACCTCCGCCGCAACCCGCGCGACATTGGGAAAATCCGCAACCGTGGGGTGGCCCGCCTCAGGCTCAAACCATGTGCTGAGCATGAGAAGATGCACGTCAGCCGCGCTGAACCGATTGCCCACCACCCAATCACGACCCGCCAGCTGATCGTCCACAATCTGCCAGACGGCGCGCAACCGATTGGCTGCCCGACCCTTGGCATCGACCGCATCTGCCGCAAACCGGTGCGGGTAGTAATGCTGTTGGAACGCCGTTTGCACGGTGTTGGAAAAATAGACCAGCGTTTGCAGGAACACGGCGCGCTCCGGATCAGAGGGCGCCGGGCCAAGCTGCGCCTGCGGGTAAAGATCCGTCAGATAGATCGCGATGGCGGATGCCTCATACATCGACCCGCCTTCCCATGTCAGCACCGGCACCCATCCATTGGGGTTCAGCGCCAGATGGTCTGGATCGCGGGGTTTGCCCTGTTCGATCGTCGTGTCGATCAATTCATACTCAACACCGATTTCTTCCAACAGGACGCGTGGACCAAGGGCGGCGCTGTCAGGGGCGTAGAAGAGTTTGTAGATCACGGTCTGCCTGCCTTGCCCATCGCGGCCACGGGGGCGTAGCGCGGGCAGCTGATCAAGTGGTCGTTCACCATCCCCACGGCTTGCATGAAGGCATAGACAATCGTGGGCCCGCAAAACTTGAACCCGCGTTTCTTGAGATCCTTTGAGATGGCTTGCGACAGCTCCGTCTGGGCGGGCACCTGATCAAGCGTTTCCCACGCGTTCTGAATGGGCGCACCGCCGACGTAATCCCACAGGTAGCGGTCAAACCCCTGCTCTTGTTCGATCACCTGCCAGGCGCGGGCGTTGCCGATGGTGGCCTCAATCTTGCCCCGGTGACGGATAATGCCGGGATCGGCCAGACAGCGCGCCACCTCTGCCTCACCCCACCCGGCCACGATATTGGGATCAAACTCTGCAAAGGCGCGGCGAAAATTTTCGCGCTTTTTCAGGATCGTGATCCAGCTGAGCCCGGCCTGAAACCCATCCAGGATCAGTTTTTCCCACAAGGCCCGGCTGTCATATTCCGGCACGCCCCACTCAGTGTCGTGATAGTCGACGTATATGGGTTCAAGGCCCACCCAACCGCATCTCTCTGCCATCGCGGATCCCCTTGATGCATTCAATTTTAGAATTGAAGGTTCTTTAACGCCCAGCGGTCACCCTGTGAAGCAAGACCTGTCTTGATCAAGTCACGCGAAGAACTCTGGAGGCCGCAATGGCGCGAACGAAGGTGGACTGGGCGGATGTCCCCCCGGGGCATGAAAGCCCGCTGAACTATGCCGTCATGTCCCGCGACAAGGACACCGTGAAGATGGTGGATGAGGCGCTGGATGAAGGCCGGGTGATGCTGGCCTATCAGGCGGTTGTGCCCTCTCGCAACACCGGGGTGCCGGCCTTTTACGAAGGGCTTGTGCGCGTACTGGATGACAAAAAGCGGATCCTGCCTGCCAAGGATTTCATTGACGCCATCGAGGCGACAGAGGTGGGACGCAAGATCGATTGCATGTCCCTCAAACGCGGGCTGATGGAAATGCGCAAACATCAGGATCTGCGCCTGTCGATCAACATGTCCGCACGGTCCATCGGCTATGGGCGCTGGACCTATATTCTGGAAAAGAACATCCGCGAGGATCCGACCCTGGCCGAACGTCTGATTCTGGAAATCACCGAAAGCTCTGCCATCCTGGTGCCGGAACTTGTGGTGAATTTTATGAATAAGCTGCAGAAGAAAGGTATCAGTTTCGCGCTGGATGATTTCGGATCGGGCTACACGTCGTTTCAGTATCTCAAGAATTTCTACTTCGACATCCTCAAGATCGATGGGCAGTTCATTCGCGGCATCGCGCAGGATACCGACAATCAGGTGATCGGGCGCGCCATGGCCATGCTGGCGCGGGAATTTGACATGGTCTCCGTCGCCGAAAGCGTCGAAACCGCGGAAGATGCCGCGTTTTTGCAGCAGATGGGCATGGATTGCCTGCAGGGGTATTTCTTCGGCGCGCCGACCGTGCGGCCCATTTGGTCAGACAGTTCAGACAAGCGGGAAACGGCCTAGCCGCCACTGCCCTGCGATCGGGCAGATCAGAAAGCCCCGTTGCCCGCAGGCGGGGCTTGAGTTATGACGCCCACGACCGTGGGGGTTGTCTGTCGCATCCATGTATCCTCCACACTGCATGTTTTCCTGTTGGAGGGGTTTCCCATGACGAATGTTGTAATTGCTTCTGCCGCGCGTACGGCTGTCGGATCGTTCAGCGGCTCTTTTGCCAATACACCGGCCCATGATCTGGGCGCGGCGGTGCTTGAGGCCGTGGTCGAACGCGCAGGCGTCGACAAGGCGGAAGTGTCTGAAACCATCATGGGACAGGTGCTGACCGCCGCCCAAGGCCAAAACCCAGCGCGCCAGGCCCATGTGAATGCCGGTCTGCCGGTGGAAAGCTCTGCTTGGGGTCTGAACCAGGTGTGTGGGTCCGGCCTGCGCGCCGTGGCACTGGGCGCACAGCACATTCAGCTGGGCGATGCGGCCATCGTCGCCGCTGGCGGGCAAGAGAACATGTCGCTGTCGACCCACGCCGCGCACCTGCGCGCCGGTCACAAGATGGGCGACATGAAATACATCGACACGATGATCCGCGATGGTCTGTGGGATGCGTTCAACGGCTATCACATGGGTCAGACGGCTGAAAACGTGGCCGACCAGTGGCAGATCACCCGCGAGATGCAGGATGAGTTCGCCGTGGCCAGCCAAAACAAGGCCGAGGCCGCGCAGAACGCAGGCAAGTTCGCCGATGAAATCACAGCCTTCACCGTGAAGACCCGCAAGGGCGACATCGTGGTCGACAAGGATGAATACATCCGCCACGGCGCGACGATGGACGCGATGGCCAAGCTGCGCCCCGCCTTCACGAAGGACGGCTCTGTCACCGCCGCTAACGCCTCCGGCATCAATGACGGCGCGGCCGCAACCCTGCTGATGAGCGCGGATGACGCTGAAAAGCGCGGGATCGAACCGCTGGCCCGCATCGCCAGCTACGCAACCGCCGGTCTGGACCCGTCCATCATGGGTGTGGGCCCGATCCATGCAAGCCGCAAGGCGCTCGAAAAGGCAGGTTGGTCCGTGGGTGATCTGGATCTGGTGGAAGCCAATGAAGCCTTCGCCGCGCAAGCCTGTGCTGTGAACAAAGACATGGGCTGGGACCCAGCGATTGTGAATGTGAACGGCGGCGCAATTGCCATCGGCCACCCCATCGGCGCCTCGGGCTGCCGCGTGCTGAACACGCTTCTCTTTGAAATGAAGCGCCGGGACGCGAAGAAAGGCCTCGCCACGCTGTGCATTGGTGGCGGCATGGGTGTCGCCATGTGTGTCGAACGCGGCTAAGCCGAAACACATCGCAGTGGCCCGAAAAGCGGCCACTGCGCAAAAAACTTTCCAAAACCAGAAATTTCATCGCGCAATAATATTGCGCACATGCCCGCTGATAGGTAACAGGATTACCAACACCCCATTCCGAATCGGAGAAGACAATGGCAAGAACTGCACTCGTAACTGGCGGCAGCCGCGGCATCGGCGAAGCGATTTCCAAAGCGCTGAAGGCAGAAGGTTACAACGTGGCCGCGACCTATGCGGGCAATGATGAAAAGGCCGCGGCGTTCACCGCGGACACCGGCATCAAAACCTACAAATGGAATGTCGCGGATTATGAGGCCTCCAAAGCCGGTCTGGCACAGGTGGAGGCCGATCTTGGCCCCATCGACGTGGTCGTTGCCAACGCAGGCATCACCCGCGATGCGCCCTTCCACAAGATGAGCCCCGAACAGTGGCATGAGGTGATCGACACCAACCTCACCGGCGTCTTCAACACCGTGCATCCCATTTGGCCGGGCATGCGTGAACGTAAGTTTGGTCGCGTGATCGTCATTTCCTCGATCAACGGTCAAAAGGGTCAGTTCGCACAGGTGAACTATGCTGCAACCAAAGCGGGCGATCTGGGCATCGTGAAATCGCTTGCGCAAGAGGGCGCGCGCGCCGGCATCACCGCCAACGCCATCTGCCCCGGCTACATCGCGACAGAAATGGTCATGGCCGTGCCGGAAAACGTGCGCGAATCCATCATCGGTCAGATCCCGGCGGGTCGTCTGGGTGAACCCGAAGAAATCGCGCGCTGCGTGACATTCCTGGCCTCCGACGATGCAGGGTTTATCAACGGGTCCACCATTTCGGCCAACGGCGCACAATTCTTCGTCTGACCAGACCGGTCAAACCCAAAAAGGGCCGCGAATTGCGCGGCCCTTTTCTTTTGTTCAGGTGACTTGCAACGATCATCCAGAACGGGAAGAACGGGTAACCCAGCGGAAGAAGTCTTTCATTGCCTCGGCGCGGGCCTCATGGGCAGCGCGGTAGGCATCACGGGTGCGGGCGTCTGTGGCTGTCTCAATCATTTGTTTACCTTTCACGCGGTGTTTTCTTATCTGAAACCAATATGGCAGCGCGATAGTTTGCGGACAAACGAGACTTTCTTCCCCTTCACTTAAGTGATACTTAAGCGAACATGCCAGATCGCCTGCCTCCCCTCACCGCTTTGCGCGCCTTTGACGCCGCCGCGCGGCACATGTCGTTTCAAAAAGCGGCCAATGAGCTGAACGTCACCCCCGCCGCGCTGTCGTTTCAGATCAAATCCCTTGAGGCCCATCTGGGCGCGCCGCTCTTTCGGCGCCTCAACCGCGCGGTGGAACTGACGGAAGCGGGCCGCGCCCTCGCCCCCGGTGCGCAGGACGGGTTTGAAGCGCTCGCCGCTGCTTGGCGACAGGCCTCCCGCATCAATGATCAATCGTCTCTGACCGTTACGGCAGGCCCGGCGTTTACCGCCACATGGCTCGCCCCGCGCCTTTTCAGCTTTGCGCAGGCCCACCCGGAAATTGAACTGCGCCTTACCGCCAATTTCGCGCTCGTTGATCTGACCCGGTCAGAGGTCGATGTGGCCATCCGTTTCGGCTATGGCCCCGACCCGGAGGAGCTCTATTCAGAACCGTTCCTCAATGATTGGGTCACCCCCGTCATGTCCCCCGATCTCGCCGCGCAATACCCTGGGTTGGAGGGGTTGCAAACGATCCCGCTGATCCACGCCAAGGATATCACCTTTCTGGACCCGCCCGCCGATTGGCCCGCCTGGTTCCGTGCCGCAGGGCTGCCCGAACGGGATTGGACGGGTCAGCAGTATAGCCAAGCCGACCACGCCATTGATGCCGCCCTGTCTGGCGCGGGCGCGGTGATGGCCCGGATCAGTTTCGCAGGGCGGTTCATCCGCGAAGGGCGGCTGGTCGCGCCATTCCGGCCCGCGCTGGACACGATTGCGCATTACCGATTTGTGTGTGTGAAAGGGGCCGAAAAACTACCCAATATCTGCGCGTTTCGACAGTGGCTGTTTGAACAGGTGGCGATCACCGCAAGCCATGAGCAAGACCACGATATTCTGGACCCGCGCGATGTGCCGGGATGACGGCGGAATACTTTGTAAGGAGGAGCGGCGCACACCGCCCCTCATTTTCGCGAAAGAGAACACTTTAAGCGCTTGGGGGTGCCTCAGGCAAGCTGTGCCATGGGCGCATCCCTCTGCGCATCCCTACGAACGAGGGGCGTCAAGCGTCGACTGAAAGGCGCGTAATCTCTTCTTTGACGCGGAGTTTCTGTTTCTTGAGTTCGGCGATCTCATAATCGGTGGACCCGAGTGCGCGTTGCGCCTCATTGACCTTGTCCGAGAGGGTTTGATGTTTTCTGTGCAATTCCTCAAGGTGTGAACCCAAGCTCATTGGCAGTCTCCTTTTGTTTTAACACTCCGTTTTGAATAATCTGATTGCACCACAAAACCGGCTTTGAGTCACGCCGCAGCCGCAACATGTAGCGCAAACATTGCTTCAGATTTGAGCCAAAAGGTTAAGAAAACGGTAACGCGGCCCCATCCCGAAGCACACAAGCCGTTGAACATGTGTAGCTTTCGCGATCCCCGTCATGGGCAGAACCGTCGTGCAAAATTTTTGGGCTAAGAAGGCGAAAACCAGCCCGGCCACCCTTCTTGCCTCTGAGCAAGACCAGGCGCGGCGGTTTGCCAGCGCGCGGCGCAAGCGGCAAAAGCACAAGACTGCCCAGACACGCGCGAAACTCTGACAGAAGATCAGGCAGACGTTCCGCCCGATAAATGAACGTCACAGATCCACCCGGCGCCACGCGCTTTGCGGCCTGGCCCACCCAATCCGACAACGGCGTATCCTCCCCCAAGGCGCGTTCCCTGTCCGCCGCATCAGAGGCTGTGGTTCTATGCCGGTCAAAGTAAGGCGGGTTGGCGATCACGTGGCTAAATTGACGCGCCTTCAGCGTGGCGGGCATTTGTGCCAGATCCCCCGTCACAACCTCAAAATCAATCCCGTTCTCTGCACCGTTGCGCCGGGCCAGCGCGGCGTAATCGTCCTGCACTTCCAACCCCGTCACCTGCAGCCCCGGCACCCGCCGCGCCGCACATAAGGCCGCCGTGCCAACGCCGCAGCCCAGATCAAGCAGTGTGTCGCCTGCCCGGGCTTCAACACTGGCTGCCAAAAGCACTGGATCGACGCCCGCGCGATACCCAGATCGGGGTTGCGATAACGTGAGCCTGCCGCCCAGGAAATCATCCCGTGTCACATCCGGATCAGGGCTGTTCATCCACCTCGATCCCATTGTCGGTCAGGGTGGTCACGGCGTCTTCGTAATCATCATCCGCCACCATGATTCTACGGGGAAAAATCCCGATCCCGCCTTCGAGAACGCTCATATTTACGTCCAACTCGAAGCACTCTATACCTTCGCCGTCCAGCAGCGCTTTGGCAAAGGCGATGGAGGCGATATCGGTCGTTCGCAAAAGCTGTTTCATGGGCTAAGTGGTAGAAAGATCAGGCGCAAATGTCGAGACGCGCTGAAGCAGGGCAAGTGCATGTTGGATCACGCGGCAACAAAACCCCATGAGGAACTGGCCCGCCATCTGGCTGGGCAGCTGGACGCAGTGAACGTGCTGATCCGGGAACGGATGGCCTCGGAACATGCGCCACGCATCCCCGAGGTGACGGCCCATCTGGTGGAAGCGGGCGGCAAACGTCTGCGCCCGATGCTGACTTTGGCCGCAGCGGATCTGTGCGGCTATACCGGGGATTATGACATCCATCTGGCGGCCACCGTTGAATTTATCCACACCGCCACGTTGCTGCATGACGACGTGGTCGATGAAAGCCAGCAGCGCCGCGGGCGGCCAACGGCGAACCTGCTATGGGACAACAAATCCAGCGTGCTGGTGGGCGATTACCTCTTTGCCCGCGCGTTTCAGTTGATGGTCGAAACGGGGTCGCTGCGGGTGCTGGATATTCTATCCAACGCGTCCGCGACAATTGCCGAAGGTGAGGTTCTGCAACTGAGTGCCGCGCGCAACCTGGCCACGGATGAAGCGGTGTATCTGCAAGTGGTGCGCGGTAAGACCGCCGCGCTCTTTTCCGCCGCGACAGAGGTGGGCGGCGTGATCGCCGAACAACCCGAAGACAAGGTGCAGGCGCTTTTTGACTATGGTGACGCCCTTGGGATCGCGTTTCAGATTGCTGATGACTTGCTGGATTATCAAGGCGACAGCTCTGCCACCGGCAAAAATGTGGGCGATGATTTCCGCGAACGCAAACTGACCCTGCCGGTGATCAAGGCCGTCGCCGGGGCGAGCGAGGCTGAGCGTAAATTCTGGCAACGCACAATTGAAAAAGGCGATCAGCGCGACGGCGATCTGGAAGAAGCGCTGGAGATCCTCGCCCGTCACGACGCGCTGGACCGGACGCGCGCAGATGCTGTGGCCTGGGCGGAGAAATCCAAAACAGCGATGTCACGTCTGCCCGAACATGACGTGCGGCGCATGCTGTTGGATTTGGCCGATTACGTGGTCGCACGCCTGACCTGACGCAAAGCACCACCTTCCCAACAAGCGCCACAGAATTTTTCAAAAATTCTGCCCAATTTTTTTCATAAAAAAATTGCCGCCAACGTTGGCGGCAAATTTTCTGCGAAAATTCGTGGACGCAGCGGATAGGGCTGCCTCAGTGGTATTGCGGTGCGTTGAGTACGGTCGCCGTGACCCACCAATGCGGATGGCTCTCTGCCAGGCGCCCGGCTGCGGATCGCGCGGTTTCCTGGTCATCGTAGATGCCAAAACACGTCCCGCCTGACCCTGACATCCGCGTCAAAAGGCAACCAGGTGTGCGTTCCAGCGTGTCAAACACCTGCTTGATCACTGGTTCCTTTTCAATCGCCGGTTCTTGTAGATCATTTCGCATATCCTTCAGCCACCGCGCGAAGTCAGCAGGCCCATCGAAATGGGGCAGTTGATCGGGCATCGGGCGGTTGACCTTATGGGTCAGGCGATGAAACACATCTTCGGTCAGGACCGGCAAACGCGGATTGACCAGCACCGCATGCAACGAGGGAAGATCATGCAGAGGCGTGACAATATCCCCAATTCCGGTCACGCGGGCGGGCTCAGACTGCAAGCAGATCGGCACGTCAGAGCTGAGCTCGATCCCGTCGCCCGGCACCGGCTTGCCGCCAAACCCCGAAAGCACGCGCAGCACCGCTGCCGCATCGCCCGGACCACCGCCAAGACCGGCTGCGTTGGGGATGTTCTTTTCCAACCGGAAATCAGCCTTCATGCGCATCAGCTTGGCCGCGCGGATGACCAGATTGGCCTCTCCCTGCGGGACGCCATCTGCCATGGGGCCTTCAATATCAAGATTGTATTCCCCGGGCATGCTGATCGTCATCCGATCCCCCAGATCGGCAAACATCGCAAGGCAATCCAGCGTGTGAAACCCATCATCGCGCTGGCCGGTGACATGCAGTGTCAGGGTGACTTTGGCCGGAACGAAGGTTTCAACCACCGTCATCCACGGACTCCTCTACCACGCGAAGCGGCTCTGCGCCTTCTTCTTCCAGAACGTCGTAAAGTCCAATCTCCAGCTTGCGCCGGATACGGTCCGGATCAACATCCGGGGACGGGTTTTCCTCATCTACAAAGGACAATGCGCGCTTCCACTGAAACTCCGCCTCGTTGTAGCGGCCCACGGCCCACAGCACATCTCCCAGGTGGTCATTTACCACCGGGTCAATCGGCATCAGTTCCGCCGCGCGTTCCATATGCACGATCGCCTCTTCATAGCGGCCAAGACGGAAAAGCACCCAGCCAAGGCTATCGACGATGTATCCACTGTTGGGTTCTGCAGCGACAGCACGTTCGATCAGATCGAGCGCCTCATCCAGCTTGATCTGCTTTTCAACCAGCGAATAGCCAAGGTAGTTCATCACCTGCGGATGATCGGGGTTCAGCTCCAGCGCCTTGCGGAACCCTGCCTCGGCCTCCGGCCATTCGCCCAGACGTTCCAGGCTGATGGCGCGGGCATAGTGGACGAACCACTGTTCCTGTTCCAACTCGGCGTAAATCTCAATCGCGCGGTCATAGGCGGCCACGGCCTCATCAAACCGTTCCATCTGCCGTGACAGATCGCCGACCGACACATGCACCAAGGGCAGTTCGGGATGCGTGCGCGCCAGTTGATCCAGCACCTCGGCGGCCTGTTCCCTGCGGTCCGACCGGCGCAGGCTTTCGGCGCGGCCCATTTCTGCGGCGGCATAAGCCGGGTGATCCTGCGGCACGGATTTGTACACCGCGGTGGCCAGTTCGAACCGGTCGAGCGATTCCAGCAATTCAGCCGTCATCATGACAGCATCAATATGGCCGGGGCTCAGGAATTCTGCCGTGCGGGAATAAAGCAGCACGTAATCCTCTGACGTTTCCGACAACAGCGCACGGCCCAGAGTATAAAACACCTCTGCAATGCCATCCTCGGGGGATGCGATCAGGCTGAACGGGGCGGTGTCCCCGGCCTCCAGTTGATCGCGCAGGCCCTTCACTTCCGGGTCCATGGCCCCACCAAAGGCATCATCAAGAAGGGCGATAGCCTCCTCGTTACGTTCCAACTGGCTCAGCGCTTCGGCATGGGCAATGGTGCCCCGGCGGGTGCGCTGCACCGGGCCGTCACTGTCACCCGAGAAGATGTTCACAGCCGCCTCAAAATCCCCGACTGAGGCCAACGCCAGCGCCTTGTGATAAACCGCGAAACTGCGCAGACCCGGGGCTTCGGCCACGGTATCGAATTCCGCGAGCGCCGTACGCACATCGCCATTGCCCAGATGCGCCCAAGCCAGGATCAGCCCGTCCGCCAGATCACCAATCCCGCGATCGTCACCCATGCGGGCGATCACATCATCAATGCGACCTTCTTTGACATCATCGGCCACCAGCGCCATGTGGGCGATATGGCTCAGCAATCCATCATCTTCGATTTTGCGCGCCACTGGGATCGCCATATCCATGCGCCCCAGCGACATTTGCGCAATCACGGCGCTTTCCATGATGGCGGGGTTGGTGGCATCTTCCGTCAGTGCGCGGCTGAAATACTGCGCGGCGGCCTTATAATCGTGGTCCAGCGTCGCCTGACGCGCGGCCAGATAAGATCCAATGGCCTCATCCGCGGTCACAGGGGCCGGGGTGGCAGAAGCCAAGCCAAGAACAATCGCGATGACGGAAACGGACGTGCGGGTCAAGAAAGGCGCCTCTGGGTTTTTGGTTGTTCGTGCTTAAACCTAGCCCTGACCCCTTACCAAAGCAATGAGGGGCGCACCTTTGGCCGCCCCTCGTGATCACTTTATTGCCAACTGGCGCAAGGAGAAGCGGTTTCCGCCGCATCCTGACGCAGCGGCTCCGTCAGGCCCCGGTAGGCGAAGGCGCAGCGCCCTTGGTACCGCGCCAGCGCACAAATCACATGTTGGGATAGTTCGGCCCATCCCCGCCCTGCGGCGTTACCCATGTGATGTTCTGGCTGGGATCCTTGATGTCACAGGTCTTGCAATGCACGCAATTCTGGAAGTTGATCACAAATTCCGGGCCGTTTTCCTTCTCAACCACTTCGTACACCCCCGCCGGGCAATACCGCTGCGCGGGTTCTGCGTAGCGCGGCAGGTTGGTGGCAATCGGGATGCTCGCATCGGTCAGCTGCAAATGCGCGGGCTGGCTTTCTTCGTGGTTGGTCATGGAGAAGCTGACATTGGTCAACCGGTCAAAGCTCAGCTTGCCATCGGGTTTGGGGTACTCGATGGGTTTATGATGCTCCACCGACTCGGTGGCGTCCGCGTCCGATTTTCCGTGCTTCTGTGTGCCCAGCAAGGAAAAGCCCAGCGTGTTGGTCCACATGTCCATCGCACCCAAACCAAGGCTCGCCAGCATGCCATACTTGGACCAGAGCGGTTTGACATTTCGCACCTTCTTGAGGTCCTTGCCGATATCGCCCGTGCGCACTTCGGTCTCATAGGCTGACAATTCATCCGACGCGCGACCACCCTCGATGGCCTCATGCGCCGCCTCTGCCGCCGCAATGCCGGACAGCATTGCATTATGGTTGCCCTTGATGCGCGGCACGTTGACCATGCCCACCGAACAGCCCAGCAGCGCCACGCCCGGCGCGACCATCTTGGGCATCGACTGATATCCACCCTCAGAGATTGCCCGCGCGCCATAGGCCACGCGCTTGCCGCCCTTCAGCAGCTCTTCCACCATCGGGTGATGCTTGAAACGCTGGAATTCCATGTAAGGGAAAAGATGCGGGTTCTTGTAGTTCAGATGCACCACGAACCCCACATAGACCTGATTGTTTTCAAGGTGATAGATGAAGGACCCGCCACCGGCATTGCCACCCAAAGGCCAGCCCATCGTATGGGTCACAGTGCCTTCTTTGTGCTTCGCCGGGTCAACCTCCCAAATCTCTTTCATGCCGAGGCCGTATTTCTGCGGCTCGCTGTCCTTCGCCAGATCGTATTTCGCGATCACTTGCTTGGACAGGCTGCCGCGCACGCCCTCAGACAGGAACACGTATTTGCCGTGCAATTCCATACCCGGCTCATAGGACGGACCGGGCGTGCCATCGGGGTTCTTGCCGAACTCACCGGCGACCACGCCTTTGACTTCGCCATTTTCACCGTAAACGATTTCAGAACAGGCCATGCCGGGGAAAATCTCAATCCCCATTTCCTCGGCCTGTTCGGCCATCCAGCGGCAGACATTGCCCATCGACACGATGTAGTTGCCGTGGTTGTTCATCAGCGGCGGCATTGGCCAGTTCGGCAGGCGGATCTGCCCTGCCGGCCCAAGCATGTAAAAATTGTCTTCCTCGACCGGAGTATTGAGCGGCGCGCCCTTCTCTTTCCAATCCGGGATCAGCTTGTTGAGGCCAATTGGGTCCAGCACAGCACCCGACAGGATATGCGCGCCGACCTCTGATCCCTTCTCCAACACCACCACTTCGCGGGACGGATCAAGTTGCTTGAGACGGATCGCTGCGGACAGACCCGCGGGGCCCGCCCCCACGATCACAACGTCATATTCCATCGCTTCGCGTTCAATCTCGGACATATCGTTTCCTCACCTTGCTGCCGTGCCGTAATTGCGACCCGGTGGCTCTGTTTTTTGTCTCGTTAGTTGTTATGGTCACGTTCATAAATTCTTCAATCAAAACCCGGCGTAATTTCCGACTAAAACGCCATTTGCGTCGCATTTGAGACCTTATGACGCTTCCCCACTTGCAAAGCCTTCTCGCAATGGGCCAATCTTGCACAATGCCAAAACGGCAGCCCATTCGCACGGGCACAAGCAATCAAAGGCGCGCAGATGGAAAAACTACCAATGACCCGCGGCGGTTACGAGGCGCTTGAGACAGAGCTCAAGCACCTCAAATCCGAAGAACGCCCCGCCATCATCAAGGCCATCGCCGAGGCGCGCGAACATGGCGATCTGTCGGAAAATGCCGAATACCATTCCGCCAAGGAAAAGCAGTCTTTCATCGAAGGCCGCATCAAGGAATTGGAAGGCGCGATCAGCCTTGCGGATGTCATCGACCCCTCCAAACTGTCAGGCCCGATCAAGTTCGGCGCCACGGTCACTTTGGTCGATGAAGACACCGATAAAGAGAAGACATATCAGATTGTTGGCGAATATGAGGCCAATATCGAAAAGGGGCTTTTGAACATAAAATCCCCCATTGCCCGGGCGCTCATCGGCAAAGAAGAGGGCGATAGCGTCGAAGTACGCACGCCCGGTGGCGAAAAGGCCTATGAGGTGCTAAAAATCGCCTACACCTGAGCAGGGCACCGCATGGCAAAGACCCCCAAATCACCCCCGACTTCGTTGGGGATCTATGACAAGGTACGCAAAGACCGCGTGACCGCCGTTGAGGTGATCGCGGTGATCCTGTCGCTTTTGTGGCTGGGCATGTGCGCGGTGTTCTTTCTGGTACTGGATACAAACACCGTCGACAGTGCCGGATCGGTCAGCTTCATGATGATCATGCTGACGATTTTCCTGCCCGTGGCGATGATATGGGTGGCGGCAACAGCGGCGCGCGCCTCCAAGGTGATGCGCGAGGAAAGCCAGCGTTTGCAGGTGGCGATTGACGCGATCCGCCATGCCTATGTCACCCAGAACCAGAACAAACACGCCGTGCCGGAGCCTTCGGTTGCCAAGAAACTGGAAGAGATTGCCACCGCCCAGCGAAAAACCGCCATGGCGCTGTCGAACTTTTCCATCCGCGCGGCGTCAGAACCAGAACCCAAAGCGGCTGAGCCTGCGCCGGCACCCGAACCCGATGATCAGGTGGCGCTTCCCTTGGGCACCCCCGCTGAGGCGCTTCTGCCCCCGTTGGAGACATCTGATTTCATCCGCGCGCTGAATTTCCCGGAAACGGCGGAAGACAAAGACGGCTTCACCGCCCTGCGCCGCGCGCTGAAAGATCGCAAGGCGGCGCAACTAATCCAGGCCTCTCAAGACGTGCTAACGCTCATGTCCCATGACGGGATCTACATGGATGACCTGCGCCCCGATCTGGCCCGGCCAGAGGTGTGGCGCCGCTTTGCCGAAGGTGAACGAGGCCGGTCGGTGGCCATGCTCGGCGGCATTCGGGATCGGTCTTCCCTTGCCCTGTCGGCAGCCCGCATGAAGAAAGACCCCATCTTCCGCGACGCCGCACACCACTTCTTGCGCGTCTTCGACAAGATGATTTCAGAATTCGGCGACAAGGCGACTGACGCGCAACTGACGGAACTTTCCAACACCCGCACCGCCCGCGCATTTATGTTGCTGGGCCGCGTGACAGGGACGTTTGATTGAAGGTTATTGGCATCAAACAAGTGCGCGAAATGACCGCTTAAAGCCCAACTTTCCAATTTTCTGCGATGCAACGAAAGTCAGCTTTGAGCCCAAAGTACCGAATGCTGCAGGTTGCACGAAGGGCAGAAATCAACTGGACGTCGACCATTATCATTCTGCCCGGTGCATCGGCGACCCTTGACGCTATCAGAGCGGAAGTGATCTTGTGTTGCTTTGTGCCACGAAGGTAACGCTGGCTAGAGCGTGCGGAGGTTCTTGATGGACTGCATTGTAAATCTGTCTTTACGAACAGGTGAATTCGGCTTTGGAGACAATCGAAAGCAAGAGCTCCTTTACAGACTTGCAAGGATTTCTGGCTCCGACCCGCATGGAATCAGCATTGTTGCAATCACGCGAGGTTGCATAAACCTAACCCTGCGCCTTGGTACGAGAGAGGGGCGCGAGTTAGTTGCCGCCCTAACGGGTGAGGGTGAAGCAACGTTAAAACTAACAGCGGATCAGATCCTCGATTTGATCGAGATTCGAAGAGAGTACGATGTAGCCTCCATCCGAATGGCTGGTCAAATGGGAAAGAAACGAAAGACTACACCTAAAAGACCTGGAAAGATTTTTTTCGTTCATGGATGGACTGGAGGCGATGCCACCTTTGGCCTCTTGCCAGAGTTTGTGGAGAACATCACCGGGTGCTCTACGTCGCCATACAGCTACCCGTCAGGAGTTTTTCAAGAGTCATCGCGCATTCCGTATATCTCAAGAAACTTCGACAATCACATCAGTGAAGAGCTCGAAGCGGACCCCTGTGAGTTTGGAATAGTTTGTCATAGCATGGGAGGTGTCATTACTCGTGGGATGATTTCGTCATCATCGTGGGAGCGCAATGAGTTCTCACACCTTTTGAGGATGGTCACCTTTATCGCATCGCCACAAATTGGGACTTGGCTCGCGCGCTTTGCGAGACATATTCCAGGCTCCGTATTTAGGCAGTCACAGGACTTAGATCCTAGCTCACCAATCCTTTCAGAGATTACTATGAACTGGAATTTGTGGCTCGACGAAAGATGCGCATTTCGTTCGAATGTGCGGTCGATCCTATCGGACGCGGATCAAATCGCTCCACCGGCAAGTGCAACGGGCAGCGATGGAAGACCTATCGTAGTACTGGGGCTGACGCACAAGAACATCGTAAAGCCCAAAAAGAGCGACGATCAAATAGTCAAGTCCGTGTGCCGCCTGATTAGGAAATCCGGCTTGGCTGATAACGGGTAGGGACTCGGAGACAATGACCTACTCTGCCGTTCGTACCAAAGCGGCCATTGGCGCATGTGTCGCGAAGGGCGCTGTCCGCAAAGCAGACTTTGCATTTCTTTGTCCAGTAGGTCTAAGGGCCCCCATTGCCTCCCCCCCCTCTTCCGGGCATCATGCCCTTCCACCACGGGAGGACCCCAATGCGCAAATTCCTCGTCATCCTCGACGACAGCCGCGAATGCCTCAACGCCATGCGCTTTGCGGCGATGCGGGCCAAAAACACCGGCGCGGGGGTGGAGGTGCTGGCTGTTATCCCGCCCGATGAATTCAACCACTGGGTCGGCGTCGGCGACATCATGCGCGAAGAGGCGCGCGAACGCATTCAGGTCCATTTTGAGGTTTTCGCCAAATGGATGCGTGACCGCCAGGGGATCGACCCCGAACTGGTGATCCGAGAAGGCGAACCCTTCAAGGAGATCATGGCCCAAATCCAGGATGACCCGGAAGTGGGCGTGCTGGTGCTCGGCGCCAATACCGACAAGAAGGGGCCCGGTCCGCTGGTCACGCAAATCTCCAAATCCTCCGGCGATCTCAGCGTGCCTGTCACCATAGTTCCAGGCGACCTTTCCAAGGAACGCCTGGAGGCGATCACGTAGACCATCCATAGGCCAGGGTTCGCCCCGGCCCTGCGCCCCCGCGCGATTTTCCTTGATTTATCCCCAGACGGGCGCAAACCTATTCAAATGAGCTTCCAAAGCCCCTTCCCTAACCAACAGCCCCAACAGGTCACCTTCCACCGCACGGAACTCTCCGTCATCCTCTCGCTCTACGGTCGCATGGTCGCGGCGGGCGAATGGCGCGACTATGGCATTTCGCATCTGCGCGACGTGGCCGTCTTCTCCGTCTTCCGGCGCACGGCCGAAAACCCGCTCTACCGCATCGAAAAACGCCCCAAACTGCGCGGGCGGCAGGGCCAATACGCGGTGATCGGCATGGACGGCCAGATCCTCAAACGCGGCAGCGACTTGCGCACCGTGCTGCGCGTGCTGGAACGTAAACTGATCCGCGCGGTGGAGTGAAGCGCGATCCACAAAACGCTCAGCGGAAAAGTGTTCATTCACCGAAGTGTAAGCAGACTGCTTGCTCTGATAATTGGGTTCGGTACATTCGTGGCGCTAGGACTTTGGATTGTAACCTCTGATCCGTCAAACTTCGACAGACCTTGAACTATTCGGGCGGGATGGGTTGCAATCGGTTTCTTTGGGCCTCTCTTCGTTATGTATACCCACAGGCTGCTTTTCGGACCTCGAATTCCGATCGAATTATCTCCTCAAGGGTTTGTAGACCGGAGGCTTTTCAGAAACGAAGTCTCATGGGAGGCGGTTGATGGGGTTCACTTATGGCCTTAAAAGCACAACCGCTGATCGCTGTCCAATTGACATCTGAGGCCATGAATAGCCTTGAGAAGACACTGGTTGCGAAAGCAAAAACGCGGATCGGCACAACGTTTGGCAAAAATGCCGTCTACCTGCCGACATCGGATCTAGATGTCAAAGCCGATGACCTTTTGGGAGTTTTCAGAACCACCTCAAAAAATACAATCCTGACGCGTCAGCCGAGCAATGAACTTGAGTGAAGGGCCATTTTTCGCATTTCTTGGGATTTGACACCTACTTTCCTCCAATTTAGAATGATTCCAAACCTTGAACGCGGCACTGCCTCGCCGCATATCTGTATCAGATAACTGAAAGCGCACCCGATGTTCATTCAAACAGAATCCACGCCCAACCCCGCCACGCTGAAATTCCTGCCGGGCCTTGCCGTCCTTGACGCAGGCACCGCCGATTTCCCAAGCGCGGAAGCGGCCACCAAATCCCCGCTCGCCGAGCGGGTGTTCAAGGTCGACGGTGTTACCGGCGTCTTCTTCGGCCATGATTTCATCACCGTCACCAAGGCCGACGCGACCGAGTGGGACCATATCAAACCCGCCATCCTCGGCGCGATCATGGAGCATTTCCAGTCGGGTCAGCCCGTGATGACAGGAGAGGACACAAGCGGCGGTCATGCCGAACATACGGGCGAAGACGCAGTCATCGTGGGCCAGATCAAGGAATTGCTCGACACCCGCGTGCGGCCCGCCGTGGCGCAGGATGGCGGCGATATCACCTTCCACGGCTTCGACAGCGGCGTGGTGTATCTGCATATGCAAGGTGCCTGCGCGGGCTGCCCGTCTTCCACCATCACGCTGAAGATGGGGATTGAGAACCTGCTGCGCCATTACATCCCCGAAGTAACAGAGGTCCGCCCGGTTGGTGTCTGACGCTCTCACCCTCGGGTTTGACACATCGGCCGCGCATTGCGCGGCCGCTTTGCTGTCTGGCGAAGATGTTCTGATCGCCCGCTCTGAAGACATTACCCGGGGGCAGGCTGAACGCCTGATGCCCTTGATGGAAGAAATGCTGGCCTCGCAAGCCTTAGGATGGTCCGACCTCACCCGCATCGGTGTGGGCGTCGGGCCCGGCAATTTCTCAGGCATCCGCATATCTGTCTCAGCGGCACGCGGTCTAGCCCTATCCTTGGGCATACCCGCCATCGGCGTCACCACGTTTGAGGCCACGGCCCTCACAGCACCCGAGGGCCAGGTTCCCGCCGTCCCAGCGCCGCAGGATCAGGTCTACATCGCACGACCGGGGCAAGACCCACGCCTCATCGCGAAACCTGAGGCTGGCCCCATCACCCTACCACCAGAGGGCGCGCAGCTTGCCACCAACATCGCTCGCATTGCCCACCGCGCCACAGCGCCCTTTACGCGCCCGGCCCCGCTCTATGTCCGCCCTGCTGATGCCGCCCCGCCGCGCGAAGCCCCGCCCCTGATCCTTGATGACTGACACGCGCGCCTTGGCCCGGCGCCACGCGGCGGCATTCACAGGAACCATGCGCCCTTGGTCGGCGGAGGAATTCGCAAATCTCCTCGCCTCCGACCACACCCATCTGATCGAAACCGATGCCGCCTTCGCCCTCACCCGCATCGTCGCCGATGAGGCCGAACTTCTGACCATCGCCACGGACCCTGCGCACCGGCGCAAAGGGCACGCCCGCGCGCTGCTGCAACAGCTCGAATCCCACGCGCGCGCCCACGGTGCCGCCACGCTTTTCCTGGACGTCTCATCTGAAAACGCGCCCGCCATCGCGCTCTACCTGTCCTCAGGCTATGATGAGATGGCCCGCCGCCCGGGTTACTACAAAACACCCCAAGGATGCCGTGTCGATGCGCTGATGCTTAACAAGATGCTCAGCCCAGCTGTTTCTTCTGGCTGAAAATATCCCGGGGGTATGGGGGCTGGCCCCCATTGACCCTCGATCAACACCCCGCCAAAGTCCCTGCATGACAGACCTCACCCCCTACCTCCCCGGCATCCTCGCCGCCTATTCCATTCTGCTGGTGGGCGCGGCCTCCCCCGGCCCGGCGGTGGCCATGCTGCTCGGCATCTCCACGACGCAAGGGCGGGGTCCATCCCTCATCGCCTCTCTTGGCATCGCCTTCGGGTCCATGACCATCAACATTCTGACGCTTCTGGGCGTGGGGCTTTTGCTGTCAGAGGCCGCTTGGGCCATGACCGGGCTGCGCATCCTTGGCGCGGCCTACCTGATCTGGCTGGCTTGGGGCGCATTTGCCAAGGCGCTCAACCCGCCTGCTATCTCGGCGGCAAATGTCGCCCCCAAACCGGCGCATGTGCTGTTCTGGCAAGGCTACCTGCTGCAAGTGACCAACCCCAAGGCCATCGCATTCTGGCTGGCCATCGCCTCTGCGGGTGCGGTGATTGGCGCAGGCATGACCATCACGCTGATCTTCATTTTCGGCGCCTTCGCGATCTCATTCGCAGCGCACGGGGCCTGGGCTGTCACGCTTTCGACGCGGCCAGTGCGCACGGCCTATGCCCGCGCCCGCCGGTGGATTGAGGCCGCCCTTGGCGCTTTCTTCGTCTTTGCGGCCTATAAAATCGCGACAGATCGTTAAAAATGCGCTGAATTCACAGCATTGTAAGACCAGTTCACAACTCGTGATTGGTCCAAATCAGGTTCTTCCCGCCTGTCACCTTGCGCCAACGCCGCACCGCAGCTAAGGGAAAACATGCAAATCTACCTTCCCATCGCCGAGGTGTCCGTGAACGCCTTTATGCTTCTGGGACTGGGCGGGATCGTCGGTGTCCTGTCGGGTATGTTTGGCGTGGGCGGTGGGTTCCTGATGACACCGCTTTTGTTCTTCATTGGCATCCCCCCGGCCGTCGCCGTAGCGACGGAGGCGAACCAGATTGTCGCCTCTTCCTTCTCCGGTGTCCTTGCCCACGTGCGGCGCAAGACGGTGGATTTTCGCATGGGCACCGTTCTGCTGGTGGGGGGCCTGATTGGCGCAGCCCTTGGCGTGGTGGTGTTCAACTATCTCAAATCGCTGGGTCAGGTCGATTTGCTGGTGCGGCTTTGCTATGTCGTGTTCCTTGGCATCATCGGCGGGCTGATGTTCATCGAAAGCTTGCGTGCCATTCGCAAATCCCGCGCGGGCGGGCCGCCGCCCAAGCGCAAGAAACACAACTGGATCCACAAACTGCCCTTCAAGATGCGCTTCCGCACGTCTGGGCTTTACATCTCCGTCATTCCTCCGGTGATCGTGGGGATTTGCGTGGGCATTCTGGCCGCCATCATGGGTGTGGGCGGTGGCTTCATCATGGTGCCTGCGATGATCTATCTGCTGGGCATGCCCACCAAGGTCGTGGTGGGCACATCGCTTTTCCAGATCATTTTTGTGACTGCCTTCACCACGCTGCTGCACGCGACGACGAACTTCACCGTCGATGTGGTGCTGGCCGTTCTGCTGCTGATCGGTGGCGTGATCGGCGCGCAAATCGGCACGGCGCTTGGCACGAAACTCAAGGCCGAACAGCTGCGCATTCTGCTGGCCATGATGGTGCTGGCGGTCTGTATCAAACTGGCGCTCGATCTGCTGATCATGCCGTCTGAACTCTACTCCCTCGGCGCGGCAGGGGGCCATTGATGCTGCGCTTGGCCCTCTGCTTGATCCTGTTAGTTCTGCCCGCAAAAGCCGAAGAGGTGGTGCTGGGCCTCAGCCAGGATGAAGTTGCGATCACCGCCACCTTTGATGGTTCGCAAATCCTTGTCTTCGGCGCGGTCAAACGGGAAGAGCCCATCCCCGAAGGCCCGCCGCTGCAAGTGGTCGTGGCTGCCTCCGGCCCGTCAGAGCCTGTGCTTGTCCGCCGCAAGGAACGCCGCTTCGGCATCTGGATCAACACCGATGCTGTCCTGATCGACAGCGCGCCCAGCTTCTACAAGGTCGCCACCAGCGCACCGTTTGAATTCGCGATGACGGATCAACAGGATCTGCAATACCGCGTGTCGGTCAACCGGGCGATCCAATCGGTTGGCGCGGCCTTTGGCACTGCGGCCGGCACCGGTGGCGCGCAGGATTTCACCGAGGCCGTGATCCGCATTCGCGAAGACAATGACCTGTACAAAGTCGTCGAAAACGCCGTGACCGTGGATCAGCAAACACTTTTCCGCACCGCCATCGACATGCCCGCCAACCTGACCGAGGGCGAATATTCGATCCGCATTTTCCTCACCCGCGCGGGCGAGGTGATTTCGCTTTATGAGACGCAGATCGACGTGAAAAAGGTCGGGCTGGAGCGCTGGCTTTACAACCTGTCGCGGGAAATGCCGCTGATCTACGGGCTCATGTCACTGGCCATTGCGATTTTCGCAGGCTGGGGGGCTGCCGCGATTTTCCGGGTTGTGCGCTTGCGGTAAAGTTCGATGCCTCCGGCGGGAGTATTTTTAGAAAGATGAACGAGGGACATTCCCTCCGACCCGTGCTAGATCAAACCCATGAGCCAGTTGCCCACCAAAGCCGACATCCTGCAATGGATCTCGGACAACCCCACCCAGACCTCGAAACGCGATATCTCCCGCGCCTTTGGCATCAAGGGGGCCGCGAAGATCGACCTCAAGCGCATGTTGAAAGAGCTTGAGGAAGAGGGGCATCTGACCAAGCGGCGGAAGACCTATCGCGATCCCGACAAGCTGCCCCCTGTGGCCGTGCTGCGGGTGAGCGGGCAGACACCAGATGGTGATCTGCTGGCCAAACCGATGGAATGGAACGGCGAAGGGGCAGCCCCCATCGCGATCATCGTGCATCGCGCCTCTGACCCGGCGATGGGCGAAGGCGACCGCATTCTGGCGCGTCTGCAAGAGGTGAAGGGCGAGCCGCATCACTATGAAGCGCGGCTCATCCGGCGGATCGGGACGAACCCGCGCAAGATCCTGGGGCTGTTCCGCAAACGCGCGGAAGGCGGCCGGATCAAACCCATCGACAAGGGCGATAGCAAGGAATGGCCGGTCCCCCCCGATGCCACAGGTGGCGCGCAGGATGGGGAGTTGGTGGAAGCCGAAAGCGCTGGCCCCAAGGACCGCCTCGGCCTGCCCCGCGCGCGGGTGGTGAACCGGTTGGGCGATCCGATGGCACCCAAAGCCGTATCCCTGATCGCCATTCACCAGCACGGCATCCCAGATGATTTCCCCGATGACGTCATCGCTGAGGCCGACGCCATGACCCCCGCCGGGTTGGAAGGTCGTGAAGACCTGCGCGACCTGCCTCTGATCACCATCGACCCGTCAGATGCCCGCGATCATGACGATGCCGTCTACGCCCACGCCGATGACGACCCTAAAAACGACGGCGGGCACGTGATCTGGGTCGCGATTGCGGACGTGTCCCATTACGTCACGCCCGGCTCTGCGCTTGATGCCGAGGCCCGCAAGCGCGGCAATTCCAGCTACTTCCCCGACCGCGTGGTGCCGATGCTGCCCGACGTGCTGTCGGGTGATCTGTGCAGCCTGCATGAAGGGGTAGACCGCGCCTGCATCGCCGTGCGGATGCAGGTGGACGCCCATGGTCAGAAGATCGGACATCGTTTTGTGCGTGGCTTGATGCGCTCACCTGCCTCACTGAATTACCAAGAGGTGCAGCAGGCGATGGATGGCGTGCCAAATGAAGCGTGTGCACCGCTTATGGACGGCGTGATCCGCCCGCTCTACGCCGCCCATGACGCGCTGAAAGATGCCCGTGCCGCGCGGCAACCGCTGGATCTGGACCTGCCGGAACGCAAGGTGATCCTGACCGATGATGGCAAGGTGCAATCCGTCAATTTCGCTGACCGGTTGGAGGCGCATAAACTGATCGAGGAATTCATGATCCTCGCCAATGTCGCTGCCGCCGAGACGCTGATTGCCAAGAAAACCCCGCTCCTCTTCCGCGTCCATGAAGACCCGCCGCCCGAAAAGCTGGAAAGCCTGCGCGATGTGGCCGAAGCGGCGGGCCTCACGCTGGCCAAAGGGCAAACCCTGAAAACCGCCCATATCAACCAACTGCTCCATGCCGCTGCTGGCACGGATCATTCCGACGTGGTCAACATGTCCACGCTCCGCGCCATGACACAGGCCTACTACGCGCCTGCCAATTTCGGGCATTTTGGGCTGGCGCTGCGCAGCTACGCGCATTTCACCTCCCCCATTCGCCGCTATGCCGATCTGATCGTGCATCGCGCGCTGATCACCGCCCATGGCTGGGGCGACGATGGGCTGACACCCCATGATATCGAACGTCTCGAAAGCACGGGCGAACATATCAGTGAGACAGAGCGCCGCTCGATGGTGGCGGAGCGCGACACGACCGATCGTTATCTCGCCGCCTTCCTGTCAGAACGGGTGGGGGAGGATTTCACCGGCCGCATCAGCGGCATTGCCAAGTTCGGCGCCTTTGTCCGGCTGGACGGCACCGGCGCGGACGGGCTGTTGCCGGTGCGCCGGTTAGGGCGCGAATTCTTTCACTTCGACCGCGATGCCGGGACGCTGATGGGGTCTGAAACCGGCACGCTGATCGGGCTGGGCACGCGCGTGACCGTGCGCTTGACCGAGGCCGCGCCGGTGACCGGCGGGCTAGAGCTTGACCTTGTCGACATTGACGGGAAAACCTTGCCGAAAGGCGGATCAAGGGGACGCGGCAAACCACCCAAACGCAAATTCGCCAGATCCAAGAAAAAGGCGGAGAAAACCAAGCGCAAGGTCAAACGATCCAGGCGTTAGGGTGTTTCAACACAAGATCGGGATCCAAAACATGTCAGTCGAACCTTGCTTGCATTGCCTGGACATCCAAGCCTCTGTTCGGTTCTTTACCCAGGTGCTGGATTTCACGCTGATCGTTGCACCTGACCCCGATCCCGCCCAGTTCAATTCCCGGTATGCCGCCCTGTCGCGCGATGGCGACATTCTGCATCTCAGCAGCCACCCAAGAGAGAACGGCGCCTTCGGGACTGAGATTTATGTGCGGGTGGACGATGTGGATGCCCTCTGCGCGCAGTTTGTGACCAGGGGGATCGTTTTGACGGTGCCAGCGGGCGGCACCACACCGATTGATCAAACATGGGGCATGCGGGAATTCGGGTTTCGCGATCCGGATGGCAACAAGATCACCTTTGGCCAAGCTCTGAGTTAATTCCTTTTCAAGTGACGCACAGACAGGCGATACTGTCAGAAAATGTCAGCCTTTACCGTCACACTTGGCCCATGACCCGCACCAACCGCCTGTTTCAGCTTATGCAAGCCCTGCGCAACGCGCCGCCCCCCGCGACCGCCGCGCAACTGGCCGAAGCGCTGCATGTCACGCCCCGCACCATCTACCGCGATATCGACGCGCTGCGGGGCCTCGGCGCGGTGATCGATGGGGCCTCGGGCTTTGGTTATACGCTGATCGAGGATGCCGCCCTTCCGCCGCTCAGTTTCGAAGAAGATGAGATTGAAGCCCTGGTTCTGGGCCTGCGGGAGGTGCAGCACCTCGGCGATCCCGTATTGGCCAATGCCGCGCAAAACGCGTTGACAAAACTGCGCGCCCGGCTGCCCGCACGACAGGCGCATCGGCTGGAACATGCCGTGCTCACGGCCTTTCGTTATGGCGCGTCCATGCCGGAGCCGGGCATTGACGTGGACGCGCTGCGCCGCGCCACATGGGAAGAACGCACGATCCGCTTTGCCTACACAGATGTCGAAGGCCGCCAGACGGAGCGGGAAGTGGACCCGCTGACCATCGTGTTCATGCAGGCCTCCCACAACCTGCTGGCCTATTGCCATTTGCGGGCTGATTTTCGCGCCTTCCGGCTGGACCGCATGCGGGATCTTACGGAAACCGGCGCGTCATTCCGCCCGCGCCGCGTGCCGCTTCTGCGCGACTACAAGGCGAAAATTCAGGAAGAGATGGATCGTTACCACACCGCGTAAGCGCCATTTCCTGCGCGCTTTGCGATCCCATCTTTCGGTTATGCCCGCTAAAGGGTATCATGCCTACCAACAGGCACTTAAAAAGAAGGCCGGATCATGAGCAGATTTTGGATCGCCGCGGGTGTTTTTGCCCTGACAAGCATGGGCCATCAGGCCATGGCAGAGGCCGTGGACAAATCATTGCGCCCGCAAGCCCGCCCCGATGTGCAAGTGGTGGCGCAGGCGACCGTTCTGCGCCCGCAACTGCGCCCTGAACGCCTGGCGACAGAGGATCAGGGCGCGCTTGCCCAAGCCATCGCCGCCAACCCACCGGAATTCGATGCGTGGGTGCGCGGGTTCCGGGGCCGTGCACTGGCCAAGGGGATCAGCCCTCAGGTCTTTGACCGCGCCTTCCGCAACGCGCGCTATAATCCAGACGTCATTTCCAAGGATCGCAATCAGGCAGAATTCAAAAGCCAGATATGGGATTACCTCGACAACGCTGTCGCCCCGCCCCGGGTGAACGAAGGCCAAGCCGCGCTGCGCAAACATCGCCGCCTGCTGGACCGGATCGAGGCCGCTTACGGCGTGGAGGCCGAAGTGGTCGTGGCGGTGTGGGGGTTGGAAAGCCGCTACGGCACGCGGATGGGCGACTACCCGATGATCGATGCCATGGCGACGCTGGCCTTTGACGGACGTCGCGGAAAGTTCTTCGAAAGCCAACTGATCGCGGCGCTCAAGATCCTGCAATCGGGTGATGTGAATGTGGGCAAGTTCACAGGGTCCTGGGCGGGCGCGATGGGCCATACGCAGTTCATCCCGACCTCTTATCTGGCCTATGCCGTGGATTTCACCGGTGATGGAAAGCGCGACATCTGGACAAAGAACAACCCTGCCGATGCGCTGGCCTCCACAGCCGCGTATCTCAAACGCTTCGGCTGGCGCAAAGGGCAGCCTTGGGGTGTCGAAGTGCGCCTGCCACAAGGGTTCAATGCCGCCAACGCCAAGCGATCCATCAAGCGCAGCCCATCGCAGTGGGCGCAGCTGGGCGTCACGGATATGCGCGGACGGCCCGTGCCGGATTACGGACAGGCCTCGATCCTGCTGCCCGCGGGCAAACAAGGCGCGGCCTTCATGATCTTCAACAACTTCGCGGTGATTGAGAAATACAACAAGGCCGATGCCTATGTGATCGGCGTGGGGCATCTGTCAGATCGGATCACCGGTGGCCCGCCCATTCAGGCCTCCTGGCCGCGCGGCTACGTGCCGCTGACCTTTGACGAAAAAAAGGAACTGCAACGGCGGCTGAAACGCAAAGGTTTTGCGATTGAAAAAATCGACGGCCTTATTGGCCCCAATTCCCGCCGCGCCATCCGCGCTTATCAGCAATCGGTCGGAATGGCTCCGGATGGCTTTGCCTCTCAGGACGTGCTCAGGAGGATCAAGCAGCGCTAAGGTGCAAAATCAGATTTCATGCCTCCGGCGGGAGTACTTCTGGCCAGAAAGAAGCTATACCGAATTCAAGCTTCTTTCTGGCTAAAAATACTACAATCCAAAGTTCTGCCTAGAGCGCAAGGTCAAGGTTGGCGCGCCACGCAAAACCGGTAGCGCAAACGTACTTTTACCCTTTGGCCCGTGCCTCTAGACATGCCGCAAGATGGCAAATCAAGGACAGGCAATGACCCCTCCCAAACCAATCGTGCTCTGCATTCTTGATGGATGGGGTCTGTCCGAGGTGACAGAGGCCAACGCCCCCGCGCTGGCCAACACCCCGCATTTTGACAGCCTGATGGCGACCTGCCCCAACGCCACGCTGATCACCCATGGCCAGGATGTCGGCCTGCCCCCGGGCCAGATGGGCAATTCCGAGGTGGGCCATATCAATATCGGCGCAGGCCGCGTGGTGGATATGGATCTGCGCCGCATCGACACCGCCATTGAGACCGGTGAATTCGCCACCTTGCCAGGTGTTGTCCGATTTGTGGAGGCGCTGAAGAAAAGCGGCGGTGTGGCGCATCTTCTGGGCATCCTGTCCGATGGCGGCGTCCATTCCCACATCGCCCATATGATCGCCACGGCGAAGATGCTGACGGATCAGGGACTGACGGTCGCGATCCACGCCTTCACCGATGGCCGCGACGTGGCGCCCGTGTCCGCCAAATCCTACCTTGAGGCGCTGGATCGCGCCTTGCCGGATGAGGCGTTTATCGCCACCGTTTCGGGGCGGTACTACGCCATGGACCGTGACAACAACTGGGAACGGGTGGAGCTGGCCTATCAGGCGCTGTGCAATGCTCAAGGCTACACCGCACCGAATGCCTCCGCGGGCATTGCCGATGCCTATGGCAAGGGCCGCACGGATGAGTTCGTCAAGCCTCGCGTGCTGGGCGATTATCGTGGGATGGACGATGGTGATGGCATCCTCTGCCTCAATTTCCGCGCCGACCGTGCGCGCGAAATCATGGCCGCTTTCGCCGATCCGGGCTTCAACAAATTCGACACCGGGATGCGGCCCGAATTCGCCGTGGTGAGCGGCTTCACCGAATATTCCGACAATCACGCCACCTATATGGATTGCATATTCCCCGATGAACGCCCGCCCAACACGCTCAGCGAATGGGTCGGTGCGCAGGGCTTGCGCCAGTTTCACACGGCGGAGACGGAAAAATACCCCCACGTGACCTTTTTCCTCAATGGCGGCAAGGAAGAGGCCGAACCGGGCGAGGTGCGCCACATGTCCCCCTCGCCCAAGGTCGCCACCTATGACCTGAAGCCGGAAATGTCCTCAATCAGCGTCACCGATCAGGTCGTGGGCGCGATCGAAGACGGGTTTGACCTGATTGTCGTGAACTATGCCAATCCCGATATGGTCGGCCATACCGGCGACCTGGGCGCGGCCATCGCGGCCTGTGAGGCGGTCGATCAGGGCTTGGGTCGCGTTCTGAAAGCGTTGGAAGACGCAGGCGGCGCGATGATCGTCACCGCCGACCACGGCAATTGCGAGGTGATGATCGACCCCATAACTGGCGCGCCCCATACGGCCCATACGCTCAATCCCGTGCCCGTGATCCTTGTGAACGGGCCAGAGGGGGCAAAACTCCGCCATGGGCGGCTTGCAGACCTTGCCCCGACGGTTTTACATCTCATGTCATTGGGCACACCGCCTGAGATGACCGGAGAGACCCTCATTACATGATCCTGCGCGCCCTTGTTCTGACAGTGGCTTTCATCACACCCGCTTTCGCACAGGAAAGCGACCCGGCCAGTGCCGCCCGCGCGGCGGCAGACCGGCTGAACGATGCAGCAGGCCTTCTGGACCAGGCCGACAGCGCCCGGGATCGCGTTCGCGCCCTGACCGAGACCATCCGCGCCTTTGAAGCGGGGCTAGAGGCGATGCGCGACGGGCTGCGCCGTGCAGCCATCCGCGAAGATGTGCTGGCCCGCGATCTGGCCTCCCGTGAGGAAGAAATTGCCCAGCTTCTGGGCGTGCTGCAAACCATAGGCGCGAACCCCTCCCCCGTGTTGCTGCTGCACCCGTCCGGCCCCGTGGGCACCGCGCGATCCGGCATGATCATCACCGATGTCACCCCGGCGTTGCAGGCCCAGGCCGCGCGCCTGCGCGAACAGCTTTATGAACTGACCGTCCTGCGCGCCCTGCAAGAAAGCGCGGCCATCACGCTGGAAACCGGGCTGCAGGGCGCGCAAACTGCGCGGTCCCGCCTGAGCCAGGCCATGGCCAGTCGCACCGACCTGCCCCAGCGCTTCACCGAGGATCCGGTGAAAACCGCGCTGCTGATTGCGTCCACCGAGACACTGGAAGGCTTCGCCAGCGGCCTCAGCGAAATCGCCATCAATGAAACCCCCGGCAGCCTGCCGGGCATCACCGATCGCAAAGGCCAATTGCCCCTGCCCGTAAACGGCACCATCCTGCGCCGCGCGGGTGAAGCAGACGCCGCAGGCATCACGCGCCCCGGCATCGTGATGGCCACCCGCCCCCGCGCTTTGGTCACCACACCCGCCCCCGCCACGGTGCGATATCGCGGTCCGCTTCTGGATTACGGGAACGTGATCATATTGGAACCGGAGGCGGGTATTTTACTTGTGATCGCCGGGCTCGATGTGGTCTATGGTACGGCAGGAGAGGTGCTGCCTGGTGGCAGTCCCGTGGGCCTCATGGCAGGTCCCGACGCAGGAAATGACGGGCTTGTGCCCCAGAGTGAGGAAGGCGCAGGTGTCGCAAACTCCGAAACACTCTACATAGAAATTCGGGAACAGAACGAGCCGGTTAATCCGGAGCTCTGGTTCAAGACGGATAGAGGATAAAACTTGCAATGAAAAAGTTTCTGATGGCCGCCGCGATCGGCACTCTAACAAGCGCCGTGGTGACCACGCAGGTGGCCGCGCCCCTTCTGGCACAAGAGGCTGAGCGCACCAGCAACGTCTACGAACAATTGGATCTCTTTGGTGACATCTTTGATCGCATCCGGTCGCAATATGTCGAAGAGGTGGATGAAGGCGATTTGATCGACGCCGCCATCAACGGCATGCTCACCTCGCTTGATCCTCATTCCAGCTACCTGTCCCCTGATGATGCCGCCGATATGCGCGTGCAAACGCGGGGTGAGTTTGGCGGCCTTGGCATCGAGGTGACGCAGGAAGAAGGCTTTGTGAAGGTCGTCACGCCGATGGACGGCACGCCCGCGGATGAGGCAGGCATGGAAGCCGGTGACTTTATCACCCATGTGGATGGTGAAAGCGTGCTGGGCCTCAACCTCAATGAGGCGGTCGACCTGATGCGTGGGCCGGTCGGGTCCGAAATCATCATCACCGTGGTTCGCGAAGGGGAGCCTGAACCCTTTGACGTCTCAATCATCCGTGACACGATCAAGCTGACCGCCGTGCGCGCCCGCACCGAACGCGATGCCGTGGTCCTGCGGGTCAGCACCTTCAATGATCAGACCTATCGCAACCTTGAATCGGGTCTGAACGAGCAAATTGAAGAGGCCGGTGGCCGTGACGCGATCTCCGGCATCGTGCTCGACCTGCGCAACAACCCCGGCGGGTTGCTGAACCAGGCGATCAAGGTGTCAGATGCGTTTCTGGACAAAGGTGAGATTGTCTCCACCCGTGGCCGTGACCCGCAAGACGGCGAACGCTTCAACGCGACCGACGGCGATCTGGCCGAGGGTCTGCCCATCGTGGTGCTGATCAATGGCGGTTCCGCGTCAGCGTCTGAAATTGTCGCCGGTGCGCTGCAAGACCACCGTCGTGCCATCGTCGTGGGCACCAAAAGCTTCGGTAAGGGATCGGTGCAAACCGTCATGCCCTTGCGTGGCGACGGGGCCATGCGCCTGACCACAGCGCGCTATTACACGCCGTCGGGTCGGTCGATCCAATCGCTCGGTGTGTCGCCCGACATCTTCGTCGAACAACCGCGCCCCGCGCCTGCGTCTGAAGAGGAAGAGGATGATCGCCCCGGCCGGTCCGAGGCTGACCTGCGCGGCAGCCTCGACAATGACAGCCTCAGCGAAGAGGAACTTCGCGTGATCGAAGAAGACCTCAAGCGCGCTGAAGAAGTCGCCGAACTGCGCGAAGAGGATTACCAGCTGGCCTATGCCATCGACATCCTCAAGGGGTTGAACGCGCTGAACGGGCAGTGAGCGTTCCCATAGAAACAAAAAAGCCGCGGTATGATCCGCGGCTTTTTCTTTTGGTGAGGAAATTTAGTTCAGCTATCGCAGGCGCAACCCGTATGGCCGCAGCCGGACCCATCCGGGTGGCCATCGGCGCAGGCATCCGAGCAATAGTTCTTGTCGTCCTTCTTCACCGCGTCATCGATGGAAACGATGCAAACACAGCTGTCACAGGCACATTTTTGTTGGGTCACTTCAGGCATGGTCATGGTCCTTCTCAGGTTTCGACAAAGTCGTCATGGCACACGAAAAGATGCTCTATCATGATCTTCACAACACGGTGCACGCAGGCATCCGCCATAGAATAAAACACCTGCTTCCCGCGTCGCTCAGATTTCAAAATCCGGGCCGATCGCAAAAGCCGCAAGTGATGGCTGACCAATGAGGGCGAAGATCCAATCGTCTCCGCAATCTCCCCCGCCGCGCGCTCTTGATCCATGCACGCCACCACGATGGACAGCCGCGTTGGATCAGACAAAAGGCCGAACGTGTCGGCAAGCTCCGTCGTTTGATCAAGATTAAGTTTCGTCTGCGTCATGACAAACAATTAAATGATTGTTGAATTGTTTGTCAATACGTCACAGACGCCCTGATCACTGCGGGTCAGTCTCTACCAAGGCGCGCTCCAAGATACGTTTGAGAGCGCCTTTCTCCTCCTCCGAAACGGGTGCAAGGATGTCATCTATGGTTTCAGCCACCGCATTCTGAAGCGTGGCCACCACCCCATCGCCTTCCGCTGTCAGCCGGATCCGTGTCACCCTCGCATCGTCCGTGCACGCGTAGCGTTCCACGAGGCCCTTGGCCTCAAGGCTGCGAACCGTGCGGGTCATCTGAGATTTGTCCCGAGCAACACGGGTGGTGAGTTCACCCAGGCCCGGCGACCCCATGTCCGACAGCGTCAAAAGAACGATCCCGCCGCCCGGGCCGACCTTGGCCGTGTCAAAGGCATGCGCCTTGGATTGCAAACCAAAATGAATGCGCCGCATGAAACGGTCGATCGAAAGAGCAAGGTCGGTATTCCGCATGATCTTGATGATTGACAATGTCCACCAATTTTAGTTAGTGGACAATATCAACCAAATGGTCCTCGTTGATTCTGACGCGACAGTAAACCTTAGGAGCGACCTGATGAACAGCGCGCATGCAAACGCCCTCAAACTGGCCGCCATACTTTGGGTCATATGGGGCCTTGTGCACATGTTCGCGGGCATCGTGATCATGACGCAAGACGCAGGTGGGGCGGTGGCAGCCGTCGCAGATGCTGTGGACCCTGCGGTGCTGGCCAACGATTATCATCCCGCCGTTGGGGCCATCTTAAACCAGCATGGCTTCAACTTGCTTTGGATCGGGACCTTTACCGTGATCGGCGCTGTGTTCATCTGGCAGAAATCCATCGTGATGATTGTCATGACCGCAATCGTCGGCTGGGTCACGGATGTTGGGTATTTCATCTTCATGGACCTCGGCGGGTTTGTACATTTCATGCCCGGCACGGTGATGACACTTGTTTCTTCAGCTGCCGTGATTCTAAGCTTTTGGGCATACTTCACGGGCCGCTTGAGCAACACTTGATGTGATTACACCCGGTGATACGGGCTCCCCGCCAAGATCGTTGCGGCGCGGTACAGCTGCTCGCTCAACATCACACGCGCCAGCATGTGGGGCCAGACCATCTTACCAAAGGACATCGCGTGATCCGCCCGCGCGCGAAATCCCGGATCCAACCCATCGGCCCCGCCAATCACAAACGCCACATCCCCGCGCCCGTCATCGCGCCAACGCGCCAGAATGTCGGAAAACTCAATGGACGACAGAAGCTTGCCCCGCTCATCCAGCACGACGCGCAGCGCGCCATCAGGCACAACCCGGTCCAACAACGCGGCCTCACTGCCCATGTCAGAGGCCTTGCGCTCATCCACCTCATGAACAGAACACGGGCCCAGCCCCAAGGCCCGGCCCGTTCTGTCAAATCGCTGCAAGTAATCGTCAATCAAGACGCGCTCCGGCCCGGATTTCAACCGGCCCACAGCGCAAATATGCACGCGCATGGTTTAGGTGGCGGCGGCTTGTGCGGTCGGCATCCACATCTTTTCAAGCTGGTAGAATTCCCGCACTTCTGGCCGGAACACGTGCACGATCACATCGCCCGTATCCAGAAGAACCCAATCGCCTGTGTCCTTGCCTTCGATCTTTGCCAGAACGCCCAGCTCCGTCTTCAGCCGGTCGGCCAGCTTTTCCGACAGCGCGGTCACCTGGCGCGTGGACCGGCCTGAGCAGATCACCATGTAATCGCCAATCGCCGACTTCCCGCGCAGGTCGATCTGCACGATGTCTTCGGCTTTGTCGTCTGAGAGGGAGGAAAGAACGCGCGTCAGCTGATCTTCGCTTGAAGCGCCTTGCGGTGGCACCGACATGGGTGCGCTGTTTTTTGCGGTGGGTGCCGCATCAGCCGTGAAAGACAGGGGTAAAGCCTCCTTTTGGGTTATGCCCCAGCCTTGGGGCCTAATCCAAAGGTAGCAAGCGGCTCATGACATTTCAATGAAGCTCATGCGCATGCAGATCCCCGTGGCCTTTTTGCGCCACCATGTGCAGATCAGAAGCGCCGACGCAGGCCCAGGCCAACGGAAAAATCCGCGCGATTGAGGGTCGAAAGCCCAAACTCGCCGTGGGACGCAAATGACCAGCCGGACCGAAAATCAGAGCTGTACCGCGCCGTCAAGAACCCGCGCGCCTCGAAATCATCCGTATTGGGGTCAAGGCTGACACCCGCCGCGCCAAAGCGGGCCGTCACCGGATCACCCGAAAAGTGGTTCAGATCGAGCCCCGCAGTCATATCGAACCGCGCGCCGTTCTCAAAGTCACGCGTGGGAAACTCAATGCTGGGCGACAGGGACCACACATGGTTTTGTTGCTTGCCAAAGGTGAGATTATTGGTAGCCCCGGTTTCCGCATACCCATCCGCCCCCACATTAAGATACCGCAACGCGACGCGGGCCAGCGCACCGTTCGACACCCCATGGGCATAAGAGATCGCCGGGCTAAAAAAGACCGCGTCCGTCTTGCCAACACCCGTTTCCGTAAAGGTCGGCCCGACATTGACGAGGATTGTCCGCCGGTTCGTGGTCTCAGACAGGCCCGCCAGAAACGCCCAGCCCAACTGCGCCGCGCCAATCTCATGGAGGCCATGAACCCCCGCCACAATACTGTCAGAGGTGGTTTTGAAGCTGCCGGAAAGATCCGAAATGCTTTGATCAAGGCCCAGCGAAAACCCGATCCCGGAAGGAAGCATAACGCCGCCCGCCCAGGTCGCAGACCGGGTGGAATATCCGGCGGACCGGCTGTTTGCGCCCCGATCCGATACGCTGGCATCAAATGTCGTCCACACGCGCGCGCCGGAGCTTATCGCCCCTTGCGCGACCTTAAGAATGGGCTCAGGCGGGACGGCCATGTACCCGTGCATCCGCTGCGTCAGATCATGGGCGTGGTCGGTTGAGACCTGGAATTGGTCGGGGTTCACGTTGAACACAACCGTGCCCGCAAGAAAGCCGTTCTTGCTGATATTCTCAGGCGCGCCACCGTCATGAATGAGTGCTGCGTTTATCCCAGGGCCGAAATTGAGCGTACCATTCGCTCCATCAAAACTCAGCAATCCGCGCAACAGCGTACCCCGTTGCAGGTTGAGCGTGCTATTCGCCCCATTCAGGTCAAAAGCATCGTCACCAGACATCACAATCCCGGAATTGGTGACGACAACACCGTCTCCATCGGTTTCAATCCCGTCGCGGACCGCAATGATCGTCCCGCTGTTCACGATCAAATCCCCGCCGCGCCCCTCTGAGTCGATCCCGTCATCTTGCGCATTGATGACGCCACTGTTGGTGACCCGATTATCCTGTCCATCGAGAAAGATGCCGTCCAACCCGGCCGTCACCGTGCCCGAATTCAGAACGGTGGTGTTGTCATTGAACGACCCGATCCCGTCATCCATCGTTGACGTCACCGTGCCTGCATTCGTCAGGGTGGCGCCGGTTCCGCCTGCAACCGCTATACCAACACTGACCGAATTCAGCGTTCCGGAATTGGTGATCGCCCCATTATCGCCCACGATAAACAAACCGATTTCATTGGCGGTCACCGTACCTGAATTGGAGATCTGGCCATCATCGCCATCAAGCGCGATCCCGTCTTCCGTGAGGGCTGTCACCTGACCGGTCACCGTGACATGCGTTCTGTCGCCGATCCCCGCAACGCCCACCAGATCACCCAGCACCGTCCCGCTGATATCCACCGTCGTGTCGTCCCCCTGGACCAAAACACCAAGCCCGCCATTGGCGCTGGCGTCCACCGTGCCGGCAATATCCACCATGCCGCCATCACCGGCCACACCCACACCAATCGCAACAATGGGTCCGGTCAGGGCGACCGAACCGGTCCCGCTTTGGGTGTATGTGACGTTGTCACCAGAGAGCAGCACGCCAAACACATCCGAATTGATCGCGCCCGAATTGGTGATCACCGCGTCATCGCCATCCATGACCACACCGCCAAACCCGCCGGTCACCGTGCCGAAATTGCTAAATCTCAACCGGTTGCCGGTGACATCAATGGCGTCTTCATCCGTTGACGTGACCCGCCCGGAATTGGTGATCACGGCATCATCGCCCACAAGCTCGATGCCCGTCCCACCTGCGATCGCGTCAACCGCCCCTTGGTTGATCACGGTCAGCATGGAAACGGGTGACCCGCCGCTCCACGCCGATATCGCATCCGCACCCGTGGTCGTGATGCTGCCGGTGGGTGTAACCGTGATTATGTCACCGGAGGCGAGCACCCCGCCGCCATTCGTCACCGTAGATGGCGCGTCAACAGTGACATCCGCCCTCACGCTCATCGCCGTGGCCACAAAGGTCGCGCATGCGTAGGCGGCAAGTCTTAGCGACACGGGTGATTCCATTCCCATACAAACCTACCTGCATTCTTCCCTAAACTGACCTAGGGTCGATGCTTGGCGGCGCGCTCAAGGCATTTGGCAGATCAAACGTTGCCAGATTGCCATTGTGGGAAAAGGCTCAGGCAGGCTCATCCTCACCTAACATGCGCACCTCCCGCTGCGGGAAGGGGATGGAAATGCCATGGTCCTGGAACGCATCCCACAGCGCCAGATAGACATTGCCGCGAATATTGGTCAGGCCCCCGGTCGGATCACTGATCCAGAAGCGCAGGATGTAATCCACTGAACTGTCGCCGAACCCCACGATGTGACACACCGGATCACGATCGCCCAGCACCCGGTTTACCCCGCGCGCGGCCTCAATCGCGATCTTGCGCACCAGATGGGGATCATCGCCATAGGCCGTGCCAAAGTAGATATCGAGGCGGACAAAATCATTGGAATGGGACCAGTTCACCACCTGCCCGGTGATCAGATCCTCGTTGGGAATAAGATATTCCCGCCCATCCCGCGTCGTGATCGACACGTAGCGCGCGCCCAGCGAATTGATCCAGCCAAAGGTTTCACCCAGCGAAATCACATCGCCCGGTTTCACCGATTTATCCAGCAGGATGATCACGCCGGACACCAGGTTCGACACCACCTTCTGCAGACCAAAACCAAGGCCCACACCAATCGCGCCTGACAAAACGGCAAGCCCGGTCAGGTCGATCCCCACGGCATTGAGGCCAATAAAGAACGCCGCGCCATAAAGAAACAATTGCAGGATCTTGATCGCCAGCACCTGCATGGATGGCGAGATATCTTCGTTGCGCCGGATCTGCGTAGACGTCACCGTCGACAGGAACCGCGCGCCGTAAAGCAGCACCAAAAGGGCTGCGATGGCCTGCAAAATGATCCACACCGACAGGCGAATTTCACCGAATTCGATGGCGGCGTTGTCCAGCAACACCTGCGCCTCTTCCGTGACCCCCAGAATGCTAAGCGTGACCCACGCCCACCCCACATAGCGCACAAGCGACCGCACCAACCCATTGGCGATAAACCGCGTCACAATGGCGATCAAAAGCCACGCCAACGCCAACTGCGCCACGATCCCAATCAGGTAGGATCGGCTGGGCCAGGTCATTTCCTGCATGATCCAGAAGGTGGGCCATATGAGACCCACAAAGAAGATCAACGTCAGCCGTTTGTGCAGCACCAAAAGCACGCGAAGGCGCCATTTTGGCCAGCCTTCCCGCGTGCGCATCCATTCCAGAATGCGTGGCCCAAGACCGCGATCCAGCACGAACGCCGCGATCAGCAGCGCGACGATAATGCCAAGCTGATACGCGTTCCACGGCCGCAACAGGTTCGCGACAAAGCCCTGCAACAGATCCCACAGGCTCAGGAAAAGATCCTGGGCCTGATCGGTTACGTCCACAGGCCCCGTGTCTGGAGTGTCGGTCGCCGCGTCTGTCTGCTCTGCACTGCCTGCCGTGGTGGCGGTTTCTTCTTCCATGCCAAAAGGATGACACGGTGCGCACGGGCGAACAAGTCAACTCTGGACAACCCGCGCGCTTGCCGTAGGCTCAGGTCAAATTCGGAGGGCCACATGACCACAGCCTTGATCACCCATGACGATTTCGAAAACCACGTGACGCCTCCGGGCCACCCTGAACGCGTGGCGCGGCTGGAACATCTTTTGCCCGCGCTCAAAGGCAAGGATCTGCTGCGCGTCGAGGCGCCGGAGTGCACGGACGAAGATATCCAGCTGTGTCACCCAGCAAGTTACATCGACACCATTGCCGCCGCCGCGCCTTCGGACGGGCCGGTGCAAATCGACGCTGACACCTGGATGTCGCCCGGATCCTACATCGCCGCGCGCCGTGCGGTGGGGGGCGCGATCAAGGCGGTGGATATGGTGATGGAGGGCACCGCCCAAAACGCGTTTGTCGCCTGCCGCCCGCCCGGCCACCACGCGGAAACCGCCACGCCCATGGGCTTTTGTTTCTTCGGCAACGTGGCCATTGCCGCGAAACACGCACTGGAACGGCACGGCCTCAACCGCGTGGCTTTGGTGGATTTTGATGTCCACCACGGCAACGGCACGCAGGACCTTCTGAAATCTGAGGCCCGCACGCTGTTCATTTCATCCCATCAGATGCCCCTCTGGCCCGGCAGCGGCGCGGCGTCGGAAACCGGGGACCATAACAACATCCTGAATATCCCACTGGCCCCCGGCACCGGGTCGCAAGCCTTCCGTTCCACCTACGAAGGAATGGTGTTCCCGGCGTTGGAGGCGTTCAAACCCGACCTCCTCATCATCTCCGCCGGTTTTGACGCGCATGAGGCGGATCCGCTTGCGAACCTGAACTTCACCGATGCGGATTTCGAATGGGTCACGGCAAAACTCTGCGCCATTGCGGCCACACATTCAGAGGGCCGCGTCGTGTCCTGCCTCGAAGGCGGTTACGATCTGGGCGCGCTGGAACGGGCCGGTGCGCTGCATGTGGATGCCCTGATCCGCGCGGGCGGCTAAGTCCGGCCCAGCGCTAGCTTCACGCCCAACCCCATCAGGATGCCACCACCCACACGCTGCATCCATTTCGCGGCACGCTCTGACCCGCGCATCACCCGCGCCACGCGGTCGGCCAAAAGCACGCACAGGATATCGGCGCTGGAAAAGACAACATTCACCACCGTGCCCAGGATCAGAAATTGCGCCCAGATGGGAAAGCTGGCGGCGGGATCTGTGAATTGCGGCAGGAACGCCAGGAAAAAGAGCGCGGTCTTGGGGTTCAGCACCTCCACCGTCACGCTTTGCCAAAAGGCACGGCCCGTGGGCTTGGCCTGCGGCAGCTCCAACGGCTCCGCCCGCGTCATCCACAAGCGCAATCCGAGCCAGATCAGATAGACCGCGCCGACCAGCTTCAGCGCAGTGTAAAGCACCGGCACCGCCTCAAACAAAATGGCCAGCCCAAAGGCCGCAGCAAACACATGCACATAGCCGCCCACATGCAGCCCCAGCGCGGCATGCCACCCATCACGCTTCCCACCCGCCAGCGTCCGCGCCGCCGTGTAAAGCAAGGCAGGCCCCGGCATGTAGCCAAAGATCAGCGTGGCAATGAAAAACGCCACCAACAGTTCCGCACCGGGCATCTACAGCACCTCCATCACCCAAATCTCGCAGATGAATTGCGGCTCCGTCGTGGGCATCATTTGAAACCGTGCGCCCTTGGACAGCACACGCAACCGCCCGGCCGCCTCCAATTCACCCTGAATGTCCCCATAGCCGTTCTCATCCCAAGTGCCCGTCACCACGGCAAAAACAATCTTGCCCCCGGTCCGCACCAACCGCACATATTCCCGCAAGGCTGTGGGAGGCACCTGAGTTGTCGTCCCACAGGTCACCAACGCATCCGCCATTCCGGCAGGCAGCGCCGTTTCCCGGCTCAAATCCACCTGATGCAGCGCGCCATAAATGCCCTTCGTCGCCGCCAGGTCCAGCATCCCGGCAGAGTAATCGAGCGCCGTCAGGTTCGAAAACCCCACGTCCTTCAACGCCGCCCCAACCAACCCAGTCCCCGCACCCGCATCAATCACATGCGCATCCCGGTCCAGCACCTCAACCACTACTCGGGTCAGTTCCGTCGGTGCGATGTAGTCTTCCAAAGACCCCACATCGCCATCATATTTCGCCGCCCAAATGTCATAGCGGCGCTGCATCTCTGCATTGGTCGGCGCGCGGATCACCCAATCGACGCGCGCGGCTTGGGTATCGGGTAACTCGTCACTCATGACAGCCCGTGGCCTCCTGCGTACCCGTTCACATCCGGCGACGCCCAGCAGTCCAACGCGCCATCCTCAGGCGCAAACACCTCCACCAACAACGGATAACACGCCGCCACGTCGCTCGAATGCTCCGACGAACAATCGCCCCCCGGACAGGCCGACAGCCCGCCCAACAGATCAATCTCGGCAAAAAACTCCAGGTAATCCCCCGGCCGCACCGGGCTCGCCTTCATGAAATACTGCCCGGTCTCGCGCGTGAACCCGGTGCACATGAACACGTTCAACACGTCATGCACCAACGGCTCAGCCTCCTCCACCGACAGGCCCGTCTCCTTCACCAAAGCCCGCAGCAAGTTGGAATGACAGCAATGATCATACTGCGTGCCTTGCAACAGAAAGCCGGTGTAGGGATCGCACCGCGTGCCAATCACGTCATGCACGGACCCACCAAATTCATCGATCCCGTACCACCCCAGCGTATCCTCGATGATCGTCGCCATGGGCCGCATATTGGGAAAAGACGACCACATCCGCTCACCGGTGGTGATATGCGTCCCATGCAGCGCGCGGGTTTTGCCCGAATAAAACCGCTCTTGCAGGTTATGCGCATGCCACAGGTTCAAATCCCCTACTTGAGGCCCTTCGATGGAGGTGATCCGAAAAAACTGCCCCGCCTTCACGTGAAAACATTCCGCATCCCGTGGCCGCGCCACGACCTCAGCCACCTTCACCGCGCCCTCCCGCGCCGAACGGTAAAGCGCCAGATCAGGCACCGGCAGCGTTTCATTGGGATAACAAATCACCGGCTTCACAGCCCGGCGCGTCTCGGCATCAGCGGGAATGGTCATGCGCGCTCCTTATCTCAGCACCCGCCCAGACAAAGCGCATAACGCCCCGGTGTAAAGCCACTCCGGCTTCATCTTTCCAAAAATACTCAAATCCCGCCGCCGGGACAGGCGCAGCCTTCAGCCTTTCAACTCCGCAATCAGTTTCGCCAACCGACCGCACCGGGTCTCTTCCCTCTTGGCACTGACAACCGTGTGGACAAGCGCGCGTTTGCGCCCGGGCGTCAGCGCCTCCCACGCTTCCATCACGCCACCTTGCCGGACCGCCAGCAACAGATCATTGGGCACATCGACCGCGCCCTGATCCGCCTTGCGCATACGCACGTCAATCAACTCACCCGGTTCAATCCCAGCCTCCGCCAGAACTTTCTTCCCAGTGTAGACAAAAACCTGATCAATCACCGACGCTTTGGTCAATGCCATGTTGAACGGACAATCATTCAGCTCAACATCAACGCGTTTGACCCCTTGGGCATCCAACGCGTCAGACACACCACCCGGAAGCGGCAAAACCGTGTACGCGCTCTTGCCCCATTCCATCGGAACCACCTGGCCTTCAAAGGTGATCCACTCATCCATGGTCGGATCAAACCGCGCGTTCCACCATCATCTTCTTGATCTCGGCAATCGCCTTGGCGGGGTTCAGACCCTTGGGGCAGGTCTTCGCGCAGTTCATGATGGTGTGGCAACGGTAAAGCTTGAACGGATCTTCCAGATCATCCAGCCGCTCTGTCCGCGCCTCATCGCGACTATCAATGATCCAACGATACGCATGCAGCAAGGCCGCCGGCCCAAGGTACTTGTCACCATTCCACCAATAGCTGGGGCACGCCGTCGAACAAGACGCGCACATCACGCATTCATAAAGCCCATCAAGTTTCTCACGATCCTCAATCGACTGCCGCCATTCCTTCTCAGGCCGCTGCGTCTTCGTCTCAAGCCACGGCATGATCGATGCATGCTGCGCATAGAAGTGCGTCAGGTCCGGGATCAGGTCCTTCACCACCGGCATATGCGGCAGCGGATAGATCTTCACTGTGCCATTGGGCGTCTCGTCAATCCCGTGAATACAGGCCAGCGTGTTGATCCCGCCGATATTCATCGCGCAAGACCCGCAAATCCCCTCGCGGCAGGACCGGCGGAAGGTCAGCGTCGGATCAATCTCATTCTTGATCTTAATGAGCGCGTCCAAAACCATCGGCCCGCACGTGTTCAGATCCACGTAATAGGTATCAATCCGCGGATTTTCCCCGTCATCGGGGTTCCAGCGATAAATCTGGAACTTGCGCGTGTTGTTCGCGCCCTTGGGCTTGGGCCATGTCTTCCCCCGCGTGATGCGGGAGTTCTTGGGAAGGGCTAGCTGGACCATGATCGTCTCCTGATGATCTGCCTTGGCTTGTTACCGTGTGTTCCGTTGACCTCAATCATAGATCAATCCGCCCCCGCGTGCAGAGGGCTGGCTTGGTCGAATGGTCGCAGCGAACACATGTCATACGTCAAAAGCTCAATAAACTTGAAGAATTCTGGGCGATGCACCTGACGGACTCTTCTCGCGCGGCGATCTCCACCACCTGTTCCACCGTGCTCTGCGTCACCCCGGTGACGGACGCTGATCCAAGCTGAATGATCTCCCCGGCGGAGGCCGCATCAATGATGCAATCCGTGACAGGGGCGGCATTAACGCCGGGAAAGCGTTGGTCGACAACCCCGTTCACCACCAGTTTCGCCCGATCCCGCGCCACAGTGTCAGCAGCGTCCTGCGCCGCACCACATCCCATCACCAAAAGGGGGGCCGCAACCGCCGCGCCAATTCGCATCAGAACGTCCGTTCCTTCGGCGCGATCTTCTTCAGTTCAATCCCGCCGTCGCCTTCATCCGTCAGCGGTGCCTCGATAATCGGGCGATAGGTCAGGCCGCACTCCGGCCCATCCACCTTGGCGACCGTATGCACGCGCCAGTTTTCATCATCGCGCGTAGTGAAATCCTCATGCGCATGAGCACCCCGGCTTTCATGCCGTGCCTCCGCGCCGTAGATCGTGGCCAGCGCATTGGGCATCAGGTTGGTCAGCTCCAGCGTCTCCATCAGGTCGGAATTCCAATAGAGGCTGCGATCCGTGACCTTCACGTCATTGAGCTTCTTGGCGATGGCATCCATTTTCTCCACGCCCTCGGCCATCGTCTTCGATGTCCGGAACACGGCCGCATCCGCCTGCATGGTTTTCTGCATCTCAAGCCGCAGATCCGCGGTCGGCACCGCCCCATCGGCATAACGCAACCCGTCAAAGCGATCGAAGATCTTGTCGACTTCCGCTTTGTTCGTCGACGGCCGCGCCGCCTCCCGATCCACAACGGTGCCCGCCCGAATGGCCGATGCCCGGCCAAACACGACCAAGTCAATCAGCGAATTGGACCCAAGCCTGTTCGCCCCGTGAACAGAGGCACACCCCGCCTCACCCACAGCCATCAGGCCCGGCACGATACGGTTCGGATCATCCTTCGTAGGGCTGATCACCTCACCCCAGTAATTGGTGGGGATCCCGCCCATGTTGTAGTGCACAGTCGGCAGAACCGGGATCGGTTCCTTGGTGACATCCACACCCGCAAAGATGCGCGCACTTTCCGAAATGCCCGGCAGACGCAATTGCAACGCCTCTGGCGGCAAGTGGCTCAGGTTGAGGTGAATGTGATCACCCTCAGCCCCCACACCGCGGCCCTCACGAATTTCCATGGTCATCGACCGGCTCACATAATCGCGGGGCGCGAGGTCTTTGTAGTTCGGCGCGTAACGCTCCATGAACCGCTCGCCTTCGGAATTGGTGAGATACCCACCTTCCCCGCGCGCGCCTTCGGTGATCAGACAGCCAGAGCCGTAGATCCCCGTGGGGTGGAACTGTACAAACTCCATGTCCTGCAAATGCAGCCCAGCCCGAGCGACCATGCCGCCACCATCGCCGGTGCAGGTATGCGCGGAAGTCGCGGAAAAATACGCCCGGCCATAGCCACCCGTCGCCAACACAACCATCTTCGAGTTGAAGACATGCATCGTGCCGTCGTCCAGCTTCCAGCACACAACGCCCGTGCACTCGCCATCGGTCATCACCAGATCAATCGCGAAATACTCGATATAAAACTCAGCATTGTTTTTCAGCGATTGCCCGTAAAGCGTATGCAAAATCGCATGCCCGGTCCGATCGGCGGCCGCACAAGTGCGCTGCACAGGCGGGCCTTCGCCAAACTCTGTCGTGTGACCGCCAAAGGGGCGTTGATAAATCTTGCCCTCTTCCGTGCGCGAAAACGGCACGCCGTAATGCTCCAGTTCATACACCGCCTTGGGGGCTTCACGCGCCAGATACTCCATCGCGTCGGTATCGCCCAGCCAGTCTGAGCCCTTGACCGTGTCATACATATGCCACTGCCAGCTGTCAGGCCCCATGTTCCCAAGGCTCGCAGCAATGCCGCCCTGTGCGGCCACAGTGTGGGACCGGGTCGGGAAAACCTTGGTGATGCAGGCCGTCTTCAGCCCCTGTTCGGCCATGCCAAGGGTGGCACGCAACCCTGCGCCGCCTGCCCCAACGACCACGACGTCATACTCATGCGTCTCGTATTCGTAAGCTGCCATAAATCTCTCTCCGCTCGCGCCCCTAAAGCGCGATCTTCACGATTGCATACAGACCCATAAGCATCACAGCGTAGCTCAGACAGGTCATGACAAGGATGGATATTTTGCGCGCTGTTCCATACACATAGTCCTCCAAAAGGACTTGAACACCGTCGCTGAAATGTTTGAAGCCAACAATGAACGTCAGCGCCACAACCACCACCGGAAATGGCTTTGCGAAAAAGGCCACGACCTCTGCATGGGGCCGCCCGATCATCGGGCCTACGGTGAAGATGAACAGCGGGATCAAAACCAGCAGCGCGATAGAGCTGACCTTCATCAACACCGCGTGATGCACCGCCTCGCTCAGCGATCCGTGGGTGAAGGCGTATTTGAGTTTCGAAATCATGCCTGCCCCCTACACCAGAACCACGGTGATGATCGTCAGCAGGACAGACCCGCCCACGCAGGCCCAGCCCAGCTTTTCCGCCGTCGGGATATCCAGCATCACCGCATTGTCCCAAATCAGGTGACGCACACCGGCCAAAAGGTGGTACCAAAGCGCCCAAACCGACCCCAGCAGGATCACATCCCCGACAAAACTGGTCAGAACCCGGTCTGCCAAAGCGAAATACTCCGGCGATGTTGCAGCAGCAAAAAACCACCAGACAATCAGAAGCGCCGCGATCAACAGGGCATTCCCGGTGATCCGCGTCAGGATCGACGTCATGGAAGTCAGCTGCGGGCGATAAATCGTCAGATGTGGCGATAGCGGTCGATTGCCGCGGTTCACATCAGCCATCAATGGGTCCTCCGAATAGGCTGGACGCCACACCGCCCGGCAAAGGGCAATCAGCGTCACTGGCAAAGGTCACAGCGTTCTTTTTAAACGGGTTACGCAGGCCTGCACACCCTCAATTGTTGGATACGAAGTCGCAGGGAAAGACATTTTCGTAGAATTGCGCCCTTTTGTGATCACGGGGTTTTTTGATGTGATCACATTGGCTTACCCGTCAAAGGAATCACCCGCCCCGACACTGGTTTTGACACTTCGCGCAAAAGCTTGCGGCGCATGCGATCGGGGTAGTCCTCATAACTGTTTGCCGTGATCACAAACGCGCCGGCACCTGAAATCACGTTCTCGCGGAAATAGGCAGTCAGATCCGGCTCTGCCCCTTCAATGACCAAGGCATTGACGGTGACATCAAGATCGACAAGCTGCGCATGGATCTGCGTCGGCGGCACCCCCTCATTCGAAAGACCGTCCCCGGAGATATCAATCACCCGCCGGGCACAGGCGGGGGCGGTTTCAAACTGCGTCAGGGAAAACGACAAGGCCTCCCCGATTGCAGTGGAATAATTGCGCCACTCCCGCGGAACCGCCTCAATCCTCCGGGCCAACGTGTCCAGATCATTGAGCGCGGTGACCTCCGTCCATGGCACAGACAGCGCTTGTCGCGTTGTCCCTGTCCATTGCACAACCGCAATCGCCGCCCCGCCGACCAGCAAGGCATCCGCCACCGATGGGTCACGCAACGCCTCTGCCAGCCCGTCCATCTGGATGCGATATTCGTCGCGATCGACCGATCCCGACACATCCACCGCCAGAACAAGCGCGATGTCGCATGACCACGCCGGAGCGCCAAGGCTCAGGGCGCAGGCGGTGATGACGGCCCGAAACATGACCCGCAGCATGCCCCACAAGACCCGTTCTGCAAAGCGGATAAAACAGGCCCAGTGCCGACAATTGAATGAGTATTTTCAGCCCAAAAGAAGGGCCGCACCGCGCTTCTTTTGGGCCAGAAATACTCCCGCCGGAGGCATGAAATCTTCAAAGAGGGATAAGGGCCCAGTAATCCAGATCCAGCATCACATGGGGCAGGTATTTCCCATCCTCGCCCTTCAACTCAAACGGCGTGCCGCCTTTCGTCGCCACAAGGCGCAGCCGCAAGGCACCCACACCGGGCGCAGAGGTCTCCGCCTTGTCCAGCACCTCAGACCACGCCTTAATCGTATCGCCCGCATAGCACGGATTGGCATGGGTCCCGCCATTTAGCCCCGCCACAACCTGCGCATTCGCCAACCCGTTGAACGACAGCGTCCGCGCCATAGAAATCACATGCCCGCCATAAATGAGCCGCCGCCCATCCGGCCGTGAGCCCACATCAAAATGCACCTTCGCCGTGTTCTGCCAGAGCCGCGTGGCCATCATGTGCTCGGCTTCTTCCACCGTCACGCCATCGACGTGATCAATGGTCTCGCCCACCTCATAGTCGCCCCAGCGATGCGGCTCCCCGGCCAGGGTGAAATCATAATTGGTAAAATCGAGCCCCTCCGGCACCACCAGATCACCCGCCTCCAGCGCCGGTTTCAGCGTCGGTATCACCGCTTCAGGCGCGGCACTGTCAAATTCGCGCTTCCGCACCATCGCCCAGCGCACGTAATCCAACACAACCTCATCATGTTGGTTCATCCCCCGCGTGCGCACCCAAACGACACCGGATTTGCCGTTCGAATTCTGCTTCACCCCAATCACTTCAGAGGTCGACCGGATCGTATCCCCCGGCCACACAGGTTTCAGCCACCGCCCTTCCGCATAACCAAGATTGGCCAGCGCATTGAGAGAGATATCAGGCACCGTCTTGCCGAACACCACATGGAAGGCCGCGATATCATCCAGCGGCGCGGCGGGCAGCCCACAAGACTGCGCGAACGCGTCCGACGAATAAATCGCGTGCCGCGCAGGATAAAGCGCATGATAAAGCGCGCGTTCTCCGCCCGACACCGTGCGCGGCACGGCGTGGTGGATCGTCTCGCCCACCGTATAATCTTCAAAGAAACGACCCGCGTTCGTTTTCGCCATCACTGCTCTCCCAGCTTCACATCCGCGTGGTACTCACCGTCCACCTCTTTCACCACGGCCTGCCCGCAGCGCATCACGCCATTGGCCTGATCGAACGCATAGGTGGGCGAGCCATGCAGCGCCCAGCCCTTGTTCAGCGCCTCCGTCACCTTGTGGCAGAAAGCGGATGTGTCATCCGCACTCAGAAATCTGTAAAGCTTCATAGTCCCTCACCCAAATACGCTATAGCCCAACCAACCATGCACCGCGGCAATCAGCGCGTAGATCACGACCGTGATCACCACTGCGCTCACCTCCTTGCGGGCAGGCGCGGGTGCGGGCGGGGTCCAGTCCGGCTCCGTCCGGTTGATCAAGACCATGTGCAGCACGGCCCAACCCAGCAGCCCCCCGAACAGCACGAAGGACGCCAGATCACCGTTCACCAAGATATGCGCCAGCGCCCAGACCTTCACCGCCGCCAGCATCGGATGCCGCATGCGCCGCGCGAGCGCGGTCTTGGCCCCGGCCGCGGCGAACAGGTAAATCGCCAACACCATCAGCAGATTGTTGATCCCCGTCAGCGCCGCATTACGCCCCCAGAAGACAGGCCCCTCCGCCCCGCGATAGCCCACGACCATCAGCACGATGGACAAAACCAGAAGCCCGGTGATCACGCCGCGCCCCTTGTCGCCCAGAGACGCCCGAACATCCGGTGCCACGCGCTTCAACACATGCGCGCCTGTCCAGATCGCCAGCCCCAGGATCATCAAGGCCATGGTCTACTCCGCCGCCATGGCCGCAATAGCCTCAACTTTGGCGAGCGTCCGCTTGGCCGCCACGATGTGCAGGTTCTCCACGATCTGTCCGTCCACCACGGCAATGCCGAGGCCTGAGGCATGGCTTTCCTCAAACGCCGCAATCTGCCGCTGCGCGAGGTCAATCTCAGATGCGGAGGGCGCAAAGGCCGTGTTCGTCACCTCAATCTGCATAGGGTGGATCAGCGTCTTGCCATCAAACCCCAGATCACGCCCTTGTTCGCATTCCGCCTTCAGCCCTTCACCATCGCGGAACCGGTTATACACCCCGTCAATCGCCACCACGCCGCGCGCCGCACGCGCCGCCATCACGATCCGTTGCAGCGCGGTCATGAGCGGCAGGCGATCGGGGCGATAACGACAGCCGAGATCCTTGGTCAGGTCATTCGTCCCCGTCACCAGCCCCCGCACCCGGTGGTGGGCAGCAATTTCCGGCGCGTTGAACACGCATGTTGGCGTCTCCATCATCACCCAGATCGACATCAGCGGATCCAGCAGATCAGCCAGCGCATCCACATCAGAGGGGTTGTTCACCTTGGGCAGCAGAAAAATATCCGCGCCTGCATCGCGCAACACGCGCACGTCTTCATTGCCCCATTCCGTGGTCAGCGCGTTGATCCGCACGATCTTCGCGCGGTTGCCATAGCCACCCTGCTCCAACGCCTCTTTCAACGTCTGACGCGCATCCGCCTTCGCCTCCGGCGCAACGGCATCTTCCAGATCAAAAATGATCGCGTCGGTTTGCAGGCTGCGGGCCTTCTCCAACGCCCTTTCCTTGGACGCGGGAATGTAAAGAACGGATCGATACGGATGGGTGGCAAGATCCATGGCTAACCTTCCGGTAATTTTCGTGCGCGGAATTGGCACTTTTTGACAGAAATGTTCAACCCATTTTTTGCCGCGGTGCAGAAAATGCACCTGCGTACTTTGCGTTAACCTTCACTTGGTATCACGAAGCGCACCCTAAAGGCGGAATGGACAGGGACCCAACCCTAGAAAGGGGATCCGAATGAACATGAAGATCATCACGCCCGCAGCAGCTCTGGTTTTGGCAACCGGTCTGTCTACGCAAGCGGCATCCGCAAACTGCGCACCTCGCGAGGTTGTCATTGAACGTCTGGCCGATCGCTATGGCGAGTCGCGCCAATCCGTGGGGCTGGGCTCCAACAACGCGGTGGTGGAGGTGTTTGCCTCTCAGGAAACCGGCACCTGGACGATCACGGTGACCTCCGTGAACGGCCTCACATGCATGGTGGCCAGCGGCCAATCCTATGAAACGCTCAGTGAAGCCGCACCCGTCGCTGGCGACGACGCTTGAAGACCCTCATATCCTGTGTCGGAACGGTGCTGCCGTTCTGACGCAAGATTCGCCCAAGCCCGGGCAAATACGCCGCGTTTCAGCGGCGGCACAGCTCTTCCCACCCCTTCCCCAAGACCCGGTAGCGTAAACATGCTGCGCCATGATGCCGCGCGCAGCCATGCCTATCCGCCTGTTTTCCAGTCATAAAATCGTCATATACCGTGGTATACCGTACCTGGCCACGCATTGCGCTGCGCTGCGGCACACTTGCGCGACCCGGTCTTTGGGACTAGCCCTTGGCACAACAGTCATAACGGGAAGCAATCGGAGTTCACCTCATGGCCAGACCCAAAATCGCGCTTATCGGCGCCGGTCAAATCGGCGGCACACTCGCCCATCTTGCAGCGCTGAAGGAGTTGGGGGATGTCATCATGTTCGACATCGCCGAAGGCATCCCGCAGGGCAAAGCGCTTGATATCGCCGAATCCGGACCCTCGGAAGGGTTCGATGCGGACCTCAAGGGCACGCAGGACTACGCTGATATCGCAGGCGCGGATGTCTGCATCGTCACCGCCGGTGTCGCCCGCAAACCGGGGATGAGCCGCGACGATCTGCTGGGCATCAACCTCAAGGTCATGAAATCCGTGGGCGAAGGCATCGCCGCCAACGCGCCCGACGCCTTCGTCATCTGCATCACCAACCCGCTCGATGCGATGGTCTGGGCACTGCAGAAATTCTCCGGCCTGCCCGCAAACAAGGTCTGCGGCATGGCAGGTGTGCTCGACAGCGCGCGTTTCCGCCACTTCTTGGCCGAAGAATTCGACGTCTCCATGAAAGACGTCACCGCCTTCGTTCTGGGCGGTCACGGCGACACGATGGTGCCGTCCCTGCGCTATTCCACCGTCGCGGGCATCCCGTTGCCGGATCTGATCGACATGGGCTGGACCACGCAAGAAAAGATGGACGCCATCGTGCAGCGCACCCGCGACGGCGGCGCGGAAATCGTGGGTCTGCTGAAAACCGGTTCTGCCTATTATGCCCCCGCCACCTCGGCGATCGAAATGGCCGAAGCCTACCTCAAGGATCAAAAGCGCGTTCTGCCCTGTGCCGCCTATTGCAAAGGCGATCTGGGCGTCAAAGACATGTATGTTGGCGTGCCCACCGTGATCGGCGCAGGCGGGATTGAGCGGATCGTGAACATCAAGCTCAACGCCGAAGAACAAGAGATGTTCGACACCTCCGTCAAGGCCGTCAAAGGCCTGGTCGACGCTTGCAAGGAAATCGACGCCTCTCTGGCCTAAGCCGCCCGCTTCAATTTCAAACGCCCGTCAGGTTTCAACCGGCGGGCGTTTTTCATGCGCGTAGTCCGAAAGAATCACTCGTCAAAGAAAAATTTTTACCCGCCGTTAAACCATCGCGCGGGATTTGTGATCACACGCTTCAATCGTGTGATCACAAAATGCGGAAATTGCTTCCAATTGGTCGCATATCCACGAAATTGCCTTTTCATTGAGATTTTTCAACGTGACTATGGGGCGAACTATGTCAAACGGGACAGTCACATGAACATCCATGAATACCAGGCCAAGGCGCTGCTGCGGTCCTTTGGCGCCCCTGTGTCCGACGGGCGCGTCGTTCTCAAGGCAGAAGAAGCCAAAACAGCAGCCGGTGCCCTTGATGGCCCCCTCTGGGTTGTAAAGGCACAGATCCACGCAGGCGGCCGCGGCAAAGGCACGTTCAAGGAATCCGGGGCGGGCGAGGCTGGCGGTGTGCGCCTCGCCAAATCCGCCGGAGAGGCGGCCGATGAGGCCAAGAAAATGCTGGGCCGTACGCTGGTCACCAAACAGACCGGCGACGCGGGCAAGCAAGTCAACCGCATCTACATCGAAGACGGCTCCGGCATTGAAAAGGAAATGTACCTGGCCCTTCTGGTCGATCGCGGCTCTTCGCGGATCAGTTTCGTCTGCTCGACCGAGGGCGGCATGGACATCGAAGAGGTGGCAGCAAGCACGCCTGAAAAAATCCTCAGCTTCTCAGTTGATCCCGCCACCGGCTATCAGGCCTTCCACGGCCGCCGCATCGCCTTCATGCTCGAACTGGAAGGCAAGCAGGTCAAACAATGCGTTCAGCTGATGGGCACGCTCTATAAAATGTTCCTCGAAAAAGACATGGAGATGCTGGAGATCAACCCCCTCATCGTCACCGACGCCGGCGATCTCAAATGCCTCGACGCCAAGATGGGGTTCGACAGCAACGCCGTCTACCGCCACGCCGACATCGCAGAACTGCGCGACGTGACGGAGGAAGACCCCAAGGAACTCGAAGCCTCCAAATACGATCTCAACTACATCGCTCTGGATGGAGAAATCGGCTGTATGGTGAATGGCGCGGGCCTTGCCATGGCCACGATGGACATCATCAAGCTTTACGGGGCTGAACCCGCCAACTTCCTCGATGTGGGTGGCGGCGCGACCAAGGAAAAGGTGACTGAGGCGTTCAAGATCATCACTTCCGACCCGCAGGTCAAAGGCATCCTCGTGAACATCTTCGGCGGCATCATGCGCTGCGATGTGATCGCCGAAGGCGTCGTGGCCGCGGTGAAAGAAGTGGGTCTCAAGGTGCCCCTCGTCGTCCGGCTCGAAGGCACGAATGTCGAAGAAGGCAAGAAGATCATCAACGAAAGCGACGTTGACGTGATCGCCGCCGATGACCTCAAGGACGGTGCCGAAAAGATCGTGAAGGCGGTCAAAGGCTAATGCGCACCGCGCTCGCAGCCGCGGCGATCTTCGTGAGCACCCCATCGGTGCTCACGGCCGGTCCCTTTGATCTGCCCGCCGACGCGGTGGGCCTGATCGCGGATGCCTGCGTGACCACCTCCCTCGATTGGCCCGCGCTTTTCACAAACGCTCAGGCGCTGGCCACGAACGCCCAACTGCCACAAATCATGGCCAATGATGAGGCCGCCATGTTCGGCAACCCCGGCGCGGCCCATGTCATTTTCTCCAAGACGATTGACTCCATGGCCTGCCGCCTCGTCATCCCACAAGACACCGGGACGGAGCAATTCTACACCGATCTCGTCACCGGCATGGATTGGAAGATCAAGGCCACCTACCCCGACGTGCTCTCGGTAGAGCAAAACAAACCCTCGCCCCACGAGGCCGAACACCAATGGGTCTTCCGCATCCCGTCCGAGCGCCACTTCGCCGTGAGCCTTGATTGGGAACGCGAAGACGGCGTGTCGGTCAATATCGGCTACAGCCAGGTTTATGACTGAACCCCTCATGAAACGCCGCCCCCCATATACCAAGCCAAACGGGCGCCTCACATGGATGGGTGCGGCAGCCGCCAGTCTTTTGACCACATTTGGCCCGTCGCCCGCTAAGGCCGATCCCAATGTCACGATCTTTGAAACGCTGGACCGCTACATCACCTTGTGCACCGAGGTGATGGCCAACCCGCAAGCCTATGTCGACAGCCTGCCAACCCGCGCACCGGAAGGCACGTTTGGCATCGTCACCTCCCCCGACGGGATGCATGTGACGGTGACCATGGCCGCCGGGAACGGTAAATTCTTTGACACTTACAACCGCGCCCTCCTGCGCAATCGGGGCACCGAAGGCTGCGGCACCTATTCGCGCGGGCATGTGAAGGGGGATCCCGAAACCCTCGCCACCATCGTAGAGACGCATCTGCGCCAAACCTACGGCACCGACAACGTCACCGGCGGCGCCATGCCAGAGCTGTATTCGGAATGGAACAGCACCTCGGATCAATTGCTGAGCAACCCCGGCAATCACACCTTCCATGTCTACGGCATGCTGCCCGATCCCGAACTGGATACGATGATCCAGGTCACCACGGATTTCCTATCCTTCACCACCTTCCGTGACCTGAGCGCCGAATGACCCGCGCGACTGGACATAAAGCCGCCACTGGCATCGGTCTGCTGGCAAGCCTGTCGCTTGCGGCTTGTTCTTCTCAGGCACCCAGCGCCGACCGGCTCGAACTCGCCACCATCTGGCCCGGCAACGTCATCCCCAAAAGCACGCCGCGTGAACTGGTCACAGCCTTCGATGCCTTCTGTGTCAAAACCGATGGCACAGCGGCACAGGAAGCCACTTTGCGCAACGCAGGCTACGTGCCCACCAACACCACTCGCGGCGAAGTGCGGCAGGTCTTCGTGATCGACAACCGCGCCCCTGCCATCGCCATCAGTGACACCATGTGCATCGCCCGCGCCACCGCGCGCACGGGGCAATCGAACGCCGTGGGCCGTTACGTGGCAGAGGCCTTTCCGACGGCCCAGCCCCTCAAGCGCGATGACTTCTCCGTCGACATCGAACAGGCTTGGGCCATCCCCGGCGGCATCCTCGCCACCGCCCGCAATCGCTGGATCGGCAACCGCTCCAGCTATTCCGTGATCTACTTCCAGACGGAGGGCACGTCATGAGAACCGCCCTTCTCGCCACCGCACTTCTGGCCACGCAAGCCAGCGCCCAATCCGGCCCACAGATGTCAGTAGAGGACATGTGGACGGCCTACACCAACTACTGCGCGACCGTCGTCAATGAGCCTGAGACCTTCTACAGCAATCTGGATCTTATCTCTCAGGACGCCGCTCTTTCCGTCTCCCCGAGTTTGAACGGCGACGCGATGTTCACCGGCGTGGTCCGCCGCAACTTCTCCTTCGACGTGCATGTCGGCCATGTCGGCGACCACACATTCATGTCCTGCGGAGCAACACTTGCCTCCACAGATACAGATGCATCCACTATGGCCAAGCAGGTCGAAACTCTGATCGCTGAAAAGCTTGGCCCGGACGCCTTGGTCGGCGGATCACCCAAATCCTACAACCTGTCCTACTACAACGGCACCTACAGCACAGAGGGCGGAAGCGGTCACGAGTACTTCGCTGATGCCGCTATCCCAGGCGTGGACACGGTCACATTCATTCAGGTGATCGACGGCTGGTACTCCATCTATTTTCACCACGTTTTCGAGGGCCGCGTCGGCCTGCCAGCCGTAGCGCCTCAGCCCATCGAACGGATCCCACAATGACAAACACCAAGACACCACCGAGAAAAGGAGCCTGAACATGGCCGTCCTCGTCGACAAAGACACGAAAGTCATCTGCCAGGGCCTCACCGGGTCCCAAGGCACATTCCATTCCGAACAGGCCATCGCCTACGGCACCCAAATGGTCGGCGGCGTGACGCCTGGCAAAGGCGGCCAGACGCATCTGGACCTGCCCGTCTTCAACTCCGTCCATGAGGCGATGCATGAAACAGGGGCCAACGCCTCCGTCATCTACGTGCCCCCGCCCTTCGCCGCGGATTCGATCCTTGAGGCGCTGGATGCCGAAATCCCCCTCATCGTCGCCATCACCGAAGGCATCCCCGTCCTCGACATGATGCGCGTCAAACGCGCGTTGGAGGATAGCACCTCCGTCCTCATCGGCCCCAACTGCCCCGGCATCATCACGCCCGACGCCTGCAAGATCGGCATCATGCCCGGTCACATCCACAAACGCGGCTCCTGCGGCGTCGTCTCCCGCTCCGGCACGCTGACCTATGAGGCGGTGAAGCAAACCACCGATGTGGGCCTCGGCCAAAGCACCTGCGTCGGCATCGGCGGCGACCCGATCAAGGGCACGGAACATATAGACGTGCTGGAATGGTTCCTGGCCGATGATGAAACAGAATCCATCATCATGATCGGCGAAATCGGCGGCAGCGCCGAAGAAGAAGCCGCACAATTCCTCAAGGACGAAGCCAAAAAAGGCCGCTCCAAACCCTGCGCCGGTTTCATTGCAGGCCGCACGGCGCCTCCGGGCCGCCGCATGGGCCACGCCGGTGCCATCGTTGCCGGCGGCAAGGGCGGTGCCGATGACAAAATCGAAGCCATGCGCTCCGCCGGGATCGTGGTCTCAGAAAGCCCCGCCGGCCTCGGCGAGGCGGTGATGGAGGCCATCGGTTGATCATGCTACGCCATGCGCGCATATCACCCGTAGGCCGGGGTTCACCCCGGCGCGCTCCATTACGGTTTCAAACAGCGCTTTTCTCAGCCGTAGCGGTTACCCTCCTTGGACCAAGCGCTCTATCCGCAGCGAGTGAACCGCCAAACATACTTATAGATACTGTTCAAACATGTCTGAACACCTCTGCCGAAGCAGATATCCCAACCGCAGAAACTTTGGAAAATCTGGGCTGGGTTCACCCAACATCGAAAGCGGAGCAATCCACATATTGGACGCTATCACTCGGTTTCGACGCATCGCCGTCCGAGGTCGTTCGCAAGGAGAATTTCTTTCCGGGCGTGGCGATGACCCAAAGTGCCGAACACGCACTTGGAGTGAGCTGGTTTCGCGAGGTCGAAAAAGAGAAAGATCTGTTTGTTTGTACCATCGTGACCACCTCTGATTTCCAAGTACTAGAAACGCTTTCAGCGAATGGACATCGACCAAAAAAGATCCACGACATTGGAGCTGGCTTGGTTGCCACTTTTGGCGACGCCAGCTTAGGCATCCTGAATCAAACTGCTTCCAAACCTTTTCTAAATCTCAGCGCAGTCGCTTATTTCTCCAAGGAGAACTGATATGACCGAACAATCCCCCAACGACCAGTTCCACGCTTCCTCCTTCATGCAAGGCCACAACGCCGAGTATCTGGAGCAGCTTTACGCCCGCTACGCCAATGACCCAAACGCGGTCGATGAGGCTTGGCAGGCCTTCTTTGCAGGCCTCGGCGATGGCGAAGTTGACGTCAAACGCGAAGCCGCTGGCCCCTCCTGGGCGCGCGCCGATTGGCCGCCGCAGCCAAATGATGATCTGACCAGCGCGCTGACGGGCGAATACCCGGTTGAGGTCGAAAAGAAGGACGTCGCCCAGAAAATCAAAACCAAAGCGCAGGAAAAAGGCGTCGAGGTCTCCGATGAGGCCGTCAAACGCGCCGTGCTCGACAGCGTCCGTGCCCTCATGCTCATCCGCGCCTACCGCATCCGGGGTCATCTGGCCGCCGATCTCGACCCGCTGGGCCTGCGCGAAATGCCCCACCGGCCTGAACTTGACCCGAAATCCTACGGCTTTGCCGAGGCCGATATGGACCGCCCCATTTTCATCGACAACGTGCTGGGCCTACAGGTGGCCTCCATCCGCGAAATCGTGGAGATCGTGAAGCGCACCTATTGCGGCACCTTTGCCCTGCAATACATGCACATTTCTGACCCCGAACAGTCCGGTTGGCTCAAGGAACGCATCGAAGGCTTCGACAAGGAAATCAGCTTCACCCGGGAAGGCCGCAAGGCGATCCTGAATAAACTGGTGGAGGCCGAAGGGTTCGAGAAATACCTCCACGTCAAATACATGGGCACCAAGCGGTTTGGCCTCGATGGCGGGGAAAGCCTGATCCCCGCGATGGAACAGGTGATCAAACGCGGCGGTCAGTTGGGCGTGAAAGACATCATTGTCGGCATGCCCCACCGGGGGCGTCTCAGCGTGCTGGCCAATGTGATGGCCAAACCCTATCGCGCGATTTTCAACGAATTCCAGGGCGGCAGCTTCAAGCCCGAAGATGTGGATGGCTCCGGCGATGTGAAATACCACCTCGGCGCGTCCTCGGATCGGGAATTCGATGGCAATTCGGTGCACCTGTCGCTGACCGCGAACCCCTCTCACCTGGAGGCGGTGAACCCTGTTGTCCTCGGCAAGGTCCGCGCCAAGCAGGACCAGTTCAATGACACGGAGCGCACCTCCGTTCTGGGCATTCTGCTGCATGGTGATGCGGCCTTTGCAGGGCAAGGTGTGGTTGCCGAAGGCTTTGGCCTTTCCGGCCTCAAGGGCCACAAGACCGGCGGCACCATGCATATCGTCGTCAACAACCAAATCGGCTTCACCACTGCGCCGCATTTCAGCCGGTCGTCGCCTTATCCCACGGATATCGCGCTCATGGTTGAGGCGCCCATTTTCCACGTGAACGGCGATGATCCGGAGGCCGTGGTCCACGCCGCCCGCGTCGCCACCGAATTCCGCCAGAAGTTCAAAAAGGATGTCGTGATCGACATCATCTGCTACCGCCGCTTCGGTCACAACGAAGGCGATGAGCCGATGTTCACCAACCCGATCATGTACAAAACGATCAAGAAGCAGAAGACGACACTGGCGCTTTATACCGAACGCCTCGTCGCCGATGGCCTGATCCCGGAAGGCGAAATCGAAGATATGAAAGCCGCCTTCCAATCCCACCTCGCCGATGAGTTTGAGGCGGGCAAGGAATACCGCCCCAACAAGGCCGACTGGCTGGATGGCAAATGGTCCCATCTGGATCGCAAGGACGAAGATTACCAACGCGGCGAAACGGCGATCCCGGAGGAAACCTTCACCGAAATCGGACGTGCGATTTCATCCGCGCCGGAAGGCTACCCGCTCCACAAAACCGTCACCCGCTTCCTCGATGCGAAAGCCAAGATGTTCGAATCTGGCGAAGGTTTCGACTGGGCCACAGGCGAAGCACTCGCGTTCGGCTCGCTGCTCACAGAAGGCTACCCCGTCCGCCTCTCGGGCCAGGATTGCACCCGCGGCACCTTCTCCCAGCGCCATTCGGGCCTGATCAACCAGGACACCGAAGAACGCTACTACCCTTTGAACAACATCCGACCCGGTCAGGCGCAGTATGAAGTCATCGACTCCATGCTGTCGGAATACGCGGTCCTCGGGTTCGAATACGGCTACTCGCTGGCCGAACCCAACGCGCTGACGCTGTGGGAGGCGCAGTTCGGCGATTTCGCCAACGGCGCGCAGATCATGTTCGATCAGTTCATTTCTTCGGGCGAAAGCAAATGGCTCCGCATGTCCGGCCTCGTATGCCTCCTGCCCCACGGGTTCGAAGGCCAAGGCCCCGAACACTCCTCCGCCCGGCTTGAGCGCTTCCTGCAAATGTGCGGCCAGGACAACTGGATCGTCGCCAACTGCACCACGCCGGCGAACTACTTCCACCTTCTGCGCCGGCAATTGCACAGGACCTTCCGCAAACCCCTCATCCTGATGACGCCCAAGTCGCTCCTGCGGCACAAACTCTGCGTCTCCAAGACACAGGATTTCACCACCGGGTCCAGCTTCCACCGCGTCCTCTGGGATGACGCCCAATACGGCAACTCAGACACCAAGCTGGCCAAGGACGACAAGATCAAACGCGTCGTGCTGTGCTCCGGCAAAGTCTATTTCGACCTGCTGGAAGAACGCGACAAGCGCGGCCTCAAAGATGTCTACCTGATGCGCATCGAACAGTTCTACCCGTTCCCCGCCATCTCCATGGTCAAGGAAATGCAGCGCTTCCCCAACGCCGATGTCGTCTGGTGCCAGGAAGAACCCAAGAACCAGGGTGCATGGTCGTTCATCGAACCCAACATCGAATGGGTCCTCACCCGCATCAAAGCCAAACACACGCGCCCCATCTATATGGGCCGGTCCGCTTCCGCCTCGCCCGCCACGGGCCTGGCGTCCGCACACAAAGCCCAACAGGCAGCTCTCGTTGACGCCGCCCTGACCATCGAAGGATAGTAAAATGAGCACCGAAGTCCGCGTCCCTACCCTGGGCGAATCCGTCTCTGAGGCCACCGTCGCCACCTGGTTCAAAGCCCCGGGCGATCCGGTGGCTGCCGATGAAATGCTCTGCGAGCTGGAAACCGACAAGGTGACGGTCGAAGTGCCTTCCCCGGTCGCTGGTACGATGGGCGAAATCGTCGCCGCCGAGGGCGAAACCGTGGGCGTCGACGCCTTGCTCGCCACGATCAGCGAAGGCGCGGCCGCGGAGGCCCCCGCCAAAGCCGCTGATCCCGCACCCGCCGCGGCCCCGGCAGACGCGGGCGGCGGTGACAGCATCGACGTCATGGTTCCCACGCTGGGCGAGTCTGTCACCGAGGCCACCGTTTCCACATGGTTCAAGGCCGAAGGTGACGCGGTGGAAGCCGACGAAATGCTCTGCGAGTTGGAAACCGACAAAGTCTCGGTCGAGGTTCCCGCCCCCGCCTCCGGCACGCTGACCAAGATCACCGCCAAGGAAGGTGACACCGTCCAAGCCAACGGAAAGCTGGCGGAAATGAGCTCTGGCGGCGCCGCCCCCGCGAAAGCCAGTGCGGAAGCCTCCAAACCCGCGTCAACGGCATCCTCGGGCGACAAAGACGTAGAAAACGCCCCCTCCGCCCAAAAAGCCATGGCAGAAAAAGGCCTCTCGCCCGACCAAGTCACCGGCACCGGCCGCGACGGCCGCATCATGAAAGAAGACGTGGCCAAAGCCGCCGCCTCCCCCGCTCCGGCCCCCGCCGCCGCGCCCGACCAAGTCCAACGCGCCCCAGTGGCCGCCGAGGATGAAGCCCGCGAAGAGCGCGTGAAAATGACCCGCCTGCGCCAGACCATCGCGCGCCGCCTCAAGGACAGTCAAAACACCGCCGCCATGCTCACCACCTACAATGAGGTCGACATGACCGAGGTGATGGCCCTCCGGAATGCCTACAAAGACGAGTTCCAGAAAAAGCACGGCATCAAACTGGGCTTCATGTCCTTCTTCACGAAGGCCTGCTGCCACGCGCTGAAAGAAGTGCCCGAGGTCAACGCCGAAATCGACGGCACCGACATCGTCTACAAAAACTTCGTCCACATGGGCATCGCGACGGGCACCCCCACCGGCCTCGTCGTCCCCGTCATCCGCGACGCCGACGCCATGTCCTTCGCCGCGATCGAGGCCCAAATCGCCGAAAAAGGCGCCCGCGCCCGCGATGGCAAGCTCAGCATGGCCGAAATGCAGGGCGGCACCTTCACCATCTCCAACGGCGGCGTCTACGGCTCCCTGATGAGCTCCCCCATCCTCAACCCGCCCCAATCGGGCATCTTGGGCATGCACAAAATCCAGCAACGCCCCATGGTCATAAACGGCGAAATCGTCGCCCGCCCTATGATGTATCTGGCGCTGAGCTACGACCACCGGATTGTGGACGGCAAAGGCGCGGTGACATTCTTGGTGCGGGTGAAAGACGCGCTAGAGGACCCACGTCGGTTGTTGATGGATTTGTAGATGAAAGTAGATCTGTCCCATCTCACGGAATCAAAACCAATCGGTATGCCTGACGAGGTGATTGGTAGGCTGCAAACGCTCTTGGGAACAGAAATTCCCCAAGACTTGCGCGAGCTTCTGGACCAGATCACTGGCTTAAAGTGCGAAGCAGACCTTGTCTTCCAATTCAATGAAATGGACCTCGTAATCTCCAGCTACTTCTTAACTGGCGAAGAAATGATTGACCATCTGCACGAGGAGCGGCTCTACGGAACCGCTCATACGGGGATACCCATTGCACATGGTGTTTGTGGGGGCACAGTCTATTTGCGGCACCGAGCTAATTTCGACGTCATGTTTGTCGATCACGGTTTCAACCGAAGCGTCGCCGAACCAACGGTTGTCGCCAGCTCTTTGAGTGATTTTCTTCTTGGTTTGCAGATTGATGACACGCCGATTTCTGAGGAGGATCTCGAGGGTGCAACGGTGACTTTCAACCCTGACTTCGAAAAGAACATTCGCGAACTGGAGCGACAGACAGGCCGCAAATTTCTGCCTAGCTCAGACCCATTCAATGAGCGGGAGTAAGCCACCCCAATGACCCCCGCCTACGCCCAAGCCATCGCCGCCCGCCGCGCCTTTCGCCTCCCCGGCTACCCCACGCTCACTGAGACCGGCTACGATGGCGATTACGTCTCCCCCATCCAACTCACCTCCGGCAATCCAGACGGCCCGCTCCTCATGTCCAAGGACTGGCTCGATGCCCCCTCCGCCCGCAAACACCGTGACGAACTCAGCCGCACCGGCTACCTTGCCACCAACCCCTTCAACCAGGTGATCGACCGCGTCCTCAAACTCCTGAACCTCACCCGCGCCGACATCTACATCACCCCCATCTTCCACCTGCTCACCCCACGCCGGTCCTCCACCATCCCCGTGGCCCACGCCCGCGCCAGCTTCGACGCCGTGGGCCGCCATGAACTCATGGGCCGCCGCCCCGTCGCCCTCGGCACCGACAGCGCGCGCGTGCTCAAACATTTCAACATCCCCCACGTTGAGGCCCCACACCCCTCCGCCCGCATCGGCAGCTATGACCTGCGCGCCGAACGCATCGCCGAGGCCATGGCATGAGCCCCCTCGCCCAAGTCCTCTCCGGCCGTCCCATGCTGGCCAACGTCATCGTCTTCATCGGCGGCGCCGCCTGCCTCCTGACAGCCCTCGGCGCCTACAGCAGTTTCGTCATCTACCGCATGGCCGCCGCACAACAAGACGTGCCGCTCACCCTGCTCCTCATCTCGCTCGTCCCCACCCTCATCCTCATCGGCACCGCCATGGTCACCTTGTGGGTCTACAAATTGAAAGACGACGCCATCTGGCTTTCCGCTGCCATGGCCACCTCCCCCGCCTGGCCATTCATCGTGGCCAATCTCGACCCAACCGGCCGCTTCATCGAAAGCGCGCGCCTTAGCGATATCGGCTTCTCCTGGATCTGGTCCGCGGGCTTCCTCCTCGTGGCACTTTACATGAACACACTCAAATCCAAGGGGATGCTGACCTCATGACCCCCGAACTCACCGCCCTCACCCTCGCCGCCCTGCTACAGGTGATCCAATTCGTCCTCATGTCCGTCCCCGCCAACATGGAACTGGGCCCGGCCAAGACCACCTCCCCCCGGGACCGCTCCCGCCTCGGCGGCTCTCTTGAAGAACAAGTCTCGGACAAAACCGCCCGCCTCATCCGCGCGATGAACAATCACTTTGAGGGCCTCATCCTCTTCACCATCGCCTGCGTCGTCACCACGCTCGCGGACGCCTCCACCCCCCTCACCGCTGCCTGCGCCTACGCCTACCTCGCCGCCCGCGTCCTCTACATCCCTGCCTACTATTTCGGCTGGCGGCCCTGGCGCTCCCTCATCTGGATGGTCGGTTTCGGCGCCACCACCCTCATGCTCATCGCAGCGCTGTTATGACCCGGCTTCTTTTTGGCCATAAATACTCCGGGGGCTTGGGGGCTGGCCCCCAAAACACCACATACGCAATACCGACACGATACCGACGCAATACCGACGTCCCAAATCAAAGGAACCTCACCCCATGGCAAGCTATGACGTGATCGTAATCGGCTCCGGCCCCGGCGGCTATGTCGCCGCCATCCGCTGCGCCCAACTGGGCCTCAAAACCGCCTGTGTGGAGGGGCGCGAGACGCTGGGCGGCACCTGCCTCAACGTGGGCTGCATTCCCTCCAAGGCGCTTTTGCATGCCACCCACATGCTGCACGAGGCCGAACACAACTTCGCCACCATGGGCCTGAAGGGCAAGGCGCCATCCGTCGATTGGAAACAGATGCTCACCTACAAGTCTGAGACCATCGGCCAGAACACCAAGGGCATCGAATTTCTGTTCAAAAAGAACAAGATAGACTGGCTGAAGGGCTGGGGCTCCATCCCCGAACCGGGCAAAGTGAAGGTCGGTGATGAGGTCCACGAGGCCAAAAACATCATCGTGGCCAGCGGGTCCGAGCCTTCGTCCCTGCCAGGGGTTGAGATCGACGAAAAGGTCGTCGTCACCTCCACCGGCGCGCTGGAGCTTTCCAAGATCCCCAAGAAAATGGTCGTCATCGGCGCTGGCGTCATCGGGCTTGAGATGGGATCCGTCTACGCCCGCCTTGGATCTGAGGTGACCGTGGTTGAATTCCTCGACCACATCACCCCCGGCATGGATGGTGATGTCCAAAAGGGCTTCCAAAAGATGTTGAAAAAACAGGGTCTTAACTTCATCATGGGTGCCGCCGTTCGATCCGTCGACGCCACGAAAACCAAGGCCAAGGTCACCTACAAACTCCGCAAGGACGACAGCGAACATACGCTTGACGCCGACATCGTCCTCGTCGCCACAGGCCGCAAACCCTACACCGACGGGCTGGGCCTCGAAGCCCTCGGCGTCACCATGACCGACCGCGGGCAGATCAAAACCGACGACCAATGGCGCACCAATGTCCCCGGCATTTACGCCATCGGCGACGCCATCGAGGGACCCATGCTCGCCCACAAAGCCGAAGACGAAGGCATGGCCGCCGCAGAGGTCATCGCGGGCAAGCATGGCCATGTGAACTATGGCGTCATCCCCGGCGTGATCTACACCCACCCGGAGGTTGCCAGCGTCGGAAAAACCGAAGAAGAGCTGAAAGAACAAGGTGTTGCCTACAAGGTCGGCAAGTTCTCCTTCATGGGCAACGGCCGCGCCAAGGCGGTGTTCGCGGGTGACGGGTTCGTCAAGATGATCGTCGATGCGGACACCGATCGCATCTTGGGCGCGCATATCATCGGCCCCATGGCGGGCGACCTGATCCACGAGATTTGCGTGGCCATGGAATTTGGTGCCTCCGCCGAGGACATGGCGCTCACTTGCCACGCCCACCCGACCTTTTCCGAAGCCGTGCGCGAAGCCGCCCTCGCCTGTGGCGACGGCCCGATCCACAGCTAAAGCGCAACAGAATAAGCCGGTGAGGTTGGGGGCCTCACCGGCTTGGCCAAACTCTGGCCCACAGGGTCCGGGTGTTGGCGCATCCGTGACCCCTGCGTATGGAACGGATCACGCCACGGGTTCCGTCGCATATGCCTGAAATTAATTCACCACAGCGTCTTGGCCGCCCTCGGGGCCCAGCCCGCATCATACTCCGCACCGCCTTCAGCCCCGTCTGACATCTCCGCCAGGATCTCTCCCACGGTGGGCAACCCGTCACTATCATCGCGCGTCCACAACCCGGCCCGCATGGGCGCCCGAGCGCATTGGGTGTAGATCTCACCAATGCGGATCACGATCACTGTCGCGGGTAAGCGGCCGCCCTTGTCAAAACGGGCGCGCAAATCCTCATCCTCAGTCAAACGCGCCTCACCGTTGAGCCGCACCACTGTGTTTGATCCAGGCACCATAAACATCAATGACACGCGCCCGTCGCTGACGATATTGCGCAGGGAATCCAATCGGTTATTCCCGCGCCAATCGGGCATGGCGAGCGTCTGTTCATCCAGTTCCATGACCACCGGACCATCATCACCCCGCGGGCTGCCATCGGTGCCTGTCTCCCCCACCGTGGTCAGCACGCAAAAGCGCGAAGTCATGATCCATTTGCGGTAAAGCGGCGTCAGGCGGGTGGCCACCTTGGTGATCGCGGCAGAGGCGGGCGTGCCGTAAAGCGCCTCCAGGTCCTCAGTGCTTTTGATCCAGTCCATCGACATCAAACCCCGCTTCTTTCATCAACGCGTCAGAGGCGGTTTCCACCTCCCGCTCCAGCCGTTCCAAGAAGGCATCGCGATCAAGCCCCGGCTCAATCCTCGGCAAAAATTCAATCACCGCAAGCCCCGGCCGCCGCATGATCCCCTTGCGCGGCCAGAACACACCCACATTGGTCGCCACCGGCACACAAGGCTGACCCAGCTCTTCATAGAGCACAGCCGTGCCCACCTTATAGGGCGCTTTCACACCCGGCGCGATGCGCGTGCCTTGGGGGTAGATGATCAACTGACCGGGATGGGTTCTGCCCTTCTCGACATCTTCCACCATCTTTTTGATGGCCTGAGACCTCTTGCCCCGGTCCACCGCCACGCAGCCCAGTTTGATCGCGTACTGGCCGATCACCGGGGTATAAAGGATTTCCCGTTTCATGATGAACTTGCCCGCCGGGATGGTGGTGTAGAGCGTGAAAATATCCATGAAAGACTGATGCTTGGAGGCGATCATCACTTCATCCGTGGGCGGCGTGCCCCGAATTTCATAGCGCAGTCGCACCATCCAGCGGGCACACCACAAAGCATAATGCGCCCAGCTTTGGCAGGCCGTGATCGCGCCCCGTCGACTGAACAAGGCCCAGGGCAGAAATGCCAACCCGAAGACCGGCATCATCGCGTAGATGTTGATCACGTAGATGAGGGATCGAACCCACTGCACCGTATCTTTCATGCTGGGTCTTTCATGCCATATCCCGAAGCGTACGCCGCGCCGCCAGACGGGTTGCCGCAAAGGCCACAACGCCTGCGATCAGGGGAATGATGAGCGGAATGATCCAGTGCCACCCCTGAAACCCCAGCCCGGTCAGGAACCCGCCCGTTGGCTGGGCAGAGGGCAAAAGCCACATGGCAAACATCCCCAACACCGCGCCCAGCGCCCCGCCCAGAACGGCCCGAATGGTAAAGCGCCGCTCAAAGGCCTGCGCGATATAGGCATCGCGCGCGCCCACAAGCCGCAGCACGCGGATCACTTGCGTATTGGCAGAGAGCGCGGCATTGGCGGCCAGCGTGATCATCGCCGCCGTGGCCGCACCAATCAGCAGCATCGAAAGCCACCCAAGGCCGCGCAGCCTGTCGGCGGCCTGTACCAGCGGGCGGCGCCAGCGGGTGTGATCATCCAGCACCGCGCCGGGTGCCTCTGCCGCCAGGCGCAAACGCAGACCAGCGGCGTCAAACCCTTCCGCGGTTTCCACCACGTCAATCAGGCGCGGGATCGGCAGGCTGTCCACCGGGATATCGGGGCCGAACCACGGCTCCAGCAACGCCTGTTGTTCATCATCCGTCATCGCGCGGGCCGAGGCCACGCCGCGGGTCGTACCGAGGATGCTCAACACGGCTTCGGTCTGTTCGGCCAATTGGCCCGCAGGCGCGGATATGCGGATGGTTGAGCTGAGCGCCAGTTCCGATCCCCAGCGATCCGCAAGCCGCCCCGCCGCCAGTGACAGCGCCAGCGCGAAGACCGCCAGAAACGCCATGGCGGCGGCGGCAAACCATGTCAGTGTCGCGGTGAAGCCGGTGGGGGGCACCACGCGATCCGCTTGGGCATCGCCGATGGCAAACTGCAACATGTCTGAAAGCCGCGACATCATAGATCCGCCCCTGCCAATTGCAGCCTTCGGTTGGAAATGCGCAACACGCGGGCCTGCACCTGCGTTTTCACCGACCGGATCAGCGCCAGATCATGGGTAGCGATCATGATCGTCTTGCCCATGCGGTTCAGCTCCAACAACAGGGTCATCAGCCGCTGTGACATTTCCCAATCAATGTTGCCTGTCGGCTCATCCGCCAGCACCACATCGGGGGACATGATCACCGCCCGCGCCAGGGCCGCGCGCTGCCGCTCACCGCCCGACAGCTCGGGCGGCAGGGCTTTGGCGCGGTGCTGCAAACCAACCCAACCGGTCAATTCCTTGAGGTTCGCCGCCTCCGCCAGCAGGTCATAACCTGCCACCATCAACGGCAGCGCAATGTTGTCGCTGACGGACAGGTGATCGAGAAACTGACAATCCTGATGCACCACACCCACGCGACGGCGCATATCGGCGATGCCATCGCGATCCAGACCCATCACATCCTGCTCAAACAGCCGCACTTGCCCCGCCGTGGGGAACAGCGCGCCATAACACAGTTTCAGCAACGTGGTTTTGCCGGACCCCGACGGCCCGGTCAGAAAATGAAACGACCCCGGCTGCAGCTTCAGCGACACCTCGCTCAGAAGCTCCCCCCCGCCATAATTATAGGCCACATTGTCTAGCTCGATCACCGGATGACCCTTCACAGACCCTCAAGGCTTCATGCCCGATGGGTGCGGCCAGCGCAATGTCCGTGATGCAATGTGTTCGGGAACACCACATTTGCGCGGGGATATGGTGCCATGCCAGCCAAATTGCTTTGCCCGCCGGTGATTTGGAGGTACATCTGAAGGTGTTAACGGCCTGAAATGGGCTTGAGCAGGCAACAGGTGTCCAAATGAGGCTGATCTGCCCGAACTGCGCGGCACAGTACGAAGTGCCCGAGGATGTGATCCCAGAAGACGGGCGGGATGTGCAGTGTTCGGCCTGTGGGGATACGTGGTTTCAGCTGCATCCCAGCCATCCCGATTACAAACCAGCCTTCGATCCAGACACGCCCGAGGATGATTTTGACGCGGCCGATGAACTGGACGCAGCCGCCGACGAAACATTTGAGGACGCGCCGGCAGAAGAGGCGGCACCTGAGAGCGACGCGCCAGAGGATCAGCCAACCCGCCCGTCGCGGCAGGAGCTGTCGGAAGATGTCGCCAGCGTTTTAAGGGAAGAAGCCCAACGCG
>JBCBAT010000007.1:0-170804 GCA_038532355.1 Pseudomonadota bacterium | reverse complement strand
GCGTGGCCACCTTGCGTGACCAATTCAACGATGTGGCCACGCCCAACGGAACAGATATCCAATCCACCACCCGCGCGCCCGTATCGGTAACCACCTGCGGCACAAACCCGTCATGCATCCGCATGATGGATTGCGCGCGTTCCTTGGGGGGCACTTTGGTGAGATCAATCCAGACCAGTTCTGTGGAGCCGCCGCCGATATCCACGACCAACAGCTGCTCTGTCCGCCGCCCCACCAGCGGCGCGCAGGACACCACAGCGAGCTGCGCTTCCTCCTGCGGGTCAATTATATCAAGCTTCAACCCTGTCTCCCGCTTCACGCGGGCCAGAAAGGCCTCACCGTTGGTGGCACGGCGGCAGGCCTCGGTCGCCACAAGGCGCATGCGCGTGACCTTGTTGCGCTTGATCTTCTGCTGACAAACCCGCAACGCCTGGATCGTGCGATAGATCGAAGCCCGCGACAGCTTGCCCGATTTTTCAAGGCCCGATCCCAACTGCACGGATTTCGAAAAGCTGTCCACGACTTCAAATTGGCTGCCCTTCGGTCGGGCGACCAGCATGCGACAAGAATTTGTGCCCAGATCCAGTGCTGCATAAAGCGGGGCTGTTCCGGGTCGGTTCAGTGCGGGGCTCTCAACCGTATTTGGGATTGCGCCCGCACTTTCGGGACGCTTAGGCGCCATGACTTTACGCCTTCCATATCGAGTTGGTTCCAAAGTAGGCTGCGATCCGCCGTGACGCAAGCCCTGCAAAATCGGGCGCATCCGCAATCGCAATGGCCGCTCAACTTGATCTTGAAGACGTTTCATGTGCGCCCTGCATGAAGCTGTGGCATGACAGGGCAAAGGACGGCCCAATGCTGCGTGTCGCGGACCGGTTCCGTTTTGTCGAAATTCGACGCCGAACCGCCCATGGGCTGCATTAGGTAGGATCAGCAAGGTAAGGGAATCATCAATGGTTGACGTGACTGTGGTATACTGGCGCGATATCCCCGCGCAGGTCATCGTGGGCAAGGGTCGCCGGGGCGCCAAAAAACAGCTGCCGGAACGCTTTGAGCAAGCCATTGACGCCGCCGCGATGAAACTGGGTGCCAAGGATGCTGATGCCTATCTGGCGGAGTGGCGCAAGGCACCCCCTTACCAGGTAGACGGCGACGCCAGTGAGGTTGCCGAAGCAGAGGCTGCCCGCCTCCAAGAAGAATATGATCGCGAACGGGTCAGAAAGCTGATCGCCAACAATGGCTGGGCGTGAACCAGCCCGCAGCGTATGGGAGGCCGTCATGGCACTTTTGAACTTCAAGAAGCGTGAGGCGGAAGCGCCCTCCGTGACCCCGGAGATGGAGGCGTTTCTCAACGGCTACTCGATTGAGGTCATGCCGCGCACCGCCGAAAAGGTCGAAGATTTCCGCGCGTTGCTGCCCGAAGGCACGCGGGTCTACATCGCCCATATCGAAGGCACGCCCATCGAGGACATGGTCGCCACCGCCAAACGTCTGGCCGCCGATGGCTACCCGGTGATGCCCCACTTCCCCGCGCGGATCATCAAGGATGAGGCCACGCTGAATGACTGGATCGCGCGCTATCAGGGCGAAGCAGGCGTCGACCAGGCGCTCTTGCTGGCCGGGGGTGTGAACACGCCCCATGGCGATTTTCACAGCTCCATGCAGCTTTTGGAATCTGGCGCCTTCGACAAGGCAGGTTTCAAACGCCTGCACGTCGCGGGCCACCCCGAAGGCAACAAGGACATCGATCCTGACGGCTCCACCAAGAACGTTGACGACGCGTTGCAGTGGAAACAGAAATTCTATGAACGCACGGATGCGCAGATGGCGCTCGCCACGCAATTCGCCTTTGAGGCTGGTCCCATCATTGAATGGGCCGATAGCCTGAAGGCTGCGGGCATCGATATTCCCATCCATATCGGCATCGCGGGGCCTGCCAAGCTGCAAACCCTGATCAAATTTGCCATTGCTTGCGGTGTGGGCCCGTCCCTCAAGGTTTTGCAAAAGCGCGCCATGGATGTGACGAAACTGCTGTTGCCCTATGAACCCACTGAGGTTCTGTCCGAACTGGCCGCGCACAAGGCCGCCAACCCCGATTTCAACATCGAAAGCGTCCACTTCTTCCCCCTTGGCGGGATCAAGACCAACGCCAACTGGGCCATCGAACACGGCGGCCAAACGACCAAACCGACAAACGCCGCTTAAAGGACGCGCACATGACACGCACCATCGTCGAATCCAAAACCAAAACCGCGATCATCGGCTTTGATCAGCCCTTCTGCGTGATTGGCGAGCGGATCAACCCAACCGGCCGCCGGATCCTGAACGATCAGCTTGAACAGGGCAATTTCGAGATGGTGAAGTCCGACGCGCTGGCCCAGGTGGCCGCCGGGGCCACCATGCTCGACATCAACTCCGGCGCGGTGTTCAAAAACAAGATGGCCGAAGACGTGCGCTATGCCGACAACAACTTTGTTGAACCGCCTCTGATGAAGGAACTGGTCAGCCTTGTGCAAGGCATCGTCGACGTACCGCTCTGCATCGATAGCTCCGTGCCTGAAGCCCTGCAAGCGGGCCTTGAGGCCTGCGAAGGCCGCCCGCTGGTGAACTCTGTCACGGGCGAAGAGGAAAAGATGGAAAAGGTCCTGCCGCTCTGCGCGAAATACAACGTCCCAGTGGTGGCCATCTCCAATGATGAGACGGGTATCTCCGAAGACCCAGAAGTGCGCTTTGCCGTTGCCAAAATGATCGTCGAACGCGCCGCCGATCACGGCATCCCCGCCCATGACATTGTCGTAGACCCGCTCGTGATGCCCATCGGGGCCATGGGCACAGCCGGTCAGCAGGTGTTTACGCTGGTGCGCAAACTGCGCGAAGAACTGGGCGTGAACACCACCTGTGGGGCATCGAACATCTCTTTCGGGCTGCCCAACCGCCACGGTATCAACAACGCGTTCCTGCCCATGGCTATGGGCGCGGGCATGACATCTGCCATCATGAACCCCGTGGCGCTGCCGGTGAAACAGGCTGAAAAAGACGCAAAACGCGCCGAGGCAGAGGCCGCAGGAATCGTGATCCCCGAAGGCATGGATGACGAAACTTTCTGCCAACTCTTCGGCCTCGGCTCCACCAAGCAACGCCCGGGCAAGGAAATGGAGGCCATCCGCGCAGCCAACTTCCTGACCAACAATGATCCCCATGGCGGTGAATGGATCAAGTTCAATAAAGCGCCTGCCAAACCCGGCGAAGAGGCCGAAGGCCGTGGTCGCGGTGGCCGCCGTCGTCGCCGAGCGTAAGCGCGGCGCGCAAACCAGAACGTCGCCGAGCGTAAGCGCGGCGCGCAAACCAGAACGTCGCCGCGCGTAAGCGCGGCGCCTAAACCAAAAAAGCCCGAGCGCAGCGAGGGCTAACAGATACCATGAGCCGCGCGTCAGCGCGGCCCGCCTTCCCCAAGCGAGGCGCGACCGAAGGGAGCGACGAGCGATCCCCAGCACGATCTCCCCTCTCAAACCTTCTCAAGCAGATGCCGCGTTTGACCTCGCGGCAGAGGTCTTCGCATCCTCCAGCACACTTCACGCCGCACTCAAGGTCCACCCCACCGTCTACAAAGCCTCTCTTCGTCCGTCATTTGACGCCATGGTCGCCCAGAACCTCTCTCTCACGGTGGAAGACCCTGACGGCACGCTTCTCGGCTGCCTCATTGTCACGGATCTGCACGGCACACTTGCCGATGCCCCGCCAGCAGGCCCCTTTCCGGAAATCGCAGCACTCACCCACCGTTTGACGCAGAGCTACGCACGATCGCGGGACGTCCAACCCGGGCAAATTGCGTTGGTCGATATGGCTGCTGTCCACCCTGACGCCCGCGGGTCCGGCGTTTACATGTTCATGCGCAAAGCCATCCAAGCCCGGCTCAAAGCGGCGGGTTGGCGCTTCGTGGTGGGGGAATTGTCCTCACTCGCCACCCAAAACGTAGTGCTGGAGAAACTGGGCCACCGCAACGTGGCTGAAATCAATTTCAGTGAGTTTAAATGGAACGGCACGCACCCTTTCCGCGCCATCACCTCACCGCCCAACCTTATCCTCGCTGAGGGAACACTGTGATTTGCAGCCGCAAGTCGATCGCGCCTCCGGCACCGGGTCATAACCCTGCCCGCCCCACGGGTTGCACCGCCCGATCCGCTTCAAGGCCATCCAACCGCCTTTGATCGCGCCATGCTTTTCCAACGCCTCCAGCGCATAGGCACTGCAGGTCGGCTGGTAGCGGCAATTGTGCCCCACCCAAGGGGAACCGATCAGCCGATAGGCCTTCACCGGCCAAGCGAATATGCGCGCAAGAACGCTCATGACGGCCCATGCAGTTTGCGGAGCGCCTTTGAAAACTGCGCGCGCAAGTCCTCAAATGGGGTCTCTGCTGTCACACGCGCCCGACCGATCAGGGCATAATCCCACCCGGGGCTGGCCTCATGGGGCAAGATAAGCCGCGCGACTTCGCGCAGGCGCCGCTTGGCGCGGTTGCGCGCCACAGCGTTGCCGACCTTCTTGGAACAGGTGAACCCCACCCGCACCGCGTCCGATCCGTCCTGCCGGTCACGCCCCTGCACCACCATCCCCGGCATCGCCTGTCGCCGGGCTCGGTTCAGGGCGAGAAACTCCGCCCGATTTTTCAATCCCGAAACGCAAAGCACCGCCTGAGGGGCGTTCTCCGACGGGGCGGAGGCCTCAGGCGGTGTCATCTGTGTCACCCCAAAAAGCTTAGGCGTTTACGCGCTAAGCGATTTGCGACCACGGGCGCGGCGCGCGTTCAAAATCTTGCGGCCTGCTTTGGTGGCCATGCGCGCGCGAAACCCGTGACGGCGCTTGCGCACCAGGTTGGAAGGCTGAAAAGTGCGTTTCATTGATCCGCTCTCCGCTCTGTCAGATCCGGGGCTGGATTCGCCCGAAGACCCGATAAATTCGTTATGAAGCCCGGTCTATACGCCCAGCCCTATCCCAAGTCAAACCCGGCAAAGCCCCTTTTGCGGGCTTTTGCAACAAAACCCATGGTTTGACGACCCGCAGATGTTACAAAACCACCCAAGACCGCCAGAAGACCCGCAAATTACGCTAGGGCACGTTCACCCGCGATCACCCCCGCGTGAGAGCACTGGCGCTGAACACCAATTCTTCGCATCTATGGTTGAACAGACAATGACCCAGAAACCGGAGCGCGACATGGACAACACCCAATCCCCCACAAAGCCGGGACTTTTACGTCACGCCCCGCTGGTCATCATCCTTCTGGTGGCCATCATCGGGTTTTTCACACTGAAGGATTACCTCAGCTTTGAAACCCTGCGCGACAATCGTGAGGCGCTGCTGGCGTTCCGCGACAGTAATTTCATTGGCCTCGCTGCTGCGTTCATTGGCATATACATTATCATTGTCGCCTTTTCCCTGCCCGGGGCTGCTGTCGCCTCGGTGACCGGCGGGTTCCTGTTTGGGCTCGCGCTGGGCACGACCTTTAACGTGATCGCGGCATCTGTCGGGGCAAGTGCGATTTTCCTGGCGGCACGTTTTGGACTGGGCCGCACGCTTGCAGCCAAGATGGATGCCTCTGATGGCAGCCTCAAGAAACTCAAGGACGGCTTGCGCGAGAATGAGATCAGCGTGCTGTTCCTGCTGCGCCTTGTCCCGGCTGTGCCGTTCTTCGTGGCCAATCTTCTGCCTGCGCTGGTCGGCGTGAAGTTCATCAACTTCGCCTTCACCACGGTGCTGGGCATCATCCCCGGCGCGCTGGTCTTCACATGGATTGGCGTGGGCCTGGGTGAGGTGTTTGACCGCGGCGAAAGCCCCGATCTGTCCATCCTGTGGGAACCGCAGGTGATCGGGCCGATCCTTGGGCTGTGTGTGCTCGCCGCTCTTCCCATCGCGATCAAAGCCATTCGCGGCAAAAAGGACATCTGACAATGGAACGCATTAAAACCGATCTGCTGGTCATCGGGGCCGGCTCTGGCGGGCTGTCCGTGGCGGCGGGGGCCGTGCAAATGGGGGCCTCGGTGGTTCTGCTGGAAGGCCACAAGATGGGTGGGGATTGCCTGAACTATGGCTGTGTCCCTTCCAAGGCGCTGATTGCCGCCGGCAAAGCCGCCTACGGCCAAGCCCACGCGCAACCCTATGGCGTGGCAGATCAGACACCGAAGGTGGATTATGCCGCCGCCAAGGACCACGTGGCAGACGTGATCGCGACGATTGAACCCCATGACAGCGTCGAACGGTTCGAAGGGCTTGGCGTGCGGGTGATCACCGAATTCGGCCGCTTCGTCTCCCCCACCGAGGTGCAGGCGGGCGATGCCGTCATCACCGCGCGGCGCATTGTCATCGCCACGGGGTCGTCACCGCTGGTGCCGCCCATCCCCGGGCTCGACACTGTGCCTTATGAGACCAATGAAACCCTCTTTGACCTGCGCGAACAGCCCGAGCATTTGCTGATCATCGGCGGCGGGCCCATCGGCATGGAAATGGCGCAGGCCCATGTGCGGCTTGGCTCCAAGGTGACCGTTATTGAGGGTGCCAAGGCGTTTGGCAATGATGACCCCGAAATGGCGGCCATCGTTCTGGATAACCTGCGCGAGGAAGGCGTTGAGATTGCCGAGGATGCGCTGGCCGCAGAGATCACCGGCAAGGCAGGCGCGATCACCGTTAACACGAAGGACGGGCGCAGCTTCAAAGGCTCTCACCTGCTGATGGCCGTTGGGCGCAAATCCAATATCGACAAGCTGGATCTTGAGAAAGCGGGCATTGAAACCACCAAACGCGGCATCAAGGTGGATGGGTCGCTGAAGACCACCAACAGGCGCGTCTATGCCATTGGGGATGTTGCGGGTGGCCTGCAATTCACCCATGTGGCGGGTTATCATGCAGGCGTGATCATCCGCTCTGCGCTCTTTGGTCTGCCCGCCAAGCAGCGCACCGATCACATCCCGTGGGCCACCTATACTGATCCCGAACTGGCGCAGGTTGGCATGACGGAGGCTGAAGCGCGCAAAGCCCATGGCAGCGCGCTCGAAGTGGCGCGGTTCGAATTCTCCGGCAATGATCGCGCCATCGCGGAGCGTAAAACCCGCGGGCTGATAAAGGTCATGGTCGTCAAAGGCCGCCCCGTGGGAGCTTCAATCGCCGGGCCGCAAGCGGGCGAATTGATCGGGGTCTGGGCACTGGCGCTCGCCAACAAACTGAAAATGAGCCAGGTGGCCGCAATGGTCGCCCCCTACCCCACGCTGGGCGAAGTGAACAAACGCGTCGCTGGGGCCTATTTCTCCCCGCGGTTGTTTGATAATCCTAAGGTCAAATGGATCGTGGGGTTGGTGCAACGCTGGCTACCCTGAAGCAAGACGTCTGACTGACTGACAATGAAATTCCTTCGCACACTCTCCGGTCGGTTTTTGGTCCTGACAGCGATCTTCGTGATGATCGCCGAGATCTTGATTTTCGTTCCTTCCGTTGCGCGATACCGCGAAGAATTCCTGAACCTGAAGCTGGAACGCTCTCAGATCGCGTCGCTGGCCCTGCTGGCCAGTGAGGACATCAGCGACGATCTGCGTGAAGAGCTTTTGATGAACGCGGGCGTCTATAACGTGGTGCTGCGCCGGGATGAGGCGCGGCAATTGATGCTGTCAGCGCCCATGCCCGAACCCATCAGCCAGACCTTTGATTTGCGCGACCCGTCCGCGATGGAACTGATCCGCGATGCGCTCAACCGCCTGATCACGCCCGAACGCGAGGTGATCCGCGTGATTGGCCAGCCGGGCCAGATGGGCGGGCTGCTGATCGAGGTGACGTTGGAAACCTCTGAGTTGCGCGAGGCGATGCTGGATTACGGGCTGCGCATTCTGATCCTGTCGGCGGTCATCTCCATTGTCACGGCAGGGCTTTTGTTCATCGCGGTGCGCGCGCTTCTGGTGAAACCGATCAAGCATGTGGTGGGCACCATGGCCGCCTATGCCGATGCGCCTGAAGATGCGCGTTTCCGCATTTCGCCCTCGGCAGGTGTGACCGAACTGCGCGAAGCGGAAGAGGCGCTTTTGTCGCTGCAAACGCAGCTGACCGGTGCCTTGAAACAGCGTGAACGGCTGGCCCAGCTGGGTGGTGCGGTGGCCAAGGTCAGCCACGATCTGCGCAACATCCTGACCTCGGCCCAGCTTTTCACCGACCGCATTGAAATGAGCGAGGACCCCGCCGTCAAACGCATGGCCCCAAAGCTGGTCAATTCGATCACCCGCGCGGTGCATCTGTGCGAGAGCACGCTGGCTTTCGGCAAAGCCGAAGAACCCGCGCCGCAGCTGGCGATGATTGATCTTGATGATCTGGTGGAAGATGTGATTGCCGCCGAACGCCTCGCAGTGGGCGACGCAGATGTCAGTTTTTCAGCCGATGTGCCGGTGGGCATGCCTGTTTGCGCCGATGCCGAACAGTTGTATCGCGTGATCTCCAACATGACGCGCAATGCCCGGCAAGCGATTATCTCAACAGGCCAACCGGGGGAGATTTCCATCGCCGCAGAAGACACCGATGCGGACCATGTGATCACCATCACGGACACTGGCCCCGGCCTGCCCCCCAAGGCGCAAGAGCACCTGTTTGAGGCCTTCCAGGGCGGCACCACCAAAGGCGGCACCGGGCTTGGCCTGTCCATTGCACGAGAACTGTTGCGCGGGCATGGCGGGGATCTGTCACTGGCCCGTACTGGGCCTGAGGGAACGCAATTTGTCCTCACCCTGCCCCGCGAAACCCAAGGGTAGAAAGAACCACCCGCGCGGGCCCGAAAAGCGCTTGCATCACGTCGCGCAGATGTCTATTTCCTCGCTCTCACGGACCGATAGCTCAGCTGGATAGAGTACCTGACTACGAATCAGGGGGTCGGGGGTTCGAATCCTCCTCGGTCCGCCACCATCCCAAAACAGTGAATCGTGTAACGCGCCCGGCAAAGGGTCACGCCACCAGCCGCGCCTCATGGGATTTTGCCGACAGTCGGGCCGCCTGATATTCCGCACGGCCCTGTTCCGTGGCCAGGTCCGGGAACAGTTCAACCAGTTCATCAAAACTGTCGCCCGCCTCTTCGCACGTGATCATGTCACCGGGTTGGAAGCTTTCCGTCCAGGCATTGTCGACCAGCACAACCTCATGACAGTCGAACATGGCGTGGATATAGGTGACGCCTGCGCCCGCGTTGACCTGCGCCACGCCCGGTTTGTGGGTCATGTCCTTGGCGCGGACGAGAACCTCCTCCTCCCCCAACCAAAGCTGTGTGGCGCTGTTTTCAATCAGCATCCGGTGCTGGGGGGACACATACATGTCGCGATCGGGCACCGAGGGGGCGATGCTGTCCTTGCGGATCAGAATGGGCTGCAAATGCGGGGCGCGATCCAGATCATGGCCTGTCAGCACCTTCCGCCCGATCCAGCGCACCTCTTGCGGGCCGTGATCGCGGGTGTGTACCAGATCGCCTTGCTGCAAGGTCTCAATGGCCAAGGGGCCCTTGGGCGTGGCAATCATGCTGCCGGGCGTGAAACACGGGATGACGACGTTTTCGATATCGGTGAACGTGGCCGTTGACCCGTCAGAGAACGTGACCGTGCCGTTTTCGGGGTTGCTGCCGTCATAGACAATGGTCGCGCCCAGATCGTTCACGATCAGCGTGTCGTTGTCCGTGCCGCCTTCGCCGCCATCAATGACATCACCGGCGCCCGCAACGATCGTATCAGCATCATCACCGCCGGAAATCGTGTCAGCCCCGGCACCACCGTCGATGACATCGTTGCCCGCACCGCCGGTGATCACATCGTCATTGCTGGTATCCTGCGCGGTGCTGACCACCAGGTTGTCGATGCCGTAGCTTTCATTGTCGATGCCCGCGGACAAGTCAGCCCCAAAGCCCAGCGTAATGGACGTGCCGGGGTTCTGGACGGTGACCGTGACCGGGTGAACTTCATCATCCTGGCCACCAAAGCCCAGGTTGCCAGGTGTGCCTGCACCGATATCAATGGTGACAAGGCTGCCATCGGACAGGGTGGCCGTGGTGGAATAGGATTCCGCATTGGCGTCATCAAAACTGTCGACGAACACCTCTTCGCCGTTGATGAAGATGGAGAACGTATCGCCACCGCCATCCCAGCTGTCGAGTTCGTAGAAATCAAATTCGAAAATCGCGACTTCGGCGCCGGGATCCAGTGTGAAGGTCTTGGATGTGGCCTCCGTTCCGTTTGAATCGCCGAAACGGCCGAGGAATTCGGTGAAGTTGGCACCGCCATCCGTCGTCGTGTTGTCGGTCCAACCGGTCGCGCCGCCTTCAAAGGTCTCAGACGTGACAATGACAGGCGCTTCCGACCCGTCAGAGGTGTCGCCGAAGATCGTGTCATTGCCTTCGCCGCCATCGATCGTGTCAGCGCCGGTGCCGCCCTGGATGACATCATCGCCGCCTTCACCGTAGATGAGGTCATCCCCGGCTTCCCCGTCCAGATCATCATCGCCGGACCCGTTGTTGGGGCTGGGCTGCGTCAGGTCAGGATAGCTGGCCAGATCGACCGTCACATCGCCGGTATCGGGACCGGAGATCGTGCTCGACAGCACATTGCCGCCGTCGTTTTCATAGAAGATGATTTCAACGATGTGATCGCCGGGCGGCAAAGTGATCGTGCCGCTCTGCGTCTCAGGCGCGTGGTGGCCGTCATTGTCCACCACTTCCACACCGTTGATGAAGAGCTTGGAGCCATCATCGGAATTGGTCTCGAAGGTGTAATCGCCACCCTCCGTGACGTTCAGCACCGTGGTGAATTTGAGCGCATAGTCATCGCCCGTGTCATAATCCGTGGGCGTGATGGAAGTGGTGGTGCCCGTCTCTGTCAGTGTGTTGGTGTTGTCACGCCCGCCATTGTCGGTGAACCCGGCAGCTGCCAGCGTTCTGGGGTCGCCCGTTGGGTCGAGATCATAGTATTCGTAAACCCAAGGCCCATTGCCCGCATTGCCCGCGCCACCGGGAATGTCGCCGGGGTTCGATGTATCGCCGTAGATTTCATCATCGCCTGCGCCGCCCAGCACGGTGTCATTGCCGTCACCGGCCAGGATGATGTCATCCTGCGGGCCTTCGCCGGGCAGGATTTCATCATTGTTGTCGACAAAATCGCCATCGGGGTCGCCGGCATAGCTGGTGTCGATGACGTCATCGCCTGCGGTGCCTTCCACATAGCCATCCTGAACAGCGATGGATTCGATGTTGCTGAAGTTCAGGGTGGAGCCGTCATTGAAGGTAACCACGCCCTGCTCGGTCTCGAAACCCACATCGGAGCCGAATTCATCCTGATACTGAATGGATGCCACATCGCTCAGGAACAGAGTGTCGACATCGCCGTCGCCTGCATCCTCACCACCGTCGACCGTGTCGGACCCATTGGCGAAGATCGTATCATCGCCCGTGCCGCCGGTGATCACGTCGCCGAAATCAGGATCGCTGGCGCCCGGGGCCCCGCCTGTGGCATCGTCATTGGCGATGATCACATCGTCATCGGCACCGCCCGACAGCGTATCTGCACCGCTGCCGCCGGTCACGCTGTCGTTGCCATCGCCGCCATTGAGGCTGTCATTGCCCCAGTCGCCGGACAATGTGTCATCGCCCGCATCACCCGACAGCGTGTCTTCGCCCGCACTGTCAAACACCACGGTGGACCCATCGGCAGGCGCTTCCTGCAGGTCCAGAATGTCGCCGGTTGCCGGGTCCAGCAGCACCCAGTTTGTTTCCGTCGTGGAGGCGGTGGTGAAATCCGAGCCTGCGGGAATGGTGATGACGGACACCAGCGATCCGGTGTCATCAATCTGCGCCAGTTCCACGGCAAAGGGGGATTGGTTATCAAACGTCACCGAGGTGGCCGTGCCGGACGTGCCGGAGGCGAAATCAACCGGGTCAATCGCCAGCTGGTCGCCAAAGATCACATCATCGCCCGCGCCACCGCTCAGGTCATCATCGCCCTGGTCACCGTGGATGACATCATCGTCCACCTCGAAGGCCGTGAAATGGACGTCAGTGATATAGGCCAGCTGACCATCGGTCAGACCGTTTTCATAGATCACCTCAAAACTGACGATGGGGCCTGCAATCTCAACCAGAACGGATCCATCGGGTTCGGCCTGCGTGTCGTTGTCCGCGCCGCCCTCGATCGTCTGACCGGTGATGGTTTCATTGCCCGCCGCCGTCAGCGTGACAGGCACCAGATTGCCATCCGCGTCATAGGCATTGATTGTGACAATGTCCTGCCACGTGTCGCTGTCGATGTCGTTGATCCGGAAGCTGACCGTTTCCAGCGGCACGTCAGAGGCGAAGTTGACCGTGGCCACATCAGGCCCGCCATCGCCGCCCAGCACAAGGGCGGAGTTGGTGGCGAAGGGCTCACCGGCGCCAGTATCCACATACTGCGTCGTCGTGTCGACATTGGCCTGGTTCAGCGCGCCATCATCGGTGATTGACACCGTGATGTTAGCGATCCCGGTATCCTGCGTGAAGCCAGCTGACAGATCGCTGCCATTGCCCTCGGCCACCCAGCTGAGGTTCTCGGACGCAGAGCTTAGCGTGGCAGGCCCGCCAGAGACGACATCATTGCCCTGCCCGGCATAGACCGTGTCATCGCCCGCGCCGGCCTGAATGTTGTCCTCATCGCCTGTGGTGCCGGCCGTGCCGTCATTGTTGTCGACCTGTTCAAGGTTTTCATCGACGAAACTGCCGTCGATCACGTCAGAGCTGTCAGTGCCGGAGACGACCCCGTCCGGCCCGCCATTCACGGTCAGCGTTTCGATGCCTGTGAACGTGGCGGTCGTGCCATCGTTGAACGTGACGGTGCCGTTTTCGCTGTCCAACGGATCGAAGGTGACGAAATCCACATCATCGACGATCAATTCGTCATTGGTGTCGGTGCCGCCCTCGCCGCCAATAACCGTGTCGCCGCTGCCCGCAAAGAACACATCATTGCCGTTGCCACCGTCCAGCGTATCCGCGCCTTCGCCACCGGTGAGCGTGTCAAACCCGCTGCCGCCGCTGATATTGTCGTCGCCTGCCCCGCCCGTCAGGACATCCGCGCCACCGCCACCATCCAGTTGATCGTCGCCGTCACCGCCATCCAGCGTGTCACTTCCGCCCTCACCGGACAGGTCATCATTCCCTGCCCCGCCCGTCAGATCGTCGTTGCCAGAGCCACCTTCCAGCGTGTCATTGCCCGTGCCGCCATCCAGCACGTCATTGTTGTTGCCACCATCAATGAAATCATTGCCAAAGCCGCCCGACAGGGTGTCATTGCCGCCTTCGCCGAAAATCGTGTCGTCATCTGTTGGCACGGCTTCGAAATGCACGTCGCTGACATAAAGAAGCTGTCCGCCTGTGCCGCCATTTTCATAGATGATCTCCACCCGGGCGACAGGCCCGGGGATCGACACCAGAACGGAGCCTTGCGGATCCGTCGCACCCGTGGCGCTTGGCCCGGCAGTGACGGTGTTGCCGCTGACCGTGTCATCCCCGGCAGGTGTCAGCGTGACCGGGATCAGATTTCCATCGGCGTCATAGGCGTTGACCGTCAGAACATCCTGCCAGCCGCCCTGGTCAATATCCTGCAGGCGGAAGGCGACGTTTTCGACTTCATCGGCAAAGCCGGATCCGCTTACAGCGGAAAAATTCAGATCGGTTGTCCAGGCCGTGCCATTGCCGGACCCGATTAGCCCTAGGGCAGAATTGGCATCAAAGGGTTCACCGGTATCGACGTAATGGGCATCTTCTTCAACGGTTGCCGACACGCCGGTGCCGCCATTGGTGATGGTGACGCCAACACTGATCCCGCCCGTGTCCTGCGTGAAACCGGCTGCAATATCATCGCCATCATTGCCCTGATCCGTCCAATCAAGGAACAGATCCGTGCTTGTCAGGGATGGGGAGCCACCGTCGACGACATCGTTACCACCGCCTGCGTTGATCGTATCATTGCCCGCACCGCCGGTGATGTCGTCAGCATCAGATGTGCCGTTCAAGGAATTGTCGGTGCCGTCACCGTTGATGGTTGCCATATCTGCTGCCCTTTGTCTTTGCCACTCATGCCGGTGGCTTGCGTGTGGGCTACTTTTAGAATTGGGCAGTTTTATGGCTTAAAGGGCCGAAATACGGTTGTTTTTTTACTGTTTCGTCTCAATTTACGCGGGAATGGTCGTGTGCAGTGCCGGTCTGGCCGGGGCGTTTCAATGAAAAACGCGAGGGGTCCTCGCAGCTGAAACCAAAGGGCGGATGCGCGAAATCGGGGCAATCCGCATAGAAAAAAGGGCCCGGAAAACCGGACCCTTTTGAGATGAAGCTATTGCAGGGCCTGCGCCCCTCAACCTTAGAATGCCGTGTAAAGGCCCAGGCTGAACACTGTGCTGTCTTCGCTGGAGAACCCAGACGGGCTGGCATTGCGGTACGCAAGGCCCGGCAGCAAGTAAGCACCTGTCGAAATCGGAATGCTGGCCTGAACGCCCAGATCATAGGCGTGATACCCGTTGGTATCGACATATGACGCCACAGGCCCCACTTCCGCACTGCCAACGGCAAAGCCGTAGCGGGCTTGAACATAGAACGTGTCCTGCACGCCGCTGTATTCCAGCACGCCACCGACGCTACCGCTGCCCAGCGGTTGGTAGGTTTCCACAGCCAGGAACACATCGGTATCCGTGCTGCCGTTGAACCGCTCAGACACGGCACCGACGAAGAATGACGTTTCGCCGCCCGTCGTGCCCGCGATGTTGTAGCCAAGCGCCAAACGTGCGCCACGGCGGCTGACATCTGTCGGCCCCAGATCGTAGGACAAGGTGCTGACCGACACGCGTGCCGCCAGACCGGATGTGCCCTGCGGTGTGAAGTTGCGGGTGTAGGCCGCCATCGCGAAGGATTCATCTTCGGTGGTGAAATTGCCAAAGACCAAAATCTCATTTTGGTCCGCGAATGCAGCAGGCGCGCCAAGCACGGCGATGCCCGCCACAGTGGAAAGAAACTTCCTGATCATGTTCAAATCTCCAAACCTGCCGTCAAACGAACTGGATGTGGACGGGTTTGGATTGTTCCGCCTCGGGCTGGGCCAAACCTGGGTTGATTGTCCCGTCGACCGTGCTCAGCAACCGACGTGCATCCTCCAGATGCGGCGAGTCCGGGTTTTCAAGAATGTAGTTCACCAATGCCTTGGCAGACCCGTCTTTCGCGGCGGCCTCCCAGGATGTGGATGCGATGTTTGTCGGTGCAGGATCGACGCTGGCCGATGCTTGCGTCACGGAGAACACCGCGAAAACTGATGTCAAAATGCCTGTAATTTTTTTCATGTTACCACCTCTTTTGTGCGTGAACGCGCGTTCACAGCGCACTCTACGTGGATTCGTAGCAACTTTCCGCCGACTCTACCAGCCCTTAGGGTGGTTTAAGTACTTGAGTTCTATCAATTGATCGGTCCCGCCGTACCTTTCGGAATGCTGATCCAGAAGGGTTTCCGTTGCCAAATGGGGTTTTAGGGATTTGTAGAACGTCGCGCCGTTGAAATGTTCCTGTTGCTCAATGGCATCATCGACGCGTCCGACAATGTCGCCCACGAATTTGTAATGCAGGACCGCACAGCGCATCTGGGACACTTTGAGGTGTGTGTGGTAGTGGTTGTTGGTCAGGTAACATGTCTCCCGACCCATCTTGATCAGCGGCGCTTTTGTCATCAGCAAATGCCGCCCTGACATGCGCCCGCGAATGCCGCCTTTGACGTAACTGTAGGGGGGGTATTCACACGGAAATATCTGGTAATCGAGGTCGATGTATTCAGACCGATCAAACCCGTTTTCCGTATCAGAGCGTTCCAGCGAGGCAGGATAGATATCAAGCATAAACCCCGCTGATGTTTCGGCGCCTTCCCGATCCAGAAAACCCACAAAATCGTGGATTGTCTTGCCTTTGTCGGATCCCGCAAACACCAATGCCTCATCAATATCGACGTTCAGGCACCAATGCCCCACACCGTAGGATTTCAGCAGGTCATTGACCCAGAAGATCCCGCATCTGGATTTCGAAAAGCTTTGCGGTTGATGGAACAGCGACACATCGGGCTGGTCTTTTAGATATTCGAACGTGCCGTCTTCGCTTCCGTTGTCGACGATGAAGAAATGCGCAACGCCAAGGGCGCGGTAGTAGGACAGGAACCAGTCCGCATACTCAATCCCGTCCCGCACGACACCAAACAACAACACGTCCGTTTCCTGCGGCGTGGTGTATTTGAAATCAGCGACCAGCGGTCGGTGCGTCTCAGACGACAATGCGGCGTGCCGGCTGTCGCGCAAGGCGCGCACCCAGCCTGACTTCACCGCGTCATCATCGCCGTCTGCGGCTTGAAAACACAAGGCGAAAGGCACCATTTCATGGTGCGTTTTCATACCTTCGGGCAATGTGTTCCAAAGCGCCATCAGGTCGTCCGTGCGGTCCAGCGCCATAAGAATGCGCATGTACAAAATCAGCGATGACGCGTCGTCGAGGTTTTGATGGATCACGGCTGCATATGCATCCGCGACCTCACGCAGGCCGTCGAGGTCCACCGTGTGATAGTAGTGATACCCGCCCAACACGTTGCAAATCAGGCATGCGTCAATCCCGCGGGAGCGCGCCTCTGCCACCTGGGTCTTCAGGCCCTCCGGGTCGTTGGTATTGGCAAAATAGACCATTTTGTGGATTTGGTACTGCACCTCCGCCTGGTCGCGAATGCCGGACAGGATGGCGTCCGCCTTTTCAGGATCGAGGTAGTTGTCGAGTTCCTGAATTTTATGTTCCAGCACGGTCAGATGCGTTCCGTCCTGGGCTGACAACCGATCAATCGCCGCGGCGTAGAGTTGCGGCTGGTCACAACCTGCCGCCGCCACGCGCAGGGGGTAGTAAAGCGCGCTAAGCTGCGGATCCTGGGCCAATTGGTCCGCTAATCCCACCGCCGCTTCGCGCAGGCGCCCTGTGAAGATCAGGATCTTGTGGTGCGCCTCTAGGTAGCTGCCGCGCCGCCGTTTCAGAACCGCGGCATGCTTGACCAGCGCCTCTTGCGCCGCCTCACCCCCACCAATGAAAAGCTGCAATTCGACATAAGCTTTGACCAAATCAACATCCAACGGATGTAGGCCCATTGCAGCCTTCAAGAGGCTCTCACACTTGTCCCAATGCCCATGGGCCTGAAGCTTTCGCGTGTAGACCAAAATCTGCTCTGGCGTGATGTCGGCGAGGTGCGCCACCATCGCATCATGCGCCTTTTGCTGGTCCGTCTCACTGCCGTCATGGATGGCGACGCACCCGTTCCAGACCGCCCATTTATCCGGTTCGACCTGGCCCGGGGCAAACAGGGCGAGGTGGTGCTTGGCCTCCTCAAACTGTTTGGCCCCAACCAAACGGTACATCAGTTCGATCCGCAACTGATGATCTGCGCCTTCGGCCACCATGCGTTTCAGAATGTGCATAGCCCAGAAATAGTCGTTACAGGCATCGGCGCGGTTGAGCGCTTCTTTCAGCACGTCGAGATTTGTCTCACGTGCGATCAACCCTTCCAGATCGGCCCCTTCCTGTCTCAGGGCGCCAAGTTTGTCCTTGGGGCGCGCGCGCAACAGGTCGCCCAGGTCATCCACCTGCGACACATCTGTTTCTGACGCGGCTCCGGTTTTTTGCTGTGCGTTATTCAGCATTGATCGCCTCGATGAAATTCCGCCAGTCTGTCTTGGCCGTCTTATCCGAACCCATCAGCCCGGCGTAGCAATCCCCGATAAAGCTGCCGGGTTCTGGCGGCGTGTTCAGGCTCATGCCCCGCACGCGCCAGGTTTCGGTGAAGAGGTGAATGTTGAACGCCCGCGCGGACACCATGCTTGCGGTGACATCCTCAAAGGGCTGTAACAGCTTATGCAAATCCATCCACCCGATGGGATTGAGAAATGTCTCATCATAAAATTTGAACCCTTGCGGTCCGAATTCACTGAAGATCTCGGCAATGAGTTGTGGGCCGATGCGCGTGAAGTGAATATCGCCCTGATCCACCAACCGCTCCGCCCGGTCTCTGGCCAGTTTGATCATCGGGTCGCCCACATCCGCACATAAAATGGCGCCGTTCAGCACGTTGAATTTCGGGCCCACGTTTTCGACCGTCAGGTATTTGCAACCATTCGTGCGAAACGGGCGCAGATTGATCACATCCGTGTCGACCCAAAGCCCGCCTTTCTTGACCAAAAGTTGATACCGGAACCAATCCGAGAACGCGCCCAGTGACCCTTGGTGCAAAAGACTGGAGGCCGTTTCCCGAAACACGCAGGCCTCGGGTAAAATGCAAGTTGCATCCAGAACCTCCACCCCGTCGGGTACGTTTTCAGGCATGTCATAGACATACAGCTGGTACCGCCAGCCATTGGCCAGAAAGGACTGGATCGACAATTGTTCCGTCCAGCGCAACCGCTTGCCCACCCAAAGGCTTTGCGCCACGAGTGGCGATCCAGCCACGGGCGAAAGCTCTGCCCCAGGCGGGTCAGGAAAGACGCGCCCGTCACGTTTGAGGTTATTCACCGCCAGGGTCTGGCTGGCGACGTTTTTGATGAACCACGGCACGCCGGTGTTTTCTATCAGCCGCGTGGCCTTTACCTCTGCTTTTCGGTGATGCCCGGCATAGGCGCAGGCGATGGCCTGGAAATTGGCAAATTCAAAGCCGAGGCTTTCAATCCCACCGCTGAATTTCCGGGCCATGGCGGTGTCAAAATCATCGTTGACCAAGTCGCGCCGGATGGACATCAGATCGTTCATGTCCGATATCCCGGTCGTCGAAATCCGGGCTGTCAGATCATCAAAAATCTCTGCCGCAAGGCGCAGATCGGCGTCAGAATGCGGCACGCTGCACAGGTAATTCGCGATGTTGTAAAGATGGTGTTCATCTTCCAGCGTGGGCACGATCTTTTGCAGCGCAGCCAGATCTTTTTGCGTGTTCAGCAGTTCATAGACATCCAGAAGTGGGCGCAGATCAAATCGCTGCGCCGTCTCCAACGTCTGGTTCAACAGCGTACGGCGCGTGTCATTGTCATTAGATATTTTTCGCCAGATTTGCGTGTACCACCAAAAGTTGGGGCAAAACGCACGGTCTTGGTGAATAAGCTGCGTGAAATAGGCGAGGATCAAATCCGCGTGGCTGCCCAGCACGGCAATCTCAAACAGCACAAGGATCTGGCTTGGGGTAAACTGCTGGCGGTGGGGCAGCAGGGCCGCGCAAATTACGTAAGGCGCCCCCGGCAAAACTGCCGAGCCCTGACAGAGTGCAATCACTTCCTCCGTCTTCGCCGCGGAGCCATCATAGTCATGCAGCCCCGTCAGCAGTCGGATCAAGGCGGCCTTGTGCCCGGGTGACAGATCCTCATCCCCGATCTTCTGAAGATGATTTTGCCAAAGCGCCAGAATGGTTTTCGCATGGGTTTGATCGGTCAGCACGAAGACCAGGTCCAGAAGGCCCGCCTCCGCCGTCTTAAGGTCATAGACATCCAGCGCTTCCGCGACATTCAAGATGGTTTTGGAAGTGCTTTCCGAAGGGCCCAAGGGCTGGGTGTTAATCGCAATCATGTCAGATCGCCCATGATCGGTGGTCGGTACTGTGCCGTTCAAGGTCAAGCCTCCGGTGCGCAGCAGGCCCAAGCGCGGGCAATGCCAACGCCGTCAGTGTCATCCGGGTTGGTCATTTTGAAAGGCAACATATCCGTGGTGCGATTTGCGGTGAAGGTCAACCGCCCAACAGTGACGTCTGCCACGGTCTTGGGGACGCCGCCCCGAAACATCACATCGACAGATTGTGTATACTGGCTCATCGCTTCCCCGGGTGATGGCAATTCTTTCCACCCTTCGTACAGGTCTGCGTTTTTATTGGCCACACGGAAAGTCACCGATCAACCTGGCCTGTCACATCAGACCGCGGATGGTTTCAAGCAGCGCGGTGTTGACCGCCCTTGGACCAGTATCGACGCGGTTCTTGTGCCGCCGCTCACCCGGCAAGCGCACACCGTCGAGCCCGCGCAACCGGTCAACGAAACCCTCTGCATGGGCCTCCCACCCCTCGCCCGCTATGACGGCAGGTGATAGGGCCAGAACCATCTCACCCCCGCGCGGTGGCCCGCCATCGCCATTGTCGGCCTCGGCGGCCTCAAAGCTGAACCGTTCGCCGGTCAGGCCCGCTGCCAGAAGTTCGACCATCAGTGCAATGGCCGATCCTTTGTAGCCACCAAAGGGCAACAACACGCCGCCGCCGGCAATCTTGGCGGGGTCGGTGGTGGGCTGCCCGTCGGCATCAAGGCCCGTGCCTTCGGGCACCGATTTGCCATCCCGCGCCGCGATCTGCACGTCCCCCATCGCCATGGACGCGGTCGCCATGTCATAGCATAGCGGCGTCGCCCCGGGCCGGGGCCAGGCAAACGAAATCGGATTGGTGCCAAACAGCTTTTCCGATGATCCCGCCGGGGCCACCGCGGGCATGTAGGCCGTGCAGGCAATCCCCACGAGGCCACGATCAGCCAGGTATTCTGTTTCCGGCCAAAGGGCCGCAAAATGGTGGATACCCGTCAGCGACAGCGCCGCCGCACCGGTTTCCGCGGCGGCCTCGGCCAGTACCGGCAGGCCCACGGCTTGGGCCAGTGGCGCAAAACACCCGCCCCCGTCCACGTGGATCACAGACGCTGTGCGCCGCGTGACGCGCGGTTCGGCGTTGCCATTCACCTTGCCGCTGCGCAGCGCCTTCACATAGCCCGGCACTCGGAAGAGCCCGTGGGAATGGGATCCGTCCCGTTCGGCCCGCGTCACGATATCGGCCAGCGCCTCGGCATTGGCGTCATTGCAGCCATTGGCCAGCATCGCATCCCGCGCGAGGGCATGGATGTCATCCAGGGAAAGGTCAGTTGTGGTCATGATGGCCCTCTTTTTCGTTTGCGCGCCAAAGAACCCCAATTCGCCCCCCTTGCCCAGCGATTTATTGCAAAGCCCGCACGGCAATGGTTGATGGGGCCAGATGATGCACCTGACCACTCTTTCCCTGATCATCCTTGGCACGCTGGCTGGGCTGATGGCTGACCGGTTGGGCCTGCCCCTGCCCTACATGATCGGCCCGCTGCTGAGCGTTGGGGCCGTGGCGCTGACCTTGCCGCATATTTTGCCTGCTGGTTACGCATTCCCCGCGCGCCTGCGCCTTGTCTTTATCGCGGTCATTGGCCTGATCATCGGGGCGCAGGTCACGCCGGAGCTTTTCGCCAATGCCTCACGCCTTGCGATCAGCTTTGCCGCGCTGGTGCTGTTCGTGGGGGTGTGCCAGGCGTTCAATTACTGGGTGTTCCGGCGCATCGGCGGCTATGATCGGCCCACGGCGTTTTATGCAGGGTCCCCCGGCGGTCTGTTCGAATCCCTGGCCATGGGGGAAGAGGCCGGCGGCGATGTGGCCCGCCTGACGTTGCAACAATTCCTGCGCATTGTCATCGTCGTCACCGCCCTGCCCATCGGGCTGTCGATTTACCTTGGCGCGCCCGTGGGATCGGCGGCGGGGATCAGTTTTTCCACCCGCGATGTTCCATGGACGGACCTTCCTATCGTGGCGCTGGTGGGCGGTTTGGGCCTGTTGGCGGGCCGAATCCTACGCCTGCCCGCGCAGCAGATCACCGGGCCCATGCTGATGGCCGCCATCCTGTCGCTGACCGGGGTGTTTCAGATCGACATGCCTGATTGGCTGATCAAACTGGCGCAGATCATCGTGGGCACCGCGCTTGGCATGCGGTTCACCGGGCTGTCGCGCGGGTTGGTGCTGCGCGGGGTCGGGCTGTCATTCCTATCTGTGGGCGGAATGCTGATCGTGTCGGCGGCTTTTGCAACTGCCCTTGTGCCTCTGACGGGTCAGCCCTTTGACGTGCTGCTGATCAGCTTCGCCCCCGGCGGCGTGACGGAGATGTCGCTTGTCGCGCTCAGCCTTCAGGCCAACCCGGCCTTCGTGACGCTGCACCATATCATGCGCATTTTGATCACCGTGGCCGGGTTGATCGTGACGGCACGCGTGTTTAAGCCAGCCCAAAATGACACTTGAACGGAGACCGCAATGCAGCTCAATAACACCGCCGCAGTGATAACCGGAGGGGCCTCTGGCCTGGGCGAGGCCACCGCGCGGCATTTCCGCGATCATGGCGCAAAGGTCACCATTCTCGACCGTGACAGCACGCGTGGCCCGCAGGTCGCAGCCGAGATCGGTGCCACTTTTGTTGACACTGACGTGACCAGTGACGCCTCTGTCGCCGATGCCATCACGGCGGCCAAGGCTGCGATGGGGCGCATCACCTGCGCGGTGAACTGTGCAGGCATCGCCACGGGGGCCAAGGTGCTGGGTAAGGACGGCCCTCATGATCTGGCCGCCTTCCAGCGCACGATCGACATCAACCTAGTGGGGTCCTTCAACGTGGCCCGCCTCGCCGCCGCAGAGATCGCCCAGAACGACCCATCCGAGGACGGCCTGCGCGGCGTGATCATCAACACCGCCTCCATCGCTGCCTTTGACGGGCAAAAGGGCCAAGCGGCCTATGCGGCCTCAAAGGGCGGGATCGTGGGGCTCAGCCTGCCCATGGCACGCGATCTGGCGCGCGAAGGCATTCGCGTGATGGCCATTGCCCCGGGTATCATCCTGACACCGATGCTGATGGGCCTGCCGCAAGAGGTGCAGGACAGTCTGGCCGAAGACGTGACCTGCCCCAAGCGCCTCGGCAAACCGGAAGAATATGCCGCCCTCGCGGGGTTTATCGTGGAATGTGATTACCTCAATGGGGAAGTGATCCGCATGGATGGCGCGTTGCGCATGCAGTGACGTCAGTTTGACGGCAGGGATCTGTAGCCTTTGACGATCATGGCCACCCCTACCCCGCCAAGGCCCAAGGCGCTCAGCGCATCGGGGTTGATCCAGCGGGACCGCGCCCCGCGTACTGCCGCGGTAGTGAGGAGCGCGTAGGCTAGAATTGATATCCCGTCGAGCAGGATGAACACCGCACCGTAAATCGCGCCCTGCAATATCAGGTTGTGATCAGGCGAGATGAAGGCCGGGAACAGGGCTGCGAAAAAGACGATGGCCTTGGGGTTTGACACACAGGCGAAAAACCCGGCCCAAAAGGTCACGCGATCTGATTTCGCCACGGCCACGGGTTCGGGTTTGCCGATGCGCCGCACGCCCTGCATGGCCATTAGTAAAATGAAAGCCCCGCCCACAATCTGCAAAATCGGCAGGATCCGTTCTGACAATGCCACAAGCGCAGTCACACCCGCCACGGCCACGGTCACATGCACCAACGTGCCAAGCGCGTCACCGGCAACCGCGATGTAGGCAGCGCGCGGCCCATGCCGAACGGCCTGCGCGGTCGCGAACGCAACCGACGGCCCCGGCACGGCCACAAACACCAATGTGGTTGTCAGAAACGCCAAAAAGAGCACGGGATCCATAGTTTAGTCCTCTAGCGACAACCCGTTCGAATGGCGTGTCAGATGCCGTCCGCTGTCGCCATTTGATCGGCCAAGGCCTCCGCCCGGGCGGCCAGTTCGGCCATCGTATCGGTCACGGCGTCTGGCACCACCGGCACCTCTATGGTTTTGGGCTCCGGCGCTGGCGCGCTGCGCAGTTGATCCAGTTCAGCTTCCTTTTCGGCCATCTTGTCTTCAGCCTCGCGCAGTTTGTCCTGCATGGCGGCGGTTTTGTCGGCCAGCATCAGCCCTGCCATCAACAGCATCCGCGCCTCCGGGATGCGCCCGATCTGCGCCGTCAAAACAGAGGCCTCTTCATCCAGCATTCTGGCGGCGAATTTCAGGTAATGCTCTTCGCCTTCCTGGCAGGACACTTCAAAGGTCCGGCCCCCGATTTCGATCTCGATCTCTGGCATCACACACCTCCTTGCGCGGTTGCGCTTCCGTTTGACCCAAGCACCGATTCCAATGTCTCCAGAATGGCCGTCAGTTCGGCCTTGTCCATTTCGCGCATGGCCTTGAGGCCTTCAAGTTCGGCCATCATGCCGGAATTGATCAGATGCGGTTCACTCACCCCCGCGCTGTGGGCTTCACGCAGCTTTTCATTGCTGGCAGATACGGATGCGTTGGCTTCCCGCAATTGCGCGATGGACGCGCCCACCTCACCCATCACATCGGGCAGTTCAATTGCCGGCGGCGCGGCATTGGCGGCCGCCTGCGCCGCGCTCAGCTCTTCCTTGAGGCCGTTGATCTGCATTTCGTACCCGGCAATCTTGTCATTGAGGGCCTTGTTGCGTTCTTCCAACTGTTCAACCGCGCTGCGCTCCTCGTTGAGGGCTTGCTGCAACCGGTCCACTTCCGCGGTATCGACCTGCGACGTGGCCTGCACCTCCAGCCCTTGGCTGATCCGGTCCAGTGCACTGGCAATGCGTCCCTGAAGCTCTTCGATTTGGCTCATCTTTTTGCCTTTCTGTCCCACACCTGTGCAGCACGCCCATCGTCTGAGCGAATCGCTGCCTGAAGCTTTCCTCACAAGTCTACATAATCGCTGGGAAAAAGGCTTCCCCCACTTTGCGGAACGCCTCAGCCTGCATGTCTTCGCCGCGACCATGACTGCGCTTGCACTTTGATCCGTGCCTGATATGCAGTTTTCGACCCTTAGATAGCTGAAAGTTGCTGCCCCGTGGACATAAACGCCCTCCGCACCGCTCACCCTGATCACTGGATGAAAGCCGCCGCCATTCGCGCGTTGACGCTTGACGCTGTGGCCGCCGCAAATTCCGGCCATTCCGGCATGCCCATGGGGATGGCGGATGTGGCGACGGTGCTGTTTGAAAAGCATCTGAAATTCGATGCTGCCGCCCCGGATTGGCCCGATCGCGACCGGTTCATCCTGTCGGCCGGGCATGGATCGATGCTGCTTTATTCCCTGCTGCATCTGACAGGCTACAAAGGCATGGAAATCGACGCCCTGCGCAATTTCCGCCAGTGGAAGGCGCCCACCGCGGGCCACCCTGAAAACTTCCTGCACCCGGCGATTGAAACGACCACCGGCCCCCTTGGGCAAGGCATCGCCAATTCCGTCGGATTCGCTATGGCCGAGGAAATCCTGCGCGCGCGCTACGGCAAGAAACTGGTCGATCATCGCACCTATGTGATCGCGGGCGACGGCTGTTTGATGGAAGGCGTGAGCCAAGAGGCGATCACGCTGGCAGGCCGGCACAAGCTGGGCAAATTGGTGGTGCTGTGGGACAACAACAACATCACTATCGACGGCACGGTTGAGCTGGCCGACAGCACCGATCAGGTGCGCCGCTTCCGGTCGGCAGGCTGGCAGGTGATTGAGGTGGATGGCCATGATCCCGACGCCATCGATGCCGCCCTCACGCAAGCGCAAACCGGGTCCCGCCCCAAGATGATCGCCTGCAAAACCCATATCGCCTTGGGCCACGCGGCGCAGGACACCTCCAAAGGTCACGGCGCGCTCACTGACCCCGATCAGTTGAAAGCGGCGAAAGAGGCCTATGGCTGGACAGGCGGCCCATTCGAAGTGCCCTCGGACGTGAAATCCGCGTGGGAGGCCATCGGTGCGCGCGGGGCGTCAGAGCACGCAGCTTGGAAAGACCGTTTTGGCGATGTCAGCGAACGCCGCCAGGCTGAATTCACCCGCATCATGGCAGGCGACGCACCCAAGCGCCTGTCTGCGGCGATCAAACAGGTGAAACGCGCAGCCTCTGACGATGCCGCCAAGGTCGCCACGCGCAAATCATCAGAGATCGTCCTGAACGCCGTGAACCCGGTGATGGTGGAAACCGTCGGTGGGTCGGCGGACCTTTCGGGTTCCAACAACACGCAATCCAAGGACATGACCGTCTTTGACACCGGCAACCGCAAAGGCCGCTACATCCATTGGGGTGTGCGTGAACACGGGATGGCGGCGGCGATGAACGGCATGGCGCTGCATGGCGGGATCCGGCCTTATGGCGGCACGTTCATGTGCTTTACCGATTACGCCCGCCCCGCGATGCGTCTGGCCGCGCTGATGAAGGTGCCAACCGTGTTTGTGATGACCCATGACAGCATTGGCCTGGGCGAGGACGGCCCCACGCACCAACCGGTGGAACATCTGGCGATCTCGCGCGCAACGCCCAACACGATGGTTTTCCGCCCCTGTGATACGGTGGAAACGGCGGAATCCTGGGAATTGGCGCTGTCTGCGACAAGCACGCCGTCCGTGCTGTCCCTGACCCGCCAGGGCCTGCCGACGCTGCGGACAGAACACAAGAACGCCAACCTTTCATCCAAAGGTGCCTATGTGCTGGCCGACGCAGACGCCGATTTCAAAGCTGTCCTTCTCGCCACCGGGTCCGAGGTGTCCATCGCTATGGACGCCCGCGCGGCGTTGGAGGCAGAAGGCATCGGCACGCGCGTCGTCTCCATGCCCTGCTGGGAGCTTTTCGAGGAACAAGACGAGGCCTACCGCCGCCGCGTTCTGGGCCGCGGCCCCAAGGTGCGCGTGGGCATCGAGGCCGGAGTGCGCCAGGGCTGGGATCGCTGGCTGATGGGCGATGGCGGCCGGGCGGACAAAGCGGGCTTCGTGGGCATGTCAGGCTTTGGTGCCTCTGCCCCGGCGGAGGTGCTCTTTGAGAAGTTCGGCATCACGGCGGATGCGGCGGTTCAAAAGGTCAAAGACCTGCTCTGACACGATCTGCGGTATGTGAGTATTTGTAGCCAGAAAGAAGCCAACCTGACGCTTCTTTCTGGCTAAAAATACTCAAAACCTGAGGTCTTTCACTAACCAATCGGGTTGAGTTTCGTAATCCGTTGCCAAACGGGCGTGATCACGCGCGTGGCCAACGGGATCAGCAGAATGCCGATCATCAGCCCCAAAAGCCCGTCCATCACCGCCGTGACGGCCCATTTCACAAAGCCTTTGCCGCTTTCCATGCCAGAGGCGACTTCGGCGGCCAAGCCTTTGATCCACTTGTAGATCTCGGGATAGCCCATTTCCGACATTGCGTGCAGGATGATCGACCCGCCCACCCACAGCATGGCGGCCGTGCCCACAACCATCAAAAGCCACATGAAGGTCGGCATGAATTTCACGATCCCCCGGCCAATCGCGCGGACCATCCCGATCCCGCCATGCTTGGCCATGTAGAGCCCCACATCATCAGCCTTCACGATAATCGCCACAGATCCGTAGACCGCGACAGTGATCCCAATCGCGACCAAGGCCAATGTGCCCGCCTCCATCCAGAACGTGCTGGCGGGAATGGCCGCAAGCGCGATGGTCATGATTTCAGCTGACAGGATGAAATCCGTCTTGATCGCGCCGGACACCCGTTCTTCTTCCAACTGGGTGGGATCCTTGGGTTTTGCGCTGTCATGGGCGCCGGGCCCGTGATGGCCAAACCCCAATGCGTGCACGATCTTTTCAGCGCCTTCAAAACAAAGATACGCCCCGCCCAGCATCAAAAGCGGCGGGATCATCCAGGGCGCGAAATTGGCCAGGGCCAGCCCGACGGGAAGCAAGAACACCAGCTTGTTGATGAACGACCCGCGCGCGATGCGCCAGACGATGGGCAATTCGCGGGCGGGTGCGAAGCCCTTGAGATACTTGGGTGTCACGGCGGCGTCATCAATCACGGCCCCTGCGGCCTTGGATCCTGCTTTCACCGCCTGGCTGGCCACGTCATCAAGCGAGGCCGCCGCGACTTTCACCAAACCCGCGACATCATCCAGAAGTGCCAGCAAACCGCTCATGTTTTGTCTCCTAAGTGTCGGGAACAAGCTCTAACTGGGATTGCCGAAGGTGCAAGACAAAACCCAAACGACGGGATCACCGCAGGTTTTGCGGTAACGGTTACCGCTACCACGCGCTTTAGGCCTTTCCGCGCCCCAATGCCCCGTCTACAACGCGCTCAAACCCTTGAATTTAAGGAGCAACGCGCATGACCATCACTGTTGGCATCAACGGCTTCGGCCGCATTGGGCGGGCCACGCTGGCCTATATCGCCACCTCGGCCCGCGACGACATCAAGGTGGTCAAGGTCAACGCCACCGGCCCGCTGGAGACAGCCGCGCATCTGATCAAATACGACAGCGTCCATGGGCGGTTTCCGGGCGAGGTGACGCTGGGCGATGGCACGATGGATCTGGGCCGCGGGCCGATGGAGATGTATTCCACTTATGACATGAAAGAGCTCGACTGGTCCGGCGTCGACGTGGTGCTGGAGTGCACAGGCAAGTTCAATGACGGCGAAAAGGCCAAGGCGCATCTGGATCAGGGCGCGGGCAAGGTTCTGCTTTCGGCACCGGGGAAAAATGTTGACCGAACAGTGGTTTACGGCGTGAACCATGAGGATCTGCAGGCCGGGGAGAAGATGATCTCCAACGGGTCGTGCACCACAAACTGCCTGGCCCCAGTGGCCAAGGTGCTGCACGAAGGCATCGGCATCGAGAGCGGCATCATGACAACGATCCACGCCTATACGGGCGACCAGCCGACGCTGGATCGTCGCCACAAAGATCTCTACCGCGCGCGGGCGGCGGCGATGTCGATGATACCGACGTCGACGGGGGCGGCGAAGGCGTTGGGGGAGGTTTTGCCGGATTTGAAGGGGAAGCTGGATGGGTCGGCCATTCGGGTGCCGACGCCGAATGTGTCGGCGGTGGATTTAACCTTTGTGGCCAAAAAGGACGTCACTGCGGATGATGTGAATGAGGTTGTGGCCGAGGCGGCAGCGGGCAAGCTGACGGGTGTTCTGGGCTATGATCCAGAGCCCAAGGTCAGTGTGGATTTTAACCATACTGAAGAAAGCTCCATCTTTGCGCCGGCGCAGACGCGGGTCACGGGCGGGCGGCTGGTGCGGGTGCTGGCTTGGTATGACAACGAATGGGGCTTTTCCTGCCGGATGGCCGACGTGGCCGTGGAGATGGGCCGCATCGGCTGATCCCCTCGAAAGAGACGCAAACAAAAAACCCCGCTCCAACAGAGCGGGGTTTTTCATGTCCGGATGAACCCGAAATTAGTCTTCGATTTCAGCGGCTTCTTCTTCGGCGTTGCGGGCGCGATCAGCCGCACCTTTGGCATCCACATCGCGATCCACGAATTCGATGATCGCCATCGGCGCCATGTCACCATAGCGGAAACCGGCCTTCAGGACGCGGGTGTAACCACCCGAGCGCTCCGCGTAGCGCGGGCCCAGAACGTCGAACAGTTTGGCGACGTGCATGTCCTGCTTCAGCTGCGATGCGGCCTGGCGGCGGGCGTGCAGATCGCCGCGTTTGCCGAGTGTGATTAACTTCTCAACGACGCGCTTTAACTCTTTGGCTTTGGGCAGCGTGGTCTTGATTTGCTCATGTTCGATAAGCGAGCCGGCCATATTTGCCCACAGCGCCTTGCGGTGCTCATGGGTTCGGTTCAGGCGGCGGTAGCCTCGTGCGTGACGCATTTTTTAACTCCTTACAGGTTTATTCTTTGTCCGATTGGCGATGCGTGTCACCAACTCTCCTTGGGGCGGGATTGCCCGGTTTTGTACAATTTGGGGTAAACCTCAAAGGGTCAAAACCCATTTTGTACAGAAGGCGTAGGGTGGGGTTTCACCCCACCACCACGTTAGAATTGATCTTCGAATTTCTTGGCGAGATCCTCGATATTATCCGGCGGCCAGTCTTCGACATCCATGCCCAGATGCAGGCCCATGCCGGAGAGCACTTCCTTGATCTCATTGAGCGACTTGCGGCCGAAGTTCGGCGTGCGCAGCATCTCTGCTTCGGTTTTCTGGATCAGATCCCCGATATAGACGATGTTGTCATTCTTGAGGCAGTTTGCGGAGCGCACAGACAGTTCCAGCTCATCCACTTTCTTGAGCAGAAGCGGGTTGAATTCGAGACCATCGTCTTCGTCTTGACGGCCAGCCGCTTCGGGCTCTTCAAAGTTCACGAAGATGGACAGCTGATCCTGCAGAATGCGCGCAGCAAACGCCACGGCATCATCCGGCGTGATGGAACCATCGGTTTCCACTTTCATGGTCAGCTTGTCATAATCCAAAACCTGACCTTCACGTGTCGGCTGCACGTCATAGGACACGCGCGTTACAGGCGAATAGATCGCATCGACCGGGATAAGGCCAATGGGCGCATCTTCCGGCTTGTTCTTGTCAGCGGCGACATAGCCTTTGCCGGTGTTGACGGTCAGTTCCATGAAGAGGTCCGCACCGTCATCGAGGTTACAGATCACGTGTTCCTTGTTCAGGATTTCGATCCCTGCGCTGTCGGAGATATCCCCGGCTGTCACTTCGCCCGGGCCTTTGGCGGAGATCGAAAGGCGCTTGGGCCCTTCCACTTCCATGCGCAGCGCGACGCCCTTGAGGTTCAAAACGATGTCGGTGACGTCTTCACGCACACCGGCGACAGACGAAAATTCATGCAACACGTTGTCGATCTGCACAGACGTGATCGCGCCACCCTGCAACGACGACAGCAGCACGCGGCGCAGCGCGTTGCCCATGGTCAGGCCAAAGCCGCGTTCCAGCGGTTCGGCGACCACAGTGGCCTGACGCAGCGGGTCATTGCCCGGCTTGACGTCCAATTGTGTTGGTTTGATGAGCTCAGCCCAGTTCTTGTGGATCATGCTTGCCTCCATTCCAGTTCTCTGCCCGATGTCCAAAGGCCTTGAGAACGCCCGAGGTTAAAAATGCGGATTGGGCCCGCGCGTAAATCTTGCGAAAAACACGCGGCCCCAAAGAAATGCCAAAAATCAGACGCGGCGACGCTTCGGCGGGCGGCAACCATTATGCGCAATCGGCGTGACGTCGCGGATCGAGGTGATGTTGAACCCCACAGCCGCCAGCGCACGCAACGCGCTTTCGCGACCAGAACCGGGGCCTTGCACCTCAACTTCCAGCGTCTTCATGCCGTGCTCCTGCGCCTTGCGGCCTGCATCCTCGGCTGCCAACTGAGCGGCATAAGGCGTCGACTTGCGCGAGCCTTTGAAGCCCATCGTGCCAGCGGACGACCATGCAATCGCATTGCCCTGCACATCCGAGATCAGGATCTTGGTGTTGTTGAATGTCGAATTCACATGCGCCACACCTGTGGCGATGTTCTTGGAAACCTTACGTTTCTTACGGGTATCACGTGCCATCTGTCCGCCCCCTTATTTCTTCTTGCCAGCGATGGGTTTCGCCGGGCCCTTGCGGGTGCGGGCGTTGGTGTGCGTGCGCTGACCGCGAACCGGCAGGTTGCGACGGTGACGCAGGCCACGGTAGCAGCCCAGATCCATCAGGCGCTTGACGTTCATCTGCACTTCGCGGCGCAGATCGCCTTCGACAGTGTAATTGGCATCAATGTGCTCACGCACCTTCAGCAGGTCAGCGTCGGAGAGTTCATTGACGCGGCGGGTCTGGTCAATGCCAGCCGCTTCGCAGATTTCGCGGGCCGAAGTATGGCCAATTCCGGTGATATAGGTAAGGGCGATCGGGACCCGTTTGTTGGTCGGGATGTTAACGCCGGCGATACGTGCCACGTGTCTTTTCCTTTCGTTGCGGTTCCGTAACTCCAGAACCTTTTTTCACAACGTCAGCCCGCGATGTCTGTCCCGGGCTGCAGCTGAATTTCAGTGCTAGGACTCAGGTGTCGCGCGTGCGCGCGGCCGAATCAAATCCTGGTTAGGGATGGTGGTCACTAGGACCTGACCAGATAGGCGTCAAGGGCTTTTGCCCGGCATGCCGGAAAAACACATCCCTTAGGGGGATTTATGCGCCTTTTCCTGTGTCTACATGCCTGCAAGCTGATGCGAAACCTCAAAAAATGAGACATGGGAACAGTGGTGCCTAAACGGGTTCTGTTTCGAACCGCGGCCCCATCCCTGCCATTACCGGACGCGCCCGTGCGATGGCATTTTGTACCGACGGCAACTGCAATGACGCCTGATGCGCGGCGGCGTTTTCCCACACCTCCGTGATCCAGATGGCATCCGGGTCACCCAGATCCTTGGCTAGGCTGTAGCTGAGGCAGCCCGGCATGCCTGTTTCATTTTCCTTCAGGATCGCAATGAGGTCATCGCGTTTCCCGTCCGTGGCCTTGATCTGTGTGATGACGCCGTACATGGCCCGGTCCTTCGCTATCTGCACGCGCGGCATTACCGCGCGATTTGGAATTCGGCGCTGAGGCCGCCAAGGGGGCTTTGGCCCAACTGTATCGCGCCGCCGTGATTGCGCGCAACGTCCGCCGCAATCGCAAGGCCCAGCCCCACGCCGCTGCCGAGGTTCTGATTGCGGGAGGTGTCGAGCCGGGAAAAGGGTTTGAGCGCCTCGTTGCGCTGCGCCTGAGGGATGCCGGGGCCATCATCATCGACGCGGATGGTCAGGGCCTTGGGGGTCAGATCAATCGACACTTCGGCCTTGTTTCCATAGCGCACCGCGTTGTTGATCAGGTTTTCCACTGCGCGGCGCACGGCATCGCGTCGCAGCGTCACGGTGTCTTGCCGCCCGCCCTGCCCCGGCATGTCTTTGAGCGTGACCGCACTGCCCGCGCGTTGAGCATCCTGCACGATCTGGGAGACGAAAGCGCGGGGATCCAGATCCTCCATCTCCCCTTGTTGGGCGCCGCGGGCGAAATCGAGGAATTCGGTGATGAGGCGTTCCATATCGTCGACATCGCGCTCCATCTCCGCGCGATCCTCGGACTCGATCATCGAGAGGCCCAGCTTGAGGCGGGTGAGCGGGGTGCGCAGGTCATGGCTGACGCCCGACAGCATGAGGGTGCGCTGTTCGATCTGGCGCTCAATCCGGTCGCGCATTTCCACGAACGCCTCGCCTGCCGCGCGCACCTCCACTGCGCCTGCGGGGTGATAGACCAGATGCCTCCCCTTGCCGAAGGCCTTGGCCGCACGTGCCAGTCGGGTGATCGGGCGCAGCTGATTGCGCAGGTAGAGATAGGCAATCACCGTCATCAGCGTGGCAAAACCCACCATGTTCACCAGCAACTGATGCGGGTTGGAAGCCGAGGCGCGGCGGCGGTCAAAGACCATCTGAAACGGGCCGTCGGGCCCCTGGAAGTAGAGCGTCACAACGCGTGTGTCAGGCAGTTGCACAGACAGGATATCAGGGAAAAAGCGCCGCATTTCCCGCACCACGATAGCGCCTGTGAAATCGAACCAGCGCCAATCATCCGCCTGCGGCACGTCCTCGGGCGCCACAGGCGTCACGTTGATCGCCAGCGTCTGGGCCATGCGGGAGGCGCCCAGTTCATCCGGCGGCAGCCCGCTTTCCAGCATCAGGCGCACCTCACGCGACACAGAGCCGGTCATCTGCGTGGTCACCCCGTCAAAATGGCGCTGCACGAAGACAATCGACACCACCAGCAGCACGGTGATCACCGGCAACAGCAGGATCAGCGCAGCCCGGCCGTAAAGCGAGCCCGGCATGTAGCCTTTGAGCCATTGAAACGTCATGAACCGGATTATGGCGCATGGGGCTATCGCTGCAATGACAAGTTTGCGTGGCTCTTGTAAGAGAGGCCATGACCGACGCTGAGTTTAATCCCGAATGTGGCAGGGCCGAAGCCCTGGGCCCCGGGCTTCGCCGCATACTGGCGCCCAATCCGTCGCCCATGACACAGCGTGGGACAAACACCTATCTTCTGGGCACGCGGGACATTGCCGTGATTGACCCCGGCCCAGACGATGAGGCGCATCTGAGCGCCATCCTCGACGCGTTGGAACCTGGGCAGCGGATCACGCATATCTTTGTCACGCATTCCCACAAGGATCATTCCCCCCTCGCTCGACCGCTGAGCACGGCCACGGGCGCACCCATCTACGCCTATGGGCGGTCTGGCGCGGGCCGCAGTGCGATCATGACCCGGCTGTCGGCTGCGGGCCTGTCAGACAGCGGCGAAGGCATTGACGCAGATTTCCTTCCTGATCACTGCCTGTCGGATGAAGAGGTGATCGCGGGTCCAGACTGGTCCCTCACCGCGCTATGGACACCGGGGCATCTGGGCAATCACCTGTGTTTTGCCTGTGGAGACGTGGTCTTTACGGGCGATCTGGTAATGGGATGGGCCAGTTCGCTCGTGTCGCCGCCGGATGGCGATCTAACGGATTTCATGGCGTCCTGCCGCAGGTTGCGCGCACACGGCGCATCTGTCTTCCATGCCGGTCATGGCGCGCCGATCACCGATCCGATGGGGCGGCTGGACTGGCTGATCGATCACCGCCTTGCCCGTGAAGCCGCGATCCTTGAGGCGCTGAGCCATGGCCCCGCGACCCTGCGCGCCCTGACCCATGCCATCTACACCGACACACCGGCCGCACTTCTGCCGGCGGCAGAGCGCAATATACTCGCCCATCTCATTGATCTATATATGAAAAACGAAGTGATCCCCATGGGCAAGCTGACCGAAACAGCCCGGTTTCAAAAGACCTGAAAGCCCATGCGCTTTTCGCAAGAAAGCCACTTTACGCAGCCCCACACCCTTGCTATACGGCCCCTCGTGGTCCGGCGTAGCTCAGCGGTAGAGCAGTTGACTGTTAATCAATTGGTCGTAGGTTCGATCCCTACCGCCGGAGCCAAAATTTCTTGATATATCAGCTGTTTATGTCGTGTCGTGGCACCCGGCCGATGCGTCACACGCGAAAGCTGTGCTTGAACACAGGTCGCGGATTGCCATCTTGGGTCTGTCGGGTCAGGCTGACGTGACAAGGAGGCATCATGACAAAAGAACAAAACGGCCTTTTGCACGCGCGCGAGGTGGAACAGCATCTTGACTGGCTGGACAGTTTCACGTCTGCGGCCCTTGGCGTGCTGGCGGTGGCATCGGGCATTTATACGTATCTGGGCGTGCGCGGGCTTTTGGATGAAGGGGGCGCGCTGTCGCTGTTTGCAGCTGTGGCCTATAGCGGTGCGGTGTCGACCGGGATTTTCGTCTTCTGGTCTTATCTTTTGCGGCTTTTGCCTGCGATGCGCACCGCGGCCACGCGGATGTGGTTGATCCTGTCCATGGGACTGGGATCCTTGGCCATCGTGGCGATGTCATCGTGGCTGAACGCGGCGGCGCTGGCCGGGTCAGCGGCGGTGGAGCAGCATCTGGCACAAACCGTGCAGGAGTATCAGGCCTCGTTGGAGCGCGCCCATGAGACAGCGGTGCAAGCTCAGGCGCTTGGTCTGGATGTGGGGCGTGCGCGACAGGGGTTTGAAGATCTGTCGCGGCAGGAGGACGCAGGCCAGCTTTCGGGCTTGGCGGGCCGTGGGGCCGTGTTCCGCGTGCTTACTCAGAAATCCGATGAACTGGCCGCGCTGGAGGATCTGATCGTCGCGCAGGAAGCGCCCATTGCCGCAGCCTTCGCAGAAGGCAATGCGATCCTGAGCCGGATGCGCGCGCTGACGGTGGCGCCCGGACCGGTATCTGAGCGCGGCGTGGAATTTTCCGAGGAATCCGTGCGCCTTGCGGGCGTGATCACTCAGCTGCGGCAATTGTCTGTGGCCCCCTTGGTGGACCGCGCTGCAAAGGATCTGGCGCAATCGGTGGTCCTGCCCCGCCTTGATGCCAGTGATGCAGGCGGGCAAGCCGCGCAACAGGCCACGATCAATTCCCTTCTCGACGTGTTGGTGCAGCGGGCCGAAACGCTGGGGTCTGCGGCGGCGGCGGTGTTGGCGCGGCCACCGTCGGCAGAAGTGGTCTATACCCCCATTTCAACCGCCGACGCCGTGATCAAATACGCCGCGAATTTCGTGCCCTCCTGGGCCGGGGCGATTGCGATTGATTTGTTGCCTGCCGTGTTGGTGATCATCGTGGCGGTGGCGCAAAGTGCCATTCGCGCAGGCCGCGACCCGGTGGAGGCGGAAGATGCCATGACAGTGGCAGAACTGCGCGCCGCGGTGGTGGCCCTGCGCCAGATGGATGTCATTCCGCCGGGGGAGCATGACGCGCTCGATCCCCCTGACGCCCCGTCCCGTGCAGCGCCGAGAGCTGCCGAGTGAGCGAGGCATCTGATCCAAATCCCGGGCGTGTTCTGCGGGTGATGAAGTGGCTTCTGGGGGCGCAGCTTGGCCTTGCGGCACTGCTGATCCTGTTTGATCTGGGGCCGTCCCTGCCCCGGCTTCTGGCGCCGTCATCCGCGCCTGCGCTGGACCGTCCGATTGGCCCCAATGATCAGACCCGGCTTTACCGTCTGAACCGTCCGGCAAACCCCGGGCCGGGCATTGACCCTGATATGCCGCGTCGCCTGCTGGTTGAGACGACCGATCTTGACGGTGTGGCGGCCATGCGCTTGCGCGGGGCCATTGCGCCCGGTGACGGGGATCGCGTGACAGAGGAGTTGCGCACCAATGCACCTGCGCTTGTTCTGTTGGACAGCCCAGGGGGCAGCGTGATGGATGCGCTGGCCCTTGGCCGGGTGATCCGGGACCTTGGCGCGGATACGCGGCTTGAGGGCAGCGCCGTGTGCATGTCGGCCTGTCCTTACATGTTTGCGGCGGGCACTGACCGAAAGGTGGATGAGGCGGCGCGCCTCGGCGTGCATCAGCACAGCTTCGGGGAATCGAGCATCCTGCCCGCGTTTCTGGCCGTCGAAGATATCCAACGCGGTCAGGCAGAGGTGCTGAGCTATCTTGATGATATGGGCGTGGACCTGCGCATCATGGGCCCGGCGATGGCAACGCCTGCGGATGAAATCTATATCCTGTCGGAAGATGAGTTGCGCGACTGGAACGTGGTGACGGGCGAAGAGTGACCTGCCCCATCAAAAAGGCTGCCCGGATGGACCGGACAGCCTTTCGCGTTGTTACGTGTTGGACGTGAGCCCGGTTACGACTGCTCAGACCATTCCGGCAGGGCCTTCAGCGCCTCTTCGGTATTGTCCACGTAGATGCGCAGGCTTTCGTCTTCGCCGTTGCGCAGGATCTGCAGCTCATCAAAGCTCAGCGCGACGGGCTTTTCGCCCAGGCCGAGGAAGCCGCCCACGTTGACCACCACGCGGTCGATATCGCCATCGTCATTCATGATCAGGGCGTCAACTTCACCCACGGTTTCATCGTTGCTGCCATAGACGGCTTGGCCTTGCAGATCTTCTGCTGTCAGGGCGCTGACTTCCGCGGGTGTTTTTTCGGCGAAGCCATCACGTTCCACCATGGGGCGGGCCAGCGGTTCGCGGTCCATAGGCGCCGATGTGGCGCTATCTGCATCGGCCATCTTTTCGGCGTCTGCTTCCGCGTCACCATCGAAGAATTCGTTGCGTGTGGTGTCGAAATCACCGTCGTCGATGGCGTTCGTGGCCTCTTCCATCATCGGATATTCAAACGCGGGCGCGGCCTTCAACGCATCCATGCTGCTTTGGATCACGAGGAAACGATCCGCGCTTTCGCCTTCGCCGGTCATGATCTTGATGTCGTCCATGGACACGGCCACGTCCTTTTCACCAATGCCCAGGAAACCACCCACGCCAAGGATCACGGCGCGCACGTCGCCTTCGGGAGTGACGATCACGTCATTGATTTCGCCAATATCATCCCAGTTGGAGACCATGTCGTTCGACGCGCCCGCGGTTTCATCTGCGCCACCTTCGGCGTTGTAGATGCGCATGCCGATGAGGTCAGAGGCAAAAAAATCGCTCTTTTCAAAGGCAACAAGATCGAATTTGGCCATATGGTCATCGGCGATGGCTGCCGTGCTCATGGCGAGCACCAGTGCGGTTGTGTTCAGGAAGTTTTTCATCTTACGATCTCCTTGGTTGTGGGATGTGTGAACAGCTTCCTAACGCCGGGCGATGTGGTTGGTTCCGCGCTTGCGGGAAAAACCGCATCGCTTCTTTCAACGCAAAACGCCCCTCCCGATGCGGTGTCGGAAGGGGCGTTGGTTTTGTCTGGTGAGCCCGAAAATCAGGCGGCAAATGCACTGTGGTTTGGACGGGCATCCACGAAGGCCCAAGCGTCGTCCATTTGATCCGCTTCAAACGCGCGGGCTTCGACAGGGATGACTTTATCCATCCAGCCAATGAGCTTTGCGGCATAATCCGGCGCTCCGACGGCGGCGTATTTTTCAACCTGGCTCCAACTGCGGAAATTGGCCTTCAGGACATCGCCGTCGAACATGGCGTCAAGATCGCGACCGGTCATCTGCGTGAGGTCGAGAAGCATGGAGACCTTGCCGGGCTTGTCGAAAGCGAAGTTCATGAATTTGGCCATGGCCTCCACATCGTCATCATCCACATGTCCTTTGATGCGAAAGGCGTAAACATCCGATTTCGTCGTCGGAATTTGCGTGATTGAGCCGTGGGAAAAATGGGTCATGGTCTGTCTCCTGTTTGCGGTGCGTGATGCCGGGCCAACGTCGGGCGAGCGGAAGCGTTCCCATGGATTGCGGGAACTTTCCGGCGCTTGGCGGGTTTGTCGGGCAATCACCCGTCAGGAGGATAGACCATGGGCATGAAACGCATGATCACCAAACTCGCGCTGGCATTTGCCGCCAAGAAAGGCGTTGAAATGTTTCGCAGCGCTGGCGGGATCGAAGGACTTCGGTCGGCCATGAATGGCACGGATCGTCGCGCTGGCGGCGACCGCGTCGGCGGGGCGCGAGAAGGTCAGGCAGATGGGCTTGGCAACATCCTCGGATCGCTGGGCGTTGCGGGCGCAACAGATGGCCGTGAAGGCGGGCTGGCAGGGCAAGACGTGTCCACGGGCCGGAACTTTGGCGGGCCGATGGGCGCATCCTTGGGTGGCCTTCTTGGATCGCTGTCACAATCCATCGGACAAGGCGGCAGCCCGGATCGCATGCACCGTTTGTCTGAGGTCAACGATAGCGAAGATGATCCGATGACAACGGCCACAGGCCGCGCCGTGATCCGCGCCATGGTACATGTGGCACGGGCAGATGGGCACATTGATCCCGACGAACGCCGGGCCTTGGAAGAGGTGCTGTCGGACGCAAATGAAACTGAGCTGTCCATGGTCAAGGACGCAATGAAGGAAGCCGTCGACGCGCAATCTGTCGCCGATGCAACGCCCATGTCTGCGCGCCGGGATGTTTATGCCGCGGCGTTGCTCGTGGCCGGTGATGCCTCCGCACAAGAGCAGGCATATCTGAGTGATCTGGCCAAGGGTTTGGCCCTGTCGCCTGCCGATATTGATGCGCTGCATGGCGCGATGAACAGCCGCCCGAGCGCGGCATAACCTAGCGAAAGGAGACGAACGATGGAATATGGAATTGGCGGGCTGATTGTCCTCATCCTCAACGTGTATGCAATTTATCAGGTGATCACGAGCGGGGCCACGACTGCGGCCAAAGTGGTCTGGACCCTCGCAATCCTGATCCTGCCGATCCTTGGCTTCATAGCCTGGTTGATCGCAGGCCCACGCGGCGGATCCGTGCGCGTGTAAACGTTCAAAGCGGCGCCCAATACGGGTGCCGCTTTTACGTTAGGCGACGGCGTACCTTTTTTCATGCCGCGTATTTATCCGACAGAACTTTGGCCACGATTCCCCTTGTTTTATTGGAACTTATCCGTCCGCCTCGCGTTGCACCATCAGTTATCAATTCAACGTAGGAGGAAGTCCCCATGCACTCCATCATCTATCTTATCGGCTTGGTCGTGGTCGTCCTGGCCGTCGTCAATTTTGTTGCTTGACCGGAAAGGATTGCCCCATGACCTCCAGCACTTCGAACACACGTAAAGAAGCGAAAAAGTCTGACGCGGCGACCGCGAAAAAGGCCGCGCAAGACCTTGCCCACAACGCCGAGCGCGAGGCGCACAATATGAGCGCGGCTGTCGCAGACATCGCCCATGCCAAGGCGACGGATGCCAAAGACGGCGTGGCCGATGAAGTGTCGTCCGTGTCAAATGCTTTGCGCCGTGCCTCCGAAGACTTGCGCGAGGGATCGCCGCAGGAACGCGCCTTTGATGCGGTGTCGGGATCGCTTGCCGATCTGTCCGACAGCGTACGCAGCAAGGACATCACCGAGATGGTGGATGATGTATCCGACTTTGCACGCCGCAATCCGGTCACGTTTCTGGGCGGTGCCGCCCTTTTGGGATTTGCCGCCGTACGTATGGCCAAGGCCACACAGCGTGACCACACACCGTCGCCCGCAGGAGATGCGTGATGCCTGATGGACGCTCGCAATCCGCCAGCAGCCTGATTGGCGATACGCTCAATTCGGTAAGCAGCCTGGTTCGGTCCGAAGTGGATTTGGCCCGCGCGGAAGTGAATGCCAACCTCAAACGAGCCGCAACCGCGCTGGGCTTGCTTGTCGGTGCCGTTGTTGTGGCGCTGAGCGCGCTCAATGTGCTGTCGGCGGCCCTTGTCGCCGGTTTGGCAGAGGCCGGGATGGATGCAGGATGGGCAGCTCTGCTGGTCGGCGTCGCCTTCGCCGCAGTGGCCTATGGCATGATCAAAAAAGGCACCAACGACCTCAAACTGTCCAGCATCGCGCCCAGCCGCACGGCGGCCAATGTAAAGCGCGACGCACAAACCTTGAAGGAGAAGCTTGATGCGTGACGACAGCAGAACCCCCGACGAAATTGAACGCGATATTGAGCGTGAGCGTGAAGACCTGGCCTCAAACGTGGATGCATTGCAGAACATGTTTTCGCCCGATGCGATCTTGGGTCAGATGACCCAAAGTTTCAAAGACCATGGCAGCGATCTGGGACGGGCCATTACGCAATCGGCCAAGCAGAACCCGGTGGCGCTGACCCTGACGGGTGTGGGCCTTGCATGGCTGGTCTTTGGCCGGTCCTATGACCCGCTGGCGAAGACAAATCGGACAGAGGACGAGGATGCTGATTGGCCTGCACGTGGCGCGGCGTCGCGGCCTGCCATTGAACAGGACACATCCGCCTACCCGTCTTGGGCGCGTGATGATCTGGATGATTATGACCATGACGATCCATCTTGGCGCGAACAGGCGCGTGACCGCGTGAGTGGCACGGCCGCGTCTGTGAAAGCAAAGGTGTCTTCTGCATCCACGACAGCCAAGGAGGGTGTGACGGATGCCGCCCATGAGGCGCAGCACCGGGCCGCGGTGGCGCGCGACCGTCTGGCCCGTGGTACGGAGGACATGACGGACGCCGCGCGGGAACGTGTAATCGCCGCCCGTGAAAAGGCCGTGGACATGGCAAAGCGCGCCGACAAGACGGCCCGCAAATCCTATGCCAAGGGGCGCGACGCGACACAGGATTTCATTCAGGAACAGCCGCTTGTGGCAGGTGCACTTGCCGTGGCCCTTGGGGCCGCAATTGCCAGCGCCCTGCCCCGCACAAAGACGGAAGACCGTCTGATCGGCGAAAAGCTCGATGATCTTTTTGACGAAGCAGAGCGCATTTTCCATCAGGAACGCGAAAAGGCTGAACGCGTGGCGCGTGCGACGGCAGATGAGGTCGGTCGCATTGCCGACGAAAAGCGGGCTGAAGCCGACGATGCCGCCAAAGGATCGGACACCGCCGTGGAGGCTGCGGCTGATGAGGCGCGCAAAGCCACCAAGCGCGTGGCGAGCAAGGCCAAGTCGGAAGCCCGCAAGCAAAACCTTGGCAAGACCAAGAAGGGCTGACCATGGCCCATCCAGGTGAAATGGCCGCGCGGCCGGGGGATATTCCGGCCCGCGGGTGGAAACAGGTGGCAACCCGCGCGTGGAAAGATGTGGGCGACAACCAGATCGGCCTTATCGCCGCCGGTGTGGCCTTTTACGGGTTGCTTGCGCTTTTCCCTGCGATCACGGCGGTGATGGCGATCTCTGGACTGGTGTTTGATGCCAGCCACGTGACCACCCAGCTTGACGAGGTCAGTCAGGTCCTGCCCGCCGATGCGGCCGCGATCATCATTGATCAAGCCACCAAAGTGGCTGGGTCGCAGGATGCGGGCCTGGGCGTTGCCTTGATCTTCAGCCTGGGGTTGGCGCTTTATTCTGCGTCCAAGGGTGTGGGCAGCCTGATCCAGGGCGTGAACGTGGCTTATGGCGAACAGGAGACACGCGGGTTTGTGATGCTGACAGCGACCAATCTGGCGCTGACGGTCTTTCTGATCCTCGGCATGATTGGCGGCCTTGGTGCGACCTTGATCCTGCCGGGCATCCTGTCCCTCGTGGATCTGGGCCTGACGACGGAAATCCTGATCCGCGCCACGCGGTGGGCGGTGCTTTTGGCCTTCACCGTGGGCGGGATCATGATGCTTTACCGCATTGCCCCAGACCGCAGGGCCGCGCAGTGGCGCTGGCTTCTCCCCGGCGCTGTGCTCGCTTGCGCCTTGTGGCTTTTGGCATCCCTTGGGTTTGCCATTTACGTTGAAAATTTCGGGGCCTACACGGAAAGTTTTGGGGCCTTGGCCGGGGTGATCGTGCTGCTGACCTGGATGTGGCTTTCAGCCTACGTGATCCTGATCGGGGCTGAGATCAACTCAGAGGCCGAGGCGCAGGTGCGCCCTGACACCACCATCGGAGAGCCTGCCTTGCGCGGCGAACGCGACGCGGTCAAGGCCGATGAGCTTGTGGGCGAGCAGCCTGTGTAAGGACCTGAGATGAACATCGAACCCGGCCGCACCGCGCCAGATGATGCGCTTGTGAAATCCATCCGGCGCAGCGCGCTGGTGCTGGCCATCGTGGCGGTGTTCACGGTGATCTACTTTGCCCGCGCGCTTGTTTTGCCCATCATGCTGGGATTTCTTATCGCCCTGACGCTGAGCCCCATCAACCGGGCCATGATGCGGCGATCGGTGCCATCGGGTCTGTCTGCGACGCTGCTGATTGCCTGTACAACCGCCGTTGTTGTCGGCGTGGGCACGTTTGCGGGCGGTACCCTTGCCACTTGGTTTGAAGAAGCGCCGCGGATTGGCCAGCAGCTTGAGATCAAGCTGCGCGGCGTGACCGATGCGGTGGCCACCGTGCAGGAAGTGTCGGAACAGGTGGAAAACATCGGCAGCAACAAAGACAGCACGGCACCCGGCGACCAAGAGGTTGTTGTCGACCGTCCCGGCCTTTTCACCACCGCGATCACCGGCTTTGCGAGCACCGCTACCACCATTGGCGTGGCGCTTGTTCTGGCCTTCTTCCTGCTGGCCTCGGGCCAGTTGTTTTATGCTAAGCTGGTGGAATCCTTCACCTCGCTGCAGGAAAAGAAGCGGGCGCTGTCGGTTGTCTATGCTGTTGAAAACCATGTCTCGCGCTATTTGCTGGCCATTACGATGATCAATGCGGGGTTGGGTCTGTGCATTGGCACGGCGCTGCATCTGATCGGGCTTGAGAACGCCTATATCTGGGGCGTTGCGGCGTTTTTGTTGAATTACCTGCCTTTCATCGGCGGGCTGATCGGGACGGCGCTGGTGGGGGCCTATGCGATCATGGCCTTTGACAGCCTTGGTTATGCCCTGCTGGCACCCCTGGCCTACCAAACGCTGACCACGCTTGAAGGGCAGTTCGTGACGCCCGCCCTCGTGGGGCGCAGCCTGGAGATGAACGCGGTTGCGGTGTTTTTGACCCTGGTGGTCTGGACCTGGCTTTGGGGTGTGCCCGGTGCCTTGGTTGCGGTGCCCATTCTGGTGGTTTTCAAGGCGATTTGTGACAAGTTTGACCACCTTCAACCGATCGGGAATTTCCTCGGTCGGTGACAGGGAACGGATCACAAGGTGGGCCGTTGACGGTGCAGATATTCAGAATGAAAGGCACCTTGTGATGACCCACCGCATAGAGTTGCTGCACAGCTTGCAGCTGACCCCAGACACCAAGCAGTACATTTTCACCAAGCCCGAAGGGTTCACCTTCACGCCGGGGCAAGCCACCGATCTGGCCATTGATCGCGACGGCTGGAGGGATGAGGCCCGGCCCTTCACCTTTACCAGTGACCCGGAGGCGAAGATCCTCAGCTTCGTGATCAAAAGCTATTTCGACCATGACGGCGTGACGAAAGCGCTTTGGTCCCTCAGCGCCGGTGATCACGTCAAGATCGGCGATCCCTGGGGCGCGATTGAACCCAAAGGCGCGGGCATCTTCATTGCAGGCGGTGCGGGGATCACGCCATTCATCCCGGTGATTGATGATTTGGCCGAACGCGGCCAGCTGACCGGATCAACGCTGATCTTTGCCAACAAGGACCATCACAACATCATCCTGCGCGAACATTTCGCCGCGCGTGACGGGCTGGATTGCGTGTTCGTGACCGATGATGGCGTGAATGCCGATCATGCCGGGCGGCTCGATGGTGACGTGCTGGGGCAGGAAATCGCGGATTTCGATGAGCGGTTTTACCTATGTGGTCCGCCCGCCATGCAAGAGACCGTGTTGGGTTATCTGCACGCCAAAGGTGTCACCAATGATCAGGTTGTGATGGAAGACTGACATGAGAAAAAGCGCCGCTCAATCGAGCGGCGCTTTCATATGTCAGACCCTTGGAAAATCGTATTGGGACCAGAAGCCCCGGTCGACCAAACGTTTGGGCAAAAGCTTGGGCAGGATGAAACTGCGCAGCTTGTTGGGCACCGGCGCATAGCGCGCTTTGGGGTTGCGGGCGGTCAGCGCGGTTTCGACCACCTGCGCCACCTCTTCCGGCTCCAGCCCGTTTTTGCCACCTTCCACCATGCCATCCAAGAACGCACGAATGGGTTTGCCCCACCGCGTGTCGCTGAATTTCTTAGCGGCGTCGGCCTCTTTCGCCTTTTGCCAGATGGGCGTTTTCACGCTGCCCGGGCCGACGACGATGGCGTCAATCCCGTAGACAATAAGTTCGCGGCGCAAACTGTCACTGATGCTTTCGGCCGCGTGTTTGCTGGCGGTGTAGGCCCCAAGGAAAGGAGAGGCCAATTCGCCCCCCATGCTGGTGATGGTCACGATGCGCCCGGGCAGGCCCTGCAAACGCGTGTCCATCCCAAGAAGATCGCCGAAGGCCTGGCTCGCGCGCAGGGCGCCCACCGCGTTGATATCCAGATGGGCGGTGAATTCATCGATATCCTGCAACATCAGCGGGGCCAGTTTTGCGATGCCTGCATTGTTCACAAGCCCGGTGAGGCGGGTGTTGCCCAGATGCTGACGCACCTCATCTTGCGCCGCCTCAAGGGTGTCACGCTGCGTGACGTCGATCTTGAGGGGGTGCACATGCGGGCCCAAATCCCGCAAATCCTTGGCGTCATCCTCGCTTCGGTAGCCCGGAAAAACCCGCCACCCCATCTGGGCCAAGTGTTTGGCAGTCGCAAACCCGATGCCTGTGGTCGCGCCGGTGATGACGACTGATTTTTGCTGCTCTGCCATACCGATCACCCGAAGGCCGCGTTGACGTAGATCAGCCAGACCGCCAGAACCACTTCGACCGCGCAGAAGATATAGGCGGTGCTTTTCGTGACATGGTCAACGAAAATGCCTGTCAGACGGCCAATGGCGGCCCCGGCATAGGCAAAGCCCACCATGGCGTAGCCAAGAGGCTGGTTGATCACCAGCGCCGCCACACCAAGGCCGACAAAGAGCGCGCCATTGGCGGCGCGGATTTCCGACAGGCCGAGGCGCGAATTCACGGTCCTCAGATCCAGTTTGTCCATGGTGTAGCGCGGCGCGAGCCAACCGATGGACCCAAAGGCAATCGTGGCCAGCATCGCGAGAATGTTGATTGTATCTATCATGAGATCACTCCGTTCATTTGCTGGGATAACGGCGGGCGCGGGGAAGAGTTCCGATCGTGGTCAAACGAAAAGGCCGCGCCAGCAAACTTCGGCGCGGCCTTTCCGTGCATTGGCCGTATTGTGCATTGGCCTGCTATTCAGCCGCGATATCCTGCTTGGCTGATGGGGTGTCCGCGTCCCGGTTCGGCAGCTCCACGACAGGGTTTTCGTGGACAAGTGTGCGCGTGGGGAACGGGATGTCGACATCGGCCTCGTCCAGCGCCTCTTTCACCTTGCGCTTCATATCGGCCTGAAACTGAAAATAGTCGTCCGTGGCGCACCACACGCGCACGAGGAAATCGACGCTGCTGCTGCCCAGATTGTTCACTTGGATAAACGGTTCCGGTTCAGCATGGGCGCGCGTGTCGGCCATGATCGTATCGAGGATGACCTGTTCAGCCTTGCCCAGATTGACGCCGTAGCCCACACCAAATGTCCACTCGGCGCGGCGCGTGGGGTATGAGGAATAATTCTTGATCTTGTTGCCCCACACCTCAGAGTTGGGCACGACAACCTTCACATTCCCCAGATCGGCGATTTCAGTGTAATTGAGCGTGATATCTTTCACCGTGCCCATCACCCCGTCGACGGAGACGAAATCCCCCAGTTTCAGAGGCCGGAAGAATATGATCATCACCCCCGCGGCCACGTTGGACAGCGTGCCTTGCAAAGCCAGACCCACAGCCAAACCTGCCGCACCGATCAGCGCGATGATCGACGTGGTTTGCACCCCGAAGGTGTTCAGCACGAAAAGCGCCGTGAACGCCAGAATGGTGTAACGGGCAATGTTGCCCAGAAATGTGAAGAGCGTGTTGTCGAGACTTTTGTGGTTTTCGGCCATTTTCCAGATCCGCCGACCAACAAAGCCCGACACCACGAAACCCAGAAGAATGATTACGATGGCGCCCAGAATGCTGGTCGTCATGGTGACAAGGGCATCGAATGTCAGGTAATCGGCAAGGGATTTGCCGTTGTAGATGTCTGTCTGAAGCAGATCTGTCATCCAGTTGCCGGCGCTTTGGGCAACTTGTTCAAGCTCTTCCATGGTCTTCCTCGCACCTTTCCCGTTTGGCGGTTGCAGGTACAACGTGTGACAGCAGTTTGAGTTCCCCTTTGCCGTCGCCGGGCCGCAACTTTCTTGGCAGTGGCACGTTACGTGTCAGGCGCAGCAGAAAGGGCAAACGTGACCAAACCATCAGTCATTCCCAACCTTTTGGATGAACCCGAAGAAGAGGAGTTCGTGCAAAAAGCCGCCAACCTTGCACCCAAACAGATCTACGAAGTGATCCGCCGCGAGGGCCAGGAAGAGCTGGAGCGCACAAACCGCGCGCTGATCTGGTCGGGGTTTGCGGCAGGCTTGATGATCAGCTTTTCGGTCGTAGGGGAGGCGATTTTTCGAACCTACTTGCCGGACGCGCCGTCCAGTTACCTGATTGAAAACCTGGGCTATTCGCTGGGATTTGTCGTGGTCATCATGGCGCGGATGCAGCTTTTCACCGAAAACACCATCACCACGGTGCTGCCGTTTCTGCATACCCCGTGCTGGTCCATATTTGGGCGTGTGATGAGGTTGTGGGGGATTGTTCTGGCCGCCAATGTGGCCGGCGCCTTTGCGATTGCCGCGCTTTATGTCTTCACCCCTGCCCTGCCCGATGATCTGACGCCTGCGATGATGGAGCTGTCGCGCCACGCCACGGGCTTTTCGACTTGGGAGGCGTTTTTCCGTGCCATACCCGCGGGCATTCTGGTGGCGGCCATTGTATGGATGCTGCCGCAGGCCGAAAACGCCGCTTTCTTCCTGATTGTGATGTTCACATGGCTGATCGCGGCGGGGGATTTCACCCATATCGTCGCGGGATCGGTGGAAATGGCTTATCTGATGATCCAGGGTGAGCTGGGGTTGTCCAAGGCCATGTTGCAATTTTTCGCGCCGGTTCTGGCAGGCAACATCATCGGGGGCACAGCCATCTTTTCCATCCTGGCCTATGGTCAGGTCAAAGACGACATGCATACCGATGAGGGAATTGACGAGCTTTGACATCCGCGCTGGCGCGTCCAAGGCGCAGGGTGTGCGAACGGCGTAGACCTACTGGATGGTTGATGGGATTGTTGTGAACGCTGAATCAGAAAAGGCGGCGCGTCCCGCCGCCCTCACAGGTAAGGTTTTGACGCTCTGAGCTACACCTAGCGGTCAGCCGCCCGGGGATAGAACCTCTTCAGGCGCGTTGCGGTACGGGCTTTGTTCGATCGGCGTGCGATCGGCCCCATCCGACAGGGCGATCACGAGTGTGCTGATCAATAGGATACCGCCCGCAACAGCGACCAAGCGCATCCAACGTGGCAAGAGAACCGCATTCAGCGATTTTTCATGTTGATTTTGAGATGTCTGTGTCATGGCGGTGAAACGACACCGCGCGTGTAAAGTTCCCAAAAACCTTGGAACGCAAATGAAGCTGCCCCGTTTCCTTTGCAGATGAAGGGAGACGCATCATGGTCAAACTACTCGGCGAACGCGACACGGATAGCAAAGCAGCGCAAGCCATCGCGGAGCTGCATCTGAGCCTGGATCACGGGATCAAGCGGCTGGATCTGGCTGGCGCCCGGGACATCACCGACGTGGATGTGACCCCCCTGCTGACATTGCACAAATCCCAAAGCGAAACCTTGGATGACATGCTCGATATTAAGGGGGCCATGGCGGACACGCAGAAAACCTGGTCACAATGGCTGAACGAAACCATCGCGACAGCCGCCGATCCCACAGCGGGATTGGACAGTGCCCCCATCGAGGCGATCACCACGTCCGAGACGCGGATCCTTGACGCCCTTGATGCATGCATGCGCCACATCACAACCGACCCGTTGCGGTCCACGTTGGAGCATATGAAACGTGACACGCTGGATGCGCTCGAAGGAACATCGTTTCAGGCGGGCCGCTGAGCGGCGCTATAGGCGAAATTCCGTCAGATGATCGCGCTGAAAGCCGGATACGTCGATCAGCCTTTCAATGTCTTCCAGGCGGACACAATCATTGACGATGGTGATCAGCCCTTCACTACGCAAACGGCGCAACTGGCGATTGATATGCACGATGCTGAGGCCCAACGCGTCCGCAAGATCGTTTTGCGTCATGGGCAAGTCCATCCAGTGTTGATCGGTTTCGCCAACGAGCCGCAGACGGTGCCAGAGTTCCAGCAAAATATGGGACACGCGTTCATAAGCCGTCAAACGCCCAAGACGCAAAGCCTGGTCGCCCAAGATCGAAAATTCTCGAGCGGTGGACCAGCTTAGCCCGGCAGCCAGAACGGGAAACTGGCGCGAAATCTCCACCATGCGTGTGGGTTCAACCGCAGCCAGTTCCGTATCGACGAGCGCTGCCGCAGAATAGCTTGCCGTGCGGCGGAAATTGCTGTGAAACCCCAAGATATCACCAGGCAGTGCAAAGCTGAGGATCTGGCGTTTGCCGTCTTGCGTGAGTGCGTACCTTACAACCCACCCGCGCATGACGATGAAGGTCGCGGCAAAATCCTGACCGTCTTCGATGAAATCAACGCCTTTGGCGACGGACACGCGGTTGGTGTGCAGCCCATCGAGGTACTGAACCTCTTCTTCCGACAGCAAGGTCATTGTCCCCAATTTGCGCACAAGGGCGCAGGCGGTGGCGCTTGGGCGGATGTCAGTGACAATGCCCGGGTGATCCGTGTGGGACATATAAGATGTGCCCTTTTCAACCGGACAAAAGAAAACGGTCCGTGACTTTGGGTAAATTACACCAAAATCACGAACCGCAACAGATTTTCTGTCTTTTCGGTTGGTCAGGCTTTGCCGGAATGGCCCGGCGCGCGCCAGCCCAATGAGGGCGCTTAGATTTTCGCCAGAATGTCATCCACTGCCTGGCGGGCATCGTCTTTGGATTTGCCAAGCTTTTGTTGCAGCTTGCCTTCCAGCTGTTCGCGGTCACCTTTGGCTTCTTCCAGATCGTCGTCTGTCAGTGCGCCATAGGCTTCGCGCAGACGGCCTTTGAATTCGTTCCAGTTGCCTGTGATGCGATCATTGTCCATGGTCCATCTCCTTTCGGGTTTCTCTGACAGATCAACGTGTCACGACCTGTCTGGTTCCCCGATGGGCGCGCTTAGACGATATCTTCTGTCACGCCGGGCAAGGAGAGGCGCATCGCCTCCGACGCGGTGGCATCATGGGGCACCAGAAAGCCGCGCCGGTTTTCTGGGCGCAATACCGCGTTGCGGCGGGCCTGCCCATCCCACCATGCCTGTTGGGTGGCAGGGTCAGTGGCCGCGTCAGGCAGGTCCGGGCCCCACCAATGCTGAAAGAGCCTGTGCCTGAGATGTGTCATCCGGGCGCTGTCTTCGATGGCCACGGCGGCTTCGGTATCCCACCGCATGGACCGGCCGTTCAGGTTTGCCGACCCAATGAGGGCAAAGCGATCATCCTCCACCAGCACCTTGTTGTGGACATAGACCACGGGCGATCCTGCCAGCGTGGTCATGCCGTCGCGGTCGGCCAGCCGGGGCTGCACCGGCGACAGAACAGAAAAGCGCGATCCCATGGCATCGGACACGCAGGCGAGTGCATCCGATTGCAGCGCATTTCCGAACCGCGCATGGGTGTGGATGTCATCTTCGAAGGCCACGTCCTCTGGCATGGCGGGCAGAACCAGAATACAGGTCAGGTCGCTGTTGCGGCGCGCCGCCTCGGCAAGGTTTTCGGCCACCCGGCTTGAGCGGAAAAACTGCGTTTCCAGATAGATCAGGTGCCGCGCGCGGTGGAATGCCTCCACATGGGTGGTCTCAATTTCCGACAGGACGCTGGCGGGCGACAGGTATGGAAATTGCAGCCGTCGCGGGCGCGACAGCGTGCGTTTGATCCAGCGCAGGTCAGAGGGCGCCCCCTGCCCTGTCACCACGTTTTGAAATTCTTTGAGGTGCTGCGCGGCCTCCCGCACTTCGGGCCCGCGGATCATCACTTGAACGTCGGACCATGTCTGTTCCGGCGCGCGGTCATGGCCCGGGTCATCGAAACGCCGTTCATTCAGGTCAAGCCCGCCGATATACAAAACCGTATCATCGATCACGGCGATTTTCTGATGATGGGACACGGTGGCCAGTTGCGGCAGGACCTCATTGCGCAGGCCCACCGTATGACGGTCAAGGCGCGCATCTGACAGCTTTCCCATTTCCTGGCGGCGTCGCCGCAAGGCGGGCAGAAGAAAGGCAAGCCATGGCAAAAGGCCCGCGCGCGCCGGGTGCATCGCGGCCTCCACGCGCAGTTGCGCATCACTGCACCCGGTGACTTCGCGCAGGGCTGCGGCCTGGCGCATCGTGCGCCATGTTTCTTCGTGCAGATCCGTGGCGTAGACCGGATCAAAATCACTGATGACCAACCGGATCGTCACCCCCCGCCGCAATGACTGGGCCAGCAGGTCAAACCATGTCTCGCCCACGGCGCGCGCCTCTGCGCTACGCAGCCGGGTCTGCATGTCAAAAATCCGGAAGCCCGCATGGATCGTTTGCCGTGCGTCCAGCACCGCGCGTTCAAAGGCGGGAAACGCCTCCGTCGCGGTGACGAACACGTCAAAGTCAGGGGGCGCGGCCTGGGTCATGGGTTCGCCGGTTCGAAGTCTTTTTGCTGAAATTCCAAAGTAAGCGTGTATTTATCCGCGCTTTCTTCGATGTTCTGCGTGGCGTCCAGCTGCTGCACAAAGGCGGTCATCAGACGCGTGCCGAGACCTGTCGCGGCATCGGTGCTGGACAGGCTGGCCGTGTTGACCCCACGCGAATTTTCCACGACCACACGCACCCCATCCCCATCCATTTTCTTGAGCGAGGTTGCGATGCGCGGTTTTTCACCTTCGGGCGCGCCCGCGTATTTCACGGCGTTGGTCAGCGCCTCCGCCAGGATCATGGATAGCGGAACCGCCTGATCTGGATAAAGCGGCACGGATTCGATGTCACTTTCGATGGCTTGCACGCCGTCGGGCAACAGATGCGACACATCCCGCGCCACGGCCTCAATGAGTTCAGCCGCATCGACCGTGGACGTGTCGGGCGCGACGTAAAGCGTGCGGTGCAGCATGGCGAGCGAATTAACCCGCCGCTGAAGGCTCGACAGCGTGCTTTTGGTCTCTTCGCTTTCGGCCGCACGCGATTGCATGTTCATGATGGAGGCGATGAGCTGCAGGTTGTTCTTCACCCGGTGATGCACTTCCTTCAAAAGCACCTCTTTATCTTTGAGGTCCTGCGCCTGCCGTTCTTCGGCCTCTGAAATGATCAGGGCCATGCGGTTGAAGGCGCGTTCGGTTTCTGCCAGTTCTTCGGGTGGGTTCTTCAGTTCCAGGGGAAAGGCGGTTTGGTCGCCCAAGGCAAAGCGCCGCATCGCGGATCGCAGGTTTTGCGCGTGACCGATCACCAGATGCCGCAGGCCAAAAAAGGCAACCGCCAGCCCGGCCAACCAGATCAGGATCGGAAAGGCAATCGCGGCGGCTTGTTGTGTCAGAGGAATGGCTGTTCCGGCCAGTTCCTTGGGCCAACTGCCCACCAGGACGACCCGTTCGTCGATCATGCTGACAACCGCGAACATGCGGTCTTCGCCGCGCGAATTCTGATCAAGAAACGTCATGCCGTTCTGTGTGGCCAGGGTCACCGAATCCTGCGTTTGGGGCAGCATATCGGAAACCGCGCCTTCGGAGGATGTGGCGATCAGTTCGCCTGTTTCGGTCAAGATGGCCAGTTTGAAACCCGTCAGTTCATTTTCCGCGCTGATATCCACCGCGTTCTGCGCCTTGCGCAGTGGAAAGGACAAAGACACCGTGCCAAGCCGTACCTCATCGCGCATCACGGGTTGCGCGATCAGAAGGACAGGCAGCCCCGTGACGGCGCCCGCCTGACGCACATTGATGATCGGGCCATCCGACGCCATGGCCCGTTCAAACCCTTCTGTTCCCGCAAAATCGAACGTCTCCCCGCGTGAAGAACAAGACATCATGCCCGTGCTGCGAACGAAGGCGGCAAAAATGGCGTCGCTGTTGAATTCCACGAAACTGCGCATCTGGGCGGAACAGGTTTCGTCATTTTCCAAACTGTCGAGTGTGGCGAGCGCCTCAGCCGCGCCTAGGCCCTGCTGGATCAGGTCACGGGCGTCACGCGCCTCTTCGGTGGTTTCCAACAGCAGGGCCGCGCGGCGCAACTGATCGCTTTCATTGATCACCTGGCTGGTCTGATATACCCCGATCAGGCCAATGGGAAACAGCGCAAGCGTCATAAGTGCGAGCAGACGAAAGGTCAGCCCGTTTGCCACCCGCGTGACATCGGCGAAAACGGATTTCTTGGTGTTAAGCAATGTTTTGCTGCGCCGCCACGATACCATGGGTCACGGAATCGGTGGCTTCCATCGCCTCTTCTTCATCCACCTGCATCAGTTCGGCCAGACGCGCACGGGCCCTGTTGACCCGGCTTTTCATCGTGCCGATGGCCACATCGCACATCGCTGCCGCCTCTTCATAGGAAAACCCGCTTGCGCCGATCAGGACCAGCGCCTCACGCTGTTCTTCATTGAGTTCGGCGAAGGCCACGTGGAATTCCTTCATTTGCAAGCGGCCGTCATGATCGGGCTTTTGCGCCACGCTGGCGGCGATTTCGCCATCCACATCGGCGACCTCACGCTTGGCTTTGCGGTGGTGGGAATAGAAAATGTTGCGAAGGATTGTAAAAAGCCAGGCGCGCATGTTGGTGCCGGGCTGAAATTTGTCGATATTGGCCCACGCCTTGAGCATGGCATCCTGGACCAGATCGTCGGCGAGGGCAGAATTGCGTGCAAGGCTCATGGCAAAGGCGCGCATGGAACCGATATGTTCCACCAATTCGTCGCGAGGGTCAGTCATTGTCGGACCTTTCGCCTTTGTCGGAATTGGCGGGGTTGGCCCCACCCTGTTTCAACTGATCCAAAAGGTCGGTGAAACGCGATGGAACGGGCGCGGCTGCGATCTCGTCAAAGGCGCGCTTGAGATTGTCGTCAATCTCAGATTCGATGCTTGATTTGGGCCTGTTTTGGGTCATGTCACTTCTTACTATTTAATTGTTCCCTCTTGGGGAACTAAATCGAGCCTGTTGGGTTCCAACTTAAATGAACTTTTTGGAGGTCAACCAAATGTCTGACAGTCAGGGCGCGGATCTGAGCGCGAAAATCGGCGCAGAATTGCCGTATTTGAGGCGGTACGCCCGCGCACTTACCGGATCGCAGGACCAGGGTGACACTTACGCTGTCGCAACGTTAGAGACGATCCTGGGCGACACATCGCTTTTTGACACAGGGCTGGGATCGAAAGTGGCGCTGTTCAAGGTGTTTCATTCGATCTGGGCGTCTTCGGGCGCGGTTCTGGATGCCGATGATGATGGGTTGCCCGGGCGGGCGCATAAGCATCTGTCGCGGCTGACCGCCAACACCCGTGAGGCGCTGTTGCTGCACACGATCGAGGAATTTTCCTTTGCCGAGGTCGCCGCGATCATGGGCGCATCGGACACCGAAGCGCGCGAATTAATCGACATTGCCTATCGCGAAATGGCGGCGGCGCTGTCGGGTGACGTGATGATCATCGAAGATGAGGCCGTGATTGCCATGGATCTGGAGGGCATCGTGAGTGAGATGGGTCACCGCATCACGGGTGTTGCCCGCACGGAAACCGGGGCGATTGATCTTTTTGGCAAGAAAAAGCCCGATCTTATCCTGTCTGACATTCAGCTGGCCGACGGGTCAAGCGGGATTGACGCGGTCAACAACATCCTCAAGGACAATCCCGACATGCCGGTGATTTTCATCACGGCCTACCCTGAGATGCTGTTGACAGGTGACGGGCCGGAACCGGCCTTCCTGATTTCGAAACCCTATCAGCCTGAACAGGTACGATCCGCAGTGAGCCAAGCGATGTTCTTTGCATCGACGGAAACCCTGACGGCGTAACATTTCCCGCCATGGGACGTTAAAAAAAGCCCCGGCACATTGCCGGGGCTTTTGTCTTTTTATTTCTTGGCCAAGGCCCGCAACATCCATGCGGCCTGTTCGTGGAACGCGCTGCGTTCGGTGGCCAGATCTTCTGTCACCGGATCTTCGGCCTCTCCCGCGGCGCGGATCAACGCGTGCATGCGGTGCGCGATGCGTTCGTGATCAGCCGCCAGGTTTTGCAGCATGTCTTCGGCAGACAGCACTGTCTCAGTGTCTTCCATCTTGGAGCGTTTGAGAATGTCAGCCATCGACCCGGGTGCCAGATGACCCAAGGCGCGGATGCGTTCGGCCAATTCATCTGCGGCCTCGAACAAATTCTCGTAGTGTTCTTCCGTCAGATTGTGGATCGAGTAAAACAGTGGCCCCTCCACATTCCAGTGATAGGCGTGGGATTTGAAGGTCAGATGATAGGTATCGGCCAGCACATCCGCCAGCATGTCAGCGATGCGACCTGTGTCACGGACGCCGGTTTTGACATCATCCGGGCTGGGAACAACATTGAGCGATTTTGACATGTTTGGTCTCCTTTCCTGATCAAAAAGAAAAAGGCCGGGCAGCGTGGCCCGGCCCTTTTTGCGATCACCCTGCGTTAGGGTGTCCGGCCGCGCAGTGCCCGTGCCAGCAATGCGATTGCAAAGAGCACGATGAACACCACGAAGAGGACCTGTGCGATCCCGGCAGAAGCGGATGCAATGCCACCGAAGCCGAAAACGCCGGCGACGATTGCAACGATGAAAAATACAACTGCCCAATAGAGCATGGTTTTTCTCCTTTCATGACACGTTTCTTGCAATCAAAACGACGGCGCCATGAAAAGGTTCCCGGGTTTTCAAATCGGGCTAGGCAGGGGCTGCAAATTTCAAGATCGCATTTTCCAGATCGTCACTGGTGAAGGGCCGCGCAATGAAGGCCAGTTTCGCGGGATCAAACTGATCTGGCGCGTGCCCGTTGATCAAAATGACCGGCACGTCAATGTGGGCCATATGTTCGATGACGGCTTGCGTGGCGGCGCCTTCGGTGGTTGCAAGAACGGCCAAGGTAAACCGGGGATTGTCCGATGCCATGTAGCGGATGGCCTCGTCGACTGTCAGCATGGGTACAACATTCGCCGCCTGCCTGAGAGACAGGAAATCCTGAATGTCGGCCACCTCAATGGCCTGACCGGAAATGATCAGTACATTGTCAAAAAGCGAAAGTGTTTTCATGTTTTCTCCTGTTTGCGCAGAAGATCGCTACCCGTCGAATGGAGGTTTCGCATTAAACTGTGACATAGCACGACCGCGAAAATGCTTGCCGTAGCGTCAACTCAAAACCCGCTGCCAGGGAACCATTTCCCCGCGCGCGCGTAATGATGATGTCTTCACAGGAAATACAGATGCCGCACAGCAATTTGCCAGCCACATTGGCCCGCCAAGGCCTTCGGTTTTACCCCGACACGCGCCCTGGCATCACCCGGCGGCGGCGGGGCAAGGGGTTTTCCTACACCGCACCTGATGGCACCACGATTGCATGCGCAGATGAACGCAAGCGGCTGGATGCCTTGGCTGTCCCGCCCGCCTATGAAGACGTATGGATCGCCCCCTTCCGAAATGCCCATTTGCTGGCCACGGGGCGCGATACGGATCAGCGCAAGCAATACAAATATCACCCCGAGTGGAGCGCGCATCGCGCCGAGACAAAATTTGCAGCCCTTGCGGATATCAGCGACGGGCTGCCGCCGCTGCGCCGCTGGATATCGCGCAACCTCAAACGGGATGCAATGGATCTGGATTGCGCGGTCGCCGTGGCGCTGGCGCTGGTGGATCGTGTGGCGCTGCGCCCGGGCAGCGCGGCCTATGCCAAGCAGAACAAAACCTTTGGTGCCACCACCTTGCGTCCGCGCCATGTGGAAACGGAAGGCGATGTGGTGAAACTGGCCTTTCGCGGGAAAGGCGGGCACCGGATCCGCGAAACTGTTCAGGGCAAACGCCTGGCTGACGCGTTGGAACGGTGTCAGGATCTGCCGGGCGCGGAATTGATCACGTGGCTCGATGACAATGGTGAGGCCCGCAGCCTTCAGCCCGAACATTTGTGTGAGCGTCTGGCCCGGTATTTCCCCGAAGGCACCACACCCAAAAGCCTGCGGACATGGCATGGCAGCCTGGCTGCTTTCAAAACCGCGATCTTTGCCAAGGACCTGCGCATCAAGGACATGACGGAGGCCGCCGCCGGACGCCTGCACAACACGCCCGCCATTGCGCAGAAAAGCTACATCCATCCCGACATTCTGGATCTGGTTGATGCGGACCTCATGGATCGGCGCGCCCTGATTGAACCGGAACTCAATGGCGTGCCGCGTGGCATGCGCAAAGGGGAAGCCTGCCTCGCACAGTTTTTGAAGAAATAAGCGTAAACCCGGGAACCCACGCCTTGCTTGCGCGTTCACCCCGCAGACAAGAGTTGGACCAAACATGAACGACACGAATGACCATGTCAGACCACCCAAGGAGGAGAAGAAAAACATCTCTCTTCAGTTGGTATGTCTTTTTATCTTGGTGGCGTTCATCGTCGGGGGTTTGATCGTATCCTACGATTTCGCGCCTGCCCCTGACGTCCAACAGTAACACAAGACGGAAAGGAAAACGTTATGGAAATCGCAACGCAAGACCAATCCGGCCTCGTGATTTTTCTGATTATCTTCACGTTTGGCGCGATCATTGCCTGGGCTCTGTTCAGCAAGTGGCGCACGGAAAAGCGTTTGGAAGATGACGATGTGCCGAAATCCACACTGGCAAAGGATGGACCGGACGCGCGCTGACCTTCACCCCCCTGGTCAGACGCATCGCGTCCGGTTTCGCGCCGCAGCCTGCACCGTCCGTCCGTGGGCTGCGGCGCTTATTTTTTGCCACTCGACGGCGGACAGAAAAGGATCACCATGGCTGGGTCAAAAAATTCCCTGAAAAAACCCGAGGTGTATGAGGCCCTGCGCGATCAGGGCCATTCCAAATCCAAGGCGGCTGCGATTTCAAACGCGCAGGCCAATGAGGATATGAACCCCTCTGAAAAAGGCGGCAAGGCGCCACCCTATGAAGAGTGGACCAAATCCGACCTCTATGACCGCGCCGCGGAGCTTGAGATCGATGGCCGGTCGCAGATGACCAAGGATGAATTGATCCAGAATTTGAGGAACAACTGACATGACCTATTCGGTTGGCGACACCGTGGAGTGGGATTGGGGCAATGGCACCGGGACCGGCACGGTTGAAAAGAAATACACCCAGAAAATCACTCGCAAGATCAAGGGCAGCGAGGTCACGCGCGACGCAAGCGACGATGAACCCGCATTCCTGATCAAACAGGATGACGGCGACGAAGTTCTAAAAGGCGGCACCGAAATCCGCAAAGCATAAGGAGTTTTACCCATGTTGGAGATCACCGGCCTTGGTGGCCTTATCCTGCTTATCCTGAACCTGTGGGCGCTTATTTCCGTGATCGGATCAACGGCCACGACCGGCAAGAAAGTCCTTTGGTGTGTGGCGATCCTGCTGCTGCCGATCCTTGGCTTCATTGCATGGCTCTTTTTCGGGCCGCGATCCGCCACGGCACGGGCGTGACGATTGCATAATCATTCCGCGCTGTAAGGCGCGTGACGAGACGGGCCAAAACCTGGCCCGTCTTTTTTTTCGCGGGCTTTTTCGTTTGTCTGATTGGCCTTAAACACTAACTTCCCCAGACAATTCGAAAGGTTGCCCATGGCTGAGCGAGACCTCACCAAAGGCCCGGTGTGGCGCGCATTGGCATCGGTGTCAGCCCCCATGACGCTGGGCATTCTGGCCGTGTTGTCGGTAGGCATCGCCGACAGTTACTTCCTGGGTCAGTTGGGCGGTGCGCCCTTGGCCGCTGTGGGGTTTGTCTATCCGATCATCACCGCGCTTTCATCGCTTGCGATTGGTTTGTCGGCAGGGGCCAATGCGGCGGTGTCGCAGGCCATCGGGCGCAAGGACGACACGGCCGCGGTGCATCGCCTGTCGCTGCATGCGGTTGGGATATCCTTGGCGCTGTCTGCGGCAATCGCGCTGTTGCTTGCGGCGATCTACCCTTTCGTCTTTCAGCTGATGGGCGCGGGCGAGGCCGTGATGAAAGAGATCCGTGGCTACATGCCGCTTTGGGCATTGTCCTTTCCGCTGCTTGGCACGATCATGGTGATCAATGCCATTTTTCGCGCCCATGGTGATGCGGCGCTGGCATCCATTTTCATGATCCTCGCGGCAGTGATCAACATTGCACTCAACCCCGTTTTCATTTTCGGCCTGGGGCCCATTGAGGGGATGGAGACTGCGGGCGCGGCGCTGGCGACGCTGGTGGCACGCAGCCTCGCACTGGCGGCCGCCGTGATCTATGCGCTGCGTAAAGGATATTTGCGCAAATGCGGCACGTGGATGCAGGATTTTGGTCATAGCCTGACGGCGATCGCTTCCATAGGGGGGCCTGCGGCCTTTTCCAACGCGATCAACCCGGCGGGCATGGCCCTTGTCACCGCCGCCGTGGCCAAGATCGGGGAGCCCGCCGTAGCAGGCTTCGGCGCGGCGTCGCGGGTACAATCGGTTGCCATGGTCGTGATGCTTGCCCTGTCATCGGGCATGGGGCCGGTGGTGGGGCAGAATTGGGGTGCGGGAAAGCACGAACGCGCCCGCAGCGCCGTGGTGCAGGCTTGGGCGTTCAGCGTGGTCTACGGGTTAATCCTGGCCGTTGCGCTGACGCTGTTGGCCAAACCCCTGGCGACATTGGTCGTTAAGGATGAGGAGGCCGCGTCTTACATGGTCGAGTATCTTCGCATCGTCGGCTGGAGCCTGTTTGGCTACGGTATTCTCGTCACCGCCAATGCCGCGATGAACGCACGATCCAAGGCTTTCCACGCCACAGGGCTGAGCCTTGTGCGGATCTTCGTGATCTACCTGCCGCTGGTCTGGGTGGGCCTTGTGCTTTACGGCTACACCGGCATTCTGGTGGCGGCCGTGATTGCAAACCTGGCCGCTGTTCTGGGGGCGATTTACCTCTGCCGCCGAACGATGTTGTTGCCCGCGATAAATGATTTGCGGCAGGAATTGCGCCCCTAGGGCAAGGCCTGCCTGCTAGGCGGGCAGTTTCGCCCATTCCGGAACCGGCTTCAGTTCCACGATGATATCCTGACCGGGTGCAATGTTGCGCAAGTCGGCGATGTCGATGTCGTAGGTATCGCCCTCCTCCGACTGCGCGATCAAGAGCTTGATTTGACCGGAAAAGGGATCGAAATCCACATCTGCCAGCGCGCCGTATTCCGTGGTCGTTTCAAAGATCGGAAGACCCGACAGATCCGACAGCCAATGGAGGGTTTCACGCTCCAACGGAACGGTGTCTTCATTGGTGACAACAGGAGACAGGGCGTCGATGATGGAGGCCAGAAAATCCGGTGACACGATTTGGCCGAAGGGCCCGGGCGCGCCGGGAATTGCGGTGGGGTCGACCTGGTCGGCGCTATCCGCCTCAGGCTCCAGCATGGGTTCCAGTTGCGCCTCGGTCAGGTTCAGCTGTAGATGGGTTTCTGCCAGGGCGGCGTTTTCCACGGCGATCAGCGAAAACTGCCGCTGCAACAGGGTGCCCGTATCAACAAGGTAGTGGGCAAAGCGGCGCGTTTCCTCGCACAGCACTGCGTCCACGACGGTGCCGATGGACGCATCTGAATTGAGCGGCTTTACCTCAAGCCCTGCAAATTTCGAAAATCTCATGGCGGCCCCCTTGGTGACGCAGAATGAAAAAATGGCGTCAGACCTGTGGTTGGTCTGACACCATCATGGACTTACAAATCGGCTTGCACGTCGTTGGAGGCATCCTGGAGCGCCTCACCGCCATTTTCGACGTCTTGGCCGAACCCTTCGACCGTTTCACAGGCCGCAAGAGCAAAGAGGGAAAGGAAGGCAAGTGGCAAAAAGCGCATGTCGTGGCTCCTAATAAATGTCGGTTGAGCGCGGCATCAGTCCCGCGCCATGTGGCATGAGAACGCGTATTGACTGAATTGGTTCCCGCACAACGCCCGCGTGAGACGCCGCGGCGCCTGATCCTGCGCTGATCCACGTTGTCCTTATAATGAGGGCAAAAATGCAGCCATAGAGGAAATCAAACAGCCGAGTTTTTAGTTGTTTTTTTACAATTACTTATACGATTTTTTGGACTTTTCCGGAACTTCGAAAAGCGGCTGTTGTTGGTCTGGCATACAGCGCAACGAAGCGCGATTGAAAGGAGAAACTAATGACTTTCCGCACTATGATGCTGACATCCGCAATGACCGGTTCCATGGCTTTTGCCGCATTCGCCGACACGGACACGTACTCTGAAAAGGGTCACGAGATCAAAGCAGGCGATGCCGCTGAAGCGTCCTCCGTCATCGACAAGGATGTCTACAGCGAAAACGGTCAGAAGATCGTGACCGTGGGCGTTGAAAGCCGCACCGACGCTGACGTCATCGACGGCCAAGACACGTGGAAGCGCAACGAAGGTGCAGCCTCCACCAGCAACGAAAACATTCTTGCCACCGCAGAGCCGGGTACACTGGTCCGCGCCTATAATGGTGAGACAATTGGTACGGTGGCCTACACCACCGAGAACGATGAGCTGGGCGATGTGGTGTTCGTGAACGTCGCACCGGAAGCTGGCCTGCCGGCAGAACTGGTGGGGATTCAGACCGAAGCCCTGCAGACCGTGCCGAACACGGAAGCCATCGAATACCAGTCCACGATGGAAAACCTGGAGCGTGAAATCATCAACGCTCTGAGCAGCTAAGTCTGCCTCTGACAAAGCGCCCGGGGGTCATCCCCCGGGCGTTTTTTTTAGTTTCAAAAAGGCCAAAGCGCGATGGCCCCCTGTTTTACAACCGACACCCATTTCAAACCGCTGCCTGTCACCCGGACAGAAGCGGATGAACCACGCCGCGTCGGCTGCGAAGTTGAATTTGCGGGCCTGGATGAGCAAGACGTGGCACAAGCGCTGAAATCCCGTTTGGGCGGTCAGATTGATCAAGAAAATGAACATGTGTTTCACCTGAAAAACACGTCCATCGGGGGTTTGAAAATCGCCCTTGATACCGCTTTGCCCAAAGACCCTGATACCGCGGCTGCGCGGGCTGTGACGGGGCTTTTGGCCAAGGTCGTGCCCGTTGAAATCGTGACCCCGCCCCTTTCCTTCGAAGATGTCACCGTTTTCTCGGACGCCCTGGATGGTCTTGCCACCCAAGGCGCGGTCGGTTCCCAGAACGGGATGCTTTACGGGTTCGGGGTTCACCTCAATGTCGAATTGCCGGGGCTGGCCCATCCGCATACCTATCGCACGATCCGCGCCTTCGCCGCGTTGGAGCCGGTTCTGAGAGAGGTCTATCCGATCAACCTGACGCGGCGGGTCATGCCGTTTATCAAAACATGGCCGGATGGGTTTGTGCAGGAATTGTTTGAGCGCCGCCCGATGACGCTGATGCAGGTCATGGCGATGGCGGCAGATCACATCGCGACACGCAATTACGCGCTGGATCTGTTTCCGATGTTCAAGGAGGGCGCGCCCCGCGCCTTTGAGGCGTTCTTCCCCCATGACACCGCCACCAAGGCACGCCCCAGTTTCCACTTTCGTCTGCCGGACAGCCGCGTGGGGGAACAGGGTTGGTCGCTGTTGGAGGCGTGGACCATGTGGCGTTTGATCGAAGACGTGGCGCAGGATGATCAGGTTTTGCCGGGCCTAGAGGAGCAGTGGTTGCGCGCCCTTGATCCTGACCAATCGATCACACAATCAGAGGCCATCGCACGCACCAAGGACCTGCTGGAGGCGCATCTGACATGACCCGCCCGCTGATTGGCGTCACAACCTCTGCCCGGTCCGGGTGGCGTATCTTTCCGCTTGTCAACGCCAACCTGTGGGTGGCGGGCGCGCGGGGTGTGCGCTGGGGCGTGGGGCGGCCCCATGATCTGGATGCGGTGGACGGTGTGATCATCGGGGGCGGCGATGATATCGGCCCGGACCTTTACGGTGGCAAGCTGGGCATCTCCGCCCAGCTTGATCCTGACCGGGACAAGCTGGAACGCGGCATCGCGCTGGACGCGTTTGAGCGCGGGATCCCGATTTTGGGCATTTGTCGCGGGGCGCAGATGTTGAATGTCGCCTTGGGAGGCACGTTGGATCAAAACGCATGGGAAACCGCCCAAGCCGCGCAACCCTTGAAAACCATCTTGCCCAAGCGCCGCATCTGCGTGGGTCATGACACGCTTCTGTCGCGGATTTGCGGCGATGGCACGATGCAGGTGAATGCCCTGCATACTCAGGCGGTGCAACGTCTGGGCGCGGGTCTGCGCGTGTCGGCGCGCGATGAATTCGGAATGATCCAGGCCATTGAACGGGTCCGCGACCCGTTTGCCCTGGGCGTTCAATGGCATCCTGAACACCTGTTCTATGCGCGCAGGCAGCGAGCCATTTTTCGCGCCCTTGCAGTCGCCGCAGCATCCTATCGCAAGAGCCGCAGCCAGATTGTCGATGTAGCGCAAGACGCCGCATAGATTTGATGGAACCCAACCGACCCTCACGCGTTCATGGGGCAGGAGGTTCACATGACCGCACCAAATACAAATGTTCCAAAGCAAGCCAAACGGCACAAACCCGCCTTGATCGGGATTGCTGTGTCTGTCCTGTCAGTCGGTGTGATGCTGTATGTTCTGGGCGCCTTTGACTGGGCCAGCAACGATCAAGCCGCACGCGAGCCAGCCAGCGCAACCGCCGCTGACTGACGCATATTTTCTACAAAATTTAAGGGGGTAATTCATGAGCCGCGATACGCTCGTTACGAAATTCATGTCCCGCGCCAAGGACATCGCCGAGGGTCAGAACGAATTTTTGCAGGCTTTGGAAGAGGTCGCGCAGGATGTTCTGACCATTGAAAAGGCCGACAGCGCGCTCACGCAGGCCCGCGTGATGGATCGTTTGACCGATCCCGATCGGGTGATTGCGTTTCGCGTGGTCTGGCAGAATGATCAGGGCGAGGTGGAGATCAATCGCGGCTGGCGCGTGCAATATTGCAATGCCATCGGGCCCTATAAGGGAGGGTTGCGGTTTCACCCCTCCGTCAACCTCTCTGTCCTGAAATTTCTGGGCTTTGAGCAGACCTTCAAGAACGCGCTGACCGGACTGCCCTTGGGCGGTGCCAAGGGTGGTGCCGATTTTGACCCGCGCGGGCGATCTGACGCGGAAATCATGCGATTTTGCCAGGCTTTCATGCGCCAGTTGGCCCCCTATATCGGGCCGGAACAAGATATCCCCGCAGGCGACATAAATGTCAGCACGCGAGAGATCGGCTGGATGTTTGCCAGCTACAAAGCCTATAGCCAGCAATTCAACGGCGTTCTGACAGGCAAAGCCCCGTCCTTCGGCGGGTCGCTTATGCGGACAGAGGCGACCGGGTACGGATTGATCTATTTCGTGCAGGCCATGTTGGCCAAGCAGGGCGAAGAGCTGTCAGGCAAGCGGGTTGCCGTGTCTGGCAAGGGCAACGTGGCCATGCACGCGGCGGAAAAGGCCATCGCAGAAGGCGCGCACATCATTTCCATATCAGACACGCGCGGCACGCTTTATTGCGAAGATGGCATGTCGGAGGAGGCGCTGTCCTGGGCGCGGTCCCGCAAGGCCGAAGGCAAGGGCATCGACAACCCGCCATCCTCCATCGCGTGCCGGTTTGATGCCGACAAGACCCCGTGGGATTTCGACCTTGATATCGCCCTGCCCTGTGCCACGCAAAATGAAGTGACGGGCAAGATGGCGGAGACCCTGGTGGATAACGGCACGCGGTTGCTGGCCGAAGGGGCCAACATGCCGCTGACCAAAGAGGCCGCGACTGTCCTTGACAAGGCAGGCCTTGTTCGGGCGCCGGGCAAGGCGTCAAACGCGGGCGGAGTTGCTGTGTCGGGCCTTGAAATGGCGCAGAACCACCAGGGCGAATTCATGAGCGCGGACGCGGTCGATGACCGTCTGAAGACGATCATGACATCCATCCATGACAAGATCGCGGAAGAGGCCACCGATGGCAACCGCATCAATTATGTCAAAGGGGCCAACATCGCGGGTTATCGCAAGGTGGCCGATGCTGTCGCGGCCATGGGCGCGATCTGAGGGCATCATGACGGGCGCTGATCACCTGATCCAGACGCTGGAGGCGTTGGGCGTTGAAATCGCCTATGGCGTGCCTGGTGAAGAAACGACGGCCCTTCTGTCGGCGTTGCAGGACAGTCAGATCACCTTCGTCCTGTGCCGCCATGAACAAGCGGCCGCCTTCATGGCTTCGGTTTATGGCAGGTTGCATGGCAAGCCCGCGATTTGCCTTGCCACTTTAGGCCCCGGCGCGACCAATCTGGTGACAGGCGTGGCGGATGCCCATTTGGATTACGCCCCCATGATCGTGCTGACAGGTCAGGCCGCGCGCGCGCGCCTTGGCCGCGAAAGCCATCAGGTGATTGACCTTGAGGCGCTTTTTGCCCCGATCACCAAACGGTCCCGTTTGATCCAGACCGTAGACAACATCGCAGGTTTCGCGGCAGAAGCTTATGCCACGGCGATGGAGCCGCGCCCCGGCCCTGTGCATCTTTGCCTGCCAGAGGACCTGGCCAGCGAACAGGTTGACCCCACCCATCCGATATCCCCCATCCATTTTGCCACGCATCCCGTCCCTGCCCAGGACACAGAGGCGCTGGCCACGCATCTGACCCGCGCGGAAAGGCCCATGATCATCGCGGGCGCAGGCGTAATACGACAAAACAGCGTCGCCGCCCTACGCAGTTTCATCGAGGCCACGGGCATTCCCTGTGCCACCAGTTTTTCCGGCAAGGGTATCTTGGCAGACGGCCATGCCCGACATCTTGGCGTCTTCGGCCTGCCGGGCCGCGACGATGCGGAGGCGGCTTTGCACAAGGCCGATCTGCTTTTCGCAGTGGGCTATGACCCGATTGAATATGAACCCCATAGCCTGAGCCATGATGGCCGCATCCCGGTGATCGCACTGTCTGAAGGCAGGCTGCCCCATGACAGCGGCTGGCCCCTCAAGGCCAACGCCGCAGGCAGCATCAGCACAGCCCTTGCGGATCTGACCCACCGCATTGATGGGCTGACATGGAATATGCACGCTGCCAGACCGGAGCGACCCACCGGCCCCGCCGACGATTTGGCACATCCCGATACGATCCTCGCCCGCGTGAATTCCCAGATCCATGATGAGGACATCATCCTGTCCGGTGTGGGCAATCATAAGTTCTGGATCGCAGACCGACTTCAGCCGCGCAGCCCCGGGCAGATCATCATCCCCAACGGGCTTGCCGGTATGGGGCTGGCCCTGCCCGGGGCCATCGCCGCGAAACACGCCAATAAAGAGGCCTTCGTGATGGCCATTTGTGGTGATGGCGACGTGATGATGAATGTGCAGGATCTTGAAACCGCGACGCGGCTGGATCTTGATCTGGTGGTGATGGTTTGGGTTGATGGGGGCTACGGCCTTATTGAACAAAAGCAGCGTTCGGACACAGGCGACGATATCGCCTATGGCTTTTCCGATATGGATTGGGCCGCGTTGGCCCGTGCCTTTGGGTTTGAGCATTGCACGACCCGCAGCCCCGACACGCTGTCGGCTATTCTGGACAAGGCCCGCAAGGCGGGGGGGCGGCACCTGATAACGCTGCCGGTGCGTTACCCTGAAAAGATCGGGTGAGCGCCATGAAATACCGCGCGCTGCTTTTTAAAACCGTATCCGATATTCGTGCCAGCTATTGGTTCATTCCGGCCTGTCTGGCCAGTCTGGCGCTGGTCAGTGCGCGGCTGCTGGTGTGGTTTGAATATGAAAACTACTGGGTGTCGGGTTTGATCCCAAGTTCGCTCACCGACACCAAGATTGAAGACGCGCGCCTGATCCTGTCGGTCATCGCCCAATCCGTCATCGGGGTCGCGGGCGTGATGTTTTCCGTGACCATGGTGGCGGTGTCTTTCGCCTCGGGCAATTTCGGGCCGCGCCTGATAGAAAATTTCATGCGCGACCGCGGCAATCAATGGAGCCTGGGCATCCTGATTGCGACATTCGTCTTCACGCTGATGGTGATGCGCAGCATTCAGGGCGACGTGACGGATGGTGTGGATCTGTTCGTGCCGCAAATGCCGATCGTGGTGGCCATGTGCCTTGCGCTTTTGTCTGTTGGCGTGGTGATTTATTTCGTCCACCACGTGCCGGAGACGATCAACGTGTCCAACATTGCCGCCAGTCTGGGCCGCAGGTTCTGTGCGCAAATGGCGGACACGGCGCAGGAAGACCCCCCGGATCATGACACACGCGGCGTCAAACCCACGGAAGAGGCCGGCCTCAACACCCATGGCTATGTGCAACGGATCGACATGGCGAAGCTTTCGGATCTGGCAGAGACGTTTGACATCACCATCTGGATTGATCGCATCCCGGGCCATTTTGTGCATCCCGGGCAAACCGTCTTTCGGTGCAGCAAAGCCCTGGAAGACGACCAGCTTTCGCAGCTGCGCGCCTGTTTTGCCTTGGGCGCCATCAAGACCGAAGATCAAAACCTTCTGTTTCTGGCCGAACAACAGGTGGAGATGATCGCACGGGCCCTGTCGCCCGGCGTGAACGACCCGTTCACCGCGATCAACTGTCTGAATTGGCTGACGGCCGGATTGGCCGCTGGCATGCAAAAAGGCACGGTGTTCGGCATTCATGGATCAGACAAGGTGATCGTGCCTGAGACCGGCATCGCGGATGTGCTGGATGCTACCTTTGGCGCGTCGCTGGATTACATCAAAGGCGATAAGATGGTGAAGCAGACGTGGAAGACACTGTTGCGCGATTTGGCGGCGTCCCTGGATGGGGAGACGGCCAAGGAGGTTGACGCCTGGGCCAAAAAGCATGGCAGGCCCGTCTGAGCGCGTGTCATGTGCCCGCGATCCAGCCCGCGTCTATACGGAGACGGCGCGGCGCAAATCCTCAATGTCGACGTCTTCGGCAGTGCCGTAAAGCTTCGGCCGTCCCCGTTCCAGCACCAGAAACCGATCCCCCAGCCGGGCGGCAAAATCGAAATACTGCTCCACCAGGATAATCGCCAGATCGCCTTTCTGGCGCAGCGTTTTGATCACCTCACCGATTTGTTTGATGATGTTGGGCTGGATGCCTTCTGTGGGTTCATCCAGCAACAGAAGCTTGGGGCGCGTCACCAAGGCGCGGGCAATGGCCAGTTGCTGCTGCTGCCCGCCCGACAAGTCGCCACCCCGGCGCGACATGAAGTCCGACAGGATGGGGAACAGTTCAAAGAGCTCATCGGGCAATGTGCGCTGTGCGGCAGGCAGGCAGGCAAACCCTGTTTCAAGGTTCTCCTTCACCGTCAGGAAGGGAAAAATCTCTCGCCCCTGCGGGACATAGGCCACGCCCTTTTGCGCCATGGTGAAGGCCTTGGGCGCGGTCAGCTCTTCACCCTCCAGCACCACCGCGCCGCCGCTATGCGGATGCGTGCCCGACAGCGCCTTGAGAAGGCTGGTTTTACCCACCCCGTTGGTTCCCATCACGCACAGGACCTCGCCGCGGTCGACCTCCAAAGAGATACCGTCGAGGATCTGGCTGCCGCCGTAATGCAGCGCGAGGTCTTCTGTTTTGATCAATTTATCTGCCAAGATAGACCTCAATCACCCGGTCGTCTGACGTGACATGGTCAATGGACCCTTCGGCCAGAACCGACCCTTCGTGCAGCACGGTCACGCGACAGCCAAGGCGGCGGACAAATTCCATGTCGTGTTCCACCACCACCACGGCGCGGGTCTGCGCCGCTTTGACCAGGATATCGGTGGTGTGCTCCCGCTCCGCCCCCGTCATGCCAGCGGCGGGTTCATCTACCAAGAGCAGCTTGGGGTCCTGGGCCAGCAGCATGCCGATCTCCAGCCATTGTTTCTGTCCGTGGCTGAGTTCGCCCGATTTACGCGCCAGCGCGCCCAGAAGGCCAATCTCTTCGGCCAGCTCCGCCACGCGATCCTCATCGGTTTTCGATGGTCGAAACCTAAGCGCTGCAAACGGTCCGCGCGGTTTCTTGAGCGCAAGCATCAGGTTTTCCGCCACGGTTTGATCTTCGAACACCGTGGGTCGCTGAAACTTCCGCCCCACCCCTTCGCGGGCGATCTGGCTTTCGTTCATGGCCAAAAGTGAGCGCGATTTGTCGCCCCAGACGACGCGGCCCTCATCGGGTTTGGTCTTGCCGGTGACAATGTCCATGAAGGTGGTTTTGCCCGCGCCGTTGGGGCCGATGATGGCGCGCATTTCCGCCGGGCCGATCTCAAAGCTTAGGTTGTTGATGGCGCGAAACCCGTCGAAGGTAACGGACACGCCAGAGACTTCTAGAAGCGCGCTCATTTATCCGCCTCCTTTTCCTGCAACGCGCCCTGATCGGGGCCCAGTGCCGCGCCCTTGCGGTCGGGCGCGCGGGCGTTGGTGATGAGATCAAAGAGCCCGCCAATGCCGCGCGGGGCAAAGAGCGTGACGGCCACGAAGGACAGGCCCAGCATGACGATCCACCAATCGACCCATTCGATGGTGTAAAATCCGAGGTTGATATCGGGCGCCTGCCCGCCTGTGAACCATGTGGAGAGGAGTGAGACGAAAGCCGCACCGATGACGGCCCCGTAAAGACGCCCCCTGCCCCCGATGGCGACCCAGACCGCCAGATAGATCGAGGCGATGGGCGCGATTTCGGCCGGGTTCACGATGCCCGCCTGCGGGTAGTAAAGCGCGCCTGCCAGCCCGGCGATGACCGCCGTGAGCGTGAAGATGAAGAGTTTGTAGGCCTCCACCGAATAGCCGAGGAACCGCACGCGGGCCTCATCATCGCGGATGGCACGGATGATCGACCCGAACTTGCCCGATACGATCCATGCGCAGAGCAGATAGCCCAGCCCCAATGCGGCGGCGGAGGCCCAGAAGAACCACATAGATACGGTCGATTGCGGCACCGCCTCCAACCCCGGCAGGTTTTGCAGGCCCGATAGGCCATTGTTGCCACGCAGGCCGCTGTCGTTCTGGAAAAGGTAGAGCGACAGCGCGAGGGTCATCGCCTGGGTCAAGATGGAGAGGTAAACGCCCGTGACGCGGCTGCGAAAGGCGAGCCAGCCGAAAATGAGCGCCAAGAGGCCGGGCACCAGCACCACAGCGGCCAATTGCAAGGGCAGCGAATGCGCGAAGGCCCAGATGGGTGGAAACTCTGACGCGCCGACAACGCCAAAAATCTGCGTGGCGATCCCGTCCGATATCTCTTGCGGTGTGGGCGGCAGGGGTGCTGCGGCGAGGCTCTGGACCACGATGATCTCCGTGCGCGCATACATCAGCCACATGCCGATGGCATAGCCGCCAATCCCGAAAAACGCCATGTGGCCAAGGCTCAGGATTCCGCAGTACCCCCAGACCAAATCCATCGCCAGCGCCACAAGGCACAGGCACAGCGTCTTGCCCAGCGTCTTGACGAAACTCGTCGAAATCACCCCGATCCCGAAGCCTTCGGCGAGCACCGTGACACCAACGGTAAACAGCGCCAGCACCGCAATAAAAATCACGACCGACGGGTGTCGCATGACAAACGGCGTCCGCCGCAGACCGCCTGCCGCCACGTCGCTCATGCGTCCGCCGCCCGTCCCTTGAGCGCGATGATGCCGCGCGGTCGGAACTGAATGAAAAGTATGATGAAGAGGATCATGTAGGTTTGTGCGGCAAGCGTGTTCGACGGGTTGAGCCACTCAATCCCCTTCTGCAACGTGCCCACCATGGATGCGCCCAGAAGCGTGCCCCAGATGGACCCAACACCGCCCACAACCACCGTCATGAAGCTTTGCACGATGTAATCCGCGCCCATCTCTGACGTGACCTTGGCGTAAAGCCCGATGGCCACGCCTGCGATGCCGGCAATGCCCGACCCAAACCCGAAGGTGAGCATGTTGATCTTGTCAGGGTTGATCCCCATGGAGGCAGCCATGCGCGGATTTTGCGTGACCGCGCGCACCTCAAGTCCCAGCCGGGTGCGGTTCATGACGAAAAGAAACAGCATCAGGAACAGGATCGCGAGGACGAAGATTGCGATGCGGATATAGCTGATCGAAATCACGTCATTGATCACCCAGGACCCATCGAGCCAGCCGGGTGCCGTCAGAGGCCGCGCTTGTGTGCCGAAGATGTTCTTGGCGATCTGTTGCAGGGCGATGGACACACCGAACGTGGCCAGCAACGTCTCCAACGGGCGATGATAGAGCCAGCGCACGACCAGCCGTTCCATCGCAACGCCTGCGGAAAACGTCACCATGAACGCGAGCGGAATGGCGAGGATGATTGACAGCGTGTGATCGGGCACGAAAAGCTGCACCACGTAGCCCGTATAGGCGCCCATCATGATGAATTCGCCATGGGCCATGTTGATCACGCCCATGACGCCGAAGGTGATCGCCAGACCAATCGCGGCGAGGAAGTAGATCGACGCCAGCGACACGGCATCCAGCCCCAGATCGGCCACCTCAGAGACGGCGACCTTGGTTTCAATGCTGGCCAAGGCGTTGGCGGCGGCCAAGGCGACTGCAGGCGGGGCGGCAGTGTAGGTTTCAAAGAAGACAAAGCTGTCGAGGATGGTTTGCTGCTCTTCCTCCGTCGCGGCGGGGTCGGCCACGCCTGTGGCGACCAGCGCGTCATAGGCGCTTTCGCGTGCCGCGTCGGTGTTGAGCGTGGCCAGGGGGATGTCCGCGATGAGGCCGTCTTCGATATTGGCCACAAGGATGTCGCGCCGGGCGTCCTTGGAGAGAAGCGGTGGGGCGAGGCCATCTTTGACTAAAAGCGCATATGCGTCTTCAGAGGTGATGTCCTCCCCCACTGTCAGGATGCGCGCGACCGCGTCGCCTTCGGGTGCGGCATCTGCAAATTCGGTTTTCACCCTGAGCAGCGGGTTGAGCGCGGCGCGCACGTCGACGCTCAGGTCGCCTTGGAAATGGTTGATCGCGGAGATGCGGATGTCATCGCTTTCGCCGAATTCGATGGTCAAAAGCCTCTCCAGCCGCATCATGCGGGCCTTGAGTGCGGCATCTTCTTCGCCGTCGACGACATCGCGCAGGGCGGCCAGATGGGTTTCCTTGGGATCACGGGCGATGGCATCAAGGGCGGTCTGCCGCGTGGCCAGATTGGGATCCAGCAATTGGAACTTCACCAAGGCCGCGCCGATGAGGCCGCGCACGCCGCTGTTGGGTTTGAGTTGGCGGAACGCCTTGTCCTCGACCGTGCCCAGCTCTGCCCCGTCTGCGGGATCAAAAATGCGGATGGTCTTGCGATCAATCTCCTCAGCGAAGACGAAAAGCCCGGTTTCCTTGTTGCGCCAGACCTCTTTGTTCTGCCATTTCTCCAGCACCGCTTGCACCTCTGGCATCCCGCTTTCGACCAGCGCGTCAATTGTGGGCTGGATCGTTTTGCGTGACGGCTTGGCAAGGCTGTCGCCATGGGCCTGCATCAGTTGCTGAATGGGGGCCTCAGTATTTTGCGAAGCCGCAGGAAGGGTGAGGCAAAGGCTCAGGAGGATGACGAAAATGCGGGCCATGATCTGCTCGTTCTTATGGGAACGAAGGGCGCGCACGCCCCTCGTTTTTCGCTTAAATCCAATGAATTAGTAGTTGGATTTGATCTGCACGCAGGTCTCGGTCTCGGTGTTGAACATACCGCAGCCGAGGTCTTTCCAGTCAGAGACCAGTACCGCCGATTCCGGCAGGAAATCTGTCCAGGCGTCGCCCGGCACCTCAGATGTTTGGCTGATGATGTCGAACTGACCGTCATCCTGAATTTCACCGATTAGAACCGGCTTGGCGAGGTGGTGGTTGGGCAGCATGACCGCCGTGCCACCGGTCAGGTTCGGGAATTCCTGCCCGTACATCGCGGTGCGCACTGCATCGACATCTGTAGTACCCGCTTCGGTGGCGGCATTCACCCACATGTTGAAGCCGATGTAATGCGCCTCCATCGGGTCATTGGTCACACGCTCTTCACCCATGCGGGATTTCCAGGATTCGACCCAGGCCTCGTTTGCCTCGGATTCCGCAGACTGGAAGTAGTTCCACGCGGCGAGGTGACCCACGAGGTTGGTGGTGTCGAGACCAGCCAGTTCTTCTTCACCCACTGAGAAGGCCACGACCGGGATGTCATCAGCAGAAATGCCCGCGGCGGCGAGTTCCTTGTAGAAGCCAATGTTTGCGTCACCGTTGATGGTGGAAATCACGCCCACCTTCTTGCCGTCCTCACCCAAGGCCACAACGTCGGCCACGATGGACGACCAATCCGAGTGACCAAAGGGCGTGTAGTTCACGAAGATATCGCCTTCGGCGATGCCTTTGTCCTGAAGGTAGCTTTCAAGGATGTTGTTCGTGGTCCGCGGATACACGTAGTCCGTGCCCAGCAGCGCGAATTTCTCAACGCCCAGTTCGTCGAGGAAGTAGTCTGTCGCCGGGATCGCCTGTTGGTTCGGGGCCGCCCCTGTATAGAACACGTTCTTGGAGCTTTCTTCGCCCTCATACTGCACCGGGTAGAACAGCAGGCCGTTGAGTTCTTCGATCACGGGCAGGACGGATTTGCGGCTCACAGACGTCCAGTTGCCGAAAATCACGTCGACCTCATGCACAGTCAGCAGCTCGCGCGCTTTTTCGGCAAAGAGCGGCCAATCGGAGGCCGGATCGACCACAACGGCCTCCAGCTGACACCCCAGCACGCCACCTGCGGCGTTTTGCTGTTCGACCAGCATTTCCATCGTGTCTTTCAACGTCGTCTCGGAAATGGCCATGGTGCCGGAGAGCGAGTGCAGCACGCCCACCTTGATCGGCGCGTCGCAGGCCATGGCAGGCAGCGCACCCGCCAGAGCAAGCGCGGCGGTGGTGCAAAAAAGTTTCTTGGACATATGAATCCCCTTTTGGTTCGCGCGCAGGCATTGCAAGGGCGTGAACCCGTTCCCATATGGCCGACACGCATATCATTGCGGCGTGCGGTGGTGATTGGTTGTCTAGGCCTGCATCACCGCACATTCTCAGAACGTCGCAGCGCGACATCGCATGGTTCTAGTGCTTAGGTTTTCGCAAAGCCCAGCGAGGATGGCGGCTCAGGACGGCTCAGGGCGCAAAACTGCCCGCAAATTAAACACAATGAGACACTGCGCCTCATAATTGGGCGGTTGCGGGGGTTGCTTAACTGTCGAGCAACAGGTTTTCGCAGATCGATCTTTGCCGAAAGGCCTGCCGTTTCGCCCAAGTGGCGCGAGCCGCATCCTGACCGAAGTAAGCCGTTGTCAGTAAGCGCGAATGGGCCATTTTCGTTTCAATCCGCAACGCCATTTGCCGGTGCGGATCGGGCCCGGGCCCGAGGGATTCGAGGATCGCAACAAAGTGGGCGCGGTGCGTTTCCAGCGCATCAGCGTCCGGATCCCCCATCAACCAGGCAAATTCCATTTCGGCGGACAAACGGCCCGTGCAAGATGCAATGATTTCAGACAGTTCCAGACGTTCAGCGGCTTGCGCCTGCATGCAAAGCGCGAAGATGAACGTCACTGCCCACGTTCTTATACTGCTCATGTTTTCAGCTTTCCACGCGATTTTGCGCCAAACAAGCGGGCAATTTGAAAACTTTTTGGCGTGTTGCCCGCAGGCGTCAACGGCCCCGTAAGGCGCGACACCGCGTTTTCTTCGTGTCAGAACCCTTTGCGGACCGCAGCGTTTGGCCAAACTTCGCGACCGATCAGCCCGGCACGCAGCATTCGCGCCCATCACTGCGAGTTGAGCATTCCTAGCAAAAGGGCCTTAAAGATGCATGAAGGGGCGCGGCTTAGCGCGTGTAGGTGACGCGCTGCTCACTGGCGGGGTCAAACATGGTAAAACCGGTGTCCCCGATCTGTTCAAGCACCATGCACAGGCTTTCGCCTGGATTTTCATCATACCGGATGACGATCGCAGGCCCCTGCCCGCCGTGACCGGGGCAGGTTGCTGCCAGCCGCCAATCGCCTGCGGCTGTCACAGTGCCATCTTCGAAATCCTCAAACCGGTTGGCCGCCACAACCGTGGTTTGCGATCCACCCTCGCGCATCCATTCGCCCTTGAGCGCGGATTTGATCCCGGGGAAATCCAGCGGTGTGCTGGATAGCAGATCCGCCACCGCCACATCTTTTGTCAGCGTGAAACTGGGCTGGGGCACCGGCTGCGCGGCGGTTTGGGGTTTGGGCTCAGGCTCGGGTTCTGCCGGTTTCGGCTCAGGCGCGGCGGCCACCTCTGCTTCCGGCTCAGGTTCCACCGTTTTGCGCAAAGCGACCGGTTTGGGCGCAAGATCGGCCGTCAACCGCACCTCCCGCGCGCCATCTGCGCCAATTTGCACCTCATTGAAGCCAAGGCGATTGTGGCCGCGGGCCTCACAATCTTCATCGCCAATGATCGTGAACACGTCATCCACCGCGCAGAAGAAATACGCTTCCGAGGCAAATTCACCGACCTCATTGACCGCGTGCCAGTAATAGAAGGCTTGCGGCTGCGGGGCGTCGACGGTTGTCACGCATTGCCCGGGTTGTGCCGTCCACCAACCCTCTGACGTCCATTTGTCCCCCGCCAGATACCCGATTGCGATGGAGGCGTTCACATCCGTTTCATTGCAAAACCGAAGTTCTGCCATGGCCGGCGTTGCCAGCGTCAAAAGGCACCCTGCCCCCAATACGTGCGTGACTATGCGCATGATTGCGTCCCCCAACCTGTCGTTTTGTCCAAAGCGTAGCATATTCGCCGGGCTTGGCCATCAGAATTGGACGATGCAGCCGACGCCATAAGAATTGATGCCCAGGCACACCGCAGCGCATTGATTTCAGTGCGCGGCTGCGGCACGGTGCGGCCAAGGATGGGGGACTGACGATGAAACATCTGGCCAAAACGCTGATCGCTGCATGTCTTGCGGGCACGCTGTCTTTGCCTGCGCTGGCAGACCCGACAGAGCCGACTGGCACATTCCGGTTTGCCCATGATGTCGGATCGGGCACCATGTCGAGCCTGGATCCCATTGCCAATGGCCGCATCCTGACCATCACGGAAAAACTGATGAGCCGTCTGGTGCGCCCCGGGGTCGAAGGCATCCCGCAGCCCGATCTGGCGACCGCGTGGCAGGCCAATGAAGACGGCACCGTCTGGACCTTTGATTTGCGCGAGGGCGTGACCTTTCATGATGGCAGCACCTTTGACGCGGGCGACGTCGTGTATTCGCTGAACCGCATCCTCGATCCGGCGTCTGACAGCCCGGCGAAATCCGTCATTGCGATGGTCACCGGCGTTGAGGCGCTGGATGACATGACGGTGCAATTGACGCTGGAAAGCACATTTGCCGATCTGCCTCTGCAATTGATGGATCCGCGGTTGCGCATTGTGCCTGAAGGATCAGGTGACACGATCGCGCAATCGGGGATTGGTACAGGACCGTTCAAGGTGGAAAAGTTTGATGCAGATGGCGTCACAGTCCTGACGGCCTTTGAGGACTATTATGAAGGCACGCCCCTTTTGGCGCGGATGGAGGTCTATGGCATCCCGGACGAAAAGACCCGCCTGCAGGCGTTTCTGGCGGGGCAACTGGACATGGAGCGGGGGATCAAGCCGCTGGTGCGCCGCGCGCTCAACCGGTCGGATGCCTATGTGGTGCAGGAAATCCCAACGGGCAATTGGTCGGGTCTGGTATTTCGCACGGATGTGGAGCCCTTCAACAATGTCCGCGTGCGCCGTGCCATGCGCATGGCCGTGGACCGCGAAGAGATGCTGAAACTGGCCCTTGATGGCGGCGGGATCATTTCCTGCGACACGCCCGTTGCGCCATCAGATCAGTATCGCGCGGATATGGAATGCCCACGCGACGTGGAAGGCGCGAAGGCTTTTTTGGCACAGGCGGGCTATCCTGACGGGCTCAAGATCAAATTGCACGTGGCCGCCGTGGATGCCGCGTGGGAGGCGATGGCGCTGATCTTTCAGGATCATCTGGCGGCGGCCGGGATCAAGGTGGAGATCGTGAATGCCTCCGCCGATGGATACTGGTCGGAGGTCTGGATGAAAAAGGACGCCTTCGCCACAAGCTGGGGCGAACGCCCGGGCGATCAGGCGCTCAATGAGCCCTTCCAAAGTCAGGCCAAGTGGAATGAAAGCTACTTTCAAGACTACACATTCGACAGCATGCTCAGAAAAGCGCGGAGCAGTTTGGATTTCTTCGAGCGTCGGAATTACTACGTCGCCGCGCAGCAATATTTGGTGGAACGATCCGGCACTCTGATCCCGTTTCACCGCACGCAGTTGGTGGGCTTGTCACCACGGGTGAAGGGCTTGCCCGGTTTCAAAAGCGACCGGATCCGGTGGCATCAGGTGCGCGTGGAGGATGCCCCCTCCTGACCGCTCTCTGAGCAACGCGCCCGAAATCTTCCCAAGATTTCGCACGCATTTTTTTACCAAAAAAATGCCGCCAACGTTGGCGGCAAAATTTTTTCAAAAAATTTTGGGTCCCGGCGGCAAATGTCAGTAGTTGCCCGCCACATATTTCGCGATGGCCGCCCCACGGCTGTTCACATCCAGCTTTTGGTAGATCGCCTTGAGGTAGTATTTCACCGTGTTCTCAGACAGCCCCAGCCGCGCCGAAATCTGGAAATTCGTGAGCCCATCCACCAACAGGGCCAATATCTCATGTTCGCGCTTGGACAGGCTGTCTGTCTTCTCCGATGTCAGTTTGCGCAGGATATCCGTGGGAAGGATCGAATGACCTTCCACCAGCTTGCCCAGGATCTTTGGCAGGCTGGTCAAGATCTGGCTCATCATGCAAATGGAATTGGCACCCGATTTGATCGCCGTGCGGATGAAGGCCAGTTCGGTATCTTCGGCCACCACCACGATCATCACCTTGGGAAAATCCTTGCGCACCATATCGAGGGCCGCGGTCAGATCAGCGTCGTTCAGCCGGACCCCAAGGATCAAGATCCCCTGCCCGTCCACCATCGACAGCGTCTTGGCCAGCCCGGATAAATCCGTTGCAAATTGCCCCAACCGCACTTCATCAATCTGGGATACAAGCGATCCGATGCCCTGACACACGATCAATTGGCGATCCGCCACGATCACTTCGGGTCGTTCATCGATGGGCGTTACCGCCAGTTCCGCCGTCGCTTTGAGTGCTTCCATCCCCCTAGTATACACCAAGACCGCCTCCCAACGCTTGCGCTAATTGCGGCATAAACTGGGGCGGAAGTAACTGAAAACAAAGAAAAAGCCAGTATGCAATCGCATGCAGGGCCGGTTTTTTGGCGAAACCGCAGGGAATCGCTACCCGGGCGGGTGGTTTTCGCCACCCGGTTGGTCGCTTGATTTCCCACTCGTTCGCAGCAGATATCCCCTCGGGCGTAGAAAAAAGAGGCGCGGCACGCGACAAGCGCTCCCAAATTGGAAACGAAGGAGACACTCATGAACGGTTATCAGCATCTTTTCATCCCGGGGCCGACCAATGTTCCCGAAAACATTCGTCAGTCGATGAACGTGCCCATGGAAGACATGCGTGCACCCGATTTTGGCGATCTGGTCACCGGGCTGCTGACCGACATGAAGAAGGCCTACCGTTTGGAAAATGGCCGCGTCTTCATCTTCCCGTCGTCCGGCACGGGTGCGTGGGAATCGGCCATTCAGAACACGCTGCAATCGGGCGACAAGGTTCTGATGTCGCGCTTCGGGCAGTTTTCGCTGCTGTGGGTCGACATGGCCGAACGGCTGGGCCTCGACGTGGATTGCGTTGAGGTGGAATGGGGCAAAGGTGTCCCGCTTGAGGAATATGCCAAGCGTCTTGAGGCCGACAAGAACCACGAGATCAAAGCGGTCTTTGCCACGCAGAACGAAACCGCCACGGGCGTGACATCTGACATCGCAGGTGTGCGTCGCGTGCTGGATGAAACAGGCCACCCGGCGATGCTGTTTGTGGATGGTGTGTCCTCCATCGCGTCTATCGAGTTCGAAATGGAAAAATGGGGCGTGGACCTTGCTGTGTCCGGTTCTCAGAAAGGGTTCATGCTGCCTGCGGGTCTGGGTTTCCTAGGCGTCTCTGACAAGGCGCTTGAGGCGAACAAGGCCCTGGAGAACAAAGGCATGGCGCGCTGCTATTTCAGCTTTGAGGACATGATCAAGCTGAATGACACGGGCTATTTCCCCTATACACCCGCCACGCAGCTGCTGCGCGGTCTGCGCTGCTCGCTGGATACAATCCTTGAGGCGGGCATGGAAAGCATCTGGGCGCGTCACAATCGTCTGGCCGAAGGTGTGCGCGCGGCTGTTGGTGCTTGGGACGGCTGTGAGCTGGTGTCTCGCGGGCCGGAATGGGCGTCTGACACCGTGTCAGCGATCTACGCACCGGAAGGTGTGGATGCGCGCGACGTGATTTCAACCGCATACTACAAGTATCAGACATCTCTGGGCACAGGCCTCAACAAGCTGATGGGCAAGGCGTTCCGCATCGGTCACCTTGGTTCGCTGAACCCTGTGATGCTCTGCGGTGCGATCTCGGCGGCGGAAATGGCGCTGGTCGATGCCGGTGCGAAGATCGAGCCGGGCTCCGGCGTGGCCGCGGCACAGGCGTGCTACCGCGCCACGACGCCTGACACGATGAAAGCAAGCGCGAAGGCAGCCTAAGCACAATGAGCACTACCAAGATCCTGGTCACCCGCGCCTGGCCAAAAGAAGCAGAAGACCATCTCGTCGCCCAAGGTTTGGGCGACGTCACCCTCCGCCATCCCGACACCTCGATGAGCAAAGATGAGTTCATGGCGGCGGCGGAAACGTGCGACGTGATCATGCCCACCGTGTCCGACAAGATCCCGCCGGAGTTCTACCCGGCGGCGAAGGGCAAGGTGAAGATCATGGCCAATTACGGTGTGGGCTTTAACCATATTGACATCGATGCTGCCCGTGAAAACGGCATCACCGTGACCAACACGCCGGACGTGCTGACCGATTGCACGGCGGATCTGGCCATGGGGCTTATGCTGACCGCTGCACGGCGTATTGGTGAGGGTGAGCGCGAAACCCGGGCCGGTGGTTGGGAAGGCTGGCGGCCCACCCATATGATCGGCAAGAAGGTGACTGGGGCAACGCTGGGCATCGTTGGCTTTGGCCGGATTGGTCAGGCCATGGCACGGCGGGCGCATTACGGTTTTGGCATGCGCGTTGTCTTTCAGGATGCGTGGAACGTGCCCGATGACATCAAGATCCAAAACGGCAATGCAGAACAGCTTGGGTCTATCGCCGAGGTGGCGGCACAGTCAGATTTCCTGTCGCTGCACATGCCGGGCGGCGATGACACGTTCAAGATGATCAATGCGGATGTGTTCAATGCATTGAAACCCGGCGCGATCCTGGTGAATTCCGCGCGCGGCGATGTCGTGGATGAAGATGCGCTCTTTGCAGCGCTGGATTCAGGGCAGTTGTCTGCGGCGGGTCTTGATGTCTATCACGGTGAGCCTGCGCTCGATCCACGCTTCATGGAGTATGGCAACATCGTTCTGGCCCCGCATTTGGGGTCAGCAACAGACGGCACGCGGATCGGCATGGGGTATCGCGCGATCGATAACCTCAAGGCGTTTCTGAATGGGGATACGCCGGGAGATTTGGTGACCTGAACCGATAACGGTTTCTTAACCAAGAAACACCAAGATCGGGCCATGTTGGACAATCATGGCCCGTTCGATCCCGAAAAATGGATGCGAGATGTGTTCTCCTCCAAGGCAGCCCGTGACGGGTTGGTTGTTCGGCGAAAACTCCAAGACATTGACCGCTACATTGGACGAGACCGGTTCCAGCGAGAGCTTGACCGCCGCGGATATCGTGCGGTGGTGAACTCTGGCCAAGTCATTGTTTTCTGCAATCGGGATCCCGTTCAGAGGTTTCAGTGACAACATTTTCTTGCAAGAAAATGCCTCAGAAAATTGCAATTTTCTGAAGCAGAATTTTGCAAAATTCTGATTCGCCTCGAGCCCGGGTTGGCGCTCAAGTTTCCTATCATAAACCTTTGTTTTCCTTGATAGACGCCCGCCACCCTCTCTGTGTCCGAATGCATTCCCAGCACCGGCCACCGGGTAGGAACGCCCTACCCGTTCTGGCCCCCCGCCTCATCCCGGGCATGCATCCTTACCCATGCGAAAGTGTTTGGGCCGTGCGTGGCCTGCGATGATCAGGCCAACGCACCGATACTCAATGAAAGACAAAATACATGAGCTACACCCTTCACCCGCTCAAAAAACAACGCCTTCAACGCTCGGAACTCGCCGTGCCGGGGTCAAATCCGTCGATGATCGACAAGGCCGTCGACACGGATGTGGATTACATCTTCCTCGATCTGGAAGATGCGGTCGCCCCGCCCGACAAGGTGCAGGCGCGGTCGAATATCATTCAGGCGCTGAATGACATCGATTGGAAAGCCAAGGGCAAGACCATGTCGATCCGGATCAACGGCCTCGATACCCATTACATGTATCGCGACGTGGTTGAGATTGTGGAACAGGCAGGCCAGCATCTGGATACGATCCTCGTGCCCAAAGTGGGGGTGCCGGCGGACCTCTACACCGTGGAAACCATGGTCAGCCAGATCGAAGAGGCGATGGGGTTTGAAAACCAGATCGGGCTTGAAGCGTTGATTGAAACCTCGCTGGGTATGGCGAATGTGGAGGCGATTGCCGCCGCCCCGGGCCGTCTGGAAGCCATGCACTTTGGTGTGGCGGATTACGCGGCATCGACCCGCGCCCGAACCGTTGTGATTGGTGGTCTGAACCCCGACTACCCCGGCGATCAGTGGCACTTTGCCCTGTCCCGCATGACGGTGGCTTGCCGAGCTTACGGGCTGCGCGCCATTGATGGGCCGTTCGGCGATTTCTCGGATCCGGACGCATACGTTGCCTCCGCCAAGCGTGCCGCAACACTGGGCATCGAAGGCAAATGGGCCATCCACCCCACGCAGATCGAACTGGCCAACAACGTCTTCTCCCCGCCTGAGGCGGAAGTGGATCGCGCGCGGCGGATTATTGAAGAGCTGCGCAAAGCGGAAGCGGCTGGCAAAGGGGCCGCAGCGCTTGACGGGAAGATGATCGACGCGGCCAGCGAACGCATGGCCAACAATGTGCTGGTGGTGGCCGATGCCATCGCAGCCAAAGGTTAAGAGAGGAGGATAACACCATGGATATCCACGAATATCAGGCCAAGGACCTGCTGAAGCAATTCGGCGTGGCAGTCCCCCGCGGCGGCATTGCCTACAGCCCCGAACAGGCGGTCTATCGCTGCTCGGAACTATCGGGCGACAAATGGGTCGTGAAGGCTCAGATCCATTCCGGTGCGCGCGGCAAGGCGGGCGGTGTGCGCATTTGTGCCAGTGAAGAAGAGGTTCAGGATGCCGCCGCCTGGATGCTGGGCCGTCGTTTGGTCACGCATCAAACCGGGCCGCAGGGCAAGCTGGTGAACCGCCTCTACATCGAAGAGGCGACGAACATCGCGCAGGAGCTTTACCTGGCCTTCGTCATGGACCGCACGCTGGAACGCGTGGTGGTTGTGGCCTCGGCCCAAGGCGGGATGGAGATTGAGGAGATCTCTGAGAACGAACCTGATTCCATCATCCGCTCCGTCGTCGACCCGGCGGTGGGCATGCAGGCTTTCCAGGCGCGTGAAATCGCCTTCCAGCTGGGCCTTGATGCCCCACTGATCACGCAAGCGGCCAAAACGATCATGGGTTGCTACAAACTGATGAGCGAAAAAGATGCGGCGATGGTGGAGATCAACCCGCTGGTGGTGACGGCGTCGAACGACATCGTGGCGCTGGACGCAAAGCTGAGCTTTGACGAAAACGCCCTCTTCCGGCACCCAAGCATTTCGGAACTGCGCGACAAGAGCCAGGAAGACCCGCGTGAAACCTATGCGGGCGATCGCGGCCTCAACTACATTGGCCTCGACGGAAAAATCGGTTGCATCGTGAACGGCGCGGGCCTGGCGATGGCCACGCTCGACATGATCAAGATGGCCGGTGGTGAGCCTGCCAACTTCCTCGATGTGGGTGGTGGTGCAAGCCCCGAACGCGTGCTCATGTCCTTCAAGGCCGTGCTCAACGACAAGAATGTTGAGGCGATTTTGGTCAACATTTTCGCAGGCATCAACCGCTGTGACTGGATCGCCGAAGGGGTGATCCGCGCGGTCAAGGAACTGGACATCCAGATGCCACTGGTGGTGCGCCTGTCCGGCACAAATGTTGAGGAAGGTCAGAAGCTTATCGCCGAAAGCGGCCTCAACATCATGACCGCGAGCACGCTTGCGGAGGCGGCCAACAAGGTCGTCGGCCAGTGGAAGACATCTGAGCTGAAGGAGGCCGTGTAATGGCGATTATCATCACATCCGAGACGAAAGTTCTGGTCACCGGGTTCACCGGGCGCATCGGGTCCTTCCACGCGCAAGACATGATGAACCACGGCACGAATGTTGTGGGTGGCGTGACGCCGGGCAAAGGTGGCATGACCCATCTGGGCCTGCCGGTTTTCAACACCGTGAAGGGTGCTGTCGCCGAAACCGGCGCTGACATGGTGATCAGCTTCGTGCCCCCGCCCTTTGCGGCAGATTCCATCATGGAAGCCGCAGACGCGGGCATCAAAACCTGTGTGTGCATCGCCGATGGTCTGCCCACGCAGGATATGATCCGCGTGAAACGCTATATGCGCCGCTACAAGGAAGAAAAGCGGATGCGGCTCATCGGCCCGAACTGCGCCGGTGTCATCACGCCTGGTCAGGGGTTCGCGGGCCTCATGCCGCCCCATATCTACAAGCCCGGTCGTGTGGGCATTGTGGGCCGGTCGGGGACGCTGGGCTATGAAGCGGCGTCCCAGATGTCGGAGCGTGGGATTGGCGTGTCGTCTTCCATCGGGATTGGCGGTGATCCGATCAACGGGTCCAGCTTCAAGGATATTCTGGAGCTCTTTGAGGCGGATAAAGACACGGATGCCGTGGTTCTGGTGGGTGAAATCGGTGGCCCGCAAGAGGCTGAGGCCGCCGAATACATCCGCGATCACATGACCAAACCTGTGGCCGCCTACATCGCCGGTCTGTCCGCACCGAAGGGTCGCCGGATGGGCCATGCGGGCGCGATCGTGTCGGCCTTCGGGGAATCGGCGCAGGAAAAGGTCGATATCCTGAAGCAGGCGGGTGTCACGATTGTGCCCACGCCCTCGTCCTTCGGGGAAGTTGTGGAGAAAATGGTCGCGTAACTCTTCCTGAGCGCGACTTTCAAGGCCCCGGCGGACACGCGACCGCCGGGGCTTTTTCATGCATGATGGGATTCAGGACAGGATTTTGGCCGTGCCGCGCAGCGCCTCTTCCGCGCGGGTGGTGATGTCAGCCTCGGACAAAGGGGACATCCGGCCGATGACCCGACGGATCTGCAAATCCCCGATCAGAAGGCGCAGATAAAGGTCTGCCGCTTTGGCAGGGTCGGATTGAGGCAAACCGCCCTCCTCCATCGCGCGCAGGATCAGTGCGGTCAAAAGCGGCACAACGGTTTCGCGCCCAGCCGTGGCCAGCGCGTGCCCCAGTTCCTGCGTGGGGTCCGCCGCCGCCGCGCGGTTGAGCGCAACAGCCCGTTCGCCAAGCAGAAGTTTCAACAAAACAGGGCCGAACGCCGTCAAAACCTGCAGTGCGGGACGGTCATCCTCAGGGGTGCCTTCAAGCAGCGCGCGCGCCTCCTCTGCATTGCGCGTGACCATGGCCCGTACGAGGCCCAGCTTATCGCCATACCAATTGTACAAGGTTTCATTCGAACATCGGGCCCGTTTGGCAACGGCCAGCATCGACATCCCCGCGTAGCCCTTCTGCGCGAGGATCGCGTAAGCCGCCTGTTCGATTTCCTGCGCGCGGGCAGTGCGGGTTTCGGGGGTCATGGCGTGGTTCCTGAATGGGCTTGACGGAAACCGTACACTAAATTACGGATATAGCAACCGTACACACAATTACGGCTTTATCAGAGGACGATTCCCATGGACCAGGACACAGACCGAGGCATGATTGCTGCCCTTGCCACACTTATCATCTTGCAGGCTGTGATGCTGCTCGCGCTCTTTGCAGGTATCCGGCCACACCCGCCCGAGGTGACGCCGCTTTTTGGCATCGCGCCCCTTATCGGCGCCTCGATTGCCGCGGCGATGGCGGCGATCATCCTGCGGCCATCGACACGAATTGGGCTGGTGTTTGCGCTGGTGGCCGCGGTGTTTGCCGCCGTGTCCTTTGGCCCGCAGAAATATTTTGACGCGCAGTTCGCCTTGATCTGGCCCGCCGTGGTGGCAGGTCAGATCGCCATTTTATCTGTTGTCATCAGCACGGTGCGCACCGGGCGGCGCACGGCCTGAGCCATGCGCCCATTCTATTCTGCCGCCATCTGCGCTGACGGAGTGGACATGGAAATCGCGTGCTCTTCTTCCGTCATGTCCTCGGCAATGCCCTCAAAGAGAGGGGTCGACAGATAACGCTCCCCGGTGTCGGGCAGCATGACAAGCATGACCGCCCCGTCAGGCGCGGTTTTGGCCAAATCCATCGCGATGGCAAAGGTCGACCCGCCGGAGATGCCCGTGAAGATCCCCTCCTCCGCCGCCAACCTGCGCGACCAGGCGATGCCATCTGCGCCCGCCACGGGCAGCAATTCATCATAGCCGCCGTTATCAATCGCCTCTTGCAGGACATATGGAATGAAATCCGGGGTCCAGCCTTGGATCGGGTGCGGGTTGAAATGCGGGTGGCCTTCGGTGGGCTGGCCCGCCTCATTGCGGGTGTTGATATAGCCCGAGGCGAGGATCGCGGCATTTTCCGGCTCCGTCAGGATGATCTTCGTGTCGGGCCGTTCGCGCCGCAGCACGCGGGACACGCCAGAGACGGTGCCGCCGGTGCCGTAGCCTGTGATCCAGTAATCCAGCCTCTCCCCTTCGAAATCCGCCAGAATTTCGCGCGCGGTGGTGTTTTCATGCATGTCGGCATTGGCGGCGGTTTCGAACTGACTGGCCAGGAACCAACCGTTGTCTTCGGCCAGTTCCTTGGCTTTGGTGTACATCCCGAAGCCCTTCAGACCCTTCGGTGTCAGCACCACCTTGGCGCCCAGAAACCGCATCAGGCGGCGGCGCTCAACGGAGAAACTTTCAGCCATGGTCACCACCAGCGGATAGCCTTTGGCCGCGCAGACCATGGCAAGGCCGATGCCTGTGTTGCCCGATGTGGCCTCCACCACCGTTTGGCCCGGTTGCAACCGGCCATCGCGCTCTGCCGACTCAATGATGTTGAGCGCCAGCCGATCCTTGACCGATCCGGCGGGGTTGAAGGCCTCAAACTTTACGTAGACCGTCACGTTGTCCGGCGCGATGCGGTTGATCCGGATCGTGGGCGTATCGCCGACGGTATCCAGCACGCTGTCATAGCGTTTGCCGCGGCCATTGGTGGTTCTGGTGGTCATTTGGGCCTCCTTCATGGATGATTTGAGGGGAGGCTAGCACAGGGATGCGCCCCTGAATATGTCTGTCGCCGCTAGCCCGGGTAGAGCGCGGTGAACTTCTCTTCCAGATAGGCCATCAAGGGGGCAGATGTGGGGCGTTCGCCGCAAGCATGGGCAATCGTGTCGGCAGGTACGCGCAGCCCACCATGGGTTTGCAGATTGTCGCGCAGCCAATTGGTGGCGGGGCTGGGATCGCCCTTTGCCAGTGCATCATCCAGCCCATCCACTTGCGCGCGTAGTGTTTTGTACAGGCAGCCGGCATAGACATTGCCAAGGCTGTAGGTGGGGAAATATCCAAACAGCCCCACCGACCAATGCACATCCTGCAGCACGCCATTGGAGGGCTTATCGACCTTGTAGCCGAAATCCGCCTCAAACCGGTCGTTCCAAGCGGCCTCCAGATCCGTCACGGCCAAATCGCCCATCACCAGCGCGCGTTCCAGTTCAAAACGCAGCATGATGTGGAGGTTGTATTGTACCTCATCAGCCTCTGTTCTGATGTAACCGCGATGCACGCGGTTGACGGCGGCGTAAAAGGCATCGGCATCCGTCACGCCAATGTCGCCAAACCGGTCACGCATCGCGCCGAAAAGCCAGCCGCAGAACGCCCTGCCCCGGCCCAGCTGATTTTCATAGATGCGCGATTGGCTTTCATGCACGCCCATGGACACCCCCGCCCCAAGCGGCGTCAGGCGATAGGCCGGGTCGATGCCTTGTTCATAGCAGGCATGGCCCGTTTCATGGATTGTGGAGTAAAGGCAGTTGAAGGGATCGTTTTCGGCGATGCGGGTCGTGATGCGCACGTCATCGCCGGACCCCGATGAAAACGGATGCACCGCCAGATCGAGCCGCCCGCGTGCTGTGTCATAGCCGAAGCGTTCCGCGATTTCATTGGCCAGCGCCATTTGCACATCAGCCGGGAACGCCCCGGACACACTCTGCCCTGCCTGCCCGTCAAGCGCACGTTCGCGCAAAGCCACCAGACCCGGGCGCATGCCGTCAAAGATCGTCTGCAATTCGGCACCGGTGATGCCCGGTTCATAATCCTCGATCAGCGCGTCATATGGGCTGACATCGCTGCCTGCGATGGCTTGCGCCTCTTGCCGCTTGAGGGCCACCACCTCCTCCAACACAGGCAGGAAGGCGGCCACATCATCGCCGCGGCGCGCTTGCGCCCAGATGCCTTGGGATCGGCTGGTCAACCGGGCAATCGCCGTGGCCAGATCAGCAGGCACTTTGGAGGCCCGTTCAAACCCGCGGCGAATTTCACGGATATTGGCGCGCGCCGCGTCTGTGTCGGGCTGTGCCGCCTCCAGCCATTCGCCCACCTGCGGGTCCGTGCGGCGTGCATGAAGCACCGCTTCCATCGCGCCCTGTTCTTCGGCGCGTTGGTCCACCGCACCGGGTGGCATCATGGTTTCCTGATCCCAGCTTAGCCGCCCCGAGATTTGGGCAAGCGCCCGTGTCTGGCGATCAAAGGCCATCAGCGCGTCATAAGCTGTCATCATTTATCCTCGGATGGATTGGGAAACGGGATAGCCACTTTGAAACCGGGTGCGCAGGATCAGGACCCACACGATCACCGCCAGCAACTGATGGAAGATCGCAATGTGCCAAGGTGCGGCGTAAAGCACGGTGACAATGCCAAGCACGATTTGCGCGAAGATAGCAAGCGTCATCACGGTAAAGGCACGGCGCGTGGCCGCAAAGGCGCTGCGGCGGCTGCGCACCCAGACGAACACGACATAGGCCAGAAGAATGTAGCCCCAGATCCGGTGGAGAAACTGAACAAAGCCCGCGTTTTCAAAGAAATTCCGAATGCCCAGATCCGGCATCCAGAATTCAATCGGGATGAACGTGCCGCCCATCAGCGGCCAATCGGTGAAGGACCGCCCTGCGTCGATGCCCGCCACCAGGGCGCCCAGAAGGATCTGGACAGCGGTGAAATGCATCACGCCGCCAGACATCGCAAACATGCGGCGTTCGCCATCGCGGCGCGCCTGCATCAAATCGCGTTCCGTGCGGGACAGCTTGAGGATGAACCACGTGATGAACCCCAGAATGACAAAGGCCAGCCCAAGATGCACCGCCAAGCGGTAGCTGGCCACATCCAGCATTGTGCCGGTGAGGCCAGAGGACACCATCCACCAGCCAATCGCCCCTTGCAGCCCGCCAAGCACGCCCAAAAGCGCCAACCGCCCCGTCCAGCCCGTGGGCATCTTGCGGGTGGCGAGAAGGCCGAAAAAGCCCACAGCCCAGACCAGCCCGATCACGCGGCCCAACTGCCGGTGGCCCCATTCCCACCAATAGATGACCTTGAAGTCCTCAAGGCTCATCCCCTTGTTTTGCAATTGGTATTCGGGGATCGCGCGGTACTTGTCGAACTCTGACTGCCAATCGGCGGCATTGAGCGGCGGGATCGCGCCCGTGACCAGATCCCATTCGGTGATCGACAGGCCGCTGTCGGTGAGCCGCGTCAGACCACCCACCACGATCATCAACACCACGAGCGAAAACAGTGTGATCAACCACGCCCGCACCAAACCACGGGAGTCAGAGCGGCCTTGGTCAATAACACCTTTGGTGGGCTGAGCACGATCTGCGGCCTCGGTTGAGACCTCTTCGAAAATACTGCGCTTGGAGCTCATGGCTTGGAACGGATCCTGACTGTCATCTTGGCCGGACAGTATGCCCTGTGGTGGCAGGCTTCAAGGGACGTGATTGACGCGCTATCGGTCCTTCCAACGCACCATTTGACGCAGCACCCCGTGCAGCATTTGCACATCCGAGCGGGTGAGCGGCATCCGGCTCCACATGTTGCGGAGGTTGGTTTTCATATTGGCAGCTTTGGTTTCTGGGAAGAAGAACCCCGCTTGGGTGAGCGTTTCTTCGTAATGCGTTGATAAGCTGTCAATATCTGCGTGATTGGCCCAGTCGGCTTGGGCCATTTCCATCCGCTCTGGAGCCGTATTTTCGGTGGCGCGGCGCCATTCATAAGCGGTGAGAAGCACGCATTGCGCCAGATTGAGCGAAGGAAATTCCGGGTTCACCGGCACGTTGATGATCGCATTGGCGCGGGCGATATCGTCATTTTCAAGGCCCGCGCGTTCGGGGCCAAAAAGCACGCCGACGCGCTGGCCCTCCGCGATCTTTTCCGCCGCCAGTTCCATCGCCCGTTCCGGCGTCACGACAGGTTTTGTCAGCCCCCGGGGCCGCGCCGTGGTGGCAAAGACCATCTCGCAATCGGCAAGCGCCTCCGCCGTTGTCTCGGTCAGTTGCGCCTCATCCAGAAGCCGCCCCGCGCCGCTGGCCATCGCGACGGCCTTGGAATTGGGCCAGCCATCGCGCGGGGCCACCACGCGCATGGCATCCAGCCCGAAATTCCACATCGCCCGTGCCGCCGCCCCGATGTTTTCGCCCATTTGCGGACGCACCAGAACGAAAACCGGTTGATCGGGGTTGGTGGGCATGCGGCGTTCTCCTTTTTCCTTGCCCCTACCCGGCTTTGGCGAGGGTGAAAAGACCGGATGGACAGCGGGCACAGATGGCCGCTATAGGGGCATGACGGCAGAGGGGGCGGTCATGGAAGACGCGGACACACCACAGATTTACCTGATCACCCCACCAGAGATCGAGCTGAGCCGCTTCCCAGCCCAATTGGACGCAGTGCTCGCGACCCATGAGGTGGCTTGCGTGCGGCTGGCGCTCTCGACCCATGATGAAGGGGAGTTGTCCCGTGCCGCAGATGCCTGCCGCGAGGTGACCCATGCCCGTGACGTGGCGCTGGTGATTGAAACCCATTTCGTGCTGGCGGACCGGCTGGGGCTGGACGGTGTGCATTTGCTGGACGGCGCGCGCCAGGTGCGTGCTGCGCGCAAGGCCCTAGGGTCAGACGCCATTGTTGGTGCGTTTTGCGGCACAAGTCGGCACGACGGCATTTCCGCCGGTGAGGCCGGTGCCGATTACATCAGCTTTGGCCCTGCGGGTGTCAGTGCTTTGGGCGATGGCAGCCGGGCGGAGGTGGATCTTTTCGCCTGGTGGACCGAAATGATCGAAGTGCCGGTGGTTGCCGAAGGCGCGCTTGACGTGAACTACGTCGCGGAACTGTCTGCGATCACGGATTTTTTTGGGATCGGGTCGGAGATTTGGAACACTGATGACGCAGCAGGCGCGCTCAGCCAGTTGAAAGCCGCGATGGGTTAGTGGGCCACCTGCCGGCCTTCCGGCATGCCTTGCCGCACAGCCTTTTCCATGGCGGCGGCCATCGCCTTTCGGTTGGCCATGCTGCGCACGGGGACAGGCGGATGGAAAACCACGTCGACCGATCCGCCCTTGGGCTGCGCCAACAACATCAGCGCATGCGGTCCGAAATCCATATCGCCCCACCAGCCGTAAAACCGCGGATCCTGCCCCGGAGGCGCGGTGTAGGCCACGGTGACGGGTTGAATATACAGGGTTTCGCGTAGGTCCTGGGTAAAGAACGCCTCAAAAAGCGTTGATTTAAAAGGAAGAACCCTGAAGTTATCCGTCGACGTGCCTTCCGGGAAGAAAAGCAGTCTGTGACCGGCATGGAGCCTGTCTTCGAAAATATCCTTTTGCGCGCGGGCCTGCGCGCGATCGCGGGCGATGAACACCGTGCCGGTGATCCTGGCGAGAAATCCGATCCCGGGCCAGCCCGCCACCTCTGCCTTCGACACGAAATACATCGGCGACACCGCGTTCAGCGTGAAAATATCCAGCCATGACGAATGGTTGGCCACCAAGGCACCGGGATGGGCCATCATGTGGCCTTTCACCTGATGCCGGACGCGCAGCAGCGCCAGAACGATGCGGCTGAAGACCACGGTGATCCACGGTGTCCACGGACGCGACGCGCCGTGCAAAGGGCGTTCCACCAGTCGCAGCGCGGCTATCACGGTGACCCCGATCAATATGGCGCAGAGCAATGGCAGGCCGCGCATCAGCACCAGCACCCACCCCAAGGGTGTGATCCTAACCTCTGGCGGACGCTCCTTCGGCGACCACGTGAAGCTCACGCTGTAACGCCCTTGGTATAAATGTTTTTTTGCGCCTCATTCATGCGCTGTGTGTCCATCACAAGGCAGATATCGGTGGTGTTGAACGCGTGATCCACAAAGGCGCCATCGCCGACAAACCCACCCAGGCGCAGGTACGCTTTTAGAAGCGCGGGCACCTGCAACATGGCCGCGCGCCGGTCGATTGCGTCTTCGGGCATCAGGTTCATGGGCTGATAATGCGCGCCCCTCGCCCGCACGCGCAGCCCCTCTGGAGCCAAGTGGCGGTGATGCAGCAGCGACAAGGGCGCGGCCAAAGCCTGCGGGTCGGTGCCGTGAAAAGAGGCCACGCCAAACAGGATTTCAATGTCCCTTTCAAGGACATACCGCGCAAGACCGTTGAAGAGGTGATACATCCCTTCGCCGCCGCGATAGGCCGGAGCCAAGCAGGACCGCCCCAATTCCAACAAGCGACGCCCGGATTGGTGCAGCACGTCGAGGTCATATTCGCCTTCCGTGTAGAACTGCCCCACGTCGGCGCGCCTGTCCCCCGGCAAGAGGCGATAGGCCCCCACCACGGCGTCGCCCGCGGCGCGATCAATCAACAGCAGATGGTCAAAATGCGGGTCGAACCGATCCTGTTCCAACCCGGCGTCGTGATCCACCAGCGGGCCATCCCCGCCCAGTTCGCGCACAAACACGTCATAGCGCAGCTTTTGGGCCGCGCGCAGATCCGCGTCATCCGCCGCCAGCCTGACGGCAAACCGACTGTCTGCACCCACCTCGTCCGTTTTCATTGCCGCGTCACTTGTCATCGCCGCCTTCTATGCGTGCAGGCCGGGCAATTCAACGGCGCTCTCCCATTAAGCGTGGTAAACAACTTTAACGTGTGTTAACTTTTCCTAAAGTTTTTCCATGCTTCTTTTGCGGGGGCGCTGCGTGTCACGCCCGCCCGAGGAGACGAGCACTTTGACCACGACCGATGACAAGCTGGCCGGCCTTATTGGATCGCGCATATGCCACGATTTGATCAGCCCGATCGGTGCTGTGACCAACGGGCTGGAATTGATGGAACTGGCGGGTCTGCCGCGGGGGCCGGAGGCGGATCTGGTGAACCAGAGCGCGCAAAGTGCCGCGGCGCGGATCAAGTATTACCGTCTGGCTTTTGGCGATACAGGCAAGCTTGATGCCGGGCACACCGTGCGGGGCGATGACATCGCAGATATTCTGCGTGGCGTGTTTCTGAGCGATCGCATCGCGCTGCACTGGCAGATTTCGAACGATCTGACCCGGGCCGAGGCGAAGGCGGTTCTGCTGGCGCTCATGTGTGCGGAAGCCGCGCTTGGCGCGGGTGGCCGGATTGACGTCGCGCGCGACGAACCCTTTTTCGTGCTGACCGCGCAGGGGCCGAAGCTCATGATGGATGGGGCGCCCTGGGCGATGCTGACGGGCGACACGGGCGCGGCGGGCGACATGGCCATTGCGCCGTCCGCCGTGCAATTCGCGCTTTTGCCTGAATTGCTGCGGCAACTGGGCCGTCCGCTCAGCCTGTCCACCGATGACACGGGGTTGACCCTGCGGTTTTGATCACACAGGGCCTAGGCCCGCACCGTGCCATCCCCGACGACGAGGTATTTGAAACTGGTCAGCTGTGCGGCGCCCACCGGCCCGCGCGCATGCATCTTGCCCGTGGCAATGCCGATTTCCGCGCCCATGCCAAATTCCCCGCCATCCGCAAACTGGGTGGAGGCATTGCGCATCAGGATCGCACTGTCGAGCTGGGCAAAGAAGGCATCGGCAACCGCGTCATCTTCGGCCATGATGCAATCGGTGTGCTGGGAATGATGCGCGCGGATATGGGCAATGGCGGCTTCCATATCCGGCACGACGCGGGCCGCAATGATGCTGTCGAGGAACTCCTTGCCCCAATCCTCCGCCGTAGCGGGGATGGTGCCGGAGGTCTGAAGCGTCTCATCGGCGCGCACCTCTACCCCGGCAGCCACCAGATCGTTGATCACGATTTTCCCAATGGTATCAACAACATCCGCGTGGAAGAGAAGGCATTCCGCTGCGCCGCAAATCCCCGTCCGGCGGGTTTTGGCATTCAGCACCACGGCGCGCGTTTTTTCCAGATCGGCGCTGGCATCGACATATATATGCACAATCCCCTCAAGATGCGCAAAGACCGGCACGCGCGCTTCCCGCTGGACAAGACCCACAAGGCCCTTGCCGCCCCGAGGCACGATCACGTCGACATGGTCGGTCATGGTCAGCAATTCGCGCACGGCGGCGCGGTCGCGCGTGGGGATCAATTGAATGGCATCCTCCGGCAGGCCCGCATCTGAAAGCCCCGCCGCAAGGCAGGCATGGATCGCCTGGCTGGAATGAAAGCTTTCAGACCCGCCGCGCAGGATGACCGCATTGCCGGATTTGAGGCACAGCGCGCCAGCATCCGCTGTCACATTGGGACGGCTCTCATAGATCACGCCGACAACACCCAAAGGCGTGCGCACACGGCGGATATGCAGGCCCGTGGGCTGTGTCCATTCCGCGATCACCTCCCCCACAGGGTCGGTTTGCCCGGCGACCGCGCGCAGGCCGTCAGCCATGGCTGTGACGCGCGCGGGCGTCAGAAGAAGACGGTCCAGCATGGCATCAGACAAGCCCTTTTCCCGGCCAAAATCCATGTCACGCGCGTTGGCGGCGATGATATCGGCCTGAGACGCCTCAATCGCGTCGGCTGCAGACAAAAGGGCCTTTGTCTTGGCCTCAGGTCGCGCTGTTGCGAGAACCGTCGCAGCGGATTTGGCGCGGACACCAATATCAGCCATCAGGGCGGGAATATCATCAAGGTCTTTCATCTCGTCAGCCTATCAAAACGGTTTCAGAACACCAGATCGTCGCGGTGGATCAGCGGGCCACGTGAAGGATACCCCAGAACCCCTTCTATTTCATGGGTTTTCTGCCCCATGATCCGCCGCGCATCGGTGGAATCGTAGCGCGCCAAGCCCTGGCCCAGCACCTGACCGGCCTCAGACACAACCTCCACCATGTCACCGCGCGTGAAAGTGCCATCAACCCCGCTGACGCCCGCAGGCAACAGCGATCCGCCGTCCGTCAGCGCCTTTTGCGCGCCTGCATCCACGTGAACCCGGCCTTTGGGCTTCATCGACGCGATCCACTGCTTGCGCTTCTGACGCGGGTCGCCTTGTGCGACAAACCATGTGGCCGTTGCGCCATTTTCAAGCTTTTCCAAGGGGTTGAGGACCGAACCTTCGGTAATGACCAAGTCGCATCCGGCGGCTGTGGCGGTTTTGGCGGCCATCACCTTGGTTTTCATACCACCTTTGGAGAGGCCGGAGCCAGCGTCGCCCGCCATCGCCTCAATCTGCGGCGTGATGGCCTCAACACGGTCGAAGCGTTGGGCGCCCGGATCCGTGGACGGGTTGGCCGAATACAGCCCGTCCACATCGCTGAGCAGCACCAACAGATCGGCGCCTGCTGTCACGGCCACTTGCGCGGCAAGGCGGTCATTGTCGCCGTAGCGAATTTCATCGGTGGCCACGGTGTCATTTTCATTCACGATGGGCACAGTACCCAGCGTCAGCAACTGATCCAGCGTGGCGCGGGAATTGAGGTAACGACGGCGATCAGCGCTGTCTTCCAGCGTCACAAGCACCTGTGCGGCGCGCAGGCCGTGGCCATCCAACACGCCATCATAGGCATGGGCCAGCTGGATTTGCCCCACGGCGGCCGCGGCCTGCGATTGTTCCAGTGTCAGATCGCTGGCAGGCAAGCCCAGCGTGGCCCGCCCCAGGGCGATGGACCCGGACGACACAAGGATCACATCCGCGCCCCGTTCCCGCAGTCGCGCCACATCATTGGCCAGCGCTTGCAGCCAAGCGGCCCGAAGCGCGCCGGTTTGCCGATCTACAAGCAGCGCCGAGCCGATCTTCACCACGACACGCCGCGACGCCTTGATCGTGTCCGTCAGGGACGCCATGGTTCCGCCTGCATCGCCTGTGCAGCGTCGCGATCCCGCTCTGCGCGCATGACGTCACGGACGGCGCGCAAGACATCTGTCACCCCTTCTCGGGACACGCCTGACATCATCAGAACGGGCGCGCCTGTCACGGCCTCCAGCTCTTCGCGCAGAAAGGCGCGTTCTTCATCGTCAAGCGCGTCGATCTTGTTGAGCACGGTGACACGGGGTTTGTCGGCCAGTGCGCCGCCATACGCCTCCAATTCGCGAATAATGGTCCGGTAATCCTCATCCAGCGTGCCGGAGGTGCCATCCACCAGGTGCAGCAGAACCGAACATCGCTCCACATGGCCAAGGAACAAATCACCCAAGCCCCTGCCCTCTGACGCACCATCGATGAGGCCCGGAATGTCGGCGACCACGAATTCGGTATCGTCCACACCGACGACGCCCAGATTGGGATGCAGCGTTGTGAAGGGATAATCGGCAATCTTGGGCCGGGCGTTGGATGTGGCCGCCAGAAAGGTCGATTTGCCCGCATTGGGCATGCCCAAAAGCCCCACATCGGCAATCAGTTTCAGCCGCAGCCAGATCGTGCGGTCAATCCCCGGCTGGCCCGGGTTCGACCGGCGCGGCGCCTGGTTGGTGGAGGTTTTGAAATGCAGGTTGCCAAAGCCGCCATTGCCGCCACGGGCCAGTTGGATCCGCTCGCCCACCTCGGTAAGGTCCGCGATCACCGTCTCCTGATCTTCATCAAGGATCTCGGTGCCCACGGGGACCCGCAGCACGATGTCATCGCCATCCTTGCCCGTGCGCTGCCGCCCCATGCCGGGCTGGCCGTTCTTGGCGAAGAAATGCTGTTGATATCGGAAGTCGATCAGGGTGTTGAGACCTTCAACCGCCTCGGCCCAGACGGACCCGCCCTTGCCACCATCGCCGCCATCCGGCCCGCCATATTCGATATATTTCTCCCGCCGGAAGCTGATACAGCCCCCGCCGCCCGAACCGGACCGGATATAGACCTTTGCGAGATCAAGGAATTTCATGGGCTCCCCCTAGCGCAAAGGTGCTGCGCGCTTCAATCGAGTTTTAAGCTATAGGTCCAGGTACGGACGTTCGCATCCCGGGCCACCGAAAAGCTTTCGGCATCGCCCAGATAGGCGAACCCGCAATTCGTCAGCACCCGGGCTGAGGCCGGGTTGTCTTGGAAGACGGAGGCGAAAATAACGGACGCCTTCTGCGGGTTGGTATCGATGATGGCGGCCACGGCCTCCGTCGCGATGCCGGTGTTCCAGAAGGCGGGCGCGATCCAATAGCCGATCTCGGATTGGTCACGATCCATCCGCTCCATCCCGATGAGGCCCACAAGCTCTGCCCCGCCGGAGCGGGATCCGTCGATGGCCCAGACATCCTCAGACCGGTCAGCAGCGCGAGCGCGCGCGATGAAGGCCTCTGCCGCGCCCGGTGGCATTGGGTGGGGGATCGACGTGGTCATGCGCGCCACGCGTTCGTCACCGGAATACATGGCAATCAGCCCAGCATCTGACGCGCGAAGCGGGCGCAGAACAAAGCGGTCTGCCTGCACGACAACCTGTGCGGTGATGTCTTCCATGATCATGGTCACGTTCCTCCCAACCAGCATGGTTAAAATGAAAAGGGACCGGCGATTGCCGATCCCCCCATGTTTTTCTCAAAACTCTTCGGTCGGCTTACTCCGCGGCCTCCGCCACTGGGAGGACCGAAATGAATGTGCGGCCTTTGAGGCCCTTGTGGAATTTGACAGCGCCTTCCGCGACAGCAAAGAGCGTGTGATCTTTGCCCTGCCCCACGCCTTCGCCCGGCCAGAACTTGTTGCCGCGCTGGCGCACGATGATGTTGCCGGGGATCACAGCCTGACCGCCGAATTTCTTCACACCAAGGCGACGACCCGCTGAGTCGCGACCGTTCCGGGATGAACCACCTGCTTTTTTATGTGCCATTTGGTCTCTCCTTAGCCTTCAGCCAGTTTCTTGGCTTGTTCGATCCAGCCTTCACGCTCGATCCGGCCTTTGAACGACAGTTTCTCGTCCATAGCAGCCACATCGTCTTCTGTCCACGCGGCGACTTGGGCGAATGTGGTCACGCCTGCCTCGTGCAATTTCTTCTCCAGCGCGGGGCCGACGCCCGACAGCTGCTTGAGGTCATCGCCAGCGGCGTCCGCTTTCTTCGCGGCGGGCTTTTTCTCCGCCTTGGGCTTTTCGGCCTTCGGTTCCGCCTTGGGCGCAGCCTTCTTGGCAGGCTTCTTTTCCGTGGCCGCTGCGACAACAGCCGCAACAGAACCCGCGCCCACTGCCGCCTTCACGCCAGACTTGTCGCCACCCTTTTCCAGGATCTCGGTCACGCGCAGCAGCGTCAGTTGCTGGCGGTGCCCTTTGGTGCGCTGAGAGCCGTGCTTCCGGCGGCGCTTCACGAAGTGGATGACCTTGTCACCCTTGATCTGGTCAACGACTTCGGCCTGAACGGCCGCGCCATCGACGAACGGCGCACCGATCACGGGGCTATCACCACCCAGCATCAGAACGTCGTTGAATTGAACTTTTTCACCGGCATCAGCTGCAATCTTTTCCACGCGGAGCGTATCGCCCGACTGGACCTTGTATTGCTTGCCACCGGTCTTGAGGACCGCAAACATCGCGTTGTTCCTTTTCGCTTCCGCGTCCTACGGTCCCTTTTCAGGTGTTTCGGGGCTTGCCCCACCTCGGACGGCGTGCCCGTTCGGGCAATACCTAAATGCCCCGTGCAGGGCTTGAGAGCGCGCTTATCCGGGGATCGGCGTTTAAAGTCAAGGACAAATGGACGTGATTGCAAACGCGCGCCTTGCCTAAACTTTTACCAAATGGTGATCACCTGGCGCCTAGCAGAATTTTTGAAAATTCTGCGCCAGAAAATTCGAATTTTCTGACGCAATTTCTTCGAAGAAATTGCACTCTGCACGCTTACCCGCCCGATGACAAAAGGTCCTTTAGGCGGAAAACGGCCCCCTCACATAAGGTTGACCCATTTAAACCTTACGTAAACCTCAAAAGTTACGTAACGTCGGACTTACGTCAACGACCAGACCTATTGTAACCATTGCTCATGACCCACAATTGCAGTGCATAGCAACCCGTCAGGACCTTGATATGACGCAAGACACAATGACCATTCGGCAAATGTGCGATGCCTTCGACGTCACGCCGCGTACCCTGCGGTTCTATGAGGCGAAGGAATTGCTTTTCCCCATTCGCGACGGACAAAAGCGGCTTTTCACCCGCTCTGACCGCGCGCGGCTGAAGCTCATTCTGCGCGGCAAGCGCTTTGGCTTCTCGCTCGAAGAAATCCGCCAGTTGCTCGAATTGTATAACCGTGGAGATCAGCAACAAGAACAGCTGACCAAGACCTATGAGGTTGCCCAGCAGCGCCTGCGCGATCTGGAACGCCAGCGCGAAGACCTCAATGAGGCGATCGCCGAGCTACAAGAACAAATGAAGTGGGGCGAGAAGATGATCGCCTCCCTGCGGACCGCCAAACGCGCCGCAGAATAAACCATAACGCGACACCGACATCGAGGACACCCATCATGCCAAGCTACACCGCCCCCACCAAAGACATGCAATTCGTTCTGCACGAGGTGCTCAATATCTCGGAAACCGACGTGCCGGGTTACGCCGATCTTGAGGCTGATTTCACCTCTGCCGTGTTGGAAGAGGCAGGCAAGCTGGCCTCCGGCGTGCTGGCCCCGCTGAACGTGGTGGGCGATACGGAAGGCTGTCATCTGGAAAACGGCGTGGTCCGAACGCCCACCGGGTTCAAAGACGCCTTTGACCAGGTGCGCGAAGGCGGTTGGCCGGGCCTCGACCTGCCCGAAGAATATGGCGGGCAAGGCATGCCGGTGGTGCTGGGCACGGCTGTGGGGGAGATTTTCTCTGCCGCGAACCAGGCTTTCACCATGTATCACGGTCTGACGCATGGTGCGGCCTCTGCGATCCTGGCGCACGGCTCTGACGCGCAGAAAAACACCTACCTGCCCAAGATGGCGGCCTGCGAATGGACCGGCACGATGAACCTGACGGAGCCCCATTGCGGCACCGATCTGGGCCTGATGCGGACCAAAGCCGTGCCGCAGGGTGATGGAACTTACAAAGTGTCCGGCCAGAAGATCTTCATCTCTGCTGGTGAACATGACATGTCGGACAACATCATCCACCTGGTGCTGGCCAAGATCCCCGGTGGGCCCGATGGGATCAAAGGCGTGTCCCTCTTCATCGTGCCGAAGTTCCATGTGAACGAGGATGGCAGCTTGGGTGCGCGCAACGGCGTCGCCTGCGGCAAGATCGAAGAGAAGATGGGCATCCACGGCAACTCCACCTGCGTCATGAATTATGATGAGGCGACAGGCTATCTGCTGGGCGAAGAACACAAAGGCATGCGCGCCATGTTCACCATGATGAATGAGGCCCGTCTGGGCGTCGGCATGCAGGGTGTCGCGCAGGCCGAAGCGGCCTATCAGAACGCGCTGATCTACGCCAAGGATCGCCTGCAAGGGCGCGATGTGACGGGTGATAAAAACCCCGATGGCCCGGCCGATCCGCTGATCGTGCATCCCGATGTGCGCCGTGCGCTGCTGGATCAGAAAAGCTTTGTCGAGGGTGGCCGTGCGCTGCTGCTCTGGGGTTCCGAGATGATCGACAAATCGCACCGCTCGGGTGATGCGGATGCCGAAGGTCTGGTCAGCCTGCTGACACCTGTGATCAAGGGCTTTTTGACCGATGAAGGCTTCGACATGACCGTGAAGGCGCAGCAGGTCTATGGCGGGCATGGATTCATTGAAGAATGGGGTATGTCGCAGTTTGTCCGCGATGCGCGGATTGCGCAGATCTATGAAGGCGCGAACGGTGTGCAGGCGCTGGACCTTGTGGGCCGCAAGCTGGCCGCTGACGGTGGCAAGCCGATGATGGCCTTCTTCGACGCGGTGAAGAGCTTCATCAAGGAAAATGAAGACCATGAGGCGCTGAAGAAGGATTATCTTGATCCGCTCAAAGCCGCGTCGAAGGATCTGCAAACCGCTGGCATGTTCTTCATGCAGAACGGGATGAAGAACCCCAACGCGGCGTTGTCTGGCTCGTATGACTTCATGCATCTCTTCGGTCATGTCTGCCTCGGCTTGATGTGGGCCCGGATGGCCAAGGCCGCCCATGCCGCACTGGAGGCGGGCACGTCGGATGAGGACTTCTACAAAGCCAAGCTGAAGACCGGCCGCTACTACATGTCCCGCCGCCTGCCCGCGACGGGCATGCATCTGGCGCGCATTGAAAGCGGCGCGGAGCCGGTGATGGAACTGGAAGAGGCGCTGTTCTAAACGGCGCGCGAAGGGAGGGCGGCACATGTCGAGCTGGATGACAGACGAACACCAAATGCTGGGCGACATGACCGCCCGCTTCATCAACGAGGAATGGTCCCCCCATTTCGAGCGCTGGAACAAGCAGGGCATGATGGATCGGGAGACCTGGCAGCAGGCCGGAGAGCTTGGCCTGCTCTGCCCCTCCATCCCCGAAGAATACGGCGGCGCGGGCGGCGACTTCGGCCATGAGGCGGTGATCCTGATGGAACACAACCGCGCCAACCTCGCCAGCTGGGGACATCCGATCCATTCCGGGATCGTGGCGCATTACGTGCTGGCCTACGGCTCGGAAGAGCAAAAGGCGCGCTGGCTGCCAAAAATGGTGTCGGGTGAATTGGTCGGCGCGCTGGCAATGACAGAGCCGGCCGCAGGGTCGGATTTGCAGGGGATGAAGACAAGGGCCGTGCGGGACGGCAATGCCTATCGTCTCAGCGGGCAAAAGACCTTCATCACCAACGGTCAACACGCAAACCTCATCGTGGTCGCCGCCAAGACGGACCCCAAACAGGGTGCGCGCGGCATTTCCATGTTCGTGGTCGAAACCGACGGGGCCGAGGGGTTCTCTCGTGGGCGCAATCTTGAGAAAAACGGGATGAAGGCCAACGATACCTCTGAATTGTTCTTCGACAATGTCGAGGTGCCGCCCGAGAACATCCTCGGCGGCGAAGAAGGACGCGGGTTTTACCAGATGATGGAGCAGCTGCCGCAGGAGCGCCTGATCATCGCCTGCTGCGCCCAAGGCGCGATGGAAGGCGGGGTGGAGCGGACCATCAGGTACGCCCAAGACCGTCAGGCCTTTGGCGACAACCTACTGCAATTCCAGAACCTGCGCTTCAAGCTGGCGGAGTGTCAGACCAAAACCAAGGTGGCGCGCGCGTTTTTGGACGAATGCATCACCGAACACCTGCGCGGTGAGTTGACGGTCGAGAAGGCCGCAATGGCCAAATACTGGATCACCGACACTCAGTTTGAGGTGCTGGATGAATGCGTCCAGATCCATGGTGGCTATGGGTACATGGCCGAATACGACATCGCCCAGATGTGGGCCGATGCGCGCGTGCAGAGGATCTATGGCGGGACCAACGAGATCATGAAGGAATTGATTTCGAGGTCATTCCAGCCCGGGAAGTCAAACTGATGATGGGCGCAGGTGCCACAGAGATTTCATGCCTCCGGCGGGAGTATTTCTGGAAAGATGAAGCCGGTGTCCGCCCTACCCCGCGCATCAATCGCCAGGCGTATCGCTTCGGGGCAGGGCTTCACCTTTCACGCCCATCGCCTCTCCAGGCTGTGGCGCATTTGAAAGCTACCGAAACGTGGTTAACAAAGCGTGAAGTCCACCCGCTTCATCTTTCCACAAATACTCAAATCCCATCTGCGGCGCCGACGCAAACGGAAGGCAGGGCGCGATGACCATCAAGCTTCACTGTTTTGGAGAAAGCGGCAATGCCTACAAGGCGGCGCTGGCGTTGGAGCTTTCAGGCCTCGAGTGGGAACCGGTCAAGGTGGATTTCTTTGGCGGCGAGACCCGCAGCGATGTCTTTCGCGCGAATATCAACGCCATGGGCGAAGCGCCCGTTTTGGTGGATGGTGACGTGAAGCTCACGCAGTCGGGTGTCATTCAGACCTATATCACCGACAAGACGGGCAAGTTCGGCGGTGCATCGGATGCCGAGCGCTATGAGGTGCTGCGTTGGGTGCTTTGGGACAATCATAAACTCTCCAGTCAAGCAGGCATGACGCGGTTTCTGATGAACTTCCTGCCAGAGGACAAGCGCCCGGCGGAGGTAATCGGTTTTATGCAGGGCAGGCTCAAGGCCGCCTATCAGGTGCTGGAGGCGCATTTGGAAGGGCGCGACTGGATGGTGGGCGATGCGCTGACGAACGCCGATATCTCTTGCTGCGCTTATCTCTACTACCCTGAACCGTTCGGCTTTGACCGGGCGGAGTGGCCCAATATCGACCGCTGGCTGGGCAATATCTCTGCCCTGCCCGGCTGGAAACATCCCTATGACCTGATGCCCGGCAGCCCCGCTGACCGCGCCTGAACGAAGGAGACACCCCATGTCTGAAGCCTACATCTATGACGCCGTGCGCACCCCGCGCGGGAAGGGCCGCAAGGATGGATCCTTGCACGAAGTGACCGCCGCGCGACTGTCGGCCAATGTGCTGAACGCGTTGAAGGAGCGGAACGGGCTCGACGGTCATGCCGTGGAAGACGTGATCTGGGGCAATGCCACGCAGGTGATGGAACAAGGTGGCTGTCTAGCGCGGACATCTGTGCTGGCCTCCGATCTGGATGAGCGTATTCCGGGTCTGTCGATCAACCGTTTCTGTGCGTCTGGCATGGAGGCGGTGAACCTTGCTGCTAACCAGGTCAAAGGTGGCGCGGGTGAGGCTTACATCGCGGGCGGCGTCGAGATGATGAGCCGTGTGGCCATGGGCAGCGACGGGGCAGCGATTGCAGTTGATCCTTCCATCGCCATGAAGACCTATTTTGTGCCTCAGGGCATTTCCGCGGACATCATTGCCACCGAATACGGGTTTACCCGTGATGACGCCGATGCGCTGGCTGTGGAAAGCCAGAACCGTGCGGCGGCGGCATGGGAGGATAACCGGTTTGAGAAGTCCATCGTCACGGTGAACGACATCAACGGGATCACCATCCTCGACCGCGATGAATACATGCGCCCGGGCACCGATATGCAATCGCTGGGCGCGCTAAAAGCCAGCTTCAAGGATATGGGTGAGGTGATGCCGGGCTTTGATGCCGTGGCAAAACTCAAATACCCCCATCTGGAGCGGATCGAGCATATCCACCACGCGGGCAATAGCTCTGGCATCGTTGATGGGTCTGCCGGGGTGCTGGTGGGGTCGAAAGCTTTTGGTGAGAAGTATGGGCTGACCCCCCGCGCCCGCGTGCGTCAGACCACCAAGATCGGCACCGATCCGACGATTATGCTGACAGGCCCTGTACCCGCGACGGAGAAGGCGCTGGTCGATAGCGGCATGAACATATCCGACATTGATCTTTTCGAGGTCAATGAGGCCTTCGCCTCCGTCGTGCTGCGCTTTCAACAGGCCTTTGATGTCGACCCCGGGTTGGTCAATGTGAATGGCGGGTCCATCGCCATGGGCCACCCGCTGGGCGCGACCGGTGCGATGATCATCGGCACGCTTCTGGATGAGCTGGAACGTTCCGACAAGGAAGTGGGTCTTGCCACGCTTTGCGTCGCCTCCGGCATGGGTGCGGCCACCATTATTGAACGAGTATAAGACTGTGGCGACCACGCAGGGATATCACTTTTACTGGTCAGGCCCGTTCAGCCAATGGCAGGCCTGCCAGATATCACTGTGGGGCGTGCAGTTTAACACCGCAGAACAAGCCATGATGTATGGCAAAGCGCAGGTTTTTGATGATGCCGTTACAGGCGCTGAAATACTTGCCGCCTCTGATCCAGGAAAACAAAAGGCGCTTGGCCGCAAGGTTGCCGGCTTTACGGAAGAAAAATGGGACGAGGTGAAGTGCGATCTGGTTCGCGAGATCAACTTCGCCAAGTTTGACCAGAACAAGGGGTTGCGCCGCAAGCTCTTTCAAACCGCGCCCAAGCTTTTGGTCGAGGCTAGCCCGATTGACACGATCTGGGCGATTGGGCTGGACGCCGAAACAGCCTCAATCACGCCTGAAGAAGACTGGCCCGGTCAAAACCTACTGGGCCGCATACTCACAGATGTCCGGGAGGCGCTGACAGCGCGCTATCCCGAAGAAGCAAAGGCCTGCCGCGCGGGCGTATAGGAGAAAGACAATGGCTGATTTCACGATGGAAAAAGGCGCTGATGGCGTCGCGGTGATCACCTGGGACACGGTGGGCAAATCCATGAACGTCATGACTATGGAGGCCTGGCCCGTGCTGGAGGGCCTTATCGATGACGCGCTGGCCGATGATGCTGTGAAGGGCGTGGTGATCACCTCTGGCAAGCCCGGCACGTTTGCGGGTGGGATGGACCTGAACGTCATTGCGCGGATGAAGGAAGAGGCGGGCGATGACCCGGCCAAGGGGCTCTTTGACGGGCTGATGGGGATGCACGGCATTCTGCGCAAGATCGAACGCGCAGGGATGGACCCCAAGACCAACAAGGGCGGCAAGCCGATTGCCGCCGCCTTGCCTGGCACGGCGTTGGGCATTGGCCTTGAACTGCCGCTCGCCTGCCATCGTATTTTTGCAGCTGACAACCCCAAGGCCAAGATCGGCCTGCCGGAGATCATGGTAGGCATCTTCCCGGGCGCAGGCGGCACGACGCGGCTGGCCAAGAAGCTGGGCGCGATGGGGGCCTCACCCTTGTTGCTGGAAGGCAAGCTGAATGATCCCAAGAAGGCCAAATCCGCCGGTGTGGTGGATGAGGTTGTGCCTGCTGATGAGCTGATGGACGCGGCCAAGGCCTGGGTTCTCTCAGACCCTGCCATCGTGAAGCCCTGGGATGAAAAGGGCTACAAAATGCCCGGTGGCGCGCCCTATCACCCGGCAGGGTTCATGACCTTCGTGGGTGCCTCGGCCATGGTGCATGGCAAGACGCAAGGGGCGTTTCCAGCGGCCAAGGCGCTCTTGAGCGCGGTCTATGAAGGCGCGATGGTGCCCTTTGAAACCGCCCTTAAGATCGAAGCGCGTTGGTTCACCAATGTGCTGATGAACCCGTCCTCAAGCGCGATGATCCGGTCGCTTTTCATCAACAAGGAAGCGCTGGAAAAAGGCGCTTCGCGTCCGGATGTGGCGGATGAGACCGTGAAGAAAGTCGGTGTCATGGGCGCAGGCATGATGGGCGCAGGGATCGCGCTGGTGTCGGCGCAGGCGGGCATGGATGTCGTGCTGATCGACCAGAAACAAGAGGCCGCCGACAAGGGCAAGGCGTATGTGGAGGACTACCTCGACAAAGGCATGAAGCGCGGCAAGGTCACGGAAGACAAGAAGACCGCCATGCTGGGTCGGATCAATGCGACCACGGATTACAGCGCGCTTGCAGGTGCAGACCTGATCATCGAGGCGGTGTTCGAAGATGTTGGCGTGAAGGCCGAGGTCACCAAGAACGTGCTGAAGCACGTGGGCGACGATTGCATTTTCGCCACCAACACCTCCACCCTACCGATTTCGGAATTGGCCAAGGCGTCTGACAACCCGGAGCAATTCATCGGCATCCACTTTTTCTCGCCAGTCGAAAAGATGTTCCTTGTGGAGATCATCAAAGGTCAGAAAACCGGGCCGCGTGCTGTGGCCAAGGCGCTCGATTATGTGCGCCAGATCAAGAAGACGCCGATTGTGGTCAATGACGCGCGGTTTTTCTACGCCAATCGCTGCATCATTCCCTACATCAACGAAGGCATCCGCATGGTGGCCGAGGGCGTTGAGCCTGCCCTCATCGACAACGCGGCACGTCAGCTGGGCTTCCCGGTGGGGCCGCTGCAACTGGTCGATGAAACCTCCATTGATCTGGGCGCGAAGATCGCGCGCGCCACGAAGGCGGCCATGGGCGATGACTACCCCGATGGGGCGGTGGATGAGGTGATCTTCTGGATGGAAGGTCTGGGCCGGTTGGGCCGCAAATCCAGCGCGGGCTTTTTCGACTATGACGAAAAGGGCAAGCGGCAGGGCTATTGGGCAGGCTTGGCGGAGCAATATCCCCGCGCGGAAGACCAACCTGATCTGATCACGGTGCAGCACCGGCTGATGTTTGCCCAAGTGCTGGAAGCGGTGCGCGCGCTGGAGGAAGGCGTGCTGGAAGACATCCGCGAAGGTGATGTGGGCGCGATCCTGGCCTGGGGCTTTGCGCCATGGTCAGGCGGGCCGTTTTCCTGGCTCGACATGATCGGCGCGCCTTATGCGGCAGAACGCTGTGATCAACTGACAGAGCAATTCGGCCCGCGCTTTGCCACGCCCGCGCTGCTGCGCGAGATGGCCGAGAAGGATCAAGCGTTCTACGACCGGTTTGCTGCAACAGAAGAAGCCGCCTGAGCTTTCCAGATCGCAGGCGCGTCACCCAAAGGGCGCGCCTGCGGCATGGGTTGCACCACGGGTGAGACTGTCCTTACGGACAGACCAGCGCAACGCATTACGGCGTGACACGGTAAAGCGCGCCATTGCCCAAAGACAGAAACCAGATCGCCCCGTCCGGCCCTTCCCGCACGTCGCGGACGCGCAGAGTTTCGGGCCCGGCCAGATTTTCCTCTGCCAAGGCAGGCCCGAACAGGCGCGAAATATAGTCAAACTTCAGCGAACCCACAAAGATTGACCCGCGCCATTCCGGCCAAAGTGCGCCGGAATAGATCATCATGCCAGACGGTGCCATGGACGGATCCCAGTAAAATTCCGGTTGCTCCATGCCCTCCTTCGCGGTGCCCTCACCAATCTTGAAGCCTGAGTAATGCGTACCGTAGGAAATCACCGGCCAGCCGTAATTGGCCGCGCGCCGCACACGGTTCACCTCATCCCCGCCGCGCGCGCCGTGTTCCGCCACCCAAAGATCACCCTCCAGATCAAGCGCGGCACCCTGTGGGTTGCGATGACCGTAGGACCAAATCTCAGGCTGCGCGCCGGGTTGACCCACGAAGGGATTGTCCTGCGGGATCTGACCATCGCGGGTGATCCGCAGGACAGAGCCATTTTCCACCGAAAGATCCTGCGCCGAGGGCCGGTCGCCGCGGTCCCCCACGGTCACGAAAAGCGTGCCATCCGGGGCCTCCACCAAGCGCGACCCGAAATGGCGGCCACCTGAACTGCCCGGGTCCATCTCATAGATGATCGTCCAGTTGAGCAATTGCGTTCCGTCCGGTGACAGCTGCGCCCGTGCCACGGCGGTGCCGGACTGTCGGCCCTGAGGCTGGGCCAACGTGAAATACACATCACGGGTCTGGGCAAAATCGCGTGGCACCAGAATATCCAGCAAGCCCCCCTGCCCCGCGGCCCGGATACCGCCCACGCCCGGCACATCGGTCACCGCACCATCCTTGACGCGTTTGACCGCGCCGTCCCGCACCGTGATCAGGATCGTCCCATCGGGCAGGAAGGCAAACCCCCAGGGTTCATGAAGGTCCCGGGCCACTTCCGTCACCGTTAAACTGCCTTGGCTTGTCTCCAACGCCTGCATCCCGCTTGGCGTCGCGACACCCAGACCCAACAAAGCCACCCAAACCCAGCGCATGACGTCTCCTTTTTTAACCTCACCTAGAAGTGGGGGCGATGGGGGATCAGGTCAATTCCCGATTGCGCTTGCATTTCCAGCCATGCTTTCTACCCTCCTTGCCCAATAACCATCAGTCCACAGGGAGAACTGACAATGAAAAAATTTCTTGCGACCACCGCAGCGCTTGCATTGACCACAGGGGCTGCTTTTGCCGAAGGGGAAGTCAAGATTGGCGTGATCCTTGGCTTCACCGGCCCCATTGAATCGCTGACCCCGCATATGGGTGACGGCGCGGAACTGGCCATGGCCGAAGTGACGGAAAGCGGCAAGCTTCTGGATGGGATGACCGTGACGCCAGTGCGCGCGGACAGCACCTGTGTGGATGCCGGTGCCGCGACCGCCGCCGCCGAGCGTCTTGTCACGGCTGAGGGCGTCAAAGGCATCATGGGCGCGGATTGTTCCGGTGTGACAGGTGCAATCCTTTCCAACGTGGCCGTGCCCAATGGCATGGTGATGGTGTCGCCGTCCGCCACCTCGCCGGGTCTGTCGACCGCCGAAGACAATGGCCTGTTCTTCCGCACGGCCCCCTCTGACGCGCGTCAGGGCGTTGTGATGACGGATGTTTTGATCGACCAAGGCATCAAGGAGGTCGCGCTGACCTATACCAACAACGACTACGGCAAGGGCCTCGCTGACAGTTTTGCCGCAGCCTTCGAGGCGGCTGGCGGCACCGTGACAATCAACGCCGCCCATGAAGATGGCAAGGGTGACTACTCTGCCGAGGTCGCGGCGCTTGCGGCGGCGGGCGGTGATCGTCTGGTTGTCGCCGGCTACGTCGATCAGGGCGGCAGCGGCATTGTGCGCGCAGCCCTGGATTCCGGCGCGTTTGACAGCTTCCACTTCCCCGACGGCATGATCGGTGAGGCTTTGGAAGCCAATTTCGGGTCCGAGATTGACGGCTCCACCGGGCAGCACCCGGGCACCGACAGCGAAGGCGCTGCGATCTTCGAAGGCATGGCCGACGGGGTTGATGGCACCTCGCCTTTCTCCAAGGAAAGCTATGATGCGGCAGCACTTATCATGCTGGCCATGCAGGCGGCGGGTTCGGTCGAGCCGGGCGATTACAAGGATCACGTGATGGATGTGGCCAATGCGCCGGGCGAACAGATCTTCCCCGGTGAGCTGGCCAAGGCGCTGGAGCTGATCGCGGCGGGCACGGATATTGACTATGTCGGTGCCACGGCTGTTGAACTGATCGGGCCAGGTGAAAGCGCGGGCAACTACCGCGAGATCGTCTTTGAAGGCGGCAAGATCACCACAGCGCAGTACCGCTAGGTCGCACTTTACGAAACGCATCAGCCCCGGTATCTGGCCGGGGCTGATCGCATCTGGGGGCAATCCATGATCGTCGTTGAGGACGTGCACAAGCATTTCGGCGGCTTCCACGCGGTGGATGGCGCGTCGATGGAGATCGCGGAAGGCTCGATCACCGGCCTCATTGGCCCCAATGGCGCCGGCAAGACGACGCTGTTCAATGTGATCGCGGGTGTGTTGGAGCCGACCTCGGGCCGGGTGTTGATGCAGGGCGAGGACATCACCGGGTTGCCGCCCCACGCGCTTTTCCACAAAGGGCTGCTGCGCACCTTTCAGATTGCCCATGAATTTCATTCCATGACCTGCCGCGAGAACCTGATGATGGTCCCGGGCGGGCAATCGGGTGAGACGCTTTGGAACACGTGGTTTGGCCGCAAACGCATCGCCAATGAAGAACGCGCGCTCAGGGCGAAGGCCGATGAGGTTCTGGAATTTCTGACCATTGAGCATCTGGCCGATCACCGCGCGGGCCAGGTGTCTGGTGGGCAGAAGAAGTTGCTGGAGCTGGGCCGCACCATGATGGTCGATGCCCGCATCGTGTTTCTCGATGAGGTGGGCGCAGGCGTGAACCGCACGCTTCTGAACACCATTGCCGATGCGATCCAGCAGCTGAACCGGGAGCGCGGGTATACCTTCGTGGTGATCGAACACGACATGGATTTCATCGGCCGCATCTGCAACCCGGTGATCTGCATGGCCGAGGGCAAGAAACTGGCCGAAGGGACACTGGCGGAGATCAAAGCCAATGAGCAGGTGATCGAGGCCTATCTGGGCACTGGGTTGAAGCACAAAGACAAGGTGGGGGCGTGATGGTTAAGCACTCTTGGGGGCCAGCCCCCAAACGCTCTGTTTCTTGGGGGCCAGCCCCCAAAACCCCGGAGTATTTCTGGCAAGATGAAGCAGGGGGCTGAGATCATGAAGGGTTTTCGTATTGGCGTCATGGCATTGGCGTTGTTATGCGCGTCGCCGGTGTTGGCGGCGGATATTCTGGGGACGTCTCTTGTCGATGGCCGGAAGGTGGAAATTCTGTCGGATGGGACATGGCGGTTTTCAGAACCCCTGCCGGAGGACTGCACGTCTCTGACGTCGCAGCTTTTGCTTTGTGCGACAGATGGCAAATGGATCAAGGTCGCCCCGGCCACGGCCGATATCACTGCGCAGTTTCGACATAACGATACGACATACGCACTGGTGATCGTTGAGGACATCGGAGCAAAGCAGGGCCTGACCAATGAGTTGATGCGTGAGATCGTGCTCGACAACGCCGCCGCAGCAATCGGGTTTGACCGCGAAGACGTGTCAGTCGTGTCCGTGGACGACACGCAGCTTTTTGGCAAACCGGCAGAAACCCTGTCCTACTTCATGGAAATCGACGGCTTGCCGGTTTTGTATCGCAACACCGTTCTGATTGACGCCGACCAGACCGTGCAGGCGCTCACCTATGAAGTGGCCACGGAACTGACCGCCGCGCACACAACGCTTCACGCAGAATACCTGGAGGAGTTGCGCTGGCGTGAGTGACGTGTTTGCCAAAGACGCGACCGTGACGCACGGGTTCGCAACCCCGGCGCGGCTCTGCTTGGCGGCTATCCTGTGCCTTTGGGGCGCAGCCGCTCAGGCCTGCGTGGATTTGGGCAGCGATGTCAGCTTCTGCCCCGACGGGACCCGTTGGCAGGATGCGCAAATGTTGGGGGAGCCGGGCAATGGGGCGGTGTCCTTTGCCGGGCGGGACGTGTTGCTGACCATCAATGTGTTTTCCAATGATATTGGCCCCACCACGGTGGATGATCTGCGTGTCATGGTGGATGAGCATTACTTGGCCAATATGGGTGCCGATGCAAACAGCATGGGCGATGGGCGCTGGCTCTGGCCGTCGGAAGATGACTATGCCGGGCTGACCTGGAACACGGCCACGGCCACCGCCGCGATGGGCGACGACGGCGCGCTGTCGGCGGAGTTCAACTCTATCGCGCGGCTAGGCGAGGGATGGATCTTGGTGGTGGCAAGCCATGTGGGCGTGCAGGAGGTGCGTGAGCCCCTGCCCGAGGCGCATTCGGAAGCCATGCGCGCGCTCACCATTGCCGCCGTGCAAGACGTGCCAGAGGTGCCCGCGCCTCCGCCACCGCCACCTCCTCCGCCCGTTGCGGGGATCGACAGCAACGCACCCAACTGCATCACATTCTTTGGGACCACCGGCTTTTGCCGCGCGGCCTGGGATTTCAATTCTACCCTTGATCTGGACATCCTGACCCAAGACGACGTGTACCAGGTCGTTTTTACGGCGCCTGAAGGCGAAGTTATCGCGATCAACGCGTTCGATTTCGCCAGCATGGGACGTACAACGCCGCTTGATACGTTGGTGGGCAGCATGGTCGACGGCTTCGGTCGGGAGGTGGGCGTGACAGAGGCTGAAATTGCAGATGTCCTGGCCAATGGCGTGGAGGTCTCGCGCGACGGCGACGTGCAAATCTATCGCTTTTTCCTGTCGAAATCCGCATCCCGCCAGAAATATGGCCGCTATGTCGCGCTCATTGGGCGGGAGGGCGGCGATACCGCCATCGCCGTTCAGGTAGAGGCAGAGCCGACCGCTGAGGGTAAGGCGCTGTTCATGCAATACGCGAACGCCGCCTTTATCGACGGTCCACGAGTTTGGTCGGACCCCACCCATCCGCTGACGGGCAGACCCTGCCACGTTCTGGGTGCGGAGGTGTCGATTTGCCCCTCTCTCATGGGGTTCGAGGTCACTGATCACGCCCCCCATGTGGGCAGTCTTCGGATTGAGAACGACAACGTATCCTTCTTCCTGCGGTATCAGGAAGATGCCACCGACCTCGACACGTTGGAGACAGACTATGTGGCTTCTATAACCGAGGAACCGGGCGTGCAGGTTTTGAACACGATCAATATTGATCTGGCCTATGCCGGGTCGCAATTGCGGATCAATCCGGTTCTCGAAACCCTCGCGGCCAATGAACCCAAAGACCTGAGCATCGCCAGTTTTGCCGTCCTCGGCGGTGGGTATCTGCGCGTCACAGGGTATGAAATCGATCCCACGCCAGAGGCCACGGATATGCAAAGCGCGCTGTCGGCTTTGGCGACGATCATCCTCGAAGCATCGGCGGGTGGAACAGAATGACGGTGGCGGGCGAACCCTTTCTCATCGGCGACACGATGACAGGCGGCTATGGTCGGTCGGGGCCGGATATCCTGCATGATTGCACCATTGCGGTGAACCCCGGTGAGATTGCTGTGATCGTGGGGCCGAACGGGGCGGGCAAATCCACCGCGATGAAGGCGGTGTTTGGCATGCTCGACCTGCGCGGGGGCGCGGTGCGGCTGGATGGGGAGGATATCTCCGCCCTCAGCCCTCAAGCGCGGGTGGCCAAGGGCATGGGATTTGTACCGCAGACCTCCAACATCTTCACCTCCCTCACCGTGGAAGAAAACCTCGAGATGGGGGCGTTCATCCGCAAAGACGACATCGCGGGTACCATGGCGCAGGTCTATGATCTGTTTCCCATCCTGAAGGACAAACGCCGCCAACCGGCCGGGGAATTGTCGGGCGGGCAGCGTCAGCAGGTGGCCGTGGGCCGCGCGTTGATGACAGAGCCGAAGGTGCTGATGCTGGATGAACCCACGGCGGGCGTCAGCCCCATCGTGATGGATGAACTGTTTGACCGCATCATCGAGATCAGCCGCACTGGGCTGTCGGTGCTTATGGTCGAACAAAACGCGCGTCAGGCGCTGGAGATTGCCGACAGAGGCTATGTTTTGGTGCAAGGCCGCAACGCCTATAGTGGCAGCGGCAAAGAGCTTCTGGCCGATCCTGAAGTGCGCAAGAGTTTCCTAGGAGGATGAGAGTGATGAGACATGCTGTTTTCTGTGTTATGGCCGCGATGGGGCTCTCTGCGTGCATGGGCGGCGGCACGGGTGGGCGGGATGCAGCTCCTGCCCCGGCTGTCAGCCATGACGCGTTCGTCGCCTCTTTGAACGGGGCCTATATCTGGAACTGCACCATGACCAATGACGCAGGTCAGGCCTGGCGGTTCGTGCTGGCCCATGGGCGCGATAGCCGCTGGACACCCGTGGTCTTGCGGGAGGCCGGGGCGCAGTTTGATCAGGATCTGGAAGTCGCTCGCAGAGGGGCCGCGCGGATTTACCGGCCACGCGACAAAAGCGAATTGTTGGTGGCCTCTGATGGCGAAGCACGCGGCACGGGCAGCGAAAACGCCAAGCTCACCGAGTTTTCCGAAGGCCGGTGTTCCCGTGGCACTCAAGCCGACAAGTTCGGGCTGATCTGGTAGCATGGACGCACTGAACGCCATCGTGGCGCTGTCAAATTTTGTGCTGATCCCGGCCATGGCCTATGGCAGCCAGCTGGCGCTGGGGGCGCTCGGAGTGACGCTGATCTACGGCATTCTGCGCTTTTCGAACTTCGCCCATGGCGACACGATGGCCTTTGGCACGATGGTGGTGATCCTGGTCACCTGGGCCTTGCAGGGCGCAGGCGTGACCCTGCCCTTCGGCCTGCCCACCGCCCTTCTGGCGCTGCCTGTGGGCATTCTGGGATGCGCCGCACTGGTGCTGGGCACAGACAAGCTGGTCTATCAGTTTTACCGCGTGCAGCGCGCGAAGCCTGTGATCCTCGTGATCGTGTCTATCGGGGTGATGTTTGTCCTCAACGGGCTGACGCGGCTGATCATCGGACCGGGCGATCAACGCTTTGGCGATGGGGAACGGTTCATCATCTCCGCGCGGGAATTCCGCGATATGACCGGCCTGCGCGAAGGATTGGCGTTCAAGACCTCCCAAGGCATCACGATCATCACCGCCGTGATCGTCGTGGCGCTGCTCTTTTGGTTTCTCAATCGCACGCGCACGGGCAAATCCATGCGCGCCTATTCGGACAATGAAGATCTGGCGCTGCTATCGGGCATCAATCCCGACCGTGTGGTGATGGTGACATGGCTGATCGTGGCAGCCCTCGCCACAATCGCGGGCACGCTTTACGGGCTCGACAAAAGTTTCAAGCCTTTCACCTATTTCCAGCTTTTGCTGCCCATTTTTGCCGCCGCCATCGTGGGCGGGCTTGGCAACCCGCTGGGGGCCATTGCGGGCGGGTTTGTCATCGCCTTCTCGGAGGTCTTCATCACCTATGCCTGGAAAAAGGTGCTGGGCTATCTGTTGCCTGAAACGCTGGAACCTGCGGGCCTCGTGCAACTGCTGAGCACCGATTACAAATTCGCGGTCAGCTTCGTCATCTTGCTGGTTGTTCTGCTGTTCAAACCCACCGGATTGTTCAAAGGAAAAGCGGTATGAGTGACACCCTACGCAACACCGCCCTTTTCGCCTTTGTTGCCGGGTTGATCGTGCTAACGGGCGTGATGCAAAGCTGGAACACGGCGCTTCTGATCCTCAACATGGGGCTGATTTCAGCGATCATGGCCTTGGGCGTGAACCTGCAATGGGGGTTTGCGGGGCTCTTCAATGTCGGCGTCATGGGGTTTGTGGCCCTGGGCGGGCTGGCGGCGGTGCTGATGTCCATGCCCCCCACGACGGAGGCCTGGGCCGCCGGTGGTATCCGCGTGCTCACAGGGCTTTTGTGCGGGGCTGCTGTGGTGGTGGCGGCCATTGCGGTTCGGACCCGGATGGCGCCATCGCGACTGCGGGCGGTTCTGACGCTGGCAATTCTTGTGGGCGGCTTTTTTGCCTATCGCGCGGTTTTTGATCCCGGCGTTGAGGCGGTAGAGGCCGTGGATCCCGCCGCCACCGGCTACCTGGGCGGCTTGGGCCTGCCCATCATAATGGCTTGGCCTGTGGGCGGTCTGCTGGCAGCCGGGGCGGCCTGGGTGATCGGAAAGGCCGCCCTTGGCCTGCGGTCAGACTACCTAGCCATCGCAACCCTGGGCATCGCGGAGATCATCATCGCGGTGATGAAAAACGAAGACTGGTTGGCGCGGGGTGTGAAAAACGTCGTGGGCCTGCCGCGCCCTGTGCCTTACGAGGTTGATCTGCAACAGGATCCCACCTTTGTGGAGCGCGCCACCGGGCTGGGCTTTGACCCGGTCACGGCCTCTTCGATCTATGTGAAGCTGGAATATTCGCTGCTCTTTGCCTCTGTCCTGATCATCTTGCTGGTCATGGCACAGCTCGCGCTGAAATCACCCTGGGGCCGGATGATGCGCGCCATTCGTGACAATGAAATGGCAGCGCGCGCCATGGGCAAGAACGTCACTGCGCGGCATTTGCAAATCTTCATCCTCGGCTCTGCTGTCTGCGGCGTGGCGGGTGCGATGATGACCACGCTGGATGGGCAGCTGACGCCGGCCTCCTACCAGCCGCTGCGCTTCACCTTCCTTGTCTGGGTGATGGTGATCGTGGGCGGATCGGGCAACAATTTCGGTGCGGTTCTGGGCGGGTTCCTGATCTGGTTTTTGTGGGTGCAGGTGGAACCGATGGGACTTTGGCTGATGGAGGTGCTGACCTCCGGCCTGCCCGATGGCAGCGCGCTGAAGGCGCATCTGCTTGAGAACGCGGCCCATATGCGGCTTTTCACCATGGGGCTTTTGCTGATTCTGGTTCTGCGGTTCAGCCCGCGGGGCCTGATTCCCGAGAAATAGAGCCAAACCAGCCCCGGCAGATCACGATCAAGGAAACAATCCGCGCCCACACGCGTGGGTTGTTTCTGCCGTATCGGCGAAGACCAGCCCAACCCACAAAATGGCCGCAATCGCGGCCCTGCCGCCATGTTTTTGCCACATTTCACCGCGCATTTTAACCATCCGCATGAGGGCAAACCCCAATGAAAGCGGCCCCATGACCAGCCCCGACAGGCATTCTGCCCTGTTGGCGATTAACCAAGATTGAGCCTAAAGATGATCCTGCCGCACAGATTTCTTCACGATGAAACCGGCGCGATCTCTGTGGATTGGATCGTCCTGTGCGCTTGTATTGTCGGGTTGGCAGCCATGGCGGGCAGTGTCGCCCTAGGCGGTGTTGAAGGGCTCAGCACGACTGTTGCGACCGACCTGCAAGATACGGATGTCTGACCCGCGCGGCTGCTGTCAGGGCGTTGAAATACAAGGCTTTGTCTTTCGTTCGACACGGGGGGTCCGCGCGGCTGCCGTGGTTGGCGCTGAAGGGCGTTTCGTCACCTTGCAGGGCCGCAACGCCGTGGCCATGCCCTCAAAGACGACAGACACCAGGGATGGCGGCGGTTAACAGCCGGGGGCGAGTTTGGCTGGCTGTTCTCTTGCGGTTTCAAACTCTATGCTGAGCGCAGAAAGCGCTAAAGGGTGCTGATCATGAAAACCTCAAAACTCAGCCTCAAGTGGCTTGAGGCCTTTCTTCTGACCGCGCGAACCGGTGCCGTGCAAGATGCGGCCGAAGAGGCGGGGTTATCCGTGTCGACCGTGTCGCACCATCTGCGATCCCTGGAGGATACGCTGGGGGTGACGCTGTTTGATCACTCGCGCAGGCCCATGCGGCTGACCTCTGCGGGCGCGCTGTTTTATTCCCACGTGGATCGCGCCATCCGCATCCTGCGCAAGGCGGAGGTGGAGGCCCAAAGCGGCGATCTGGCCGATACGCGCGCGATGTCGCTTGCGATGGTGGAAGATTTCGACAGTGAAATCGGGCCAGAGCTGGCCCGCGCATTGGCTGCTGGCATGCCCAAATGCCAGTTCCGGCACCTCACCCGGCCCAGCCATGACATACTGGAGATGGTGCGCGAGCAGGAGATCGACCTCGGCATCGCGGCGCGCCCGCAATACATCGCCGAGGACGTCAATGAAATCCCGCTGCTGCGTGAACCTTTTGTGCTGGTTCTGCCCGCGACGCTGCGGGATGCCCCCGAAAGCCTTCTGGTGGAACGCCCGTCGCTGCCGCTACTGCGCTATTCCTCCAACCAGATGATCGCCACGCAGATTGAACAGCATCTGCGGCGGCTGCGGCTGCACATTCCGTCTCGGTTTGAATTCGAAAGCAATCAGTCACTCATGAGCATGGTCGCAGACGGCGATGGATGGACCATATCCACGCCGCTCAACTTCATGCGCGCGCGGCGGTTTCACAAACAGATCCAACTGGCCCCGTTTCCCGGCAAAAGCTTTTCGCGCTACCTATCGATCTTCACCGCAGAGGCCACGCCGCGCCAAGTCGTGGGGCCGGTCAGTTCGACCATGCGGCGGCTGATCGACGAACGCGCCATCCGACCGGCAGTGGAACGTATGCCGTGGCTGGCAGAGGCGTTTCAGTTGCTTCCGGAAAATACAGATCCCTGACCAAAGGTTTTTCGCATGAAAAACCGTTTACGAAAATTCTGCAAATTTTCTGCGTGTTTGCGCGACCAAAGCCTCCAACCGCGCTGCCGCGTCACCTTCCGGCGCAAGCCCCGCACTTTGCCCGTAGAGCGAAAACTGATGCCGCGCGCTGTCGGCGGCCTGCAACGGCGCGGTGTAGTGATACATCAGCGGAAAGGGCGCGGCCTCTACCGTTGCGACCGCATCCAGCCATTCGGTGCGATGGGCGCGCGCGGGCCGACCTGACACAGATCGGCTGATCCGGGTGGAGCTGTCATGGCCATCCGTCACCGTCTCCGCATGGTGTTTCTTGCGCCGCGCCTCAGGCGCCGTGATGAAGGCCGTGCCGATCTGCACCCCGGCCGCGCCCAGTGCCAGTGCGGCGGCGATCCCGCGCCCATCTGCAATGCCCCCAGCGGCAATCACTGGCACATCCACCGCATCCACCACTTGCGGCAACAGCGCGAAAAGCCCCACTTGCGCGTCGTGGTCCAGATCGAGGAAAACCCCGCGATGGCCACCGGCCTCCCACCCTTGAGCGATGATCGCATCCACACCGCGCGCAGCGAGCCAGCGGGCTTCTGCCACCGTCGTGGCGGAACTGAGGATCTTGCAGCCCGCCTCTTTCAAAGCCATCACTGCGTGCCCCTCTGGCAGGCCGAAATGAAAACTCACAACAGCAGGCGGATGGCGCAAAAGCACGTCAAGATGTTCCTCGCCGAAGGTGGAAAAGTTGGGGCGCGGCATCGCGGTGGGCGCGTCGACCCCGGCTGCCGCGTAATGCGGGGCCAAGGCCTCCAGCAGCGCGGCGTGGTGATCGGGCGTCATCTGCGGCGTGTCGTGGCAGAAGAAATTGAGGTTCACCGGCCGGTTCGTCAGCCCCGCAATCGCGGAAATCTCCTGCTTCAGCACATCGGCGGGCATGGTGGCACAGCCATGACCGCCCAAGCCCCCGGCATTGGATACTGCCGCCACAATCTCCGGCCCCGTGGTGCCCGCCATCGGGGCCAGCAGGATGGGGTGTTCGATGCCGAACAGCTCACAAATACGGCGGTCTTTCCACATCGCTCCCTCCCAAAGCAAAACGGGCCGCAGCATTCTGCGACCCGCTCAGGTTAGGTATCCGGACCGGTTTAGTCCATGGCCTTGAAATTGAACTCCCCACCTTCCTTGATGCCCGATGGCCAACGCGCGGTGACCGTCTTGGTGCGGGTGTAGAAGCGGAAGCTGTCCGGCCCGTGCTGGTTCAGATCGCCGAACATGGATTTCTTCCAGCCGCCGAAGGTGTGATACGCGAGCGGCACCGGGATCGGCACATTGATGCCCACCATGCCGATATTGATCCGGTTGGCAAAATCGCGCGCCGTGTCCCCATCGCGGGTAAAGATCGCGGTGCCGTTGCCATATTCGTGGTCCATGGCAAGGCCCAGCGCCTCTTCGTAGGACCCTGCCCGTACGGTGGACAGAACCGGGCCAAAAATCTCCTGCTTGTAGATTTCCATATCGGGCGTCACGCGGTCAAACAGATGCGGACCAACGAAGAACCCGTCTTCGTAGCCCTGCAGCGAGAAATTGCGGTTGTCGACGACCAGTTCCGCGCCTTCTTCGACACCCTTTTCAATCAGGCCCATGATGCGGGATTTGGCCGCCGCCGTCACGACCGGCCCCATATCCACGTCATCCCCACCGGTGTAGGGGCCGACCTTCAGCTTTTCGATCCGGGGCACCAGCTTTTCGATCAAACGGTCGGCGGTTTCTTCGCCCACCGGAACGGCCACGGAAATGGCCATGCAGCGTTCGCCCGCCGCGCCAAAGCCCGATCCCACCAGCGCATCAGCGGCCTGATCCATATCCGCGTCGGGCATGACAATCAGGTGGTTTTTCGCCCCACCAAAGCACTGCGCGCGTTTTCCGTTCGCCGTGGCGCGGGCGTAGATATATTGCGCGATGGGGGTGGAGCCCACGAAAGACACACCGCCAATCGCCTCACTGTCAAGCAGCGTGTCCACCGCTTCCTTGTCGCCATTCACCACCTGGAAACAGCCCGCGGGCAGACCGGCCTCTACGAACAGCTCGGCCAGCATCAAAGGCACAGAGGGGTCGCGTTCAGAGGGTTTCAGCACCACGGCATTGCCGCAGGCCAGCGCGGGCGCCACATGCCAGAGCGGCATCATCGCGGGAAAGTTGAACGGCATGATCGCCGCCACCACGCCCAGCGGCTGGCGCATGGAGTAAAGATCAATGCCCGGCCCCGCGCTGTCGGTATACTCACCCTTCAGAAGATGCGGCGCGCCGATGCAGAATTCGATCACCTCAAGGCCGCGCTGCAAATCGCCCTTCGCGTCGGGGATGGTTTTGCCATGCTCGCGGCTCAGCGCCTCGGCCAGCTTGTCCATATCCCGGTTGATCAGCCCCACCATGGCCATCATCACCCGCGCCCGGCGCTGCGGGTTCGTGGCCCCCCACGCGACCTGTGCCTGTGCCGCCTTGGCGATCACATCTTCGGTCTCAGCCGCGCTGGCCATAGGGCATTTGTAGATGACCTCGCCCGTGGCGGGGTTGAAGACATCGTCAAACCGGCCGGACGTGCCTTTGACATGCGCGCCGTTGATGAAGTGGGAAAGTTCGGACATGGGGGTTCCTCCTTGTTCAGGTTGCGCGCAGGGTAATATTGCAAAAACCCATGGAAAAGAGGTAATTTCCCAAAAACGTCCTGCAAAATTGCAAGATACGCTCAGGAGACCGCCATGCGCCCGCACTGGGATGATTTGAAAGTGTTTTTGGCCGTGGCCCGCAGCGAAACCCTGTCGCGTGCAGGGCAGGTCTTGCGCATGGACCCGGCCACCGTGGGCCGCCGCGTGGCCCGTCTTGAGGCTGCCTTTGGTGCGGCGCTCTTTGCCAAATCGCAAAACGGATACGCGCTGACGGATGCGGGCCAACGCCTTCTGGCCCCTGCAATTCGCGCCGAACAGGCGATGGAGGAGGCCGCCGGGGAATTGGCTGGCCCCACCGCCGGGCTATCGGGTCAGATCCGCATTGGTGCGCCCGACGGGGCGGCAAATTTCCTGCTGCCCCAGGTCTGCGACGCGATTGGGGCGGCGAACCCGGATCTTGAAATTCAGATCCTCGCCCTGCCCCGGGTGGTGAATCTGACGCGGCGGGAGGCGGATATGGTGATCGCCGTCAGCCCGCCCAGTGCGGGGCGGCTCACTGTGCAGAAAGTGTGCGATTATCACCTGCATCTGGCGGCGAGTGAGGCCTATCTGGCCGCGCATCCACCGCTCTCTTCCGTCGATGACCTCAAGCGCCACCGCGTGGTGGGCTACATTCAGGATATGATATTCGACAAGGAGTTGGATTACCTGTCAGAGGTGGGGCTGAGCCGGGTGGATATGGCGTCCAATTCCGTGTCGGTGCAGCTCAACTGGTTGCGTCAGGGCGCGGGCGTGGGCATCGCCCATGATTTCGCGCTGTCCGCCCTGCCCGGCTTGCGCAAGGTGCTGGCGGATCAGATCAGCCTCACGCGCAGTTTCTATCTTGTGCGCCATGCCGATGACCGGCGGCTGGAGCGGCTTAACCGGTTTGCGGAGGCGTTAGTAAGTGGGATGCGCAGCGAAGTGGCCAAGCTGGAAAGTGCAGTCTAGCGCCTTCGGCTGGCCCCGGTCTGGCGATCCGACCTTTGAACAGGAGTGCTTTATGCACGGGTTCCCGCACTCCATCCGAGCAATCGCCTGCAGTTGCCATTTCGCCAGGCCCTGAGGGGGGCCAGCGAAGGCGCAGCGGGCTACGCCCTTGATTCCGCGCCGGGTGCTACTCTTCCAAAGCTTGCGTCAAATCGGCGATGAGATCTCCGGGATCCTCCAACCCGACGGACAACCGCAACAGCCCGCCCGGTATCCCCGATTGCGGCTCAATCGTCGCGCGGTGTTCCACAAGTGTCTCGGTGCCCCCAAGCGAGGTCGCACGGTGGATCAACTCCAACCGGCCCGCCACGGCCAAGGCCGCGTCTGCCCCGCCCTTCACGATGACAGACATCAGATAGCCAAATCCACCGCACATCTGCCGTGTCGCCAGATCATGGCCCGGATGCCCGGGCAGGCCGGGATACCACACCGCCTCAACACGGGCATGGGCGGCCATCGCTTCTGCGATCTTCTGCGCTGAGGCACACATCCGTTCCACCCGAAGCGGCAATGTCCTGAGACCGCGCATCAAAAGCCAAGCCTCCATCGGGCCCAGAAGTGCCCCGGCATCCGCCCTTTGCGCGCAGATATCTGACCACATCGCCGACCCGGCATCGCGGCAGGACAGCACGCCCGCGAGCATATCCGAATGCCCGTTCATCGCCTTGGTCGCCGAATGCATCGAGATGTCCGCTCCAAAGCCCAGTGCCTGCGTCAGAACGGGCGTCGCCGCCGTGCCATCCACGGCCAGCACGGCACCGGCCCCATGGGCCAGCTCCGCCACCCGGGCGATGTCCGTGACCCGCAGCCACGGGTTCGATGGCACCTCGATCCAGACCAGATCGGCATGTGTGGACAACGCGGCCTCTATCGCCGCCGGATCGGAGGCATCCACCACATCAAGGCCAATCCCTCTCTTGGCGCAGAAGCCCCGCACAAAATGCGTCACGCCCCAGTAAATGCCCGATTGCATCACAACGCGCCCGCCCGTGGGCAGCGCCTGAAACACCGCCGCCGCCGCGGCCATGCCGGACCCGAAAGCGCGCGTTTCTGCTGCGCCTTCCAACTGCCGGATCACCTCTTCCGCTTGCGCGACGGTGATGTTGTGGTCGCGCCCGTAAGACCCACCGCCCATCAGCGCATAATCAGGCCCGCGCGCGAAAGTGCTGGAAACTTCCAGACCGGGCACAACGGCCCCACCCTGCCCCATGGCCCCTGCGGCGCGCGCCGCGATCGTTGCAGGTTTGAGGGGTGGTTTGTCCATATCAGGGCCTCCTGTCCAATCGGTCCATCACGATCTTGCGCAACAGGGCATTGCCGGTCACGCTCAGATGCACCTGATCCGTGTAAAGCGGCAGTCCATCCTGTTCCATTCGGCAAAGCCGGTCATCACAAAAAACCCTGTGAGGTTCTACAAGAAGGGCGCCGTGCTTGGCGGCCAGATCGGCCACAGCTTGCGTGGCGCGGCCTTGCACAGCGTCAAAATCGGCGCGCGTCAATTCAGGCAGCTCTGTGCCGAACCTGAGCGCCCGCACCATCGCCTTGGGCACGGATGTTTCATATTTCGGGATTGAGTTGATGACGATCACGCGGTGACGCCGCGATACGTGCGCCAGCATGGCATCCAGCCCGTCTTGAAACGCGGTGAAGGTATCGGGGGCCTCACGCCCATCAGCCAACAGCAATGGCACCTCATTGCGCGCGGTGCCGAAATTGCGCAGCCCTTCGGCGTAGTAGGCCCACCAGCCCATGATGAAAACGTCCATCGGTTCCGCCGCATCAAGATAGGCTGCGACCCGGTCATTGAACGCAAGGCAATCGGGGCTGCGGGCCACGCCCAAAAGCGGGGCGCAAGACGGCATCGTGGCCAACCGGCCTGATGCGCCCTGATCCGTGCCATAGGCATCAAAGGCGAAAAACGCACTATTGGCCATGCTGTCACCGAACAGCAGGAAGTCAGGCTCCGCTGCGTCAACGCCAAGTCTGCACATCTCGTCGATATCCGTGTGCCCCCAACAGGCCATCCAACCCGCATGGGTCTTGTCGATCTGGGCTGTCAGTTCCGCCAGCCTCGCGTTTTCGCTGTCATCGGCTTGGCCTGCCTGATGGAACAGATACCCCGCAACGCTCAGCATCAGCACCATTTGCACGGCAAAGAGGCCAAAGATGCGGCCCCGGTGCCGCGCGATGGACAGGACGCGCACCGGCATTTCCACCAGGTGATAAGACAGTGCGCCAAGCCCGAACGCTGCCAGAACGATCAGGCTGCGCACCTCGTCGGAAGGGCGGATCCCGTAATAGATCACCCCCACGATCAACGGCCAATGCCACAGATAGGTGCCATAGGAAATCCGCCCCAGATACGCCAGCGGCCGGCTGGCCAGGATGCGCCCGGTCGGGCTTTGCCCCGGGGCGCCGCACAAGATGATCAGAACCGCGCCCAGAACGGGCACCAAAGTGACCCAATGGGGATAAAGAAAACTGCCATCGATCATGAACACCGGCGCAAGGATCAAACCCACGCCCACCAGCGCGCCACCGGGCACGGCAAACCTGCCCCCTCCGTGGTGCAGCGCGAGAAACGCAAGACCGCCCGCCGCAATCTGCCAGACCCGAAAACTGGTGGAAAAATACCGCGCGTCTTTTGTCAGCAGCCAATCGCCGGAAAACAGCGCGAGCGCCAAGGACACCGCAAACACCCCGCAGAGCATCCAGACAAAGCGCTGAGGCCGGCGTTGCAGCAGCAGCACAATGACCGGAATGGCGATGTAGAACTGTTCTTCAATCGACAGCGTCCAGGTGTGCAAAAACGGATTAAGCTCATTGGGGCCAGCAAAATACCCATCTGCTGTCATCAATTGGAAATTGTTGAAAAACAGGACCGAACCCAGAAAATTCTTCGCCACAAGGGCCATTTCAGAGCGCAGGAAAAACTGATCCGCTAAAAGCGCCACGGTCAGAAAACACAGGCCATAGGCTGCGGCCAAGCGGCGGATGCGGCGGGCGAAAAAATCCCCGATCGAGAACCGCCCGTCCAGAAGCGCCAGATAAATCTGCCCGCAAATCAGGTAACCGGAAATGACGAAAAACACGTCCACGCCGATGAAGCCGCCTTTGAAGCTTGGAAAGCCTACGTGAAACAGAACCACGCTGATGATGCACAGCGCGCGGACCCCGTCGAGTTCATGGCGATAGTTGGACGTCTGCAATGCGCCGCCTTCAGCGTTTGAGTTTCGGTGCAGTATGTTGAGGTGGGCAGGCTTGTCCAGAAGGCGCGCGCGCCGTGGCGATGACATGCGTGATCTGTGTCGTGTCGCAACACTCTTTGGTTCTGCACGGGCCGCGGGGTTTTCAGGTCTCGAAAAGCCGCCCCGGCCCTTTCACTTGGGCCAGCCCGCCCAGCCTTGCCACATGCCACAACAGCGCGGAGTTGGAACTGATCACCGGCAGGCCGAGGTCCGCCTCTGCCGTCTCAATGATCCCGAAACTGCGCAGATTGGTGCAACTGGAAAATACCGCGTCCACACCATCGACTGCCGCCGCCCGCATGGCATCGAGGGTGGAGCGTTCGGCAATCCGCGCCACCTTGCGATCATCACGCTCGCCAAAGCTTTTCTCCGCCAGAACCTCAATGCCGCGCGCCTCCAGAAAGGCGCGCATGGGGGCCACGACTTCGGGCAGATACGGCGTCACCAGCCCGATCTTGCGCGCGCCCAAGGCGTGCAGCCCCGCGACCACAGCGCTGATCGGGTTGGTCACCGGCACGCCCGGATGGGCTTTGTGCATTTGTGCCGCCACAGCATCAGGTCCGATCACCACCGAAGCTGAGGTGCAGCCATAGCCAATCGCATCCAGACCTTCAGGCAGGAGCCTCGCCGCGGCGACCATCCGCGCCTCCATCTGCGCCAGCGTCTGGGGTGTGACATCCGGATCGCATTCAATCCGCGTGTGAAACAGCGACAGCCCCGCGCCCATGATCGCGCGCGCCTCATCTTCCAGCGTTTCATCGCTGCTGAGCACCACGAGCCCCAATCGCGGGCCCGGTGGGTGATCCACGGCGTAGGTCATGCGCCCTCGTTCGCCGCACTGAGGATGCCGCCGCTGACGGCTGCACGCACACCTGTCGTGGACGGGCAAGAGGTCGGCAACCCGCGCGCCACGCGCACAGCCAGATAGCCAAAGGCCTGCGCCTCCAGCATGTCACCATTTAGGCCCGCATCCTCCACCGGTGCGACCGGGCAATCGAGCGCGGCCTGCAACATTTCCATGAGCACCGGATTGTGTCGTCCGCCGCCTGTGACCAGCATCTGGGTGGGCGGCGACGGGCAATGTTCCATCCCGCGCAAAACTGCTGCCGCCGCCATCCCGGCCAGCGTCGCCACGGCATCCGCGTCAGAGAGTTCCTGCACCAAGCCAATCATTTCGGGAAATGCATCCCGATCCAGCGACTTGGGCGGCATGCGGGAAAAATAGGGATCATCGAGGAACAGCTCCAACGCGCCTTGCGCCACCGTGCCTTGTCGGGCCAGCGCGCCGTCTTCGTCGAAGGCCACGCCCCGCCGCGCGGTCATCAGATCATTCATCGGCGCATTGGCGGGCCCGGTGTCAAAGGCCAGCAGCGCGCCATCCTCCTCGGGTTGGTCCTTCGACGGGTCCACCCAGGTGATGTTCCCCACCCCGCCCATGTTCAGGAATGCCAGCGGCGCGCTCGCCCCCATCCATTTGGCACAGGCAAAATGATAGAACGGGGCAAACGGCGCGCCTTCGCCCCCCAATTCCATATCGGCGCTGCGAAAATCCCAAACCACAGGGCGGCCAAGCGCCGCCGCCAGGGCCGCCCCATCGCCCAATTGATGCGTCCCGCGACCGCCCGGATCATGGGCCAGTGTCTGGCCGTGAAACCCCACCAGATCCGCGCCGTCAAAGCCCGCCAAAACAGCCTCATGCGCGGATTGGACCACCTCAAGCGCGGCACCCAGATCATCGTCATGCCACTTGCCCAATGCCGCCCGCAAAACCGCGCGTTCGTCATCTGAATAAGCGCGATAGCCATGGTCACCAAAGCCGAAGATCTGCTGGCCGTCGGTGTCGACCATGGCGGCATCCACACCATCCAGCGAGGTGCCCGACATCGCCCCCAAGGCCCACACGCGACCTGGTTTCAACATGCCCATTTCCTTTGCGCAAAACCCTCCCTATACATGCCGCGCGAATGTGACCGGGACAAGCCAAATGACCTACCACCCCAAATCCGATTTCATGGCCGTGATGATTGAGCGCGGGTTTCTCGCCGATTGCACCGACTATCAGGGCCTGGATGACGCGCTGAGCGCGGGGGTGGTGCCAGCCTATATCGGCTATGATGCCACGGCGCAGTCGCTGCATGTGGGTCATTTGCTCAACATCATGATGCTGCGCTGGTTGCAAAAGACCGGGCATAAACCGATCACCCTGATGGGTGGCGGCACCACGAAGGTGGGCGATCCGTCGTTCCGATCAGATGAGCGGCCTTTGCTAGGCCCTGAACAGATTGACGCCAATATCGCCGGCATGCAGCAGGTTTTTGCCCGCTACCTTGACTATGGTGACGGGGCCACGGACGCCATCATGCTCAACAATGCCGAATGGCTGGACGGGCTGAACTACCTCGATTTTCTGCGCGATATCGGACGGCATTTTTCCGTCAACCGGATGTTGGCGTTTGAGTCCGTCAAATCCCGCCTCGACCGCGAACAATCGCTGAGCTTCCTCGAATTCAACTACATGATCCTGCAGGCCTACGATTTCATGGAACTGAACCGCCGCTACGGATGTCTGTTGCAGATGGGCGGGTCGGATCAATGGGGCAATATCGTCAACGGGATCGACCTGACGCGGCGCGTCTCAGACCAGGAAATCTACGGCCTGACATCCCCCCTGCTGACCACATCAGACGGGCGCAAGATGGGCAAATCGGCGGGCGGCGCGGTTTGGCTGAATGCCGAGATGCTCAGCCCTTATGAGTTCTGGCAATTCTGGCGCAACACCACGGATGCCGACACTGGCCGGTTTCTGAAGCTTTACACCGAGCTTCCGGTTGAAGAATGCGACCGCCTTGGCGCGCTAGCGGGGTCAGAGATCAACGCAGCCAAGATCATTCTAGCCAATGAGGTCACGACGCTGCTTCACGGGGCGGAGGCTGCGCAGACGGCCGAGGCCACCGCGCGCGAGGTGTTCGAACAGGGCGGCACGGGCGATGATCTGCCCACGCTGGAATTGAGCGTCGCAGAGGTGACGGACGGCATTTCGATTGTGCAACTCATTGTCCGGTCTGGCCTTGCCAAATCCGGCAAGGAGGCCAAGCGCCTGATCAGCGAAAACGGCGCGCGGATGAATGATGAACCGCTGAGTGATGCCGGTCTTATGGTAGATGCGGCGGCCTTGGCGGCCCCGATCAAGCTGTCTGCGGGCAAGAAGCGCCACGCTTTGATCAAACTCGCGAACTGACCGAGGCGCGGCCTATCTCAGCCCCAGTTTGCTCAAAAGCCGGTCGCGCTTCATCAGCCACCAACCGGCCTCGATAGGCCACATCCCATGCCCGTCTTCTGCGCCCAACGCGGCGGCGGCATGGAGCGGCCAGTTCGGATCATCGAGCAATTCGCGGGCCAGCGCGATCATGTCCGCCTCCCCCCGCGCCACGATCTCTTCACAGCGCGCGGCATCCCACAAAAACCCCACCGCCATGGTGGGCATATCCGCCTGCGCCTTGACCTCAGCCGCAAAGGGCACCTGAAATCCTTGGGCGATCTTCATCCGGCGGGGGCGATCCTTGCCGCCGATCCCGCCTGTGGAACAATCAATCATATCAACGCCTTCGGCCTTCAGCGCGCGCGCGACCTGCACAGTATCCTCAAGCTCCACCCCGCCATCGAGCCAATCTGTGGCCGACAATCGGAAGGCCAGCGGCAGCACCTCAGGCCAGGCGCCCCGGATGGCGCGGGCAACTTCCACGGCAAAGCGCATGCGGTTTTCAAGCGACCCGCCCCAGCGATCCGTGCGTTGATTGGCAATGGGCGACAGGAACTGGTGGATCAGAAATCCGTGCGCGGCATAGACCTCGATCATCTCAAACCCAGCCTCTCGCGATCGGCGCGCGGCATCGCCGAAGGCGGCGATCGTTTCCGTGATATCAGCCTCGCTCATCTCACGCGGCGCGGGCCAACCCTCCGCATAGGGAATGGCCGAAGGCCCGATGGCCTGCCACGGGTCTTCGCCGCGCTCTGCTTTATCTTCGCCATCCACCGGCGTTTCCCCGTGCCAGGGTCGCCGCTCTGATGCTTTGCGCCCCACATGGGCCAGTTGCACGCCCGGCACAGCGCCTTCTGCCTTCAGAAACGCAGTGATGGGCCGCAAGCCGTCGATCTGCGCATCCTCCCACAGGCCCAAATCGCCATGGGTGCGCCGCCCGTCCTGCGTGACGGCCGTGGCCTCCGCATAGACCAATCCCGCCCCACCGAGAGCAAAGCGGCCCAGATGGACCATGTGCCAGTCATTGGCATGGCCATCCCGCGCGCGATACTGGCTCATGGGGGACACGGCGATGCGATTGCGAAAATGCACGTCGCGCAATTTGTAGGGGGAAAAGAGGTGTAACATGGCCGGACCCTAGAAATGCCCGCAGCTAAGGGAAAGCCAAACCGCCCCCGCCACACGCAGCTGTGAATGTGATTGCTGGTATTGACGGCAGTGCTTTATATCAATAATTCATGATATATGGATTCGATAACCGCCACCAACGCCTTCGCCGCCCTGTCCCAGCCGATGCGCCTGGACGTATTTCGCCTGCTTCTCAAAGCAGGCAATGACGGCATGCAGGCGGGTGAAATCAGCACGGCGATGGGTGTCAAACAGAACACCATGTCGGCCAACCTTTCCATCCTTCACCGCGCGGGGTTGATCCGAAACCAGCGAGAGGGTCGTGTCATCCGGTACTTCGCCGATTTTGACGGCACCCAGGGTCTGCTGCGGTTTTTGATGCAGGATTGCTGCGGCGGCCACCCGCAAACCTGCCAGCCGATCCTGGCAGAGATCACTTGCGATACTTGATTCCAAATTAAAACAGGATGTTACGCCATGACTTTCACCTTATCCCGCCGCCTTGTCGCGGAAGCGCTGGGCACGCTGCTTCTGGTCTGCACGGTTGTCGGCTCCGGCATCATGGCCGATGCGTTGACCGAGGATGTGGCGCTGGCGCTTTTGGGCAATACCATTCCCACGGGCGCGATTCTGGTGGTGCTGATCACGCTGCTGGGGCCCATTTCAGGCGCGCATTTCAATCCGGCGGTCACATTCGCTTTCGCCCTCAAGGGTCAGATAACAATCACGGAATCCGGGCTTTACATCCTCGCACAAATCGCAGGCGGCATCCTTGGCGCGTTCCTCGCCCATGCCATGTTCGCCCTCGATATCATGCAAGCCTCCACCACCATCCGCACTGGTAATGCGCAATGGCTGGCAGAGGTTGTCGCCACGTTTGGCCTTGTGGGCACGATCCTCGCCGGGCTGCGCTTCAAACCGGACGCTATTCCGTGGCTCGTCGGGCTATACATCACGGCCGCCTACTGGTTCACAGCGTCTACTTCTTTTGCCAACCCCGCGGTCGCGATTTCGCGTGCCTTTTCTGATACATTCTCGGGCATTCGTCCTGTTGACCTGCCGGGTTTCATCACCGCCGAACTGATTGGCGCAGCCCTTGCTGTTGCCGTTTTCAGCTGGCTTCTCAGCTCACAAACAAACGAAAAGAATGCCTAATATGCAGGTTGTCATCCATCACAATCCCGATTGCGGAACGTCCCGTAACGTTCTGAAAATAATCGAAGATGCCGGATATACTCCAACCGTCATCCCGTATCTCGACACCGGGTGGACCCGCCCGCAGCTTCTTGCGCTGTTTGCGGCGGCGGACCTGACACCGCGATCCGCTTTGCGGCGCACCAAATCGCCTGCCGACACGCTGGGCCTGTTGGAAGACGATGTCAGCGATGAAACGATTTTTGAGGCGATGCTGGACGAACCCGTGCTGGTCAATCGCCCCATCGTCTGCACACCAAAGGGTGTCAAACTCTGCCGCCCGTCTGAGGCTGTGCTGGACCTATTGGATGCTTGGCCCGCAGGCCCCTATGCCAAGGAAGACGGGGAAGTGATCATAGACGCAAAGGGGCAGCGTGTTGTCTGACCTTTTTGATGGCTCAAAGCTTCCTCAAACGGACCTCACCCAGATTTGGCCTGCGACGCCCAGCACGCATCCCCCGCGCATTCTGCTGCTTTATGGCAGCCTGCGCGACCGGTCCTATTCCCGCCTGCTGAGCGAAGAGGCCGCGCGGATCCTGCATCATCTGGGTGCCGAGACGCAGAGTTTTAATCCCTCCGGCCTGCCCCTGACCGACGATGCGGAGCCCGATCACCCAAAAGTGGCGGAGCTGCGCGACAAGGTCACCTGGTCCGAAGGCATGGTCTGGATCAGCCCGGAACGCCATGGGGCGATGACCGGCATCATGAAGCTGATGATCGACTGGATCCCCCTGTCGCTGGGCGGTGTGCGGCCCACGCAGGGCAAAACGCTGGGCTTGGCGCAGGTCTCCGGCGGCAGCCAAAGTTTCAACGCTGTCAATCAGATGCGCATTCTGGGGCGGTGGATGCGGCTGATTACCATTCCCAACCAATCGTCGGTGCCCATGGCCTATAAAGAGTTTGACGAGGCCGGTCGCATGCACCTCTCGCCGCGCTATGACCGCGTGGTGGACGTGATGGAAGAGCTGGTGAAATTTACCCTGCTGACGCGGGATCAAAAGGACTATTTCACCGATCGCTACTCAGAACGGCTATCGCGCTGACAGCGCATCATGAAGCACGTCTTTGACCAACTCGCCCGGCACCTCGGCGGTGACAAAGGCCTGCCCTATGCCGCGTGCCAGGATAAAGCGCAGTTGCCCATCCACGACCTTCTTGTCCTGCGCCATGAGTGCCAGAAGACCGTTGGCATCAGGCAATTCCCCTTCGATATCAGATAGATCAACCTTCATCTTCATGTCGCTCAGATGCGCGCGCACCCGGCTGGGATCCTCCTGCGCGCATAGCCCCATCCGCGCTGACAGCTCAAAGGCCAGCGCGCAGCCTATGGCCACGCCTTCGCCATGCAGCAGCCGATCTGAATACCCCGTCGCCGCCTCCAGCGCGTGACAGAACGTGTGGCCCAGGTTCAAAAGCGCGCGGTCGCCCTGTTCGGTTTCATCGCGCACGACGATGTCGGCCTTCATCTCCACCGACCGGCGCACGGCCTTGATCCGCGCAGCCTCATCGCCTTTGGCGAGCGCGGGGCCATGGCCCTCTAACCACTCAAAGAAGGTCGCATCACCCAAAAGACCGTACTTCACGACCTCCCCGTAACCCGCTAGAAAATCACGAGGTTTCAGGGTTGAAAGGACATCCGTGTCGGCCAAAACCAGACTGGGTTGATGAAACGCGCCGATCAGGTTTTTACCCTGCGGCGCGTTGATCCCGGTCTTGCCGCCCACGGAACTGTCCACCTGCGCCAACAAGGATGTGGGCACCTGTACAAACCGCACGCCGCGCCGCAAAACAGCCGCGGCAAAGCCCACCAGATCGCCAATCACCCCGCCACCAAGGGCGATCACAACGTCGCCCCGTTCAATCTTTTCGGACAGCAGCCATTCCACCGTTCGTTCCAGATGCGGCCAGGATTTGGTCGCCTCCCCAGCGGGCAGGCTCATGTGACTGGCGGTGATGCCGTCTTTGGCCAGCCCCTGCATCAACGCCTCAAGGTGCACCGCGCCCACATTGTCGTCCGTGACGATGGCAACGCGCGGGCGGGTCAGTAGCGGCGCAATCAACGTGCCAGCCTGGGCCATAAGCCCCGGACCAATCAACACGTCATAGGCCCGGTCCCCAAGTGGAACGTGAACTGTTTCCATCACGTAGCCTCCAAAACATCTGCGCGGGTCAAAAGCGTATCCACAACCTTGCCCGCCATTTGATCCAGCGAGTAACCCGGCTGCGCCTTGACCGTCAGATCGGCCAGTTCGTAGATCGGCACGCGCTCTGCAAAAAACGCCCTCAGCGTGGCATATGGATTAGCTGTGCGCAGCAAGGGCCTGGTATCCTTGTTTTTTACGCGACCCCATAGCAGGTTCAGATCGGCATCCAACCACAAGGACACCCCCTTGTCAGAGATGTTTTCGCGGTTCCGTTCTGCCAGAAACGCGCCACCCCCTGTCGACAGGATACCAGGGCGGCCATCCAGCAGGCGGTTGATCACTTCCGCCTCCCGGTCGCGGAAAAACGCCTCACCATCGCGGCTGAAAATCTCGGCAATCGACATCTTGGCGGCTTTTTCGATCTCGGCATCCGAATCGAGGAAAGGCACGCCAAGGCGGGCAGCCAAAGTGCGACCCACGGCCGTTTTACCGGCGCCCATCATGCCCACCAGCACCACGGTTTTGTGCAGCTTGAAGAGGCCCGCCTCACTCACGCTTCGGCACTCCCCTGCCAAAATATTCACGTTTTGCACTGAATGACGTGATCTTGCCCAAAAGGCCAGCTATAACTGCGGCCAAGAAGACGACGCATGCGGGCAGGCAAGACAATGTTCAGGCTGATCAAATGGCTCATTTACCTCGGAATTCTGGGGTTCATCGCCCTTGTCATCTATGCCTATCTCGGCCCGTTTTTCGGTGCTGATTTTTCACCTGAAGAACGGGAAATCCGACAGGATTTGATCCTTGAGACGGAGTAGTGCTGCGTTCCTTCTGGCGGCACTCCCGGGTGCGCTGCAGGCCGAAGCGCCGCTTTCGGCGATTGATTGGCTGAAGGAACCCGCCCCTGTCACCGTCGCCCAACCCCTGATTGAACCACTCGATGAACCGGTGGAAGACGGGCTGGCACCGCTCACGCCCACGGATCAGACTGGCGTGACTGTGCCCGGCGTCGCCGTCACCCCGCTGGGGGAGGCGCAGCCGGATGCCGTGGGGCTGTTGCCCAGTGCCACAACGGGCCTGCCAATCACGCTGTGGCAGGCCAGCAGCACCGATGACGTGATCGACCGGATTGATCGGCTGCCCGATGCGCCCTTGCCCGCGCTGCAGGCGTTGATCTACACCCTGCTTCTGGCAGAGGCAGATCCGCCGGCGGATGCGGATGCCAACACGCAGTTTCTGAAGGCGCGCATCAAGGCGTTGCAACATTACGGGGCCGTGGATGCCGCCCTTGCGCTGGTGGAGCGCGCCGGGCCGCAGACCGCGCATCTGTTTGATGACTGGCTGAACCTCAGCCTTCTGCGCGGGACCGAACAGCAGGTTTGCGAAGCATTGGCCGCGCAACCGACCTTGTCGGACAGCTATGGCGCGCGGGTGTTTTGCCTTGTGCGCACCGGCGATTGGCCCACGGCCGCGCTGATCTATGACACCGCGCTGATTGTGGATGAGCTTGATCCCGCAAGTATCGAACAACTGGCGCTTTTCCTCGATCCTGAATATGGCAGCACGGGCATTGATTTGCCCCCGCCGCGCGATATGACGCCGCTGCTGTTCCGGCTTTATGAGGCCAATGGCGCGCCGTTGCCGACGCGGACGTTGCCCCGAAAATTCGCCGCGGCCGATCTGCGCGGCACCACCGGCTGGCGCAGTGAAATTGAAGCTGCAGAACGGCTGGCGCGCACCGGCGCCCTGCCCGCCAACCGCCTGCTAGGGCTTTACACCGCGCGGCGCCCGGCCGCGTCGGGTGGCATCTGGGACCGAGTTCAGGCGCTACAGGTATTTGATCGCGCGATGCTTTCTGGCGATGAAGATCGCATTGCCAAGGCGCTTCCCTTGGTGTGGGAGGATATGCTGGATGCCGGGCTTGGCGTGGTGTTCGCCACGCTTTACGGCGAACGGCTGTCGCGGCTGACCCTGCCGGGGCTGGACCAGACCGTGCACGGAATCGGCCTTTTGTCACCCGCTGCAGAGGCCCATACCGGCAAGCTTAACAACCGATCCGCGCGGTTTCTGGACAGCGTGGCCTTGGGCGTACCCGATATCTCACTTGCGCAATCCCCGATGGAGGAGGCTATTGCCCGCGCGTTTTCTGAGGCCGCGCCCGCGCGCCGCCATGCCGGGCCCCTGTCGGAAGGCAAACTGGGGGAGGTGATCCTGAATGCTATCACCGACCTGCACCGCGCCATTGAGGCCCGCAACACCAATCTGGAAGCGCCGCTTGCGACCCTGCGGTTCGTGGGGTTGGAGGATGTGGCGCGTGGGGCGGCCCTGCAAATCCTGCTTCTGCCGCCCGGATGAGCCAGGATTGGATCCCCGCCTTTCTGGAGGCCCGCGCGGCTGAGGCCGGGGCCGCGCAAAACACGCTATCCGCCTACGCGCGCGACTTGGGGCATTTCACCGCGTGGCTGACCCGTGATGGTGGGCGGCTTGACACTGTGACGCGTGACCGGGTTGAAGCCTATCTGATGGGCCTTGCAGATGAGGGCCTTGCCCCGTCCACCCGCGCGCGGCGGCTGTCATCCTTGAAGCAACTATTTGGATTTGCCTTTGAGGAGGGTTTGCGCGACGACAACCCGACCCTGATGATCAAGGGCCCGGGTCAGGCGCGTCGTCTGCCCAAGACGCTGTCGGTTGACGACGTGGAAAAACTGCTGCGCGCCGCCCGCGAGATGGGCAAGGCCCGCCATATCCGGCTGCGCAACACGTGTCTGATGGAGCTGCTTTACGCCACGGGCATGCGGGTGAGCGAATTGGTTTCGCTGCCCATGAGCACCGTGCGCGGCAACCCGGAGATGCTGTTGGTGCGGGGCAAAGGGGATAAGGAAAGGCTTGTGCCCTTGTCCCAAACCGCCAAGGATGCGCTTGCCGCATGGCTGGAACATCGGGACAGCGAAGATGATTTGGCCAAACAGGCGGGTCAGCCCGCCTCCACCTATCTTTTCCCGTCAAGGGCGAAGTCAGGGCATATGACGCGGGTGAATTTCTACAACCTTATCAAATTACTGGCAGGGTTTGCTCAGGTAAATCCTGCAACAGTCACGCCTCACACCCTGCGCCATGCTTTTGCTACCCATCTGCTGGCGGGCGGGGCCGATCTGCGCACGATCCAGACGCTTCTGGGCCATGCCGATGTGGCCACCACGGAAATCTACACTCATGTGCTGGAAGACCGTCTGCGCGACCTGGTGGAAACCCATCACCCGTTGGCCAGCGCACCACGCCGGAACTCAGGCGGCAACACGTCCTCAGAGGGCCAGTAGCCCGTCAGAAGCGTGTCGTGATAGCCTTGGGTAAGACCGGCCTCGACCATGGCCACGTGGGCCGCGCGCCTGTCAAAGTGCAGGTCGTGCAAGGTCGCGATCCCGTCTTCCATGATCGCATATTGCCCCACCGCTTTGCCGTGATTGGCGGGCATTCCGATGACACCTGGATTGGTCCACAACCTCCCCGCCACACCGCGGATAAACGCCAAGCCGCAATGGCCCGCAATCACCCCATCGATGCGGCCCACTTGGCTTTCAATGAACCCAATTTCAGTCAGGAAAACCTGTTCAGACGTATTGGGCCAGATGAAGCGGCTTACATCCCGCGCCCCGCCATGGATCACGGCAAATCGGCGGCCACCCTGGGTGAACACCGCCATATCCGGCAGGGTGCCCATCCAATGGCGATCCTCCGCACCCACATGTGTGTCGGCATAGGCATACCACCCCGCCGATAACAGATCACAGGTGCTGCCCGCTTCAAACCCACACCCGCAGGTCCCGCGACCTGCCGCCAGCTGCTGCTCACAATTGCCCGCGACCACCGCACAACCGCTTTCGCGGATCAGCCCCACAGTCTCCGCGGGGTTGGCGCAATAGGCGACAACATCGCCTGTGCAAATGACATGCGGCACGCCCTGCCCGCGGGCTTCGTCAAAAAGTGCCTTGGTGGCCTGCAAATTCGAATATGGCCCACCGAAAAGCAACACTGGCCCCTCCAACACGCCCAAATCCTGCACCCGCATCGCCTTGATCCCTTGAATGAGGCCCTCTCACACCCCATAACCCTATTTCATGATGCAGACGAGACCCGGAACAGCGACAGACTAATGGAACCCACAACCCCGGCGCTTGACGCCGCTTTCTGGATCACCTCTGCGTCCATTCTTCTTCTGCTTGTGCTCTCCGCCTATTTCTCCGGCAGTGAAACGGCATTGACGGCCGCGTCGCGGGGCAAGTTGCGCGCGCGTGCGGATCGCGGCGACAAAGGCGCGCAAAAGGCGCTCGAAATCACTGAAGACAATGAGCGTCTGATCGGGTCTGTCCTGCTGGGCAACAACCTGGTAAACATCCTCGCAGCCTCGCTCGCCACCGCGATGTTCACCAAGCTTTTCGGCGAATCCGGCGTGGCACTGGCCACCTTGATGATGACGCTGCTGGTGCTGATCTTCGCGGAAGTGCTGCCCAAAACCTACGCCATCACCAATTCAGAGACCGCCGCGTCGCTGACCGCGCCCATCATCCGCGTGGTGATCATGGTGTTTTCGCCCATCGTGAGCGCGGTGCGCATGCTGGTGCGCGGAGTGCTGAGCCTGGCCGGGCTGAAGATTGACCCCGACAGCAACATCCTCGCCGTGCGCGAAGAGATCGCCGGCGCGCTGCATCTGGGCCACTCTGAGGGCGTGGTGGAGAAAGAAGACCGCGATCGCATCCTCGGCGCGCTCGATCTGGGCGACCGGACAGTGGATGAGATTATGCGCCACCGATCCGACATTGAAATGATCAATGCCGATGATGAACCGGAGGCGATCCTGAACCAGTGTCTGAACTCTGCCCATACCCGCCTGCCTGTGTTCCGCGGCGATCCCGAAAACATCATCGGGGTCGTGCACGCCAAGGACCTTCTGCGCGCGGTGCACAAGCTGGTGACGGACCAAGGCCTGACCTCTGCCGCGCTGGCCAGGTTTGACATCTGCGACGTGGCGATGAAGCCTTATTTCGTGCCGGAAACGACGACGCTGGATGATCAGATGCGTCAGTTTCTGCGCAGGCATGCGCATTTCGCGCTGGTGGTGGATGAATATGGCGCGCTCGAAGGTCTGATCACGCTTGAGGATATCCTCGAAGAAATCGTGGGCGAGATTGCCGATGAATTCGATGAAGCCGCCGATGACCAGATTGCGAAAACCGATGACGGGCATTTCCTGGTTGAAGGTGCGATGACCATTCGTGATCTCAACCGGGTGATGGATTGGTCGCTGCCCGATGATGAAGCCAACACAGTCGCAGGCCTTGTGATTCACGAAGCGCAGATTATTCCTGATGTGACGCAGGTGTTTAACTTCCACGGCTTCCGCTTTGAAATCATGGAAAAATCGGACAATCGGATCACTCAGATCAAGATGCGAAAGCTATCCTAGAATTTTCGCATAAAATTCGATCACGAAAGTTCTGCGAATTTTCTAATTTAACCTCGCCAGAACCGCCTTGGCCGCCCGCAGCCCCGGCGCATCACCGCCCCGGCCAAGACGCTCCATCGTCAGGTGCATCGCCGCGCGTTGATCACTTGCATCATCAAACAGCTGCAATACAGCGGGTGCAATCTTTTCCGGCGTGCAATCGGCGCCCAGGCATTCCGGTACAGCGCGGGTGTCAGAGACCAGATTGACCAGCGTCAGCGTGTCAATCAGCAGCATCCGCGCGATGATCACCCGGCTGAGCCAACTTGCATCATAGGCAATCAGCATCGGTGTATCCGCCGCCGCCAGTTCCAGCGACACCGTACCAGAAGCCGCCAGCGCCCTATCGGCCGCGGCAAAAGCACACATCTTTTCATGGGTATAAGCGTCAAAGCTCATGTTATCAGGCGCGATGATCAGCGGATTGCCGGGCCAGTCGCGCGCCATCTCGCGCACCTGTGCCGCGCGCGGGCCGGTGGTGGGCAGGATCACGCGCAGGTCCGGGCGGGCGGCGCAAACATCCTGCAGGGCCGCGCCGAAACGGGGGCCGAGGCGGCTCACTTCGCCGCCGCGCGATCCCGGCAAAACCAGCAAGCTTGGCCCGTCCCCCAGATCATGCCGAACCTTGAAGTCTGCCACCTCGGCTGGCGTCGCCACGGGTTCTGTCACCACAGGGTGGCCCACGAAATCGCAAGCCACCCCTGCGGCTTCAATCAAAGGCGGCTCAAAGGGCAAGAGCGCCAGCACCTGATCCACGACACCGGGCAGTTTGTCCGCCCGTTTTGGCCGCCACGCCCAGACCGACGGCGCCACGTAGTGCACGCAACGAATATCCCGCACCGCCTTCACCTTTTTGGCCAGTCGCAGCGAAAATTCAGGGCTGTCGATGGTGATGATCACATCCGGCTCAAACGCCAAGGCATGGGCCACCGTTTCGTCCAACCGACGGCGTAGTGCCATGTATTTGGGCAAGATCTCCGCAATGCCCACCACGCTCAGTTCATCCATCGGGAAAAGGGATGTCATCCCTTCGGCCTGCATCAACGGCCCGCACACGCCCGCAAATTCCACGGTTTCAAGGCTTTTGAGACCCGCCATCAAGGCCGCGCCCAGCCGGTCGCCAGAGGCCTCCCCGGCGAGCAGGAAAACCCGCATTTAAAGCGCCCTCGCCTGCAGGAAAATGCCTGCCTCGGATGCAGCCTTGAGCGTGGCGGCTCGGTCAAGGATCAGAACGCACCCGGCCTCCACCACCATGCCCGACAGCCCTGCGGCTGCCACTGACATGACTGTTTTGGGGCCGATGGTGGGCATATCCATGCGCAGGTCCTGCCCTGTTTTGGCGGCCTTCACATAGACGCCCCCGCGCCCGTCGGGCCGGTAGCGCGCGGGCGTTTCACCAACGAAGCGCAGCAAGGCGTCTGTGCCCTGAACCGTCTCAATGCCAAGGCACTGCCCGCCTGCCACGGCACATCCCTGCCCCAGATCGAGCGGCGCGATGCCTCGCAGGATCTGGGCCGCACGGGCGATATCAGCCTCATCACGATCTGTGGGGTCAGAGCCAAGCGCCAGATCATCGCCTGCCACCAATTCCGGCATCAGATCGCCCACGCCGCGCACATGAAAACCCTGCTCTTCAAAGATATCAATGACCGTGCGCAAAAGCCCGTCATCGCCCATGGCCATGGCCTGCACCAAACGCGGGGCAATCACCTGCATCTCGGTGTCAAACAGCATCGGGTTCATCTTTGGCCGGGTCAGCGCGCCGGCGAAGATCACATCGGTCACCCCTTCGGCCTTCATGGAGGTGAACAAAACGCCGATCTCTTCCAACCTGTGGGGATGCGACTGCGCGGCCAAATCGCTTTGAATGCCGTCCAGCGTGATCACCATCGCGTCCGGATGGGCCTTGTGGATCAGCACAGGCAGCGCTCCGCCGCAGGCGATTATGCCAAGCCGTCCGTCCATGATCAGCCGCTGGACCCGGGCGTGAGGAAAGAGCGATCCGAGGATCCTGCCACGAAATCAACGATCTGGCGGACATAATCGCTTTCCGCCTCTTCGCCCAAGCGCCGGGCGCGATCCTGAAACGTGCCTTCGCCTTGCGCCAGCATCTGGAACGCGGCACGCAGGGCGGTGATATCGGAGCGCGGCACGCCGCGGCGCTTCAGCCCGACAAGGTTGAGGCCATCAAGCTCCCCTCTTGGGGCCTGCACCAGCCCGTGGGGGATCACGTCATTGGTCACCATGGTCAGCGCGCCAATGATCGCCCCTTGCCCGATGCGCACCCATTGATGGACGCCCGAAAGCCCGCCGATGATCACTTCATCCTCAATGACGCAATGACCGGCCAGGGCGGCATTGTTGACGATGATCACACGGTCACCCACCTGGCAATCATGGGCCACGTGGCTGCCCGCCATGAAAAGCCCGTCATCACCCACCCGGGTGATGCCACCGCCGCCTTCTGTGCCGGTGTTCATGGTCACATGTTCCCGGATCCGGTTGCGCGCGCCGATGGTGAGGCGCGTGGCCTCCCCTTTAAATTTCAGGTCCTGCGGGATTTCCCCGATGCAGGAAAAAGGGAAAAGGACAGTGTCTTCGCCCACCTCGGTCTGGCCTGCGACCACCACGTGGGATTTCAGCTCCACCCGGTCGGCCAGTTTCGCCTCTGGCCCCACATGGCAAAATGGGCCAATCTGCACGCCCTCGCCCAGTTCCGCGCCGAGTTCTACAACGGCGCTTGGGTGGATCACCGTGGCGCTCATGCGGCTTTCTCTCCGCTCAGGTCAAGCATGGCAGTGAATTCAGCCTCACAGGCCAGTTCATCGCCCACCTGCGCGCGGCCCTTGAATTTCCAGACCTTGCCGCCGGGTTTGCCGCGCAGGGTGTCGATATACATCTCAAGCACGTCACCCGGCACCACCATGCGGCGGAATTTGCACGATTCGATGGCCATGAAATAGACCAACAGGTTCTTATCCTGCATCCCCAGGGCCATGCCCACCATCACCGCCGCCGATTGCGCCATCGCCTCTGCAATCGTGACGCCGGGCATAATGGGCGTGCCCGGGAAATGACCCTGGAAATGCGGCTCGTTCATCGTGACATTCTTGATGCCGCGCGCCGATTGATAGCCGTCAATGTCGACGACCTTGTCGACCAAAAGGAACGGATACCGATGCGGGATGAGCCGCTGGATCATGTGGATATCCGCGGTCTGAAGCGGCTCTGTCATGGTGCAAACTTCCTTGTTCTTCGAGGTCTGTCCCTAGCAAGACGGCGGCGTTGGGGCAAGCATTTGCAAGCACGGGGTGCGTTGGGGGCTACTGTTGCGGCGCGTTGCTGCCATCGCCGATTTCGGCGTTGATGCGGGCGATGGCGCGGTCAGTGATATCCACTGCTTCGGCCCGCAGAATGACCGATCGCTGGTCCAGCAGAACAACCCCGCCCGTGGCGCGCATCAGGTCGAGAATGATCTGGTCGACCTGTGCCAGAAACTGCCCCGGAAGCCGTTCACGGGCGCGTTCCAGATCGCGCACCCGGCGTTCGCTGTCGGCGCGGATTTGTTGCACGCGGGCGTCAAACGCGTCGGCCATTTCGCGAAACTCTTCCGGGCTGGTTTGCGCGCGGATATCCGTGAGGCGCTGTTCTTCGGCTTCCAGTTCGGCGGCCAGTTGTTCATTGGCGGCGGCCAGCGCATCGCGTTCTGCCTGATGATCGGCCAGCATTTTGCGACCCAGGGCGCTGTCTTCAAACATGCGTTCGGGATCAATGACGAGGATATCGGACCGCAGCGTGCCGGCCTCTTGCCCGGTCGCGGGATGCGGCGCCATCGACATGGCGGCGTAAAATACGATCAGGGCCGCAACCAGAACGGCGCGGCCCCGGATCACGCTGAAGGCAAGATCAGAAATCTGTACGGACCGAGAAGTCAAACTCACGTTCAATGTCGCCCGGTTCTTTCACCAGCGCGTTGGACAGGTCCATACGCAGCGGGCCAAAGGGCGATTCCCAGAAGAGAGAGACACCAACCACGTGGCGCGGCTTGAAGCCGACAGACTGCGCCGCGCCCACAGTGTCCACGTTCCAAATCGATCCCACGTCATAGAAGGCACCACCGGTGACCCCGAATTCGCTTGGCAGGCCGAGGGGGAATTCAATCTCCGCCTTGGCCGCAGCAAAGAGGTTACCGCCGAGGAATTCGCCGTTTTGAACCGGGCCAATGCCGTTTGCATCAAATCCGCGAATGACCTTTTGGGAGAAACGATCAATCTGGCGGCTGCCAAAGTTGCTATCGAAGTAGATCCCGCCATATTCGAGGATCCCACGCACCGTGACTTCTTCGTTGAAGAGCTGGCGTTCACCGACCAAGCGTGCGGTCCCTCTCACATAGTCCTGATCGCCGCCGAGCCCGGCAAATTCCAGATCCGTTTCGATCAGAATACCCGCGTTGGGGTTCAGGCCCGAGCGACGCGTGTCAAACCGATAACCAATCCCAAGACTGCTGGACCATTCCGCACCACGGGCCACTTCCGCTGCCAATGTCGGGGATACACCTTGGTAGTCGCGCATTTCTGCGTAGCGTGCGTTGTAATAGACGGACAAACGCGCATTTTCTGACACGGGGAATGAAAGGCCGGGCCGGAAATTCGCGGTGGTCGTATCGAACAACGAGTTGTCAGAGTCTGTTTCCAACAGCGATGTAGAAAAGCTGAACGCCACATCGCGGCCAAGGAAGGCAGGTTCAACGAAGTTCAGGCTGTAATTCGCCCGGTCGCCAGAGATTGCGACGTTGATGCCAACCTGCTGACCGCGTCCAAGGAAGTTGCGTTCCTGCAGACCGAGCGAGATACCAAAGCCCGCGTCAGACGAGAAGCTGCCGCCGAAGCTGAGCGTACCCGTGGTGGTTTCTTCCACGTCCACATCCACGACCACCTGGTCGGGGCGAGACCCTTCCCGCGCGTCCACATCGGATTGGGCGAAGTAGCCAAGCGCGCGAATGCGTTCCGCGGTTTCACGGATCTGGCGCGGGTTGAAGGGATCCCCTTCGACCACGTCAAATTGGCGACGGATCACACGATCCAGCGTTGTGGTGTTGCCTTGGATATCAATCCGCTCAATGAAGATGCGCGGCCCGCGCACAAGGCGGAATTCCACATCCAGTTCCAGGTTGCGGTCGTCGCGCGTGATCACCGGCTCCACCCGCAGGAAATCGATACCCTGCGCGATGCCCAGCCGTTCCATCCGGGCGATGGAGTTTTCGACCAAGGTAGGGGAGTACACGACCCCCGGCTTGATGCGCAGCGCGTCCTGATATTCGGCCGCATCGACCTCAGGCAGTTCGCTGGTCGTTGTGATGTCGCCAAACCGGAATTGCTGACCTTCCTGGATGTTGAACGTCACGAAGTAGGCGTCCCGCTCCCGCGCCAGTTCGGCGTTGGTGCCGGTGACGCGGAAATCCACGTAACCGCGAGAATTGTAAAAATCGGTCAGCACCTGTTGGTCAAAGGCCAGACGCTGCTCCACAAACGTGTCGCGCGCAATGATGGCACGCAAAAGACCTGCCTGCTTGCTTTCCACCACGCGGCGCAAACGGCGATCGGAGTAAACCTGGTTGCCGACAAAGCTGATGCGTTGAATTTCGATGCCGCGGCCTTCAAAAACCTCAAAGACCAGATCGACGCGGTTGTCGGACCGGCGAATGATCTTGGGTGTGACCCGTGCCGACACGCGCCCGTTTTCCAGGTAGGCGCGGGCAATTTCTGCCGCGTCCCGCTCTGCCTGGCTGGGGCTGAACACCTGCCGCGCGCGGCTTTCGACGATGGCAGATAGATCTTCATCCTTGATCTTCTGATTTCCCTCAAAGGCGATCTGGTTGATCGTGGGGAATTCATCCACCTGAATGAGCAAGCGGTTGCCCTGCGGGATCACCTCGACATTTTCGAAAAAACCGCTGTCCTGCAATCGCTGCGAGGCCGCGTTCAGCTGTCCGGCGGACACGGTTTCACCACGGCCGATGCCGGCGATGGTGACGATTGTATCTGTGTTGATGCGCTGATTGCCTTCAATGGCCAGCGATGTGAATCGATAGGTCTGCGCCTCTGCGCTGTGTGGCAGCGCGACGCTGGCAAATGCCAAAATCACAAATGCGAATATACGCCTTACAATAAAGGCGTGGGAGACCCGTCCTTGGCGTACTGCTCGCCCGACGACATTGTTGATCATTTTATCTTACCCAGTCAGACATCCCTGACAAATTTCCTACCCCTTTAGGAGGTGGTTGTCAAAGCGCCCAAGGGCATATTTTGTGTCTCAACACAGATAGAACCCAACGGCGTGGCCGCTGGGTAACATAAATCCAAAACTGAACCGTTAACGGGTTAGAGCGACCCGATAAACGCGCCTGCAGCCAAGGCAAGCACGATTGTGCCGATGGATACGATCCGATCCCAGTTCACATCGACCAGAACGGTCAACCCACGATACCCGTTTGCAATATGTTGCATGTTCTTCACCTGCTATGCGTTTGGCGCAGGTACACCACCGGAATGCGGCAAGAATCGTGATGCAAATGTGGCCAAATTGTGAAACCGGCCCCGCGCCGTGTTTCACAAGGTGCAGTCTACACTTACGGGCAGAAGATATCGTTGAAGATTGCAAACGCCATCACACCCAGAACCAGCGTCAGGCCCAGGGTCATCAGGAACCGCAGTGCGCCATCGCTGGGCTTGCGGCCCGTCACGGCCTCATAGGCGTAAAAGACCAAATGCCCGCCATCCAGCACCGGGATGGGGAACAGATTCAAAAGCCCGACCGCTGTCGACAACACGGCAATGAACCAGATGAAACTGTCCACGCCCTGACTGGCCATCGCGCCGGACACCTCTGCAATGCCGATGGGACCCGACATGTTGCACGTGCTGATCGCGCCTGACACCATGTGATACAGCCCCGACATGGAACTGGTGATCACGCGCCACACCTGCCCTGCCCCGTCCGACACTGCGGTCAGCGGGCCAAGCGCCTCGGTCGCGGGCTCAAAGGCCAACCCGCCCGAGATGCCGATGCGCCACTGGGTCTTGAACCCGCCTTCAGGCTGCGGTTCATCCACGCGGCGCGGGGCCAGCGCGAATTGCAAAATCTCCCCCTTGCGCCAGACATCCAGCTGCAGCACCCGGCCATCAGAGCTTTCGACGACCTCTTTCAGCTGGTTGAACGCCACGATAGGCGTGCCATCGACGCCCACGATCACATCGCCTTGCTTCATATCAATGTCGAAGGCCGCCGATTGCGGGGCAAGCTGCGAAATAAGCGGCGGCATCGGGTATGGGCCTTGCACCAGCGTGGTGCCGCCGTCGCGCATCACTTCGTACTCCAACACAGCCTCATAGGGCAGCGCGTTGATGAAATCCTCAAAGATATCAGGGTTGTCTTCCTGGCGTTCCGGCACTGGCGTGCCGTTGATCGCCACAAGCTGATCGCCCGGTGCAATGGTGATCCCATCATAGGGCAGCGGTTTCAGCGCGCCCACCGCCAGCGGCTCAATCGCGCGACCTTGGGTCATCATGACGGCCGCAAACACCGCGATGGAGAGGATGAAATTGAACACCGGGCCTGCCGCGACTGTGGCCGCACGCGCCCAAAGCGGGGCGCCCAGCATGGTCTGGCGTTTCACCTCTGGCGGGATTTCATCGTAACTTTCGGCCTTGGTGCCGCTGGCGGCATTGGCATCGCCCAGAAATTTCACATAGCCGCCAAAGGGCAGCGCGGCCAGCTGCCACTGCGTGCCGTGCTTGTCCACGCGCGAAAACAGCACAGGGCCAAACCCGATGGAGAACACCTCCGCCTTGATCCCGCACCAGCGGCCGACGATGTAATGGCCATATTCGTGGATTGCCACGATCACCGAGAGAGCGATCACGAAGGCCACTAGCGTCAGAAAAAGCCCGCCAACCTGTGGGATGAATGCGATGGATTCCACGATGTGCTCCTCATGCCGCGCTAGAGGTGGATTTGGACCGCCTCGTCGCGTGTTTCAACCGCCAACTAGAGCGGATGGTTTGATTTGTCTTGCATTTTAACCCGCAGCGCCCTGCCCCAGCATCACCCAGAACGCCAGCGCCACAAGCCCGCCGCCCAGCACGCCGTCAAACCGATCCAGCACGCCGCCGTGACCGGGAATAAGGCTTGAACTGTCTTTGACGCCCGCGCGACGCTTGACCGCGCTCTCGGCAATATCACCCATCTGCGCGGCAAAACTGACCAGGATCGAGGCGAAGACAAGCTGCACACCCACCCCCAGATACGGCATCATCAGCGCACCCGCGATGGCCGCCACGCCCCAACCTGCCACAGTGCCGGACCAGGTTTTCTTCGGGCTGACCGCGGGCCAGAATTTCGGCCCGCCCAGCATGCGCCCCGCGAAATAGCCGCCAATATCTGTCGCCGCGATGACCGCAATCGCCCATAAAAACCACATTAGCCCACCCAGATCGCGCAGCAGGAACACCGCGAAGCTGGCGATCAGGATCCAGACATAAGACAGAAAAAACAATCGCTTGTCGCGGCCCGCCCGGGTGACGGTCACAAAGGCTGAGGCCAGCACAATAGGCGCAAAGAGCGCGACAGGTGCTATAATCACGACAAAGAGCGTGCTGCCCGCTATCACGCCATCTGCGCGCGGGCGCGGCGCATCAAACATGCGCGAAGCTTCCCACACCATAATGCCGCAAACCGCACAGACCGTGATCAGGAAAAGCCAGCCACCAAACCAGATCTCCACCGCGCCTGCCACGATCAGCACCACGGCGGAGGCCACGCGCGGCAGCAGGTCTTGCCACTTAGGTCCTTCGCTCATGCGGTGGCTGCGCCGTACCGGCGATCCCGCGCGCCATAGCCTTTAAGGAGATCAGTGAACACCTCGGCGGTGAAATCCGGCCAAAGCGTGTCGATAAATTCATATTCCGCATAGGCCGATTGCCAGAGCAGAAAGTTGGAAATCCGCGCCTCGCCGCTGGTGCGGATCACAAGATCCGGATCGGGTAAAACGTATGTGTCCAAGTACTTAGGCAGCGTTTCTTCATCTATTTCATCGGGCGACAACCGGCCCGAGGCCACATCTGCCGCCAGCCGCTTGGCAGCGCGCGACACTTCATCCCGGCCGCCGTAATTGAGCGCGATGGTCAGGTTCGTGCCCGTGCAGTGGCGCGTCATTTCTTCCGCCTCATCCATGAGGCTGCGCAGCTTTGCATCAAGTCTGGGCCGATCGCCGATGAACCGGACCCGCACGTTTTCTTTCACGAAACCCTGCATTTCCTTCATGATGTAGCGCCGGAAGAGGCTCATGAGCCCCGCCACCTCGCTTTGTGTCCGCTTCCAGTTCTCTGTCGAGAAGGCAAAGATCGTCACGTATTCAACGCCCAGATCCGGGCAGGCCGTCACGATTTCCCGCACCCGTCGCGCGCCGGCGTGATGACCAAACAAGCGTGGCCGCCCACGCCCCTGCGCCCAACGGCCATTGCCGTCCATGATGATGGCGACATGGCGTGGCCCATCTCCGGGCCCGCGTGGTTGAGGTGTGGGCGCTAAATCCATGCTATACCTGCATAATCTCTGCTTGTTTTGCTTCCAGCGCCTCATCAATGCTGGTCACGAACCGGTTGGTCATATCCTGCACCTCGGTTTCCCAGAATTTCTGGTCATCCTCCGACATGCCGTCCGTCTTGGCCTTCTTGATGTCATCCATCGCATTGCGCCGCACATTGCGCACTGCCACCCGCGCGTTTTCCGCATATTGGGAGGCGACCTTGGTCAACTCCCTGCGCCGTTCTTCGTTCAGTTCAGGAATAGGCAGCATGATGATGGTGCCATTCAGCTGCGGATTGATCCCCAGCCCGCTTTCGCGAATGGCTTTTTCTACCTTTCCGACCAAACCCTTATCCCACACATTTACAGTGACCATGCGGGGTTCGGGCACATTCACTGTGCCCACCTGATTGATGGGCGTCATCGCGCCATAGGCATCCACCATCACCGGCTCCAGCATGGAGGCGGAAGCCCGTCCGGTGCGCAGTGAGGAAAATTCAGTGCGCAGAGAGGCCATCGCCCCATCCATGCGCCGTTCCAGATCGTCGGTGTCCAGTTCAAAGTCTTCTGACATGGGATCTGCTCCTTCTTTTTAACCGTGGACCTTGGTGTAGGTGCCTTTGCCCGCCAGGATGGATCGGAACCCGCCCGGATCATCCAAAGAAAACACGATGATCGGCAAATTGTTGTCCCGCGCCAAGGCAATGGCAGAGGCATCCATGACCTTCAGATGCTTGCTGAGCACATCGTCATAGGTGATGTCATCAAAGCGCTTGGCGTCCGGCTCCTTCACCGGGTCCTTGTCATAGACCCCATCGACCTTGGTGCCTTTGAAAATCGCCTCACATGCCATCTCAGAGGCGCGCAGCGTGGCGGCGGTGTCCGTTGTAAAATAAGGATTGCCCGTTCCGGCGGCGAAGATACACACCCGCCCCTTTTCCAGATGCCGCACGGCCCGGCGGCGAATGTAGGGCTCCGCCACCTCATCCATGCGAATGGCGCTGATCACACGGCAAAAGACGCCGATCTGTTCCAGCGCGCTTTGCATGGCCAGCGCGTTCATCACGGTGGCCAGCATCCCCATGTAATCGGCGGTGGTGCGTTCCATCCCCTGCGCAGACCCTTGTAGCCCTCGAAAGATGTTGCCGCCGCCGATGACCATGCAGACCTCAACCCCCATGTCGGAGACGGTTTTGACCTCATTGGCGATGCGTTCCACGGTGGGCGGATGCAGCCCGAACCCCTGATCCCCCATCAACGCCTCGCCGGAAATCTTCAGCATCACGCGGCGGAACGTTGTTGAATGGGATGGGTCGTCCTGCATGCGGGTGCCTCGTGTTTTTTGGCCGATCTGGCAATTGGGGGCAAAATGTCCCAAAACCGGGCGGGGATCAACGTCTAAACAAAGACATAACCGAGGGGAGCGTGGATGCGGCTGGACGCCATTCTTGACGCCACAGCGCAGGACCTGACCCGCCCTGTGCTGATTGCGGGGCCAACGGCGTCGGGCAAATCCTCCCTCGCGCTGGCCATCGCCGTGGCGCAGGGCCGATCGGTGATCAATGCAGATGCCATCCAAGTCTTTGAAAACTGGCGCGTCTTAACGGCCCGCCCGCCGCCAGAGGATGAAGCCGCCGCCCCGCATCTGCTATACGGCCATATCCCGGGCGATCAGGACTATTCCGTGGGCCATTGGCTGCGAGAGGTGCGCGCGCTGCTGACAGCGCGTCCCGCGCCTGTGATCGTGGGGGGCACCGGGCTATATTTTTCAGCGCTGACCGAAGGCCTGGCCGATATCCCCGCCGCGCCAGACGCCATCCGGCAGGAGGCCATGGCCCGCATCAGCGACGGCCAAGCGGACGCGATGGTGGAAGAGCTTGACGCCCCTACCCGCGCCCGCATCGACACGCGGAACCCCATGCGGGTGCAGCGCGCGTGGGAAGTGCTGCGCGCCACGGGCCAAGGCCTTGCCCATTGGCAAGACAACACCGCGCCCCCGATCCTGCCTTTGCAGGACGCAACTGCGCTGGTGCTGGATGCGCCCAAGGAATGGCTCACCCCCCGCATTGCGGCGCGGTTTGACATCATGCTGGCCACTGGCGCGCTGGAAGAAGCGCGTGCCAACCTGGCCGGCTGGGACCCGTCCGCGCCCTCCTCAAAGGCCATCGGCGCGGCGGAGTTGATCGCGCTCTTGCAAGGCACACTGTCGGAGGAAGAGGCCCGCAGCCGCGCCACCATCGCCACGCGTCAGTTTGCCAAACGCCAACGCACCTGGTTTCGCGCACGCATGGGCGGCTGGACGACCATTTTCGCCCCAGATTTGTAGATCCTGTCGAAATTCCGATATTTTTCTCTTTTCAATTGAAAAAATAAGTTCAATTCTGTCGAAAACGCGATGTGGACCGCGTTTGGATTTTTCGAATTTGTCATGGATTTATTTCGGGAGCATGGATCATGGCGAAATACGCAGAAGTGATGAGCCTTCAGCAATGGCTGGGTGAGGAAGAATGGCGGTCTCAACTGCCCCACAGCCGGGATGATCACGCGCTGATCTGGATCACTCGCGGCCAGGGGCGCGCAGTGATTGACGGCGTGCTGCGCGGTGTGACGGTGCATACCGCGCTTGCGATCCCCGCGGGCACGATGCTGCAGCTTGATCTGGGTCCGCAAACCTTCGCGGTGGTCTGTGTCGTGCCCAAACGAAGCTTGGCGCTGATGCCCGATCAGCCGACGATTTTGCGCGTCCGCGACGCGGCAGCCCAGACAGAGCTGTCGCAGCTTCTGGAAACCATGCAGCGCGAACAGCAAAGCGACCGGCCCTTCATGGACGAAGCGATGAACGCCCATGCCGCGATGCTGACGGTGTGGCTGCGCCGCGCAATCATCGATCAGCGCGATGACCAGATCGAATTTTCCGCCGCGCAAAGATTAGCTATGGCCTATACCGCATTGATTGAACGTGATTTTACCTCTGGCAAGCCAATGGCGGATTATGCCGCCGCTTTGGGTGTCACGCCCACGCATCTGACCCGTGCCTGCCGCAGCTCTGCAGGCATGACCGCATCGGAATTGCTGACGGGGCGCACGGTCTATGCCATGCGCGACTTGCTGGAGACGACGGACCACCCAGCCAACCGCATCGCGGCGATGCTGGGTTTCAAAAGCGCGGCTTACTTTTCCAGATTTGTGTTGCAGCACACGGGCCAGACGCCCACCAACCTGCGCAAATCGGCCATGGCGATGGAACCGGCGCAATAGGCTGACGGCGCAGGCGAACATTCTGCGAATTTTCTGTGATCAGCTGCCCCAGATGACCTTCACGTAGTTCTGGGTTTCATCGAAGGGCGGCACGCCGTTGTATTTCTCAACCGCGCCGGGCCCGGCATTGTAGGCCGCCAGCGCCAGCCGCCAGGACCGGAATTTCCGATATTGCTGCGACAGGTAGCGCGCTCCGCCTTCGAGGTTTTGTTGCGGATCATGAGGATCCACCCCCAGAAGCCGCGCCGTGTCAGGCATCAGTTGGGCAAGCCCGATCGCGCCCTTGTGCGACAGCGCTTTGGGGTTCCAGCCGCTTTCCTGCTGCACCAGTTTCAGGAAAAGATCCTGCGGGATGCCATATCGCACCGCGGCAGATTTCGCCATATCGAGGTAAAGCCCCTTGTAGCGCCCATCATAGGGCTCGGGCGTGCCCCATTTCGTGGGCGTGTAAATCGCGGGCTTTTCGATGGAAACGGACGCCGTGGCGCGGGACCGCGAATCCAGCACAGAGGTCTGAGACGTAAAGACTTTTTTCTTTTTGTTGGCGCCAAACAAATCTGCCTGCGCAGGCAGCGGACCAACAAGAGATATTGCTAAAACAAATACAGACAGGCGCTTCATGCCATCTACACCCCCAAGAATTTGCACGGAATATAGCCGAAAATGGCCGCCGTGCCACTGTTTTTGCCGCAGGCGATGAATTGGGCAAAGATCAACTCATGCAGACAATCCGGCCACAAAGCCTTTAACCCCTTCTTCACCAGTTTACGATGGTGTAACCACGTTGGACAAAGGATTCTGAGGGAGGCGCACATGGCCGGTTCTGTAAACAAAGTGATTTTGGTCGGCAATCTGGGCCAGGACCCGGAGGTGCGCACGTTTCAGAACGGCGGCAAGGTTTGCAACCTGAGCGTGGCCACCTCGGAAAGCTGGAAAGACCGCAACACCGGCGAACGGCGTGACAAGACGGAATGGCACCGCGTGGCCATCTTCTCTGAACCGCTGGCGAAGATTGCAGAACAATATCTCCGCAAAGGGTCCAAAGTGTATCTGGAAGGCCAGTTGGAGACGCGCAAGTGGCAGGATCAATCCGGCCAGGACCGCTACAGCACCGAGGTGGTGCTGCGCCCCTATCGCAGCGAGCTGACCCTGCTTGATTCGCGTGGCAGCGGCGGCGGGCAAAGCGATGGCTACGGCAGCGTGGGCTATGACAGCGGCCCCTCGCAGGGCGGATCCATGGGCAGTTCAGCGCCCGCGCCCTCCCGCGATTACGACGACGAAATCCCGTTCTAGGCAACAGGGGCGGTTTAGCCCTGCACCTCTGGCGCCGGCGGCGGGGTATACGTGCCGCCCGCGCAGATACTGTCATACACCTCGAAATCCAACGCGAATTTCCGCCTGAGCTTTGCCTCGGTATCCTCTGATAAATCGAGGTTTTCTGGTGGGGAGGCGTTGACCTGCGCGGTCTTTATCGTCGTCTCCAACCGCGCTTCCAGAAACCCACGCAACCCGTCCTGATCATCATACCGAAACACATGGGTCACATGCGTTCCGTTCTGATGTGGCCGCAAAAACCGTGCCTGGTTGCCCACATTGGCAAAGGGCGGCGTGTCGCCCTTGCAATAGGCATCCACAAAGGCGTCAAAGCTGATGTCCTTGGTCGACGTGCGCTGCCCATCCAGAAAGGGGCGTTTGCGATACCGATACCAACTGCCCAACCAGTCAATCGGCTCCCGCATCACCGCCAGAACGGTCAGATCGTCGCCCACAAATTTTTCAAACATCGGCCGGAAGAAACGATTGTAGCGATAAACCGGCGCGTGTTTCAGTTCCGGCGGGTCGCGGACCACCATTGTCGCCAGTGGCTCCAGCGCCTCAGCATAGGCCGTGGTGCCGGTTTTGGGCACCGCCAGGAACACCAATTTTGCCTTGTGAAACATCAACATGGGCGACTGCTCACCTTTTCTTCACCCTTCTAAACACATCTTTAACCATATCCAGAAAAAGTGAGAACCACGCAGTTTTTTCTTGAATTGTTCTCTTTTTGTCTCCAGAAACGCGGAACAAGAGGTGAACGAAAGCAGCGATGGACCCCCTCGACAGGGTGTGGAATAAGGAAAGGGAACAGGATGGCAACGGCAGATCTTCTCAAAATGAACGATAAATCCAAAGCAGACAAACAAAAGGCGCTCGACAGCGCGCTGGCCCAGATTGAACGCCAGTTCGGCAAGGGCTCCATCATGAAAATGGGCGGCGATAACCCTATCGAGGATATCGAGGCCACATCGACCGGATCGCTCGGTCTGGACATCGCGCTTGGCATTGGCGGCGTGCCCAAGGGGCGCATTGTGGAAATCTACGGGCCGGAAAGCTCCGGTAAGACCACGCTGACCCTGCATTGCGTGGCCGAAGAACAGAAAAAAGGCGGCGTGTGCGCATTCGTGGATGCCGAACACGCGCTGGACCCGGTTTATGCCCGCAAGCTGGGTGTCGATTTGGACGAATTGCTGATTTCGCAGCCCGATACGGGTGAACAATCGCTCGAAATCGTCGACACGCTGGTGCGCTCTGGTGCGGTCAGCATGATCATCGTCGACTCGGTTGCGGCGCTGACGCCCAAGTCTGAGCTTGAAGGTGAAATGGGCGACAGTTCCGTGGGTGTTCAGGCCCGGCTGATGTCCAAGGCCATGCGCAAGCTCACGGGTTCGATCAACAAGTCCAAATGCACCGTGATCTTCATCAACCAGATCCGCATGAAGATCGGCGTGATGTTCGGCTCACCTGAGACGACGACAGGCGGCAACGCGCTGAAATTCTACAGCTCCGTGCGTCTGGATATCCGCCGCATCGGCGCCATCAAGGACCGCGATGAAATCGTCGGCAACGCAACCCGCGTTAAGGTCGTAAAAAACAAGGTCGCCCCGCCCTTCAAGGAAGTGGAATTCGACATCATGTATGGCGAAGGTATCTCCAAGACGGGCGAATTGCTGGATCTTGGCGTGAAGGCTGGCGTGGTTGAGAAATCCGGAAGTTGGTACAGCTACGGCGATGAACGCATCGGCCAAGGCCGTGAAAACGCGAAACAGTTCCTCAAGGACAATGCAAATATTGCGCTGACGATTGAGGACAAGATCCGCGCAGCGCATGGCCTCGACTTCGATTTTGAACCCTCGGCGGAGGAAAAGGACGAAGGCAGCGACGACGTTTTCGAAGCCTGACGCCACCCGCAATAAACATGCCTTAGCCCGCGCCCACAAAGCGCGGGCTTTTTCGTGGCGCACCCGATGCGCGTGTCTGCGCCAACTGTGGACACCGCTCAGGTAGGCCGTTACACCGCCTCAAACCGCTCAATCCGGATCAATGCCATGGCGACGCTGAACGAAATCCGTTCCACATTTCTGAACTTCTTTGACCGCAACGATCATGAGGTCGTGGCCAGCTCTCCGCTTGTGCCGCGCAATGACCCTACACTTATGTTCGTCAATTCCGGCATGGTGCAGTTCAAGAACCGGTTCACCGGGGTTGAGACCCGCGATTACAGGCGCGCCACCACGTCCCAAAAATGCGTGCGCGCGGGCGGCAAGCACAACGATCTCGACAATGTGGGCTACACTGCGCGCCACCACACGTTTTTTGAAATGCTGGGCAACTTCAGCTTTGGCGACTATTTCAAACAAGACGCCATCCCCTTTGCCTGGGATCTGCTGACCAAGGACTTCGGCATCGACAAATCGAAGCTGCTCGTCACCATCTATCACACAGATGATGAAGCCGCCGAGATCTGGAAAAAACACGCAGGGCTTAGCGATGATCGCATCATCCGTATCGCCACGGATGACAATTTCTGGTCCATGGGTCCCACTGGCCCCTGCGGCCCCTGCACGGAAATTTTCTATGACCACGGGCCGGAGATTTGGGGCGGCCCGCCCGGTTCTCCTGAAGAAGATGGCGACCGGTTCATTGAGATATGGAACCTCGTTTTCATGCAGAACGAACGCTTCGAAGACGGCTCCATGATCGATCTGGAGATGCAGTCCATCGACACGGGCATGGGGCTCGAACGGATCGGCGCGCTCTTGCAAGGCAAGCATGACAATTACGACACCGATCTCATGCGCAGCCTCATTGAGGCCTCGGCCAACGCCACCAGCCAGGATGCGGACGGTCCGGGAAACGTGCACCACCGCGTGATTGCCGATCACCTGCGCTCTTCCTCCTTCCTGATTGCCGATGGTGTGATGCCCTCGAACGAAGGCCGCGGTTACGTTCTGCGCCGGATCATGCGCCGCGCCATGCGCCACGCCCATCTTCTGGGCGCGAAAGACCCGGTCATGCACCGCCTCGTGCCCGCGCTTGTGGGCCAGATGGGCCAGGCCTTTCCTGAACTGGGCCAAGCCCAGGCGCTGATTGAAGAGACGTTGAAGCTGGAAGAAACCCGTTTCAAGCAAACCCTGGATCGCGGTCTGTCGCTTTTGGAAGACGAACTGGATGGTCTTGGCGACGGGGCCGCCCTGCCCGGCGCGACCGCCTTTAAGCTCTATGACACATACGGTTTCCCCCTCGACCTGACGCAGGACGCGCTGCGGGAAAAGGGGCTGGAAGTCGATGTCGACGGCTTCGACGCCGCCATGGCCGAACAAAAAGCCAAGGCCCGCGCCGCATGGTCAGGATCGGGTGAAGCGGCAGACGCCACCATCTGGTTCGATCTGGCAGAAGCCCACGCGGCTACGGATTTTCTGGGCTATGACACCGAACTGGCAGAGGCGCAGATCCTCGCCATGGTGCAGGACGGCAAAGAGGTCACAACCGCCAAAACGGGCGACACGGTCAGCATCGTGCTGAACCAAACCCCGTTCTACGCCGAATCCGGTGGTCAGGTGGGCGACACCGGCACGCTCAGCAAGGATGACGCGACGGCCCAGATCACCGACACGCGCAAAGCATCGGGCCTCTTCATTCATGTGGCAGAGATCGCCGAAGGCACGCTCAACACCGGCGATGCCGTCCGCATGGAGGTCGACCACGCGCGTCGCACCGCCATTCGCGCCAATCATTCGGCCACACACCTTCTGCACGAGGCCCTGCGCGGTGCCTTGGGCGATCACGTGGCACAGCGCGGGTCGCTCAACGCGCCCGACCGGCTGCGCTTTGACTTTTCGCACTCCAAAGCACTCAGCCAGGAAGAATTGCGCCAGGTCGAAACGGACGTGAACGCCTATATCCGCCAGAACGCGCCCGTAGAGACGCGCATCATGACGCCCGATGACGCGCGTGAGATCGGTGCGCAGGCGCTTTTTGGCGAAAAATACGGCGATGAAGTGCGGGTCGTATCCATGGGCGTGGAGGACGGATCCGGCAAGGGGCTTGGCGGGGATACCTATTCGCTGGAACTTTGCGGCGGCACCCATGTGCGCCAGACGGGCGATATCGGCATGTTTGTGACGCTTGGCGACGCGGCGTCGTCCTCCGGCGTGCGCCGGATTGAGGCGCTGACGGGCCAGGCGGCGTTTGAGTACCTGTCAGGTCAGGATCACCTTCTAACAGAAACGGCGCTTGCTTTGAAATCGCAGGCCGCAGACGTGCCGGACCGGGTGAAAGCCCTGCTCGACGAACGCAAGACCATGACCGCAGAACTTGCGCAATTGCGCCGTGAGCTTGCCATGTCGGGCGGGTCCTCTTCAGAAGCTGTTGCGCCCAAGGACGTGGGTGGCGTGGCGTTCCTTGCCCAAGTGCTGACAGGCGTGTCCGGCAAAGACCTCCCCCCGCTGATTGACGAACACAAATCCCGCATGGGATCAGGCGCAATCCTGCTGATTGCGGATGCAGGGGGCAAGGCGGCGATTGCGGCGGGCGTCACCGATGACTTGACGGATCGCGTTTCAGCCGTTGATCTGGTCAAGGCCGCCGTGCCGCATCTGGGCGGCAAGGGTGGCGGCGGACGCGCGGATATGGCCCAGGGTGGTGGCCGGTCCGTCGAAGATGCAGCGGCCGCGATTGAGGCTGCAGAACAGGTGATTTCGGGGGGATAACCATGTCAGCCTATGTGATTGCGCGCATCACCGTGACCGCGCCGGAGGATTATCAGATGTATGCCAGCCAGACAGTGGCCTCTGCCGAAAAAGCAGGTGGCACATTTCTGGTGAAAGGCGGTGATCAAACCCGGCTGGAAGGCGATGTGCCTGACCGCCATGTGATCATCCGGTTTGACACCCGTGACGCCGCACTGGCCTGGTATCAATCCGAGGACTATCAGCGCATCCTGCCCATCGCGCTTTCCAGTTCCGAACGCGACATCGTCGTGGTCGACGGGTTTGAGGGGTAACATCATGCCAGCTCTCTGGATCGCCCATGTCCGCGTCACCGATGAAGAGGCCTATGGCCGCTATGCCAAACTGGCCGGTCCCGCCATCGCAGACCATGGCGGGGAATTCATTGCCCGCGGCGGCCGCTATGTGCAGCTTGAAGGCCCAGACCGGCCCCGCAACGTTGTGGCGCGGTTCCCGTCGGTTGAAGCGGCAGAAACCTGTTACCAATCAGAGGCTTACCAGGCCGCATTGGCCCATGCTGATGGTGCGGCGGAACGCGAATTGGTGATTGTCGAAATCAGCGAATGATGTGCGTGGCTTAGGCGGACTTGGCCTGACGTTTGCGTTCGTGCGGGTCCAGATACCGCTTGCGCAGACGCAGCGACGTGGGCGTGACCTCGACCAGTTCATCATCATTGATATAGGCGATGGCCTCTTCCAGGCTGAATTGCACATGGGGCGTCAGGCGCACGGCCTCATCCGATCCGGATGCGCGCACATTGGTCAGTTTCTTGCCTTTGAGCGGGTTCACTTCCAGATCGTTGTCGCGGCTGTGTTCGCCGATGATCATGCCTTGGTAGATGGGCGTCTGCGGCCCAATGAACATCCGCCCGCGTTCTTCAAGGTTCCACAGGGCATAGGCCACCGCCTCCCCCTGTTCCATCGAGATCAGAACACCGGCGCGGCGTCCCGGGATCGCCCCCTTGTGCGACGCCCAGCTGTGGAAAACACGGTTCAGAACGCCTGTGCCGCGCGTATCGGTCAGAAATTCGCCGTGATAACCGATCAGACCCCGCGACGGGACAAGCGCGACGATGCGTGTCTTGCCGGTGCCTGCGGGCTTCATTTCCGTCATTTCGCCTTTGCGCGCGCCGGTCAGCTTTTCGATCACGGCGCCGGAGTAATCTTCATCCACATCGATGGTGACCTCTTCGATAGGTTCCAGCGTTTCCCCGTTTTCGCCTTCCCGCAGCAAGACCTGCGGGCGCGAAATGGACAGCTCAAACCCTTCGCGCCGCATGTTTTCAATCAGAACGCCCATCTGCAATTCGCCCCGGCCAGAGACATCGAATGCCTCGCCCCCCGTGGTATCGGCCACGCGGATCGCGACGTTGGATTCGGCCTCTTTCATCAGCCGGTCGCGGATCACGCGGGATTGCACCTTCTTGCCGTCGCGCCCTGCAAAGGGGGAATCGTTGATGCCGAAGGTGACGGAAATGGTTGGTGGATCAATGGGTTGCGCCTCAAGGGGGGCATCAACGGCCAGCGCGCAAAGCGTGTCGGCCACGGTGGCCTTGGACATGCCTGCAAGCGTGACAATGTCGCCGGCCTCAGCCTCGGTCAGGTCCTGCATGGTGAGGCCGCGGAACGCCTGAATGCGGGTCACGCGGAACTGTTCGATCTTCTGGCCCACGCGAGACAGCGCCTGCACCGTAGCCCCCACCTTCACGCGGCCGGTTTCCACCCGACCTGTCAGGATCCGACCAACGAACGGGTCCGCCCCCAGCGTCACCGCCAGCATGGAGAAGTCTTCCTCCACATGGGCCATTTGTTTGGGCGCGGGCACGTGGTTGACGATCAGATCAAACAGAGCCGAAAGATCGGCGCGCGGTCCATCCAGATCATGATCGGCCCAGCCGGACCGGCCCGAAGCATACATATGCGGAAAATCCAGCTGGTCTTCGTTGGCGTCCAGAGCGGCGAAAAGATCAAAACACTCATCCAGCGCCCGGTCCGGTTCGGCATCCGGTTTGTCGACCTTGTTGAGCACCACGATAGGCCGCAAGCCAAGCGCCAGCGCCTTGGAGGTGACGAATTTCGTCTGTGGCATCGGCCCTTCGGCGGCATCCACCAGCAGGACAACGCCGTCAACCATACTCAGGATGCGTTCCACTTCCCCGCCGAAATCGGCGTGGCCGGGGGTGTCGACGATGTTGATGCGGGTGGATTTCCATTCGACCGATGTGGCCTTGGCCAGGATCGTGATGCCGCGCTCGCGTTCCAGATCATTGCTGTCCATCGCGCGTTCATCCACGGCCTGGTTGGCCCGGAACGCACCGGATTGCTTCAGCAATTCATCCACGAGGGTGGTCTTGCCATGGTCCACGTGGGCGATGATCGCGATATTGCGCAGGTCCATTTTATGCTCTCTTGTCTGCTGACGGGCCTCAGGTTGCGCGGGGCTTACCGGGCCGGGCGCGGATTGGCCAGAGGGAAAGCACGGCTGGGCGCCGGGTTCAGGCAGATTTCGGGTGATCGGCCTCGGCGGTCAATTGGGATTGCACCGTTTCGACCAGTTCTGTCAGAGAGAAAGGCTTGGGCAAAAACACCGATGAAAGCCCCGGCATCGCACCGTTTTGCACCGAATCCGCGGCATAGCCGGACACGAATATCACCTTGGTGTCGGGCCGCGTATGCATCGCCCGACTGACCCATGTGGGCCCGTCGATGCCCGGCATGATCACGTCGGTGACAACCACGTCGATATGCAAGGCATCATCTTCCAGCAGGCGCAGAGCCTCTTCGCCGGAGGCAGCCTCAATCACCGAAAAACCCTTCATTTTCAGCGCGCGGCTGGCGAAGGCACGCACCGGCGCTTCGTCTTCGACAAGCATCACCACACCCTGTGCCTGATCGAGCGCAGGGCGTGCAGGCACGGCGGGCGCAACATGTTCGGATTCGGCGTGGTAGGCGGGCAGGTAAATCTGGAATGTCGCGCCCTGCCCCGGTGGCGAGTCGACGAAAATGAAACCGCCCGTCTGCTTGACGATGCCATAGGCCGTCGACAGGCCCAGCCCTGTGCCTTCGCCCTGTTTTTTGGACGTGTAGAAAGGTTCAAAAATACGTTCCATGAAGTCCGCCGGAATGCCCTTGCCTTCATCCTTGACGCTGACCACCACGTAGCGCCCGGGTGCCACCTCGGCCCGGTCCCGTTTCAGCGGGGCCTTGAGCAGGCAGTTTTCCGTGCGGATCACCACCTTGCCGCCTGTCGGCATCGCGTCACGCGCGTTGACCACAAGGTTCATCAAAACCTGTTCCAATTGCCGTTTATCCGCCCGCACCGACCAAAGATCAGGGTCATGATCCAGGACAAGCTGCACCGTTTCCCCCACCAGCCGGTTGAGCAGATGCGTCACGTCAGAGAGCATATCGCGCAGCGACATGATCTCCAGCCGCAGCATCTGTTTGCGGGAATAGGCCAGCAATTGCCCCACCAAGGCGGCAGCGCGATTGGTGTTCTGGCTGATTTGCATCAGGTCCGGATAGGATGGATCATCCACGCCGTATTTCATCAAAAGCAGATCGCAATGCCCTGAAATCGCGGTCAAAAGGTTGTTGAAATCATGGGCCACACCACCGGCCAACTGGCCAATGGCCTGCATTTTCTGGCTTTGCACGAATTGCAGTTCCAGCGTTTTCAGCTTGGTGGCATCCTGCAGCACCGCGATGATCACCGTCTTTCCCCCGTCCCGAATGGGATTGAGCGTGACCTGCACGAACATGTCTTTGTCCTTGCGCCGCATCTGCAGGATTTCGGGCTGCACGGTGCCATGGCCTTCGACCGTGTCATGCAGCCAATCAGCCATCGGGCGGCCCGGCCCTTCCAGCAATTCCGACAAACGCCGCCCGGCGCCGCTTTCCACGCCGAGCACCACGCGCGCGGGACGATTGGACAGTTCGATCACCCCGTCCGCCGACAATCGCAAAAGCGGCACAGGCAAATCTTCGATGAGTGACCACGTGTCCGCCTCAGCCGGTTGATCCTCGGCCGCAGGAATGATCGCCACCTGCCGCACAGCGCCCCGCCGCACCGCACCGGATGGTTTATCAGCGGGCGTTGGCGCGGGCATTTCATGGACAAAACAGCGCAAAAGCCCGCTGGCTGCGCGAATATCGTTGATATGATCCAGCCGCAAAGGCGGGTTGGGACAAAACAGCGGCACCATATCCGCATGGGGCCCCAGAAGCGTCCGGGCCGCCGCATTGGCATGCAGCACCACGTCATCCGGGCTGAGGGTCAGCACAGCCAGCGTGGTATCATCCGCCTGCGGCTCTGACGATTGCAGGTCAAACCGCCAAGCCGTCATCCCACCTGATAGGGCCATCACATCCACATCCAACGCCCCGGCCATGCGATCAAGTTGCCGCCGCAAACTGCGGGTTCGGGTCAGATCACGGCGCAGCGTCTCTATCGCGTGCTGGGGATCGGCCACGAGGCCCTGCATCACCTCCGCAAGGCCCATGCCCTTGGACGCGCCCAATTCCCGCAGCGCCATGGAATTGGCATAGACCACGTGGTCGCCGGGCCCGGACACGATCACCGGACAGGGATCGATGCAAAACGCATCCAGATGGCGCGACAGCCGGTGCGATCGCCAGCGTTCCAGCGTCGGCAAGCCCACATAGGCAGCAAGCGAGGCCAGAATCATGACCCCCGCCACCAGCAAAAACGTCAGTTTTAGAAACCCGATGGGTGTCACAATCGCGGCGGCCGCAAACAGGAGCGCCAGCCCAATGATCACCTTCCCGCGCGGGCGCCACAGGGCCAAAACCGCCTCCAAAGAGGGGCGATGTTCAGACTGCCCGGAAAACGCCTGATCGGACACGCGCGATTGCCCTCCTTAACCAAGAAACTGCTCGGGCAACATCATGGGTGAAGAAGTGTTAATCACTGATTAAGAGATGTGCGATTTCGCAAAATCATCCGAAACTTGCCACCGATCCCATCAGGCTTTTCGCACCAGTGAGGCGAAGAAAAACCCATCGCTTGTGTCGCTGACAGGGATCTGGATGTGATCCTCAAGGTCAAACGCGCTCGGATGCGCTTGGCGAAACGCCTCAACCTGATCCATATTTTCCCGCGCAAGAATGGAACATGTTGTGTAGACAAGGCGGCCACCCGGCCCCACCAAACCACATGCAGTTCGCAGTATATCCTGTTGAATTTCAATCAATTTATCCAAGCCGCCTTGCGTCAATCGCCACTTGGCATCCGGCGTGCGCCGCCATGTGCCACTGCCTGTGCAAGGCACATCACAGAGCACGAGGTCAAAAGGCGCGTGCCGACCCACGCCATCGCTGTGAAGGCGTGTCACGTCCACCCCCGCCCGTGCCGCGCGCGCGGGCAAATCCACCATGCGACGGGGATCGGCGTCATGGGCGAAAAACTGCGTAGGGCGCCCGTCCTGAGTGGCCATCGCGGCAAGCGCCAGTGTTTTGCCTCCGCCGCCGGCGCAGTAATCCAGAACGCGGGCACCCGGGGCCAGCCGGATGCGGGCCATGGCCGACTGGCTGCTGACATCCTGCAATTCCACGACGCCGGTCAGATAGGCTTGGGATTGCCGGATCCGACGCGCGCCTTGCGTGGCGATCAGGGCCGTATCACAGCCAGGAGCAGGGTTGGCCTCCACCCCATCAACTGAAAGCATTTCAATGGCTTGCTGCGTGGTCTTCATGCGGTGACTGACACGAAGCGCGATGGGCGCGCGGCCCCTAAGCACGACCGCCTGGGCCATGGCATCCTGCCCCAGATCCTGCTGAAACAGGGACCATACCCAATCGGGCAAATCCGCCGTGTCTGCCTGAGAAATCTCAGGCTCACGGACCACCATTTCAGCCCCTGTCAAAGCGCGCGGGGCATGGCCTTCGCCGGTGAAAAGCGTGGCCGGATCCACCCCTTGTTCGCGCAGCCCGCCAATCATCACGGACCGGCCATCCTCACCCCCGCCCATCGCGGCGTAGGATCTGCGGCAGCGCAGCGCCTGGAACACGTGATCGCGCACCGCGGCGCGGTCTTTGGATCCGGCAAAACGCGCGCCACGGGCCCAACGGCTCAGCGCCTGTTCAGCCGCCAATCCGTCAAACACCTGGTCCAACACCTCAATGGCGGCAGAGATGCGCGCAGCCGGGGTCACCGAGGCCTAGCCGATGCGATAATTGGGGCTTTCGCGGGTGATCTGCACGTCATGGACATGGCTTTCTTTCAGCCCCGCGCCGGTGATGCGCACAAATTCGCACGCCGTGCGCATGTCATCGACAGTGGCGCACCCTGTATAACCCATGGCCGCCCGCAGCCCGCCCACCAATTGGTGCAGCACCGTGCCCGCCGAGCCTTTGTAGGGCACCTGGCCTTCAATCCCTTCGGGCACCAGCTTGTCACTGGCGGCGTCCTTCTGGAAATACCGATCCGCACTGCCCCGCGCCATCGCGCCAAGGCTGCCCATACCGCGATAGGCTTTGAAACTGCGACCCTGATAGAGGATGACCTCACCAGGGCTTTCATCCGTGCCCGCCAGCATCGAGCCCACCATGGCGCAGGACGCGCCCGCCGCGATGGCTTTGGCAAAATCGCCCGAAAACTTGATGCCGCCATCAGCGATCACCGGCGTGTCACCTGCGGCGGCCGCGCAATCCATGATCGCGGTCAGCTGCGGCACGCCCACACCTGCCACCATGCGCGTGGTGCAGATGCTTCCGGGGCCAATGCCCACCTTGACCGCATCCGCGCCCGCCCCGATCAGCGCGCGGGTCGCCTCTCCGGTCGCGACATTGCCCGCCACAATCTGCACCTCATTCGACAGCTTCTTGGCCCGCTCCACGGCGGCCGCCACGCCCTCGGAATGGCCATGGGCGGTGTCGATCACGATCATGTCGACGCCCGCATCCACCAGCGCCGCTGAGCGTTCAAACCCCGCATCGCCCACGGTCGAGGCCGCCGCCACGCGCAACCGCCCCAGATCATCCTTGCAGGCCGTGGGGTTCAGCACCGCTTGTTCGGTGTCTTTAAGCGTCAAAAGCCCGGTCAGCTTGCCATCCCCGTCCGTCACAAGCAGCTTTTCAATCCGGCGCGACCGCATCAGCGATTTTGCCTCTTCCCGGTCGGCGGGTTCCTTTAGGATGGCCAGATTGTCAGACGTCATCATCACATGCACGGGCGTGTCGTCAGAGGACGCAAAGCGCATGTCGCGGTTGGTGACGATCCCCACCACACGGCCATACTCGCCCACCACCGGGAAGCCCGTGAAATTATAGCGCTCAATCAAGGCCTTGGCATCTGCCAATGTCTGATCCGGCGTCAGGGTGACAGGGTTGTAGACAATGCCGGATTCAAAGCGTTTGACGCGGCGGACTTCCTTGGCTTGCTCCTCAACACTGAGGTTGCGGTGCAACACGCCCATACCGCCCGCCTGTGCCATGGTGATGGCCATGCGCCCTTCCGTCACCGTATCCATGGCAGAGCTCAGCAGCGGGATGTTGAGGTCGATGGATTTCGTGACGCGGGTGCGGGTGTCAGCCGTATTGGGCAGCACAGAGGATTTGGCTGGAACAAGCAGGACATCATCGAAGGTCAGGGCCTCACGAATCTCCATCTGGTGTCTCCCGTGGATATCTCGTTTGGCGGTTTGCTATTGCATGGGTCGGCGGGAATGGAAAGGGCGAAAGTGGTGTAGGCGGCCACTCTTCGCTCCCTTGCGGGCGCGCTTCGTCTGAGGCTGATGAAACCGGCCTACGATTCAAAGGGCGTGAGCCTCGTGCTCATTCAGACGAGGCAGTGCTTTTCCCAGAATGCAAAGAAAACAAAAAAACATGCTGAGGCAGGGCCGGATTTACGGGAAAAACGGACATACCGAAACCAAGCGGACACAGGGAAAGATTTCACCTTTTTTGGACTACAAAAGCCGCGCATCGTCAGGCCGCGGAATGGCGACCCGGACCATGATCGAGGCACTTTATCCATAAGTGTCATTGCTGCGTTCGAGCGTCGCGCTGGCTGCTTCAAATCGCCAGTCCGTGGTGGCGGCCTGGCGATGCGCGGCGGCGGGCAAGCCCGCCTTGATTCCACGCGGCTGTTTAACGACACTGCTGCGTTACGCCCTTTAATCTCAAAACGAACCTTGGGTTGCGTCGAATACTTGGTCTATCTTTCTTACAGGCACTGTGAAGGGACATGCGATGAGCGGACACGGGTATGAAAGCGGCAGGTTGGATCTACCCTTTGTGGGGATCTCAACCTTTGGCAAGCGGCCTTACGTGGCCGATTGGGGGTCCATCGACGCCGACGTCGCCATCCTCGGCGCGCCCTTTGATTTCGGCACGCAGTGGCGGTCTGGTGCCCGGTTCGGGCCGCGCGGGGTGCGGGAAGCCTCGACGCTGTTCAGTTTTGGCCATGCGGGTGCTTATGATCATGAAGACGATGCCACCTACCTGCCCGGTGACGTGCGGATCGTGGATATTGGCGACGCCGATATTGTTCACACCAACACGGAAAAGAGCCACGACAATATCGAGGAAGGCGTGCGCGCGATCTTGAAGGCGGGCGCCCTGCCCGTGACCATCGGTGGGGACCATTCGATCAACATTCCCTGCATCAACGCTTTTGACAATCACGGCGACATCCACGTCCTGCAAATCGACGCCCATCTTGATTTCGTCGATGAACGCCACGGCGTGCGGTTTGGCCATGGCAACCCGATGCGGCGCGCGGCAGAGAAGCCTTACGTCACGGGCCTCACGCAACTGGGCATCCGCAATGTCAGCTCCACCGCCAAGGAAGGCTATGCCGATGCCCGCGCGCGTGGGTCTGATATCCTGTCCGTGCGGCAGGTGCGCAAGCTGGGGCCAGAGGCGACCGCCGCCCGTCTGCCCAAGGGCGCGCAGGTCTATATCACCATCGACATTGATGCCTTCTGCCCTTCCATTGCACCGGGCACCGGCACGCCCAGCCATGGCGGGTTTCTTTACTATGACGTGCTGGAAATCCTGCAACAGGTGGCGCAGAACCACGACATCGTGGGCATCGACCTGGTGGAGGTGGCGCCCGATTATGACCCCACCGGCAGCACGTCCATCCTTGCCGCGCAGGTGCTTCTGAACCTGCTGGGCTTCATTTTCCATCAAACTAGGCAGGGCGGCTAACGGCCAAGAAGGTCCCGCACCTTTGCAACGATATGCGCAGCCGTCAGCCCGGCAGCGTCATACATATCGGCTGGTCGCCCGTGGTCGAGGAACCGATCCGGCAGCACCATCGCGCGGAATGCAAAGCCGCGATCAAACACACCTTCGTCGGACAAAACCTGTGACACATGGCTGCCAAAGCCACCGATGCTGCCTTCCTCAATGGTGATCAGCGCCTTGTGCCGCGCGACGAGGTCCAGGATCAGCCCCCGATCCAAGGGTTTTGCAAATCGGGCATCGGCGATCGTGGGCGTGATACCGTCCTCGCGCAGGGTCTCCGCGGCCTTAAGCGCCTCCCCCAAACGCGTGCCAAAGGATAGAATGGCGACTTCTGCGCCGTCTTGCACGATCCGACCCTTGCCGATCTCCAACACTTGTGGCGTGGGCAAGTCCACCCCCTGCCCTTCACCGCGCGGATAGCGGAACGCGATCGGGCCACTGTCATGGGCCACCGCCGTGGCGACCATATGGGTCAGTTCCGCCTCATCAGCTGCCGACATCACCACCATGTTCGGCAGGCAGGCCAGATAGGCCACATCAAAAGCCCCCGCATGGGTGGGCCCGTCGGCCCCCACCAACCCTGCGCGATCAATGGGGAACCGCACGGGCAGGTTCTGGATCGCCACATCGTGGATCACCTGATCATATCCACGCTGCAGGAAGGTCGAGTAAAGCGCGCAGAAGGGTTTCATCCCCCCTGCGGCCAGCCCCGCCGCGAAGGTCACCGCGTGCTGCTCTGCAATGCCAACATCAAAGACGCGGGTCGGATGCGCCTCGGCAAATAGATCAAGTCCTGTGCCATCGGGCATCGCCGCCGTAATCGCGCAAATCCGGTCATCATGGCGCGCGGCCTCTGTCAGGGCCGTCGCGAAGACTTTGGTGTAATTGGGCGCATTGGATCGCGTCTTGGCCTGTTCGCCTGTGGCCACGTTGAACTTCGCGCGGCTATGGCCTGCATCGCGGGATTGTTCGGCGGGGGCATAGCCTTTGCCCTTCTTCGTGATCACATGGATAAGCGTCGGCCCCGTGGCGCGATCCCGCACAAGGCGCAGCACGGGCAAAAGGTGATCCATGTTATGTCCGTCAATGGGACCGATATAGGAAAAGCCCAATTCTTCGAATATCTTGCCGCCGAAAGCTGATGTTGATCCGGTGGTGTCATCAGGCCGTGTGTCATCCGGCAAAAGATCGGCGGCGGCCTTGGCGGCGGCATCCAGATCTTCTTTGGATTGCTTGTCCGAGAGCCGCGAGAGATACCCCGACATGGCCCCCACAGGCGGGGCAATCGACATCTCATTGTCATTGAGGATTACGATAAGCCGCTTGCCCAGATGGCCTGCATTGTTCATCGCCTCAAAGGCCTGCCCCGCGCTCATCGCCCCGTCGCCGATGACGGCAATCGCGTCGCCCAGCCCCTCACTGCAAGCCCCTCCCAGATCGCGCGCCACCGCAAACCCAAGCGCGGCGCTGATCGACGTAGAGGAATGCCCCGCGCCAAACGGATCGAAGGGCGATTCAGCGCGCTTCGTGAACCCGCTCAGGCCCCCGGCCTTGCGCAGGCTGAGCATAGCTTCGCGCCGTCCGGTGAGAATCTTGTGGGGGTAGCTTTGATGGCTCACGTCCCAGATGATCTTATCCTTGGGTGCGTCAAACACGTGGTGCAGTGCGACGGTGAGTTCGACCACACCCAGCCCCGCACCCAGATGACCGCCTGTTTGAGAGACAACCCAAATGGTTTCCGCGCGCAGTTCATCTGCCAGTTGCCGCAGGTCTGCATCACTGAGGCCGTTGAGATCATTCGGGCCGGACACTTTGTCCAGCAGTGGTGTTAAAGGTCGATCTGTCACCGTCTTGGACCCGGCGCGGAATCAAGGCGCTTGCGCCGCCGCGCCTTCGTCAGGCCCCACCCAGGGCCTGGCGAATTGTCGACGTCTGCACGCAGGTCAATCATACAGCGGTACGTCACAATAAAGCGCCCTTGCTAAACTTTTGGTTCGCCAGACCGGGGCCTGACGAAGCCGCTCTATATCGCATTTACCCAAGGTTAGACTGTCCGCGACACCACAAACCGCGCCAGATCACGCAGCGCCGCCGCATCTTCCCCATAAACTGATAAAGCCTCACATGCCTCATCCGCAAGCTGCCCCGCCCGCGCCTTGGCCGCATCAAGCCCCAGCAAAGACACAAACGTGGCCTTGCCCGCCGCTGCATCCTTACCCACGGCCTTACCCGTCTCTGCGGCATCGCCCGTCACATCCAGAATGTCATCCTGCACCTGAAAGGCCAGCCCAATCGCTTTTGCATAGGCCGTGAGCGGCCCAATATCCGCGCGCGCCATGCGCGGCCCCGCTGTGGCCGCCCAGACAATCAGCGCCCCGGTTTTGCCATCCTGCAACGAAATGGTCTCTTCCAATGTCAACGGCACATCCGCCGTTTCCGCCGCGATATCAAGGGCCTGGCCTAGCACCATGCCCTTCCCGCCAGCCGCGCGCGCCAGCGTCAGGGCCAGCTCCGCCTGTGCCTCTGCCGTCGTCGCCCCTTCCGGATGGGCCGCCAGTTCAAAGGCCAGCGCTTGCAACGCATCACCCACCAGAACCGCCGTGCCCTCATCCCACTTCTTATGAACCGTGGGCTGTCCCCGCCGCAGATCATCGTCATCCATGCAGGGCAAATCGTCATGCACCAGGGAATAGGCGTGCAGAGCCTCAATCGCGCAGGCAGGCCAGATCGCGCGGGTCAGATCCACGCCATGGAGCCGCGCGCCTTCCGCCACCAGCATCGCGCGCACGCGCTTGCCGCCTGAGACCGCATAGCGCATGCCCTGCGCCACATCGGTGCTGCCAAACCCGGCCAGAACATCTTCAAATTGCACCTCAACCCGGGCGCGCAGGTCGTCCCAGTCCAACGTCTAAAGCCCTTCAACCGGCGTCGTCCCTGTCGGCGCACCGTCACCATCGAGCGTGAGCGCCGCCACCTTCTCTTCGGCCTCTTTCAGCTTGGTTTCGCAGCGTTTTTTCAACTCCGCCCCCCGCTCGTAAAGCGCGATGGAGGCCTCCAGCGCCACATCACCACGCTCCAACTGGCCCACGACCTGTTCAAGCTCTTGCAATGCCTCTTCAAAGGACATCTCAGCAACGGGTGTATCGGACATATCTGGCCTCAATCGTTAGGGTCTGAAGGCCACAGTAACGAGGGATGCGGCCGGGTTCAATTGATCCTACGCCCCTTTCAGTTGACGCAAGGCCCATCGCGCTGACAGGGTGCAGACATGACGCCCAATGCCGATCTCATGCCGGACCTCGAAGCCATCGCCGCCCTCATGGCGCAGGTGAAAAACGCGACCGCCGGCGCGCCTGAGCTGGCCGATCTGGATCTGGATGAAGTGCTGCGCTTCATTGACGGCAAACGCGCGATCTTCACCGGCACCTACAAAGGCATCCCCGCCATCGCGCGGTTTTATTTTGAAGAACCCCGCGCCTATGCCCGCCGCGACTGGGCCGAATTGCAACGCGTGCGGCCCTTCATGACCGATCCGCCCTACCGCGTGAATGAACCGCTCTACCACCTGCCGGATCTGGGCCTTCTTGTGGTGCGGCGCGATGACGGCCAGCCCATGCTGGAAAAGCTGTGGCAGGCTGATCCTGCTGACCGCGCCGCGATGATGCCCCCGGCCGTCCATTGGCTGCGCGCCTACACCCGGCCCATGGAACGCCGTGCCCCGATGCGCGCGGCCTCCTGGCTCGCCAAGGCCGAAAAGCGCCTGCGCAAACAAGGCAGCGCTCGGCTGCGACCGCTCTTGATTGACCTCAACATGATCCTGCACAAACTTGTTCCGGTGATGGAAGGCCATGACTGGCGTGTCACAATCAGCCACGGGGATTTTCACCCCAACAACCTGCTGGTGGGCGACGGCGTGCTGACGGGCATTGACACGGGCGGGTCGGCAAAACTGCCTATTTACAAGGACATGGCGCGGTTTTTAACCCATATGGGCCGGCGCGGGATGCACCCCACGGGCGATGTGCGCTTCGGCGTGGATGCCGGCACGTTTGATCTGTTCGCGCAAGCCTTCGACCTCGACGCGCCAGAACGCGAGGTCTGGCTGCCTTTCATGATCGGCATCGAGGGGCTGCTGCGGCTTGAGACAAACACGCTCTCCCGGGGCCGCCTGCGGAGGGCCGAAAGTTTCTACGAGACACTGCTGGCAGACCTGCGGAAGATCGACGTCTAGCGCTCCGATTTCATGCCTCCGGCGGGAGTATTTCCGGCCCAAAAGAAGCGCGCGATCGGCCTTCTTTTGGGCTGAAAATACTCAAATCCCTACCGGCCCTTGAAGAGCCCACCGAGGATACCGCGCACGATGCGGCGTCCCGTCGTGCCTTTGAGTTCCTTGATCACAGCCGAACTGACGGCCGAGCCGATCTGGCTGCTAAAACTGCGCGATCCGCGTGAAGAAGATCGGGTGACGCGGCTGCCGGAAAAGCGGCGGCCCGCGTTGAATTCGCGTTCGGCGGGTGACAGCTCCTCTGCCTGTTCCTCCACAACTTCCGCTTCCTTGGCGGCGGCGGCAGCGCGGGCTTGCAGCATTTCATAGGCCGATTTTTTGTCTACCGCCTGGTCATACTTCCCCGCCACAGGCGAAGCTTGCAGCGCGGCTTTGCGCCCCGCATCGGATACCGGCCCCAATTGCGACGATGGCGGGCGGATGAGCGTGCGCTCCACGATCCCCGGCACGCCTTTTTTGGCGAGCATCGACGTGACCGCCTCCCCCACACCCACATCGCGAATGGCCTCGACCGTTTCAAAGCGCGGGTTGGGGCGATAGGTCTCAGCCGCCCGTTGCAGCGCTTTTTGGTCGCGCGCAGTGAAGGCGCGCAGGGCGTGTTGGAACCGGTTGCCCAGCTGGCCCAGGATATCTTCGGGAATGTCATCGGGGTTTTGCGTCACGAAATAGACGCCAACGCCCTTTGATCGGATCAGGCGCGCCACCTGTTCCACTTT
>JBCBAT010000006.1:0-178261 GCA_038532355.1 Pseudomonadota bacterium | reverse complement strand
GCTGGCCAGTCTCGGAGTAGGTCAGGCCGACACCGTCTGGAGTGAAATGAGCCGTGCCTTTAAAGCGACCGGGGGACCCAAGGCGGTCGTCGATGGTGCGGGTGATGCGCCACGCGCCCTCGAAATCCATCAACCCGCGCGGCATGTCATGCTCCTGCCTTGCCCCCGCCTTGCCCTAGTTCGCGCATCTCTTTAAAGCACGCGCATTAGCCCTCAAACCAAAAAAAGCGAGCCTGCCCATGATCCCCCGTTATTCCCGCCCTGAGATGGTCCAGATCTGGGAGCCGGCGACCAAGTTTCGCATTTGGTATGAGATTGAGGCCCATGCCTGTGACGCGATGGCCGATCTTGGGGTCATCCCGCGGGAGAATGCGGAGGCTGTCTGGAAGGCGCGTGATGTCGAATTCGACGTGGCGCGGATTGATGAGATTGAGGCGGTGACCAAGCATGATGTGATCGCGTTTCTGACCCATCTGGCGGAGCATGTGGGCAGCGAAGAGGCGCGGTTCGTGCATCAGGGGATGACAAGCTCGGACGTGCTGGATACCTGCTTTAACGTGCAGCTGACGCGGGCGGCGGATTTGCTTTTGGCGGGGCTCGACCGCGTGCTGGCGGCGCTGAAGACGCGGGCGATGGAGCATAAGGATACGCTCCGCGTGGGGCGCTCGCACGGGATCCATGCGGAGCCGACGACCATGGGGCTGACCTTCGCGCGGTTCTTTGCAGAAATGGACCGGAACAAGACGCGGATGGAAGCCGCGCGGGCGGAGATTGCCACGGGGGCCATTTCAGGCGCGGTGGGGACGTTTGCGAATGTCGATCCGGGCGTTGAGGAACATGTGTGCAAGGCACTCGGGTTGGAGCCGGAGCCGATTTCCACGCAGGTTATCCCTCGCGACCGGCATGCGGCGTTTTTTGCGAGCCTGGGCGTGATCGCGTCGAGCATTGAAAACATCGCGATTGAGATCCGCCATATGCAGCGGACAGAAGTTCTGGAGGGGGCGGAGTTCTTTTCCATGGGGCAGAAAGGGTCGTCGGCGATGCCGCACAAGAAAAACCCGGTGCTGACGGAAAACTTGACCGGGCTGGCGCGGATGGTGCGGGCGGCGGCGCTGCCAGCGATGGAGAATGTGGCGCTGTGGCATGAGCGGGATATCTCGCATTCTTCCGTGGAGCGGATGATCGGGCCGGATGCCACGATCACGCTGGATTTCGCGCTGCATCGGTTGGCGGGCGTGGTGGAGAAGATGCTAATCTTCCCTGAGAATATGCTGGATAACATGAACAAATTCCCCGGGCTGGTCATGTCGCAGCGCGTGCTTCTGGCCCTGACGCAGGCGGGGGTGAGCCGGGAAGACGCCTATGCCATGGTGCAGCGCAATGCGCTCAAGGTCTGGGAAGAGCGGGTGGATTTCAAAGAGCAGTTGCTCGCCGATGCCGATGTGGTCGCGGCGCTGGGTGTGGAAGCCATCGAGGAAAAATTCGACATGGGCTATCACACCAAACATGTCGACACGATCTTCAAACGGGTGTTTGGCGACTGATTGGTTGCGCGCCGATTTTGTGCTACGCTTTGCGCAAAGGAGGACGTTTTATGAAACTGACCACCCTTGCGCTGTCGAGCGCCATCGTCATTGCCACAGCGACCGCGGGCTTTGCATCCTGTCGCAACCACCAGGCCATGTCCTGCGCGGAAGGCACGATTTACGACGTGAATACGCGCAGCTGCGTGCCGGTCGAGGTCAGCAGCTGATCCTGACGGGGCTGAGCCTGTTCGCCAGTATGAAAGCGCCGCGATTGCAGCGGCCCATTTAGGCATTTGTTCACCACTATCGGCTAACCTGTCCTCTCATGGATTTGAGGGGGTCTGATGCCGTCCACGGAACTTGCCAGCATTGTGCCAACGACTGTCGCCCGCGCTGTCGCTCAGCCTTCGGCTGCGCGGCTGACGCGCCGTCAGAAGGCCGCGATCATCGTGCGATATCTGCTCAATCAAGGGGCCAATGTGCCGCTCACCGACCTGCCAGAGGGGCTGCAAGAGGTGCTGACGACGCAGATGGGATCCATGCGCTATGTGGACCGCGATACCCTGGCCGGTGTTCTGAGTGAATTCGCCGCTGAGATTGAGGCCACGGGGCTGACGTTTCCGCGCGGGGTGGCGGGCGCGCTGTCGGCGCTGGATGGGCAGATTAGCCCGCAAACGGCCCTGCGCCTGCGCAAGGAGGCCGGCGTGCGTCAGTTCGGCGATCCTTGGGCGCAGGTGTGTGAGGCCAAGCCTGAGCAACTCAAAGAGATATTGCTGTCGGAAAGCGCGGAAGTGGCGGCGATTTTGCTGTCGAAACTGTCCGTGACCAAGGCGGCGGCGCTTTTGGGCGATTTGCCCGGCGAACGGGCGCGGCGGATTACCTATGCGGTGTCACAGACATCGGATGCCACGCCGGACGCGGTGGACCGGATCGGGCTGGCGCTGGCCGCGCAACTGCAGGACGCACCGCAAGTGGCCTTCGAGGATACGCCGGATGCGCGGGTGGGCGCGATCCTCAATTACTCTCAAGCCGCCATTCGCGATGACGTGCTGGAAGGGCTGGACGAGACGGATCAGGATTTCGCCACGCTGGTGCGGCGCGCGATCTTTACCTTTGAGAACATCCCGGAACGGATCCTCGACAAGGATATCCCGACCGTGGCGCGCGACATGCCGCAAGATGATCTGGTCACCGCGCTGGCCGCGGCCATTCAAGGGGGCGGATTGCTGGAAGAGTCGGCCGAGTACATTCTGGACAACATGTCCAAACGGATGAGCGAGGCGCTGCGCGATGAAATTCGCGACCGCGGCGAGGTGTCAGCCAAGGAAGGCGAAGACGCAATGACCGAGATGATCAACAACATTCGCGCCTTGGAAGCCAATGGCGAAATCAAGTTCAAACTGCCCGAGGCATAGGGTCGATTTCCGCACGCCAGACTGAGGGGATCGCGCGGGTGGGAAGGCGAGGTGTGTTTTCGTGCCTCCGGCGGGAGTATTTTTGGCCAAAAAGAAGCCGGGGCTTTGGAGGTTTTTCTCGGTCGGGCGACGCGCAGGTTGGTCTGCACGGTCATGCCTTTGGGGCGTTCGTTCTGGCCGCAGAGACGTAAAGGTTTGGAAAGGCGTGCCGGTCAGCTGTTCCAACGTTGCGCTGAGGATCAAGAGGGCGTTGAGCGGAACCGGTACGTTGGCGCGGGCATTTGTTTGGCCACAACGCGCTTTGGTTTTTGGCGGGGTTGGGTCACGGTGTGTCGGGGCTGTGCAATTTTCGCGCGGCAGGGCAGATTAGCGTTGAGACACCGCAACCGACAGGCGCCAGATCATGATCCAGGACAATCCCACCCTCATATCAGCCATTCGCGACCGCTTTGCCCATGTGGACAGCTGCCCGTTCCAGGGCCCGCGTATCTTTTTTGAAAATGCAGGCGGGGCGCTGACGCTCAAATCGGTGGTGGAGACATCCGGCTTTTACGCCGCCATCCCCGACAATCCGGGCCGCGTGAACCCGGCCGGGCAAGGCACGCAGAACATCATTGCCAAGGCCAAGGCGGATATGGCGGTGTTTATGAACGCCCCATCAGGGCAGTTTTTCGTGGGCGAAACCGGCACGGAACTGATTTTTCGCATGATCCGCACGGTGGCTGTCAACCTGCCCAAAGGCGCTCAGGTGATCGGCTCATCCATTGAGCATCCCGCCACGCGCAGTGCCGCGCATCGCTGGGCGGAGATTGCGGGGTTGGACTACATCAACGTGCCCCATGATGACGCCACCGGTTTGGTCACCGCCGCAGATTATGCCGCGCGCGTCACCCCTGAGACGAAGCTGGCAACGATCCTGCATGGATCGCCCGTGACGGGCATGGCGATGGATGTGGCGGCGATTGCGCGGGCCATTCGGGCCGTGTCGCCCGACTGTTTCATCATCGTCGATGGCATTCAGCACGCCGCCCACGGGCAAGTGAATCTAACCGCCTATGACGTCGATGGATACGCGATTTCGCCCTACAAATGCTTTTCCCGGCATGGGTTTGGTGTGGCGTGGATTTCCGATCGGCTGACCGCCCTACCCCATGATCGGCTGATCAATGCCCCCGCCGACGGCTGGGAATTTGGCACGCGGGATGCGGGCAGCTATGCCACCATGTCGGATGTGGTGGCGTATTTCGAGTGGCTGGGCGGTGAGGTGTCGGTTGAGACGGACCGGCGCGCGCGGATTGAGGCCGCGGGCCGGGCGATCCATGCCTATGAGACATCTCTGACGCAGGCGATGATTCATGGCACGGGCAACCTGCCAGGGCTTGGCACTATGGATCACGTGACGGTGCTGGCCGGTGCGGACAATCCCGCACGGGAGGGGCTTGTGTCGGTCGTGGTAAAGGGCCGCGCGTCAGAGGATGTGGTGGAAGAGCTCAATGCGCAGGGTATCCGGACCCATACGCGCAAGGCCGATCACTATAGTGGCAATGTGCTGACGCCGCTGGGCTTAAGCGATTGCGTGCGGATTTCGATGTGTCATTACAACACCGAGGCTGAGGTGGCGCAGTTGCTGGGGGCGATCAAGGCGATGGAACCGGGCTGAGCAGTTCATCGACCCAGAGCGGCACGATCTGAGAGGCAAGGCCCAGGCGGCAGTCGTGGAAATCGCGGGAGGCGGCAGAGGGCTCCAGGTTCAGCTCCACCGTCTGCGCGCCCATCGCGCGGGCCATTTGCCCGAAGGCGGCAGCCGGGTAGACCTGACCCGACGTGCCGATGGAGGCGAAAAGATCGGCATGCGTCAGCGCCGCTTCGGTGCGGTCGGGGTGGTAGGGAAATTCGCCGAACCAGACCACATCGGGCCGGGTGGCAGGCGCACCGCAGGACGGGCATGGATCGTCTGGCGCCATGGTCAAGGGCGCGGTCCACCGGTGATCGCAGGCATGGCATTTTGCACCTGCCAATTCGCCATGCATATGCAGCACATTGCGGCTGCCCGCCGCCTCGTGCAGCCCGTCGACATTTTGCGTGATCAGCAGGACCTCGCCGGGGTGATCGGCCTCCAATCGCGCAAGCGCGTTGTGGGCGGCATTGGGTCTCGCCTCCGCCGCCTGCGCGCGGCGCGCGTTGTAAAAATCATGCACAAGCTGAGGGTTACGGGCAAATCCTTCGGGGGTGGCCACGTCCTCAAGGTTGTGCTGCGCCCAAAGCCCGCCTTCATCGCGGAAGGTGCCCAGCCCGCTTTCGGCGGAAATCCCCGCGCCGGTCAAAATCACGATCTTTTCCATGGAGGAAGCTTGCCGTAAGTCTGACAGCATGACCAGTCGTGTTCTCTTCGTTTGTCTTGGCAATATTTGCCGGTCCCCCACCGCCGAGGGCGTGTTTCGCGCCATGATGCCGGAGGCACAGACGGACAGTTGCGGGACCGCCGGTTGGCATGTGGGCAAACCGCCTTATGGCCCGATGCAGGCGGCGGCGGGGAATGCAGGCTATGACATATCTGATTTGCGCGCGCGGCAGATTGACCGGGCGGATTTCGAAGGCTTTGACCTGATCATCGCGATGGATGCGCAGAATGTCGTGGATCTGGAGGCGATACGGCCTGCGGGCAACGCGACGCCCATTCACGTGTTCACCGAGTTTGCGCCAGCGTCGGGCATGGATCACGTGCCGGACCCCTATTACACGCGCGATTTTGGGGCGGCGATGCGGTTGATTGAAGAGGCATCGAGGGGGTTGAAGGCGCATTTGGGCGGTTGAGGCAGCCCGCCGCGCCTTCGGCAGGCCCCGGTCTGGCGATCCCGACCTTGAGCAACGGCGCTTTATGGTGACATACCGCCGTGGGATTGAGCGGAGCGCTAGCTTCACCAATTCGCCAGGCCTTGGGTGGGGCCTGCCGAAGGCGCGGCGGGCTACGCCCTTGATTCCGCGCCGGGTGTGTTGCCTCGCAATGCGCGTTCTTCGTCGATGACCTCTTGAGGGAACTGACTCATGAAGCAGCAGCAGACGCCCTGGTCGATCATTGTGCGGGGGCCATTGGGGTGGGCGATGTGTTTGTAGACACCGTGGCTGTGCCCGTGACTGTGACCATGATGGTGGTGGTGATGTCCGTGGTCATGAGAGTGATCGTGTGAATGATCATGATCGTGGTCGTGCCCGCCACCTGCTTCATCATCCAGCGGATCGCGGAATTCGGCGTGGTGGTGGTGGACGTCGACCTCCCCTTTCGCGAGGCGGTCTTTGAAGGAGGCCATCAGGTCGACCTCATCGCTGATCGATCCCGCCTGCGCCTCTTCAATCCGGGCGTAGAAGGTGTCGAGCACGTGGTCCTGATCGGCGAGGTAGTGGGCCTTCATGAAGGTCACGTCGGGCGCTGTTTCGGCCACGCGGTCCACGTAGTTGTAGATGCGGCTGATGAGCTTTCCGGAGAACAGGAAATAGGGCGCGACGACGATTTTCTTATAACCCAGTTTCAGCGCCATTTCGAGGCCACGGCCCACGGAAGGATATGTCACGCCGGAATAGACGGTTTCGGACCAGCCAAACCCGAGGTTTTCCGTAACAATGCGGGTGATGCGTGCGGCCTCGGCATTGGCCAGCGTGTCGGACGTGCCGCGGCCCACGACGACCAGCATGGTGTCGTAGAGATCACCATCGTGGACATGATCCATGCCCAGTGCTTCCAGAATGCGGGCCTCAAAAGCGGCGATCATTTGCGGGTGCAGGCCCAGTTCGCGGCCGTATCGGACTGTGATGCCGGGGTTCTTCTCCCCATAGGTCGTCAGCACCGAGGGGATATCGTTTTTGGCATGGGTCGCAGCAAAGAGCATGCCGGGCACGGCCACAATTTCATCGACGCCCGCGTCGCGCAAACGGTCAAGCCCCATGTGGATGTTGGGGGCGGAGTATTCCAGAAACCCGTATTCCACCGGCAGATCGGGGTAGCGGGCGCGCAGGCCTTTGGCGAGAAGCGCGAATTCTTCCTCCGCTGATTTGGCGCGGCTGCCATGGCCGCAGATCATGATGCCGGTTTTGCTGGGTTTGGTCATCCGGGCTGGCCCCTTCTTGCTGATGTGATTTGAAGCGATCTTTTAGCGCCTTAAGTTGCAGCAGGAAAAGGAGAAGACAATGGGTAAAGTGCTGATTGCTGCCGCCGTAATCGTGACCGCTGCGGCCATCGTCGGCGGCGCGCGGGTTTGGGCAAGCCAGGATGTGGAAGAGCCGGATTACACGGTGGAGGCCGCGCAAGGGGCTTTTGAAGTGCGCAATTACCCGGCGATGGTGGCAGCACAGGTGGATCGGCCCGGCAACCGGGGCGCAGCGGTGCGGTCGGCGTTTCCCAAGCTTGCAGGCTATATTTTTGCCAAAGACCGACCTGGTGAGAAGATCGCGATGACGGCGCCTGTCACCCAAGAGGTGGGCGAGAATGGCTGGACCGTGTCCTTCATCATGCCAGAGGGGCGGACGCTGGCGGATTTGCCGGCACCTGCGGGGGACGTGGTGCTCGTTGATATCCCGCCGCGGCGCATGGCCACGATGCGGTTTTCCGGGCGTTGGAGTGACGCGAAGTTTCAAACCCGCGCCGATCAGTTGACCGCATGGGTCAAGGCGCAGGGGCTGACGATGGTGGGGGATGTGGAATTTGCCTATTACAACGACCCGTTCACGCCGGGTTTTATGCGGCGCAATGAGGTGATGGTGGAATTGGCGCCGCGGTGAGGCGGTTTACAGTTTGGAGAAAGCCTCGCGATAGGCGGCGAGGTTTTCGCTTGTGTAATCGGAATAGTCGAAATCGAGGGTCGAGGTGATCTCTGACACCATGCTCCACATGGTTTCGCGCAGAAGAGAGGCGCATTTCATCGCCGAGTAGCTGCGCCAAAGCGCATCATCGGGCGGCGCGCCGAAATACTGGGTGAGCATGGCCTCTTCGGCCTCAGGGGGGAGCGCGCAATTCGTGGCCAGCCCGCCCAGATCAAAGAGCGGAGAGCCCAGCCCGCCATATTCCCAGTCAATCAGCCAGAACCGATCCACGCCCCGCAGGATATTGGCGGGCAGGAGATCATTATGGGCCAGCACGATGGACACGTGGCCAACGCGGGCCTCAAGCTGTGCGGCCTCTTCCAGCAACTTTGGAAGCGAGGCAATGTGCGATGAGCGGCTGTTGCGCAAAAAGGCGGCGTAGCTGCGCAGAATGTGAAAGACCCAGAAGCTGAGCACAGGGCCGGTGAGCGCGGCTGTGCCGGAACTGTGCAGCGCCTTGATCAGGTCCACCGCGCGGCGCAGCGTGTCCGGGTCGTGCAGGTCGTCGCCCGAGAGCGGGTCGGCGTCGACATAATCAAGCACCAGAACGCCCGGCTCAGAATGCACCACTCCGGGGGAAAGCCCAATGGCATGGGCCGTGCGGCTGAGCGACAATTCGTTCCAGCGCAGGACCATGTGTTCGGGGATGTCTTCGCCCAGCCGCACCACGTAATCGCGGCCCTGATCGGTCAGGCGGACATTGTGATTGGTGATGCCGCCTTCGAGGGTGCGGGCGTTTTCCGGTGCGGTAAAGCAAGAGAGGGATAGGGCGCGCTCAATCGCGTCTTCGGGCGTGGTCATGGGCAAGGATAGGCGGAGGGTTGGGAATTTGGCAAGTAGAGTGCTGCGCCCTGCCCGGCTGTCTGGCGGTATCAGCTCAGGCGCGAATCACGTACTCGAGACTTTATTTCGATAAATTCGAAAATGCGGAAAGCCGTTGCGCATTCAAAACCCAGCATACTAGGCTTTGTTCGGGAATACGGCGTGTGGAACTTCGGTTAGACTAAATTTCATTTGATCGACGCTCTTGCAGGGCAGTATCCTGCAAATGGGTGACAGAATGCGTCAACAACACCCACCATAACAGGGAGAATACCAACATGGCACTTATCAAAGGCGGGATGCTTGACCGCCGTGGATTTCTAAAAACCACAGCGGCGACCGCCGTTGCAGCCACACTGCCCATGGGCGGTGCAGCCATTGCCGCGCCCAAGCGCGGTGGCCACATTCGCGTCGGCAAAGGCCACGGCCAGACGACCGACACGCTGAACCCCGGCACATGGGAAAACGGTTTCACCATCGACATGGCGTTTGCCATTCACGGCTACCTCGTGGAAGTGGGCCCTGACGGGTCGATGGTTCCGAACCTGGCCGAAAGCTGGGAAGCCTCTGCCGATGCGTCTGAGTGGCGCTTCAAGCTGCGTCAGGGCGTTACCTTCCATTCCGGCAAGACACTGACCGTGGAAGACTGCATCGCGTCGATCAATTTCCACCGCGGCGAAGGCTCCACCTCGGCGGCCGGTCCCATCGTGGCGCCTATCGTGGACATGACAGCCGATGGCGATGACACCATCGTCTTCACGCTGGACGGCGGCAACGCTGACTTCCCCGCGATCCTGACCGACTATCACATTCCGATGCTGAAAGTGGATGGCGACAGCGTGGATTGGGCCTCCGGCGATGGCTGTGGTGCCTACACGCTCAAGAGCATCGACTTTGGTGTTCAGGCGACGTTTGAGCGCAACCCGAACCACTGGCGCGAAGATGTCGGCTTCTTCGACAGCATTGAGATGATCGCTTTGATCGACCTCAACGCCCGGACGACCGCACTGGTCTCTGGCGATGTGGACGTGATCGACCGTCTTGACCTCAAGACCGTGGGTCTGCTGGCACGCAACCAGGGTGTGAACGTGAAATCCGTGTCGGGTAACGCGCATTACACCATCCCGATGGACACCCGTAAGGGCCCGTTTGACGACAACAACGTGCGTCAGGCGCTGAAATACGGCATCAACCGCGAAGAGCTGGTTGAGAAGATCCTCTTCGGCTACGGCTCTGTCGGCAACGACCACCCGATTGGTCAGGGCCAGCTGTACTACAACACCGAGTTGGAGCAGAAGACCTACGATCCCGATCGTGCGAAGTTCCACCTCAAGGAAGCCGGTCTGGATAGCCTGGCGATTGACCTCAGTTCCTCTGACGCGGCCTTTGGTGGCGCGGTGGATGCGGCGATCCTGTATCAGGCGTCGGCCAAAGAGTCTGGCATCGAGCTGAACGTCATCCGGGAGCCGAACGATGGCTACTGGTCTGACGTGTGGATGAAGAAGGGCATGGTGTTCTCCTACTGGGCGGGTCGTCCGGTGGAAGACCAGATGTTCGCCACCGCCTATAAGTGCGGCGCATCCTGGAACGAAAGCTACTGGTGCAATGAGAAGTTCGACAGCCTGATGTTGCAAGCGCGGGCGGAACTGGACACCGACAAGCGTCGTGAAATGTACTGGGAAATGCAGGCCATGTGCGCCAATGAAGGCGGCGCGGTCATCCCGATGTTCAACGACTACGTGTTTGCCATCAACGACAAGGTTGTCACGCCCGAGACGATGGGCACCAACTTTGACCTCGACGGCAGCCGCTGGACGGAGCGCTGGTCGCTGGCGTAAGTTAATAGCCCTTTATTGGGTTGAAGGCCCCGGCGTTCGCGCCGGGGTTTTTTTGTCACCTGCCCTACCGGCGCGGAATCAAGGGCGCAGCCCGCCGCGCCTTCGCCTGGCCCCACCCAGGGCCTGGCGAAATGGACACTGCAGGGCGTTGCTCGGGCGGTGTTCGGGGGTGCAGGGATAAAGCGCGGCCGTTCATACGTCAGGATCGCCAGACCGGGGCCACGCGAAGGCACTCTATTCGGTCTGTAAATCCCTAGTCCGGCGGAACCAGCGTCAGCCGGAAATGCGTAGCAGTGTCGCCCGTATCAATGCGGGTAAAGCCAGCCGTGTCGTACCCCCGCGCGCGGCATGCGGCGTGTTGGGAAATCGTGAAGGTGCGATCCGAGACGCAAAAGAGATAGCCCTGATCCGGGAACACCCCATCCGGCACTTCGGCCCGATAGAAATAGTATCGGTTGAGCAGGTTTTCTTCGATCGGCCACGCGCACGCGCCGTCTTCAATATTCCACCACCCCTGAGACACCCACGCCCCATCCACATTCTGGGCGATGGCCACGCTTTGAGCCTGCCCGGTGGCGTTGCAAATTTCCAGCCCTGCAAAGGACGGGCCCGCAAGGCAAATCAGTGCAGCCGCAAGCGTCAGTTGACCTTGCGATAGCTGACCCGCGCCTCGTGCCCCATCAGGATCAGATCCAGCCAGCCGCCTTCGTAATTGTCGATCAGGTAGCAATAGGTGTCACCATATCTAAGCGAGGTCTGAACCATCACAGGGCCCATCCCTGCACTATCGGGGCAATCGGATTTGATATTCAGGAAATACGTGTCCGAATACACGCTGTCATGATAGCTGTGCATCTCTGAACCAAAGATGAAGAGGCTTTCTTCACCCCCCTCTTCGCCTGACACCCAATCGCCTTGAAGCGCGGCATTGATCGCGGCGTAAGGGTCCTCGCCCCAAAGCGGTTCCATCTGCGTGATGGCCAGATGAACGGTGCGGTCGCCATAACTCATCAGATCGCCTGTCACTTGCATGGGCGTGTTGGGGGCGATGCCTTCGAACTGGCGCAGGTAAGCAGATGGCGTGGGATCATCGTAATAGGCAAAGAAGCGCCAGCCATCGCCGATGAATTTGCAGGCCTCCACCCCGTCGAACACATCGCAGCTGTGGAACATCAAGCGGTCGGTGTAGGGTTCACCGTGCTGGCCACGGGTCAGGCCGCTGCCGGTTTGGGGCGCGGCGGCCGCCTGTTGTTTCTGTCCGTTATCCTGTTTGCCGCCGTCTTGCTTCGCAGCGGCCTCCACGATGGTGTGGGTGTGATGCGTTGCGGTTTCACCGGTGTCGATCTGGGAAAAATCCGTGCTGTCATAGCCGCGCGAGACGCAGTTTTCATCGCCCACGATGGTGAAGACATCCGACTGGGTGCAGAAGGTGTAGCCTTCCCCGTTATACGTGCGGCCCGTGGCGGAGGCGTGGATGTAGTAATACCGCGTCTTGAGATCCCCCGTGACAGGTTCCTTGCAGTCGCCCGGCGCAATATTCCACCAGCCTTCGGAAATCCATTGGCCATCCTGCTGATAGCCGATGGCGACCGCGTGTTCGTCCGATGTTTGGTTGCAGATCTCAAGCCCGGCCACGGCCATGTTTGGAAAGGCCAAGGCCAGGGCGGCCAGTGCCATGCAGTGTTTCATATCAATCCCCCAAGTTTTGGACAGGCTAGCGGGGATTGGTGGCTTTGCGAAGGTCAGACTTTGGTGGCGCTGACAGGCGGCGTGATGGCGCGGCGTTTGAGCACCGCCTCCCGCCAGCTGATGAAACTGATGGAGGCCACGATGATCGATCCACCGAGGATGACCCACGGGTCAAACGGTTCGCCAAAGAAGACGATGCCGACGGTGACGGCCCAGACCAATTGCAGGAAGGTGACGGGCTGGGTGACGGCCAGGGGTGCCGCGCGGAAGGCCAGCGTCATGGTGTAGTGACCGGCTGTCGCGGCGGTGGCCACGCCCATCAGGATCACCAGTTCCCAGATCGTCGGCGTGACCCAGTTGAGCGCGGCCAGAGGGGCAAGACCGATGGTGCAGGAAATGGACAGAAGCGCCACGACAATGCCCGGCGAGCATCTCTCCGACAGCATCTTGGCCATGAGGTAGGACGCCCCCATCAGGATGGCGGTGAAGATCATGGCGAAATGGCCGGTGTCGAGTTCCCGAAACCCCGGGCGCAGGATGATCAGCGCGCCCAGAAGGGCGGCCAGCACCGCCAGAATGCGCCGCATGGCCAGCCGTTCGCCGAGGAAAAGCGCCGCCCCCAGCGTGACATAAATGGGCGAGAGGTAATTCATCGCCGTCACATCCGCGATGGGAATGCGGGCCATGGAATAAAACCACAGCGTCACCGCCAAGGTATGCGCCAACCCCCGCCAACCGAACAGTCGCCATGTCGCGCGATCAAGTTGGATATGGCGCAGCGTGCCGAGGAAGGGCAGGAGGAACACCAAGCCCAGCGCATAGCGCAGAAACGCAGCCTCGGGCGCGGGGATGCGCGTGCCCAGCAGCTTCACAAGGGCGGTGACGGCCACGAAGCAGACACCCGTCAGAAGCATCCAGAAGACGCCGACAAGTGGATTTTGCTGGGTGGGTGTCATTGCCTTATTAACCGCCCCTGCCCCGCCCTTGTCGAGGGTGATTTTGGCGGGCGGTCTGCAATCCGGCTATGCGCGGGGCAAAAGGCTCAACGTGCGTCCCACGCCAATCGCAGACCCAAGACGATAAGGAGACCGCCGCACATCCGGTCAATGGTTTTGGAAAGTGAGATGTAGCGCGCGCGGACAGGTGCGGCGGAAAACCCGACGGCCAAAACCCCGTGCCACGCCAAGGACATGGCCGCGATGGCACCAACCAACAGGATCAACACCCAAAGGGGCATGTCCGGGGTCAGGAAAGCCGCAAACACGCTGGCGTAATAGGCGGCGGATTTCGGATTGGTGAGATTGACAAGCAACCCTTGCCAGAACCCGGAGGCAAGGCTTTGGGGTTTCTTATGCCTGTCGGACTGCTGGAACCCTTGCGACCGCAAGAGCCGGATGCCCAGGTAGATCAGATAGATCACCCCAACGCCTTTCAGGATCAGGCCGAGTACGGGGAAAACCTCCAGCACCGATGCGATGCCCAACGCCGCTGCACTGGCCCAGATCAGCGACCCCGAAGCGATGCCCAAGGCGGTGAAGACCGCGTGTCGGCGGGTTTGTGCAACCGCCGCCGAGGTCACCAGAATGAAGTTTGGTCCGGGGCTGATCAGCGCCAGAAAGTCGACGAGCAGGATCGCCAGGATGACAGCGAAGAAATCCACCGCCAGTGTTATTCGGCAGCCAGTTGGGCCATCACCTCGTCCGAGGCCTCAAAGTTCGCCGTGACGCGCTGGACGTCATCATCGTCTTCGAGGGCTTCCATGAGGCGCATGAGTTTTTGCATACCTTCTAGCCCCAACTCGGTCGTCGTGGTGGGTTTCCAGATGAGTTGGGTGTTTTCCGACTCGCCCAGTTCGGCCTCAAGCGCGTTCGACACCTCATTGAGGTCAGTGTCCGCGCACCAGATGATATGGCCATCGTCCGAGCTTTCGACATCGTCCGCCCCGGCCTCAAGGGCGGCCATCATGACAGTGTCGGCATCACCCACATCGGCCGGGTACGTGACTTCGCCTGTGCGTTCGAACATGAAACCGACAGAGCCTGTTTCGCCGAGGTTGCCGCCATTCTTGGTGAAGGTTGACCGCACGTTGGAGGCGGTACGGTTGCGGTTGTCGGTCATCGCTTCCACGATGATCGCCACGCCGTCGGGGCCATAGCCTTCATACCGGATTTCCTCGTAATCCTCGCTGTCGCCGCCCGAGGCCTTCTTGATCGCACGGTCGATATTGTCGTTGGGCATCGACTGGGACTTGGCGCTTTTGACGGCCAGGCGCAGGCGGGGGTTTTTCTCCGGATCCGGGTCGCCCATCTTGGCGGCCACGGTGATTTCCTTGCTGAGCTTGGAAAAGAGTTTCGCCCGCACGGCATCCTGACGGCCCTTGCGGTGTTGGATGTTTGCCCATTTGGAATGGCCTGCCATGGTGCCCGTCTCCTGATCTGTTTGGCCGCTGTATAAAGCACAGCGCGGGGTGGGTTCAATTCCCTCTCGTACCTGCGCCCCGAGTGATTTACACAAGGGCCAATGACGACCGAGCAGATCATTCTTTTCAGCCTTTTCGGCGTGGTATTTGCGATGCTCCTGTGGGGCAAACTGCGCTATGACGTGATCGCGTTTTCCGCGCTGCTGATTGGTGTGGTGCTGGGCGTGGTGCCCAAGGAAGAGACGTTTTCCGGCTTTGGCCATCCGGCGACGATTATCGTGGCGCTGGTGCTGGTGGTGTCGGCGGGGCTGGTTCGGTCAGGCGCGGTGTACCTGATCACCCGCACGCTGGTGGATGCGAGCCGGGGGTTGGGCACGCATATCACCATCATGGGCGGAATTGGCGGCGTGTTGTCGGCCTTCATGAACAATGTGGCCGCGCTGGCGCTCTTGATGCCGGTGGATATCCAGACGGCGCGGAAGGCCAAGCGAGCGGTGGGGCTGAGCCTGATGCCGCTGAGTTTTGCCACGATCCTTGGCGGGATGGCCACGCTGATTGGCACGCCGCCCAATATCATCATCGCCTCGATCCGCGAAGAGGCCGTGGGCGAGCCCTTTGCGATGTTTGATTTCGCGCCCGTGGGCGGTCTGACAGCGGTGGTGGGGCTGGCGTTCATCGCCCTTGTGGGCTGGCGGTTAATCCCCCAGCGCGATGAGGATGCGGGCGATGGCGGGGATGCGGCGGAATACATCGCGGAACTGACCGTGCCCGAAGGCAGCAAGGTGATCGGCAAGCGGGTGATCGAACTGGAAGATGCCGCCGATCAGGCCGATGTGTCGATCATCGGGGTCATTCGCGATGGCAAACGGCGCTATGGCGCGGCGATCAACACGGAATTGCGCGGGGGTGACGCGCTGGTGCTGAAGGCGACGCCGGATGCGCTGGACGAGTTTCGCAGTGCTTTGAAGCTGGCCTTTTCCGAGGCCCCGCGCGAGGAGCTGTTGAAAGCCGAAGGGCGCGGGCTGGATATTGTGGAGGTCGTGGTGCCGCAAAGTTCGCGCCTTGTGGGGCGGACGGCGACGGATGTGGGGCTGCATTGGCGACAATCGTCCGTACTGATGGGCATTTCGCGGGAGGGGCGCAAGATTGCCAGCCGGATGCGCAAGACGAAGATCCGGGAAGGGGACATTCTGCTGCTCTTGGTGCCCAAGGATCGCGGCCCGGATGTGACCGATTGGCTGGGCTGTCTGCCGCTGGCGGATCGCGGCCTAGCGGTGACGCAGGACAACAAGACCTGGCTCGCCATCGGGATTTTTGCAGGTGCGGTGGCGGCGGCGTCCTTTGGGCTGATCTATCTACCGGTGGCCTTGGGGTTGGTTGTGATGGCCTATGTGCTGACGCAGATCGTGCCGCTGAATGAGCTTTACACGCATATTGAATGGCCGGTGGTCGTCCTGCTTGGGTCCATGATACCGCTGGGCGCGGCGCTGGAGGATGTGGGCGGTACGGAGCTGATTGCGGGCGGGCTGCTGAGCCTCGCCGAGGGGCTGCCCGCCTGGGCGATCCTGACGATGCTGATGGTGGTGACGATGACGCTGTCGGATGTGCTCAACAACACGGCCACTACGATTGTGGCGGCGCCTGTGGGGATACAGATGGCCAACTCGCTTGGCGTCTCGCCAGACCCGTTCCTGATGGCGGTGGCCGTGGCGGCGTCGGCGGCGTTTCTCACGCCCATCGGGCACAAGAACAATACGCTGATTCTAGGGCCCGGAGGCTACAAATTCGGGGATTACTGGCGCATTGGCCTGCCGCTGGAAATCCTGATCGTGGCAGTGTCCATTCCGCTGATCATGGTGTTCTGGTCGTTTTGATTGAGCCTCTTGGGGGCCAGCCCGTCGCCATTGGGCTCGAACCAATGGCGCACCAATAGCGACTCCCCGGGATATTTACGGCCAGAAAAAGCAAGCGCCCATGTTTCTTCTCGCTGAAAATATCCCCGCCGGAGGCACTAAATCTCTTTTGGCTAAAGTCTTGTTTTCCTTGCGCTGGCAGGTCGGGCGCTCTAGGTCCGAAACAATGAAGATTTTATTTCTCGGCGATGTGGTGGGTCGGGCCGGACGGCAGGCCATCGTGGACAGGCTGCCGAAACTCAAGACAGACTGGGCGCTCGATTTTGTCGTGGTGAACGCGGAGAACGCCACCGGGGGGATGGGGCTGTCGGGGGCGCATGCCAAGGACATTCTGGAGGCCGGAGCCGATTGCATCACGCTGGGCGATCATGCTTTTGACCAAAAGGACATGATGCAGTTCATTGAAACCGAGCCGCGGGTGATCCGGCCCATCAACTTTGCCAAGGAAGCGCCGGGCAAGGGCCACCGCGTTTTCACGGCCAGCCGCGGGCGGAAGGTGCTTGTGACGCAAGTCTTGGGCCAGGTGTTCATGCGGCGCGCCTATGACGATCCGTTCAGCGCCATGGACGGCGTGTTGATGGCCCATACGCGCGGCGGGGCGGTGCAGGCAAGCGTCGTGGATGTGCATTGTGAGGCCACATCCGAGAAGATGGCGATGGGGCATTTTTGCGATGGGCGCGCCTCCATGGTGGTGGGCAGCCACACCCATGTGCCCACGGCGGATGCGCAGATTCTGCCCGGTGGCACTGCGTTTCAAGCGGATGCGGGGATGTGCGGGGATTACCTTTCTGTCATCGGGATGGACAAGGAAGAGCCCATGCGCCGCTTTGTGACCGGCATGAGCAAAGCGCGCTACACCCCTGCCCTGGGTGAGGCGACGCTGAGCGGGCTTTACATGGAAACCGATGACAAGACCGGTCGCGCCACACATGTGGAGATGGTGCGCCAAGGCGGGCGGCTAAAACAGGCGCATCCGTGATGGCGCGCATCTGGCCGTTCCTGGTGCTGTTGGTGTTGGGGATCGGTTGGGGGCTGACCCTGCCGCTGGCCAATATTGCGGTCAGCACGGGCCATGAACCCTATGGCCTCATCTTCTGGCAATTCGTTGTGGTGGTCGCGATGCTGGGGCCCTTTGCCCTGACACGGCGCGCGCGCCCGCGCGTTCGGTTGGGGCGGCAGCACCTTTTGCTTTTTGGCGCGCTTGCGATGTTCGGGGCCATCCTGCCGGATGTGTTTTTCTATATTGGCGCGGCGGAACTGCCGGCGGGCGTGCTGTCGATCACGGCAGCCACGGCGCCCATGTTCGCGCTGGTTGTCGCGCTGATGATGGGCAATGACCGGTTTTCCTGGCGCCAGCTTGCGGGGGTCGGGCTGGGCCTTGGCGGTGTCGTCCTGATGATCGGGCCGGAGGCAAGCCTGCCCGAGGCGGGCATGGCGTTTTTCGTGCTGCTGACGCTGCTGGCCCCTGCGCTTTACGCGACCGAGGCCAATATCGTGGCCAAGTTCGGCACCTTCGGGCTTGATCCGATGCAGACCATCGTGGGCGCATCGCTGGTGGGCATGGTTGTCGGCCTGCCGCTGGCCCTGCTGACGGATCAATGGGTGGATCCGTTTGCCAGTTTCGGCGCACCGGAGATGGCCCTCATTGGCGCGGCGGCACTGCATGCCATTTCCTATGCCATGTATGTCTGGCTGGTGGGGCGCGCAGGATCGGTTTTCGCCTCGCAATCGGCCTATATCGTTACGGCCACGGGTGTGATCTCTTCGATGATCCTGCTGAGTGAGAGCTATTCCCTGTTTGTCTGGTTGGCGCTAGCAGGGATGTTGGTGGGTATTTTCCTGGTCCAGCCCCGATCCGGGCAGCGGATCACGCCCGTGGCGCATGTGGGGCCCCCCGATGTCAGATGAACGCACCCAGCACACGGGGTTCCTCGCTGTTCTGATCTTGATGGGCGCGGGTTGGGGCCTGACCTTCGTTCTGACCAAAACCGTGGTCAGCACCGGCTACCAACCTTTTGGCCTTCTGGCCTGGCAATTCGTGATCATGGCGCTGATCCTGACGGGGATTGGCGTGGTGCGCGGCAAACCCGCACCCTGGCGGCGCAAGCATGTGGCCGTCTACCTGATGATCTGCCTGATGGGCAGCCTTATCCCCAACACCCTGACTTATACGGCGGCGGTCCATCTGTCGGCGGGGCTGTTGTCGATCCTGATCTCAACCGTGCCTCTCTTTGCGTTTCCGATTGCGATTGGCTTGGGGATTGACCGGTTCAGTCTGCGCCGCATGGCTGGGCTTTTCTGCGGTATGGCTTGCGTATTCCTGATTGCCTGGCCAGAGCTGCGCTTGCCCGAAGGCGGGTTGGCGGGGGCCATGGTGTTGGTGCTTTTGGCGTCATCGCTTTATGCCGCAGAAGGCAACATCATCGGCAAATGGGGCACCTGGGGATTGGACCCGGTTCAGATGCTCACCGGTGCATCGCTTCTTGGCATACCCATGGCCTTCGCGCTGGCCCTGACCTCAGACCAGTACATCAACCCGCTGCGGCCTTGGGGGGCACCGGAATGGTCACTCATCGCCAGTGCGGCCATTCATGTCGTGGTCTATTCCACCTATTTCTGGACGGTGACGCGGGCGGGTATCGTGTTTGCCAGCCAGGTGGCTTACCTCGTCACGGCCTTTGGCGTGATCAGCGGTATGGTCCTTCTGGGGGAGCGGTATTCCTTACACATCTGGGCGGGGTTTGCCCTGATGCTGGTCGGGCTTTTCCTGGTGCGGCCGCGGCAGAAAGGCGACTGATATCCCCAAGCGAGGTGTCTTTATCTGCGTGCTGCTGGCCATTGGCGCGGGCTGGGGTGCTGTTTTTTCGCTGATCAAGATCGCGGTCAGCACAGGGCACCCGCCCCTTGGGCTGATGGCATGGCAATTCGTGTCCATGGCCCTGGTGCTGGTGGCGATCAACACGTGGCGCGGCAAACATGCCCCGTGGGGGCAGCGGCAAATCGCGGTCTACCTGATGTTGGCCTGTCTGGGCAGCCTTGTGCCCAATGTTCTGACGTACGCGGCGGCCGCGCATCTGTCGGCGGGGCTGCTATCGATCCTAAGTGCGACCTTGCCGCTTTTTGCGTTTCCCATTGCCATTTGGCTGGGCACCGACCGGGCAGAGCTGCGGCGCGTGGTGGGGATCTTATGCGGGTTTGCCTGCGTCGCGCTCATCCTGTGGCCAGAGGCACGCCTGCCCAATGCGGGTCTGGCGCTTTGGATCGCGGTCGCCCTGGTGCCATCGCTGCTTTACGCGATGGAAGGCAATATTATCGCCAAATGGGGCGACGGTTGGGGCCTTGATCCCATTCAGATGCTGACCGGCGCGTCGATCTTGGGTGCGCCGATGACGCTGATGCTGGCCAGTGTGACGGGGCAGTACATTGACCCCATCCGCCCCTGGGGCGCGCCGGAATGGGCCTTGGTGATCAGTGCCGCGCTGCACGCGGTGGTCTATGCCAGCTATTTCTGGACGGTGACGCGGGCGGGCATCGTGTTTGCCAGCCAAGTGTCCTATCTGATCACCGGCTTTGGCGTCGTGATCGCCATGGTGGTTCTGGGCGAACGCTATGCGCTGCATATCTGGGCAGGTTTGGGGCTGATGCTTGTGGGGCTGGCACTGGTGCGGCCACGGCAAAAGTCCGGGCTTGTCCCGCGGGGCGCCATGCAGGACAATGAGCGCTGAACCGAGCAGGACCCTAGCATGGATTTTCTCGCGCTGACCCAGACGCAGGAAGCGGCCCTGAGCCTCGCAGTGGTGGGCGTGATGTTTCTGCTGTTTCTCCGCGAAACCTATCCCACTGAAGTTGTGGCCATTTCGGGCGTCGCACTTTTGCTGGCGACGGGGCTTTTGCCTTATGACGCGGCAATCGCGGTGCTGTCGAACCCTGCGCCCTGGACCATCGTGGCGATGTTCATCGTGATGGGCGCGCTGGTGCGGACGGGCGCGCTCGAATGGTTCACGCGGCTGGCCGAGGGTCAGGCAGAGGCGCGACCGGCGCTGGCCGTAGGCGCGCTCATGGCGTTTGTGATGGTGGCGTCTGCCTTTGTGAACAACACGCCCGTCGTGGTGGTGATGATCCCGGTCTTCGTGCAACTGGCGCGGCGGTTGGGGGTGTCGGGCAGCAAGCTGCTGATCCCGCTCAGCTATGCGGCGATCCTGGGCGGGTGTCTGACGCTGATTGGCACATCCACGAACCTGTTGGTGGACGGCGTGGCCCGGGCGCAGGGGATGGAGGCGTTTTCGATTTTCGAGGTGACACCGTTGGCGGCGATCCTCGCGTTTTGGGGCGTGATCTATCTGCGCTTCATCGCGCCGCGCCTTCTGCCCGACCGGGCGAGCATGGCCACCATGCTGTCGGACAGATCATCGCGCAAGTTCTTCACCGAGGCCGTGATCCCCCCGGATTCGAACCTGATCGGGCGAGAGGTGAACGGTGTGCAGCTTTTCAAACGCGAAGGCGTGCGCTTGGTGGATGTCATTCGCGGGGATGTGTCGCTCAGGCGCAATCTGGAGGGTGTGGCGCTGCAGGTGGGCGACCGTGTGGTGCTGCGCACGCAGGTGACGGAACTTCTGAGCCTGCAAAGCAACAAAAGCCTCAAGCGCGTCGATCAGGTGTCAGCGGTGGAGACATCGACGGTGGAGACGCTGATCACGCCCGACAGCAAGATGGTCGGGCGGCGACTGGGCGCGATGCGGCTCAGGCGGCGGTTCGGGGTGTACCCGCTGGCGGTGCATCGGCGGGATCGCAACATTGGCCGACAGCTTGATGATCTGGTGGTGCAAGTCGGTGATACGCTGCTGCTGGAGGGTGCGCCGGAAGACATTGCGCGGCTGGCCACGGAAATGAACATGGTCGATGTGACAAAACCCACGGAGCGCGCGTACCGCCGGTCACACGCGCCGATTGCGATTGTCGCGCTGGCGGGGTTGGTTGTGCTGGCGGCGTTGGGCGTGGCGCCCATTCTGTTGCTTGCGGTGCTGGCGATGGCAGTGCTGTTCCTGACCCGCTGCGTGGATGCGGATGAGGCGTTTTCCTTCATCGATGGCCGACTGATCGCGCTCATTTTCGCAATGCTGGCCGTGGGAGCCGCGCTGGAAGAGACTGGCGCTGTGAAGCTGATGGCCGATGCGCTGGCCCCGCTTCTCATGTCCGCGCCGCCCTTTCTGCTGATCTGGGCGGTTTACCTGCTGACCTCCGTGTTGACAGAACTGGTGTCCAACAATGCCGTGGCCGTGGTGGTGACGCCCATCGCCATTGGGCTTGCCACCGCGCTTGGCATCGATCCGCGCCCGCTGGTGGTGGCGGTGATGATCGCGGCGTCGGCCAGTTTCGCGACACCCATTGGGTACCAGACCAACATGCTGGTTTACGGACCCGGGGGGTACAAGTTCACCGATTTCATCAAGGTGGGCGTGCCGTTGAATTTGACCGTGGGGTTGCTCGCCTCAGCGCTCATTCCGTTTTTCTTCCCGCTTTGAGGACTAATGCCTCCGGCGGGAGTATTTTTTGCCAGAAAGAAGCACCAGAGCGTGGCTTCTTTCTGGCCATAAATACTCACATCCCGGCCTTAGCCGTTAAACAAATAGGTGGCCTCATGAGCGATAGGAAAGTTCACCGATCGCGCGATGAAGCAGACCTTGCCGATCTCGTGGTGGAGCGCATCTGCGCGGGCCAGATCGGTGCCGACAGGAACGGTAATCTGCGGGCGCAGGGTGGCAGATAGGAAGCGCCCTGCCCCAGAGGCCGCGCTTTCGCCATGGCCCAAAGGATCATCAGTGTAAGCGCTGACCGCGATGCCGGCGTCAGAGGCCAGATGCAGATACCACAGCATGTGACAGGCCGAGAGCGCGGCGATGAGCATGTCTTCGGGGTTGTGCAGCATTGGATCACCGCCGAGCAGCGGATCGTTGGAGCAATGGATTACAGGCTTGCCGGGTGTCTCTACATTCCAGGTGCGGTCAAAGGATTTGTAGTGAGACGTGCCTTGCCCGCGATTGCCAGTCCATGTGATGCGAGCCGGTAAATCATGGTTGGCCAAATTGGATCACCTCGCGTTCCGTCACGATCATGTCGAGGGGTTGATCGGTGGGCTCAAGCGGCAGGTCTTCGGCCTCCTGCGCGGAATAGGCAAAGCCGATGGCCAATGTCGCGCGGCGCGCGCGCAAGCGTTCCAGCGTTCGGTCGTAGAACCCGCCGCCATAGCCCAGCCGCCCACCGGCGCGGTCAAACGCCACCAGCGGCACGATCAGGATTTCGGGGTCGAAAAAATCATCCACCTCGGGCACTTCTGCCCCGAAGGGGCCCGCGCGCAGCGCGCCACCGGGCTCCCAGCGAGAGAATTCGAGCGGCCTGCCCTCCCCCTGAATGACCGGCACGCCCACAGGGCCGTGGGCGGCAGCCTCGGCCATGGCGGGCAGCGGATCAATCTCTGTCCGGATGGGCATGTAACCTGCCAGCGGCACGCCGCGATGCCCGGCGAGAACCTCCGACAGGAGGGACGAGCCGCCCGGGTGCCGCAGGCCATGGGCCTCCTTGCGGCGGGCGAAGGCGGCTTTGCGGGCGGCGGCCTTGATCGCGGTCAGGTCGGTCACAGCATGATCACCACGGCAAGGCCGAGGAAGGCAAAGAAGCCCACCACATCCGTCACGGTCGTGACAAATGCACCGGAGGCAAGCGCGGGGTCGACGCCTGCTTTTTCCAGAAGCACCGGGATCGCCGTACCGGCAAGCCCCGCGGCCACCAGATTGATCACCATGGCCGCACCAATCACGTAGCCCAGTTCCGGGCCACCGAACCACAGCACACCGATGATGCCCATCACCACGGCGAAGATCACGCCGTTGATCAGACCCACCAGCACCTCCCGCCGGATAAAGCGCCAGACGTTGCGCCCCGTAAGGTCTTTGGTGGCGATGGCGCGCACGGCAACGGTCAGGCTTTGCGTGCCTGCATTGCCGCCCATGGAGGCGACAATGGGCATCAGCACGGCGAGTGCCACGATCTGGGCGATTGCCGCCTCAAACTGGGCGATCACGAGCGAGGCGAGGATGGCGGTGGCGAGGTTCACGGCGAGCCAGGGAAAGCGGCGCTTGGTGGTGTCGATCACGCGGTCGGCAAGACTGCCTTCGCTGACACCGGCGAGGCGCAGAATGTCTTCTTCGTGTTCTTCATCCAAAACGATCATGGCGTCATCGATGGTGATCATGCCGACGAGGCGTTCATTTTCATCCACCACCGGCGCGGAGATCAGGTGGTACTGGTTGAAGGCGTAGGCCACATCCTCTTCATCCTGATTGACGGGGATGACGTGGAAGGTGTCTTCGGTGATGGAGCTCAGCAGCACCTCGCGCCGCGATCCCATCAATTTGCCCAGGGTCACGTTGGCCACGGGGCGCAGGCGGGGATCCACCAGGGTGATGTGATAGAATTGTTCAGGCAAATCGTCTTGGTCGCGCAGATAATCGATGGCCTCGCCTACATTCCAGTGCTCGGGCGCCATCACGACTTCGCGCTGCATCATGCGGCCGGCGCTGTCTTCAGGATAGGCGAGCGCCGTTTCGGCCGCGATCCGGTCACCATCATCCAGCGCGTCGAGGATCACCTCTTGCTGGTCGGCTTCAAGATCCTCCAGCAGGTCGACCACATCGTCGCTGTCCATCTCGCTGAGGCTTTCGGCGAGAACGTCCGGTTGAAGGATGCCCAGAACCTCTTCGCGCAGGCCCTCATCGAGTTCAGACAGGATGTCGCCGTCAAAGTCCGTGCCCAGAAGTTCGATCAGGCGGCGGCGGTCAAAGGCGGTGATTTGTTCCAGCAGGTCGGCGATGTCGGCGGCGTGCATATCCGACAGATCGGCCTGAAGTTTGGCCGCGTCGCCCACATCCACGTCATGCATGATCCGCGCGACAGAGGTTTCATCGAGCGCATAGGCGTTTTCGTCTTCGCGATCAGACGTGTCGTTCAGCTGTGGGTCATTGTCTGCCATGGCGCTTCACCTGTTGCTTGGGTCAGGAGTAATCAAGCGCCGGTCGGAAAACAACACGCATCCGCAGGTCAAATGGGGCGCATCTAAGCGCCTGCGCCCCTCGCGTCAGCCTTTTTTGGGAACATTCAGGCGCATCGCTCGCAGACCTTCCATGCCCGTGATCAATCGCGCGCCCTTGGAGCGGAAAAGATAGCTGGAAACCCAGCTCATCGCCACGAATAGCGGGCGTTTCACACCGATCAGAAAATAGATATGCACCGCCCCCCACAAGCACCACGCGACAAAGCCCGACAGTTTCAGCCCGCCCATCGAAATGATCGCGGAATTGCGCCCGATGGTGGCCAGGTTGCCCAGATGGCGGTACCGGAAAGGTGCAGGCGCGGCACGGCCTTCCATCAGCGCGGCAAGGCGGCGACCGGTATATTTGCCTTCCTGTTTGGCGGCGGGCGCAATGCCAGGCACATCCAGCCCGTCTTTCCACGGCACCTTGGCGGCATCGCCGATGACGGTCACATTTGGCAGGCCGGGCACGGTCAGGTCAGGCTCCACCGCCACGCGGCCCACGCGGTCGGTTTCCTTGCCCAGCCAATCGCGCAGGCTGTCGACCTTGACGCCCGCGGCCCAGATCACTGTGGCGGCGGGGATGTCTTTACCCGCGACGGTGACGCCTTCCGCGGTCACATCCTCGACCATGGCGCCGGTCATCACGTCAACCCCCAGCCTTTCAAGCGACCGTTGTGCCTTGTCAGAGAGTTTTTCAGGGAAAGCGCTCAGCACCCGGGGGCCGCCTTCGATGAGCAGTATGCGCGCCCGTTCGGGTGAGATACGGCGAAAATCACCCTGGAGGGAAATATTGGCCAGTTCGGCAATCGCGCCCGCCATTTCCACGCCCGTGGGCCCGGCCCCGATGATCACGAAGGTCAGCTGGCGATCCTGTTCGGATTTGGTTTGGGCCAGTTCGGCGTTTTCGAAGGCGACAAGCACGCGCCGGCGAATTTCAGTCGCATCGACGATCCGCTTCAGGCCCGGCGCGTGTTTGGCCCAGTGATCTTTGCCAAAATAGGAATGGGACGAGCCATTGGCGATGATCAGGTGGTCATAATCGACGGTGCCGAATTCATGGGTGACGGTTTGCGCGTTTGTGTCGACCGATTGCACTTTGGACAGGGTGACCTGCACGTTTTCCTGACCCGAAAAGATACCCCGGATGGGCCAGGCGATATCAGCGGGCGACAGATCGGCGGTGGCCACCTGGTAAAGCAATGGCTGGAACAGGTGGTAGTTGCGCTTGTCGATAATCTCGATATCGACAGGGGCGTGCTTAAGTGCCTTGGCGGCGGCAAGACCACCAAAGCCCGCGCCGATGATCACGACGCGTTGGCGTTTTTGAGACTGTGACATGGTCAGTCCGATCATGGTTGGGCACGGGGAAGGCGCGCCCTTCATGTGTGATCTACGCGAAAGGTGTTCGATTTAAAGGCAAGCGCAACAATACGTGAACTTCGTTACGAGCCTTCGCTCAGATAGGTCGCATCTCAGCTTGCATCGGCCTATTTTATGGCCAAGCAAGGGATGGCCATGACAGACGCAGCAGATGACTATGACCGCAGGTTTGACGCGGCATTGCAGGAAATGCATGAAAAGGGGCTGTCGCGGTCTATCACTCTTCCGATCTTGGTGTTGCGCAAACTCGGGAAACGGCCACGGCCACCCCATTATGACCGGTTTTGGCGTAACGCATTGGTGCAGGGTGGTTTCTTCGGGCCGATTTTCGGGGGTTTCACGTACCTGCTGGTGTGGCGCGAGGACGGTATGACGCCAGCGGAGGCCTTTATGATGACCGTTCTTTCAGGCGTTCTTTTCGGCCTTGCGATGGCGCTGTACTCCCGATGGGTCAAGTCGCACCACAGTCTGACGGATTGGGACAAGCTGTAGGCGCGGTCACTCGGGGATACTGAACACTTGTCCGGGGAAGATCATATCCGGGTCGCGGATGCGGTCGCGATTGGCTTCAAAGATGCGCACATAGGCGGTGCCTTCGCCATACCGTTCGCGCGAAATGGCCCAAAGCGTATTGCCCGTCTGAACCGTGATGGCGCGCACGCCTTCGGTCTCTTCTTGGCTTGCCAGCACGTCTTTGTCTTCGCGTTTGAACGGGGTTTCCACACGGGAGGTGACGTTGCCCTGGTCGTCCACCTCATCAATGCGCAAGGTGTAGACGCCGGTATCAACCTCCGGCAGGTCTGAGCGCCAGTTGCCATCCTCTTCGATGCGCGACGTGGTGATGGGGGTGTTGTCCAGATAGACCTGCACGAAGCCTTCGCTTTGGCCACGGCCCGCCAGTTGAACCTCCCCTTCTTCAGAATAGGTGATGGTGTCGAGGGCCACGACCGACATCACCTCGGGCGCGGGATCGTTTGAGACTGGCGGTTGCAGCACGCGCACACCGTCTTCATCGGAGATGAGCACAGCAGTAGAAGTGGCAGTGGCTGGGTCAGCCTCCGTATCCGTTTGCGTGTCTGACGTGGCGTTTTGTACCTCGTCCGCCTGTTCCTGCGTGGCCGACGCGGTGTTATCCTGCGCGGCCGTTTCATCCTGGGTGGCAGTGTCATCCGCGGCAGGCTCCACCGTCGCCACGGTCAGGTCCATGGGCGCGATGATCACGTCCTGCAACGAGGCCAGCACCTCACCTGTTTCAGGCGAGCGTGCAGAGAGGCGCAGGATACGTGGGGCATCACTGACATCAATGCTGAGAAACTGGGCAAATTCGCCGCTGGCGTCAGAAGGAAAGGTCGACAATTCCGCATCGTCGACAAGAATGGTGACATCCCACCCGGGCTGCGACCGGCCAGAGATCAGCATCTGCCCATCGGGTTCCAACCGGAAGGTGGAAATGCTGGGATGCAGGGTGGGCGATTGGGCGTCCGCGGTGGCCTCGGCTGTGTCTTCCGTGGCGGTCGACGCAGTGTCGTCGTTGGCGGTCGACGCGGTGTCGTCAGTGGCCTGAATATCGGTTTGCGTATCGATTTGTGTGTCGGTTTGCGTGTCGGTCTGCGTATCAGGCTCAGACGCGGGTTCGAGCGCGGCCTGGGTTGCGGGATCAGCATCGCCCGCGTCAGATTGCGGCCCGATCACACCGGCCATGTAGAGAAAACCGCCCACAACAGCGGCCACGGCGCCCGTTATCACAGCAGCACCGCCCGCTACGCCCAAAGATGATGCGCCAGATACTCCAGCCTCTTTGCTCATCCACAACCTTCCTTCTACGCCTGTTCCGCGCAGTTGTGCGAACATACCAACATAGCTATCAAGGGTCAAAACAACCCTGCAACACGGCTAGGTGATCCATGAGTGTGCGTTCAATCTGTGTCTTTTGCGGCGCACGTCGTGGCACAAACCCTGCCTATGAGGCGGCTGCGACCGATTTGGGCCGTGAAATCGCGCGCATGGGCTGGCGGTTGGTCTATGGCGCGGGCGATGTGGGGTTGATGGGAGCCGTGGCCGCGGCCGCGCAATCGGGTGGGGCCGAAACCTTTGGCGCGATCCCGGAACATCTGGTGAAATGGGAAGTCGGCAAGACCGATCTGACGCGTTATGTGATTACGGAAACCATGCATGAACGCAAGAAAGTGATGTTCATGAATTGCGATGCGGTGGTCGTATTGCCCGGGGGCGCGGGGTCACTGGATGAGTTCTTTGAAGCGCTCACTTGGCGGCAGTTGGGATTGCATGAAAAGCCGATCATTTTGCTCAATGTCGAGGGCTATTGGGACCCGCTTTTGACGCTGATGCGTCATGTCGTGGATCAGGGTTTCGCGGAAGCGTCTGTGCTGGACTTTGTGACCATATGTGACACGGTCGAGGAGACGATCACCGTTCTGGGATGAGGGGCGGCATTTTCTTGGAAGAAAATGCGTAAGAAAATTCGAATTTTCTTACGCAGAATTTTTCAAAAATTCTGCACCGCCCGGCCCTACGCCACCGCAGCCAGCCGCGCAATGCGCCCAACCCCCACCACGGCCGAAATCTGACCCACCTCAAGCTGAAACGCGCCTGCGATCCCGTCGGCGGCCTGTGTCGTCAGATCATAGGTCCATTCCGGGCTTGCTACGATGGTTTCGCGCACCAGCCCCTCCCCCTGACGCACGCGCACCAGATATTGCTCAGTTTCTTCGCCAAGCGGCACATCAAGCCCTTGCCAGGGATCACCACTGATGCGCGTACGGCGGATCCATGTGGCGGTGCGATCTTCGCCCGGACTGCCCGACAGGCGCAGATGCACCGGGCTGAGAGGGCGCAGGCCGATGCCGTCAAAGGCAAGCTCTGCCACCGTGTAGGCCGGGCCGCCGATGGGCTGGTTTGCGGGCCCCACGCGGTAGAACCGGTCAAGTCCCAATTGCGACACGGCCAGATTGACCTGTTGCGGCGATCCATCCAGACGCACAAGGTAGGACCCTTCGGGCCACGCCGTGGCGGTTTCGCTGCCCAGCTGCCCGCGCAGGCGATGGGCGATGTCATAGGTGCCCTCCGCCACCAGCGCGGCATCACGGAATTGAATGAGTTCCCAATTGCCCGGGGTGCCATCTCCGATGGCGCACAGATTGGACCCACTGAGAAGCTGGCCATCATCCACCGCATCCAGCGTGCCGAAGACCATTTCGACGCGCAAAGCATCGCCTCGGTCAATCAGCCCGGCCGGCGCGGGATGGAGCGATGTTTGCGTGATGCCGATGGGCGTGCGCAGATCGAGGATCTTATCCAGCACGTAACCCGCATCCTGATTGGCACTGTAAAGCGCCGCTGAACCCGGCCATGGGTCTGCTGTGACGGCGATATGGGGGGCATGGGGCACCTCTTCGCCCGTGATCAGCGGCAGATCCATGAAGAACGGGCGCACGAGGCCCGGTGCACTGACCGCGCGCGTGGGACCAACCCGTTCATCGAACGGGATCACTGAATACGTCTCAGGCTCCACCCGGACAGCTTCGATCTTTTGCGCGTGCGGCAGAAGTTCGACACGGTCCACGCGAAAGAGCCCCTCTCCACCTTCCTCGGGCAGGCTGACCACGTCGCCTGCGCCCACGCTGAGGCGGGACCGGGGCAGCGTGAAATTCGCTGTGTCGGTGGCCAGGCGCGATTCTGCCAGCCAGCGTTCCACGGTCTGGCGTCCTTCTGCGCGGGTCATGGCAAGGGGCAATTCAGAGGTGGACACGGTTTTCAGATCATCATCGGGCAGGCTTGCCTCCTCCGCCACGATCTCAAAATCTGCGCCCGCCTCAATGAAACGCAGCCGCACGCGACCGGCCAGTTCCACATCGCTGCCGCGCACCTCTTCGATCGTCGTGCCCGACTCCACATCCCGGACCACCAGATCAGGGTCCACAGCGAAATCAGCCAATCCATCGCGCTGCCGAAAGCGCAGTTCACCGCCGCGTTCCACCACATCCGCCCCATGCTTGAGCATCAGCGGTTGCAGGATCGAGCGCGGCTCTGCCACTTGTTCGACAACATAGCCTTTCACGTGGCCGTGCAGATCGTCGGTGTTGCAATGCTCCAACCCCACATCGCCGCAAACCTCTTCGACGACAGAGGCCAGACGCTGCGCCGAGACGCGGCCGGTGATCCAGTGACCACGCAGATAGTTTTCGCCATCCGACCACACATCCAGCCGGTTGGGGAAAAACGGATAAGGCCGCGCATCCCAGGCCCAGACGTAGGCGTGATCCATGTCAACCATGGGCGCGTCATACACTTCGGAAATCGGGTTGTTGGCCGGGTCGTTCCAATAGCCTGACATGGCGCGCAGATACTGGAACTGGATCAGATCATCACGCAACCCGTTGGAGAAGTAGGGCACGTTCGATTCAGACGATTTTGGGTCAATGAAGCGGTTGGGCTGGTTGGTGCCCTTATCCACCGCGCCGCAGCCATATTCGGTGAACCGGATGGGCTTGGATTCAGGCACCCAATCGGTGGGCGTTTCCGCCCGTACACCGCCCACGCGTTCGAAATGCCCGCTGCGCCACCAGTTGAAGATATCCTTGTAGCGGTAGATCCACGGCTCCCCGAATGTATCATCGGTGATGGGCGTGCGGATCTGCGCCTCGCGCGCCTGCTCAGAATGGTAGACCCAATCATAGCCCTCACCGCCCTGGACGTTGGACATGAGGTAATCGAGATCGTAGATCGAGTTGTGACCCTGCGCATCCAGATGATCGGTGCCATCGCGCCAGTCGCTGAGCGGCATGTAATTGTCGATGGCTATGAAATCGATGTTAGGATCGGCCCAAAGGGGATCGAGATGGAAGAACCGATCCCCCGATCCATCCTGCGGCTGGTAGCCAAAATATTCCGACCAATCGGCGGCGTAGGAAATCTTCACGTCCGGGCCCAGCAGGGTGCGCACGTCAACCGCCAGCGCGCGCAGCTGCGCGACCGCCGGGAAGAAGTTGTTGGCCCCCCGGATTTGCGTCAGCCTGCGCATTTCCGACCCGATGCAAAAGCTTTCCACACCGCCCGCCGCCGCACAAAGCGCGGCCTGATGCAGGATAAAACGCCGATAGCTGAATTCTTCAGGCCCGTTATAGGTGACGGGGCTGGCGATCACCGGTCCTGTATAGGCGAAGGGATCATAATCGCGATCAAAGGCCGGGGACGTCGGTACGGTTTCGGACGCCGTGGTAAAATCAGCCGCCGTGACCGTGCCAAAGAAGGCCGCGACCTCGGCCTCCGCCTGCGCGGTGCCGTCGGGGCTGCCATCCTGGCCGGAGGCGACCGACGTTGTGATCCGGCCGCGCCAAGGCAAGGCAGGCTGATCAGGCGCGCCACTGTAGGGATCGGGGCGGCCATTGCCTTCGGTCTGATCCATCAGGATAAAGGGGTAGTATAGCACCTCTTGCCCGGCGTCTTTCAGCGCTTTGATGGCCTCAATCACCGATTGGTCAGAGGGCGTGCCACCATAGACAGGCGCGCCATTTGCATCCGCTGGCATCAGTTCTGCCGTGGCGCGGTTAAGGCTGCTCACGACCCAGGGCTGATTGATCCCATCGGCGTTCTTGCGCTCCACCTTGGGTTGGATCGTGCATTCGCCGCAGCGCAGATCATCACCAATCCAACTGACAATCAGCGACGTGGCCCTGCAATTGGGCAATTCCCCCTGCAGGTTGTCCAGCGACACAAGCAAATCCGCCTTGCTGGAGGCGGAGTTGACGTTCGCCACCTTCGTGCGGCCTGCAGCGGCATTGACCTGCACCGCCGTCGTGGCCAGCGCGTATTCGCCAGAACCGGGCAAAAGCGCCACGCCACGCACCGCATGCACCGGATCAAGATCGGCACCCGGCAGGCCCTTTTGCACGGGGCGGTTCACTTCAAAACTGAACTGCGGCACGCGGCCGCCGAAGGGCGTCAGATCCAGATCCTCGATCACCACATAGGCTGTGCCGCGATAGGCCGGCACGGTGCCTGCGCCCTCGATCGCCTCCAGCTTGGCGTCGGGCAATTGATCCTGCGAACCAGGATAGAACCGCATGGTCAGGCTGTCGCGGTTCAATTCAATCCCGTCGGCCCAGATGCGGCCCACATGGCTGACCACGCCTTCGCACAGACCAATGGCAAGGCTGACAGAATAGGAATAGCGTATCTGCGTGGGCCCGGACGGCGCGCCGCCCTTGCCGCCGCCCCCGCCGCTGATCACCTGCGTGCGTTCCAGAAACTCCGACGCCCAGATTACGTTGCCCGACACCCGCATCTTGCCCCAAACACGCGCGATGGCATCCCCTTCGCCCGTGCCGGTCAGACGCAGGCGGCTGATCTTGCCTGTCTCAATCGCCTCTGACCCCTGCCCCATCAGTTTCTGGTCAATGGACCGGCCAATGATGGCCCCAGCAAAGCGGCCCACAGCCGCCGCAGACAGACCCAAAAGCGTGCCCCCGATGGACCCACCAATGGCGGCACCAGCCGCTGAAAGAAGAATGGTAGCCATGTCTCAGATCTCCTGTCTCAGATCATCTTGTCTAAGAATTTCGGGGGGAAAGGCGAACCGCGCCACGATGCGGCGGCGCCAGGGCGTGCTGAGCGGGCTTTCCACCACGGCATGCCGGGAATAGGCGTGGATGAAACTGGCCCCGGCACCCACTGTTCCGGTGATGCCCACATGTTTGGCCACCGCTCCGTCCCGCATGCGAAAGAGCAACAGATCGCCTGGGGCCTCATCACCCAGATCCTTGGGCAAGAAGTGCCGCAGGGCCGCCTGCCACAGATCCTCCACCGCCTGCGGTTCGGACCAATCCATGGTGTAGGCAGGCACGGCCTCAGGCTCTGCGCCCAGCACATCACGCCAGACACCGCGCACAAGGCCCAAGCAATCCGCGCCCGCGCCTTTGCACGATCCCTGATGCCGATAGGGCGTGCCGATCCAATCCCGCGCGGCGTCTACCACGCGCATGTTCTGATCGCTCATCCCCGTCTGCTCCCACCGTCTAGGATTTGGGCGCGGGTGGGATCGGAAAAGGACCAGTCATCGCCCGGCAAATCCGGAAATCCCTGGAAATCCAGTAGAGAGGCAAATTTTTCCTGATGTGCCTCAATGGTGTTGTCGCACCCGGCCAACAGATGCACCCTGTCACCCGCCGTCAAAGAGGCGCGGATCGGGCGCCAAAGTTCAATCACCCGGATGTCGTCTTCGAAGTAATCGCGCTTGATCGACCCTTCGAGATCCATCGCGGCGCCATCCAGCACGGTCAGCGTGCCGAATTGAAACCACTGGTCGCGATAGGCCTCAAGCCCCTCAAAGCGAAACACCTGACGGTTTTGCACCTCGTGGATCACCACCTCCAGCCCGAAGGCAGGATCTTCGGGATCAAGGACAGCATTGCCGTTCTTCTGATAGACCCGCCCCGACGGTTGGTTGAGGATATCGGTGAGGCCGCGCAGCTCCGCCTCAAACGCGCCCTCGCGCCGCGTGACCTCCCCGATATGTCCTCGAAACATCAGCGCGCGCAGCGACACATCGGCCCAGTTGACCAGCCACGCCCGCACCTCTGCGCCGTCGAAACGGCCTGCCTCAATGTCCTCATCTGTGATCGCGGCATCGCTGAGCGCCCCCAGCGCTTCGGTGTTGTCGACGGACAAACCAGTGGTCTGCTGCAAAGCCGCGGCCGTCAGCCCGGTATCCGCGCGAAAATCAATGCCTTCGAAGTTGAGGTTCATATCATGATCGGTGAACCCCATGGTCCAGCCATCGCGGCGCACAACCGCCCAGCACCGGCAGATCGTCGTGTTGCCGCCTTCCACATGGGCGGCAAAGCCCTGTTCCAGCCCGCTCATACCCGGACCTCCACGATGGGTACCGATGGCGCATCACCCGCCTGAAAACTGGCCAACGATGTCTGAATGCGGTCGGTGTCAAAACGCACGGGCACGTCGAATTCAAACCCTGCGGTGATCTCCACGCCTTCACTGGGCGGGTGTTCAAAGGTGATGATGCCCGTGGCCGTGTCCACGGTAAAATCAATGCTTTCGCGCTGTTCAATCTCGCCCAAGCCAATCACCACAGTGCCCGCCACGGGTTTGGTGATGGGCCTGTCATAGACCTGCGTTCCAGACCGGTAGCGCTTTACAAGCGGGTAGGTGCGTGTGAGGTCATCACCCACCGCGATCAGTTGATCATTGAAGGCCGGACCCGCGGTGGCGGCAGAGGATTTGTAATCCGTCCAATCCTTCCAGCGAAACCCGTTGATCTGCCCTTGGCGGGCCTCAAAGAACGCGATCAGCGCCTCGATGTCATCCAGGCTGCGCAGCGCCACGCCAGCGTCATAGCGGCGGCGCGAATGCTGCCAGGGCGTGTTGCGTTCTTCAAAGCCATTGGCCAGCGTCACCACATCGGTGTAGCGCTCCGGCCCGCCCACGGACCCAAAGCTAAGACTGGCCGGAAAGCGCACTTCATGGAAATTCATGTCTCGGACCCCTCAGTTTAACGGTTGCGACTGCCAGCCCCGATGGCGCGTCCCAGCTGCGCGGCAATCTGCGCGCGCGAGCGGCGGAAGCCGTCCACATCGGGGGTGGAGATATTCATCGTGACATTGACCGCCCGCCCGCCCGAGGCGGCGACGCCCAGCTTGCCATCGGCCCCGCGCCTGAGCGGCATGATCGCCTCTGGCCCGGCTTCCCCCATCAGGCCCATACCGCCGCGCATGGGGAAATGTGTGGGTGAGCTGACAATCCCGCCAGAGGCAAAGGGTTGCACGCGTCCTTGCGAAAACGACGCGCCTTTCTCAAAGGGAAGGATGCCCCCGATCAGACTGCTTAGCCCGTCACCCAAAAGCCCGCCCACATGGTTGGAGACAGGTTTCACAGCGGCATTGAACGCCGCGTTGATCATGGAATTGGCCAGCGTTTCCAACGACGCAGACAGGCTATCACCGTGCAGCACCGCCCCGCGAATGGCCTTGGTCAACCCTCGGCTGACACCGCGTTCAAGGGTGGCCACATCCTGGCCCGTGACAGCAAAGGCTTCGCGCATTTTGGACAGTTCGGAATTGAACGCCGAGGCCATATCGCTGGCCTGGCCCAAATGTGCATCCAGCGCTTCAACCTGCTGGTCAAGATCATCAATCCGGTCCATCACTCATCGTCCTTTGCGTCTTCCACCTGATCGGGATAGGCCCGCATCAAATCATCGAGGCCCGCCCGTGTCAGAGGCGCGATGCCCGCCGGTTTGCCCAGCATCAGTTCCAACTCCGCAGGCGTCAGCGCCCAGAATTCAGCGGGCTTCAGCCCTGCACCACGCACGCCCGCGCGCATCAGCCCTGGCCAGTCAACGGCGCTCACGCGTCCGCGCCTTCGGGCATCATGAACGCGCGGGCCAAAAGCTCTGCCGCCACCCGGGCGGCCCCTGTCAGCCCGCCTTCAATGTCTGCGCTGATCAGATCACTGGCACTGCCCCGCCAGCCCCCGCCCCTTAGCCCTGCCACGATCAGCGCGAGCACATCGCGTGACGAAAACGCGCCACCCTCGAACCGCGCCACCAGATCCACGAGGCTGCCAGCCTCCAACGCCGCCTCCATCTCCGCCAGCGCGCCCAGCGTCAGCTTCAGCACATGGCGTTCGCCATTCAGCACCAGCGCCACTTCACCTGCCCATGGGTTGGCCATCACCCCCTCCTCTGGCTCAGGCCACGACGAAGGTCAGTTGACCAGCGGATGCCAGCGACAGCTCATAGGTCGCCTCTCCATCGTGATTGCCGGCATATTCCAGGCTTGCGATCTGGAATTTGCCTTCAACCACGCCGAAATCCGGGATCACCACCTGAAAATCCGGGGTTTCACCATCGAAAAACACCTGGCGCACGCGTTCATCCACCAACTCATCGCGGAACACGCCCGACCCGCTGATGGCCGCGCTTTTCACGCCCGCGCCGCCCAGCAACTCACGCCATCCGCCCGAGGATTCAAGGCTGGTCACATCCACGCTTTCGGCGTTGAAGCTCACCCGCGTCGCGCGCAGGCCTGCCACGGTTTCGAAATTGCCGCTGCTGTCGAGGTCGATCTTGACCAGCAGGTCCTTGCCACTTTGAACTGTCATGTCTCTCTCCAGAGGTTGAAGGAATTAGGATGCGTCCACTCGGGCGCGGAAAACGATGTCGATGCGGCGGGTGTCGCCAGTGTCTTCGCGCGCCGCCCGGGCGCGGAAGAAATGCAGCGCCACAAGCGTGCCGGTGCTCAGCGTCAGATCGGCATCCACCAGCGCATCACTGATTGCGGCACCGACGGACTTGGCCGTGTGAAACCCCGCCTGATCGGAAATCACCGACGCGGTCAGCCGGTGCCACGCCCCGCCCCCGGTCCCGTCAGATGCATCCTGCGTCACATCCTCACCCAGCAGAACGTATGTGGCAGGCAACGTGCCATTTGGCAGCGCGTCATAGATCGCGGTGCCCACCAATCCGCTCAGCGTTAGATCCGTGGTCAGCTGTTGATACACGGCCGCCTGAAGCGCGGCTGAAACGGCATAACTCATGCGGCCATCTCCTCTTCTGCAAAGCACGTCAGGAACCGGCCATCGCCATCCTGCTCGCCCAAGGCGTGAATGTTGAAAATGCGGGTGCCATCGCGAAACCTTTGACCCGCAAAGGGCCGCGAGGGCGCGCCAAAGGGGGCCGACCGCACCGTGATGCGATAACTGTTGGACGACAGCGCACCGCCCTCCCCGCTGGTTTCCCGGCCCGTGCGCAGGCGCACGTCAGCCCACAGCTCACCCTGAGCGACCCAGGTTTCATCAAACCCGCCTGCCCCGTCGGACACCCGCTCAGGCGTTTCCAAAACCAGGATCCGGTTGAGTTTCGGCACGTTCATCGCAACGCCCCCCCACCCAGAACGCGGACATTCTTGTACCGCTCAATCAGGCTTGAAACGCCATAGGGCATGGACGCCTCAGTCAGCGTTGTCTCATGACGATGTTCGTAATAATGCGCAGCCAGAAGCAGCACGGCATGGCCCAGATCGGCCGGAAGCTCGCCCCAATTGGCACCGATCCCTGCGACGAAATCGATCTCCACCGTCCCATTCAGCGGAATGCCGGGCAGGCAATGCCCCATGGGTTTTAGAAGCGGGCGGTGGGTGTCTTTGACCAGTATGTACTGATCGGCATCCACGGGCGTGGCATTGGCCGCCGCGCTCACCATCACCATCCCCGTCACCTGCGAAATCGGGGCCACCGGCAGCGGTTGCGCAATCACATCGCGCCAGGCCGACAGCACCCAGGAAAAATTGCGCGTGATCAGGATCTTGCCCGTACGCGCCTCGATGGCGGACAGGGCAGCGCGCAGGAAACTCTCCAGAACCGTGTCCTGAATGTCATCGTCCGAAAACCCGGTGCCAAGGCGCAGATGGGCTTTGAACTCATCCACCGGAAGGGCCGCCTGGGGCACTGAAGTTTCTTCAATTAGCATCATGGGTTTTCTCCAAGACATGCCCCCTCGCCTCATCGAAAAGGCGCGCGCGCAAAACGTTGCTCAGTCGGAGGGGTGAGCCAGACAACGCCTGCTTTTGATGCGCGCGCCTCCCGCGCGGGGCCGCAAGCGACCCCGCACCATCCAACGCCCGTTAAGAGACGCCGAATTTCAGAAGCTTGATCGCGGCAAAGTCGCTCACGTCACCGCCCACGCGCTTGGTGGCGTAGAACAGAACGTGCGGCTTGGCCGAAAACGGATCACGCAGCACGCGCAGATCGGGGCGTTCGGCCACCGTGTAGCCCGCGCTGAAATCACCAAAAGCGATGGCATTCGCGTCGGAGGCCACATCAGGCATGTCTTCAGCAATCAGCACCGGGTAGCCCAGAAGACGCGCCGGTTCACCCGCGGCCAAACCGTCAGACCACAGAAAACGACCATCGCCATCCTTCAGCTTGCGCACCGCACCCGCCGTCTTGGAGTTCATCACGAACGTCCCGTTGGCCCGGTACTGCGCACCCAGCGCGTAAACCAGATCAATGATCGCGTCCCCGCCGCTGAAGTCACCATCGACGCCCGTGGGGACGTAGCCAATGCTGTCCCAGGCCCAGCTGTCATTGTCGACGGTGGGGTGGGTCAGGAAGCCAACGGGCTTGTCGACGCCGTCACCATTCACAAAGGCATCCGCCTCCGCGCGGGCAAACTTGTCACCAATACGCGCAGCCAGCCATGTTTCAATGTCAAACGCGCTGTCATCCAGCAAACGCTGGCTTGCCTTCGGCAGAGCAGACAGTTCATGCAGCGGAATGGTGATCCGATCGATCGTCGGAGTGCCCGTCTCGGTCACGGAAGAGGTCTCGTTCGCCCAACCATGGCCCAGTTCCGTATGATCGATCAGAACGTCGTAAGAGGTCGCCTCAACCTGCACGACGTTGGCAATCGCCCGGATCGACGCGGTGGAATTCAGCACGCCGTGGATGGTCTCAGACGTCTGCGGATCCACCAGATATCCGCCGTCACCCGCCACAGCCGTGCTCAGCGCCTTGCCTTCCAGTTCCAGCCCGCGCAGGGCATCGTCATCGCCCGAGCGCAGATAGGCATCAAACGCCTTCTGGTGCGGGGCTTCCGTGTCGGCGCTTGTGGCCAATGCGGGGCGCATCAGCCCTGCAGATTTGCGTTCCATCTTGCTCATCTTTTCTTCCTGCTGTTGAAGTCGCTCAAAAATGTCGGACTGAAAGCCCTTGAAGTCGTCCATGAAACCCGCCACGGCGGACTTCACCTCGGCCACCGGAGATGGATCTGAAGACACATCTTCCCCGGCCCGAGAATTTGCCTCGGTTCTGCTCATCGCTTTTCCTGTTGCTTGAGGTGGTCCTAGACGCGTCTACATTCGCGCCATCTCCTGGCGCGCGTCCTCAAAGGCCTGCGCCAATTCACGCAAAGTGGTTGCTTCCAGGGTTTCCCCCTTGGCCCCACCCGCGCACTGGGCAGCATCGGGAAGGTCACAAGCGACACCTCCCAAAGCTCCAGTTCCTGCAAGAGCCTGTTGCCCTTGGTGTTCTTCGCCGCCTTGACCGTGCGATATCCAATCGACAGCCCGTCAATCGCCCCCGCCGCGATCAGCTCTGCGGCTTCCCGCGCCCGGGCCACGCCCTCCAGCAAACGGCCCTTCACGTACAAACCGCGCGCATCTTCGCGCACCTCATCCCAAACGCCGATAGGCTCGGTCGGATCATGCTGCCACAGCATCTTGACCTGACGCCCTTCGGCCTTCAGCCGCGCAAGGCAGGCCGCATAAGCACCGGTTTCCACCACATCGCCACCCCGGTCCTGATCACCAAACAGGCTCGCATAGCCTTCGATCACTGCGCCGTCCTTCACGGAAAGCTCTTGATCAAAGCGGCAGAATTTCTGCTCCAGGCCCTCATTCAAATCCATCACACGCTCCTTCGCGTTTCACTGAAAAGCGACAGTGCCGCCCTGCATCACAAACGAGATTGTCCCGCCCACCATCGCCGCGATGATCAACCAAACGAGCTTTGAGATATGCCCGTCGATCTTTTCCAACCGGCGATCAAGTTGGTCGAACCTTGCATTCACAAACTTGAGTTTTTCCTCACTCACCGCGCGGTCCGTCTCAATCGCCGCAACGCTCAGTTCCAGCGAATTGAGTCGCCGCTCCTGCTGCCGAAACAGCTGAAGCGTCGCCTCATGCGGTGCAACCGGACGGTCCGGAATATTGGCCCCGTTGAGGCTCATGCACCCTCACCCAAAGGCGGCAAACCAAGCAGCGCGCGCTTTTCATCCTGGGTCAGGAAATCCGCGCCGGAGACACGTTTCCACTGCGCCTCGCGCTCTGCTGACAGCGCAGGCACCTGATCGAGATCAGGCTTCAAATCCAGCGCCTCACCCCCAAACCACTGCAACCAATCAGCCAAACTGGCCGAAACGCGCATCGCCAGCGGCAAAACCGTCAGGCGATAAAACGCTCGGTTGGCTTCCTGATAGTTCGAATAGGTCGCGTCACCGGGTATCCCCAGCAGCATGGGCGGCACACCAAAGGCCAGCGCAATCTCCCGCGCCGCACTCTCCTTGGTTTTCTGGAATTCCATGTCCGAAGGCGAAAAGCCCATGGGCTTCCAATCAAGTCCACCCTCCAACAACATCGGCCGCCCCGCATTGCGCGCACCCTGATGCATGCTCTCCATCTCCATCAGCAACCGGTCATATTGGTCATTGCTGAGCGACCCCTGCCCATCCGCTCCCGAATAGACAATCGCGCCAGATGGCCGCGCGGCATTGTCCAGCAGAGCCTTCGACCAGCGCGAGGCCGCATTGTGCACATCCACCGCCTGCGCCGCCGCCTGCAACGGCGAAAACCCATAATGGTCATCCTGCGGATGGAACGACTTCAGGTGACAAACGGGCGATGGCCCCTCCCCAATCGCAAACCGGTGCTTGCGGCCAGAGACGGCATATTCATAGGCCACAGGCCACCCATCAGCCCCCGGCACCACGCTCATCCGGTCAGAGCGCAGCACATGCAACTCCATGGGCCGCACGGTTTCCGCACCGCCCACAGCCTCCACATACGCATTCCCTGTCAGCAGCAACTGCCCGTAAAGCGCCTCGAACAGCTCCGCTTTGCCCTGCATTGGGTTCGGCGCGCGCACCAGATCAAGGATGGGATGCACCGAATAGCGCTGCTCTTCGTCCTGCAGCACCAGCGGCAGAGACGCGGCCGCTTCCGCAATCATCTTCACACAGCGAAACCCAACCGGATTAGCCGCAAAGCCCGTCCGCGTCAGGCTTGCGGCATCCCGCGGGCTCCACGCCACGCGCCCCACGCTGCCCCAGCTTGCCACACGACCTGCCGCGCTTGCTTTTGTCTCAGGAACTTTCTGTTCAGAACCTTGGCGAAAATAATCGAGGATCATCCAGGTGATCTCCTTCAATTGACTGAAACTGCGCGGCCGGTCCGCAAGTTGAACGCATCATCCGCGCCATGGTTTACGAAAGGTTTATTCCACCGCACGCATGCGCGGGCGCCGCCATTTCGCTGCCGGTTCGATCATCAACTCCGTCAGCGCCCAGACCATCGCATCCAGCCTGTCGGGGCTGCCGCTCGCCTCGTATCCGCGCGCGGTCATGGAACACATCTGATCCTCCAACCGCTCCAGATGGCGCGCATGAAACACCCGCCCCTGCTCATAAAGCGCGGCCACAGGCTCCGCCCGCGCGGATTTCCCCCGCGTGGCATGCACGGCCTTCACCGGCACCATCGGATCAATCTGGCGCACAACCTCCACGACCATATCACCGCCCTGATTGACCTCCGCCACCAACCGGTCTGCGCCATACTGCTCCATCGCCGAAATGGCCTTCGCCGCCCACCCCGCAGGCCGTGCCGCATGCACCGAACAATCCGCCAGCACATAAGCCCGCCAATTCTGCACCGGTCCTTTTGTTTGCGCCCCCGCCACAATGATCCCGCATTCATCTGAAGATGCCTTGCCCGTCACCGGCGGATCGAGCGCCACGACCACGCGGTCCAGCTCCGGGATCTCATCCACCCGCGCGGCCTCCAGCATCTCACCGGTCCAAAGCGCGCCCTCGGCATTATCCACCAAAACGCCATCCAACTCCTGCCGCCCGAGCCGCGTGCCGGCATAGCGCACACGCACTTCTTCAAGGAAGGACCGCGCCAGATTTGCCTTGTTCGCCTCCGTCGGCGCATGGGTCACCACCGTGCTCTCCCGGGCCAGCAACTGTTTGACCAGCGCCGTATTCCTCGGCGTCGTCGTCACGCAAATCTGCGGGTGCTCCCCCAACCGCAATGCAAATTGCAGCATATCCCAAGTGTCCTGCGCCTTCTTGAACTTCGCCAGCTCATCGACCCAGGCACAATCAAATTGCGGCCCGCGCAGCGCCTCAGGGTCTTGCGCCGAATAGATCTGCGCCGTCGCCCCATTGTGCCACTGCAATCGCTTCTTCGATGCCTGCCAATCCGGCCGCCGATCGGGCGGCGAACAGGCCAAAATCCCGCTTTCGCCAAAAATCATAACATCGCGCACCTGATCGACCGTCTCGCCAATCAGGGCCACGCGCCGGGCTACACCCCGGTCCAGCGGCAGTGAGCCTTCCACCTGCGCGCGCACCCATTCGGCTCCGGTACGCGTCTTGCCCGCACCGCGCCCGCCCATCACCATCCAGCAATGCCATTCGCCTTCGGGCGGCAACTGATGGTCCAGCGCCCAGAACTCAAACAGATAGGGCAGCGCCAGCAACTCGCCTTCCGACAGGCTGGTCAGGAACGCTTCACTGTCCTCGGGCGTCCCGGATGCTATCAAGCTTGCCCCCGATCTCAGATCGTGCCTCGCTGAGGTCGATGGCAAAGTCATGGATGATGCCCTGTTTTTCCTTTTCACGTTTTTCAAGTTGCACCTCCACATCGATTGCAATTTTCAACCATTGGCGGATGTCAGAAATCGTCTTGGCGGCGTTGCTGATCTCGTTCAGCTCACCGGCCTGTATCCGATTGTAAAGGTGATCCAACTCCGCCCGCATATCAGTCAGCTGCTGCTGCACAGATGCGATCGTGTCAGCCAGGCCATCAGGCCTGTCATCCGGAGTGATCAGGATCATGTCGTCCATACCCAATGCGTTACGCGATCACCCCTCCGGCCAAATACAACCTAAAGATGTATATCTCGCCAGTCAACGCGTTGCGCCCAGCATCACGGACGTCCGCTTTACGGATTATTTAGGAATTTCAGAGCGATGAGAGCGCGCCACGCGTCTATTCTGCGTTGCGCTCCGCCTCAATCTGACGCCACCGCGCGACGTTGCGGTTATGCTCATCCAGCGTTTCCGCAAAGGCATGCCCGCCCGTGCCATCGGCCACAAAGAACAGATACGGCGTGTCGCCAGGATTGACCGCAGCCATCAGGCTGGCCTCACCCGGGTTCGCAATCGGTGTGGGCGGCAAACCATCAATCACGTAGGTGTTGTAAGGCGTTGCCCGTCGCAACTCACTCTGCCGCAGACCACGGCCAAGAACGCCTTCACCATTGGTAATCCCGTAGATCACCGTCGGGTCTGTCTGCAACCGCATGCCCCGCCGGATCCGGTTTACGAAGACCGAGGCCACCTGCGGCCGTTCATCCGCCTGCGCGGTTTCTTTTTCGATGATAGAGGCAAGGATCAACACCTCTGCCGGGTCCTCTAACGGCACGTCAGGGTCCCGTGCCTCCCACGCCGCAGCAAGCCGCGTGCGCTGGACATCGCGCATCTGCTCCAACAGGCCCAACCGGCTGTCACCGGCTTCGATCTCATAGCTAAACGGCGCAAGGCTCCCCTCGGGCGGCACACCTTCAATGTCATCTTCCAGCACCTCAATGGCATTAAGTGCAGTGACAATCTGCCAAGAGGTCACCCCCTCGGCCACATCAATCCGGAACCGCGTGTCTGAGCCTGCAATGGCTTCCGTGTATTCCGCGGGGCGCGATCCATCGGCCTGAACCTCAAAATCCACCAACTCATCAAACGCCTCTGTCGCCGGGTTCAGCTCCTGCACCTCGGCGCGGACCTGCGTGACCCCGATGCGGTAGACCACCTGCGTTCCGCAGGTGCTGGCCCCACCGCGCGTGATAATGTCGGTCACCTGCGCCATGCTGGCCTTTTCGGGGATCAACCAGCTGCCCGCCTTCAGCAAGCCCGCCTGGCCCGAATAATCCGCGCCCATCCGGAAAATCGCGCCATTGGTGATGGCGCCCTTCTCCTCCAGCGTGCGGGAAATCCGCGACATGTTCGATCCCCGCTCCACCTGCAGACAGATGCTCTGCGTCAGCGGGCCAGTTCCCGAATACTGCGACTGACCCCACAGGATCACGCCGCCCATCAAAAACACGATGACAACCAGAAAGGTCAGGAAATTCGAGGCAATATTGCGCCACATTACCTGAGCGCCCCCACCACAACCGACGCGTTCGTGCCGCCAAACCCAAAGCTGTTGGACATGGCCACCTTTACCTCCCGCTCGCGCTTGGCGTTGGGGGCCAGATCAAGCGGCGTCTCAACCGCAGGGTTGTCCAGGTTGATCGTCGGCGGCACCACTTGGTCGCGCACCGCAAGGATCGAAAAGATCGCCTCAATCGCACCCGCCGCACCCAGCAGATGCCCGGTCGAGGATTTTGTCGACGACATCGTAGCCTTCGCCGCAGCGTCGCCCAGCAAACGCTCAACGGCCTTCAACTCAATCGTATCCGCCATGGTCGATGTGCCATGGGCGTTGATGTAATCCACCTCCGCCGCATCCACGCCTGCATTCTTGAGAGCGGCTTCCATCGCGCGATAGCCGCCATCGCCATCCTCACTGGGTGCCGTGATGTGGTAGGCATCGCCCGACAGGCCATAGCCCAGCACCTCGGCATAAATCTTGGCACCACGTGCCTTCGCGTGCTCAAGCTCTTCCAGCACAACGATACCCGCACCTTCGCCCATGACGAACCCGTCGCGATCCTCATCATACGGACGGCTGGCCGCTTTGGGGTCATCCTCGCGCTTCGTCGACAAGGCTTTGCACGCATTGAACCCCGCAATCCCGATCTCACAAATGGCCGACTCCGCGCCCCCCGCGATCATCACGTCCGCGTCGCCAAACTGGATCAACCGCGACGCATCGCCAATCGCATGGGCCCCTGTCGAACAGGCTGTCACAACAGAATGGTTGGGGCCTTTGAACCCAAACCGGATCCCCACCTGACCGCTCACCAGATTGATCAGCGCGCCGGGGATAAAGAAGGGCGACACCCGCCGCACGCCTTTTTCCCGGATCAGGTCAGAGGTATCTTGAATAGACCGCAGCCCGCCAATGCCGGACCCGATCATGACGCCCGTGCGCAGCAGGCTTTCTTCGTCCTCAGGCATCCAGCCCGCATCTTCCACCGCCTGTTGGGCCGCGGCGATGCCGTAGACGATGAAATCATCCACCTTCCGCTGCTCTTTAGGCTCCATATAGGTATCGGCGTTGAACGTGTCGTCCGACCCATCACCATGGGGCACTTCACAGGCGTATTTCGTGATCACTCGGTGGGTGTCAAATCTTTCGATCAATCCAGCACCTGATTCACCCGCCAGCAATCTCCGCCAGCTGGCCTCAACCCCATCCGCCAGCGGCGTAACCAATCCCAGACCTGTAACAACGACACGACGCATCTTGCAGCCCTTCCTTGACCTTGCGCGCCCCTTTACCGCGTCTTGGGGCAAGGGGGCAAGACCGCCCGGATTTGGCGGCGCGCGAAACACCGCCTGATTGGGAAGGTCAAATGCACCATCCGGTCGCTACTTAAACGCGGCAACACGTTCCTGTTCGGCGGCCGCTGTTGCGATTGCCTCGGCCAGATCGACCTGCTTGGCAAAAAGCGCCCGGCCCACCAACGTACCCGCTATATTGGGCACATACTTCAGCCGCGCCACATCATCGAGGCTGCGCACCGTTCCGCGCGCAATCACGGGATGGCGCGTCGTCTCTGCCAGCGCGGTGATGATGCCCAGACTGGCGTCACGATCTTCACGATCCGCGTCAATATCGGTGATGATCACGCCCGACAGCGGCACATCTTCAAACGCCGCCAGATAGGCATCGGGTTGCAGCGCGCTTTTGGTGCGCCAGCCTTCCGTCATGACAGATCCTTCGAACACATCGACGGCCAGCACAATCTGATCGGGGTACTCATCTGCCAGCGCCTTCACCGTTTGCGGATCATGAGCCGCCATGGTGCCAAGGACGATCCGCCCCGCGCCCTTGTCAATCCACGCCTCAACCCCTTCGCGGGATCGAAAGCCACCCCCGACCTGCACAGGGATACGCACGGCGCGAATAATCTCTTCGATAAGGTCGGAATTGTCGCCCCGGCCGGCCGCGGCATCAATATCGATGACATGCATCCATTCCGCACCGGCCTCCGTAAAGCCACAGGCGGTTTTCACCGGATCGACATGCCAGATACTTGGATCATCAATGCGTCCCTGAGGCAGGGACACGCATTTGCCTTGGCTCAATTCGAGCATGGGATAAATCATCATGAGACACGATCCTTCCATTTCGCGGGACGCTGAAAACAGCACGCCCAGAGCCTCCATCATAACACACGCGCAAGAACATTTCATGACCGGCAAGACACGCGCTGTTTGCGTCATAACGATTTGATGGGCGGTTTGTTCCGCAGAATCAAAAAGGCCCCGATGGATCATCGGGGCATTCTCGGCGGCACGGGCCGCAGAATTTTGTGTGTTTAGCTCGCTTCAGAGATGAACTTCACCGCGTCGCCAAAGGTCTGAATGGTTTCGGCCGCGTCATCCGGGATCTCAATGCCGAACTCTTCTTCGAAAGCCATGACCAATTCGACCGTGTCGAGGCTGTCAGCGCCCAGATCGTCAATGAAAGATGCGTTTTCAGTGACTTTGTCTTCTTCCACACCCAGGTGCTCAACAACGATCTTCTTCACGCGGTCTGCGATATCGCTCATGTCTTTTTCCTCATTCCTGACCGGAGGGTTCCGGTGCGTTTTCCGCCTTCGCATTCTGGCAAAAGCGGCCTTTAGATATGCCCGTTTGGGCGGCTCATCGCCCTTGTTTTCGGGCTATCGAGGCCGCCTTTTGGGCACGACCCCGCGTAAACTTTCGCGGCCTATAGCACATGAAACGCCATACGCAAATGGTTTCGCCTTAGCTGTTTTGCAGTCTCTCGTGACGCGAAAGGCAAGTTTAGAGAGCCCGTTGCGGAATCAAGCGCGTAGCGCGCCGCGCCTTCGTCAGGCCCCACCCAGGGCCTGGAGAACTGTTGGGTTTCCCGTACAGCTGAACCATTCAGCGGGGTTTCACGATAAAGCGCTGTAGCACGAGGCCAAGATCGCCAGACTGGGGCCTGAAGAAGGCGCTTCTTTGGGCACAGGCCCACGCCTCAAAGCATGGCCATCCCACCGTTCACATGTAGCGTCGTGCCCGTCACATACCCAGCCTCTTCACTGGCCAGATACAGCACCGCACCCGCGATCTCCTCCGGCGTGCCCATCCGCGCCAGCGGGATTTGCGCGGCGATCTTCTCTTTCTGATCATCTGTCAGCTTTTCGGTCATCGCCGTGCCAATCATGCCCGGTGCCACAGCATTGGCCGTAATCCCCCGGCTGGCCACCTCATAGGCAATGGATTTCGTCAGCCCCAGCATACCTGCTTTGGACGCGGCATAATTCACCTGCCCCGGGTTGCCCATCGACCCCACAACAGAGCCGATATTGATGATCCGCCCCCAGCGCGCCTTCATCATCGGACGCATCACACCCCGGCAGAGCCGCATCGTGGCCGTCAGGTTCACATCGATCACATTTTGCCATTCTTCATCCGACATACGCATGAAAATCTGATCGCGTGTGACACCGGCGTTGTTCACCAGAATATCCACCGCGCCCATCGCCTCAATCGCTTGCTTGGGCAGCGCATCCACGGCCTCTGCATCGCCAAGATTGCACGGCAACACATGCGCCCGCTCCCCCAACTCTGCTTTCAGCGTCTCAAGCGGCTCGACCCGCGTGCCGCTCAAACCAACCGTCGCGCCCGCGCCATGCAGCGCCTTGGCAATGGCCCCGCCAATGCCACCCGAGGCACCCGTCACCAGCGCCGATTTTCCTGTCAGATCAAACATCGCCTCTCTCCCTTATTCTGCAAAAGCGGCGGCGGCATCCGCCACGTCCTGTGGGCTCGACACCGCGCGCGTCGCAACCTCGCGGTCAATCCGCCTTACCATGCCCGACAGCGCTTTGCCCGCGCCAATCTCCCAAATCTCACTCACGCCCTGCGCAGACATGTTGGACACGGACTCGCGCCACCGCACCGAACCGGTGATCTGTTGCACCAGCAGCTCGCGAATACGGTCCGGATCACTCACGCCTTCAGCCAACACGTTGGACACCACCGGCACTGCAGGCGCGTTGATGGTCACATCCGCCAGCGCGCCTTTCATCACATCCGCCGCAGGCCCCATCAATTCGCAATGAAACGGCGCGCTTACCGGCAACAGCATCGCCCGCTTGGCACCCTTTTCCTTGGCCAGACCCACCGCACGCTCTACCGCCTCGCGATGGCCCGACACCACAACCTGTCCCGGATCATTGTCATTGGCCGCCTGACAGACCTGCCCCTGCGCGGCGGCCTCGGCGACCTCCTGCGCGGCCGCAAAATCAAGCCCCAGCAAAGCCGCCATCGCGCCAACACCCACTGGCACAGCCTCCTGCATCGCGACACCGCGCGCCCGCAAAAGCCGCGCCGTGTCAGACACAGAAAACGCCCCACTTGCCGCAAGCGCGGAATATTCCCCCAGCGAATGGCCCGCCACCATCGCAGCAGCCTCCACCGTCACGCCTTCCGCTTCCAAGGCGCGCATCACGGCCATGGACATGGCCATCAAGGCGGGCTGAGCATTCTGGGTCAGCGTCAATTCTTCCTGCTCGCCTTCCCAAATCAGGGCACTCAGGCTTTCGCCCAGCGCGTCATCCACTTCCTCAAACACCGCGTTTGCGGCCGGATAGGCTTCTGCCAGATCCTTGCCCATGCCAATGGTCTGCGCCCCCTGCCCGGGAAAAACGAATGCGCGTGTCATGAATTTGAAGCCCCTCTGCCACCAATTTCCCGGCCAGATACCGCCTGCACGCCCCGCACGCAACGCCCCGCACGCATTCTGTGCACTTGCGCGCGTTGTCTCAGCGCCGTGCGCGTCTATCTTAGGGCCAACCGAAAGGATCCGAAACATGGCACGCGTCAACACGCCCACCTCATATGGCTCGGTCACCAAGAGCTTTCATTGGCTCACGGCCTTTCTCATCCTGTCCATGATCCCGCTGGGTGTGATCGCCAATGATCTCGCCTATCAGATCAAGGACCCGCAGATCCCGTCGACCGGGGAAGACATCGCCCGCGTCGCGTGGCTCTTTTCCTTGCACAAAACCGTCGGCGTGGCGCTCTTTTTCACTGCCCTTGCACGCATCGCCTGGGCCATCTCCCAACCCAAACCCGGCCTTCTCAATGGTGACAAACCGCTGGAGGCAATGGCCGCCACAACGGTGCATTGGGTGCTTTACTCCTCACTTGTCCTCGTGCCGCTTTCCGGTTGGATCCACCACGCTTCGACCACCGGTTTTGCGCCCATCTGGTGGCGGTTTGGCGACAGCCTGCCCTTCGTGCCCAAGGATGAAGTTCTGGCAGACCAAACCGCAACGCTGCACTGGCTGGCCTGCATCGTATTGGTCGGCGCGTTGGTGCTGCACATCGCAGGTGCGATCAAACATCATGTGATCGACAAAGACGCCACGCTGCGCCGGATGCTGCCCGGGTCTGTTTCCGCCGAACCCACCACCCGCCAGCCCGGTGAGGTTCTACCAATCGGCGCGGCGCTCACTGTGTGGATCGCCGTAATCTTCGTGGGCGTCGCCCTCACCGCCACCGAACCCAAGGCCGAAGCGCAAACCGCCAGCCTTGAGGCCGTCGAGAGCGACTGGACCGTGACAGACGGCGCGCTTGATGTTTCCATCACTCTGTTCGGGTCTGAGGTACAGGGCAATTTCGCTGACTGGACAGCCGCGATCGACTATGTGGAAACACCCAATGCCACCGGCAAGCATGGCACGGTGGAGGTGATTGTGAACACCGACACCCTCACAGTGGGCTCCGTCAGCAATGATGCCAAAGGGGCTGCCTATTTCGACGTGGCAAACCACCCCACCGCTCGGTTTGAGGCGGATATCATGGCGGTGGAAGGCGGGCTTGCAGCCGTGGGTCAGCTGACAATCAAGGACCAGTCAAGACCCGTCACGCTTCCTTTTGATCTGTCCCTTGATGGCGATACCGCTCAGGCCAGTGGCGAGGTCACGTTGGACCGTCGGGAATTCAATATCGGCGCAGGCACAGTCAGTGGCACCGATCTTGGGTACGAAGTGGCGATCACCTTCACATTGACGGCCCAGCGCGGCGATGCAGAAACCGAAGAGGTCGCCCCCACAGACGCCACCGCATCTGACCTGCCTGAGAACGCCTGGCTGGTGGACAGTGGCGCGCTGTCACTGGCCATCAATCAATTCGGATCGGACGTCACCGGCGTCTTTGAGGATTGGACGGCAGACATCACCTATGCAGACACGCCCGACGCCAGTGGCAAACAGGGCCACGTCACCGTCACAATCAACATCGCGTCCCTCTCGCTGGGGTCGGTCACGGATCAGGCCAAGGGGGCGGATTATTTTGACGTCCAAGACTTTCCAACCGCGACATTCGACGCTGACATCATCAATGGGGAAAGCGGCCACATGGCCGAAGGCACCCTGACCATCAAGGACCAAACTGTCCCGGTCACGATGCCCTTTGACCTTGTGATAAACGACGCGACCGCTCAGGCCTCTGGCGCGCTGGAACTGGACCGCCGCGATTTCGGCATCGGCATGGGCACAACAGATGAAGCCACGTTGGGCTTCGCCGTCAGGGTCGACTTCACGCTCACCGCCTCACAGCCTGGCAGCTGACGCACCCAACAGAAAAGGCCGGCAGTGATGCCGGCCTTGTTGGCTTGTACAGGCAAAGACCCGATCACTCGGCCTTGCCCGCCTCAATGGAAATAAGCACTTCGACTTCGTCGCTCACCGCAGGGGCAAAGGCCCCAAGGTTGAAATCAGAGCGCAGCAGCGTGACCGTTGCATCAAACCCGGCCCAGGCTTTGCCCGACATCGGGTTGTCGCCCACCTTGTTCATCACGGCATCCAATACGACCTCTTTGGTCACGTCATTCACGGTCAAATCGCCCGTGATCAGCGCTGTGTTGTCGCCCGTGACTTCAATATCCGTTGAGGTGAAGCTGATCATCTCATCATCACCGGCAGCGAAGAAATCATCGGCCATGAAGTGGTTGAACCGCGCTTCCCAGCCCGTCAGCATGGACCGCGCTGGCATGGACACCGCGACGGAGGAGTTGGCAGGCTCTTCCTGGTCAAACATGATTTCGCCTTCAAAGCCGGAAAACATGCCGTATGTGGTCGAAAACCCCAGGTGCTCATAGGAAAAAACGATCTGGCTGTGGCTGGCATCCAGCGTGTATTTCTCAGGGGCAGCAAAGGCTCCGCCGGCGGTGATCATCAGCGCCGCGGCCAGGGAAAGGGAAGAAGATAGGGGTTTCATTTAGGGTCTCCTTTGGAACAAATAGATGCCCCATAGGTAGACATGCCTGTGCCACGATCAATTGATCAGCTTTCAACAGAATGTGTGTGCAAAAGAGCAGGTAACCGCGCGCGACCCTCTCAGCCCGCCTTCAATACCGCGTTCAAAACCGACTTTGCATGACGCGCGCGCATGGGCACGGACATCACAACCGCCCCTTGCGCATTCCACGCGCGCAGGGCACCGCCCTCAAAGCGCAGCTTGTCAATATCGGCCACGGGCTGTGTCGCCATCAGATTGAACTGCCCATAGCCATCACGCTCCAGCATGCGCAACTCACCGGTGCGACGATCAAACTCAAGGCGGTAAAAATCATAGGGTGCAATCGCGACCATCAGGAACACCGCCGCACCCCCAAGGAACAGGATCGACGCGCCCAGCTTGATCAACATCACGGACGCGTCTGGCGCGGTGAAGGCCCAAAGACCAACAGACGTGACAAAAAACGCCATGCCCAAGCAAAAGCACAGCACGCGCATGACATTACCCGCCCCAAAACCGGAAAGTCGCGCAGCACCCTGGTGGGCCAAATCCGCAGCTGCATAGGGCGCCGGATCACGCAGGCTATTGGCGGTGGTCTGTGACATCTGTAGAACTCTCTGGGGAAGGAAATGCTCAGCCAACATGATCCTTCACAAACTGGCCGGGATTGGGGCAATCCTCTGACATTTCGGCGACCCCAAGACGCGGCTTGCCACATTCGAAAAAACGTCCTATACGCCCTCATCCTTCGCAAATTATGTGAACCGCGCAGTCTCTCGTGGACGGGTCGCGAAGGGCTTATGACCCGCCTTTGAAATGCGCCTTGATAGAAATGGAGTGCACATGCCGCTTTATGAGCATGTCTTTATCTCGCGTCAGGATCTGTCCAACACGCAGGCCGAAGGGCTTGTCGAACATTTTGGCACCGTCCTGTCTGACAACGGCGGCAAGGTCGTCGAAAGCGAGTACTGGGGCGTCAAAACGATGGCCTACAAGATCAACAAGAACCGCAAGGGCCACTACGCCTTCCTGAAAACCGACGCACCCGCGCCGGCCGTACAGGAAATGGAACGCCTGATGCGCCTGCATGATGACGTGATGCGCGTTTTGACCATCAAGGTTGATGAACACGCGGAAGGTCCCTCGGTCCAAATGCAGAAACGTGACGAACGCGGCGACCGCCGTGAACGTCGCCCATAAGGAAAGGACAAACCATGGCTGCAAAACCATTTTTCCGCCGTCGCAAGGTCTGCCCTTTCTCGGGTGAAAACGCCCCTGCGATCGATTACAAAGACACCAAGCTGCTGCAGCGCTACATCTCTGAGCGCGGCAAGATCGTGCCGAGCCGGATCACCGCCGTCTCTGCCAAAAAGCAGCGGGAACTGGCACGTGCCATCAAGCGCGCGCGTTTCCTGGCCCTGCTGCCTTACGCCGTGAAATAAGGAGAAACTGACATGCAAGTTATCCTTCTCGAACGCGTGGCCAAGCTGGGCCAGATGGGCGAAGTGGTGGACGTAAAGCCGGGCTATGCCCGCAACTACCTCCTGCCGCAGAAGAAAGCCCTGTCGGCGTCTGCCGCCAACATCGCACAGTTCGAAGCGCAGAAAGCCCAGCTGGAAGCGCAGAACCTGGAAACCAAGAAAGAGGCCGAAAGCTTCGCGGACAAGATCAACGGTGAACAGTTCATCGTGATCCGTCAGGCCTCTGATTCGGGTGCGCTCTATGGTTCCGTCACCACCCGTGACGCGGCTGATGCGGCCACGGAGGGTGGGTTCACGCTTGATCGCAAGCAGGTGGCACTCACCGGTCCGATCAAGGAACTGGGCCTGCACGAGGTGCTGATCACGCTGCACCCAGAAGTGGACGCCACGATCACTCTGAACGTGGCACGCTCTGCAGAAGAAGCTGAACTTCAGGCCTCCGGCAAGACGATCCAGGAACTGGCGGCTGAAGAAGAAGAGGCCGCTGATTTCGAAATCGCCGAACTCTTTGAAGATATCGGCTCTGCCGCGGCAGACGATGCCGATCTGGCCGAAACGGTGGAAGATGTTCTGCCAGACACGGACGAGGCTTCTGAGGACGAAGACAAAGCGTAAACTGCGTTTGAGCAAAGACAAAAGGCCGCGTCTGAAATCCAGACGCGGCCTTTCTTATTGGGGGGAGCAGAATTTTTCAAAAATTCTGCCCAAGAAAATTCGAATTTTCTTATGCATTTTCTTTGAAAGAAAATGCGCCGCCCGGTGTCAGGTTTTGGACATCAGTATCTTCAAAGCGGCGGCGTGCAGGTTTGGCCCACTCGCCGCCAGAACACGCCCGCCCTCATGCGCAGGCCCGCCTGTCCAATCTGTCACGATGCCACCTGCCGCTTCAATCACCGCGATGGGGGCCTGCACGTCATAGGCCTGCAACCCGGCCTCAATCACCAGATCAATCTGCCCAGCCGCCAAAAGCGCGTAGGCATAACAATCCATTCCGTACCGCGTCAGCTTGACCTGATCGGCCACGGCTTTGAACGCAGCACCTTCCTCCGCGCTGCCAACCTCGGGAAACGTGGTGAAGAGGATCGCCTCCTCAAGTGGCCGGTCCCCCCGGGTCGCCAGTTCACGCAGGCCCAGCGGACCCGTCATCGCGTGCCGTCCCAAGCCGCCTTCAAACCGCTCAGCCGTATAAGGTTGATCAATCAGCCCGTAAATCGGCCCGCTTTCGTCAGACACCGCGATCAGCACGCCCCATGTCGGCGTGCCCGACAAAAACCCACGGGTCCCATCAATCGGATCCAGCACCCAAGTCAGGCCGCTGACACCAACCGTCTCACCATATTCCTCACCCAGAATGCCATCCTCGGGCCTTTGATCGCGCAAAATGGCGCGCATAGCCCGTTCTGCGGCGCGATCGGCTTCTGTGACGGGATCGAACCGGTCAGCTTCCTTGGTCTCTGCCGTCAGCCCGTCTGCTCGGAAATAGGGCAGGATTGCCCGCCGCGCCGCATCAGCCAGCGCATGCGCTGTTTGAGGAATGCCATCTGTATTCATAAAGAAAACCCCCGCGTCACCACGCAGGGGTTTACCGTGTCACTTTGATGGGTTTCAACCCGATGCGCGTTTACGCAACGTCGCTGAGCACGCGCGCCAGATCAAACAGACGGCGACGCTGATTTTCCGGAATAGAATAGTAGGACCGGATCAGTTCCAGCGCTTCCTTATCGCCCAGAATGTCCGCAGGCGCATTGCCTGTCACGTCTTCAGCCACTTCTGCTTCCTGATCAAGGCCTTCGAAGAAGAAGCTGACATTCACATCCAGCGCATCGGCGATATCCCAAAGCCGCGACGCGCTGACCCGGTTTGCCCCTGTTTCATATTTCTGGATCTGCTGGAATTTGATCCCAACACTTTCCGCAAGGTTTTGTTGCGTCATACCAGCCAGCCAGCGCCGGTGCCGAATTCGTTTGCCCACATGAACATCTACAGGATGCGGCATTTCATAAATCTCCCAATTCCTCATCCGACGGTGTCTTGAAATTACACGCGAAAGACTACCGACAGGTTAGTGACGAAGAGCAGACGGCCTGAGGAAAAGAACCGAAAACCCGTACTTATGATCGTCGCGGAACCGTAACGATTTACTCAAAGAATACAAGGGTCTGAGTACGTCAAAATACAGTTCACGCCTGCCTTGCCTCAATCAAAACGTGCAGAGCGACACGAAATTCACCCTGACAAAACGATATACAATTTTATGGAAATTACTAGTGATTGACAAAATTTTGAGCATTTGACATTTAACAACAATACCTTAGCAAAAATTTTTCACGTCAGGAAACTCATGCGCGCCTATCAGGTCACCGGCTTCGATGACACCCCGACCCTGCAACAGGTCACACCGCCCGCCCCCCGCAAAAGTGAAGTTAAGGTTAACATTGCGGCCTGCGGTCTCAACTTCGCTGATCTCTTGATGATGAAGGGTCAATACCAGGATACGCCTGAGCCGCCGTTTACCCTCGGGATGGAAGTTTCGGGCACAATCGACACCGTCGGCGATGACGTCACGCATCTTGTGCCGGGCACCCGGGTTGCGGTGTTTGGCGGCAGTGGTGGCCTTGCCGAAAGTGGCGTTTTCCCCGCCGACCGCTGCGTCCCCCTGCCCGATACAATGCCCTTTGTGGATGCGGCGGCGTTCATGGTCGCCTATGGCACCAGCCACATGGCACTTGATTACAAGGCCGCCCTCAAACCCGGTGAAACGCTTCTGGTGCTTGGCGCCGCAGGCGGGGTCGGCCTGACCGCGGTGGAAATCGGCAAACTGATGGGCGCCCGCGTCATCGCCTGCGCCCGCGGCGCGGATAAGTTAGAGGTCGCCCGCAAAGCCGGGGCCGATCACCTGATTGATGCCAAAACAGAAGATATCCGAGAGGTCTGCAAGTCCCTGGGCGGCGTCGATGTGGTCTATGATCCGGTGGGCGGCGATCAATTTACCGCCGCCATGCGCGCCTGCAAGCCCGAAGCGCGCATCCTGACCATCGGGTTCGCCAGCGGGGATGTCCCGCAAGTGCCTGCCAACCACCTTTTGGTCAAAAACATCTCTTTGATCGGATTCTACTGGGGCGGCTATCTGAAATTCAAACCCGCCGCACTCACCGACAGCCTGTCAAAGCTCTTCGATCTCTACGCAGAAGGCCGCATCAAACCCCATGTCAGCCACACGTTCCCGCTCGAACGCGCAGCAGAGGGGTTGGAGCTTTTGCGCAGCCGCAAATCCACCGGCAAAGTGGTTATTGAGATGCAACAACCATAGGCGGCTTCACTGGCGCGAACCCCTGCCGCAACATGGCTGCCAGATCATCGAGCGGCACATCCTTCCGCGCGGTCGTGCCGTACATGTTCACCTGCTGCGTTCCCAGATCGGGCAACAGCCCGCCGGGGTTGATCGCCTCAAGATGCGGCGGAATGCTGTCAGCCATCATCGCGTTCACGGCCAGATCCGCACTGACCAGCGCCTCTATCGCGCGATCATCGTCTGAATCCACGGCCATTTCCCAATCAATGCCCACCTGATCCAGATTGCGGATCACGATGGGCCGGAAAATGCAGACATTGCAGAAGGCCAGCCTTAACGGGCGCTTTTTCCACGCCTGCCCGCCAATCGCCCCTGCCCATTTCAACGGAACAGAGGCCAGCGTTTCACCCCCCGGGCGCAAGGCGGTTTCCGTGGTCAGAATCAAATCCACCTGCCCCCGCGCCAACGATCCGATCAGCTTTGTCGTGCTGGAAGACATCAACTGCACCTTGACCCGCGGAAACAGTGCATTGAACCGTTTCAACACCTGCGGCACCACCGGATAGACGATGTCATACGGCACACCCAACGTGATCTCCCCTTCAAACAGATCATCTGTCAGCCGCCCCACGGCCTCATCATTCAGATCCACGATCCGGCGCGCGTAAGTGAGCAGCAATTCCCCGGACGCCGTTGTCGACAAGGACCGGTTGGAGCGGTCGAACAGCTCCACATCCAAAAGCTCTTCCAGCCGCTTGATCTGCATCGACACCGCGGATTGCGTCAGGTTCAGCACTGCCGCTGCCCGTGTCACACCCCCCTGATCGGCCACCGTCAGAAAAGAGCGTAGGGTCGTCATGTCCAGATTTCGCACGCATCACAATCCTTGATGATTAATCTCACAAACATTCGTTTTCAAAATCATACGGAACACGCCAGATATATCAACATCAAATATGGAAACGCTTCAATCCATCACGAAATGAGAAAGGAATTCACCATGGCGTTCACCTCCACTTCATCCCGAGCCACCTTGCGCGGTCGCGTCCGCATGTCCTTGCTCGACCTCTTCTCCCTCTACCGTCAGCGTCGCGCTCTGGCCCGTCTGGATGCCCACGCGCTCCGGGATGTGGGGCTGACCAGTCATGAGGCGGATCGCGAAGCACAACGCGGGTTCTGGGACGTCCCGGATCACTGGAAACAGTAGGACGATGCGCGCCTGATTGGGCTGCACCTTCGCAAGACCCGTCAAATTGCATCAACAGTTTCCAAAAACCGGGCCCATCGCGGCCCGGTTTCTCTTGAAAAACACCCCAACCTTACCGATATTTGGACAAAGCCCGCGAACGGGGCTTGGGAGTGAACAATAAACGTGATGTTTTTTCGGAGGCTTTAATGGCTGAACTGAACACAATCCGGACGGCAACTGGGACACGCGCCGCCGCGATTGACGAAGGATTGCGTGCCCATATGAACAAGGTCTACGGCACAATGTCCGTAGGCATGCTGCTGACCTTTGCTGCTGCTTGGGCGGTGGGCAACAACGCGGCCCTGATGAACACGCTGTTCACGGGCTTCACGCGCTACATCGTGATGTTTGCGCCTCTGATCATGGTTTTCGCGTTCAGCGCGGCCATCTCGCGCCTGTCCTACGCCGCGGCTCAGCTGTTCTTCTACGTCTTCGCCGTGGTGATGGGCGTGTCGATCAGCTACATCTTCGTGGTCTTCACGGATATGTCGATCGCACAGGTCTTCCTGGTGACGGCGATTGCCTTTGCGGGTCTCTCTCTCTGGGGCTACACAACCAAGAAAGACATCTCTGGTTGGGGCAGCTTCCTGATCATGGGCGTGATCGGCCTGATCGTGGCGTCGGTCGTGAACATTTTCCTGGGCTCACCCGCGATCATGTTCGCCATCTCCGTCCTCGGCGTGCTGATCTTCGCAGGCCTCACCGCCTACGACACGCAGCGCATCAAGAGCGAGTACGTGCAATATGCTCAGATGGGCGACAGCGAATGGATCGGCAAAGCCGCAATCATGGGCGCGCTGAGCCTCTACATCAACTTCATCAACATGTTCATCATGCTGCTGCAGTTGTTTGGCAATCGCGAATAACGCATACGAAAATCAAAGTGGAAAGGCCGGCGTCAGCCGGCCTTTTTTTTGCCCGACCGAAGGGAGGGCCACCGCGCCCCGCAGGGGCGCAACCACGCCGAGCGAGGCACGCCCGCAGGGCGGGACGAGCGACTTCCCGATGTAAAAAAAGCCGCGCAAAAGCGCGGCCTCCTCGTCGGACATGGATCAAGCCTTACTTGATCTTGCCTTCCTTGTACTCAACATGCTTGCGCGCCACCGGGTCGTATTTCCGTACGGTCATCTTCTCGGTCATGGTGCGCGCATTCTTCTTGGTCACGTAGAAATGCCCCGTGCCCGCGGTCGAGTTCAGCCTGATCTTGATCGTGGTTGGCTTAGCCATGAATGTCGCTCCTGCAGCGGGCCGGGAATGATCCCCTCGCCCGTAGAAATCCTTGAAGTCCGCCTTTTACTTGAGGCCACCCCCAAGTCAACCGGAAAGTCTCAGTTCGAGGAGACCCGCGTCGGCCGCTTGTAGAAGTGATGCACCCCGATTGTTGCAACCCTCGGGTAAACGCGCGCCCAGCGCGGGTTCACAGCGCGTGTGTGGTAATGCGTGGCCCCCTTGGTCAGCGGCCTCGGCGCGCCCTCGACCATCAGATGGGCAATCTTGCCAACCTGTTCAAAGGCGCGCGGTTCGCTGATCACTTCCTTGATCCCGTCACAGGTATAGGTGAACTGGCATTGATACTTGCGGCCCGTCCCCTGATGGACGACCCCGCAGACATCACCGGGGAATTCCGCGTGATCAACCCGGTTCAGGATGACCTCGGCCACGGCAAACTGGCCCTGCACGCTTTCACCCCGCGCTTCGAAATAAAGCGCTTCCGCCAGGCACCGCCAATCAGCCCCTTTTCCCTTGAAGGTCTGCGCCGCCAGCCATTCCTTGGAATACGTCACTTCCAGATCTGGCCGCTTCAACATGGTGTCCAGCCGCGTATCCGCCAAACCGCCCAGAATGCTTTGTTCACCGGAAAAAAGATCGCTCACGGATGTCTCTGCAGATGCTCCCGCTGAGGCCCCCATGATGCCAAGAATACCCAACGCCAACGCCCGGCGCACAAACCCAAAACACATATCACTCAATCCCCAAGTCTCTGCGCCTCACCACCCGCGACACCGTCGCACGCCGGAAACGCAACCCAGCCACCTGATCTGCGCGGCACCGCTGATCCAGCCAATCGGCGCCTCAGCCAAAGGGTTTGGATCAAGAAGGCCCTTTAACCCCATGCAATCGCGCACAATTCCGCGAAATCAAAAATGAGCAGTTAACGAAAGGTTACCAAAAGGTCCAGCATTGCCCAAGCGTCACGTGAACGCCCTGTGGTCGCCCGCGTTCAAGCTCGCGCCCTAAATCCATGATTTCCCGATTTATTTCAGCCCGTTACCCATCTTCTCGCAAAGCGCGATCTGGGCCGCGGCCAAACGCGCCACAGGCACGCGAAACGGCGAACAAGACACGTAATTAAACTTTGCCGCCCGACAAAAGGCGATTGATTCGGGGTTGCCGCCGTGTTCCCCGCAAATAGACAGCGTCAGACCGGGCTCCACCGCGCGGCTGCGTTCGGCCCCGATGGTCAGCAATTCGCCCACCCCTTCGGTGTCCAGCGAATGGAATGGATCCTCGGGGTAAACACCCTGCTGCACATAGCTCGACATGAACCGCCCCGCATCATCGCGGCTCAGCCCATAGGCCATTTGCGTCAGGTCGTTTGTCCCAAAGCTCAGGAAGGACACATGCGGTGCAATCTCATGGGCCCTGAGCGCGGCGCGCGGTGTCTCCACCATAACACCCAGTTGAAAATCAAAACTTGCCTTCTGTTCGGTGCGCACGGCCGCGGCCACTGCATCGACACGGGTTTTGACCAATTCGACCTCCCGCTTGGCACTGACCAGCGGGATCATGATCTCGGGGGTCACCGGATCGCCTTCACGGCTGGCTTCAATCGCCGCCTCAAAGATTGCCCGGGCCTGCATGTCATAGATTTCAGGGATGGTGATTCCCAACCGGACCCCTCGCATGCCCAGCATGGGATTGTATTCCGCCAAGCTTTCCACCCGGCGCGTCACGTCCGACAGCGGCATATCCAGCGCTTCGGCCAGCTCCCGCATCCCATGCCGATCAGTGGGCAGAAATTCATGCAACGGCGGATCAAAAAGGCGAATACACACCGGTTTGCCCGCCATGATCCGAAACACCTCGATGAAATCGGCCCGCTGCATCGGCAGCAAAATCTCCAACGCCGCCTGACGGTCAGCACTTTCATCGGCAAAGATCATCTCCCGCATTGCGGTCATGCGGTCGGGTTCAAAGAACATGTGCTCTGTTCGGCAAAGGCCAATGCCCTGCGCCTTGAAGCCCCGCGCCAGTTCTGCATCTGCTGGCGTATCCGCATTGGCGCGCACCTCGATATCGCGGGCGTCATCCGCCCAGGCCATCAAGGTTGCCAGCGCCTCATCCCGGGCAGCCTCCATCAGCGGGGTATTCCCGGCCAGAACATCCCCAAGCGTGCCGTCGATCGTCAGCATATCCCCGGCTTTGAGGACCCGCCCATCGGCAAAAACCAATTGCTTGCGCCGAGGTCGAATTTCAATTTCGGACGCGCCCACCACGCAGGGCGTCCCGATACCGCGGCCAATGACGGCGGCATGGCTTGTCATCCCGCCCCGTTCGGTCAGCACGCCGGCGGCGGCATGCATGCCGCGAATGTCCTCGGGGCTGGTTTCCTTGCGCACCAGAATGCAGGCCTCCCCGCGCGCGTCGCTGGCCTGCGCTTCTTCGGCGTCAAACACAATCCGCCCGCTGGCCGCACCCGGGCTGGCCGCAATGCCACGCGCCAGCACGTCGCGCTGCGCCTCAGGGTCCACCTGCCGGTGCAGCAATTCGTTCAATGTGCGCGGCTCGATGCGCAGCAGCGCCTCTTCGTGGGAAATGATCTTGTCCTCGGCCAGCGCGACGGCAATCGCCACGGCGGCCCGTCCCGTTCGCGCCACACGGATCCCATCCAGCAGGAACAGCTTCCCGTTCTCAAGCGTAAATTCAGCCTGCATCTCTTCGCGCAGGCGCGACCGCATGACAGCGGTGTGGTCCTTCAATTGCGCAAAAGCCTCCGGCGCCAGATCCTCCAGGGACGCCCCCCTTGGGTCCCGCTCCAGAAAGAGAGAATCCGCCCCCTGGCTCAGCGCCTCGCGCCCCTGGCTCTGGCTCAGGTAACGGCCCGTGATCTTGCGCTCCCCTGTGGACGAGTTGACCAGCTGCATCACACCCGATCCGCTTTCGCCCTTGCCCAGGCCCAGCGCCATCTGTTGCACCACAAGACCCAGGCCCGCATCCACCGGTGCGCCCTTGGCCTGGCGCAAAAGCCGCGCTGTCGTGCCTTCCCACGCCCGCGCCATGGATCGCAGCACTTCGAGAAGCTGCGCGCCCCGGTCTTGCGGAAACGGCTCCTCGGCTTCATCCTCATAGGCGCCAAGCGCCTCTTTCAACGCCTGAACCGGATCGTCCGGCACATCTTCAAACAGTTCCGCATCCAGTTTGGCCACATGCACGGCAAAGGCCTGCACACAGCGCAGATAAAGCTCGGCTGAGGCCGCCTCCCCGATCTGTGCGGCCAACAGCGCGTGGTTGCGATCATTCATCCCTATGTTCAGCACGGCCCCCGGTCCGCCCCAGTCAGGGTCCTCGGACGACGGCCGCACGCACAGCACGGCCCGGGGCGAAAACGGCTTCAACAGCATATCCGCGTTCAGCTTTTCGCCCGCGGCAATCCCGCGCACGGCCTCAAAGGACAACGCAACCGTATGCGGCACCGGCAAATCAAGCCGCACAAGACGCTGTAAACACTTTGCTCGGCCACCATGGGTCGCCACGGACACCGGCGCATCCGGTGTGATCAGGGTGATATGTTTGTCAAATTGCTGCACCGCGGCACTCTTGCGCGACTAAACCCCAAAAGCAACCCCGCCTGTCATCTTTGGACGACACAAGAGGCTGTCAGACCTTCACCCTTCAAGCCGGCTCAGATCTGCCGCCTGACGGCAGATATCACGGATCCGGCTGAGCAGGTTCAGGCGATTGCGCCGCAAGACGTCATTGTCGGCATTGATCTGCACAGCCTCGAAAAACGCATCAATCGGCCCGCGCAACCCGGCCATCGCGCCCATGGCCGCCTCGAAATCCTCCGCACCCACGGCTTTGGCAATGGCGCCTTCGGCTTGATCCAACGCGGCAAACAACGCTTTTTCTTCCGGCCCTTCCGCGAATTTCACATCCGCGCCATAGGAATACTCAACCCCATCCTTTTCCTCAGCCTGCGAGAGGATGTTGTTGGCGCGCTTGAAGCCCTGCACAAGGTTCTCGCCATCCTCTGTCGCCAAAACCGCCTGCAAGGCCCGCGCCCGCGCCACCACCAGCGCCAGATCGTCATTGCCCGGCAGGGCCAGACAGGCATCAATCACATCATGTCGCACGCCTTGATCGCGCAGATAGACCTTCAGTCGATCATGAAAGAATGCCATCAAATCCGTCGCCGCCCCGTCAGGGGCGGCCACCGCGAAGCGGCCACCATGGTCGCGCGCGAACGCAGTGAGCGCGCAGCGCACGCCATGCTCCAAAATAAGGCGGATCACGCCGAGCGCCGCTCGGCGCAGTGCAAACGGGTCCTTGGACCCGGTGGGCTTTTGGTCAATGGCCCAGAACCCCACCAACGTGTCCAGCTTGTCCGCCAGCGCCACCGTGACAGAGACGAGACGCGCAGGAACCTCGTCAGAGGGACCAAGCGGCGCGTAATGCTCCTGACACGCCGCTGCCACATCCTCTGACAACCCCGCCTCTTGGGCGTAGTAGCGCCCCATCACGCCCTGCAATTCCGGAAATTCATAGACCATTTCAGAACTTAGGTCGGCCTTGGCCACGCGCGCGGCCTCTGCCGCCACATACGCATCCGCGCCCACCACAGGCGCAATGTCCCGCGCCAACGCTTCAATCCGCTCGATCCGCGCGGCTTGCGTGCCCAGCGTTCGCTCAAAGGTCACGTGTTCCAGCTTGTTCAGCCATTCCCCCATGCCCGCCTTGGCGACTCGCAGATCATTTTCCCAGAAAAACTTCGCGTCCGACAACCGCGCCGCCAGAACCTTCTGGTTGCCCGCCAGAATGGTCGCGCCATCATCGGCCGTTTCCACATTGGCCACGGTCACGAAGCGTTCAATCTGACCCGTTTGTGCATTCCGCAAAGAGAAGAACTTCTGATGTTCCCGCATGGAGCTTTGCAGCACCTCCGGCGGCAAACCGAGGAAATCCTCCCCGATCTCACCCATCAACGGCACCGGCCATTCTACAAGCCCTGCCACCTCAGCCAGCAGGCCTTTGTCCTCCACAAGCTCCAGCCCGGCCTCCTGCGCCAGCGGATCAGCCGCCGTTGCAATCGCCTCCGCCCGTGCGGCCGCGTCCAGCACCACTTTTCGAGCCGCCAATTCGGTTTCAAATTGCGTGAACGATGTGACCTGAAACCGCCCCGGCGCCATGAAGCGATGGCCGTCGCTTGTGTCACCGGCGACGATGCCGTCCACCTCCAACGGCACAACCCGCGCCGTCTGACCCTCACTCAGAATACACAGGATTGATTGCAGCGGGCGCACCCACCGCAACGATCCCGATCCCCACCGCATCGATTTGGGCCACGGGAAATTGCGGATCACGGCCTCCAGCACGTCCGCCACAATATCTTCTGCCGCGCGTCCGGGCCGTTCGATCTTCGCGAAGTAAACTTGGCCCTTCTTTTCATCGCGCAACTCCAGATCCTCACGCGCGACACCGGCGCCGCGCAGGAAACCTTCAATCGCTTTTTCAGGCGCGTCCGCACGCGGGCCCTTACGCTCTTCCACCACCGTGGGGCTTTCAGAGGCGACATCCGCCACGGCCAAAACCAACCGCCGTGGCGTGGAAAAGGCGCGCGCCTCTCCGAATTCCAGGCCTGCTTCACGCAAACCATCTGTCACGCGATCACGCAAATCCTCTGCCGCGCGGGTTTGCATCCGGGCGGGGATTTCTTCGGAGAAAAGTTCGATCAAAAGATCAGGCATATCGCTTCTTTCATTCTGGCGGAGCAGGGCAATCGTCCGGCACCGGCTCCCCGTCAAATACAACTTCACCGCAGCGGTTGATCTGATGCCAGACAAAGCCACGCCCGTCGTCAAACACCGCCACAACCCGGTCAATTCCGTAGATCACATCGCGCTCACCCAGAAAGGCGCGCGCTGATCCATCTTCCAGTGCGGCACCGATGACCTCCGCGTCAAAACAGTCAAACCACCCCGGCGCGACGCGCGGTTCGGCATCTGCGTAAGGTTCAAACCCTTCCGACAAAGCGTCATGGTCCAGATTTGTGGTGAAACAGGCCCGGTAGCGGATGGGCGAGGAATTGGCATCGATGCCTTCGAACCCGTCATAGGCAATCACTTGCGTGTCACCCGTCGCACGCGATGTCAGGCGCACATCCTCGCCCGTCGGGGTCACCTCTTCGTAGAAATGATAGACCTGCAGGTAATACATCCCCACGCCCGCAATCAGGGCGGCGCCAAGAATGACAATGGCTAGAAACTTTCCCATCAGGCCTGAAACCCGCCCGCTTCCGTGCGCACGAACGCATCGGCGCATTGCTTGGCCAACGCGCGCACGCGCCCGATATAGGCTTGCCGCTCCGTAACAGAGATCACGCCGCGCGCATCCAGCAGGTTAAAGATGTGAGAGGCCTTGATGCATTGGTCATAGGCAGGGTGCGCCATGATGATGCGCTTGGCGGTCTTTGGATCCTCTTCGGGTTCTGAAAGCAACGCTTCGCAGGCCGCTTCCGCCTCTTCAAAATGGCGCAACAGCACATCGGTGTTGGCCACGTCGAAATTGTGGCGGCTGTATTCTTCTTCGGTCTGGCGGAAAACATCCCCGTAACTCAGGGCAATGGGCGCATCCGGGTCATTGTATGGCATCTCCATCACGTGATCGACGCCCAGCACATACATCGCCAGACGCTCCAACCCATAAGTCAACTCGCCTGAGACAGGGCGGCAATCATGCCCGCCCACCTGCTGAAAATAGGTGAACTGGCTCACCTCCATCCCGTCGCACCAAACCTCCCAACCGAGGCCCCAGGCGCCCAAAGTGGGGCTTTCCCAATCGTCTTCGACAAAGCGGATGTCGTGCAGCCCCATATCGATCCCGATGGCCTTGAGCGACCCAAGGTAAAGATCCTGCAGGTTGGGCGGGCTGGGTTTGATCAGCACTTGGTACTGATAATAATGCTGCAACCGATTGGGATTTTCGCCATATCGCCCATCCGTGGGGCGGCGCGAGGGCTGCACATAGGCCGCAGCCCAGGCGCGCGATCCCAAGGACCGCAGCGTGGTGGCCGGGTGAAACGTACCCGCGCCCACTTCCATGTCATAAGGCTGCATGATGGCGCAGCCCTGCCCCGCCCAATAGCTTTGCAGCCTCAAAATGATCTCTTGGAATGACCGTGGTTTGCTGTCTGGCTCAGACATATCTCGTGTCCCCGATGATCTTTGCCGGAGGATGCCCCGACATTGGCGAAACTCCTATTGTGCATGGGGCATAGGGTCAATCGCACAGGCAGTCGAAGGGTGCGCAATTTTGGGGTGCACGCAGGTTTCAACCTGCTACAAATGACCCCGACAAAGCTGCCACATCAAGGGGAAGATGTTTTTATCATGACGCGTTCGATTTTTATTTTGTTGCTGGGCCTCGGGCTGGGTGTTGTCGGGGTCAAGGCCGACGCGCAAGCGGCCCCCCGCATCCTTGAGGCCGTGGTGCCCGAAGAAATCCCGGAAGAAAACCTGGCACAGGCCCGCCAAAGCGAGGCGCAGCTCAATCAGGATCAGCGGGCCGCCATTCAGCGAAAGCTGCAAGAGGGCGGGTTTTACCCCGGTATCATCGACGCGTCCTTTGGGCCCGGAACGCGGGCTGGCATGCGCGGTTGGCAAACCGCGAACGGATACCAGCCCACGGGCGTTCTGACGGCCAAACAGCGGGCTGAACTTTTGGGTCAGGTGTCCGCCGATCTTGAAGATCTGGAACTGCGCACAGTGCAAGATGATGCCTCGGGCATCAAGATCACCGTGCCCACCGCGACAGTGGCCTTTGACAAGCGCGAAGCACCGTTCACCTTCTTTGAAGGCACGGGGCAAGTCGAAGGCGCGCGCATGTTGCTCATCAGCCAACCGGGCGACCGCAACAAGCTGATCGCGCTTTATGACATCATGCAAACGCTTGAGATTGTGCCCGAAGTGGGCGAGCGGGCGATTGAAGGCGACGGGTTCACGCTGCGCGGCGCCAACAGCCGGTTCAGCTCCCACACCCAAGCCTGGCTGCGCACCGGAGAGATCAAGGGCTTCACCCTGATCTGGCCCACGGGCGATGAAGACCGCCGCCGCGCGCTTTTGACCGAATTGCAGGGCAGCTTTGAACGCGTGCCCGGCGTGTTGGACCCTGCCGTGGGGGACGCAGAAGAACAGCGCGTCGATTTGGTCTCTGGCCTTGAAATCCGCCGTCCCAAGAAATCTCTGTCCGGCTTTTTTGTGGATCGGTCCGGCACAGTCGTGACATCGCTTGACGCGGTACAGGGCTGCGAACGGGTGACGATTGATGAAGATTACACCGCCAATGTGGTGGCCATTGATGATGCCCTTGGCGTGGCCGTTTTGCGCCCGGCCTCCCCTCTGGCACCAACATCGGTGGCGGAGTTCCAGATGGTCTCCCCCCGCCTGCAGTCTGAGATTGCCGTGGCCGGGTTTTCCTATGGCGGCGTTCTGGGGTCGCCCACGCTGACCTTTGGGCAGCTGTCTGATCTGGTGGGGCTCAATGGCGAAGAAGATGTCAAACGTCTGGCATTGGCCCCGCTTGAGGGCGACACAGGTGGCCCGGTGGTTGACGGGTTTGGTGCGGTCGTCGGCATGCTGCTGCCCGGCAGTGCAGATGGCCGGAAACTGCCCGAAGGCGTCAGTTTTGCCGCCAATACCGAGGCGCTGACAGCCGTGCTGCAACAGGCGGGTGTCGCGCCTCAGGCATCCAGCGCGAGCATCCCAGTGCCGCCAGAGACGCTGGCCAAGAAGGCCACCGGGATCACGGTTCTGGTGGGCTGCTGGGACTGACAGGTCCCACAAGCGAACAAACGAAAAACGGCGGGTCGATAGGCCCGCCGTTTTTCTTGGTTGTGAAACGAGTTACTTCTGGTCTTCAGCCAACTTCGCAGAGGCCGCATCGCCCACATTGTCCACGCCACGCTCTTCCAAGAGGGTCGTGAGCCAGTTGGGATCCATCTCCGGCACAGAGCTGAGCAACAGATCGGTATAAGGGTGATGCGGCGGCTTGAACATGTCGTCCTTGGGCCCCTGCTCCACCACTTTGCCGTACTGCATCACCACCACCTCATCAGCGATGGACCGCACCGTGGCGAGGTCATGGGTGATGAACATGTACGCCAGATCAAGCTCATTCTGCAGCCGGTCGAGCAAGCGCAGAATGCCTTCGGCGACCAGCTGATCAAGCGCCGATGTCACCTCGTCACAGACGATGAAGGTGGGTTCAGCCGCCAGCGCGCGGGCAATACCGATACGCTGTTTCTGACCACCCGACAGTTCCGGCGGATAGCGGTTGTAGAACTTGGCGGGATCAAGCTCGATCAGATCAAGCAATTCATCCACACGGTTCTTGAGCGCTGCCCCTGTCAGACCGGAATAGAACTGCGCCGGACGGCCAATGATCTCAGAGATCTTGACCTTCGGGTTCAGCGCGGTGTCCGCCATCTGATAGATCATCTGACACTGCCGCAATTGATCCCGCGTCCGGTTGCGATAGTCCGGCGGGAACGGATCGCCCTTGAACAGGATCTCCCCCTTCGAGGGCGGCAAAAGCCCAGTGATGCAGCGTGCCGTGGTCGACTTACCCGACCCGGATTCTCCCACCACCGCGACGGTCATGCCCGGGTAGATGTCGAATGACACATCATCGAGCACTTTCGCCCCGCCAGTGTAGGACGCATCCACGTTCTTCACCGAAATCAGCGGCGTGCCATCCTTGGGGCGATACCGCTGTGGGCTAGTAAAATCACGAACGGCCCAAAGCGACTTGGTGTAGTCTTCCTTGGGTGCGCTCAGCATTTCCTCGGTGGAGGCTTCCTCCACCTCATTGCCCTTCAGCAGCACTTTGATCGTGTCGGCCATCTGCGCCACAACCGCGAGGTCATGCGTGATGTAGAGAGCGGCCGTGTTGAACTGCTCCACGATGTCACGAATGGCCGCGAGCACTTCGATCTGCGTGGTCACGTCCAAAGCGGTGGTCGGTTCATCAAAGATGATGAGGTCCGGCCTGCAGGACATGGCCATCGCTGTCATCGCCCGCTGCAACTGACCACCCGACACCTGGTGCGGGTAGCGGAAGCCGATCTCATCGGGGTTTGGCAGACGCAGCCGGCGATAAAGCTCCACCCCGTCTTCCTGTGCCTCGACCCGCTTTTTCAAACGGTACTGAAGCGGGGCCTCGGTGTGCTGGTCAATCAGCTTGTGCGCCGGGTTGAACGACGCCGCCGCCGACTGGGCCACATAGGCGATGCGAGAGCCGCGCAAGGCGCGACGCTCTCCCTCTGACGCGGTGGTAAGCTCCATCCCGTCAAATTCGATCGACGAATCCTCCGTGATGCGTGTGCCGTCGCGGGCATAGCCCATGGCGGCCGCACCGATGGTAGATTTGCCAGCACCGGATTCCCCGATCAGGCCCATCACCTCCCCTTTGTGGAGGGTCAGATCGACACCTTTGATGATGTCGATCCAGGTTTCATCTGTGTAGCCCTGGATCTTCAGATCCCGGATTTTCAGAAGGACTTCTTTTTTCTTCTCAGCCATGGATCATTGCTCCTTCAGGCCAGAGGACCGGAACAACATCCAGTCGACAACGAAGTTGACCGCAATCGTCAGCAGGGCAATCGCCGCCGCCGCGATCAGCGGGGTGCCATCCCCGAACGAGATGAGGGTCGCGTTTTCCCGCACCATCGATCCCCAGTCCGCCGTGGGCGGCTGGATACCAAGGCCAAGGAAGCTCAGACCCGCGATCAGGAGGAACACGAAGCAGAATTCCAAACCGTATTCCGCGACGAGTGGCGCCGTGGAGTTAGGCAGGATTTCGCGGCGGATGAGGTACCAGTTCCCCTCACCGCGCAGCTTGGCTGCTTCGATATAGTCCATCACGACCACGTTCCCCGCGACCGCCCGTGTCAGACGGAAGACCCGCGGCGAATAGATCACCGCGACCACGAGGATCAAGATCACCTCGGAGGCGTCAAAGATGGTCGTACCGGCTGCTGCGAAGGCAAGGCCACCGCCCACCATGATCAACCCGCCAATGAGCCACCCTGTTGCCCCTTCCGCCGCAGCGGCCAGGAACAGGAGACCCACGATTATGGCAAAGCCAAATAGCAGGTAGAAGCTGGTCGATGGGCTGGCCAGTGAGCCGCCGAAGATCGACAGCATCAGCAGGGCGAAGATCAGCGACGGGATCGACATGATCACATCCGCTGTCCGGCCCATGGCCTGATCGAATATCCCGCCTTTGGTCGCGGCCAGAAGCCCCGCCATGGCACCCAGGATAAAGGCCAGCGTCGTGCCCAGCAGAGCCAGCGTGACCGTGTTCCGCGCGCCGTAGATGACGCGGCTGAACATGTCACGGCCCAACTGATCCGCGCCCAAGAGCAACTGATCATCCGCCGGTGCAAAGGCCGAGGAGATCACCTCCGCCTCACCGAAGGGCGCGATGGCCGGTGCGTAGATCGCCATGACCGAGACCACGAAGATCACGAACATGCCGAACGCCGCTGTCAGCGGGGCCGTGCGCAGTTCCTTGGCCATGTCAGGTGACATAGGCGCAAGGATCAGCGCCAGTACCACAAGCGTGATGAAAAGTTCCGTTACGCCCCAACCAAAATAGGCCGATGCAAAGGCCAGCAGGGAGAAAATGCCGAGTACCGGAAACAGCAAGCCCCCCCGCAGGAATGCCCCTGCATCGCCTTCAGCGATTTGGATCAGGAACTCCTTGAAGCCGTAAGAAATGAGCCCCGCCGCCAGCAAAAGCCCCGCTGCCGTCGCGACCGTCCTCAGAGCAGGCTCACCGCCCACAATGAACAAGATGATCGAAATCAGCAGCAGCGAAAAGCCGAGCATGAAGGGTGTGCGTTGATTGTAGTATGCCGCAGCCGAGGATCCGACGAGCAGCAAACCAAAGTAGATAAGTCCAAACATGTCGCGATCCCTTTACTTCGGATGCCGCAAACGCGGGTTGGTCAGGATCGCGCCAACATCAGCTGCCAGGTTGAGCAGGATGAAGGTCGCAGCAAAAATCAGACAGCAGGCTTGCACCACCGGGAAGTCCCGTTTGGCCACAGAGTCCACCAGTGCCTGTCCGATGCCGGGATAGACGAACACCACTTCCACGAGCACCACGCCGGTGATCAGGTAAGCAAGGTTCAGCGCCACCACGTTGATGATGGGCGCCCAGGCATTGGGCAGCGCGTGCTTGACGATCACTTTCCAGGGCGGTGTGCCCTTCAGGCGGGCCATCTCAATGTAGGGAGAGGCCAGCAGGTTGATGATCGCCGCGCGCGTCATGCGCATCATGTGCGCCATCACGACCAGCACAAGCGTCAGCGCGGGAAGGAACGTCCGTTCCAGCAATTGCAGGAAGGTCATGCTGTCGCTCAAGCTGGAGATCGCCGGGAACATCTGCCACTTCACCGCGAGGAAAAGGATCAGGATGTAGCCCAGGAAAAACTCAGGCGAAGAGATGAAGGAGAGGGTCACCACGTTGGCCGCACGGTCAAAGATCGTGTTGCGCAGCAGGGCGACCAGGACACCCAGAACGATGGAGATCGGAACCGCGATCACCGCGGCATAGGCCGCCAGGAAGAGCGTGTTCATGAACCGCTCACCGATCACTTGCACCACCGGTGCCTGCGTCACGATCGAGTTGCCGAAATCAAGCAGAACCGCACCGCTGAGCCATTCCAGATAGCGCACGATGGCCGGTTTGTTGAGGCCCATTTGCTCTCGCAAGGCTTTGAGGTTTTCTTCCGTCGCGCCCTGTCCCAAAACCGCTTGCGCGATGTCCCCGGGAAGCAGTTCGACCATGAAGAAAATGATGATGGATATGACCAGTAGAATGATCAAACCCAGCCCGAGCCGTTTTCCAACGAGCCCTAAGATGTCTCCCATGTGTCCCTCCTTAGGTGGTTAACCCGGCACGTTCCCGGGCCCCACGGATGGTTGTTATGCTTGGTAGATGTCGTGTCTGGATGTGTCCCTGACCGCGTTCCCACCACGCGATTTGGTCTGCCAGAAAATCCACGTCGGTATTACGTCGGTATTGCGTCGGTAAAACGTCGGTATCGAATGCAGCAAACGAAAAGCCCCGGCGCCTTGGCGCCGGGGCAATTTTCTTAGCTTTCGAACCACCAGCGGCTGCCTGCGCGGGCGCCATCCATGGCCCAGCTCGCAGCCAGCTCGCCAGTGTGTTTGACGTTTTTGCGGCGTGCGTAGACGAAGTTCGGGAAGTACGGGATGATCGTCCCGCCATCCTGGTTCGAAATCATCGCCATCTCGCGGTACATCCCGGCACGCTTGGTGTCGTCGAGTTCCGCTTTGGCCGACTGAAGCAGCTCATTGAAGCGTGCGTTCTGCCAGCGGCTTTCGTTCCACGGCGCGTCGTCCTTGTAGGCCAAGGTGTACATGACGTCCGGCGTCGGACGCGCACCCCATGTGACCATGACGAACGGCTTGGTGAGCCAGACATCGGACCAGTAGCCATCGTTGGGCTCACGCACAACATTGACCGTGATCCCGGCAGCCTTGGCATGCTCAGAGAACAGAACCGCTGCGTCGACCGCACCCGTGGTGATCGAGTCCGCCGTGGAGAAGCTAACCTCCAGGTTTTCGACACCGGCATCGGCCAGCAACTGACGTGCTTTGTCAGGATCATAGGGCGTCTGCGGAATGTCATCGGGCCAGTACGGCATCGCGGGCGAGTGGTGGAAGTCGTTGCCCACCGTGGCCGCGCCGAAGGTGATCTTTTCGACCAGCTCTTCACGGTTGATCGCGTGCTTGAGCGCTTGACGCACGGCCAGATTGTCAAACGGCGCCGTGTCGCAATGCATCGGCATCGTGATCGCCTGAGCCGAGGCCACATTGTCGATCTCAACGTTCGGGTCACGGGCCAGCAGCGCCATCGTCTTGTTCTCGATCAGCGACACGGAGTCCGCATCACCCGTCAGCAGAGCTGTCTGGCGCGCGTTCGGGTCGTTGATGATGGTGAAGACGATTTCGTCAAAATATGCGCCTTCGCCGTGCCAGTCATCGTGACGGACAAGACGCGAGCCCACGCCGAATTCGTTTTCCACAAGGCGGTACGGACCACAGCCATCGCCGGATGCCCAGTCGATGGACCCATCGGCCTGCGCTTTGAGGATCGGCAGGTGGTAGTCCGGCATGATCCAAGGCAGGTCAGCGTTGGGGGCTGACAGCTTGAACGTAACGCTGTCACCACCGTCAACAATTTCAACCACGCTGTCGAGCAGCGCTTTGGCCGCCGATTTGCTGTCCTCACCGCGGTGGTGGTTCATGGAGGCCACAACATCCGCGCCCGTCACCTTGCCACCGGAGTGGAATGTGGCGTTCGGGTTCAGCTTGAAGGTCCACTCGGTCGCGTCGGGCGACGCCGACCATTCGGATGCCACATCACCACCCAACGTCTGATCTGGGTTGATCATGGTCAGGTAGGCGCGGTGCGTGTGCGCCAGCGCGATGGAACCGAAGGACAGGTAGGTGCCCGGATCGTGCGTGTCGGACGTGTTGCCGTCATGCTGCGCGATGCGGAATGTGCCGCCTGATTGCGGCGCAGCTTTGGCGGCGGTGGTCCACAGACCCGTCGCACCTGTGGCGGTCATACCGGCCGCCATGGAATAGTTCATGAACGAACGGCGTGAGATCTTTCCCTCACGTGCGGCAGCTGCCAGCCGATCGATCATTGCTTGATCAGTGATCTTAGTCATAGTGTCTCCCTGGTCACTAACTTACATTTATTATTGTCCCCCGCTTCAGCGGAAGTTTTTTGAGCCTGTCCTGTGTTTTGATTTCAGGATGGCCTGTTCGCGACATGCATGTAACAAAACACGAAAGTTTTGGTGCATCTACCCCCTAAGGCCCCAATCTGACGTTTTTTTCCGCTTAACCATGCAAATAACAGCAAATCCTCATGTCAGTCGGGGCCGCCTGATCAGTTGACGTAGGGGCAGACGCCGAAAAATGTTCTAAAAACGACATGCCTGTCGCCGATTTCGGGAATTTGCGTCAGGAACGTTGGGTGCGCAGTTTGGCGAAATACGACACGCGCTTTTTCAACTCGCGTTCGAATCCGCGGTCGGGCGGCTGGTAGAGCACCGGGCGTTTCATGCCATCGGGGAAGTAATTCTGCCCTGAAAATCCATCCTCGGCGTCGTGATCATAGGCGTAGCCCGCGCCATAACCCTGTTCCTTCATCAGGGATGTCGGCGCGTTCAGGATGTGTTTGGGGGGCGGTTCGCTGCCGGTGCGCTTGGCCTCTGCCCGTGCGGCCTTGTAGGCCACGTAGGCGGCGTTGGATTTGGGCGCGAGGGCGAGGTAGATCACCGCCTGTGCCAGCGCCAGCTCCCCTTCCGGCGATCCAAGTCGTTCGTAGACCTCCCACGCGTGCAGGCAGTGGGCCTGTGCCTGCGGATCAGCCAGCCCGATATCTTCCACCGCCATGCGGGTGATACGCCGGGCCAGATAGCGGGGGTCTTCGCCACCCTCCAACATCCGCGCCAACCAATAGGCGGCAGCATCAGGATCGGACCCGCGCACAGATTTGTGCAGCGCGGAGATGAGGTTGTAATGTTCATCCCCCGATTTGTCGTATTTCGCCGCCCGTCGGGTGAGACGCTGACGCAGGCCATCCTCATCCAGTTTGCCGTCCACCTTCCAAGCGGTGACCTGTTCAATAAGATTGAGCAGCGCACGCCCATCCCCATCGGCCATCTCCAGCAGGGTTTCGCGCGTCGGCCCGTCGAGGGGGAGTTTGCGATCCAGCTCCGCCTCTGCCCGTTGGGCGAGGTGTTCGAGATCGGCAAGGCTGAGCCGTTCCAGCACCAGAACCTGCGCACGGCTGAGCAAAGCGGCGTTCAACTCAAAGCTGGGGTTTTCCGTGGTGGCGCCCACCAGAAGGATCGTGCCGTCTTCCATATGGGGCAGAAAGCCATCCTGCTGGGCTTTGTTGAAGCGGTGGATTTCGTCAACGAACAGAAGCGTCCCCTGCCCGTTCGTGCGGCGCAGACGCGCCTCCTCAAAAACTTTGCGCAGCTCTGGCACGCCGGTGAAGATCGCGCTGATTTGCACGAAATGAAGGTCTGTTTCATCCGCCAGAAGGCGCGCGATGGTGGTTTTGCCCACACCGGGCGGCCCCCAGAAAATGATTGACCCCAATGACCCCGACGCGAGCATGACGCCCAGCGGCGCCTCAGGCCCCATGACCTGTTCCTGTCCCACCACCTCTTGCAGGGTCTTCGGGCGCAGCCGGTCGGCTAGTGGCCTTGGCGTATTGTCGGGAAGCGCATCAGGCGCGCTGTCAAAAAGATCGGCCATGGCCTAGAGCCGGAAATTCATGGTGAGCCGCCGCTGGCCGCGCTGCACATCGAGGTTGAGCCGGCGGGAGGCATCCTCCAACAGTTGTTCTGCCGTGTCTGCATCGCCCACTGGCACGTCATTGATCGCACGCAGAACATCGCCTTTGCGCAGGCCCGCGCGCTGGCCGATGCGGCCGGGGTCATCCACCACGGCCCCTCGGGCGGACAGCGCCAGATTGTATTCCGCCAGCGTCACCGGATTGACCGTAGACAGGGTCATGCCGGGGATGGCCGCATCCTCCCCCGTCATGCGTTGGGCGCGGGCGGGGGTGTCGGGGGCGGCGATCATGTTCACGGGCGTGGTGACGGAGCGGCCATCGCGCATATGGGTGATCTGGGCGGGTTTGCCGATGCCGCTGATCGACATGCGGTAGATCATCTCGGGGGGCGTGTTCACCTCCTGCCCGTCCACAGCGATGACCACGTCACCGGGTTGGAACCCCGCCGTCAAGAAGCTGCTGAGCGGGTGGAGTTGGGAAATCACCACCCCGCCGGGGCGATCAAGGCCGAACCCTTCGGCCATGTCCGCCGTCAGCGTTTGCCCGTCGATGCCCGCCCAGGGGCGCATGAATTGGGTTTGCCCATCGCGGGCCTGCGTCACGAATTGCGCCACAAGCGCCGACGGAATGGCAAAGCCGATGCCGTTTGATCCGCCGGAGCGGGAGAGGATCGCGGTGTTGATCCCGATAAGCGCGCCGTTCATATCCACCAGCGCGCCGCCCGAATTGCCCGGGTTGATGGGCGCATCCGTTTGGATGAAGTAGCCGCGCAGATTACCGGTGGCTGTACCGGATCGGGCGAGGCCGGAAACGATGCCGCTGCTGACGGTCTGGCCCACGCCGAAGGGGTTGCCGATGGCCAGCACCAGTTCGCCCACCTGCACCGTGTCGCTGTCGCGCAAGGGCAGCGCTGGCATGGCGGGGGCGTCCTCCATTTGCAGGATTGCGAGGTCGCTTTCCTGATCCGACAGCAGAACGCGGGCCGAAAATTCGCGGCGATCATTCAGGACAACGCGAATGTCAGTGCTGTTGCCCACGACGTGGTAGTTGGAGACGACAATGCCGTCCTCGGACAGGATCACGCCGGACCCAAGCGAGTTTTCCACCCGCTGGCGCGGCGTGCCGAAATCGCGGAACAGGCCTTGGAAGAACGGGTCATTGGCGAAGGGACTTTGCACGTTGACGACGCGGCGGGCGTAGATGTTGACCACCGCGGGGGCTGCGGATTGGACGACGGGGACAAAGCCCATGGAAATCTCCGCCTCACTGCCCGGCACACGCATGTCGGCCTTTGCCGGGATGGCGAGGCAGAAAAGGAGGAGGGTGAGGAGGTATCGCATGACTGGAAACTAGATTGTTTTGAGGGCTTGTTGAATGGCTTTTCTACAGCAGGCGAATACAGTGGCTTCGTCAGGCCCCGGTCTGGCGATCCGACCTAAAGCGAGGGCGCTTTATGGTGACGTGTCGCTGTGGGATTGAGCAAGGTGCAGGTGTCGACATTTCGCCAGGCCCTGGGTGGGGCCTGACGAAGGCGCGGCGGCCTACGGCCTTGATTCCGCGCCGGGACGATTACGTTGCAATTCCCGCGCTCACGTGGATCAACGTCGGGCGATCTGCGTTGAACGCGTTCAGCACCGCCTCCACCACCTGATCGACGGTTTGGGGCGTCTCGCTCAGCGTGCCATAGGCGCGGCCCAAGGCGGCGAAATCAGGATTGCCCGCGATCACCGCGTTGGGTGCGATCTGTGCGCGGACCATGCTGTCTTCGATCTCTTTCAGCTTGGCGTTGTCCCACACAAGGATCGGCAAAGCGAGGCCCAGTTCCACCGCCGCGCCCAGTTCTTGCACGGTGTATTGCAAACCGTAATCCCCCGCGATGCACAGCGTGGGCAAACCGCGCCGCGCCACGGCCCCGCCAATGGCCGCAGGAAGCGCATAACCCAGCGTGCCAAAGCCATTGGGGTGATGCCAATGGCCCGCGCGGGGCATATCCCAGACCTCTTTGGCGACATAGGCAAACTGCGTCATGTCGGAATAGATCATCGTATCCTCGGGCAAAGCGGCGGCCAGCGCATCGCAGACGGGCACGATGCCGGGCCGCTCTGCATCTGTTTCAGCTTTGAAACGGGCTTTGGTGCGGGAGATATCTTCGGTGTTCCACTTGGGCGTGACAGCATCGGGCAGATGATCCAGAAGCGCCTCAACAAACGTGAGCGCATCGCAGTGCACGGGCGTTTCGGCGCGTTGCTGATCGGCCAGCACTTCGGGGTCGATATCAACGCGGATCATGGGACCTGTGTGGCCTAGATCAGTGCGCCAGAGATCGCATTCGGACAATTCCGAGCCGATGACCATGACCAGATCGGCCTGCGCAATGATGCCCGCGCTGTCGGGGCGGGCCAGATAGCTGCCGTAATTCAGCGGGTCATCCTGGGCCAGAAGACCGCAGCCTGCATAGGTCATGAATGTGGCAGCACCGGTGCGGGTGACGAGGGCGCGGGCGGCGGCCTCAGCAGCCTGACCGTACTGAGCCAGGCCACCCCCGAACACAAAAATCGGTGCAGAGGCATCTTGCAGCATGTCTGCCACGGCTTTGACCTGATCGGGATCGGGCAGGTTCGCGGGCGCGGTTTCGGCGCGCGTCGCAGGGGCGTCGGGCGCATTGCCTTCCAGCAGAGCGATGGGGACTTGCACATGCTTGGATCGGGCGCGGCTTGTGCTGAATTCAGTCAACGCGCGATCAATCAGGCCGTAGGCGGCCTGCGGCGAGCGGGCCTCATGGCTCCAATCGCATACGCAATCCGCCGCCGCGCGCTGGTCCAGCATCTGGTGCAACTGCCCGCGCGTGGCAGAGGTTTCATCAAGGCAGGAGGAAATCGCCAGCACCGGCACGCTGTCGGAATAGGCCTGCCCCAGCGGTGTCATAATGTTGCACAGCCCTGGCCCGGTGATGATATAGGCCACGCCCGGTTTGCCGGTGGCACGGGCATAGCCATCGGCCATGAAGCCCGCGCCCTGTTCGTGGCGCGCGAGCACATGGGTGATCCCGGCCTCTTCAATGCCGCGATACATCTCTTGGTTATGCACGCCGGGGATGCCAAAAATCACATCGACACCGCGGGATTTGAGCATGTGGCTGATTTGAGCCCCTAAAGGACGGTTGGGCATTAAACTCTCCAGAAGCTGAGGGTAAAGATGGCATAGACGGCGAACAGCTCCAGCCGGCCGATGAGCATACCCGCCGACAGGACCCATTTGGCAACGTCATTGAGGGGCGCGTAGTTGCCAGCCGGCCCGATCGTGTCGCCCAGACCGGGGCCGATATTGGCCAATGCGGCGGAGGCGCCCGAGACAGATGTCACGAAATCAAGCCCCGTCAGGCCCAGCGCCACGGACATGACACCGAGGGTCACGACGAAGAACACGAAGAACGACATCACCGATGTCAGAACGTCATCCACCACCGGGCGACCCTGATAGCGGGGGGTGAAAATGCCGTGAGGGGAGTAGATGCGTTGCAGCTGCACTTTCACCGAGGCGAAGAGGAGTTGATAGCGGAAGACCTTGATTGAGCAGGACGTGGATCCCGCGCAGCCGCCGATGAGGCCAATGAAGAAAAGCATCGTCACCGGGAAACTGCCCCATGACATGTAATCATGATTGGCATAGCCCGTGCCCGTGAGGATCGACACGGTGTTAAAGAGCACGCGGCGGAAGGCGGGTTCCGACAGGTCGCCCTGATTTTGCCACTGCCAGAGCGTCAGGATCAGGACGAGGTTGAAGGCAGTGAGGAAGAACCCCTGCACCTGACGGTCTTTCAAAAGCGGCTGTGCGGTGCCTGCGGTCAGCTGCACGAACCGCACGAAGGGCAGCGCGGCCAGCATCATGAAGACCACCGCGAAATACTGCGCCGCTGGCGCGAAGGCGGCAAAGGACACATCGTAATTGGCAAAACCACCGGTGGCGACCGTGGTCATGGCGTGGACGGTGGCATCAAACACATCCATGCCGGCCAGCAGATAACAGCCCGCGCAGACCAGTGTCAGCGTGATGTAGATGACGGAAATGCGCGAGGAAATCTCTGTCGCGCGAGGCAGAATTTTACCAAAGGTATCAAAGCTTTCCGAGCGAAAGATTTGCATCCCACCCACGCGCAGTTCGGGCAGGAACACCATGGCGACAACGATGATGCCAATGCCCCCCAACCACTGCGTCAGCCCGCGCCACAAAAGCAGCCCCTTGGGCAGATCATCCAGCCCGGTGATGACGGTGGCACCGGTGGTGGTCAGGCCCGACATCGCCTCAAAAAACGCATCTGTGGGCCCTAACCCGGTCGCGCCGATCATGTAGGGGATGGCGGCAAAAAAGGGCAGCGTGACCCAAACACCGAAGGTCAGCAGAAAGGTTTGCTGAACGGACAGCCCGTCATGATCGCCCTTGGAACAGGCGAAAGTGACCACCCCGCCAACGCCCAGCGTCATCGCCGCACTTTTGGCGAAGACCAACCAGTCTTCGGCACCTTCGGCCATGTCCACAAACATGGGCAGGCACATGGCCACGCCAAGCGAAATGACCATGAGGCCCACGACATAACCGACAGGACGATAGTCTTCCATGGCCGCAGACTTGGCCGGGGCGCGTCAGCCTGTCAAGCAGATGCCTTTCGGGGCATCAGAAATAGTAGCGGTACGTTTCTGCGTCCTTGGAAAGACCCGCGCGATCAAGGCTCGACCGGGCCAGATCAGCCTCAACTTGCCGGATGATCTGGGCTGCGTGACGCTGACGGCTTTCAACCATTCGGTCGGAGACCCATTTGAGTGCCAAGAAAGGGGATGCAAGGGCAGAACGAAGAACGCCCTGCGCGGAGTTGCGTGTCAGATTGTGTGATGCGTAAGCCATTGAGAAACCTCTGGTTAAGTGGTTTCCTCCCTGCCCTTGAAGATACATGCCCGCGCGCAAAAAAGAAGACGCAAAACGGGAAAGCCGCTTTGCGTCTGGTGCAAGAGGGTGCGGGTGGGGCTATTCGGCCGGATGCGCCACGTTACCGTTTGGCTGCGTCTTTGGCATCGCTGGCGGCGCGGAGGGTTGGCGCGGACGCTTCGGCGTTGCCTGCACGGTGGCCATGGCCGGTTTGGCCTTGTGCGTCACGGGCTTCTTTGCCGGGGTCGCTTTCACCGGTGCCGGCGCCGTGGTGTCGTGTTTGGACACGGTCGCAGCGAGCAGCGGATTGGACGCCACTGCGGCATCGCCCAGCACCTTCATGACGCGCATCTGCTGTTCGACCATGAGGCCCATGAACCGATACCCTGCGGCGGAAAATTGAAATGGATCTGTGATGTACATGATGCGTCTCCCGTTTGTGCATGAGCGGGCTGCGCGCGCCTCGCATCTCTACTATGGGTAGCAAAGCACGCGGGTTTAACACCGATGTGACATCTGACCGCAAGAACGGCCCCAAAACCATCGCAAAGGGCGACTATCCGCGCAAAGCGGTGATTTTATGGGCAGTTCGCGAAGGGTTTTGGCCTCAGCCGACGTGGTAGAGCGTCTTGAAGAGCTTGGGATCAAGAGAGCCCGCCGCGAAGGTATCGCCTTCCGTCACCACACTGATCGCGTCATGGCTGTGCAGGCTTTCCTGATGGCTGGCAATCACGCGGAAATCGCCGATGCGCGGGTCTTTCTGCAGCTGTTCACAGAAAAGCCTTGCCGCGTCTTCCACGAAAATCGGGTTTGCGGCGTTCAACTCGGCGAAGGCCTGTTCATCTTCGCGCTTCACCATCACTTGCGTTTCCGTGGGCACGGCGGCGCGGGCCATCTCAATGAGGTCCTCGAACCAGAGCGTGTCCGGCGCGCTGTTGTCGATTTCAACAGAGATACGCGCCACCGAGCGCTGCGAATGCGGCGTGGCCAACTGCCCGCGCGTCTGACGGGCATGTTCGCTCAGTTCCAGAGAACAGGGGCAGGTTGACGAGTAGACGTAATCCAGATGCATGAATTTCTTGCGCCCGTCTTCGCCTTCGGTCAGTTCCAGCGCGATGTCGTAATACTGAAATCCTTCGAGGCCCGACCGCAGCGATTTGATCTTCATCGGGTAGGAAAACGCCATCTGAATGCGGGCATCCAGACTTTCCAGATCAGAGATGTAATCGCGCAGGGCCGCATCCACTACGCTGAACGACATGGTCTTTTCGGCGTGCTTGTAGAAGCTGCGCATGATGCGGGACATGTTGATGCCCTTCTTCTCCGCCTCCAGGCTCACCGAGCCCGTGACAGAGGTTTCCAGCGTGATCGCGCCGTTTTCGCGGGTTCGGTAGCGGATGGGCAGGCGGAAGTTGGAAATGCCCACATGCTGGAGCTGTTTCTTGGCCCCTTTGATCAGGGAAGACGGCCCGTTTTGCAAATCGGGCATGGTGGCTTTGTAGGCGGCATCCGGCGTGAAATCGTCCGGGTAGTCGCGGGACAGGTCGGGATAGTTCGACATCTGCGACTGAGGCAAAAGACGTGCCACGGCCGGGTCTAGATCGGCAACCTCCTCTGGCGAGGCGGTGGCCGCCCACGCGCGCAGCACATTGAGCGCCGCTGTTGCATCGTCACGATCAAGCTTATCCAAATCTGGATGATGGATATTCATGGAGGGTCCGTCCTTATCCCTTATCAGGGCCTAGCATATAATGTGGGGGCGGTGGAATTTCTAATTTACTTGCGCGGTGTAACGCGTTTGTAACATCAACGGCCACGCTCAAGCCGTTGAAAATTTGCATAAATACCTGATTTCATTATTTTTGTGCTTTGCGGACCAAAGATGGTCATCGGGCTGAAAAACCCGGGTCAGGCCTGATCCAACGCTTGCATGACATCTTTGATCAGGTCTTGCGTGTCCTCGATGCCCACAGAGAACCGGATAAGGCCCGGTGTGATGCCGAGGGCATCTTTTTGATCGTCACTGAGCCGCTGATGTGTGGTGGTCGCAGGATGCGTGGCGATGGATTTGGCATCGCCTAAGTTGTTGGAAATCTTCACAATCTCCAGCGCGTTGAGGAAGCGGAACGCGGCCTCTTTGCCGCCTTCGAGGTCCAGCGCAATCACCGTGCCGCCCGCGCCCATATCGTCCATGGCCAGCGCGTGTTGCGGGTGGCTGGCGTGGCCGGGATAGATCGCTCGGGCAAGTTTTGCGTGCCCATGCAGTGCATCCGTCAAGGCCGTGGCAGAGGCCACCTGCGCCCGCACGCGCAGATCCATTGTTTCCATCCCCTTGAGCATGACCCAGGCGGTGAAGGGCGACATGGATCCGCCGGTGTGCTTCATATAGGGCTCCACCGTTTTGCGGATGTAATCGCGGGAGCCGAGGATCACGCCGCCCAGCGCCCTGCCCTGCCCGTCAATGTGCTTGGTGGCGGAATAGACGACCACATCGGCGCCTTGATCCACGGCATTGGAGTAGACGGGCGTGGCGAAGACATTGTCGATCACCACCTTGGCACCGTTTTTGTGGGCGATGTCAGCGACCGCGCGCAGGTCGATCACCTCAAGCGTGGGGTTGGCGATGGTTTCCAGAAATACGACGCTTGTATCGGGCCGGATCGCCGCGCGCCAGGCGTCGAGGTCGGTGCCGTCGACAAACGTGACTTCTACCCCGTAGCGAGTCAGCACCTCTTCCAGCACGTAAAGGCATGATCCGAACAGCGCACGGGCAGACACCACGTGATCGCCGGCCTTGAGCATGGATGTGAGTGCGCCAGAGACGGCTGCCATGCCGCTGGCCGTGGCAAAGGCATCTTCCGTGCCTTCGATGGCCGCCATGCGGTCTTCGAACATGGCCACCGTCGGGTTACCGTAGCGGGCGTAGATGAATTCGTCAGGGCCAGATTCAATGAAGCGCGCCTCGGCGGCCTCCGCGCTGTCATAGACGAAGCCCTGGGTCAGAAAGATGGCCTCGCTCACCTCACCATATTGGCTGCGGCGGGTGCCTTCGTGGACCAGTTTCGTGCGTTTGTTCCAGGTTTTAGACATATCTGTCTCCCAATGAAAAAGCCCCTGATCGCGGTCAAGCGAAAGGGGCCTTTCATCCTGACCTTTTAGCGGAAGTATTTTACGTGGCCCGCAATCCGGTAACAAATCGCCACGCTCATTGCGTAAGCCCATGCGCTGGCGGTGTCAATCATGACCTGAAGCAGTGGCTTTGGCAGGCCCCGGTCTGGCGATCCCAAACTCAAGTAAGGGCGCTTTATGGTGACAAACCGCCGTGGGGTTGGGCGGCGAGATGTCGTCTACAATTCGCCAGGCCCTGGGTGGGGCCTGCCGAAGGCGCGGCGGGCTGCGCCCTTGATTCCGCGCCGGGCGTTGCGGCTACTTTTTGGAGGGGTTCATGGTGGCATAGGTCGCAAACAGCCGCGACTGCGCCATGAAGAAGACGAAGATCACAACGGGCATCGCGAAGGTTTCGAAATAGACCCAGAATTCCTCCGATTGCGTGCGCCAGACGACCTCATTGGCGACAGCGGACAGGAAAAACAGCAACGTCACCCGCTTGGTCAGGATCATCCAGCCCTTGTCCTTCAGGGGCATCATCTCCTCCATCACGAATTTGAGCCAGCTTTGCCCGCGCAAGAGGCCAATGCCGAGGATGATGGTGAAGAGCATGTAAACCGCGGTGGGCTTCATCTTGAAGAACCTGGGGTCGTTGAACCAAACGCTCAGGCCCCCGAAGACAATGAGCAACACGGCCGTCACGGCCTGCATACGCGCCAAACGGCCGGTCAGGAACCACAGCACGCCGATGCCCAGAAGAAAGATCGGGATGAACGCGGCGGTGACGGCGACAAAGCCTGTATATTCCACGCCGCCCACGACGAAGACCTCATCCTTATAAAGGATATACGCGATGAAAAAGCCCACGATGGGGCCAAATTCCAACACCGCCTTCAAGCCCGGATGCACGGATTTTTCAGTGGCCGCGTCAGGCTGCTGCGCGCCCTCTTCGGCGCGTTTGGCGGCTTTGCGTTCTTCGCGCCGCGCGGCCTTGCGGCGGGCGTGACGCTCTTCGCGTGTTTCTTGACCTTGGCCCTGCTCTGCCATGCTGTGTCCTCAGCCTCCAACTTCCACGATCACGGCCCCTGCCGCGATCAGCGCCATCAACGCCACGCGCCACGGCCCCACTGTTTCTTTCAACGCGATCCAGCCGATGAAGGCTGCAAACACCGTTGAGGTTTCCCTCAGGATCGCGGCCTCACCCACCTTGTCGAGCCGCGTGGCCAGCATGATCGAGCCGAAGGACATATAAGCGACAAACCCGCCAATCACACCCCTTTTCATCAGCGCCACCGGATCTGGTGGGTTTTCCATGCGGCGAAAGCGGTAGAGTGCATAAAACGGCATGGCCAGCCCGTCGATCAGGAAGAACCACGCGAGGAAAGTGAACGGATTGGTCGTGGCGCGGATGCCATAGGCGTCAAAGGTGGTGTAGAGCGCCACGAACAGCCCGGTCATGACGGCAAGGCCCAAGGCCATGGGCATGGTATCGCGGGCAATGGTCATGGTGCGCAGGTTGAAGACGGCCAGCCCGAATATGCCCGACAGCAGAACCCCGACGCCCAGCCATTGGAGGGCGTTGAATGTCTCACCAAACAGCAGGTAGGCCCCGATGACCGCGAACACAGGGGAGGTGCCGCGCACGACCGGGTAGACCACCGTGTAGGCCCCGCGCGTGTAGGCCATGGCCTGCAGGATTTTGTAGATCATGTGAATGACCCAGACGAGCGCGAAGATGGGCCACATATGCGGCTCGGGCCAGGGCACGACGAAGAGCGCAAAGGGCGCGGCCATGAGGGCGTAGCTGGCGTCAATGGCCCCGCGCGTGAGCCAGGGATCGAACCGCCCCTTTTGCAGGGCGCCGAAGACGGCGTGGAGGAAGGCGGCGAGGAGAGCGAGGATGAGGGCGGCCTGTTTCCCTGCTTCAGTGCCTTCGACAGAGATGATCCACTCGGTCATTTAGCGTGCAACGTAGCGCCCTTGGCAGGCCCCGGTCTGGCGATCCAGATGTCAAGCGAGGGCGCTTTATGGTGACGTACCGCTGTGGGATTGGACTGCCCGTCGACGTCGACATTTCGCCAGGCCATGGGTGGGGCCCCCCTCTCAGCGATTGCAAGCAATCGCCTACCGGTCAACGGCCGAAGGCGCGGCGGCGCAAGCGCCTTGATTCCGCGCCGGGTCTGCAACTCAGTCTTCGAGGCCTGTAAGCGCGGCGGCAAATTCTTCAGGGTCAAAGGGGGCCAAATCGTCAATTTGTTCCCCCACACCGATCGCATGGATGGGCAGTCCGAACTTATCCGCCAAAGCCACCAACACACCGCCTTTGGCCGTACCGTCCAGCTTGGTCATCACCAAGCCCGACACATCCGCCAGCTTCTGGAACGTGTCCACCTGGCTCAGCGCGTTCTGGCCCGTCGTCGCATCCAGCACGAGAAGCGTGTTATGCGGCGCGCTCTCGTCCTTTTTGCGAATGACCCGGACGATCTTGGCCAGTTCCTCCATCAGGTCCTGCCGGTTTTGCAACCGCCCTGCCGTGTCGATCATCAAGAGGTCCGCGCCGTCGCGGGCGGCTTGCTCCATCGCATCAAAAGCAAGGCTGGCCGGGTCCGACCCTTCTGGCGCGGTCAGCACGGGCACGCCCGCGCGATCACCCCAGATTTGCAGCTGTTCGACGGCGGCCGCCCGGAACGTATCACCCGCCGCGATCACCACGGATTTACCTGCCGCCTTGAACTGGCTGGCGAGTTTGCCGATGGTCGTGGTCTTGCCCGATCCGTTCACGCCGACCACCAGCACCACTTGCGGGGTTTTTGGGAAGAGCGGCATGGGGCGGGCGACGGGCTCCATGATGCGGGCGATCTCGGCGGCCATGAGCTCTTTGATTTCCTGGGTGGACAGTTTCTTGCCCATCCGACCTTCGGCCATGTTGGCCGTGACGCGCAGTGCTGTGTCGACACCCATATCGGCGGTGATCAACAGCTCTTCCAGTTGTTCAAGCATGTCATCATCGAGCGCCCGGCGCATGACCACTTTGTCCTCCGACCGGCCAAGCAGCCGCCCGAGGAGACCGGGTTTCTTGGTGGGTGCTGGTGCAGGGTCGGGTGCTGAAACCGGGGTCGGCTCTGGTTCGGGCACCGCCTCGGGTTCCGGTTGCGGTTCGGGTTCTGCTACGAGTTCTGGTTCTGGCTCAGGTTGAGGCTCCGGCGCAGGCTCCGGTTCAGGTTCAGGTTCTGGCTCAGGTTCAGGCTCTGGCTCCGATTCAGGCACAGGCTCTGGTTCTGGCTCTGGCTCGGGTTCTGGCACAGGCTCTAGTTCCGGCGCGGGCGCGGGTTCTGGATCGGGCACGGGACCCGGGTCTGGCACAGGCTCAGGCTGCGGTGCGGGTTGCGGCTCCGGCTCGGGCAGAGCCTCCGCCACCTCTTCGACACCGCCATCCTCGACGATCGCATCCAAGCCCTCATCAATCTTGGATGAGGATTTGAACAACCGATCCTTCAGCTTTTTGAAAAATGACATGACGTTCCGTTCCCAGTGCCGTGCGGCCTTTTCATCCACGTATATCGGGCACGGCGGCAATGGAAGACCGCTGTGCCTGCGCCCGGCCTGATTCGGGTGCGGTCTGCGCTGGCCCGGTCGCCGAAACCACCTTGGATGGAACCGATCATCGACCCGTTAAACCAGTGATTGCAATATGGGCGCTTTCTTAACCCTGATCTCGAAAAATCACCCAGGTTGAGGAAGTTGGCATAGTTTCTTCAGGCCGATTTCCGATTGCCTTTACCCGGTCGTTCCGGGCTGTTTGTTCACGAGGACCCGCCCTTTTGCTGCGCTTTGCCATCATCACGCTTTTGCCCTGTCTTTTGGTGGCGGCCACCGTGATGCTGGGCGGCGGATGGGCCTGGGGGGCCCTGATTTACATGACAGCGCTTGTCGCGGTGATGGACCGGTTGATCGCGGCGCAAGCCGACAACGCAGATGCGGAGGCCGAATTTCCGGCCAGTGACGCGCTTTTGGTCGTGTTGGGTCTTGCGCATTTTGCCTTGCTGGGGGCCGCGCTTTGGGGCGTGGCGGGGGCCAGCGGGCTTGCCGCGGCAGACCGTGTGGCGCTGGGCGCGGGTGCAGGACTGATCTTTGGCCAGATTTCCCACCCTGTGGCCCATGAATTGATCCACAAACGCGCGCGGTGGATGCGCTGGTTGGGGCAATGGGTCTATACGTCCATGCTGGCGGGTCATCACGCCAGCGCGCATGTTTTGATCCATCATGTCTATGTCGGCAGCGACCGTGACCCAAGTTCGGCACCGCGAGGGGAACATTTTTACCGCTACATGGGCCGGGTGACGCGGCAGTCTTTTTGGAAAGCTTTGGATGCGGAAACGCGGCGGCGGCAGCGGGCGGGCAAGCCGTTGAGCGGGCATCCATACGTTCTTTATGTGGGCGGCGGTGTGGCGACACTGGCCGGGGTCGCGGTTGGGCTTGGGCCCATCGGCATGCTGGCGTTTTTGTCGATCATGGCCCATGCGCAAATTCAGATCCTCATGGCGGATTACGTGCAGCATTACGGCCTGCGCCGCCGGACACTGCCCACTGGGCGGTTGGAACCTGTGGGGCCGCAGCATTCGTGGAATGCGCCCGATGTGTTTTCCAGCCTGCTCATGGTCAATGCACCGCGCCATTCCGACCATCACATGAGCCCGCAGAAGGACTATCCCGCATTGCAGCTGGACCCGTTGCGGATGCCTTATCTGCCCTACCCTTTGCCAGTGATGGGGGTTATCGCGCTGATCCCGAAACTGTGGTTTCGCCTGATGAACCCGCTGTGTGAGGCGTGGGCCGTGACACCCGGTGACATCGGCAAAGCCCGGCCTGTGGGGCGAAATGGTGGTGGAAAGCCCCGGACGCATCTGGCACAGTCCGGGCATGTGCAAAGCAACCCTTTTTAGCCTTCTGGCCCTTACGGCCTTCACCATGCCTGCCCTTGCCATGAACGGGCAGGAATTTGACGAATACACCCAAGGTAAGACGTTCTATTTCGCCTCGGACGGGGAACCATATGGGGCTGAAGAATACCTGCCAAACCGCCGGGTTCGTTGGACATTTCTGGATGGTAAATGCAAGGAAGGCGAATGGTACGAAGAGGGTGAGTTGATCTGTTTTGTCTACGAAGACCAGCCCGTGCCGCAATGCTGGAGCTTTGAGATCACCGCAGGTGGATTGACGGCGCGGTTTGAGAATGACCCGGCCCAGACGGAGCTGTACGAGGTGCGCAAGAGCCCGGAGCCGTTGATGTGTTTGGGGCCGGACGTGGGAGTTTGATGTGAAACGGCGATCTTGTGGGCTGAGTTATCCACAGGGTTTGTGTTTTGTTCTTTCATTAGACGATAGAGCGCCTTCGCCAGGCCCTGGGTGGGGCCTGACGAAGGCGCGGCGGGCTGCGCCCTTGATTCCGCGCCGGTTCGCTATTCAGTCAGAAAAGTGAGCCTTGGTCAGGGCTTTTCTTTGCTGCCTTCGTCGGGGCCTTACCCTTCATGCCACCAATCTCCAGCCGACCATCTGCAAACTGAACCTCAAGCGCCGTCGCTTTCTTCGCCGCTGCACGCGTGGTCACCACATCCCCATCCCCGCGCACCACGGCATAGCCGCGCTGCAATGTCGCCTCGTAACCCACTGTTTGGCGCACTCTTTCCAGCGCGTCGAGGCGATCTGCCCACCGTTCCGTTTGTCGGGTCGCGGCCTTGGAAAGCCGGGCCAGCAACCCGTCAAGCGCCTGCCCTTTGCGCGCCACGTCCCGGCCAAGCGCGTCGATGTTGAGCCGCTGTGCCTGCCCGGTCAGTCGACGCCGATCATCCTCCACCGCGCGGCGCAAGAGGCTGGGGCGCAGCACGCCTGAGACCTCGGACAAACGTACGCGCCGCTTTTCAACACTGCGGATCAGGGAATGCGGCAGGCGATCCGCCCAGGTGTCGAGCCGCTGGCGCGGGCTTTCGAGCAGTGTCTCAACCCGTGGCAGGCCGCGCGACAGATCCGCCACCCGTTGCTTGCGCGTTTTGATCGTGCTGTTGAGCGCCCCTTTGAGCCGCGCTTCTTGGTTGTCGAGCCAGGCCATCAGATCAAGGCGCACAGGCACGGCCATTTCAGCCGCGGCCGTGGGTGTGGGCGCGCGGCGGTCCGCGGCCAGATCAATCAGCGTCGTGTCGGTTTCGTGGCCCACGGCGGAAATCAGCGGGATGTCAGAGGCAGCCGCGGCGCGCACCACGCTTTCCTCGTTGAACCCCCACAAGTCCTCGACCGACCCACCACCACGGGCCACGATCAACAAATCCGGGCGTGGAAGCGCGCCGCCCGGCGTCAGCGCGTTGAAGCCTTCAATCGCGCGCGTCACCTCGGGCGCGCAGCGGTCACCCTGCACGGCCACAGGCCAAATGAGCACCTTGCGCGGAAACCGGTCGCGCAGACGATGCAGGATGTCGCGGATCACGGCGCCTGAGGGTGAGGTCACAACTCCAATGATATCAGGGAGATAGGGCAGGTCCTTCTTGAGCGCGGGCGAAAAAAGCCCCTCGCCTTCCAGCAACGCCTTGCGCTTTTCAAGAAGCGCCATCAGCGCACCCACGCCCGCCGGTTTGATGTCATCGATGATGATCTGGTACTTGGATTGGCCCGGGAAGGTGGTCAGCCGACCGGTGGCCACGACCTCCATCCCCTCTTCGGGCTGGACGGCGAAACGGGCGGCGACACCCTTCCACGCCACACCCGCCAGCACGGCGCGATCATCCTTGAGATCGAGATAAACATGGCCCGAGCGTGGCCGCGACACGCGGCCAACTTCGGCCCGCACGCGGACATGGCCGAACTCCCCCTCCACCACGCGTTTGACCGCGCCGGACAGCTCGGACACGGTGAATTCCGGGGCGTTTTCGCCGGGGCTGGGATCGTCGATCAGGTCGGACATGGGGTGCGCCTTGTAACTGCCTGAGGCTAACTCTAGAACCGCAGCGACAGAAGGCCAAGCGGGGGTTTTGCGATGAACATTCTTATTCTGGGCGGCGGTGGCCGGGAACATGCCCTTGCCTGGGCGGTCGTGCAAAATCCCAAATGCGACAAGCTGATCGTGGCCCCGGGCAATGCCGGAATAGCGCTGATCGCGGAATGTGCCGATCTTAATATCATGGATGGTGCGGCGGTGGTCGCGTTTTGTGAGGCGCAAGCGATTGAGTTCGTGATTGTTGGGCCGGAAGCGCCTTTGGCCGTAGGTGTCGCCGACAGGCTGCGGGATGCGGGGTTGTTGGTGTTCGGGCCAAGCCAAGAGGCGGCGAAATTGGAAGCCTCCAAGCATTTCACCAAGGAGATTTGCGATGCTGCTGGCGCGCCGACCGCCGGGTATGGGCATTTCACGGATGCGGAGGCGGCGAAGGCTTATGTTCAGACCGCGCCGATTGTAATCAAGGCGGACGGGCTGGCAGCAGGGAAAGGCGTGATCATCGCGGAGACGGTGGCGGAGGCTCATGCGGCCATTGACGACATGTTCTCTGGCGCCTTTGGCGGTGCGGGCGCGGAGGTCGTGATCGAAGAGTTCATGGAAGGGGAAGAGGCGTCCTTTTTCGTGCTGTGCGATGGGGAGGATGCGTTGCCCATCGGCACGGCGCAGGATCACAAGCGGATTGGCGAAGGTGACACGGGACCCAATACGGGCGGCATGGGCGCTTATTCCCCTGCCCCGGTTCTGACATCAGAGATTGCCGATAAAGCTTTGAAGGCAATCGTAAAACCGACGCTGCGCGAGATGGTTAAGCGAGGGACGCCCTACACCGGCGTGCTGTATGCAGGGTTGATGATCAAGGACGGCGCGCCACGCTTGGTGGAGTACAATGTGCGGTTCGGTGATCCGGAATGTCAGGTGCTGATGCTGCGGCTGGGCGCGCAGGCGCTCGACCTGATGCAGGCCTGTGCGGAGGGTCGGTTGAGCGAGGCGCAGGTGAACTGGGCCGATGATCACGCGATGACGGTGGTGATGGCGGCACCGGGTTATCCGGGAAGCTATGACAAGGGTGCGCGGATCGGCGAGCTGGAGGGGCTGCAAGAAGACAGTTTTCACGTGATGTTCCATGCGGGCACGGCCCTGAAGGATGGTCAGGTGGTGTCGGCCGGGGGGCGTGTGTTGAACGCAACGGCGCGGGGGGCCACCCTGCGCGAGGCGGCGGATCGGGCCTATAGGCTGGTCGACAGTGTTGATTGGCCGGGAGCGGCGGTGCGGCGCGATATTGGGTGGCGGGCGCTGTGAGGCCCGCACGCATTCTTTAAAAGAATGCGGTCGAAGTCTTTTAAAGACTTCGAAGCTTCACCTGCGAAGGTCCAGAATTTCAGACATATCCGCGCGTTCGGTTCGGAAAGCGTTGGCCGGGTGATCTGCGTCTTCATAGCCCAGGGAGATGGCGCAGAGGACAAGGCGGTTATTTTCCAAGCCAAAATGGTTGCGGATGAAATCCGGGTAAGCCGCTACGGACGCCTGCGCGATGGTTGCCACGCCGAGGCTGGTGGCGGCGAGCATGAAGGCCGTGACGAACCCGCCGCAATCGAGCGCGCCATAGGGGCCGAGGTCGGCCTCTGAATGGATGATGGCGACATGCGGGGCGTCGAAAAGCTCAAAATTACGAAAGGATTGCGCGGCGCGGCCTGCGCGGTCGTCGCGGGCGATGCCGGCGGCCTTATAGAGTTGATATCCGCAGGTGCGGCGGCGGTCGCCATAGACGCCGGGGTAGCCTGCGGGCCACGGGAAATCGGGTTTTGGATCAGTGGTTTGCGCGGTGGTCTTCAGCCCGTCGCGGAACGCGTCGGTGGCATGGCCTTGGGTGATCACCACCTGCCAGGGCTGGGCGTTGCACCATGACGCGGTTTTGCCTGCCGTTGTGACGATCTGGTTCAGAACCTCCTCTGGCACCGCGTCCAGTTTGAACGCGCGGCAGGAATAGCGGCGGTCGAGCATCGCGTTCAGCGTGTCAATGTCAGGCATCACACCGCGCCCTCGCTGAGCGCGATGGCATAGCCCACCCCGGCGGCAATGAGCACACCCAGCACCACGGCGATGGCGATCTTGATGGCGGACCATGGGCGTTCGCCTTGCACCCGGCCTGTGCGGCCGTTGACCACGAAGCGGTAGGTCTTGCCATTGTATTTATAGGCCGCCAGCCAGACCGGCAGGAGGATGTGTTTGAAGGTGACATCCTTGACGGCGGTGTCCACAGAATGAACGCGCTGTCGGTCGCCGCCGATGTCAAACCGCACGTCACGGGCGATCACGCGGTCCATGTGGGCGCGGGCCTCTGTGAAGCCATCATCAAGGGGAACCTGATAGCTTTCGGCGCGGAAACCGGCGAGGAATTCGGGGCTGTAGGGTTCGAGCGCGCTAAGGTCCCATGGCTCCAACGCGTCAGTGTAGCGTTTGGGCAGGGTGCGGGAGGCGAGAACGAGGACATCGTCGAAGAATCGCGCGACGCGGCCTGAGACGGCGCGCCAGCGGACTTTTGAGACGCGCACCTGTTCGCGTTTGCCGTTGCGGGTGACGGTTTTGGTCTCATAGTAAACCGTGCCCCGTTCGCCGCGATATTGCGATTTGGTGTCGGCGTCGAACGTCCAGTAGGGCACGTAAATGCCCTGCATTTTCCGGCCTTTACGGGCATACTCCTGCAACCCGTTCGGGGCAAACCAAAGCCGCCCGAGCCAATCGGTCATGGCCTTGCGGGCGGCGCGTTCTTCCAAGGCGAAAGGCAGCACGGCCTTGGGTTTGATCTGTCGGTGCAGGCCGGTGTCCGTGACCACGGGGGAGGCACAGTAGGGGCATTCCTTGGCGTGGGTGGCCGCGTCAAATTCCAGTTGCGCGGCGCAATCGGGGCAGGTGAAGACGCGGGTTTCCTGCGTTTCAGCAGCGTCCAGTTCACCCTTGAGCGCGGTTTGGAAATCCAGCTCCCGGATGGTGCCCTGCCACGGCCCGGTTTGGGCAATCGCCTCCGTATTGCCGCAGTGATCGCAGGTCAGTTGGCCATTGTCGGGGTCAAACCGGAAATCCGCGCCGCATTGATCACAAGGGAAACTGTGATCAGTGAGGACGGATTGAGGCGCTGAATCGGCAGACGGCATGGGTGGGTCCGATTGGGAATTGAGTATTTATGGCCAGAAAGAAGCCGGGATCACGCGCCGGGGGGCGGTGGTGGGAGGACGGTGAAAAGCTGCGCCAATTCCTGCACGTCGTCGGCCTTGAGCCAGCCATCTTGCCCTGCGGTCCAGACATGAGTTTCGCGGGTAAGTTTGCCTTCGGTCGCCATGCGGCCCAGCGCGGCTTTGGAGTAAGGCCCGTGGGTTTCGCCACCTTCGGCGATGTGCCAGACATGTTCGACCGGGGGCGGCGGAGGTGGGGCCGCTGCGGGTTGTGCGCCACCCCAAGGGCCTTGGTTCATCTGGTTGGCCATGGCCATTCCCATCCCCATGCCAAGCCCTGCGCCGATGCCTTCGCCCGCGCCGCTGCCGGGGGTTTTGGCGGCGGCGGTCATGGCCTCTGCCGCGGAATACTGAGTGAATTTGCCCAAGTCGCCCGCGAGCCCCATGGAGGTGCGCTTGTCGAGCGCCTCTTCAACAGCTGGCGGTAGCGATATGTTTTCAATGTAGAATTCCGGGATGGAAAGCCCGTATTCGGCGACCACGCCGGAGATTTCTGCGGCGATCAGTTTGCCCAGATCGGCGGTGTTGGCGGCCATGTCGAGTACCGGAATGCCAGACCCTGCGATGATGCGGGAGAACGACTGCACGATGATGTTGCGGACCTGATAGCTGATCTCATCCATCGTGAATTCGCCATCCGTGCCGACGATTTCCGTGAGGAACCGCGCAGGATCGGTGATGCGCGCGGTATAGGTGCCAAAGGCGCGGATGCGGGTCGGGCCGAATTCGGGATCGCGCAGCATGATCGGGTTTTTGGTGCCCCATTTGAGATCATTGAACCGCGTCGTGTTGACGAAATAGATCTCGGATTTGAAGGGGGATTTGAAGCCGTGATCCCAGTGCTGCAGCGTTGTCATGATGGGCATGTTGTTCGTCTCAAGCATGTAGAGACCCGGCGTGAAAACATCCGCCAGCTGGCCTTCATGGACGAACACCGCCGCCTGCCCTTCTCGCACCGTCAACTTGGCGCCGTACTTGATTTCGTGACCCTGACGTTCGAAGCGCCAGACCATCGTATCGCGGGTATCATCGACCCAGTGAATGACATCGATGAACTGACCGGAGAGGAAATCGAAAATGGGCATGGGGGGCTCCTTACGGGTATTAAATCTGGCCGGGGTCGCCCTCCAGGATCCGCTTGATCAGCGGGCGGGCCTGGTTGAGGGACATGCCGGGGTTGAGGCTTGGATGGTAGAGAAGACGCAAGAGCGCTTCGTCATGGGATGTCAGCAATGCAAACTCTTCATCATCATTGAAGATGGACGGGCGGGCGGTGGCGCTGTCATTGCGCAGGCCAAGGCCCTGGGCGATTTCTTCGTGGATGCAGGCCTGACGGATGAGATCGGGCAGCTCTGCCCGGATCAGGGCAATGCTTTTCTCAATACTGCCATCGCGCGTTTCGTTGGGAAAGGTGAACACGAAACAGCTGTGCTTGCGTTGCAGGTTCTGGATGATGTTGATGGTGGCCTGACCGATGCGCGGGGCGATTTCGCGGAAGCGGGCGATGGTCTCTTCCTTGTCATCAAGCCCTGCTACCACGACGTAGAAATTGGCATCGTCATCTGTCACGCTGATCGGGTGGCCGGTGATGCGCGTGAGGCGTTTGGCATAGGCCGCGATCATCTCGGGATCGCTGTCGCGTTGGTCCTCGGACGCGTGTTTGCCGAATTCCACGGCGATCTGAACCGGTTCCACCCATTTATAGAGCCGCCCCGGTTTGCCAGTGGCCGGTGTCAGCCCCTGCCCGACCGCGAATTCATCGTAAAAGGCGATGCGTTCGAAATTCTTCGCGATGTCGGATTTGGAATAGGGCGTATCGACCCCGCCCCCGTCCACGCGCAGCAAATCCTGCGCCTGAAGGTTGGCTTGCAGACGGGTGTAGTAGCGGGTGAGCGCCTCACTTTCGGCAGAGGGTTCTGCGGGCGTGGTGTCTGGCGCGGGGGGGCGCGGTTCGGGATCGGGGGTGTTGATTGGGAAAAGCCCACATGCCGCCAGAGTGGCCAGCGCAAGAACGCTGGCCAACGCTTTGGCATGACTGGATTTTTTATCTGACACCCCGAGCCGTACTCCTTAACCTGGCACGGCTGTGCCGGCGGTGTCGCCAACCCCGTCCTTGCGCGATTTGGCGGCGGCCAGCGTGTCGCGCAGATCGGCTTCCATCTTCTTGAGGTCTTCCTCGGCCGCCGCACGGCGGGCCTTGCCTTCGTCGGCGATCTGCAGGCTTTCCTCAATCGTGCCGATGAGGTCCGCGTTGGCTTGCTTCACGGCCTCAATATCGAAGACGCCGCGCTCCATTTCTTCGCGGATCATCTTGTTGCTTTCGCGCAGGTTGGCGGCGTTGGCGGTCAGCAGCTCGTTTGTGAGGTCATTGGCATCGCGCACGGCGGCGGCGGCCTCGGCTGAGCGTTGGATCGTGACAGCCTGCGCCAGTTGGGTTTCCCAAAGCGGGACGGTGTTCACCAGCGTCGAGTTGATCTTGGTGACCAGTGACTTGTCGTTTTCCTGCACCAGCCGGATGGAGGGCAGCGATTGCATGGTCACCTGGCGCGTGAGTTTGAGGTCATGCACGCGGCGTTCCAGATCATCGCGGGCCGCGCGCAGATCGCGCAGTTCTTGGGCTTCCATGACCTGCTTGTCCTCAGGGGCCTTTTCGACCTTCTTTTCCTTGGCGGGGATGGTTTTGGTATCAAGTTCAGCGATTTTCGCCTCACCCGCCGCGATGTAGAGCGCCAGTTCGTCGTAGAAGGCGAGCGTCTTGTCGTAGAGCATGTCGAGGGATTTGATATCCTTCAGCAGCGTGTGTTCGTGGCCCAGAAGATCCTCAGTAATCTTGTCGATCTGGTTCTGGATCGTTTCGAACTTGGCGGTGAATTTCGCAAACGGCGCGGCGCGGCCGAGCAATTTTTCCCAGAAGGTGCGTTCGCGGCGGACATCGAGTTCAGAGACCGAAAAGCCCCGGATCGTGGTGACGATGTTGCGAAGGCTGTCGCCTGCTGGCCCCACATCCTTGTTGCGCACGCCTTGGAGCATGGACTGAGAGATGGTCTGCAATTCGGCCTGCGCACCCGATCCGAATGCCACGATGGAATTCGTATCGCCCATGTCGATCTCATCCATGCGCTTTTTGATTTCGGCTTTTTGCGTCTTGTTTGCGTCCTCAATGGGCACAATCGCCGTGGCCTCCACCGGTTCGGGCAAGATCACGCGGCTTACCTCTTCCACTTCGGCCAGCGTCGCTTCGGCCTTTTGACGAATGCTATCAGACATGTCCCGTTCCCTTTGTTAGTCCGTAATTTCGGGCCGCAGCCCTTCGCGTTTCAGCCGGTCGCGCAGCACTTCGATTTCGACCTCCAGATCGGCGGTGTCATCACCCAGAAGGCTGCGTGTCTTGGCGGTAAAATTGTCTTGCAGATCATCGAGCAGACCAAAATAGTCATCGCGCGCCTTGGCGTTGCGATCGCGGGCGTAGATGTCGGCATATTTGACCGTCGCGTCGCGCGCGCCTTGCAGGTAGACGGTCAGGTATTTGCGCGCGGTGGTCAGGTCGCGGGGGTCATTTTCGATGGTGCGCAGCATGTCGCGCACGCTGGTCTGGAACTGGGCCACGCGGGTTTCAGATTTGCGATCCCCTGCGCGTTTGACGGCATCAGACATGGCCGCCAGCATCGCCTCGGCCTTATCCACGGCGCGGGCGACGCGGTCTGTCTGGAAGGTGTCGATGCCTTCCATGCCTTTGTCGCTCAGCGGGTCGAACCCGAAGGCAAAACTGTGCAGGACGGTGCCGACGACGGCGTAGATGATGGGTTCAATCAGGCCGCCACTGGCCGCAAACCCCGCCACGGCGAGGCCCACCCCGGTCAGGATGCTGCCTGCGATTTTACGGGGGAAACCCGGGCGGCGTGCGACTTTGCGCGCCTCATACGCCTCTTGCGCCTTGATGCCTTCACGGGTGAGCCACGCGGCCAGGATCAGAAGTCCAAGCGCCACGAGGTTGACCGCGAGGCCTGTGGGGCCAGACGTAAATGCCTGCCAGATGAGCGGCAAGGGCGCGATAAACAGCAGATTGACCCGGCCACCTGCTTTCGTGCGCACGGCACCGCGATAGGCACCACTTTCCGTCCGGGTCGGTTGTGACAGGCTTTGACCCGCATCGGGGCTGTATTTGCCGCCAAACTTCTGCGCCATCACACGCCCCCGGCAACGGCGACGAAGAGGATCAGAAGGACGAGCAGGATGAATGCAAGCTTTTGAAGCCCTGTGTCAGACATGGCGTGTCGTGTCCCTTTTAACCATCTCTAAGGTAGGCGATGATGGGCACGCTTACTAGGGGGTTTCGCCCGATCTTACCGCGCCCGCAAAACCGCGCCGGGGTTCATGATGCCTTGTGGATCAAGCGCATCTTTGAGCGCGCGCATAGCCTGCAGTTTCACCGGATCGCTGTAGCGTTCCAGATCATCGACCTTGAGCCGCCCCACCCCGTGTTCAGCGCTGACAGAGCCTTCAAACCCATGCACCGCGTCATGCACGGTGCGTTTGATATCATCGCGCAGATGGGTGTATCCCTCTTTCCCCTCGCCCTTGGGCGGGAAGACGTTGTAGTGCAGATTGCCGTCGCCCACATGGCCGAAACAGTTGATCCGAAACGGGCCCAGCTTGGCCAGTGCGGCGTTGCCTGCCGTGATAAAATCCGGGATCGCGCCCAATGGGACGGAAATGTCGTGCGAACTGATGGACCCGATCCGGCGATTGGCCTCCGGTATGGTTTCGCGCACGGCCCACAGCTCGGATCGCTGCCCCTCCGACTGGGCGATGATGCCGTCGGTGACCAGACCGGCCTCATGGGCGTCTGCAAACAAAGCTTCCAAGGCCGTCGCGGGATCCAGACCACGGGCGAGGCCGATATCAATCAGCACCATCCATTCGGGCGCGTTTTCAAAGGGTTGCTTGAGATCGGGCATCGTCTCTGACAGGAAATCGAGGCCCATCCGGTGCATCAGTTCAAAGGCGCTGATCCCTTCGCCCATATGGTCCCGCGCCATGGCGAGAAGAGACAGCGCGGCCTTGGGGCCTGCGACCGCCATCAAGGCGGTGCCTTCGGCCGCTGGTTTTGGATGCAGCATCAAAGACGCCGCAGTGATCACCCCCAGAGTGCCTTCGGACCCCACCAGAAGGTTACGCAGGTCATAGCCCATATTGTCTTTCCTGAGCCGCCGCAGACCGTTCCAGATTTGCCCATCCGGCAGCACGGCCTCCAACCCCAGGCACAAATCACGGGCATTGCCGTAGCGCAGGACGTTCACGCCGCCTGCATTGGTGGCCAAAAGTCCGCCCACCCGCGCACTGCCTTTGGCGGCGATGGTCAGCGGGTAAAGCCGGTCGGCAGCATCGGCAGCGGCGTGAATGTCAGACAGGATCGCGCCCGCCTCAGAGATCAGGATGTTTTCTTCGGCGTGGACGGCGCGAATGCGGGTCATGCGTTCAAGGCTCAGCAGAATGGGCGCAGGCCCGTCGCCCGCGATCTGGCCACCGACGAGCCCCGTGCCGCCGCCATAAGGCACCACCGGCACATGTGCCTCCGCCGCGAGACGGATGATCTGCGCCACGTCATCGGTGGTGTCCGGGGCCAGCAAAACACCCGCTTGCCCGGCCCACCGGCCGCGCGGTTCTTCCAAGTATCCAGCCGTCGCCTCGCGGAAGGCGGCGGGCGGCAGGGCGGCTTTCAGCCGCACGATCAGGGCATCATCGACGGGGTTCAGGGGCATGAGGGACAGCGCTTATATAATTGATATCAATCGAAAAGGCTTCTGAGGCCCTTGAGCGCCTCATCCTTGATTGCGTCCTCCAACACGTCTTCGATATCCTGGCCTTCTTCCACTTCCACGCCAAGTTCCTTGCCCACGGCGCGGCGCAGTTCCTCCTCGGCTTGATCCTCAAGTTCATCGATTTCCCCGGCGAGGTTCAGTTCCAAAGCTTTTTCAAGATCGGGCACTATGCTGGGGTTGTCCCAGGGGCCGCGGATCCGCACGGGGATGGCAAGGCCGGTGTTGTTGTCGCCTTCCAGCAGTTTGGGCGTGAAAAGGTAGTCGATGTCCCGCGCACCCAGGCCCACGCGCCCTTCCCCGTCGGCCTTGGCCAAGGGCAATTCCATGCGCAAATCCTGATTGAAGAGGTTGCCGTTCTGCATGGTGAAGGTCGCGCCCATCGTGTCGAAAATCGTGGTGCCGCCGGTGATGTCGCCCGACCGCATCAGGCGATCCAGATCAATGCCTGCGATCACACCGCGCCCCATGCTGACCCGGCCATCGCCGCTGAGCGAATTCATGATGGCATGCTGCGATTGCCCCACGCCCAGAAAATTGACGGAGGCATCGGCGGACCCAGAAAGCCGGTCGATATCGGCCGCAGCGGTCAGAAAGCTTTCCAGATCAATGCCTTGGACGTTCATGTTGCCGCCCACGGACAAACCAGAGCGGTTGTTCATCACGAATTGCCCGGTGATCGTGCCCGAATAGGCCTGCACATTTTGCAGCTCAAAGACCATGCGCGACCGATCGAGCCGCATCCGGGTTTGCGTTGTGCCGACCTGCAAATCGCCCAGATCGATACTGCTGGCCGTCAGCGCGATATCGGCATTGGCGAGGCTGAGGGCGGAGGCGTCAATGGGGTCCTTCGACCAACCGCTGCTGCCCGCGCTGCTTTGGCCGCCCGACGCTTGCTGCCCACCTGTGGCGGCAGGCTCACCGCTGTTGAGCGCGCTCAGATCCAGCGCGCCTGCGTCCAGTTTGGCCGTCACCACGGGGCGGTCGCCCGCCAGCGCCACATCCACCGCGCCCGTCAAGCGGTTGCCGCCCAGATCGAGCACCACGTCACGCAGGGACAGGTTTTGATCGGCGGTGAAGGTGACTTGCGTGCTGACATCTACCGCGCGCCCGGACCCTGCGGGCAGGTCCGCCGGGGGTTGGCCCAGCGCGGCCATGGCGCGGTTCGTGTCCGAGATTTTCGCGGTCAGTTTACCGTCAGCCGCACCATCGGCGCTGGCACGGCCCAGGAAGGCAATCGTGCCGCCGGGCATGGTGATATCGGCAGACACATCGCTGACCGCGCCGTCGATGAAATCGCCCACCCGGTCCAGATAGCCGCTGATCTCCACCGGTTCACCTGCAGGGCGCAGGGTGGCGTCAAAACTGGCGCGGCCTTCATATTCGGGCCAGCGCAGGTCAAACCGCATGCCGGACATTTCGGTGCGTTCACCGGTGGCGCGGTCGTCAAAAATGAAGGTGGCATTTTCGATCAACGCACGGTCCAGCGTCAATGCGAGGCGGGACGATTGCGCCGGGGCTGCCCCCTCCCCGCTTTGGCCAGACGGGGCCACGCCTTCGACGCCCACTTCCCAGTTCACCCGTCCGTCGGCAGCGCGTTCCAGATGCACCCGCGGGCTTTGTGCCTCAAGCCCGGTGATGCGGATATCTCCGCCCCACAGCGCCTGCGGTTCTACCCCGATCTTGAGGCTGTCGGCTTGAAACATCGGGCCTTCATCAGACCAATCTGCATTCTCGATGGTCACCGCGCCCGTGCTGACCCCGAGGATGGGATAGAAGCTGATGGTCGTCTCCCCCGACATCGTAACTTCCCGCCCGGTGAGGTTTGAAATCTGATCAGAGGCGAGCCGCGCAATGCGCTCCCCAGGCAACATCATAACGGTCGCGACAAGGCCGATGGCCAACACGACCAGAAGAAGAATGGCTCTGATGATCCACCGCATGATGCACCTCTTTTCAGACTGAACTGTGCGTTTTTCTAAAATCTAGCGCGTTTCCGGGTGAGGTTGAATCACATTATTGTCCCGCTTGACCCGGACATCGCGGAAAGCCCGGCGAAGAGCGGTTTTTGCAAGGAACAGAGGGGATGGATTTGGGGATATGGGTAATTCTCCTGAACATCACCGAAAGTCTAGAAAATGAAAAAATATGTGGATAACTAAGTATTTCAGATCGGTTTATTGATACAATTTCTTAAAATGATGCGTCCTTTAGCCGTTCAAAATATAGCGAAAATGCGCCCACGAAAATCCCGGTGTAACCTCAACGATCCGGTGCAAAGCACTGTGAAATAGTCAAAATTCCGCAACGCAGACCAAATGCAATTCTGACGGTATAATCGTGCAAAACACGAGCCACAGCCTTTGGCCATGACGCCACGTCAACCCCCTTGCGTAAGGCGCGGGATGTTAACACAATTTTGTCCATGCTCTGTCACATGCCAGACGCCCTGTCATGCTAGTGTGACAGATGAAAGGTGCCAAACATGTCCTACCCTGATTACACCCGCGCCGAACGCGTCGCCGACGGAGTGGTGCATATTCTGGGTGTCAGCTGCGCCATCGTGGGGGTGGGTGTGATCTTCTGGCTGTTCGCGGGCCGCATGGAATGGCCAACCTTTCTGGGCACCGCTGTGTATGCCGTGGCCTTGTTGGGCATGTTGACGGCGTCAGCGGCCTATCACATGGCCGCGCATACCGCCGCCCGGCCTATCCTGCGCCGCATCGACCACGCCGCCATTTATGTCAAAATCGCAGGCACGTTTACGCCACTTGCGATCCTTCTGAATTCTGCCTTTGCCTATAGCGTGTTGACGCTGGTCTGGGCGCTGGCGCTGGCAGGTGCGGTGGCCAAGCTGCTGGCCGCGCCGGGCAAGATGACAACAGGCTGGATCCCGCAGGTGGCGCTTGGCTGGATCGGTGTGGGGCTTTTGATCCCGCTGTTCGGCCATCTGCCCCATGCCAGCATCTGGTTCATCGTCGTGGGCGGGCTGACCTATACGGGCGCAGTGATCTTCTACACCTGGGAAAAGCTGCCCTTCGCCAATGCCATCTGGCACGCCTGCGTCCTACTGGCGACGGGGTTTTTGTTCATGGGTATTTCCACCGCCCTGTCGGCGGCGCTGACGATCTAAAGCGCGGCGGCCGTGCGGCGCACGGTTTCGATGCGTTCGGCATTGGGCGGGTGCGTGCCAAGGAACACATCGCCAGGATCAGGGATTTGATTGAAGAACTCCGCCCCGCGCACCGGATTGTATCCCGCGCGCTTGGCGATGATCGTGCCCAGCGCATCGGCTTCCAGCTCAAAATCCTTGGAATAGGTGCGCGCGCCCACCCCCGCGCCCAGATCCGCGGCGGATTGAACGGTGCTGGAGCCCGCACCGACAATCGCGGCCAGACCGCCCAGTAGGATTGCGCCCGTCGCCGCCGTTTGCTGCGTCTTCGGAATATGCCCCGCAATGTGATGCGCGGCCTCGTGGCTGAAAACAAAAGCCAGTTCATCCTCGTTGCGAACAGACGCCAAAAGCGCAAGGTTGAACGCTAGAATGGGTCGCCCGTTCTTATCAAGCGTCTGGAATGCGTTGGGGGGCCGGCCAGGGCGTTCATCCAGCTGGATCAGGAAATCGCAATTGCCGCCGGGCAGTTCCGCCCGGCAAATGCGCTCTGCCACGGGCTCCGCGCGGGCCACGACCTGTTGAAACCGCGCTATATCCGCGCTGGTGGGTTTGGGAAAATCCTGCGCAGGCTGATCGCCGCGCGGGGCCTGCGTGGTCGCCACGCACCCGCTGAGCACCATCGCCCCGATCAATACGAAAAGCCGCATGCACCGCCCCCCAAACTTTTTCTACAGGCCGTAAATGTAGGGGCGGCTTTGGCCGACCACCAGCCCAAATGTCACCGCTTGCATAAACCCGCTGAGCCGCTAGGGTCACCCTATGTTTTCGATTGAGCATGAATTTGACTGCACCGTTGTGACGCTGGTGGATGACGGGTCTGAGCCGCTGGGCGAGGATGTGAAAATCCACGCGTTTGAGGAATGCGTGACGCTGGAACAATATGATCCGCGTCGGGATGCGGTGGAAAAGGTGACCCTCACTATGGCCCAACTGCGCGATCTGTCGGCGGCGCTGAATTTGCCTGAAGGGGTCTACACGCTGGACAAAATATCCCCTACATCCAAGGCGTAAACCGCAAGGGCCACACCCCCGCCCCAGCCATCTTTGGACGAGGATAGATCACATGCCCGCGAAAAACCCTGATGCGCTGGATTTCCTGCTGACGCGCCGGTCGCGCCCGGCCAAGACCCTGACCACCCCGGTGCCGGATCGCGCCACGGTGGAGGTGATGCTGACCGCCGCCGCACGCACGCCCGATCACGGCAAGCTGGAGCCGTGGCGGTTTATCGTGCTGGAACGGGACGCGCTGCTGCGTCTGGCAGGGTTGGTGGAACCTCATGGCGTGCGGTTGGGCAAACATGAGCTCGATATCGCCAAGGCGCGCCGGCAATATGAAGATGCCCATTTGGTCGTCGCGGTGGTGGAGGTGCACAAACCCTCTGAAAAGATCCCGGCGGTGGAGCAGACCTATTCGGCAGGCGCGGTCTGTCTGGCGCTTTTGAACGCCGCGCTGGCCTCAGGCTGGGGTGCCAATTGGCTGAGCGGTTGGCCCAGCCATGACCGCGGTTTCGTGGCAGACGGGTTGGGCCTGGCAGAGCATGAGCGCATCGCGGGCCTCATTCATCTGGGCACGGAAACCGCGACGCCGCCTGACCGCCCGCGCCCGGATATGGGCGCCATCACAACCTGGGTTAAGACATGATTTTTGCTGCCTTTTTCAAGGCCATAGGCCAGATCGGCGATCCGCGTTTTCGCAAGGTGCTGCTGTTGGGCATCGGCCTGACAATCGCGCTGCTGGTGGGGGCCTATGCAGGGCTTTTGTGGCTGATTGAGACGCTCACCGGCGAAGGTACGGTGATTTTCGGCTATGAGGTCACGTGGCTCGGCGACCTGCTGGGCTGGGGATCGTTTTTCCTGATGCTGATCCTGTCGGCGTTTCTGATGGTGCCTGTGGCCTCGGCCATCACGTCGCTTTTCCTTGATGAGGTGGCACAGGCGGTGGAGGATCGCCACTACCCCACCCTGCCCGCTGCCACCCGCGTGCCATTTTCCGATGCGCTTCGCGACACGGTGAATTTCCTCGGCATCCTGATCGGGGCCAACCTGCTGGCCTTCATCCTCTACGTGCTGATCACCCCCGCCGCGCCCTTCATTTTCTACGCGCTGAACGGCTATTTATTGGGCATGGAATACATCACACTTGTGGCAACCCGGCGCATTGGCCGAAAAGCCGCAAAGGAGTTTCGCCGCAACCATCTGGGCACGGTCTGGCTGGCGGGCATCCTGATGGCGATCCCGCTGTCGATCCCGCTGGTAAACCTGCTGATCCCGATCCTCGGGGCGGCCACGTTCACCCACATTTATCACGGGCTCACAGCACGCCGATAACGCGCCCGGCCTTCTTTTGGGCCAGAAATACTCCCGCCGGAGGCATGAAACTACCCCAGCGACGTCACCCATAAAATGGTGGCATCTTCATCACTGACGGACACCACGTTGTGCCCCATCGTGGCATCGTAATAGGCGCTATCGCCGCGCTTCATCTCAATGGGTTCATAGAATTCCGTGTAGAGCCGGATGACGCCGGTGAGGACGTAGAGAAATTCCTCCCCGTCGTGGCGCACCCAACCGTTGAATTCGCCCACGTCGCGCGCACGGATGCGGGCGCGGTAGGGCATCATGCGCTTCTTGGTCAGGCTCTCGCCCAGCAATTCATGTTCATAGGTGGCCGTGGCATGATGTGTGCCTTCGCCTGCCCGCGTCGTGGCCATGCGACCACTGATCTGATCGCGGCTGGGCGGCGTGAACAGCTGCGGCACGGAAATTTCCAACCCCACCGCCAGTTTTTTGAGCGCATCATAGGTGGGCGACATCTGTTCGTTTTCGATCTTTGACAGGGTCGAACGCGCCAGCCCCGCTTGCCGTGCGGCCTGTTCCAGCGTCCAGCCGCGCGCTTTGCGCAAATCGCGGACGCGCGCACCCAGATTGAGCGGCTCGCCCGGCTCTTCCGAGCCGTTTTCGCGCGCGATGCGGATAAGGTTTCCGGGAAGCATTTCGTCCATGGATCAAAGGTATAGGCGGGGCTTCTTGACCTTGCAACTCTGCGTGCTGCGGCCTAATCGGTCATATGCTGCCTCAAACGCTTTCCCAGACCACGCCTGATCCCCTGCCCGCCCCGCCCGCGCAGTTCAACATGGCGGCCCATGTGCTGCACCGCGCCGATGCGTTGGGGGGTAAGGTGGCCTTGGCCGTTCTGTCGCTGTCCGGCGCGGAACGGTGGAGCTTTCAACGCCTCAAAGTCGCCGTGCAAGGCACCGGCGCGGGGTTTCTTGAAGCGGGTCTTGCGCCCGGGGACAGGGTGCTTTTGCGGCTGGGCAACCGGGTGGATTACCCCATCGCCTATCTGGGCGCGATTGCCGTGGGTCTGGTGCCGATCCCGTCTTCGCCGCAACTGACGGAGAGGGAGGTGGACAGCGTCATCGCCATCACCGCGCCGAAACTGATCCTGCGGGAAGAGGGGATTGCCTGCCCTGCAACGGACACGCCCCAGATGGATCTGGCAGCCCTGCAAGCGATGCGCGATCTGCCGCCTGCTCCCTTTCATTTCGATGATCCGGATCGGCCCGGTTACATCGTGTTCACCTCTGGCACGTCCGGAAAACCGCGCGCCGTGGTCCATGCCCATCGCGCCATTCTGGCCCGCCAGATGATGATGACAGACTGGTACGATTTGGGCGAAAATGACCGCCTGTGTCACGCGGGCGCGTTCAACTGGACCTACACCATGGGCACCGGATTGATGGATCCCTGGACGATGGGCGCCACGGCCCTCATCCCCGGGCCGGAGGTGGACATCGCGCAATTGCCGCTGCTTCTCAAACGCCATGACGCGACCATTCTGGCCGCAGCGCCCGGCGTGTTTCGCAAGCTTCTGGGCGCGGGCGTGGCGATGGAACTGCCCAAGCTGCGCCATGGGCTCTGCGCGGGCGAAAAGCTGTCGGATACGATCCGGGAGGGCTGGCGCAAAGCGGCGGGGACCGAGCTTTATGAAGCGTTTGGGATGTCGGAATGTTCGACCTTTATCTCATCCGCGCCAACGCGTCCGGCGCAGCCTGTCTCTCTTGGTTTTGCGCAAACCGGGCGGCGGGTGGCGATCCTGGGCACGGATGGCCCAGTGCCGCTGGGCAAGGAGGGCACCATCGCAATACATCGCTCTGACCCGGGGTTGATGCTGGGCTATCTGGGCGAGGACGCAGCAACGGCCGAGCGGATGCAGGGCGATTGGTTCCTGACCGGTGATCAAGGCACAATGGGCGCAGATGGTGCGATCACCTTTCTGGGCCGGTCAGACGACATGATGAATGCAGGTGGGTTTCGCGTCTCCCCCATGGAGGTGGAGGCGGTTCTCAACACCCATCCCGGCATCACGCAGGCCGCTGTCACCGACATTGAGGTCAAGGCGGATGCGCGCCTGATCATGGCATTCTACACCGCGCCCGACCCGATTGACGCAGAAGAGCTTAATGCGTTCACATCCCAGCGACTGGCAGGTTACAAATGCCCCCGCGCGTTCTACCATCTGGAAGAGTTGCCCGCCGGGGCCAACGGCAAAATCCTGCGCCGCGCGCTGCGGCCGATCTATAAGGCGATCCATGATCAAGCTTGATATCATTTCTGACCCGATTTGCCCGTGGTGCTATATCGGCAAGACGCTGCTGGATGAGGCCTTGAAGGCACGCCCCGATCACCCGTTTGAGATGGAATGGCATCCCTTTCAGCTAAACCCCGACATGCCCGAGGGCGGGATGGATCGCAAAGAATATCTGGAGGCCAAGTTCGGCGGCAAGGAAGGCGCAATCCGCGCCTATGCGCCTGTCCTCGAACGGGCCGAGGCCGCCGGGCTGAAGATCGATTTCGCCGCCATCCCGCGCACGCCCAACACGCTCGATGCCCATCGTTTGCTGCATTGGGCGGGCATTGAGGAGCATCAGGAAGACATCGCCATGGCGCTTTTCCGCGCGTATTTCGAAGAGGCGCGCGATATTGGCGATGTGGATGTTCTGAGCGATATTGCAGACAGCGCCGGGATGGATGCGGCGATGGTGCGCAAGCTGCTTGCCTCAACCGCTGATAAGGCGGAGTTGCAGGAAAAAGACCGCAAATTCCGTGAGATGGGCGTGACGGGCGTGCCGTGCTTTATCGTGAATGGCGCACATGCGGTGCCGGGATGTCAGCCGGCGGAAACATGGATCGCCGTGATTGATGAGATCAATGGGCAGTTGGCTGAGGCGGCCTCTGAGAAAAAGTAAGGCGCGGGCCTGATCAACCTAACCGTTGGTTGAACAAAGCTGCGCGGAACCAAGGCGGGCTTGCCCGCCGCCGCGCATCGCCAGGCCGCCCCCACGGACTGGCGATTTTACGGCACCAGCGCGCAGCTTTGATGCAGCAATGATCTGTCACGATAAAGTGCCTCGCCCGCACGACGGATCGCCAATCCGCGGCCTGTCCATGCGCGGCCTGTGGACGTCGCTTCTTCTGTGCATTTTTGCGGCACGGAAACGCTTTTAAACACCAATTGGCCTTCCCTGCCGCCCGTGATAGCGCGGGATCATGACGACGCTTTCCTCCCAACGCATCACGCAGACCGAATTCGTGGCCCTCGTGGCCATGCTGGTGGCGGCTGTGGCCTTTTCCATTGACGCCATGCTGCCTGCCATGCCGCGCATTGCCCAAGAGCTGACCCCAGATGCGCCCAATCTGGCGCAGTTGATCATCACCTCTTTCGTGCTGGGGCTTGGCGTGGGCACCTTCTTTGCCGGGCCGCTGTCGGACAGTTTCGGGCGCAAGCCTGTCATCCTGATGGGCAGCGCGCTTTACGTATTCGCCTCTGCCTTGGCGTGGTTTGCGCCCTCGTTGGAACTGGTGCTGGCCGCGCGAGCCTTGCAGGGGCTGGGCGCCTCCTGCGCGCGGGTCGTGCCCATGGCGATTGTGCGCGATCTTTATTCCGGACGCGCGATGGCACAGATCACTTCCTTCATCATGATGGTCTTTACGCTGGTGCCTGCTGTCGCGCCGCTGATCGGCAGCGGGATTATCGCCCTGACCGGCTGGCGGGGGATTTTTGCGGCCTTCGTGGTCTTTGCACTGATTTCAGCCGCGTGGCTGAGCCTGCGAGTGGTGGAAACCTGGCCCAAAACCCGGCGCAGCCCTTTCCGCATCCGCAACGTGATGGCGGCAGCGCGCGTGGTCATGTCGAACCGCACGGTGCAGCTTTGCACGCTGGCGCAGGTGTTTTGCATGACGGCGCTTTTTTCCTCACTGAGTTCGATCCACCAGATTTTTGACGAAACCTACGGCCGCGCGGCGGGGTTTCCGTGGTGGTTTGCCCTCATTGCCGTGGTGGCGGGCGCGTTCAGTCTTCTCAATGCCGTGTTGGTGATGCGGTTTGGGATGAAGCGGCTGTTGATCATCGCGATGGGGCTTTTGATCATGCTGACCGCGGGCATGATCGCGCTGGACCGCATCGTCTTCACCGCCTTGCCCTTTGCCCTTTACATCTTCTGGCAAGGGGCGGTTTTCGTGCACACGGCCATGACGCTGGGCAATCTCAGCGCCCTGGCGATGGAGCCGATGGGCGCCGTTGCAGGCATGGCGGCCAGCGCCATCACCGGGCTCGCCACCGTGGGGGCCGTGGTGTTGACCGTGCCCATTGGGCTCGCGTTTGACGGCACGGCGTTGCCGCTGATGATCGGCGCGTTAATCAGCATCGCTTGCGCGCTTTTTCTGGCTATAAATATCCAAGAGAGCGGGCCGCAAGATCAGGTTTAGGAAATTGTATACCAAAGCATACAGCCCTTCCCAATCCCGCCAAAGTGGTCTATGACGCCTCTAACGTCGCGCCAGCCTAAAGGACCAAGACATGACCAAGATCAAGGTAGAGAACCCCATCGTCGAAATGGACGGCGATGAAATGACCCGCATCATCTGGGACTTCATCAAGAAAAAGCTGATCCTGCCGTATCTGGATTTGGATTTGCTCTACTACGATCTTGGCATCGAAGAACGCGATCGCACCAATGACCAGATCACCATCGACAGCGCCGAAAAAACCAAGGAAGTGGGCGTCGCCGTCAAATGCGCGACCATCACGCCGGATGAAGCGCGGGTAGAGGAATTTGGCCTCAAGCAGATGTGGCGCAGCCCCAATGGCACGATCCGCAACATCCTGGGCGGTGTGGTATTCCGTCAACCGATCATCTGCCAGAACGTACCGCGCCTTGTGCCGGGCTGGACCCAGCCCATCGTGATCGGCCGCCATGCCTTCGGTGATCAGTACCGCGCGACGGACATGAAATTCCCCGGGCCGGGCAAGCTGACCATGAAATTCGTGGGCGAGGATGGCACGGTGGATGAACGCGAGGTGTTTGATGCCCCTGCGTCCGGCGTGTTCATGGCGATGTACAACCTCGACAATTCGATCATTGATTTCGCACGGGCGTCGATGAACTACGCGCTGAACCTGGGCTGGCCCTGCTACCTGTCGACCAAGAACACCATCATGAAGCAATATGATGGCCGGTTCATGGAACTGTTCCAGAAGGTCTATGAGGAAGAGTTTGAAGAGGCTTTCAAGGCCAAGGGCATTCATTACGAACACCGCCTGATTGACGACATGGTCGCCTGCGCGATGAAGTGGAATGGCGGCTTTGTCTGGGCCTGTAAGAACTACGACGGTGATGTGCAGTCCGACACCGTGGCGCAGGGCTTTGGCTCACTTGGTCTGATGACCAGCCAACTGATGACGCCCGACGGGAAAATCGTGGAGGCAGAGGCCGCCCACGGCACCGTCACGCGCCATTATCGCCAGCACCAGAAGGGCGAGGAGACATCGACCAATTCCATCGCGTCGATCTATGCCTGGACGGGCGGTCTGAAGCACCGGGCGAAGCTGGATGGCAACGACCCGCTGATGAAATTCGCAAGCACGCTGGAGAAGGTGATCGTGGACACCGTGGAAAGCGGGTTCATGACCAAGGATCTGGCCCTGCTGGTTGGACCCGATCAGGGGTGGCTCACCACCATGGGCTTCCTTGAGAAAGTGGATGAAAACCTCGGCAAAGCGCTTGCAGGCTGAACTGCGTTTCCCTAGCGTCGGTCACTGAGATAACCGGCGCTGGGGGCAAAAATGCACGTGTTCAAAAGACTTTCGGCAGTCATTCTGCCGCTTTTCATTTTAGTGGCATGTGAGGCGCGGGCGCCCATCACCAAAGATGAGATGCTACAGGTCGCCCGCACCGACCAGCCCAACACAGCGCTGATTTTCTGGGACAACAAGGCCCTTGGCGGTTTGGAACGCATCGTTCTGGGACAAGACGATGTCATAAAAGGAACGATCAGCCCCGGTCAGGTGACCGCGGTTCCGCTGCAAACCGGAGACAACAGCTTCCTGATGTATTGGGAGGAGTTTTTTGGTGGCATTCCCGCAACCAAGACTATCACGCTGCAGGGCCTGGCGGATGGGCCGACCTATTTGATCATTCGTGAAGTGAATGCGGTCGTGTTCGGGCAGCGCGGATTTGAATCGGTCAGCCGAGCGCAATTCCTGGCTGCTGTGCAAAACGCCAGAGTCCCTCAAACAGAAGGTTCCTAAGCGAAGTCTCCGTGGCGGCGACCTGTCCCGGGGCAAAGTGATGAATTAAGCGGCAGATTTTGCGGCACGCCCGATGGGCGATGACGTATGCCGCGAATTTTTGCGCCCCAGGGTCTGGCATCGGGGGAAATGTGACTATCTATCGCCCATGCCCGCCCCAACCCGATTTCCTGACGCCAAAACCGTGGATCACACCCCGCTTGAGGATGTGCAGGGCCTGAGCGTGGGGTGTTTCCTCACATCGGTCGGGTTGGTGTTCCTGACCCATCTGGGGTTCCTGACGGGCCAGACGGCGGGGCTGGCCCTGTTGATTGCCTACCCGATGGAATGGTCCTTCGGGTTGGTGTTTTTCCTCATCAACATCCCCTTCTACGCGCTGGCCTATCTGCGGCTGGGGTTGGAGTTCACGGTCAAAAGCGTGGCCTGCGTGACGGCTGTGTCCGTGCTGTCGGAAATCCTGCCGCGCGTGATTGTGTTTGAGGCGCTTGATCCGCTCATTGGCACGCTGGTGTTCGGGGTGGCCGTGGGCCTAGGGCTACTGGCCTGTTTTCGGCACAAAGGGTCGCTGGGCGGTGTGGGCGTGATCGGGCTGATGGTGCAGGACCGCACGGGGTTCAAGGCAGGCTATGTGCAGCTGATGGTCGATGCGGCAATCTTTGCCGTGGCGCTGTTCATGTTTCCCTATGACGTGGTCGCCTATTCGCTGTTGGGGGCGGTGGTGTTGAACAGCGTGATTGCCTTCAACCACCGCCGCGATCGCTACATCGCCAGTTGAGGCCGCATTTTCTTCGAAGAAATTGCCTAAGAAAATTCGAATTTTCTTAGGCAGAATTTTGCAAAATTCTGCACCCCGGGACTGAGCCGGAAATCAGGGGTTGGGACCGAACCGTTTGTACAAATCCACATCATCCAGCGTGACAGTGCCCGTCAGCATCAGCGCTGCAACGATCGCCCAGATCACGAAGGCCACGCCGGTGGTGATCCACATCTTCTTGCGCAGGTGGTGATGTTCGGGCGATCCGGCATGGGTGCCGGGCACGATTTCCCCAAGATCACCTTGCGTCTGGATCTTGATGGGCAGAACGACCAGCAAGGTCATGAACCAAATGACAGCGTAGAGAACAAGACCGGAAACGGGACCCATCAGACCTGCTCCAACTCCACGAGGCAGCCGTTGAAATCCTTGGGGTGCAGGAAAAGGACAGGTTTGCCATGGGCGCCAATCTTCGGCTCCCCACTGCCCAAGACACGCGCGCCGGTTTCTTTAAGGTGGTCGCGCGCGGCGATGATATCGTCAACCTCATAGCACACATGGTGAATGCCGCCTGAGGGGTTCTTTTCCAGAAATCCGTTGATCGGGCTGTCCTCGCCCAAGGGGTAGAGCAGTTCAATCTTGGTGTTGGGCAGCTCAATAAAAATCACCGTCACGCCGTGGTCAGGCTCATCCTGGGGGACACCCACATTGGCGCCCAGCGCAGACCGATACTGATCTGCCGCCGCCTCCAGATCAGGCACTGCGATGGCCACGTGGTTCAGCCGTCCAATCATGTCAAACCCCTCATTGGTGTTGCCCTGCTTATGCCGCGCGGGCAGGCGCGAGGCAAGAACCACCCTGTCGCAGAAGAAAGAAGAAACGTGCGCCATCCTTAACGCTTGATTCACCATGGCGCTCTATCACCGACGCAACGGGATTGGTCAGGAGGCCGAGTGATGGATGATCTCAACTTATTCGACCCAAAACGCCCCACCGCGAAGCGGCCGCTTTTGGGCATGACGGTTCTGGTGGTGGAAGACAGCCGATTCGCCTGTGAGGCGCTGCGCCTGATGTGTCTACGCAGCGGCGCGCGGATCAGGCGGGCCGATTGCCTGACGGCGGCGGCGCGTCACCTCAAGGTCTATCGCCCGTCTGCCGTGATCGTGGATATTGGCCTGCCCGATGGCCCTGGTGAAAGCCTGATTGCCGATCTGGCCAAGGCGGAACCCCGCGTCAGCATCCTTTTGGGGATGAGCGGGGATGACCACATGCGCGACCGCGCGATGGAGGCGGGTGCAGACGGGTTTCTGGCCAAACCGATTGTCAGCCTGGCGGCCTTTCAGGAAACCATGATGGCCGCCATGCCCAGTGACGCGTTGCAATTGGGCCCGAGGATCGTATCGGAAGAAATGGTGGAGCCTGACATCTCTGCCTATCGCGACGACATCAGTTTCGTGTCGGAAATTTTGGCAGAACGGCAGGATGGCCCGACGCTCGATTACGTGGCGCAGTTTCTGACCGGTGTGGCCCGATCAGCCGAGGATACGCAATTGATTGAAGCCGCCAGCCTGCTGTCGGAAACGCCTCCTGGCGAAGGGCGCAGACGGGCGCAGGCCTCGCATATTCTCAATCTGGTGAACGAACGGCTGCAAAACCAGCTGGCCATCTGATCCGGGCACGTGTGCCGCGTCTTCACGCGACGCAATGCGGGCAGGCATGAAGTGCGGTGGCGCAAATGCAAAAGCGGGACCGCCCGAACGGGCGCGCGCGTGTCACCCTTGCGCCGGATCACCTGAGACGCGGACAAGCTTTGTCAGATCGCTCAGCCGTTCCTTTTGCTGGCCCGTTTCATCGAAATTCGCAGGCGAAAGCCAAATCTCAAAGGCCTCTGACAGGGCGGGCCATTCGCTGTCGATGGCGGCAAACCACGCGGTGTCACGGTTGCGCCCTTTGACCACCGTGGCCTGACGGAAAATGCCCTCAAAGCTAAGCCCCAGCCGTTGGGCGGCGCGGCGCGATGGCATGTTCAGTGCATCGCATTTCCATTCAAACCGTCGGTAGCCTGCCTCAAACGCCCATGTCATCATCAGATAAAGCGCCTCTGTCGCCGCACGCGTCCGTTGCAATTGCGGGGCCATGGCGATGAAGCCCACCTCAATCGATCCGCTATCGGGTTTGATGCGCAGGTAGGAGGCAAAGCCGCCCAGCTGACCGGTGGTGCGGTCTTCAATGGCGTAAAACAGGATGTCATCATCCCCGGTGGCCCCACGCATCCATTTGTGAAACTGCGCGGCGGAGGCAAAAGGCCCCACCGGCATGTAATCCCACACCCAATCGTGCCCGTCAAAGGCGCGAAAGAGAAGGGCCGCATGGGCCTCTGCATTCATCGCGACAAGCCGGGCGTAGCGCCCCTCCAGCGGGGCCATCGGCGGGCGTGCCGGGACCGTCCAGTTCGGAATAATTGGCCCGACCGGGCGCGTGTTTGTCATGATCCCCAATGCCTTCGCTGTTTGCGCGCAGGGGCATCATACCCTCTTTGGCCTATAGCAAAAGCCCCGGATCCTCGCCCAGATCGAGCCCCGGGAAGACCGTGTCTTCGATCAACCTGCGATCCAGCCCGAAAAGCCCGCGCATGATCCAACCGGCATGGGCGCGCACATCCCGCGTGGGCATCAAATCGCGGCCCTGATAGAGCGCGCCGTCCGACAGGCCCGGCCAATCGGCGACCACGCGCCCGCCCCGCAGCGCCCCGCCCGCCATGATCATCACCCCGCCGGTGCCATGATCAGTACCGCCCGTGCCATTGACGCGCACCGTGCGGCCAAATTCCGTCATCGCCACCACGGTGGTCTGACCCCAGACCGGGCCAAGCTCCCGTTGCAGCGTCAAGATGTTGTCGGCCAGCTGTTTCAAAGCGCGGTTGATGCTGCGCGATTGGCCTGCATGGGTGTCAAACCCGGCCAGCGAATAGGCCGCGATGCGCGTGTCCAGCTTCAGCCGGGAGGCCGCGAAGCTGGCGATTTGCGTGACCGCCTCACCGCGTCCGGCCGGGCGCGCCATATCCTGCATGGCGTTCAGCATGTCGGCGGTGTCGGCCTCGCCGTCCGGGATCATCTCACCTGATTGGGACAGGTCAATCGCCTCATTCAGGGCATCACGGAAAAGCGGATCATCATGGGTCACCAGATCGAGCAGGCGTTCGGCCTGCGGGCTGAGGACCAGCGACGCCTCGGGCGACCAATCCGACACTGGCGCATCGCCCTTGGTCAGCAACATGGATTGGCGCCCGATGGCAAAGGCCGTTTCCGCAGTGGCGCCCGGCACCTCGCTCAGCAACCGGTTGAGCCACCCGCTGCGCGTGTGCTCCAGCCCCGGCCCGCCAGTACCAGCCTCCAGAATATCCTGCCCGTCAAAGTGACTGCGCTTGTCGCGATAGGGGGTAGATACGGCATGGGCAAAGCCCAACTGCCCGGCACGCCAGAGCGGCATCAGGTCCGACAGGCCCGGATGCAGGGCGAAATACCCATCAAGGTCCAGCGTGGCCGGATCATCACCGGTCAGCACACCACCGCGCAGGGCGCTGAATTCGGGCGCGCCCACCGGTCGGACCGCGTCCAGCCCATCGAGGCCACCGCGCAGGATGATCACCACCAGCCGGTTGTCCCACGGCGCGCTGGCGAAGGTGACTGGCGTGACAAGCGGGCTGGCGGCCAGCGAACAGCCAAGGGCGAGGGAGCGTGTCAGGAAACTGCGGCGGGAGTGTCGGGTCATGGGCAGATCACATCCTTTGAAACGCGGCAGAGGACAGCACGATCCCGATACCTTCGGGACGGGTTTCCGCGGCCTTGGCGGCAAATCGGACCTGATCGGGTGCAAGGCCACCCAGCGCCACATCGACGAACTCGCGCGGGTCGGGCAAGGTCCGGCGCAGGCGCAAGGGCGTGAACATCGCCCATTGCAGCCGCGCGGCCAGACGGGCGGGCGTGATCCAATCCTCATCCGCCTCGGGCCAGCCATCCGGCCCCGAAGGCCGGCCCCATGTCTGGCCCATCAGGGTCAGCGGATCGTAGAAAAACCGCCGCATCCGGCCTAGGCGCTTGAGCGGCATCTGGCGGGGTTGCACATCCAGCGCGCGCAGGCTGGACCCAATAAAATCAATGGGTTGCTTGACATTTCCCGGCCCATCGCCCCAAGCAGCAGGGTGGGTCAGCAGCGCCTCATAGACGGCCATCAGATCGCCGCCCGTCTCGGCAAAGCGCGTCTCAAGCGCGACCACCAGCGCGGGATCGGGGGCATCGCCCACGAAATGCACGGCCAGCTTGCCCGCGATGTGCCGGGCCGTGGCGGAGTGCGTTGCAAGATCATCAAGCGCGTCGTGGATAGCATTAAGGCCCCTGCCGCCATCATAGCTCCCGCCCAGAACCTCATGCTGGCCCGGCTCTGACGCCGCCGCGCGGAAACGGAACCCGCGCTTGTAGTCAAAACCGAGGCCCGTCAGCAGCTTGGCAAAAGCGCGCACGTCAGTTTGCGTGTAGGGCCCACCCACGCCCAGCGTGTGCAGTTCCAGCACTTCGCGGGCGAGGTTTTCGTTCAGCCCGCGATCCGGGTTGCGTTGGCCCGCCCGGCTGTTGGGCCCGACCGAGGTGATCTGGTCAAGGTAATGTAGCATCAAAGGATGGGTCGTGGTGGCGCGCAGCATGTCGGCAAATCGGCCGGTGATGTGCGGGCGGATCGCCTCTTCCGCGTAATTGGCTTGCGACAGGATCAGGCTCTGCACTTTGCCTTGTGCAGTGAAGTGATCTGTCCAGAACGCCACCAGCCGTTCGCGGAACCCATCGGGTGTTTGCGCGCGGCGCAAGAGGGTGTGGCCGAACCAGCCCGCCGCCTCAATCCGCAAGGCGCGGCGGGTTTTTTGCAAGGCTTTGGAGGCCGCTTCGCGATCTTCATCCGTCTTGGCCTTGCGATAGGTGCGGCGTGCGTCGCGTTCGGCCAGCAGGTTGGCATAGACAGGGTCCATGCCAGCAATCGGGAATTCCAGCGCGGCCACATCCGGACCTGTTAGCGCGCCCAGCATATCGTCGACCGAGGCAGGTGCCGCCTGTCGCGGGGAGAGGCCACAGCCGAACCGGGTGGCGGCGCGCTCAGGCGTGAAACTCATGGCTGGTCCTTCGCTGGCATGACATCAATATAGGATTGATACGCGCCGCGCGAAACATTCCGTCGGTGAAAACCTGCCGGGGTAGGATAGGGTTATTCCTGCGGGATCACCCGCAGCCCCAGTTCCATCAGCTGATCGGATGTCGGCTCTGACGGCGCGTTCATCATCAGGTCTTCGGCGCGCTGGTTCATGGGGAACATGATCACCTCGCGGATGTTCGATGTCCCCGCCAGCAGCATCACGATCCGGTCGATGCCCGCCGCACAGCCGCCATGGGGCGGCGCGCCGTACTGGAACGCGTTGACCATCCCACCGAAACGCTTGCGCACTTCCGCCTCATCATAGCCTGCGATTTCAAAGGCCTTGATCATGATCTCCAGCTTGTGGTTCCGGATCGCGCCGGAGACCAGTTCGTAGCCATTACACGCCAGATCGTACTGATAGCCCAGCACGTTGAGCGGATCGCCATTGAGCGCGTCCATCCCGCCTTGGGGCATGGAGAAGGGGTTGTGTTCGAAATCAATCGCGCCGGTCTCTTCGTCTTTTTCGTAGATCGGGAAATCGACGATCCATGCGAAGGCGAAGCGGTCTTTATCCGTGTGGCCCAGTTCTTCACCGATCACGTTGCGGGCCTTGCCGGCGACGGTTTCAAAGGCCTTGGGCTTGCCGCCGAGGAAGAAGGCGGCATCGCCCACCTCGAGACCCAGTTGTTGGCGGATGGCTTCGGTGCGTTCGGGGCCGATGTTTTTCGCCAAAGGCCCTGCGGCCTCCATCCCCTCACCCTGATCACGCCAGAAGATGTAGCCCATGCCGGGCAGGCCTTCTTTTTGCGCAAAGGCATTCATACGGTCGCAGAACTTGCGCGACCCGCCTTTGGGGGCGGGGATGGCGCGGATTTCGGTGCCGTCTTGTTCCAGCAGTTTCGCGAAAATCGCAAAGCCGGAGCCGCGGAAATGGTCGCTCACCACCTGCATTTTCAAGGGATTGCGCAGGTCGGGCTTGTCAGTGCCGTACCAGAGCGCGGCGTCTCGGTAGGAGATCTGGGGCCAGTCTTGGTCAACTTTCGCGCCGCCGCCGAACTCCTCAAAGAGACCGGTCAAAACGGGCTGAATGGTGTCGAACACGTCCTGCTGTTCGACAAAGCTCATCTCCAGGTCCAGCTGGTAAAAGTCCGTGGGCGAACGGTCTGCGCGGGGATCTTCATCGCGGAAGCACGGCGCGATCTGGAAATATTTGTCGAAGCCCGACACCATGATCAGCTGTTTGAATTGCTGCGGGGCCTGCGGCAGGGCGTAGAACTTGCCCGGGTGCAGGCGGGACGGCACGAGGAAATCGCGCGCGCCTTCGGGGGAGGACGCGGTGATCACCGGCGTCTGGTATTCGCGGAAGCCGATATCCCACATGCGGCGACGGATGGAGGACACCACGTCAGAGCGCAGCACCATGTTGCGCTGCATCACTTCGCGGCGCAGATCGAGGTAGCGGTATTTGAGGCGGGTTTCTTCGGGGTACTCCTGATCACCGAAAACGATCAGAGGCAACTCTTCCGAGGCACCCAGAACTTCCATGTCGCGCACGAACACCTCCACTTCCCCCGTGGGGATCTTGGGGTTCACAAGGTCTGGATCGCGCGCCTTCACGTTGCCGTCGATGCGGATGCACCATTCGGAGCGGACCTTTTCAACTTCCGCAAAAACCGGGCTGTCGGGGTCGCAAAGAACCTGCGTGATGCCATAGTGATCGCGCAGGTCGATAAAGAGGATCCCGCCATGATCGCGGATCCGATGCACCCAGCCCGACAGGCGCACGGTATCGCCCACATTGTCTTTGGTCAGATCGGCGCAAGAATGGCTGCGATAAGCGTGCATGGAAACCTCGTTCAGCTGGTCGCGCCGATACACATGGGTGGGGCGGCAAAGTCAAGTGATCACTTTTGCGGCAAGGCCCCGCGCGCGGACACGACGGCGTGCCAAAATAGTTTACAGAGGGTAAATTTTGGGCAAAACTTGATCCGCTGAGCGCGAATGACCTGGGACACAAGTCATAAATCATCGGTTTTGAAGCACGGCCGGGGGGGCATGTGCCAGAGAGGGGTGAGATATGTGGGTAAAACTTCTTGATACATTTTTGGGCCATCTTTTCCGGTCGGGGGAGCTGACGGTTACCTTTCCCGACGGGGCGGTGAAGACCTACGGGGATGGCGATGGCGACAAGGTAGCGCTGACGCTGCATGACCCGGCCCTGCCCCGCAAGCTGATCATTTCGCCCGAGATGGCGGTGGGTGAGGCTTATATGGACGCCACCATGACCATCAAGGGTGATGACCTGCGCGGGTTTCTGAACCTCGCGGTCAGCAATATGGCAAGCCACGGGCGGCCGTGGTTCCATCGCCCTCTGGAGGCGTATCGCTACGTGCATCGCTATATCTCTCAATTCAATCCGGCGAAGAAATCCAAATCGAACGTGGCGCATCACTATGACCTGTCGGGTGAGCTTTATGATCTCTTCCTCGATGAGGATCGGCAGTATTCCTGCGCCTATTTCAAAACCCCCGATATGACGCTGGAAGAGGCGCAGCTGGCCAAGAAACGGCACATCGCCGAAAAGCTGCGTCTGGAGCCGGGGATGCGCGTGCTCGATATCGGTTGCGGCTGGGGCGGTATGGGCCTGATGCTGGCGCGCGATTATGGCGTGGAGGTTGTGGGCGTCACCCTGTCTGAAGAACAGCACGCGCTGGCCAACAAACGGGCCGAAGATGCGAGCCTGTCGGACAAGGTGGATTTCCGGCTGATGGATTACCGCCATGTGACGGGCAAATTCGACCGGATCGTGTCGGTGGGCATGTTCGAACATGTGGGCGTGCTGCATTACAATGAATATTTCAAAACCGTGCGACGGTTGTTGACCGAGGATGGGATTGCGCTGATCCACACCATTGGGCGCTGTGATGAACCGGGTGTGACCAATCCGTGGATCCTGAAATACATCTTCCCGGGTGGGTATTGCCCGGCCCTGTCGGAAACCACCAACCATATTGAGAACAACGATTTCCACTTCGCCGATATTGAGGTGTGGCGCACCCATTATGCCCATACGCTGCGGCACTGGCATGATCGGTTTGAAGCCAATATCGATAAGGCGCGGGCGCTTTATGATGATAAATTCTGCCGGATGTGGCGGTTCTATCTGGTCGCCTGCGAAGTGTCGTTCTGGCACCAGAAACAGGTGGTCTATCAGTTCCAGATCTCCCCTGCGCTGACGGCGGTGCCGGTGACGCGGGATTACCTGTATTCCGGGTCTGAAACGCAGATGAAACACGCGGCTGAATGATGAAATCGCGGTGGGGTGAAACCCCACCCTACATCTTGTGCCCAAAGCCCCTTGCGCCCCCCTGCCCGGTCGTTATAACGCCGACAATTTGCACATAGCCGGGGGGCCCTGATCCATGCCGAAGAGAACAGACATCTCATCCATCATGATCATCGGGGCGGGGCCTATCATCATCGGGCAGGCCTGCGAATTTGACTATTCCGGCGCGCAGGCGTGCAAGGCGCTGCGGGAAGAAGGCTACCGCGTCATTCTGGTCAATTCCAACCCCGCCACGATCATGACCGATCCAGGGCTGGCCGATGCCACCTATATTGAGCCGATCACGCCGGAAACCGTCGCCAAGATCATTGAAAAGGAACGCCCTGACGCGCTTCTCCCCACGATGGGCGGGCAGACGGGGCTGAACACGTCACTGGCGCTGGAAGAGATGGGCGTGCTGGAGAAGTTCGGCGTGCAGATGATCGGGGCGAAGCGGGAGGCCATTGAGATGGCCGAGGATCGCAAGCTGTTCCGTGAGGCGATGGACCGGCTGGGCATTGAGAACCCAAAGGCGGAGATCATCACCGCGCCTAAGACAGCCGATGGGCGGCTGGATCTGGATGCCGGTGTGGCACTGGCGCTGGACACGTTGGAAACGGTGGGCCTGCCTGCCATTATTCGCCCGGCCTTCACCCTGGGCGGAACGGGCGGCGGCGTGGCCTATAACCGCGAAGATTACATTCACATTTGTCGGTCGGGCATGGATGCCTCCCCCGTGGGGCAGATCCTGATTGATGAAAGCCTGCTGGGCTGGAAAGAATATGAAATGGAGGTGGTGCGCGACACTGCCGACAACGCCATCATCGTCTGTTCCATCGAAAACGTGGATCCGATGGGCGTGCATACGGGCGATTCCATCACCGTGGCCCCTGCTCTGACGCTGACCGACAAAGAATACCAGATCATGCGCAACCATTCGATTGCCGTGCTGCGCGAGATTGGGGTGGAGACGGGCGGATCCAACGTGCAATGGGCGATCAACCCCGATGACGGGCGCATGGTGGTGATTGAGATGAACCCGCGTGTGTCGCGGTCCTCTGCGCTGGCCTCCAAGGCCACGGGCTTCCCGATTGCCAAGATCGCCGCGAAGCTGGCCGTTGGGTATACGCTGGATGAGCTCGACAATGACATCACCAAGGTGACGCCTGCGAGTTTTGAGCCGACGATTGACTACGTGGTCACCAAGATCCCCAAATTCGCCTTTGAGAAATTCCCCGGGTCCGAGCCGTACCTCACCACCGCGATGAAATCCGTGGGCGAGGCGATGTCCATCGGGCGTACGATCCATGAGTCCTTGCAAAAGGCGCTGGCGTCGATGGAATCGGGCCTGACAGGCTTTGATGAGGTAGAAATCGACGGCGCGCCGGATAAGGCCGCGATCATCAAAGCCATTTCCATCCAGACGCCTGACAGGCTGCGCACCATCGCGCAGGCCATGCGCCACGGGCTGACGGATGATGAGATTTTCCTCGCTACCAAGTTCGACCCATGGTTCCTCGCCCGGATCCGCGAAATCATTGAGGCGGAAGACGAGGTGCGGCGCGCAGGTTTGCCAAACAACGAACATGGGCTGCGGGCGCTGAAGATGCTTGGGTTTACCGATGCGCGTCTGGCCAACCTGACCGGGCGGGATGAGGCGCAGGTGCGCAAGGCGCGGCTGAACCTTGGTGTGCGCGCTGTGTTCAAACGGATTGATACCTGTGCCGCCGAGTTTGAGGCGCAGACGCCTTACATGTATTCCACCTACGAAGTGCCCATGATGGGTGAGGTGGAGTGTGAGGCGCGCCCGTCGGATCGCAAGAAGGTCGTGATACTGGGCGGTGGGCCGAACCGGATCGGGCAAGGGATCGAGTTCGATTATTGCTGCTGTCATGCGTGCTTTGCGCTGACCGATGCGGGCTATGAAACGATCATGATCAACTGCAACCCGGAAACAGTGAGCACGGATTATGACACGTCGGACCGGCTCTATTTCGAACCGCTGACCTTTGAACATGTCATGGAAATACTGCTCAAGGAGCAGGAACAGGGCACGCTGCACGGGGTGATCGTGCAATTCGGCGGGCAGACGCCGCTGAAGCTGGCCAATGATCTGCATGATGCGGGCATCCCGATCCTAGGCACGTCACCCGATGCGATTGACTTAGCCGAAGATCGCGAACGGTTCCAGGCGCTGGTGAATGAACTGGGCCTGCTGCAACCCCGCAACGGCATCGCGTCCACCAATGAACAGGCGCTGGCCATCGCCGAGGAGATCGGCTTTCCGCTGGTCATCCGCCCGTCTTACGTATTGGGCGGGCGCGCGATGGAGATCGTGCGCGACATGGCGCAGCTGGAACGCTACATCGCTGAGGCCGTGGTGGTGTCGGGTGACAGCCCCGTTCTGCTGGATGGCTATCTGTCAGGTGCGATTGAATGTGACGTTGATGCGCTGTCGGATGGGACGGATGTGCACGTCACCGGCATCTTGCAGCATATCGAAGAGGCCGGCGTGCATTCAGGCGACAGCGCCTGTTGCCTGCCACCCCATACCCTGCCCGCCGAGATCATCACAGAGATCGAACGCCAGACCGTCGCGTTGGCCAAGGCCTTGAATGTGCGCGGGCTGATGAACGTGCAATTCGCCGTGAAAGGCAGCGATATCTACCTCATTGAGGTGAACCCGCGCGCATCGCGCACCGTGCCTTTCGTGGCCAAGGCAACCGACAGCGCCATCGCCTCCATCGCCGCGCGCCTGATGGCCGGGGAGCCGCTGTCGAATTTCCCCCATCGCGGCACCTATCCCGAAGGCGCCAAGCCCGGCACCCTGCCCATGGCCGATCAGATGACATTGGCCGACCCGGCGATGCCTTGGTATTCGGTCAAGGAAGCCGTGATGCCCTTCGCCCGGTTCCCCGGCGTGGATACCATCCTCGGGCCGGAGATGCGCTCCACCGGGGAGGTGATGGGCTGGGACGTGTCCTTCCCCCGCGCGTTTCTGAAGGCGCAGCTGGGCGCGGGCACGCAGTTGCCCACCGGCGGCAAGGTGTTCTTTTCCATCAAGGATGACGACAAGACACCCGAACTGGTGGAAACCGCGCAAATGCTGGTCGATCTGGGCTTCTTCATTGTGGCCACGCGCGGCACCGCATCCTTCCTGGAAGGGCACGGGATTGCCTGCGAAGTGGTCAACAAGGTCTATGAAGGCCGGCCCCACGTGGTGGACATGATGAAAGACGGGCAAATCACGCTTGTCATGAATACGACAGAGGGCGCGCAATCGGTGGCGGACAGCCGCGAAATCCGGTCTGTGGCGCTTTATGACAAGATCCCTTGCTATACCACTGCGGCCGCGGCCCATGCCGTTGCGCTGGCCATGAAGGATCGCCAAGAGGGTGATTTCAAAGTGATGTCCCTGCAAGGCACCAAGAGCAGTGCAGCTTAACATATTAACCATCTGATATTTCTCGGAAAAATTTATTTATCCACAGCTATGCCGCGGCGCGCAATCAGATATGCAAAATTCGCATAGATTTCCGTGCCGATTTTCATTGTCAGGTCACATTCGGTGCATATATGGCGGTCATGGAAGCGATGCTTCCGACATGATTTCACGCGAACCCAGACCCAGGAGGCTACCATGACCCGCGATGAACTGAACCGCGAAATTCGTATGCACAGTGCCACCTGGCAGTCTGTCGTCATCTTCTACGGCGTGCTGCTGGGGACATTCGTCCTGTCAGCCATGGCCATGACGGCCTAAGCGGCACTTAAAGCCACAAGGCGAGGGCCCAGAATTGGGCCCACCCAGACCACCAAAATCCTGAAGACGCCGGGCGACGCAAGATCGTTCGGCGTTTGCGTTGAAACCCGGGGCGCCGTTAACCAGGCGTAAACCCACTCAGGGCTGGGCAGGCCCACATAAGGATTGAGCAGATGAAGCGCGATGACCTGATCAAGGAAATGCGGGTGCAGGCAGGCAGCTGGCACGCGCTGGCGATCGTTTACGGGGTGATTGTAGGCGCGATGGTGTTGTCGGCGCACGCGATCATGTAAACCTTGCCAGCCCGATGGGGACAGGGTAACCCGCTCTGAACCGCGGAGGGCACGCCATGGGCATCAACAGCGAACGCGATATCGAGGCAAATCTGCAAATCGGCCCGACCGATCAGGGCATGGTGCGCCTGTTCATTGAGGCCGGAACCACTGAAATCCCCATGGATTTTGACCCCGACGAGGCACGAGAGATCGCCGAAGAGATCATGGCCGCTGCAAAGATTGCAGACGGGCGCAAAGGGTGACGTCATCGCCCCGGTGATGCATAGATCGCGGCAGCTCTTGGGTCGGGCAGGAGCTTTCAGGGAAATTCGTTCAACCTGACGTTCAGTCGAGGCTGACGCTTCGTGTCACCTCGCATGGGTTGGGTCGACAAGCATCCGGATGGGGCACCAACGGGCGCTAATAATTAATCCCGCACCACGAAGACCGAACATTGCGCATGGGTCACCACGTGGCTTGCAGTGGTGCCCAGAATGTAATCCTTGATCCCGGGATTAGCGGATCCCATAACGATCACATCGACATTGCGGTCATGGGCCAGTTTCACAATCTGGCGGTGGACAGCCCCCAAGGGCACGATGGTTTCCACCTCCACCCCTTCTGCCGGGAACGCGGCCATCCATTTGGCCAGGGCTTTGCTCCAGTATTCTCTTGAATCGCTGATATTCAGATTGCGCTCCATCTCAGGCGCGACGGTGGCCACCAGAAGCTTGGCCCCTCGCCTGCGCGCCATCGCCACGGCCTCATCATAGGCGCTGGTGTCAATCTTTGCGTGGCGCAGGTTGATCGGGCACAGGATCAGATTGGTATCACGGGGCATGTGGGCGTTCCTTCAAGGGTGTCTGCTTACCCTAGCCGCACATGACCGCTCGCTAAACCCCTTTACGATAGCCTCAGGTCACGCGCCGGGATCACGCTGCCCCTGCAACCGTATCGCAGACTGCCGCGCGAAACGACGGGTGAGCGCCGTGCGCCGGGCACCAGCCAGTTTGCTTTCAGGGGCCATGCGAATGATTTCGGCATCATAAGCATCGGCGATGATGAGCCCGGTTTCCAGCGGCAGCAATTCCGTCGGAAAGGCGTCATCCACAGCCCAGAAATAGCGATCACACCAATCCAGATATCCCTCCCACTTGCCATCGGATTGGTAATCCGCGCGGGAGGATTTGCATTCAATCACCCAAATCTCCCCCTTTGGGCCCAGACCCATGACATCCACGCGCTTGCCGCGTTCAGGGGTAAATTCTTCCAGACAGGCGAAATCATGTTGCAGCAGGTGACGGCACACCCCACGGGCCAGAAGTTGGCCGGGTTTGAGGGATATCTCAGGCGTTGTCAGCATGAGGTTGATTATGAACAAAGTGTGAACATACGCAACCCCTTGATGCAACGGCAGCCATGCACTAGGTCAGGTGAGTGGCGAGTGCTGCCCTTCTCGTGAACGGTTGCATTCCGGTGGCCTTAAGCAATTCCGAGGGAGCTGGCTCTGTCCGGGCCCTGGCCCGGTTACCTGGCGCCCACCTGTATATACAGGTCCTCGGGAATGAGAGAACCAAACGGTTGCGTGCGGGCTCGTCACACCTTTTCACACCTGGACGGGGTATATGGATAAGGGCACGAAGTCTTCGAAAGACTTCGGACGCAGTCTTTTAAAGACTGCGGTCTCTGCTCAGGGTGTCAGTTATCAGAACGGGCCGCGAGGCTTATCCACGGGAACACGCACCACAGCGTGATCTGCTTCCATGTCGCGCATCCGGCGACCACCGTGATGATCGTCTTCGTCGTCATCGTCATGCAGCAAAGCGTTCAGCAGCGTTTGAACCCGGGTAAACACCACCCCGTTCACCAACCACATGATCAGCGCAACAATCCACCCCATGGTGGTGTCCGCGATATAGTTCATCAACCCAGCGATGTTGAACCACAGTGCCATGCAAAGGAAAACAGCAGAGAGGCCGAAACCGACGAACAGGTTCTTGCGGGATATTTGGCCTTGGTCGGACATGTGATCCACCTTTCTCTCGCGGTATCCCTCAAGCTTAGCACAGGATTCCTAACCCTCAAGTAAACATGTGCCGATTGGCGGCTTTTCTCTGATCAAATTTGACGCAGCCCCCCATGAACGCCTCTGGCCAATGGCGCGCCCCTGCGCTATCCCTCCGGCCTGCACCATGCGGGAAGGGACCCATGTCCAGATCAGCCTATGACACACCCGGACCCATCGAGGCCGAGCTGCGCGATGCCATCTCTTCCACAGAAGAGATCATCGCCGCTGCCCGCGCGGGTGAGATGTATATTCTTGTCGACCACGAAGATCGTGAAAACGAAGGCGATCTGGTCATTGCGGCGGAATTTGCCGATGCGGATGCGATCAATTTCATGGCAACCCATGGGCGTGGCCTGATCTGCCTGCCGATGACAGCCGAACGGATTGACCTTCTGGGCCTGCCGATGATGGCGGTGAACAATTCATCGCGTCACGAAACGGCGTTCACCGTATCTATCGAGGCGCGCGAGGGTGTCAGCACCGGAATTTCTGCCGCTGACAGGGCGCTGACGGTCGCCACCGCGATCAATGATCAAAACACGATGGCCGCGTTGGCCACGCCGGGCCACGTCTTTCCCCTGCGCGCCAAGGCGGGCGGTGTGCTGGTCCGCGCGGGCCACACGGAGGCGGCGGTGGACATTTCCCGGCTGGCCGGGCTGCACCCGTCAGGCGTGATCTGTGAGATCATGAAGGATGATGGCACCATGGCGCGGCTGCCTGATCTGGTGGACTTTGCCAAAACCCATGGGATGAAGATCGGCACGATCTCTGACCTCATTGCCTATCGCCACAAGCATGACAACCTGGTGCGGGAGGTGCGGCGCGAACGCGTCACCTCGTCTCTGGGTGGCGAATGGGACATGCGTGTGTTCGTGGATGAAACCGGCACCGAGCATCTGGCGCTGACCAAGGGCGATGTGCAGGATGGGCAGCCGGTTCTGGCGCGGACGCACGCGCTGAACGCGTTGGAGGATGTGCTGGGGATTTCGCTGGATAGTTCGGAAGGCGTTCCCACGGGCAAAATCCAGCAGGCCATGGAAATCATCGCCGATGAGGGCCGTGGGGCGGTGTTTCTCTACCGTCAGCCGCGCCCGACGCTGGCCAAGGAACACGCCGATGATGAAGGCCCGCGCACGGTGAAACAGACCGGTCTGGGCAGTCAGATCATGGTGACAATGGGCGTCAAGCAGTTGATTTTGCTGACAGACAATCCCGACACGCGGTATCTGGGCCTCGATGCTTATGGGATTTCAATCGTGGGCACGCGCCCCTTGAGCGAAGGATAAAGCCATGGCTGGCACGGAATACACCCTCCCCCGTCCGGAATTCTCCGACCCGGTGAAATTGCTTGTCGTGGTCGCACCGTTCTACCGCGACATTGCCGACATGATGATCGAAGGCGCGCTGGCGGAGATTGAGGCGGCGGGCGGCACCCATGAATTGGTCGAAGTCCCCGGTGCACTGGAAATCCCCACCGCCATCGCCATGGCAGACCGGATGAGCAATTTTGACGGCTTCGTCGCCCTTGGCTGCGTGATCCGGGGGGAGACGACGCATTATGAAACCGTGTGCAATGACAGCTCACGCGGGCTGACGATGCTGGGGCTGACGGGCACCTTGGTGGGCAATGGCATCCTGACCGTGGAGAACCGCGATCAGGCGGTGGCGCGGGCCGATCCCAAGCAGATGAACAAGGGCGCGGGGGCGGCTGCGGCGGCGCTGCATCTGATTGCGCTGTCACGGAAATGGGGCAAACCCAAGGGCGGCATTGGGTTCAAGCCGGGGCTGGAAGAATACCGGCTGGCCGGTGACGGCAAAGGATCCACGACAGCATGAGTGAGACCCCCGCCCTTTCCGGCAATGCAAAGCGGAAAATGCGCTCTGCCTCGCGGCTTTATGCTGTACAGGCGCTGTTCCAGATGGAACATTCCGCGCAAAGTACAGAGGCCGTGACGGATGAATTCCTGACCCACCGGTTCGGGGCGGAGTTCGATGATGGCATTGAGATGAATGAAGGCGATGTTGATCTGTTCCGCCATCTGGTGGAGGAGGCCGTGAACTGGCAGGCTAAGATCGACCAGATGACCGACCGCGCGCTGGTGGCCAAATGGCCGATTGACCGGATCGACCCGACGCTGCGCGCGCTCTTCCGGGCCGCTGGTGCGGAGTTGCTGGAAGGGGACGCGCCGCCCAAAGTGGTGATCGCCGAATTCGTGGACATCGCGCACAGCTTTTACCCCGAGGGCAAAGAGCCCAAATTCGTCAACGCCGTGCTGGATCACATGGCGCGCGAGGCGAAGCCCGACGCGTATGGATCTTAAGGCTTTACCCTATCGCCCGAACAGAGTTTGCAGCCCGTACATGCTACCTGCCACTGCGGGGCCGATGCCCAGCGCGAAAAGCACGGTGCCCACGCCCACGGTGCCGCCCAACATCCAGCCTGCAATGACCACAGACACCTCAAGCGCCGCGCGCACCCATGCCATGGGACAGCCAGTGACCGCCTGAAGGCCCGTCATCAACCCGTCGCGCGGACCGGGGCCAAGATTGGCAATCAGGTAAAGCGCGGCCCCGAACCCCGTCACCAAAACGCCCAGCGCCGCTTGCCCCAATTGCATCGCAGGATGGCTGAAAGACGGCAGATACGGGAGGGCATATTCCAGCACCAGCGCGATGATGACCGCGTTGAGAAAGGTGCCGATGCCCGGCACCTGTTTGAGCGGGATCCAGCACAGCAGGACGGTGGCGCTGACAACAAATGTGGCAAGGCCGATCGTCCAGCCGGTGACATGGGTGATGCCTTCGGCCAGCACCGTCCACGGGCTGACACCGATCCCGGCTGCCAGCAAAAGCGCCTCCCCCAGCCCGAAAAGGGTCAGGCCCACCACCAGAAACATCAGCGACACAAGGCGCGGGCGCAGGGTCAGCGGTTTGGGCGATGTCCAGAACAGAACAGGCACGCCTTTGAGGGACAGAAATTTGAGCGAATTGCGCATGAAAGCCGTGATGCAAGGGAAAAGGGGCGGCTGGTGGGCCACCCCTTTTGGCGTTAACCGTCCTTGCGGATCACCTCGTTCTTCGGGTCATAGGGGCTGTCACAGGTGACGGTGGCGTCCCACAGTTTGTTCTGCATCTTGACCTGCAGCTTGGTGCCCTCCACCGCCAGATCCGGGGTGACGTACCCCATGCCGATGGACTGGCCGAAATGCACCGAATAGCCGCCTGACGTCAGACGACCCACGCGGGTGCCATCCATCGTGTAAAGCGCCTCACGCCCCCAAGGATCGGCATCATCCGGCCCGTCGATCAGCAGGGTGCAGCACTTGGCGCGCACGCCCGTCTCCACCATCTTGTCCTTGCCGTGAAATTGCTTATCGAGGTCCACAAAGCGGGGCAAATCAGCCTCCAAAGGCGTGGCATCGCGGCCCAGTTCTGTGCCAAACGCGCGGTAGGATTTTTCCTGCCGCAGCCAGTTTTGCGCCCGTGCCCCGACCAGTTTCATGCCATGTTTCGCGCCGGCCTCTTCCAGCAGATCAAAGAGGTAGTTCTGCATTTCCATCGGATGATGGAGTTCCCAACCAAGCTCGCCCGTATAGGCCACGCGGATCGCGTTTATGGGGCACATGCCAAGCTCGATCTGGCGCGCCGAGAGCCACGGGAAACGTTTGTTGGAAAGCGCCGTGGCGGGATCGTGATCCTTGATCACATCTGCCAGCACATCGCGGGATTTGGGCCCGGCGATGGCGAAGACGCCCCATTTGGTGGTGACATCCTCAATGCCGAACCAGCCATCCGGGCCGCCGCCCTTTTCATTGAACCAGTCCTCTTCAGCCTTGCGCAGGTAGTCGGCATCATACTCAGACCAGGCTCCGGCGGAGACGAGGTAGAAGTCATTTTCGCCGATGCGGACGATGGTATACTCGGTGCGCGTGGTGCCGTGGGACGTCAGCGCATAGGTCAGGTTGATGCGCCCCACCTTCGGCAGCTTGTTGCAGGTGATCCAATCGAGGAAGGCATAGGCACCGGGCCCATAGACACGGTGCTTGGTGAAGGCGGTGGCGTCGATGAGGCCCACACCTTCGCGGATCGCCTTGGCCTCTTCCACTGCGTATTGCCACCAGCCGCCGCGGCGGAAAGAGCGCGCGTCGTGGTCGAAATTGTCCGGCGCATCCAGCGGGCCGTAATAGTTGGGGCGTTCCCAGCCGTTGACGCAGCCAAACTGCGCGCCACGCGCTTTTTGACGGTCATAGGCGGGTGCTGTGCGCAGCGGGCGGCAGGCTTCGCGTTCCTCATCGGGGTGGTGCAGGATATAGACGTGGGAATAGCATTCCTCGTTCTTGCGGGCCGCGTATTCTGTCGTCATCCAGTTCTGCGAATACCGCTTGGGGTCGAGCGAAGCCATGTCAATCTCGGCTTCCCCGTCCACCATCATTTGCGCAAGGTAGTACCCCGTGCCACCCGCCGCCGTGATCCCGAAGGAGAAACCTTCAGCCAGCCACATGTTGCGCAAACCCGGCGCTGGGCCGACCAGAGGGTTGCCATCGGGCGTGTAGCAAATGGGGCCGTTATAGTCGTCCTTCAGACCGACCGTCTCAGAGCTTGGCAAGCGGTGGATCATGGACATGTATTCTTCCTCGATCCGCTCCAGATCCAGAGGGAAAAGATCAGCGCGGAAGCTGTCGGGCACGGCATATTCGAACCGCGCGGGCGCATTGTATTCGTAGGGCCCGAGGATCCAACCGCCGCGCTCTTCACGGACATACCATTTGGCATCGGCGTCGCGAAGGACGGGGTGTTCGGGGTTGTTTTTGCGCCATTCGACCAGGGCGGGGTCGGGTTCTGTGACGATATATTGGTGTTCGACCGGGATGGCGGGCATCTTGATGCCCAGCATCTTGGCGGTGCGTTGGGCGTGGTTGCCCGAGGCGGTGACCACGTGCTCAGCGCTGACCACAACCTGTTCCTCACTGGCCACAAGGTTGCCGCCCTTTTCCACCATCTTGGTCAGCGTGACATCCCAGTGATCGCCCTTCCATTCGAACCCATCAGCCTGCCACTTGCGTTCAATGGTAACGCCGCGTTGACGGGCGCCCTTGGCCATCGCCATGGTGACATCGGCGGGGTTAATGTAGCCATCCGTGGGGTGATAGATGGCACCCTTGAGGTCCTCGGTGCGCACCAGCGGATAGCGATCCTTGATGTCTGACGGGCTCAGCCATTCAAACGGCACACCGCAGGTCTCAGCCGTGGAGGCATAGAGCATGTATTCATCCATGCGCGCCTCGCTTTGCGCCATGCGCAGGTTGCCCACCACGTAGAAGCCCGCGTTGAGACCGGTTTCCTCCTCCAAGGTTTTGTAGAACTTGATGGAGTAGTCATGGATATGGGTCGTCGCATAGGACATGTTGAAATAGGGCAAAAGACCGGCGGCATGCCACGTAGACCCCGAGGTCAGCTCATCCCGTTCAATAAGCATCACATCATCCCAACCCGCACGGGCCAGATGATAGGCAATCGATGTCCCGACGGCACCACCGCCCACGACCAGAGCTTTGACTTGGGTTTTCATCCCGGCGACTCCTTCAAACACTGAGTTGAAAGAGTTTTACCACGCCCTGATGCGCGCGCAGGGTCCAGCCGACGCAGTAGCGCGCAAAACCGACCTGCGGGCGGTGCGGGGGTGCGCTCAATCGTCCTTGATCAGTTGCAAAGCTTTGATGTCTCGCCCAGACAGGACCGACCGCCTGACAGCTGAAGACGCTTGGCGGCAGGTTTTTCAGCCTCCACCTGCGGCGCCTCTTGTTTGACGGCGGAGGATGGCTTTTCTTCAACCTGCGCAATCACGCGGCCTGCGATGATGGCATCAATCACGTCATCCGGCACGCGTTCCCCTGTGTTCAGCGCACGGGCCTGGAAACCGCCCAGCGTCATCAGCTGCGCGTTGGTCAGCCGGGGTGCACCTTCCCCCAGGTAAGGAAGCGGTTCGGGCAGCATCAGGTTCAGCGCGTCGAAATCGATCTGTTCTAGCAGGCCCAGCACCTCATGCAGGTCGGCATCTGCGGCAACCGCGATCAGAATGTCATCGCCAAGACGCGCCTCCAGCAAAGTCTGCGTCACGCCCTTGGGGTTTTTGGCATCGCTGACGGCCAGAAACGGCACGTTGCCCACCGATTTGAACGGATGGTAGCGCGGCTTGGCCACGGGAAAGAACGTGCCTGTCAACTGGCCCGCGATGGCGGTGTCTGAGGGTGTACGCTCCGGGTCAAAACTGGCAGAGATACGCACGATCTGATCGCCCTTGCGGTATTCCCAGGCCTCATAATTGGCCAGCGCAATCGCCTTCCGACGCTCATCCTTGGCGGCCGTGCTTTGCACGATGCCCATACCACGGGTCAGCTCCGCCATGTCGATGGCGCCGATATCCCACTTCACCCGCTCCCACCCTTGGGGTTCCATGGGCAGATGCGTGCGCGCCTCCACCGATTGGCGGCGTGTCTTGTCGATATAGGCCAGCGTGTCGTCAAGCCGGATGCCGTAGCCATCCAGATAGGTGGAAAACGCATATTCCCCGGGGTTGGATCCGGCGGCCTTGGCCTGCATCACGTAATCCACACCGACGACAGTGCTTGCCGCGACGCAAACGAAACCAAAGGCAAAGGGATTGAAAATGGACATGTGTGCCGGCTCCTGAACTGTTGGCGTCAGGATGCCGGGGGAATGGGGCAACAATCAGATGAGTTGGGGGCGATTTGTGGCGCGCTATTGCCCCAAGGCGATGCCTTCGCGGCGGTTGTCTGCCCCGCCCAGCAGCGCGTCCCCAATCGAAATGGCGTGCAAGCCGGAAGTCAGATTGCGGGGGCTGATCTCAAACCCTTGCGCCATCAGCGCGTTCATCAGGCTGGCAGGCACGCGGCCTTCTTCCACATCATAGGGGCCAAAGCGGTTCACAAGATGAGGCAGATCAATCGCTTCCTGCACGTCCATCCCCCAATCAAGGTGAGCAATGATCGTCTTGGCGACGTACCCAATGATCCGGCTTCCACCGGGGCTGCCCACGACCAGGACGGGCGCGCCGTCCTTCAGAACAATAGTAGGCGACATCGAAGACCTTGGCCGCTTGCCCGGCTCCACCCGATTGGCGATGGGCACGCCACCTTCGTGGCTGCGGAAGGAAAAATCCGTGAGTTCATTGTTAAGCAGAAACCCCCGCACCATCACGCGGGAGCCAAAAGCGTTCTCAATCGTCGTGGTCATGGACAGCGCGTTGCCATATTGATCCACGATAGAAATATGAGAGGTCGATGGCAGTTCCAGAGAGGTGTCATCGGCCCAGTTGAGCGCGTGGTCAAATTCAGGATTGCCGGGGGCGACGTCCGGCAGGGCGGTGTCTGTGTTGAGAACCGTTGCCCGGTCCGCAAGATACGCGGGATCAATCAAACCCTTGGTGGGCACGGGCACAAAATCACTGTCCGCCATATACCGCCCCCGATCCGCGAATGCGAGGCGGCTGGCATCGCCAATGAGGCGCCAGGCTTCTGGGTCATCAGGCCCCATGGCGGCCATGTCAAACCCGTTCAACAGCCCCAGAATTTGCCCCACGGTCAGCGCGCCAGACGATGGCGGGCCCATGCCACACACTTCAAAGCCGCGATAATCTGCGCAGACCGCCTCACGCTCCTTCACCTCGTAAATGGCGAAATCCAGCAGGCTCAGAAGACCCGGGTTATCTGCACCTTCAACGGCGGCCACGATGTCGCGCGCGATGTCGCCGGTGTAGAAGGCTTCCACGCCTTCGGCCAAGGCACGCAGGCTTTGGGCATAGTCAGGGTTTTTCAAAATGTGCCCTTCGGCCACGCGGATGCCATCGGGCAGGAAATACGCGGACGTGACAGGGTGTGACGCCAGCCGCATCGCATCGCGGCCCACCGACATGGACAAGCGCGGGCTGACCGGAAAGCCAGTGTCGGCAAGCTCAATGGCCTCCTTGAAAAGGTCCGGCCAATCGGCGCGACCCCATTTTTCATGGGCTTTGTGCATCAACATGGGCGTGCCCGGTGTGCCCACCGAACGTCCGCCGACCACGGCGTCAAAAAACCCCATCGGTTCGCCATTTGCATCCTGAAAAAGACGCGGCGTGGCCGCCAAGGGCGCGGTTTCGCGACCATCAAGCGTGGTCACCCCACCTGTGGCGCCGTCATACCACACCAGAAACGCCCCGCCCCCAAGGCCGGAACTTTGCGGCTCCACCAACCCAAGAACGGCCTGCACGGCCACCATGGCATCAGCAGCCGTGCCCCCATCCCGCAGCACCCGCGCGCCGGCCTCAACCGCCAGCGGATTTGCCGCCGCCACCATCCAGTTTTCCGCGACGACAGGCTGCCCCGCTGCCTTCTTAACCTGCGCCGCGCTTGCCGCCTCTGAGGCGCGCACCTGCCCTGCCCCGGCAATCTCCGGCGCGACAGCATCCGCTGCCTCCTGCGCCAGTGCGGCGAAGGGCAAAATGATGAACGCAAGCAGGACGCGGTACATGGGAAGGCTCCTTTTGGATGCAGCCCCGCGATCATGCGCGGGTGGTGTTGTTCAGGATTGAGTATTTATGGCCCAAAAGAAGAGGGCAATTTCAGGCTTCTTTCTGGCTAAAAATACTCATGGCGCGACGTGTCGATCAGACCCGCCGCAGGGTCAAAGCATCGAAGGCACCACCTGATCGGGCGGGCGGTGACCATCATGATAGGTCTTGATATTCAGCAGCACTTTTTCGCCCATCTCAAGGCGGCCCTCCTGCGTGGCCGATCCCATATGCGGCAACAGCACCACATTCTTCAGCTCCCGCAGGCGGGGGTTGAGGTCGGCGCCCTGTTCATAGACATCAAGGCCAGCGCCCGCGATGTCACCGCCCCGCAGCATTCGGGTCAGCGCGTTGGTGTCCACCACCTCACCCCGGGATGTGTTCACGAGAACCGCATCAGGTTTCATCAGCTTCAGCCGCCGCGCGTTCATCAGGTGGAAGGTGGAGGGCGTATGCGGGCAGTTGACACTGATAACGTCCATCCGCGCTACCATCTGATCGAGGCTTTCCCAAAAGGTGGCGTGCAACGCCTCTTCCGTCTCGGATCGCAAACGGTGGCGGTTGTGGTAATGCACCTGCATCCCGAAGGCGGCGGCACGCCGTGCCACGGCCTGGCCAATGCGGCCCATGCCCAGAATGCCCAGTCGCCGACCCGCAACGCGTCCGCCCATCAACGCAGTGGGTGACCACCCCTCCCACGCGGCGTCTTGCATTTGCGCCAGGCCTTCGGGGATGCGGCGCAGTACGGCAAGGATCAGCGCCATGGTCATATCAGCTGTATCATCGGTCAGCACGCCGGGCGTGTTCGACACCAGGATGCCCCGTTGGCGGGCTGTGTGCACATCAATATGGTCCACGCCCATCCCGTAATTCGCAATCAGCTTCAGCCGCGCCCCCGCCTGCCCCAACATGCCCGCGTCAATGCGATCGGTGATCGTGGGCACCAGCACATCGGCGGTTTTCATCGCCTCGACCAGTGCCTCACGGTCCATGGGCGCGTCATCGGGGCTGAGGGTTGTATCAAACAATTCCTCCAGCCGCGCCTCAACGGGTTGAGGCAAGCGTCGCGTGACTACAACACTTAGCCGCTCAATTGGCATGGCCTCCCTCCTCGCCCTTTCAAAGCTGCGTCCAGACTGTCAGAGTGACGCGTAAATCGACGAGGCACAAGAACCTCGCGGCATTGAGATGAGAGCAGGATGACTTTTTCGCGTTTCAAATCGTGTGTCTTGGGGATGGCGTTGGGCTTTGTGACCACGCTGCAGGCGGCGGCCCAAGATCGTGGCCCGGTGACGAATTTGCCGTTGCCGCGTTTCGTGTCAATGAAGGCGTCCGAGGCCAATGTGCGCCGTGGCCCCAGCCTGACACACCGCATCGACTGGATTTTCAAGGTGGAAGACGTGCCGCTTGAGATCGTGGCAGAACACGGCCATTGGCGCCGCGTGCGGGATCGCGACGGCGCGGGGGGATGGATCCACTATTCCCTTCTGTCGGGCGTGCGCACCGCGCTGGTGGAAGAAGACATGCTGACGCTTTTGACCCAACCCCATGCCGATGCGCGCGCTGTGGCGCAGCTGGAAATGGGTGTCGTGGCGCGCGTGGATGAATGCGCAGTGGATTGGTGTCGCCTGTCGGTGGCGGGCTATCGCGGCTGGGCCCCCAAGGCGCATCTTTGGGGCGTAACACCCAGCGAAGTGCTGGACTAGCCGTGCCGCATGGGGCGCGCGCGTCCATCTGATAAAAAATACCACAATCCGGTCTTGCAGTGATGCGCACCTCAAGTTATGTCGCACGGCACGTTTGGGGTGTAGCCAAGTGGTAAGGCAGCGGTTTTTGGTACCGTGTATCGTAGGTTCGAATCCTACCACCCCAGCCACTCTTTCCATCGCAGCTGGTTACGCCCTGATCGCCTTCTTGTCAGCGAATGGCACAGTCGTGCTGTCGACGCCTTCGTTTTGGTGAACGTTTTCACGTCATCAAAGACGGCTCCATCCGCGCCTGGTCGCGCATCGCATCGAGGAACACGGTCACTTTCGCGGGTCGAAACGCGCCGGGCAGGAACACGCCCTGCAATGGAAAGGCAGGCGTGGTCCAGTCGGGCAACACCTTGACGACCTGCCCTGCTGCCAACGCATCTTCGCACGCCCATAGCGGCAGCATGGCCATGCCGTGGCCGGCAAATAGCAGCTTTCGGGTGGCTGTCATGCTGTTGACTGTCACGCGGGATGTGACCGTGACGGCGGTTTTCTGATCGCCGTTTTCAAGCCGCAAGGTCAAATCCGGCACGTGCTTGTAGAAAATGAAGGGATGCTGCGCATAGTCTTCGGGCGTGTCAGGCGTGCCATGCTTTTCCAGATAAGAGGGTGCGGCGAAGATGGCGCGCGGCACCTGTCCGAACCGGCGCGCCATGAGGGCGCTGTCAGACAACGTTCCGATGCGCACCGCGACGTCGATATTGTGTTCCCTGAGGTCGGTGAAATCGCTGCCAAGGGACAGATCAACCGACAGGCCGGGATGTTGCGACAAAAGCCGTTCCACCACCGGCGTGACAAACCGTGCGCCAAAATCCACCGCGGCGGTGATCCGCAGCAGACCTTGGGGCGTTTGGGACAGCCCGGCAACATTGGCCTCCAGCGCGGCTTGCTCCTCCAACAAGCGGCGCATGCCGTCGTAATAGGCCTGCCCCGCTTCCGTGGGGCGTGACCGCCGCGTTGACCGGATCAGAAGTTTCGCGCCCAGCCGTTCTTCCAGCTGCGCAATCCTGCGTGTGACGGAGGACGGATCCGTGTTCGTCAGCCGTGCCGCAGCCTTGAGGCTGCCGGTTTCAACGACACGGATGAAAAGCTCTGCATTCGGGTCAGACATAAATTGCAACTTCCGCAACTAACACTTGGATAAACAGTCACTACTAAGGCTATGAGGCAAGAAATATCTCCGGGTCATCGCCAATCGGCATCACATGACACACGAGGAGATATAACCATGACCAACACGCCAAACATGAACCGCCGCGCGATCCTTGGCGCGGGCACCGTCGGGGCCGCGGCCACGCTTGCCGGGCTTGGCACTGCCGCATCAGGCAGCACCGCGACAGACAAACCGCTTGCAGGCAAGGTCGCCATCGTTTCCGGCGCGCGCAACAACCTGGGCCGGGCCTTTGCGGTGCAACTGGGTGAGATGGGCGCAGATGTGGTGATCCATTTTCACCGCGAAACCACCCGTGATCAGGCGCAGGAAACCGCGCAGCTGGTGGAACGTGCGGGCGTGCGCACCGCGCTTGTGCAGGGCGATCTGGGCCAGGTGGCCAATGTGCGCGCCATGTATGACACCGCGCAGACGCAGTTCGGCGGCGTGGATATCGTGGTGAACAATGCAGGCGCGATCATCAAAAAGCCGATGGCGGAGTTCACGGACGAAGACTTCGACCGCCTGGATGCCATCAACAACCGCGCGCTGTTCTACAGCCTGCGGGAGGCATCGGCCCGGGTGCGCGATGGTGGTCGGATCATCAATATCGGCACGTCCCTTCTGGCAGGCGCGGCGCCGGGTTACGCCATCTACGCAGGCACGAAAGCCCCGGTTGAAGAATATACCCGCATGCTGGCCAAGGAGCTGGCAGCAAAGCGCATTACGGTGAATGCCGTGGCCCCCGGCCCGGTCGACACGCCGTTCTTTCGCGAACAGGAAACGGATGAGAGTGCCGCCTACGCCGCGCGTTTGAGCGCGGAAAACCGTCTGGCCACCGAAGGCGATATCACCCCGCTGGTGGCGTTTCTGGCCGGTGAGGATGCGCAATGGGTCAATGGCCAAACGCTTTGGATCAATGGCGGCTACCTGACGCGCTGACCCGCGCCATCACGCAGCGTGCCCGGCTGCCGGCGTGGCCGGGCACCAGACCACCTCTTTTCCCGATACATTCCCGACGTGAGACCGCCATGACCTTTCCCCGCCGCACCCCGCTTTTTCGCCCCATGATGCTGCTGTCCGGCGCGGCGCTGGCCTGGATTGCCATCGTGATCTACGCGTCCTCCAATTCCATCGTGGCGCTTTTGTTGGACATCGGGGAACAGTCCCTTGTCACCAACGGGTACAACGCGATCACCCATTCGAACCTTCTGGTTCTGGGCTCTTTGCTTTCAATCCCGGTGCTGGTTGGGCTTTACCGCCACGACCTGACCCGGGCCAAGGTCTCGGCGCTGACGGGTCGGGATTGGAAGGTCATGACGCTGGCGGCTGTTTTATCCTCTGCGCTGACGCCGGGCCTGTTTTTCTACGCGCTGGCCCATACGTCAGTGACCAAGGTCGTCATGATTGGCCGGATTGAGCCGCCGCTGTTTCTTCTGGCCGCGTATTTCCTTTTGAACGAACGCTTCAGCCCCCGCGTACTGACCGCCAGCATCATCGCCGCTTTCGGCGCGTTTGTGATCATCGCGGGCTGCGATGGCACTGGCACGGTGCATTTCGGCGCGGGCGAATGGGCGGCTGTCGGGGGCACGGTGTCCTACGTGGCCTCCACCCTTGTGACGCGGCGCGGGGTGCAAAGCGTGCCGATGGGCCTCTTTTTTGTCTACCGCACGGGTCTTGGCTGTGCCGTTTACGTCGCGGTGGTCTGCACCGTCTTTGGCCCGCAGGCCTTCGCCAACATCTTGTCCCCCGTGCTGTGGAGTTGGATCTGGATTTACGCGGGGCTAGCGCTGGTCCTTGCCCCGATTGTGTGGTCGCTGGCGCTGAAGCACGCGAAATCGGATGATCTGACGCTGGCCAGTTCTTTTGCCCCGCTTGCCGGTGTCATCTTTGCAATCGTGCTGGTTGGCGAGGCCCCCAGCGATGGTTTGGTCCTGGGCAGTGCGATTATCCTGCTGTCCATCGCTTACGCGCGCGGCGTGATGGGTATGGCATATGAATTCGTCATGACGCGGCGGCCCTCGCGCAGTCTTGATGTCAACTTACCTTTACATCTATAAGTGTAAGTAATTTTTACTCCGACCCTATTGAAGCGGTTCATCATGAAAATGCACATTCCTTTCTTCACCTGCCGGTTTCGTTTTGCGCCCACGCAATGTGCCTTGATCGGGTTCGTTTTGGCGGTAATCGCCTCCACCCTGCCATCGAACGCGCAACAGCAGGCGCTGCCGGTGGATGTGTCAAAGCCGCTGGTGCGCACCATTGTCGATTGGGATGAATACACGGGCCGGTTCCAGGCGGTGCAACGGGTCGAAATCCGCCCACGCGTGTCGGGCTACATAGATGAAATCCTGTTCCGCGACGGGCAGTTGGTCAAAAAGGGCGATCTGCTGATGCGGATTGATCCGCGCCCGTTCAAAACAACGCTCGACAGTGCAACGGCGCAACTGGCTTCGGCCGAGGCAGAACAACGTCGCACCCGCATTGAGCTTGGGCGCGGTCAGGAATTGGTGGAGTCGGGCGCGCTGTCTGTGCAGGTTCTGGATGAACGCCTTGCGGCAAGCCTGCGCGCCGATGCCCAGATCGTAATCGCGGAGGCCGCCATTCGGTCCGCTGAGCTGAATGTCGAATTCACCGAGGTGCGCGCGCCGTTTGACGGGCGCATCTCGGACCGGGCCGTAAACATCGGGGCGCTTGTCGTGGAAAACAGCAGCGTGATCGCGACCCTGATCGCCACGGATCCGATTTACCTGGAATTCACGGGCTCTGAGGCGGATTTCCTGAAATACTCCCGCCTCAGCCTGAATGGAAACCGCGAAAGTTCCCGCAACGCGGCCAACCCGGTGGAGGCGCGGCTGATTGACGAACAAGGCTGGCCGCATAAGGGCGTGATGAATTTCGTCGACAATGAGCTTGACCCCGGATCAGGCACGATCCGCGCCCGGGCCATATTCGAAAACCCTGATGAATTCCTGACACCTGGCCTGTTTGCCCGCCTGCGGATCATCGGGTCGGGGGAATATGAGGCCCTACTTTTGCCGGATGAGGCGATCCTGTCCGATCAGGCCCGCAAGATCGTTTTGATCGTCGACGACGAAGGCACCGTGGAGGCCCGCGTGGTGGAACTTGGCCCGCTGCATCAGGGGCTGCGCGTCATCCGATCAGGGATCACAGCCGATGACATGGTCATTGTGAATGGCGTTCTGCGGGCCCGGCCCGGCGGACAGGTGGTCCCCGAAGAGACGACCTTGTCCCTAGTCGCATCCGGGTCTGAATAGGCCAGCGCGATGAAATTTTCCCACTTCTTCATCGACCGGCCCATCTTCGCCACCGTGGTTTCGATCATCATGACGATCATCGGCGCGGTCGCCTATTTTTCACTGCCCGTCGCGCAATACCCCGAGATCGCGCCGCCCACCATCCAGGTCAGCGCCAGTTACCCCGGTGCCTCGGCAGAGACCGTTTCCGATACCGTCGCATCGCCCATAGAACAGGCGATCAACGGCGTGGAAGACATGCTTTACATCACGTCGCAATCGACGGGCGATGGCCAACTGAGCATGACGGTGACCTTCAAGCTGGGCACTGATCTGGATCAGGCGCAGGTGCTGGTTCAGAACCGCGTCACGACGGCAGAACCGCGCCTGCCCGAAGCCGTGCGGCGGCTGGGGATTACCACGCAGAAAAGCTCCCCCGACCTGATGATGGTCATTCACATGTATTCCGATGACGGGTCGCGCGATCAGCTTTATGTGTCAAACTACACCCGCACGCGCGTCATCGACCGGTTGGCGCGCATTGACGGGGTTGGGCAGGCTTTGCTTTTTGCCGAACGCGCCTATTCCATGCGGGTGTGGCTTGATCCCGAACTGATCGCGGCGCGGGGCATGACGGCGGGTGAGGTTGTTCAGGCGCTTCGGGTCAACAACGTGCAGGTCGCATCCGGCGTGATCAATCGCCTTCCTGTGCCGGTGCCGTCCGCTTATGAGATTGCCGTGCAAACCCAAGGCCGCCTGACGGACCCGCAAGAGTTCGAAAGCATCGTGGTGCGCACTGAGGCCAACGGATCCCAGATCCGGTTGAAAGACGTGGCCCGGGTGGAGCTTGGATCGCTTGATTATTCGACCATCGGGTATCTGGATAAAAACACTGCCCTGCCCATTTTGATTTTCCAGCGCCCGGGCACCAATGCGCTTGAAACCGCCGCCAATGTGCTGGGCGCGATGGAGGAGATGGCGCAGGAATTTCCGCAAGGCGTGGCCTATGACGTGATCTACAATCCAACGGAGTTCATCGCAGAATCTGTTGAGGCGGTCTATCAAACACTCTTTGAGGCCATTTTGCTGGTCGTGCTTGTGATCCTGGTGTTCCTGCAAAGCTGGCGCGCGGCGATCATTCCGGTGCTGGCCATTCCGATATCCCTGATTGCCACATTCGCGGTCATGGCCGCGTTCGGTTTCTCGCTCAACAACCTCACACTGTTCGGCCTTGTTCTGGCCATCGGCATTGTCGTCGATGATGCCATTGTCGTGGTCGAAAATGTCGACCGTTACATCGCCGATGGCATGGCCCCGCGGGAGGCCGCCTACAAAAGCATGTCCGAAGTGTCCGGCGCCCTGATTGCCACCAGCCTTGTGATGATGGCGGTCTTTGTTCCGGCGTCGTTCGTCAGTGGCATCAGCGGGCAGTTTTTCCGCCAGTTCGCCCTGACCATCGCGGTCTCCACGGCGATCTCGACCATTATCTCGCTGACCCTGTCCCCTGCCCTTGCCGCGCTTTTGTTGAAAGGCGATCTGGGGGTGGAGGAATCCCGCGGCTTCTTCGGGCGGATCTGGCACGTTCTGACATGGCCGCTGCGGGCCTTTAGCGCCGCGTTCAATTTCCTGTTCGACAAACTGTCCAAAGGCTATGGCTTTGTCGTCAAAGGCCTTTTGACGGTCAGTCTTCTTGTCCTCGTGGCCTATGGGGGGTTGGTTTACCTGGGCTATGAACAGTTCCAGCGCGCGCCGACCGGGTTCATCCCGGACCAGAACCAGGGCTATCTGATCACCGTTATTCAATTGCCGCCCGGGTCCTCGCTTGATCGCACGGACAAGGTTGTTCAGCGCGCAACAGAATTGATCCTGGATCATCCGGGCGTGGCGCATACGGCGGGGTTTGCAGGCTTTGACGGGGCCACGTTCACCAACGCACCCAATGCCGGTGCGATCTTTTTCACCTTCAAGGATTTTGACGACCTGCTGTCGCTCGGGCTGACGCAAAATGACATTTTGCAAGAGGTTCAGGGCTCGCTCTTCCAGATAAAGGAGGCGTTCATTTTTGTGGTCGCCCCACCGCCTGTGCGCGGCATCGGGTCTGCGGGTGGCTGGAAGATGTATGTGCAGGATACGCGGGGCCGCGGGTTGCGTGCGCTGGAAAGCGTGGCGCAAGATCTGTCCGGACAGGCCAATCAGACCGAGGGGCTGACCCAGTCCTTCACCTTGTTCAACACCTCTACCCCCCGGATTTTTGCCGATATTGACCGGGTGAAAGCCGAACAGCTTGGTGTCACGCCCGATCAGATCTTTGAGACGCTTGAGGTTTATCTTGGCTCTGCTTTCGTGAATGATTTCAATTTCCTGGGCCGGACGTTCCGGGTCACGGCGCAGGCGGATGGCGTGTTCCGGGATCAACAGCGCGATGTGGAAAACCTGCGCACGCGCACGGCGACGGGTGGGATGATGCCCATTGGATCGGTAGCAACCTTCCAAGATACAACCGGGCCTTACCGCGTGGTGCGCTACAACCTTTTCCCGGCTGCCGCCGTGCAGGGGGCTGCGCTGCCCGGCGTATCGACGGGCGATGCGCTCGCGAAAATGGAGGCCTTGGCCGCAGACCTGCCACCGGGGTTTAGCTTTGAATGGACGGAACTGGCGCTGCAGGAAAAGCTGGCGGATAACAGCATCTTCATCATTTTCACCCTTGCTGTCGTGCTTGTTTTCCTTGTGCTTGCCGCGCAATACGAAAGCCTTGTTCTTCCCCTCGCCGTCATTCTCATCGTGCCCATGTGTCTGCTGACGGCCATATCCGGCGTGCTCTGGCGGGGCATGGACAACAACATCCTCACCCAGATCGGGTTGGTCGTACTTGTGGGACTTGCATCGAAGAACGCGATCCTGATCGTGGAGTTTGCCAAACAGGCAGAAGAGGACGGCGCATCGCCCTTTGACGCCGCGATAGAGGCCGCGCGCCTGCGCATGCGGCCCATCCTGATGACGTCTTTCGCCTTCATTCTGGGCGTCGTGCCCTTGATCACCGCAACGGGCGCCGGGGCGGAAATGCGCCAAGCGCTTGGCACGGCGGTTTTCTTCGGCATGCTTGGGGTCACGATCTTCGGCCTGCTGTTCACGCCGGTGTTTTACTATTCGTGCCGCAAAGCCTCTGCCGCGCTTGGGATCGGCAAGTAACTTTCGACACAGGCGGAGGGCCACTGGTGACAACGGAAAAAACGGCAGTCGAGGAAGCCCGGGATGCCGTGAACGCAAGCGATCCGTACTTGCGGGAGGAGCAGACCTTTCCGGTTCTGTCGCAAGATCAGGTCGACCGCCTGTCCTCTTACGGAAACGTGGAAGACATCCCCAAAGGCACATGGCTTTTTGAGCGTGGTCAGCGCGGGGTGGATTTCTTTCTGGTCGTGGACGGGTCGGTTGAGATCGTGGACAAAGCCCCAGATGGCGCGGATCGGGTGATCACAACCCACGCCCGCCATCAGTTCACGGGTGAGCTTGATCTTTTCAATCAGCGCAAGATCCTTGTGGGCGGGCGCACCGGTCAGGACAGTAGCATCGTGCGCATGTCACGCCCGCAATTCCAACGCATGGCCAGCACCGAACAGGATATCGGCGAGGTGATCATGCGCGCATTCATCCTGCGGCGCACGGCGTTCATCGTGCATTCAGAGGCGGGCATCAGCCTGATCGGCGAAAGCGACGACCGTGACGCGATCCGCATAAACCGGTTTCTCAGCCGCAATGGGTACCCCCTGTCCCTCATTGACCCGACGGACGCCAGCGCCGCCGCAGTCGTGGCGGAACATGACGGCCGGCTGCCGCTGGTCTGCACGCCAGACGGCGGCGTGTTCCATGCCCCCTCCACCCCGGACTTGGCCGATATTCTTGGCCTGACGGAGGAGCTGCCGACAGGTCATGTCTATGACCTGGCCATCGTGGGCGCCGGGCCATCGGGGCTGTCGGCTTGTGTGTATGCCGCGTCAGAGGCGCTGGATACGATTGTCATTGAGGCGGAGGCCCCCGGTGGACAAGCCGGGACAAGTTCGAAGATTGAAAACTACCTTGGCTTTCCGACGGGTATCTCTGGTCAGGCATTGGCGGGGCGGGCGTGGATCCAAGGGCAGAAATTCGGCGCAACCTTTGCCATCGCGCGGGGCGCGACCGGGATCGCCAAAGGCCAGGCAGGCGATTTTGAGATATCGCTGCAAGGGGGGCAGACCGTCAAAGCCCGCGCTGTGATCCTTGCCTCAGGCGCGACTTACCGGCGGCTGGATCTTGACCGGTACGAAGACTTCGAAGGCCAAGGCATTCATTATGCCGCAACGGCGCTGGAAGCGCGGTTTTGCGCAGGCTCTGACGTCGTTGTGGTGGGCGGGGGCAATTCTGCTGGTCAGGCGGCTGTCTTTTTGTCGAGCCACGCCCGGCACGTCCATGTTCTGATCCGGGGTGATAGCCTTGCGGCAAGCATGTCGGATTATCTGGTCCAGCGTATCGATCAATCCCCCCGGATCACGTTGCATAGGAACACCGAACTGACCGCCCTGCGTGGGGAGCGTAAGCTTGAGGCCGTCACATGGAAAAACCGCATCACGCGAGAAACCGAAACGAAGGCCATCTCCAATATCTTCGTGATGATCGGGGCCATACCGAACACCCGTTGGCTGGGGGATCTGGTGGAGACGGACAAGCAAGGATTTGTCCTGACAGGCGCTGCCACCGGCGCGGGGGCGCCATCGCCCTTTGAAACATCCGTAAGCGGGATTTTCGCCGTGGGCGATGTGCGATCGGGGTCCGTCAAACGCGTGGCCTCAGGGGTGGGAGAGGGCTCCGTCTGCGTCAGCGATATACATCGGTACTTGTCGGCCATGCACGGCGAGGGTTAGCGCCGCACCGGCCCTCGGCACAGGTCAATGCCACGGGGTGGCGATGCAGCTTTCCTCAACGATATGCTCCCGGCGGGAACTGAGCCGCGTGAGAAAATCAATACTGGTCAGCTTTTCAATCACGTCGATCGAGACCCTGTGCAAATCCAGATATTCATCATTGTCCAGATCCCGCAGCGGCGTGTCTTTATGCGTGGTCCTGTGATCGTAATTGCCCATCAGGAAGGCAAACGCCTGATCCTGATCAATCTGGTAGACGATTTTGAACATGCCCGCGGGCACCGTCACACCTGCTGGTAGCGCGCATTCCTTGCCCACATTGGCGTCCCCGTCATTGGCGTCACAGATGCGGTCCTTGCGCAATTCCTGTGCGTTGGGCAGGCGGATTTCCAGCTGACAGGCGTTCAGGTTTTCCGCCACCACGGTCGCGCGCCCATCGGGCGGCAGCGGCACAGGGCCGGTGAAGACGATCATGTCATGGCCGTTCATGGCCAGATCCTGCACATGATCCTCCAGATAGCGCCAATAGCTGCCGTTGAACCCGTGCTGGATTTGCGGGACCGCGTTGGAGAAGTGGAACGTGTCTTGCATGTGGTCGAAATTGGATTGAAAATCCGCCGACGCCGCAAGGTGCCCGCGCGCGTAATCTGACCCTTTGTAGTCCTTGTCCACCGCGACGGGATCGGCCTCCACCTGATCTTCGGGGTTCCATTTCTTGGGGCGCTTGTTGTCGCCGCAAACGACAGACCGGTTGAGTTTTGCCGCAACGTAAACGGCTGACTTTGTGCGCGGGTCATGATCAAGGCATTTGCGATCGCGGCAGACGCGTTCAAACGTGCCCTCATCAAAGGGCGGATCCAGATGGGACAGATCGGGAAAACCCGTGGTTTGATCAATCTCTGTCGCGATGTCAAACACCTCTTGCGGGGGGCACGGATCATCGTCTGTCTTGGCCATGACGCCGGTGGCAAGTGGCATCAGCCCCAGCGCGAGGCCCGCGGTTTTGAACGCGCCCCTCACGTCTTCGCGTCATCCGGGTCAGAAAGGTCTTTCAACTCCGCATCCAGATCCTTGAGCTGTTGTTCCAGTTTGGCCTTCTCCGCCGTTTTGCGCTTGATCTCATCTTCGGGGTTTGCGGGCGCTTTCATCGTGCTGGTGGCCTTGCCCACCAGAAAGCCGGTGCCGCTGAGGCCAATGAGCACCAGAACACTGTCGGGAATATGCACGAATTTGCCAGTCTCAATCGACAGCATCAAAAACAGCCCTGCCACGACGAAGGTAAAGACCAGAAACTGAAACCGAGACAGCGACGCCTTTGGGTTGCCTTCCGCGTCAGACGGGCCCTCGCGCGGCTCAGATATGATGCCTGACAGCGAAATCATCCCCGTCCCGATCTGATAAAGCACCCCGGCGGCAAACAGCACGATAATCGTGCCGAAAACGATAAAGCCCATCAGCGCGATATCTGCGGGTTTCATGCCCTTGTAGACCGCGAAAGCGGCAATGGCGAAGGCGGCAAGCGTGCCGACGACGCTGATCAAGATACCCCTCAAATCCCTCATATCTATCTGGCCTCTCTAAGTTGGAACAATCGAAATACTTTGCCCGTCAGGAAACTGGCCTGCGCCCCGAAAAGGAGGTAGAGCATCTCTTGCGGCACTTCGGGCATCCAGAATTCATCTGGCGCGCGTTCCAGTTCCACCATCGGCGTCATCAGCGTTTGCACCGTGTAGTAAAGTGCAAACCCAACGGTCACGAGAAAGAGCGGAAGGCGTTCGGGATCAATCAGCCCGGCCCCGTCGCCGCTCAGCAAACCCGATCTTGGGGCGCGGGCACTGACCAGGCTTTTGGCCACCAGAAAGGCCAGCAAGCCCAGCCAGGCGATCAGGAACCATTCAAACCAATAGGTCATAAAATCAATCATGGGATCACAAACGCTCAACCAAGGATTGATAAAAACCGTAGGAAAGCGGTTGTTTTATTGCAAGCTTTTGATCGGTGTTGCGTGTTGCGGTCATCGTCGGATGTCCTTCGATCTACAGCAGTTTGAATTTGATCTTCTGGGTGAAGTGTTCCCACACATAGGGGTCGGTGAAATAGCCCGGGTGCCCGCCCGCCGGGACCAGCAGGTTGCGCTCTGACGGGACAATTTGAGGCGCGGGATCAAGGCCGTTCAACTCATCCAAGCCTTCGATATAGGTGCCCACGAAATCATCGGTGCGCCCGATATTGTACCACGTGATCGGCCCGCCATTGTTGTCGAAATCACCCTTGTCCACGCGGAAGGCCCGGGGGAAATACTTGCGATAGAGATGCGTCACGGGCGACCCCATGGTGACCAAGGTCACCTCACACCCCTCAAACAGCCCCGACGGCAGCAACCGGCGCAGGTTGCGCGTGGCCACCACGGTGCCTTGGGAATGGGCAATGACGGTGACCTTCTTGGGTTTCACCTGCGTCATCAGGAAGGTGCTGACGCGTTCAAACCGACCTTCGATCTGTTCGCGCGGTGGGAAGTTGGACAGGTCCTTGCCTTCCTCCATGGACGGGTCGAACGCATCATTGTTGGCATAGACCACGATGTCGCGAAACGCCCCCAGCCCGCCCGCGATCTTTTCACGAAACCGATAAACGAAAAGCGCCAGCCCCAGCAGGAAGTACGGCACATAAGGCAAGATATCCTGCAACTTGTGGCTTTTGGTCAGACCGGTTTCATCGACCCATCCAAGGCCGAGGTAATCGCTAACGATATGAAAAGGGCTGATGCCCACAGCCTTCATCGCGCCCAGTTCCGCCACAATGGTGACAAACACCAAGGTCGATATCGCGAACACCACCTGGAACATCCCGTTAAGCAGCAGCCGACCGATCCACGGCGCGGTGATCGCTGTCTTGAAGAGCACATCGCGGATCATGAAGCGCCCCACCACAAGGCCCACCGCCACCACCAGCAGGATCAGAAGGAACAGCACGCCAATGGCCATGTTCAGGACCAAGGGCTTGATCGCGGTTTCCAGCGCTTGCGGCAGCAACGTGATCCGTTCCGGCCCGTCGCCCAGGCTGTGCTGAATGAACACCCAGAACGACGATGCCACCACCATCCAAAGCAGCATCAGCGCCGAACATACGGGCGCGTACATATGTTGCGGCTGGCCCGTGGGAAAAAAGAGGCTGGCCTTGCCGCCCACGGCCCAGACCACGTAGACGATGATGCACAGGAACACGGCAATGGCCCACGCAATTTCGAGCAGCAACATCAGCGTGCCGATGAAACTGACCAGTTGGGCCTTTTCGCAGGCAAAGCCCTTTGGGCAGATATCCTTGAACGTGTCGGCCAGCATCAGCCCCGGCGATCCGGTCTCGGCGATGAAGGGCACGAAGGCCAACACAAGAAGGCCACAGCCCCCCGTGCCCACACCGAACATCCGCCACAGGCTGAGGTTCCAACGTGTTGCGCCGAAAAAGACGCCCAGCAGCGTGGTTGCAGTGCCGGTGGCCACGATCACGGCTTCTGCCGTTTGCAGGTTGAAAAGGCCGTAGATGCCAAGGGGCACGAGACCCGCCATGGCGCCTGCGAAAAAGGGCCACCAATTGATTTTCGTCACGCGCAAACAGCCCAGCGCCCCCATCACAAGGGCCAGTCCGGCAAACCCGGCAATGGCGCCTTCGAGGATGCGTTGGTCAAGCGGGATGAACCCGCCCACCGGATGGCCGCCCTGAAAGTTGAAAACCCAGCCTTCCAAAAGCAGCACCACAACCCCCATCAGCAAGCCCGCATTCAGCGCGACAACCCCTGCAATCAGGGCCCATAAAAAGCACACAATCGCCCAGTAACCCGCCCGTGCATAGGTGTTGGCGGCATTGTCCAGCGCCAGATACCCGATGGACATCACCACCTTGACCAGATCAAAGATCGTGGCGAACGCGCCCTTGGGCTCTGCCGACAGATCGGCCCAATACACCTCTGCCAGGACGGTTTTGACCTGGCTGGCCGGTGCGGTTTGCGGGCGCACGCGTTTGATGTGCATTGGGAACATGGTCGCAGTGCCTTTGCGCGGCGGCACGCCCTGGTGCAGGGCGGTGTCTTCCTCGCGGTCTTCATCCTGCGGGTCTGCGTCCTCTTCCTTGGCGTCTTTCCTGCCGTTGTGAATCGGGGTTAAGACGGTCGCCCCTTTGCCACCCGGAAAGGGCCGGGGCCTGTCGACCGACAGGCCGGAATAATCCTCAAACGCAGGCTCAAAGAGGTTCACGATGGCATCATCGGCAATCACAGGCGCGCCGCCTGTGCGGTAGTGTTCAGCAACGGCCCCGCTCAGGACATCGTCAACCGTGTCGCCCGCGACCTGATTGCCGATGCCATGAACGCACAGCACCAGATGGTCGATCTCTGTTCTGTTGGCTGCCATGGGTCCCACCTTCCAAGCCAATCACGTGATGCACCGCGACTATGCGGTTTCAAAATCGTATTCTGTCACCAAAGCCCCGGGTCCGTCTGTGACCTTCATCACTGCTGCGGGGCACCTGTTGCGCCGCACGGAAATCACCTTTTTCATCTATCGATTCTGTAAAATCCATCATCCGCCGCATCCTGAAAGGCGCTTGGCAAGCCAGCCGACCCAACACGCATGTGCGAAAAAACACCCCCCATCGCCGCACCATTTTGCGACGAATCGTTTCAAAAACTGTCCCGTCATAAGTGTATTGGCGCGAAATTCACCTGTCTACGGTGGCAAGGCGCGGCCCTAGACCGCCCGCAAACGGCCTTGCGTCTGAGCCGGTGCGCGCCCCTGCACAAACTGCGGTGAGGGCGCGGCACAGGCCAGAAACTCCAGCGTGACGCCGGACGCCTCTGCCGTTTGCTGCCAGTGCGGGGCGGATGCGTGATGATCGGCAAAACATGCGGTGACAAGCACGACCCTTGCCCCGCTGCGCGCCTCTGCCATCAGACGGTTTTGCACCCATTCGGCCGTCAAGCGCGTATCGCTTTGGCCCAGAAAGACGCGTTCCGCGTCACGGCGCGCCAATTCAAGGATAGGCGCATCGCCGGACCGGTCATAGAAAATCATGTCAGCCCCCTGCAGGCGCTGTACCGCGCGCAAGCTTTGCAATTCGGGATCGCCGCCATCCGCACCCGGACCCGCATCAACCACGGCCACCGCACCCGCATCCGACACCTGCGTGACGGCCCGGTTTGCAATCTCATCCTTGATCATCGTGGCGGCGTGCGCCTCTGCCCCGCGGGTCCACATATCGCGCGGTTTGCCGGAAAAGACCCACGCCCAGAACGCCCGGCGCCGGGATCGTTCGACATGTTTGGCCACGCTTGGCCTCAACCGACCGGCCAACGCGGCCAAACCACCCAGATTGCGCGGCAGGGTTTCTTCGATCTGCGTCTTGATCTGGCGCGACAGGACAGGCGCGGTGCCCTCAGTACCGATGGCGATCACCACCGGGTCACGATCCACCAGCGACGGCGTTGTGATGTCGCAAAGATGAGGCTGATCGACCACGTTGACGGCGCAATGGGCGGCCTTGGCAATCGCATGCGCGCTGACATCAAGGGCAAAGCACCCCGTGGCGACAAACACCATCGCCGCGCCCTCGAAAAACCCGGCCGTCAGGGGGCCGTCATGCCATTCCGCGCGGCCATCCTGCAACAGCGCCTCAATCTCAGGGTCCAGCGCATGCGCCGCAAAAACGATCTGCGCGTCCGTCTTCAGGATCAGCCGTGCCTTCTGTGCCGCCTGTTCGCCGCCCCCCACAATCACCACGCGGCGGTCTGTGGTCTTGATGAACATCGGGAAGGCTTTCATGGCATGCTCCTTGTCACTGAGCGGCTTGCGGCAGGGTGAGGGATTTGAGCAACGCGCCAATCTCTGGCTTGCAGGACCCGCAATTGGTGCCTGCGCGCAGGGCAGCGCCGATATCATCGACGCTCATCAATCCGTCCTGTTCGATCCCGCGCGCGATGGTGTTCACGCCCACCCCGAAACACGAACACAGCACAGGGCCGGGATCGGGCACATCCGCAGGCGTGCGCCCGGTCAGGACCTGATCCATGGGCATGCCGGGGCGCGCGGCAAGGTAGTCGCGCATCACAGCCACAGGTTCCGGTGCCACGAAAATCGCAGCCAATAGGCGGCCTTCGGTATGAAACGCCAGCCGGTGCAGCCCGCGCGCCGGATCGGTCAGCGAAGTGACCTGCGCGTCTGGCAGGCCAAAGATCGCGCGCGCGGCCTCTTCCCAGTTTTGCGGAGTGTGCCGCCCGGCCAGCTCCGCCCGGTAGCCGGCATTGGTGCGCGCCAAGGACCAGTAATCGCTCGTCGGCTGGGGCATCTCAGTTGAGATCGCAAACCCGTACCACGCCGCTTCAAGCCGCGTGACCGACACGACGGAGGCTTTCGATTCCGGCTGACCTGACACCGGGTCCACTGCCCCTGCCACAAGCGCATCAATGCGGGCCGAAGGCGCGGTTTCGCCTGTCCAATGCATTGGGGCAAACACCTGTCCCGCCGTCACATCTGTGGTGATCCGCGCCCGCAGAATGCACGCGCCATGGGGGCTTTTGACCTCCACCAAGTCAGCCGGGGTGATCCCAAGGCGCGCAGCATCCATCGGGTGGATATCCAGATAGGGCTCAGCCAAATGCGAGGACAGCCGCGCCGAGAGCCCGGTGCGCGTCATGGTGTGCCACTGATCGCGCACACGGCCTGTGTTGAGCCGGAACGGATAGCGCCGCCCGGTTTTGGCCGCCGGGGGTTTATGCGTGACGGGCAACAGCTTGGCCTTGCCGTCTGCGTGAAAAAACCGCCCATCGGCGAAAAACCGGCCACCTTGGCGCGTGGGTGTGATGGGCCAGCGGGTGGGCTGCAACGCGTCAAAATCTGCGTCCGTTAGACACGCCAGACCGGAGATATCAAAATCCCGCCCAAAGCCGCCTGCGATGCCCGAGAGGGCTGCGTGTTCGCGGAAAATCTGCGCCGGGCTGTCATAGTCAAAAGCGTCCGTCCAGCCCATGCGGCGGCCCACCTCAGCCAGAATTTCCCAATCCGGGCGTGAGGCTCCATAGGCGCCGATTACGGATCGCTGACGGCTGATCATGCGGTCGGAATTTGTGACCGTACCATCCTTTTCCGCCCAGGCGGCGGCGGGCAGCAGGACGTCAGCAAGCCGCGCGGTATCTGTCGCCCCGGTGATGTCGCTCACCACCACGAAATCGCAGCCTTCGATGGCGTCGCGCACCGCGTCCGCCTCTGGCATGGACACCGCCGGGTTGGTGTGAATGATCCAAAGCGCCTTGATCTTGCCCTCCCCCACCGCGCGGAACATATCCACTGCCTTCAGCCCAGCGGCCTGCGGCATCTGCGGCGCGTTCCAGAAGATTTGCACGGCGTCGCGGTGATCGGCATTTTCCAGATCGAGGTGACAGGCCAGCATATTGGCCAATCCCCCAACTTCGCGCCCGCCCATCGCATTGGGCTGCCCTGTGACCGACAACGGCCCGCAACCGGGCGTGCCAATGCGGCCCGTGGCCAGATGGCAGTTGAGGATCGCGTTGACCTTATCCGCACCAGAGGTCGATTGGTTCACGCCTTGGCTGAACACGGTGACGACCTTCTTGGTGCCAATCCACATGTCACAAAACCGCGCCACATCGGCAGGGTCGAGACCCGTGGCGCGCAGATCGCTGGCCTGCGCGGCCTCAAGGGCGGCGTCAAATCCGTTGGTGTGGTTGAGATATGCCTCATCCACCGCCCCGCGCGCGGCAATCTCTGCCAGCAAATGATTGAACAGCGCCACATCGCTGCCGATTTCCAGCGGAAAATGCAGATCCGCGCCATCGCAGCTGGCGGTGCGGCGCGGGTCCACCACGATGATCTTGGTACCGCGCTTGGCCTTCGCCGCCAGGACCCGTTGGTGCAGGATCGGGTGACACCAGGCGAGGTTAGACCCCACCAACACCACCAGATCCGCCTCATCGAGATCCTCGTAGGTGCCGGGCACGGTATCGGTACCGAAGGCGCGTTTGTGACCCGCCACGGTGGAGGCCATGCAAAGCCGCGAATTGGTGTCGATATTGGCGGTGCCGATGAAGCCTTTGATCAACTTGTTGGCGACGTAGTAGTCCTCCGTCAGCAACTGGCCAGAGACATAGAAGGCCACCGCATCCGGGCCATAGGTGTCCGCCGTCTCGCGGAACCGGTCTGCCACCAATTGCAGCGCGTCGTCCCAGCCGGTTTCGCGGCCCTCCACCATCGGCGTGCGCAAACGGTGACCGAGGCCCACCGTGTCCCCCAACGCGGACCCTTTGGAACAAAGCTTGCCAAAATTCGCCGGATGGTCGGGATCGCCTTTCACCAGCACACCGCCCGTCCCATCGGGCGTCAGCAACACACCGCAACCCACGCCGCAATAGGCGCAGGTGGACCGCAGCGTGGGAAGAGGGCTGCCATCCATCATGCGGCGCTCCTCAGGTCGGAAAGGCCGTTGCAGCGGGCCTCAGGCGGCAAGGCTGCAACGGCTGAGCGGGGGTCCACCGGGGGGCCTTCTCCGTCGTTGTATGCAGGCCCGAACACCAGCGTGTCGCGCATCAACGCGATGCTGCGGCCGGATTGAATGAGGTCAAAAAACCACGTTCCGTCCGCAGTGTCGCCATACATCACCGCGCCGATCAGGCGGTCCCCTTCCAGGACAAGCCGCTTGTAGATGCCCGCCGCCGGGTCGCGGAACATGATCGTGTCGCGCCCCTCCCCATCTGCAAAATCGCCGGCAGAGAACAGATCACAGCCTGTCACCTTCAGCTTGGTCGACAGGCTTTGCTGCACGAATGCGGCCTGCCGCCCCAACAGCGTATCGGCCAACACCTTCGCCTGATTAAACAGCGGCGCGACAAGCCCAAAGGTGGCCCCGCGATGTTCCACGCATTCGCCCAGCGCGAAGATGTCCGGATCAGACGTGCGCATCTGATCATCCACGACAATCGCCCGATCATGGGTGAGGCCAGCCTGCTGGCCGAGCGCCCCCGCTGGCCGGATCCCCACCGCCATGACCAGCAGGTCACAGGGCAATTCCCTGCCGTCCTTGAGGCGTAGGGCGGTCACCTGACCGCCCTGCCCCAGGACCTCCTCCGACTGGGCATTGCACAGAACGGTGATGCCCCTCTCCTCCAATGACTGCTTCAACAGCGCTGCCGCCTCCGCATCCAGCTGACGCTCCATCAGGTGGCCCATCAGATGCACAACCGTCACGTCCACGCCCCGCGCGGCCATACCTGCTGCGGCCTCCAACCCCAGCAGGCCACCGCCGATCACCACGGCGCGATTGCCACGGCTGAGACCCGCCATGGTCATCGTGTCCTCCAGATCGCGATAGGCGATGACGCCCCTCAGGTCATGCCCCGGCAGCGGGATCATCACGGGGCTGGAGCCTGTGGCCAGCACCAGTTTATCGTAGGCAACCGTGCCCTCTTCGCCGGTCACGGTCTTGCCCACGCGATCAATGTCGACAACGCGTTCACCAAAGCGGGTCGTGATGCCCCGGGACGCATACCAATCCGCATCATGGGTCACGATCTCTGCATAGTCCTTGTCCCCCGCCAGTACAGGCGACAGCATGATGCGGTTGTAGCTGCCGCGCGGTTCTGCGTTGAAAACCGTGATGTCAAATCGGTCGGGCGCGTCCGCGGTCAGGTGGTCGAGCACCCGCCCCGCGGCCATACCCGCCCCGATGATGACCAGCCGTTCCTGTGTCATTCCGCAGCAACCGCGGTCGGGGCCGGCTTGGGCTTTTTGGGTGTCGCGCCGTGCTCATATTCTTCGAGGAAGTCGAGCACCTCCTGCCGGTATTTGTAGTAATCGGGATGCTCCAGCAGCGCCTTGCGCGTGCGCGGGCGTGGGAGGTCAACCTCAGTGATCTGGCCAATCGTGGCGCGGGGGCCGTTCGTCATCATCACCACGCGGTCAGCCAGCAAGATCGCCTCATCCACGTCGTGCGTGACGCAGATGGCCGTCACCTTGGTGCGCGACCACACTTCCATCAGCACCTCCTGCAATTCCCACCGCGTCAGGCTGTCGAGCATGCCGAAGGGTTCATCCAAGAGCAGCAGCTTGGGTGACAGCGCAAAGGCGCGCGCGATGCCCACCCGTTGCTGCATCCCGTTCGACAGCGACGAGGCAGGCTTGTCCATCGCATCGGCCAGCCCGACCCGTTCGAGGTAGTATTCCACCACATCTTGGCGTTCCGCCTGGGATGCACTTGGGTAAACCTTATCCGCCCCAATCGCGACATTCTGTTTGGCCGTCAGCCATGGGAAGAGGCTGGGCGCCTGGAACACCACCGCGCGTTCAGGGTCCGCCCCTGCCACGTGGCGGCCATCGAGCTTGATCGCGCCTTTAGAGATGTCATTGAGCCCCGCCGCCATGGTCAGCACCGTCGACTTACCGCAACCCGAATGGCCTATGAGGGAGATAAATTCGCCCTTGTTGATCTTCAGATCAAAATCCTCAACGACCGTCAGCGGCCCCTTGGGCGTGGGATAAACCTTGTGCAGCGCGGAAAAGTCGAGGAAGCGATCCTCCACTAGACCGTCCTGCGCCTTGGCCACCGCAGAGGGCACACCGTGGATGGGCGTAACGTTGGGCAGCGTCTTCGTCCCCTTCACCTTCGCCTCAATGCCCACATCCATCAGGTAGTTGGTGATCTGGCCGCGTAAGCTTTTGAAGCCTTCGTGGTGATTCATCTCCGACCGTTCGCGCGGGCGGGGGATGGTGACTTTGAATTCCTCGCCCAACGTGCCTTCGGGCGTGAGAGCGACGATCCGGTCGGCCAGCACGATGGCCTCATCCACGTCATTTGTGATCAGCACGCAGGTCTTCTTGTCCTCTTCCCAGATCGCCTCAATCTCATCGGCGAGGTTCGCCCGTGTCAGCGCATCCAGCGCCGAAAGCGGCTCATCCAAGAGCAGCACCTCAGGGTTCATCGCCAGCGCCCGCGCCACGTTGACCCGCTGGCGCATGCCACCCGACAACTCAGCCGGACGGCGGGACGCCGCGTGGCTCAGCCCCACCATGCCAACGTAATGCGCGACCTTCTCGGCGCGTTCCGCTTTGGACAGCTTGGGATAGACCGTATCCACCGCCAGCCCCACATTCCCCGTCACCGTGAGCCACGGCATCAGGGAATAGGATTGAAAGATCACGCCACGTTCCGGGCCGGGGCCCGTGATCGGCGCGCCTTTGAACGTCGCCTCCCCCTTTGAGGGCGTATCCAGCCCCGCCAGCAGGTTGATCAGCGTCGTCTTGCCCGTGCCGGAGAAGCCGAGGAGGACAAGGAATTCACCCTCCTTCACGCTCAGATTGATGTCCTGCAAGACATCGGTGCGGGTGGCCCCCTCACCGAAGCTCTTTGTGACGTTTTTCAATTCAAGAAGTGCCATCTGCGATCACCGGTTGTTGGTGAAGGTAAAGAGCGACTGGATCGCGTACATCATCCGGTCCAGAAGGAAGCCGATGATGCCGATGGTGAACACCGCCACCATGATCCGGGCGAGCGATTGGCTCGACCCGTTCTGGAATTCATCCCAGACGAATTTGCCAAGACCGGGGTTCTGCGCCAGCATTTCAGCGGCGATCAGCACCATCCAGCCCACGCCCAGCGACAGACGCAGACCTGTGAAGATGAGCGGCAGCGCCGAGGGCAACACCAGCTTGGTGATTTTCGTCCAGGTGTTCATCTTCAGTACCTTGGAGACGTTCACCAGATCCTTGTCGATTGATGCCACACCCAGCGCGGTATTGATCAGCGAGGGCCAAAGCGAACAGAGCGTCACGGTGATGGCGGAGTTCAGAAAGCTCTTGGCGAAAAGACCGTCGCCGTCTGTCGCATAGGTGGCAGAGACCACCATGGTCACAATCGGCAACCACGCCAGCGGCGAGACCGGTTTGAAGATCTGAATGAGCGGGTTAAGGGCGGCATTGGCATAAGGCGAAAGACCCGCAGCGATGCCCAGTGGCACGGCCACCGCCGTGGCGATCAGGAACCCGAAAAAGACGGTTTTGATCGAGGTCCAGATTTGATCATAGTAGCTGGGCGCGCCGGTGTAGGCGATGTCTTTGACGCGCTCCGGTTGACCCGCGTCGATGAATTTCTGATTGCGCACCTCAAGGCGTTCGTTGAATTGCGCTTCCTTGGCGGCTTTGGCCTGCGCATCTTCGTGCAGGTTCACCGCCTGATCCCAAACCTGCCCCGGCCCGGGGATCGCACCCAGTGAGGTTTGCACCTGCGGAGCCAGCGTGGCCCATAGCATCAGGAAGGCTGCAATTGCGACCAGCGGCACGCCCAGCAAGCGCCAGATTTCGCTGACCTGCGCCTTTGGATTGTCGCCAGCGGCGGCGCGCAGAACGGGGGATATCCAGCTGAGGCCCAAAACCTGAAACCATTTGTCAGCGGCGTTGATGCGGGTGAAAAGCCGTTCGCGCTTTGCTTCTTTGGCGGCGTCTGCGGTGAGGCTTTCAGGGTCGATGGCCGTCATTTGGGTGCCTTCCTGCAAGAGAGGTGGGGTGGAACCCCACCCTACGGATCAGCCGCAGGGTGGAGGTTGGGGTGTCAGCCCTGGACTTCGTTGCCAACCACGGTCTGACCGGTCTTCAGGCCAATGGGCAGGCTTTCGAGATAGGCATTGGGTGCACGACCGTCATAGGGGATACCGTCGATGATATCGGCGGCCGGTGTGGGGGCTTTGAACCCATCGCTGTCCCAAGGGAAATCTGCCTCATCCGCCATGCCTTCATCCACCAGAAGGCGCGCGGCCTCCAGATAGATGTCAGGGCGATACACAGACTTGGCCACGTCCATATACCACTCATCGGATTTGGTATCAGCGATCTGACCCCAGCGGCGCATTTGCGTCAGGTACCAGATGGCGTCGGAATAGAAGGGATAGGTCGCGTTGTAGCGGAAGAACACGTTGAAATCGGGGATGTCGCGCTTGTCGCCTTTTTCAAACTCGAAGAACCCGGTCATGGAGTTGGCGATGACATCGTAATCCGCGCCCACATATTCCGGGCGGCTCAGGATTTCCACCGCCTCGGGCCGGTTCTGGTTTTCGTTTTCATCCAGCCAAATGGCCGCGCGAATGAGCGCCTTCACAACCGCCTTGGTCGTGTTTGGGTTTTCTTCGGCGAATTCCTTGGTGATGCCAAAGACCTTCTCGGGGTTGTTCTTCCACAGCTGGTAATCGGTGATCACCGGCACGCCGATGCCTTTGAACACGGCCTGCTGGTTCCACGGTTCCCCCACGCAGTAGCCGTGGATCGTGCCGGCCTCCAACGTCGCGGGCATCTGCGGCGGGGGCGTCACGGACAAGAACACATCGGCACCAATTTGGCCGGAGATGTTTTCGGGGGAGTAAAACCCGGGCTCTAACCCGCCCGCGGCGAGCCAGTAGCGCAGTTCGTAGTTATGCGTAGAGACCGGGAACACCATGCCCATGTTGAAAGGCTCACCCCGTGCTTGGAAATCCTCCACCACCGGCTTCAGCGCTTCGGCAGAAATCGGGTGCTGCGGGCGGCCGTCTTCCATCATCGGGATATGCGGCTTCATCTGTTCCCAGATATCGTTGGACACGGTGATCCCGTTGCCGTTCAAATCCATGGAAAAGGGTGTGATCATATGCGCCTCGGTGCCAAACCCGATCGTGGCGGCCAGCGGTTGCCCCGCCAGCATATGCGCCCCATCCAGCGTGCCATCAATGACCCCGTCCAGCAGAACCTTCCAGTTCGCCTGCGCCTCCAGCGTCACGAAAAGCCCTTCATCGAGGAAATAGCCATTCTCATACGCCACGGCGAGCGGCGCCATATCCGTCAGCTTGATAAAGCCAAAGGTCAGTTCGTCTTTTTCCAGCTCCAGGATCTCGGCCTGGGCGGCGGTGCTCATCAGAGCGGCCGTCACGCCAGCCAGTAGTGTCCTTGCGATCATGCTGTGTCCTTTCGTCAGGTGCTTGGGTGGGGCCTGAGCGCCACGAAAAAAGCCGCAATCAACACGCGCCGATAATGGCGCAGGTCGAAAGCGGCACTGCTTGGGGTAGCCCGAACATTCGGGGGAATCGGTGGGAGCATCGTTGCTCGTGGACATAATGTGCGGCCAAACCTGCCTGATAGAAAGGAATTCTGCCTCTCTTTCGCAGTTGCAGCATAGGCCCGCACCTATTTGCCTAAAATTTGCGCGCTATGCTGGGGAAGGTTCAAAAACGCGCCCATCAAAGAACGCATCACGCGGCAGGATCAGACGCCCACCGACAGATCCAACGGCCAGAGGTTCGGTCACCGCCCCTTCCACCTTGGCGGAGGCCGACGGCAGATCATGGGCCACATGGCCCAAGGCGGCGCGGTAAATGTCAGACCGGAAGGTGGATTGGGCCTTGATGGCAAGGGACGCATCCAGACCGAACCGATGCGCCAGATGCCGCCCGATCCATTCCGCCTGGCTGCGCCATGGAAAGCCTGCCGCGCCTGTGAAGAAATCCACAAAGCCCGGAACATGACGCAGATCCCCGCGCGCAGAGATGGAGAACCGGCCCAGCAGGGCGCATTCCACGATTTCTGGCGCGAGGTTCAGATAGGGTTTGCGGCTCAAAAGCTCTGTGGCCAAGGCGCGGGATCCGGGCTCCGACACCCAGCGCGCGGCACGCCACAGGGCGCGGATCAACCGTTGCGCGAGATCGGCATTGTCATCGGCCCAACCCGCGCGGGTGGCCAACACCTTTTCCGGCGCAAAAGCCCAGATCGCGGCACAGGGCAGCAACAAATCCGCCACTCCTTCTTCGACGGAAGATGACCCCCATGGTTCACCCACGCAAAAGGCATCAATTTCGCCAGCGCGCAGGGCGTCAGCCATCAGGGGTGGCGGGACGGTATGCACGGATACCCGCTGCGATGCCTCTAACCCCATCGCCGTCAGCCAATAGTGCACAAGTTCGGCATGCATCGAAAACGGGAACGGCACGCCGATGCGCAAGGTGCTGTCCATCGCACCGATCAGCGCCTGGCCCGCACTTTGCGCATCGTTGAACGCGAAATCGTGCCCGGCGGCACGCATCCGCGTGGCCAAGGCCCGGCTGACCCCGATCACATTGCCATTGATCGACAAAACCGACAGCGCCTCAAGGCCCGCCATATCCCCGCCAAGGCCCAGCGCGCCCGCCACCGGCACCGGGGCCAGCATATGGGCGGCGTCCAAATGGCCAAAACACAGCTTATCGCGCAAGGTCGACCAAGACGGCGAGCGTTCGAGGTTCAGAACCAGCCCTTCTTCTTCGGCAAACCCCATCTCAGCCGACGCGATGAGGGGCGCGGCATCCACAAGCGGGATGAACCCGATATTGAGCCGCGCCAGCTTCATGACAACAGCCCCGCGCTTTCCACCAACGCCTCTGCCACGTCCGCCAGCCGCTTGCCCTGGTTCATCGCGGCCTTGCGCAACAGGGCATAGGCTTCATCCTCTTCGATGCCCTTGGCTTTCATGATCAGGCCCTTGGCGCGGTCGATGACCTTGCGCTCTTCCAAGGCGCGCTTGGTTTCGGCCAGTTCTATGCGCATGCGTTGGAACATGTTGAACCGCGCAATGGCCGCATCGAGAACCGATTTCACCCGGTCGGGCCGCAACCCATCGACCACGTAGGCCGACACACCCGCTTCAATCGCGGCAGAGGTCAGCGCATCGTCGGAGCGGTCCACGAACATTGCCACGGGACGATCCATCGGCTGGGAGGCAACGGCCATTTCCTCCAGCGTGTCACGCGACGGGTTGGCCATGTCGATCAGCACCATGTCCGGATCAAGCGCCCCGATCTGGCGTTTCAGGCTGGACGCTTCCGAGATCACCTGAATGCGCGCGAACCCCGCATCGGCCAGGCTTTCAACAATCTGATTGGCTTTGTCGCGGTCGGGTTCGACAAGAATGATAGAAAGATCTTGGGTCACGGGGCTGTTACGGATGGCATCGGCGGGCAAGTAAAGCATAGTCGGGCCTTAAACGCGGGTTTGAGCGATCCCGGTGGCAAGGTTGCACAAAATTTGGGCATGCATGGCGCGGTTGGCCGGTGGGGGATTTGAGTATTTTTGGCCCAAAAGAAGGCGGTTGGGTTCATCCCCCGGCTGGTCATCAATAGACATCGCGCTGGTACCGGTGATCCGATGCAAGGGCTGCCAGATAGGCCTGCGCCCCGTCTTGCGCACCGTCTGCATCGCATCCAAGGCCGCCCGCGATGATCCGCAATAGCGCGGCTTCGACATCAGCGGCCATGCGCGAGGCATCACCGCAAATGTAGACCGCGGCGCCGTCTTCCAGCCAGGCGAACACCTCGTCTGCGTTTTGTTCCAGCAAGGTCTGAACATAGACCTTTTCCGCCCCGTCCCGCGACCAGGCAAGCGACAGGTTGGTCAGCAGGCCGCTTGCGTGCCAGGCCTCAATCTGGTCGCGGTAAAGATAATCGCGTGCCTCATGCTGATCGCCGAAAAAGAGCCAGTTCTTGCCGGACGCGCCCTGCGCTTCACGTTCTTCCAGAAACGCGCGGAAAGGCGCGATGCCGGTACCCGGGCCAATCATGATTAGGGGTTTGGTGTCATCGGCTGGCGGGTGGAAATGCGGGGATTTTTGCACGTAAACCCCCAGCATACCGCCCGGGGTCAGCCGCCCGCCCAGATGGGTCGAGGCCACGCCTTTGCAAGCCCGGCCATTGAGATCGTAATGCACTTCCCCCACGGTCAGATGCACCTCACCGGGATGGGCCTTGGGGCTGCTTGAGATGGAATAGAGCCGGGGCTGCAACGGCCGCAGGGCAGAGGCCAGTGTCTGCGCCTCAACCGCGCCTTTTTGCAGCACAAGATCAAGGACTTGCGCGCCCTCACCCGGTGCCTCAACGCCCAACACGTCAAGGGTGGTTGGCGTGACGGTCGCAATATCAAGCTTCGTTGACAGCGCCGCCAACAAACGCGCAGGCCCGGATTTCAGCTTCACCGTTTCGCGGCCCGTAAGCCCGGCAGCCTTCAGCAGCGCCGCAACATCGCCCGGGCAATTCACCGGCCACACGCCCAGCGCATCCCCTGCCCCATACTCCAGATCAACACCGCCACCGGCCAGCGACAATTCAATGTGATTGACGCATTTTGCCGACCCTTCATCGCTAAGCCGGTCGGCGGTGATGAGAGAGGCCATAAAGGGATGGTTTTTGTCGAAGGCCGGTGCCGGATCCGCCTCCACCACCGGGGCGGCCGCGCCAGCGGAGGCTGCGGCCTGAAAGGGGTCAGAGTTGAACACGGCCGTTTTCCAACCTGCGAAATCATCGTCGAAATCCAGGTCGCATTTGACCAGATCAGCCGCGCGTGTGGCGCCCAGTTCGGCGAGGCGCATATCAATGTCTTCCGCGCATTTGTTGAAATCAGCGTAGCTTGTGTCACCCAACCCGCAGACTGCAAAATTCAACGTCGCCGGCAGCGGCGCGCAATCATCCGCCATCAGCGCCTTGAAAAACTGCGCGGCATTATCGGGCGGCTCCCCTTCGCCGAAGGTTGAGACCACGATGGTCACGTGTTCCATCCCGGCCAGATCAGCAGGGGTGATGTCATCGAGCACAGACACTTTCGCCTCAAACCCCTGCGTGCCCGCGAATTTGCGGATGTCTTTTGAGAGCGCCTCACAATTGCCGGACTGCGATCCGTAGAGCACCGACATTTCCGTCAGCGGTGCATCCTGCGCCGAGGCCGAGGCGGCAATGGCCGACAGGCCTGTCAAAAGCCCATTCAGCCATTGGCGTTGTTCGGCATCAAAGGGCGCATCCTCGGGCACAAGGTTCACTTGCGGTGTATCGGCTGCGATGGCCGCTTCAATGGTCTGGGCGATGATGGGGTTCTGGGCGTTCATGAGATATCCCTTTCAAATCAGGCGGCGGTCTCAAGCCCGCTGGGCAAAAGTGTTGCAAGTTCTGCATCACTCAGCCGGCGGGCGAATTGCAGGAAGGTTTCCTGACCATTGCGTCGCTCAAGATAGCTGCCGATGACATGTTCGATGATTGAGTTGATGTCTGCGCTGGCCACGGGGCCACACAGCGGCCGGGCGAGCCCCTGATCTTGGTCGGATCCACCGCCGATCACGATGTTATAGCCTTCCCCTCCCCCGGGCGCGGCGGCCCCGACAAGGCCGATATCGCCGATGTAGTGTTGCGCGCAGGAATTGGCGCAGCCGGTCAGGTGGATGTTGATAGGGCTATCGAGCGTGAACCGCGCCTCCAGGTGGTGGATAAGCGTCAGCGCATCCTGCTTGGTGTAGGCGGCGGCGAATTTGCAGCCCCATTTTCCGGTGCACGCCACAGCGCCTGCGGCGAAGGAGGACGCGCTTGTTGCTAGCCCTGCGGCCTCCAGCACGGCACATGCGGCATCTGTCTTGGCCTCCGGGATGTGCGGGATCAGCGGGTTTTGCCAAACGGTGAGGCGGATATCGCCGGTGCCGAAGGCCGCCGCCACATCCGCCAGAACGCGCATCTGATCTGTGGTCAGCTTGCCCAATTCCAAGGCCACGCCGATATAGCTCAACCCCTCGTGTTTTTGGGGATGCACACCGATATGGGCTTGCCGGTCAATGGCGGGGCGCGGGTCAAAATGCGTCTCTGCCAGCCGCTTGAGCGTGATGCCGGAGCCGAATTCATCCAGCTTTTCCTGTGACCGCTCCAGGAACCATTCCACCCCTTCTTTTTCCAGCAGATACTTGAGCCGCGCTTTGTTGCGGTTGGTCCGGTCGCCATGTTCCACGAAAACGCGCAGCATCGCCTCGGACACATCCACGGTATCCTCGGGGCGGCAAATGAGGCCTGTGTCGCGGGCAAAATCCTTGTGCCCGGTGATGCCGCCCAGCGCGATGCGGCACCAGATACCCGCGTCAATGCCGTCTACCTCTTGCGGCAGTTTCGCGGCGAGAAAGCCGATATCGTTGGTGTCGCTCAGGCAGGACAGCCGCCCGGCATTGTCAAAGGAGATATTGAATTTGCGCGGAATGCCCTGCAGGTCACGGGATCGCAAAATCCGGCGGCTGAGTTGCTTGGCCTGAGGCGTCATGTCAATCAGCTCATCGACATCAAAGCCCGCACTTGGCGTGACAGTCAGGTTGCGCGCAGAATCCGCGCCTGTGCCCTGCGCGGTAAGGTTCGCCGCCTCCATCCGTTCGATCATCGCCACGACAGAGCGCGGCTTGATTTCGCGCAACTGCAGAGAGCCGCGCGTGGTGACATGGGAATAGCCTCCCGCGAACTCATCCGCGCAATCGGCCAGCACGGACATTTGCGCGGCCGTCAGCACGCAAGCGGGCGCGCGCAGGCGCATCATGTAGCCGGGGCTGTTGGGCGTGACGTTGAAAAACCCAAGATGGCGCAGCAGGAACTGATCCAGCCCTTCGGCCATGTGATCCTCATCTGACCATTTCTCAATGGTGCGCCAGATATCCAAAGGATGGGTTTTGTGCTTGGCAAGCTCCTCCTTGCACAGATCCTCAAGCGGGGTGCCATAGACGGTTTCAACCTCAGGCTGTGCCGGTGCGCCACCGCCAAAGGCCTTGTGCAGCTCAAGGCGCATGATCACCTGAGCGAGGTATTGCTGTTGTTCCGGGGTGAACCCTTGCGACATGTGTTCTACCTGCTTGCTGGCGATCAGGGCCCAGGGTGTCGGGCCGACAGCGTAGCTTTGGGAGGGGTAGAAGCTCAGCGTCGCGCTTCTGTTTGCATGTTGCGCATCGTTGCGCGTGGAGATTGGAAACCAAATCAGGGCTGGCTTGGCAAGACGCACCGGGCGTTCCAGCGCTGGAAATGCGCAGATTCCGTTTCAATTTTTGGGGCTGCCTGAAATTTAGACAAAATCACGCGTCGTTGGGACTGCGCGCCATGGCCATCAGGGTTTCGGGCGTATCGATATCGACCAGCATGCCCGTGGTTGCGGGCACCAGAACAGCGTCCGTCACAAGTGAGGCCGCGCCACGATCGCCCTTTAGGCGCATCAAGGCGTCCAAATACACCGCTGGAAAGCACACAGGGGGCATGGGGCGATTGCCATCCGTGGCTGCAGCCGGGCGCGCATCCGTGCAAGCATGCGTGACATCATCAACAAGTGCGGCTGTCACAAAGGGCATATCGGCCAGCAGCACGGTCACCCGCCCCGCCCCCAAATCGCGCGCGCGCGTGATCCCGGCGCGCAGGCTGTCGGATTGCTTGGGGTCCGGCTCAGGTGGCTGCACAATGTCGAAGCCGGGCAAATGCTGCGCCACATGCGCGGATCGCACCACACCGATCAAAACATCGAAATCACTGGCCGCCAAAGCCGTCGCCGCATGGGTGACAAGCGGTGTTCCCTGCAATTGCGCCAACAGCTTATCTTGAGGCCCGAACCGACGAGACGCACCCGCAGCCAGCAGCACGCCCGCGCGGATCACGGCGTGCGGGCTTTGGCGCGGGTCATGGCTTTGTCCAGAACCTCCGCCAAGACCGACACGGCCAGCGTGCCGGCATCGCGCGCAGAGGGGATTATGCCCACCGGGCCATGGAGCCGCGCGCAATCCGCGGCAGACACGCCCAAACCCTGCAACATCATCAGCCGCGCATCGCGCGCCCGCTGACTGCCCTGCGCCCCGATGTAGAAGGCAGGTGTCTTCAGCGCTCCGGCCAGGATCGGCGGTTCCCAATCATGGTCGTGGAAAAACAGCACCACGGCGGTGCGATCATCCACCTGCAGGTCTTCGGGAAAGGCCTGATCTTTGATATGCCGTGTGGGGCAACCCGACATGTCCCCCCATTCCAGCGTCTCTGTATCGGGCGACAAAAGCAGGTTGGGATACCCGGCAGAATTGACAAGTGCTGCGAATGTGCTGGCCTCCGGGCCCTTGCCGAAGATCAAAAACCGGATGTCAGGTTCAAACCGCACGGTCAGAATATCGCCCGCGCGCCCTGTGTGTCCGACATCCTGCACATGCATCGCGCCGCTCACCATGTCGATGCAAAGCGAACAGGGCTCGCGCGCCGCGCGGTTTTGCACAATCTGCGCAATCACCGCACGATCAGGTTGCGGCAACAGCAAGATATCAAGGCCCCCACCACAGGGCAGTTGAATATCAATGAAGGGCGATCCGCGCCCATAGCGCAGGCAGCGCAGCTGGCCCGTCTTGGCCGTTTCCACCGCGTGCAGGGCAATGTCTGATTCAATGCAGCCCGACGACAGCGTGCCGGTGCGGGCGCCCGTGTCCATGATCGTCATCATCGCGCCGACTGGGCGATAACTTGGCCCTTCAACCCCTGCGATCACGGCCAGAACCGCGCCGTCGGGGGCGGATAAAAGCGCATCCAGTGGATCGCGGGTGGCTGGTGTTTTTCTCAACATGGCTGGACGCAGGATGACCTTTTGCTGCGTGCCCGGCAAGGGGCAGATCCGCGCGCTTTTGTGTTTACGTGGACAGGCCCGTCTCTGCCTTCTATGTCTGAAAGACCATGAAGGGGGACGCAGGGTGCAGCCAAAACCGCAAAGCATTGATGATCTGATCAGCAACCTCGGCGCGCAGAATTACGTCTGCGGACGCGATCTTGGGACGGTGGCCTACCTGGCGTTGGAACTGGGCAAGCCGCTGTTTCTGGAAGGCGAAGCAGGCACCGGCAAGACGGAGATAGCCAAGGTCATGGCCGCGATGCTGGGCCGCGATCTGATCCGGTTGCAATGCTATGAAGGGCTTGATGCATCCTCGGCCATATATGAATGGAATTTCGCGGGTCAGATGATTGCCATCCGCACCGCTGAGGCGGCAGGCAAGACGGACCGCGCAGGGCTTCAAGCCGAGCTTTTCTCTGACGACTACCTGATCCGCCGCCCCTTGCTGGAGGCCTTGGAGCCGCACGCCAAAGGCCCGCCCGTCCTGCTGATTGATGAGGTGGACCGCACCGATGAACCCTTTGAGGCGTTCCTGCTGGAGGTGCTGTCCGATTTCCAGGTGACCATCCCCGAGATTGGCACCATCGCCGCGTCTGAACCGCCCATCGTCATCCTGACATCGAACCGCACGCGGGAGGTGCATGATGCGCTCAAGCGTCGCTGTCTATATCACTGGGTCGATTACCCCACGTTTGATCGCGAACTCGATATCCTGCGCAAACGCGTGCCGGAGGCCACCGATGCCCTATCGGCAGAGGTCGTGGCCTTCGTGCAATCCTTGCGCGGCCAAGACCTGTTCAAATCCCCGGGCGTGGCCGAAAGCATCGACTGGGCGCGCTGTCTTGTGGCGCTTGATGCCGTGGCGCTGTCGCCTGAGATGATCACCGACACGGTGGGCGCTTTGCTGAAATACCAAGATGACATCGCGCGCATCGCAGGCGCAGAGACCACGCGGCTTCTGGATGAGGCCAAGGGCATGCTGGCAGGCGTCGAATGACGGATGTCGCAGACGGGCGTCTGGTCGAAAACATCGTGCATTTCGTGCAGGCCCTGCGCAAGGCGGGATTGAAGATCGGCACCGCGCAGGTGGAAACGGCGATCCAGGCAGTGGAGGCCGTGGGCTTTTCCCACCGGGTGGATTTCTACCACCTGCTGCGCGCCACGCTGATCACGCGGGCCGATGATCTGGAAATTTATCACCAGGTCTTTTCCATGTTCTGGCGCGATCCGGAATTTCTGGAAGGGCTGATGCATATGCTGTCGCCGCGCATGAAGGATGACACGCCCCCGCCCCCGCCAGAGGCGGCGCGGCGCAGGGCCGAAGACGCACTCGGCGGTCAGCCCCTTCGCCCGCCCAAGTCAAAGCCGAAAGAGGAAATCACCCGCGAGGCGCTGCTGACATGGTCGCAGAACGAAGTGCTCAAACAGATGGATTTCGAACAGATGAGCGCGGCAGAGCTGCGTGAGGCCGAAGCTGCCGTCCGCCATCTGGCGCCCGGCGTCAAACCTTTGCGCACCCGCCGCACCCGCCCTGATCCGCGCGGGGCACAGCCTGACCTGCGCGCGACGCTGCGCATGGCGGCCCGCAATGGCGGAGATGTTCGCGCCATGGCGCGCAAGGCCCCGCAACACCGCCAGCCGGGTCTGGTGGCGATCTGCGACATCTCCGGCTCCATGTCCGTTTATTCGCGCATGCTCTTGCGGTATCTGCACGCCGTCACCCATGCCCGCGACGCTGCGTGGGGGCATGTGCACGCCTTCACCTTCGGCACCCAACTGACCAATGTCACCCGCGCCCTGCGCCACAGTGATCCCGACACCGCGCTGGCCACCATCGGGCGGGAGGCGAAGGATTGGGAAGGCGGCACGCGCATCGGGGCGGCACTTGAGCGGTTCAACAAGGATTGGGCGCGGCGCGTCCTGGCCACAGGCACGCAGGTTCTGCTGATCACCGACGGGCTCGAACGTGACGATCTGGGTCTGCTGGAGGCGGAGGCCGCGCGGCTGTCGCGCACGGCGCGGCAATTCATATGGCTCAACCCGCTGTTGCGCTTCGAAGGCTTCGCGCCCAAAGCGGGCGGCGTAAAGGCGCTCATGAAGCACGTGGACCGCTTCCATGCCTGCCATTCGCTCAGCAGTTTAATGGATCTGTCACAGGCACTTGGGCCTCAGGGAACGCGCGACCATTTGCACCAACGCCAAAGCCCTGAAAGAATTTGATTTTGTTCCTGCCTCGGATAAGCTGACGTTATATAGCGAGGTTCCGGGGAGGAAACCCAGCAATGGATATGACCGGTGAACACCGGATTGCCGCACCCCGCGACGTGGTGTGGGCAGCCCTCAACGACGCAGATGTTCTGCGCGCCTGCATTCCCGGCTGCACAGAACTTGACCAGACATCACCCACTGAACTTTCGGCCGTTGTGGTGCAGAAGATCGGCCCCGTGAAGGCCACGTTCAAAGGCGATGTGGCGCTTTCCAACATCAATGCGCCCGAAAGCTACACCATCAGCGGTGAAGGCTCCGGCGGGGTAGCGGGCTTTGCCAAAGGCGGCGCGGACGTGGCCTTGGCCGAGGACGGGGCGGAGACAATCCTGACCTATGAGGTGCGCGCCACGGTGGGTGGCAAGCTGGCCCGCTTGGGCAGCCGGTTGATTGATTCCACCGCGCGCAAACTCGCCGCAAAATTCTTCGACAATTTCCAAGAGCATTTGAACAACACCCAGCCTGACGCGGCTGAGTGACATGAAACAGGCGGGACACACCCGCACGATAGGGAGGAATACATGAGTAAAGTGAACATGACGGTGAACGGCAAATCCGTGAGCCGCGACGTGGCGGACACCACGCTGCTGTCGGAATTCCTGCGCGAAGATATGCGCCTCACCGGCACCCATGTGGGCTGTGACACCAGCCAGTGCGGCGCTTGCGTGGTGCATGTGGATGGCCGCGCGATCAAATCCTGCACCGCACTTGCCGTGTCGCTGGATGGCGCGGATGTCACGACCATCGAAGGTGTGGCAGATGGCAAGGAGCTGCATCCGATGCAGGCGGCATTCAAGGCCAATCACGGGTTGCAATGCGGGTTTTGCACGCCTGGCATGATCATGTCCGGGATCGACATGGTCGAACGTTATGCCGCCGAGGGCAAGACGCTCACGGCGGAGGCGATCCGCGAAGAGCTGGAAGGCAATATCTGCCGCTGCACCGGCTACCATAACATCGTGAAATCCATTGAAGAGGCCGCGGGACAGATGTCCGGCATGGCCAAAGCTGCGGAATAAGGGAGACAATCATGAGCGAAGGAATTGGCGCCCGCGTCACGCGGAAAGAAGACAAGCGATTCATCACCGGCAAAGGCAAGTACACCGACGATATCCGCATGGAAAATCAGGCCTACGCGGCCTTCGTGCGCAGCCCGCACGCCCATGCGACTGTCAAAAGCATCGATGCCAGCGCGGCCGAGGCGATGGACGGTGTGATTGAGGTTCTGAACGGCGCACAGCTGACCGGCGATGAGATCGGCAACATCATCTGCGGCTGGGCGATCACGTCCAAAGATGGCTCGCCCATGAACATGGGCGCGTGGTCCGCGCTCGCCACCGAAAAGGTGCGCTATGTGGGCGATGCCGTGGCCGTTGTGATCGCGGAAACGCAAGCGCTCGCGCGTCTGGCCGCCGAAGAGGTTCTGGTCGAATATGACGAACTCCCCGCCGTGGCGATGGCCGACAAGGCACTGGAGTCCGGCGCGCCGGAGATCCACGACAACGCGCCCGGCAACCTGATCTACGATTGGGAAATCGGCGAAGAGGCCGCAACGGATGCCGCCCTCGCTGGGGCTGCACATATCACCGAGATGGAAATCACAAACAACCGCCTCAGCCCCAACCCGATGGAGCCCCGCTCCGCTGTGGCGACCTATGATGAGGCGGAAGATCACTACACGCTCTACACCACCAGCCAGAACCCCCATGTGGCGCGTCTGGTGCTGTCGGCCTTCTACAACGTCGCGCCTGAACACAAGCTGCGGGTCATCGCGCCCGATGTGGGCGGTGGGTTTGGATCGAAGATCTACATCTATCCTGAAGAGATCACCTGCCTCTGGGCCTCCATGCGCACGGGCCGGTCGGTCAAGTGGACATCAGATCGGTCTGAGGCGTTCATGACGGATGCCCATGGGCGCGATCATATCTCTACCGCCAAGATGGGCTTTGATGCCGATGGCAAGATCGTGGGCTTCAAGGTCGACACGATTGCCAATTTCGGCGCCTACATGTCGCTCTTCTCAAGCGCGGTGCCGACATACCTCTACGCGACGCTGCTGAGCGGCCAGTACAACATCACCAACATCCACTGCAATGTGCGCGCGGTCTACACCAACACCGTGCCGGTGGACGCCTATCGCGGGGCCGGTCGGCCCGAGGCATGCTATGCCATTGAGCGCATGATGGAGACCGCCGCGCGCGAAATGGGGATGGACCCCGGAGAGCTGCGCCGTCGCAACTTCATCGGGGAATTCCCCCATGAGACGCCGGTGATCATGACCTATGACGCGGGCGATTTCGACGGCAACCTCGATAAGGCGCTGGCCGCTGCCGATGTGTCCGGTTTTGCTGCGCGGAAGGCGGAAGCCGCCGGTCGCGGTAAGCTGCGCGGCATTGGGTATTCCTGCTACATCGAAGCTTGCGGGATCGCGCCCTCGGCAGCTGTCGGATCGCTCGGCGCGGGCGTAGGCCTTTGGGAAAGCGCGGAAGTGCGCGTGAACCCTGTGGGCACCATCGAGGTGCTGACAGGTTCGCATAGCCACGGCCAAGGCCATGAGACAACATTTGCCCAGATCGTGGCAGAGCGTTTCTCCCTGCCCATCGACAACGTCCAGATCGTCCATGGCGACACCGACAAGGTGCAGTTCGGCATGGGCACCTATGGCTCTCGTTCCGGTGCCGTGGGCATGTCAGCTATCGTAAAGGCGATGGATAAGGTGGAAGCCAAGGTCAAAAAGATCGCGGCCCACACGCTGGAAGCCTCAGAAGATGACATCGTGATCGAAGGCGGCGAAGTGAAGGTGGCGGGCACCGACAAGGCCATGGGCTGGCATGAGGTCGGGCTTGCGGCCTACACCAGCCACAACCTGCCCGACGGGATGGAACCGGGCCTCAAGGAAGGCGCGTTCTATGATCCCACCAACTTCACCTTCCCGGCAGGCGCCTACATTTGCGAGGTTGAGGTGGACCCGGAAACGGGCGTCACCGAAATCGTGCAATTCACCGCAGCCGACGATTTCGGCACCATCATCAACCCGATGATTGTCGAAGGTCAGGTGCATGGTGGTGTGGCCCAGGGCATCGGTCAGGCCATGCTGGAACAGGTCGTCTATGACGACGATGCCCAGCTGATCACCGGCTCCTACATGGATTACTGCATGCCGCGTGCCGATGATGTGCCCTTCTACACGATTGAGCACAACACCACCGTCTGCCCGGGCAACCCGCTGGGGATCAAAGGCTGTGGTGAGGCCGGTGCGATTGGTGCACCACCTGCGGTGATCAACGCGATTACGGACGCCATCGGCACCAATGATCTGCAAATGCCCGCCACGCCCCAAGCGGTCTGGTCGGCGTTGCAGAGCGTGCAAACCAAAATGGCCGCAGAGTAAGGAGAGAGCGCATGTATGAGACCAAGTATCACAAATCGAGCTCTGTCGAAGACGCGGTCGCGGCCCTGGCGGCGGCTGAGGAAGGCAAGATCCTTTCTGGTGGTCAGACCCTGATCCCCACGATGAAACAGCACCTTGCCGCACCCAGCGATCTGGTGGACCTGCGCGGAATTGATGCGCTGAAGGGCGTGTGCATGGATGGCGACACGGTTGTCATCGGGGCGGCGACGACCCATGCCGATGTGGCCAGCAACGCGGATGTGCAGGCGCATATTCCGGGGCTGGCGGCGCTGGCAAACGGGATCGGCGATCCGGCGGTCCGCGCGATGGGCACAATTGGCGGGTCTGTCGCCAACAATGACCCGGCAGCGGATTACCCTTCTGCCGTGCTGGCCTTGGGCGCGACCGTGGTCACGGACAAACGTGAGATCGCCGCCGATGATTTCTTCGACGGCATGTTCGCGACCGCATTGGAAGAAGGGGAAATCATCACTTCCATCCGATTCCCAAAGCCGTCCAAAGCGGCCTATGCGAAATTCCCCAACCCGGCGTCGCGTTACGCCATGGTCGGGGTCTTCGTGGCCGAAACAGGCGGGTCCGCCCGCGTTGCCGTGACAGGTGCAGGTGCAGACGGCGTCTTCCGCCACGACGGGCTGGAAGCCGCGCTGTCGGGTGACTTTTCAGAGGATGCGGCGGGCGGTGTGTCCGTCTCCTCCGACGGGATGCTGAGCGACATGCACGCCAGTGCTGAGTATCGCGCCCATCTGGTCGGCGTCATGGCAAAACGCGCGGTCGCCGCCGCAGGCTGACCAAATACTTGGTGCGACCGGCCCAGTCGGTCGCACCCCCTGCCAGGTTTCAGGGCAGATTAGAACAAAACCGCATTGTCGCGGTCGCCTTCAAACCCTTCAAGATCACCACCTGTCAGCGCCGCGTGCAGTTCATGCTGCGACCGCATCGCGTAACTCTCCATGATGGTCTTGAGCGTCTCCTCCCGCCATGCCTCAGCCGACAGGCCGGGGGGCGGCTGCAACTGCGCCAGTGCCTTCAGCCCGGCCTGCAAGACCAACACCTGTTGGCGCAGGATGTCTTCCAACTGCAACTGCGCGTAAATCCCGCTGACCCGGTCGAGGATTGCGCCTTGGCAATCCTGCCCATCCAGCGCCTCTGACACCTCCACCTGAAGCTGTTCGACGGCCCGGGCGATATTGGCAACGCAGGCCTCAGACGTGGACCGCATCAGATCACCATGGGCACATAGAAGATGCGTGACCTGATCAACCGCCGTCCCGCCGGATTTGGTGCTGTCCATGGATGGCAATCCTTCATTCGCTGATGTGATCCGGTTGAAGCGCTATCAGCAAATCATGAAGGGTTTCCAAATCGCGGGCTGAACGGTCTATCCGGCGCGGTCTTTCCGGCCTGAACCGATCAACAACACAAACACAAACACCGCCCCGATGGACGTGGTGACAATGCCCACCGGAATTTCTTGCGGGGCCAAGACCAGCCGGGCCACGATGTCAGAGCCCGTCAGCAACGCCGCCCCGATCAGTGCCGCGGTGGGAATGAGGCGCGTGTGCAACGTACCTGAAAGGCCCCGCGCGATATGAGGCACCATCAGACCCACAAACCCGATGACACCCGCCACCGATACAAACGTCGCCGTGGCAAGCGCGGCCACCAGAAACATGACCATGCGCAACCGATTGACCGGCACGCCAAGAGAGGCCGCCGTGGCATCGCCCGCAAGCAGCGCATCCAGCCAACGGCGGCGGTAGAGTGCATAGGCAAGGATCAAGCCAAGCCCCGCCAGCACCAAGGGCAGCGTGTCCCACCGCGACAGGCCGAGGCCCCCCAGCATCCAGAACACCACCGAATGGGCAGCGCGGCTGTCGCCCGCAAAGATCAGATAATTGGTGAGCGCTGCAAAGAGAAACGACACCGCAAGCCCGGCGAGGATCAGCTTTTCAGGCGCGGAACTGCGTAAGGATCGCACGAGCGCCAGCACGATGCCCGACGCGACGATCCCACCGCAGAACGCCGCCAATGGCAGCGTCCACATCCCCAGCACATCGCCTGTGACCGTGATCACGAACACCGCCCCCGCCGCGGCCCCCGACGAGAGACCAAAAAGGAACGGATCGGCCAGATCATTGCGCGTGGTGGTTTGCAAGACCACGCCGACAATCCCGAGCCCCGCGCCAATGAGCGCGGCAAACAGCGCGCGGGGAAATCGCAGCTCAAAGATGATGCGGTGGGTGGGTGTGGCCTCTGTATTCGACCAACCAAAGCCCGTGGCCATGGCCCCTGCCACATCGCTGAGCGGGATGCGTGTGGTGCCATAAAGCACGGACAACAAGATGAGGGCGATCAAGATGACCGCCCCCATGATCAGTATGACACTGAGCCGGATCACCTCAGAAGAGGTCGGGATGCATCGCGCGGGCCATCTTCTCAATGGCGTCGATATTGGCCGGTCCGGGCGTTAGCTCTTCGTAGCGCAAGCCGATCCAGCGTTCATTCTTTACGGCATCCACGCCGGACATGACCGGGTGATCTTGCAGGAATTTGAACGTGTCTTCGGCCCCATTGCCGGTCTGGTAATCGAGCAGCACCAGGAATTCCGGGTTCGCCGCCGCGACTGTTTCCCAGGATGTGCGGCCCCAGCTTGTGTCCATGTCATGGGTCACGTTTTCGCCGCCTGCTGCCGCGATCATCGCGTCGGGAATGGCGAATTTGCCAGCGGTAAAGGGCGCATCCGCCGGGCCATCCAGCAGGAAGACGCGGGGTGTGGCGGTGTCTTTCGTTTTGGCCTCAATCGCGGCCAGTTGGTCTTTCCAACCCGTGACAAGCGCTTTGGCCTTGGCCTCCACATCCATGACCTGGCCCAACCGCATCACGTCACCAAAGAGCAAATCCATGCTCGCCTCAGGCCGATCCTTGTTCATGTGAATGCAGCTTTCCGTCAGAACCATGGTCTGGATGCCAAAGGGTTCCAACGTGTCGGGCGTGACTTCACCGCCGGGTTTCATGCCATAATACCACCCGGCAAAGAACATATCGGGCGAGGCACCGACAAGGTTTTCGACCGTCGGATACTTGGGCGCCAATTCCGGGATATCCCCACGCGCGGCGTCGAAATCAGGGCTGGTCTTGTACCACCCGGTGATGCCCGTCAGACCCACGATCTTGTCTTGCAGACCCAGGGCAAAGGCCATCTCCGTCATGTTCATATCATGCACGATCATGCGTTCGGGCGTGTCGGCAAAGACAAGCGGCTCACCGCAATTGTCGACCGTGACATCGGCGGCGGCCGCATTGGCCGCGACAAGCATCGCGGCGGTGGTCAGCAGTCTTTTCATATGGTGTTTCCCTTAAATTGGAACATTGGTTTTCTGGATATCAAGCGCGGGGATCTGCCGGCCCATATGGGGCAACAGCAGATAGGACACGCCGAACGTGTCCTGCACGGTTTGCGGGGTCAGCACGTCGCATGCTGGGCCGAAAGCGGTCAGGCGCGTGTCCTTGATCAGCGCGGCATGGCTGGCAAACTCGGGGATCATGACAAGATCATGAACCACCATCACCACGGTGATCCCAAGCGCGGCCACAAGCGACAACATCCGCCCCTTGGCGTCCGGATCAAGGTGGTTGGTGGGTTCATCGAGGAACAGGAGCCTGGGTTTCTGCGCAAGCGCCCGGGCGATATGGGCGCGCTGGCGTTCGCCGCCAGAAAGCTGCCCGAGCGGTTTGTCGGCAATCTGCGTCAGGCGCGTCACCGCCAGCACGTGATCCAAAGTGGCCTCATGTTCGAGGGCCGAGGCATCCGCCCAGATCGGCATCTGCCCAAGTGCCACGTAGTTGCGCAGGCTAAGCCGGGCATCAGGCGTGGATTGCTGGCTGACCACGGCGATCATCCGAGCACGATCCTGCGGTTTGAGCGTGCTGAGCGGACGGCCATCAATGATGATCTCGCCCGATGATGGTGCGGCCATGCCGGCCATCAGGTTCAAAAGCGTGGTTTTGCCTGCCCCGTTGGGCCCTGCGATGGCAAGCGTCGCACCGCGATCGAGATCAAAGGAAATGCTGTCCACCAGCACTTGGCCGGACGGCGTGGCGTGCGTCACGCCCCGCACGGACAGAACAGGGGACGGCCCCGTCATGGCACGCACACGGCACCCATGCGCGCCCGCATATCACAGCAAACACAGGAAAATCCTGTCATCTAGCCTCCCTCCGGGACGCCCCGCCCCGGGTCAGTCGAACATCAGATGGCAGGTCTCCTGACTTGCGGGTCGTGGCTTGGCCGTCCTTCCCGACCCGGTCCGGGTCAGTGGCATGTGTCGGCGTCGCTCTCCGCTTACAGTTGCGGGGGCAGTCACGGTTTTGGCGCCTTATGGCTACACCGCACCGTGTTCCCTTTTCATCTTCTAGCCTTTGGCCGTTGAAGAACCATCACGGCGAGGTAAGTCCTTCCGCGTGGCTGGGTCAATAGAATTCTTCTGCGTCGTGGGCGCCGTCCGGGCAGGGAACGTGCCCTTATCCGATGAAATCGCAGCCCAATGTCTGGCGCAGCGCCGTGCTCAGTTCGTCGACAGTCTGCGTGGAGACGTAAATCCCGCCGGTGCGATCGGCGATGCATTTGGCCTCGGACACACCTTCGGGGTAAAGCTTTTCATCGGGCGCAGCGGTGCTGGCGCCGCCAGATGACCCAAGCGTGCCAAGCCGGTCCGTCACCACGCGAAACCCGATCACATGCACGGTGATGTCAGCACCTGTCAGGGCCAGATCAGACCCAAGGGCGCAAGGCAAGCCGCCACAGGTGTCATTGCCGTCCGTGACCACCACGATGATGCCCGGATCGGTGCGGTAGTTCAGCACCTCTGCGGCTTGCCGCACGGCTTCGGTCAAAGGCGTGAGGCCGTTGGGATCGAGCCAGGAAATCGCCTCAAGAATTGGGGCAGCAGCGTCCGCGACAGGCGGGAATTTCAGGTTGATCCCTTCGCAGGAATTTTCCGGCCCGGGGCCATAGGTCAGAAGGCCAATCCGCCGGATGGGCGCGATTTGCGGCATCGCATCGCGCAGGGCCGCGCGGGCGTCATCAATGCGGCGGGGTTCGTCGAGTTGCAGGCCAAGTTCCGCCATGGAGGCGGACCCGTCAAAGACCAGCATCGCATCGCGGCTGCAGCCTTGTGCGGTGACAGGCGACACATGCGGCACAAGCCCTGCCAGCAGGGCCGCGCAGGTGATGAGCGGGCGCTTCATGATGCAACAAGATAAGGCCCTGCGGGCCACGTCAAGCTTGCTGCCGCAAGGGGGCCGCTCGTCGCGCCCTGTCGGGCGCGCCTCGCTGGCGCTGCGGCATGGCAAAAGAGGCGCGCCTGCGGCGCGCCCCTTTTGGATCATCATTCGGCTTCGCCTCACTCCTTGAGGAGTTCGGGATTTTCGGCCAGCACCTTCGCCTCGCGCACCTTCAGGGATGGGCGCACGTGTTCGGAAT